>NZ_JAAMFB010000042.1 GCF_013322225.1 Agrobacterium larrymoorei
AGACGCTTGCCGGAAGACCTGCCGCGCGAGCGTGTCGAGTACGATCTGCCTGACGATCAGAAAGCTTGCCCTTGCTGCGACAGTCAAATGCATCGCATGGGCGAGGCCGTTACCGAGCAGCTTCATATCGAGGTCAAGGCAAAGGTTCTGCAGAATGTGCGGTTCAAATACGCCTGCCGCCATTGCGACCGCACCGGCATCAGCACTCCTGTCGTGATCGCACCGATGCCACCGCAACCATTGCCGGGCAGCATTGCCACTGCTTCGACGCTAGCCTTCGCACTCATCCACAAATATGTCGATGGCACGCCGCTCTACCGCGTGGCGCAAACGTTCGAACGAGCCGGCGTACCTATCAGCCGGGGTGCTCTCGCGCACTGGGTTATCGGTTCGAGCGAGAGGCACCTGCATCGCATCTACGATGCGCTGAGATTGCGGCTTCAGTCGCAGCCTCTCATTCATGGCGATGAGACCACCGTTCAGGTGCTGAAGGAAAAGAGCAAGGAAGCCACCAGCACATCGTACATGTGAGCGTATCGAAGCAGCGAGGACAGTGACGAGCCAATCGTGCTTCTCGATTATCAACCGGGCCGCGGTCAGGTCCACCCGCAGACCTTCCTCGGTGACTACCGCGGCATATTGGTGAGCGACGGCTACACCGCCTGGCGCACATTACATGGCGCAACCCATGTCGGATGCATGGCCCATTCCCGGCGACGCTTCGTCGAGGCCCTCAAAACCCGAAAGAATGGAGGCGGACCGCCGGAACAGGCGCTCCGGTTCTTCGAGCAACTCTACCGGATCGAAAAACAGGTGCGCGACAGAAAACCCGACGCCGATGAAACGCAGGCCGATTGCGTTCGCCGCTTCCGGCAACAGCACAGCTTGCCTGTCCTCAACGCCCTAAAGGCGTGGCTCGACACTATCGCGCCAAAGGTCGTACCGGATACCAAGCTCGGCGATGCCGTGTCCTACACCCTGAACCAATGGGATTATCTGACGCGCTACATCAGCGACGGCAGGATGCCGATCGATAACAACATTCTGGAACGCGACATCAGAGTTTTTGCGACTGGAA
>NZ_JAAMFB010000041.1 GCF_013322225.1 Agrobacterium larrymoorei
CCCAACGTCAGCTCAAATATAACGCGGGGTGGAGCAGCCCGGTAGCTCGTCAGGCTCATAACCTGAAGGCCGCAGGTTCAAATCCTGCCCCCGCAACCAATGAAACCTGAATGTTTGACCATTCAAGCCGTTTTACACAAAGCTCCTCAGCGGTAAGCGCGAATTTCTGCGCACCTTTTTAAGCGCAGTGCTCTCAGGCATGAGGTGTCCACCAAAATAGGTGGACACCAAATCATGGATGAAGATGCTCCTAAACTGCAGGTGCGGCTTGTTAGTCGCGACGGTCGCCGTTGATATGACCCTGCTTCGCGTGATCAGCTCGTCGCAGCGTGTTTAGAGCCCGGCGTTTCGGTCTCTCGACTTGCGCGGGAACACGGCGTGAATGCTAATCTCGTGCGCAAGTGGATAAAAAAGGCCATGGAGGAGCGTCCTCTGCCTTCGGTCTCGTCATTCGTTCCGGTTCAGATTGCTTCAAATATGCCTGCGGCTTCTGGCGGCGATTTACTGACGAAGAGCGTGCCGATGGGCAAGCCGTGCCAGGCGTCCAAGGTGAGTGCGCTTCTGCCGAACGGGATCAGCCTGACCTTTGAGTATGACGATGAGAATGGGCTGACGGCAATCATAGGAGCGTTGGGTCATGTTCAGACTGGGCGCTGATCTGAAGGTCTACCTGCATCGCGAACCGATCGACTTCCGGGCCGGCATCAACAGCCTTGCGGTCCTGGTCCAGGAGACGATGGCTTTGGACCCGTTTGCTCCTGCAGTTTTTGCCTTCTGCAATCGCCGGCGTGACCGGGTGAAGCTGCTGTTCTTCGACCGCTCGGGCTTTGTGCTGATCCTGAAGCGGTTGACCGAAGACAAGTTCCGGTGGCCGCGCCGAGAGGTGACGGTGGTTACACTGACGACCGAGCAACTGCACTGGATTCTCGACGGGATCGATATCGATGCGATGGTGCGCCATCCGGTGCGGCAGTATCAGATCGCTGGCTGAGGCGGCGTATTGATCAGTTGACGCGGCGAAGCGGTTCAGATTCAAAACTGGGATGACCCGAGCCGGCGACCCCGATATTGCAGCGCTGATGGCACAGTTGGCGGCAAATGCCGCCGAAATCGCCGCGCTCAAAGCCGAGAAGGAAGCGCTCTCGCAGCGGGTCGCCAAGCTGGAAGAAGAACTGGCGCTCGCAAGGCTGCATCGTTTTGCACCCCGCAGCGAAAAGCACGTCGATCGCATCTTCAACGAGGCCGAAGAGGCCGCAGACGAGGATGATCCTGATCATGGCGACGAGGTTGCCGCCGATCTCCCGGATACAGGCTTGCCGTCGGTCGATGGCGCGGCGGGAAAGAAGCGTGGCCGCAGACGCTTGCCGGAAGACCTGCCGCGCGAGCGTGTCGAGTACGATCTGCCTGACGATCAGAAAGCTTGCCCTTGCTGCGACAGTCAAATGCATCGCATGAACCAATGGGATTATCTGACGCGCTACATCAGCGACGGCAGGATGCCGATCGATAACAACATTCTGGAACGCGACATCAGAGTTTTTGCGACTGGAAGAAAATCCTGGCTGTTCAGCGATACCGCTGACGGAGCCAGGGCCAGCGCCGTGATTTACAGTCTGATGCTGACCTGCCGCGCCTGTGGCGTTGACCCACTCACCTGGCTACGCCACGTGCTCACAGAGTTGCCTCAGCGCAACGAAACGGCGGACATCGGCGACCTGCTGCCGTTCAACTTCTCCAAAACCTCCGCCGCCTGATAGAGCTGGATATCGCTACGCAGGAGCGGCCGGGTCAGCGATGCCGCCTACGTCAATGCGCATGGAAAATCGCGCTTACGATTTGGAGGCAGTGATGGCACGCTTTGATTTGACGGACTTCGAGTGGTCTGTGATTGAACCGCTTCTTCCGACGAAGGTTCGCGGGAAAAAGCGGGTTGATGACCGACGGGTGTTGAACGGCATCTTCTGGCGGCTTCGGACCGGTGCGCCTTGGGCCGATATTCCCGCGCGATACGGTCCCTATACGACCTGCGTCAATCGCTTCAACCGATGGCGTCATGCAGGACACTGGGCTCGTATTCTCAATGCAATTTCAGAAGTTTACGACGGCGATATTCAAATGATCGATAGTTCGTCGATCCGTGTGCATCAACACGCCGCCAACGGTCAAAAAAAGAGGAGCGATCCGGTTGCATGGGTCGTTCGCGCGGCGGGCTGACAACGAAAATCCATGCCCTTGTCGATGCGGATGGTCGCCCGATCCTGTTGAAGCTGACAGCCGGTCAAGCTCATGACGGACGCTCGGCGGCGGATATGTTCGACACCGTGAAGACTGGCAACGTCCTTCTTGCCGACGGCGCCTATGATAGCGACGCCCTGCGTCAGAACCTCAAAGCCCGTGGAGCATGGGGGGGTATCCGCCCTATGCCGAACAGGGTCAATATTTCCGTCTTCAGCCCCTGGCTTTACAAACATCGCAATGCTGTCGAGCGCTTCTTCAACAAACTCAAACACTTCCGGGCTGTCGCAACACGATACGACAAACGCGACGACAATTTCCTCGCTTCCGTACAACTCGCTTCAATCCGGATTGGGCTCCGATCTTATGAGTCGGTCACCTAGATGTTTAGTCCCGGGAATTGATGGGTCGGGTCGGTGGTGAATCGATCCGGTTCATTTGTCAAGCTCCGACAAATGAACCGGATCGATTCACCACCGACCCGACCCGACCCGACCCGACCCGACCCATCAGTTCCCGGGACTAAACATCTAGTGCCTCACGACAAATCAATAAATGTCCAAAGATCAAGACTGAGCGGAACTTCATTTTCAGGCTCGTGAGCTGTCTGATCCGCGAATAGAGAACAGGAAGTCAGACGTCCAACTCCGACGCCGCTTCAAGAGCTTTTCGAAAGCACGAGATCAGATACTGGATTGAAGCATTGGCGGACTTTCGCTCCGGTACAACTGCCTTGATCCAGAGAGGCGACACCTTAAAATCCGGCAAAACGCGAACCAAACTGCCTGTGCGTAACTGGTCATAAACTGTATATATAGATGCAAGACAAACTCCCGAGCTGTTGACCGCACTATCAACGAGTATCTGTGCGTCACTTGAGGAGATGACGGGATTGATTTCCACGGAGACAGTCAGGCCAGCCTTATCGACGAAATTCCATGTGTTGCCGTCGGCAGAAAGCTCAAACAGTTGTGGGATCTGAGGTCGGCAGGATTTCGAATTCGGGGAGACTTTTCAAGGTAAGCCGGCGCGGCACATAAGGTGCGTTTCAGTGGCAGAAGTGAATACTCGCGGATACCGCCAAAGGAGACCCAATAGGCTCCAACCGCAACATCAAAGGCCTCCGTTGTTGGTTTCCATGCGGAACTGAGCCGGTTAGGCAGATAATTTCCATTGAGAACTGAGCCATGTGAACCTTCCCCCCAACGCGGTGAGCGACGGGGGCA
>NZ_JAAMFB010000049.1 GCF_013322225.1 Agrobacterium larrymoorei
TAGGCTGATTTTGTTGCCTGTCTTGCGCAAGAGGAGTTGCGTCTGGATGGGGATGGCGACGGTTTTGGCGCTTTGGCATTTCACGCTCCACGAGGTGGAGATGGTTTCATCGGGAGGAAGACATGAGATACGGATTGAAGGCTCTTTTGGCGGGTGCTGCACTTTTCGGCGCGGCGGCCGGATTTGCGTCAGGCGCCGTTGCGGCGGATATGAAGCTGGTTGCGGTGACGCACGGTCAGGCGAACGACCCGTTCTGGTCGGTGGTCAAGAATGGCGTGACGGCGGCGGCCAAGGACATGAACATCACGGTGGACTACCGCGCGCCGGAAACCTTCGACATGGTCTCCATGAGCCAGTTGATCGACGCTGCGGTCAACCAGAAGCCTGCCGGTCTCATCGTTTCCATTCCTGACGCCTCGGCGCTCGGGCCTGCCATCAAGAAGGCGGTTGCTGCCGGCATTCCGGTGATTTCGATCAATTCCGGCTCCGATGTCTCCAAGGAGCTCGGCGCGCTGCTGCATGTCGGTCAGGACGAGTATTCCGCGGGCAAGGCGGCGGGCGAGAAGCTGAAGGAGCTTGGCGGCAAGAAGGGCATCTGCGTCAACCAGGAAGTGGGCAACGTCTCGCTCGACCAGCGCTGCAAGGGCTTTGCCGATGGTTTCGGCGGCTCCAGCACGGTTGTTCCGGTCAGCAACGACCCGACCGAAATCCGCGCCAAGGTCAAGGCGTCGCTAAGCTCGGATACGTCCATCGACACCGTCATGGCGCTGGGTGCGGGCACGGCCGGCGAGCCATCGATTGCAGCCGTCAACGATGTCGGTAAAACCGGCAAGGTCCATGTCGCCACCTTCGATCTTTCGGCGGACTTCCTGAAGGCCGTTTCCGAAGGCAAGGCGGATTTTGCCATCGACCAGCAGCAGTTCCTGCAGGGCTACCTGCCGGTGGTGTTTTTGGCAAACTACGCCAAGTACGGCCTGATCCCGGGCGGCAACGTTCCCTCGGGCCCGAACCTGATCACCAAGGACAAGGCAGCCCAGGTCGTCGAACTGTCCGCCAAGGGCATCCGCTAACGCAAACTTCCGGCAAGATTGCAAAGCAGCGGTTTTGCGTCCGGATAACGCGTTACGACGAAACCCTGGAGCAGTGACGCGTCGGCAGGGCCGCAAGCCCTGCTCCAGGCAAAAAATCTGCCCGTTTCGATATCCTCCCCGAGACATCGGGGAGGCCGTATCCGGGCACATGCATAGTATCGATGGGAGGAACAATTGGCCAGTCTCGAACAGAATAGCCCGACGGGGGCAAAGCCACCGGCGCCGGCCATGGCAAAGGCGGATGAACGCCTGCGCAAGGTGGGTGTGATCACCCAGATCATGCGCCGCCCGGAACTGGGCGCGGTTGCCGGTCTGGTGCTGGTCCTCGTCTTCTTCCTGATGACGGCGGATCCATCGATGTTCACGCTGGCGGGCGCCATGACGATCCTTGCCCCGGCGTCGCAGCTCGGTATCCTCGCCATCGCTGCTGCCCTTTTGATGATCGGCGGCGAGTTCGATCTGTCCATCGGTTCGATGGTCGCCTTTTCCGGGCTGATCTTCGGCGTGCTGGTGACCAATTACGACCAGCCGCTTTCGATTGCCATTCTCTTCACCTTCCTGTTCTCGGGCATCGTCGGTGCGGTCAACGGCCAGATCGTCATCCGCACCCGCCTGCCGTCCTTCATCGTGACGCTTGCTTTCCTCTTCATCCTGCGCGGGCTGACGCTGGTGGGCCTGAAGTGGGCAACCGGCGGCTCCACGCAGCTGCGCGGTATCAGCACGGCGGTCGAAGGCAGCCCGCTTCTGAAGATCTTCTCCGGGCAGGCGTTCGAGGGTCTGTTTCTCTGGCTCGGCCAGCAAGGCCTCATCGATACCTTCGACAATGGTGTGCCCAAGGTGACGGGCGTACCGGTCTCGGTCGTCTGGTTCGTTGTCATCGCGCTGGTGGCCACCTGGGTCCTGCTGCGCACCAGAACCGGCAACTGGATATTCGCCGCAGGTGGCGATCCCAATGCAGCGCGCAATTCCGGCGTTCCCGTCAACCGCGTCAAGACCAGCCTGTTTGCGCTGACCGCCTGTGCCGCGGCACTGGTCGCCATCATCACCGTGCTCGATGCCGGTTCCACCGATGCACGGCGCGGCTTCCAGAAGGAGTTCGAGGCGATCATCGCAGCCGTCATCGGCGGCTGCCTTCTGACGGGCGGCTACGGCTCGGCCATCGGCGCCTTCTTCGGCGCGGTGATCTTCGGCATGGTCTCCATCGGGCTGACCTATACGCAGTTCGATTCCGACTGGTTCCAGGTCTTCCTCGGCTCGATGCTGCTGCTTGCCGTTCTCTTCAACAACTTCATTCGCCGCCGCGTGACAGGGGAGCGTTGAACCATGGCACCATCCACAAGCACCACCCCCATCATCGACGTTCGCAACATCGTCAAGCATTACGGCTCCATCATCGCGCTCAACGGCGTGTCGATGACGGTCTCGGCGGGAGAGGTCCTGTGCCTGCTGGGCGATAACGGGGCCGGCAAGTCGACGCTGATCAAGATGCTGTCGGGCGCGGTGCGGCCGACCGGCGGCGAGTTTCTGGTCGATGGGAAACCGGTGGACTTCACAGCGCCGCGCGATGCGCTGGATGCCGGCATCGCCACCGTGTTCCAGGATCTGGCGATGATCCCGCTGATGTCGGTCACGCGCAACTTCTTCATGGGGCGCGAGCCCGTGCGCGGCATCTGGCCGTTCCGCTACATCGACATGCAGCATTGCAACGAGGTGACGCGCGACGAGATGCGCAAGATCGGCATCGACATCCGCGATCCCAACCAGGCGGTCGGCACGCTGTCCGGCGGCGAGCGCCAGTGCGTGGCCATCGCACGTGCCGTCTACTTCGGCGCGAAAGTGCTGATCCTCGATGAGCCGACATCGGCGCTGGGTGTCGCCCAGACCTCCATGGTCCTGAAATACATCAACCAGGTGCAGCAGAAGGGCCTCGCCGTCATCTTCATCACCCACAACGTCCGCCATGCCTATGCCGTCGGTGACCGCTTCACCGTCCT
>NZ_JAAMFB010000010.1 GCF_013322225.1 Agrobacterium larrymoorei
ACTTCAACGCGCTGACGCCAATGATGGTGGCGGCATAATCGAGGCGGAAATCCACTTAGCGAAACGCCCGAAACTGTTCAAACAAACTGAGCCACCTCTAAACCGAGAACACGGGTCTGACCGTTTTCCGGCGGTTGGTTGCGGCGGATCTTGGTATCGACAGGGTTGACGGATACGGCCCTTACTTCCACCAGCAGGTCATGCCCTTTCGCCTCCGGCATGGGCAGTTCGAAATCGAACAGTGCATCCGTCTCCGTAATGGGCTTAGAGCTCTTGTAACCGATGGCGCGCATGGTGCTTCTCCGTCTGTTTTCCGTTTCGTTTATCTGATAGGTCTTTGCCTAGCCCGCAAGGGCAGAGCGGGGGACCGATGAGCGAAGCCATTGATATTTTAGCCAAACAGCGCGACGCTTTTTTGCGGAATGGGCAGCCGTCGCTTGAACAACGCAAAGCCGATCTCAAGGCACTGCGTAGCGTCGTAACCTCCCATCGCCGCCAGATCGAAGACGCTGTCGATGCGGATTTTGGCGGGCGTTCACCTTATGAAACCGCACTTCTGGATATCGTCGGCATCGTTCAGGCCATCGATTATCTCAGCCGCAACCTGAAGCGGTTCATGAAGCCGGAACGGCGACATGTAGCGGCAACATTTCAGCGCGGGCGCGCATGGGTGGAATATCAGCCACTCGGCGTCATCGGCATCATGTCGCCTTGGAATTATCCGGTTTTCCTGGCCATCGTGCCGCTGGCAACGGCAATTGCAGCGGGCAACCGCGCCATGTTGAAGCCGTCTGAGCTGACACCGAAAACCAGCCAGTTGATGAAGGACATGCTTGCCAAGGTATTTCCGGAGGAGAAGGTCTCCGTCGTTCTTGGCGATGCGAAGGTAGGTGCTGACTTTAGTGGCTTACCCTTCGATCACCTGTTCTTCACCGGCAGTACGCAGGTCGGGCGTCTGGTTATGAAGGCGGCAAGCGAAAATCTCGTGCCGGTGACGCTGGAACTGGGTGGCAAGAGCCCGACAATCATTCAGCAGGGGCATGTTACCACCGATAACGTGGGAGCAATCGTCTTCGGCAAGCTCGCCAATGCCGGGCAGACCTGCGTCGCGCCCGATTATGTGTTCGTACACGAAACGGACGTCGAGGCTTTTGCCGCGGAATTCGACAAGGCGGTGGCGAAATCCTATCCCGATGGGACTGCGAGCAGGGATTATGCTTCGATCATCAGCGACAGACACTTGCACCGGCTGAACGATCTGCTTGAAGATGCGCGCGTTAAAGGCGCAACTCTGCGGGCAGTTGGCAGGAATGGGCAGGCCGGAGCGAGAGCCCGCGTCCTGACGCCGACGCTCGTCTTCAACCCAACCGATGATATGGCGGTGATGCAGGAGGAAATCTTCGGACCGATACTGCCGGTGCGCAGCTATCGAGAGATCTCCGAAGTGATCGCTCACATCAATCTCGGGCCGAGACCACTGGCGCTATACATCTTCGGGGAAGACGGGGGTGAGGTGTGCAGACAAATCCTTTCGCGCACGACATCCGGTAATGTCGGCATCAACAACACCGTGCTGCATGTGGTGCAGGACGATCTGCACTTCGGAGGTGTTGGCCACAGCGGTATGGGCGCCTATCATGGCATCGAAGGATTCCGTCGCATGAGCCACGCCAAAGGCGTGTTTTCGCAGGGAGGGTTCAGCTTGCCCAAGCTTTTGCGCCCGCCCTATGGACGGCTGGCCAAAGCGACTCTTGCTTTTCTCCTGCGTTAGCGCGAAAGCTGGCGTGACGCATTTGGCCTCCACTTTCCGTCAAAATATTTCCGCACTGCAACATGGAACTGCCCGGATTGCCTCATAGCTTCGCGCGCAGTGATTCTCAGCGAGGGATTTTCAAGTATGAGTATTGGTTGGGTCGAGGCTGCGATTCTCGGGCTGGTTCAAGGGCTTACCGAATTTTTACCAATTTCTTCCAGCGCCCATTTGCGCATACTCGGAGAATTTCTCCCCTCGGGCACCGACCCCGGCGCTGCTTTCACGGCCATCACGCAAATCGGTACGGAACTCGCCGTTCTTGTCTATTTCTGGTCGGATATCGTTCGCATTGCGCTTGCATGGATGCGCCAAAACCTGCGGCTGCCGGGTCAATACGATGTTGCCGATGCACGGATGGGCTGGATGATCATCGTTGGCTCGGTGCCGATCGTGCTTCTCGGTCTCGTGTTCAAGGATGCCATCGAGCATTCCCTGCGCAATCTTTATATTACGGCGGTGATGCTGATCGTCTTCGGTTTGATACTCGGTTACGCGGACCGGATCGGCAAGAAGAAATACGGATTGAACAAGCTGATCTGGCGCGACGCAATCCTCTTCGGTTTCGCGCAGGCCATGGCGCTGATACCCGGCGTGTCTCGTTCAGGCGGTACGATCACGGCTGGATTGCTACTCGGTTATACCCGTGAGGCGGCCGCGCGTTACTCTTTCCTGCTTGCCGTTCCTGCCGTTTTCGGTTCCGGTTTCTATCAGCTGTTCAAGAGCATAGGCGAAGACAATCCGGTCGGGTGGGGCCCGACGGCGCTTGCCACTGTCATCGCTTTCTTCGTCGGTTATGCGGTGATCGTGTTCTTCCTCAAACTGGTCTCGACCAAAAGCTATATGCCATTCGTCTGGTACCGTGTCGTCATCGGCATTGCGCTGCTGGGGCTGCTTTTGGGCGGCGTGATCAGCCCGATTTAAGCGGGCTCACAGAGACGATCCGGTGTCAAACTCCGGATCGTCTCAAAATTTTATGCAATTTTTGTAGTTTTGGTGACTACGCAATGATTTTTCGTTCCAGCTGTGCAATAGAGCCATTCGTTGCGCGCCACAGGCTGTAAGCTTTGTTACACGGGCGCATTGATTTATACTGTCGGGGCCTCTTGATGACTGATGAAAACCATTGCGCCCTTGCTGTGGACGATATCCACAAAAGCTTCGGCAATCATGAGGTTTTGAAAGGCATTTCGCTCAAGGCCAACAAAGGTGATGTCATATCCATCATCGGCTCGTCCGGTTCCGGCAAGAGCACTTTTCTGCGCTGCATCAACTTTCTGGAAATTCCAGACCGTGGACGTGTGATCGTCAATGGCGAGGAAGTGGCCGTGAAGCAAGGCCGCAATGGCAAGTCCGCGCCGCAGAACTGGCGGCAGGTGGAACGTCTTCGCACTGGCCTCGGCATGGTGTTTCAGGGCTTCAATCTCTGGGCCCATCGCACGGTGCTGGAAAACGTCATTGAAGCACCGGTGCATGTGCTGGGCGTAAAGCGCGCGGAAGCCATCGAAAAGGCTGAAGCCCTGCTGCACAAGGTTGGTCTTTACGAAAAGAAGGACGCTTATCCTGCGTTTCTCTCCGGTGGCCAGCAGCAGCGCGCGGCCATCGCGCGGGCGCTGTGCGTCGAACCCGCTGTGATGCTGTTCGATGAACCAACCTCGGCACTGGACCCGGAACTGGTCGGTGAGGTGTTGAAGGTTATTCGCGATCTGGCGGATGAAGGCCGCACCATGCTTCTGGTCACGCACGAGATGCGCTTTGCCCGCGATGTATCGAGCCATGTCATGTTCTTGCATCAAGGCCGCGTCGAGGAGGAGGGGCGGCCGGAGCAGGTTTTCGGCAACCCCGTCAGCGCCAGAGCCCGAGAATTTACCGGCGTTTTCGCCAACTGATTTTTCAAAACAGGAGATTGAGATGAAATTCCTCGCTTCGCTGATGGCCGGTACGGCCTTCGCACTGTCCGCTTTTTCCGCACACGCCGATGTGCGCTTCGGCGTCATGAATGAAAGCTACCCGCCTTTCTTCTCGCAGGATGCGAGCGGCAAATGGCAGGGCTGGGAAATCGACCTGATGGACGCCGTTTGCGCCGAGATGAAGGAGAAATGCTCCATCGTCGCATTGTCCTGGGATGGCCTTATTCCAGCGCTCGAAAGCAAGAAGTTCGACGTGATCTGGTCCTCCATGTCCAACACCGCCGAGCGCCAGAAGGTGATCGATTTCACAGACAAATATTACAACACGCCAAGCAAGCTGATCGGCGCCAAGGATGGCAAGCCCGGCGCGACGGCTGAAGACGTCAAGGGCAAGACGATCGGCATTCAGGTTGCCACGATCCAGTCCGCTTATTACGCGAAATACTTCAAGGACGTGGCCGACGAAAAGACCTACCAGACGCTGGACGAAGCTTTTCAGGATCTGGCCGCCGGTCGCATTGACTATGTTTTCGGTGACAGCCTCGTTCTCGACGCTTTCCTGCAAAGCGATGCAGGCAAGGATTGCTGCGCCGATGCGGGCAACGTAGCCGATGACCCGGAAATTCTCGGTCTCGGCGTTTCCGGTGGCGTTCGCAAGGACGATCAGGACCTGAAGCAGAAACTGAACGCGGCCATCGCCGCCGTCCGCGCCAGCGGCAAGTATGACGAGATCACTAAGAAATACTTCTCGTTCGATATTTACGGCGCGAAGTAAGCACGGTTTGCGCGGTTAATGGCAAGCATTGAGACAATGGCCCAGCTTCTGTCACCCTATCCTCCGGGATGGGGCGGCACGCTGCTGACCGGTGCCGCTGCAACGCTTGCCATTTCCGCAGGGGCCTATCTGATTGGTATCGTCATCGGCATGGGTGGCGCGCTGGGCAAGCTTTCCGGCAACCGACCACTTGTCGCCGCGCTCAATCTTTATACGACGCTGATCCGGTCCGTGCCCGAACTGATCCTGATCGTCGGTCTCTACTATGCCGGAACGGATGGGCTTAACCGTCTGTTGCAGATGGCGGGCTTGCCGCCGCTTGAGGTCAATGGTTTCGTGGCAGCCGTTGCCGTGCTGGGCTTCGTGCAGGGCGCTTACATGACGGAAGTTCTGCGCGGAGCGATACTGGCCATTCCCGGTGGACAGATCGAGGCGGCGCGCGCCTTCGGCATGTCACCTTTCCTTCGGTTTCGTCGGGTGGTTCTGCCAGCGCTTCTACCAAATGCACTGCCGGGACTTTCCAACCTCTGGCTATCCGTTACCAAGGATAGTGCGCTTGTTGCCGTTGTCGGTTACCAGGAACTGGCGCTTGCCACGCGTTTGGCCGGGGCCAGCACGAAGCAGTATTTCCTGTTTTTCATGGCTGCTGCCCTTCTTTATCTGGCGATCACGCTCGTTTCCAACGTCCTCTTCAGGCTGATCGAACGGCATGTCCGCCGTGGCCAGCCGGTTTTAGGTTGAGGGCGTGCTGATGGATTTTTCCTGGATCGAAAAATACTGGCCGCTGCTGCTCACCGGAGCATGGCAGACGATTGCGCTGCTTGTCATCTCCGTTAGCCTCGGTTTCATCCTCGCCATCGGCCTTGCTTTCGCGCAGGTCAGTGGCGGCAGAATAACGAGGCTTCTTGCACGCGGCTATTGCACCTTTTTTCGCGGCACGCCGCTGCTGATTCAGCTCTGGCTGCTCTATTACGGAGTCGGTTCGCTGCTGCCCATGGTGCCGGGCCTTCGTCAGAGCTTCATGTGGCCGATATTGCGCGAAGGCTTTTTCTTCGCAGCCGTCAGCTTCACGCTGAATTATGCGGCCTACGAGGCAGAGGTGCTGCGCGGCGCGCTGCTCGGGGTGCCGAAAGGTGAACTCGAAGCGGGCAGGGCATTCGGCATGAGCCCGTTCAAGCTTGCCCGCCGCATCTGGCTGCCACGCGCGATCCGCAACGCACTGCCGACCATTGCGGGCGAAGTGGTGATGCAGCTGAAAGCAACGCCGCTTGCCTTCACCGTGACCGTGATGGACCTTTATGCGGTGGCCTACAAGGTGCGGCAGGATACGCTGTTGGTCTATGAACCACTCTTCGTCGTCACCATTTTCTATCTCATCTTAACCGCCATCATCGCCCGCTGCTTCGGCTTCATCGAACGCCAGGTGCCGGTAAGGCGGTAATCTCGCAAGGAGTTTCATCATGAGCGGTATTCGTATCCTGGACGGCGGCATGAGCCGCGAGTTGCAGCGGCTGGGTGCAGAGTTGAAGCAACCGGAATGGTCGGCAATAGCTCTCATCGATTCGCCAGATATCGTCCGGCAGGTCCATGCCGAATTCATCGAAGCCGGTGCCGACGTCATCACCACCAATTCCTACGCGCTGGTTCCGTTTCACATCGGTGAGGAACGGTTTCAGAAGGAGGGAGCAGAGTTGATCTCGCTGTCTGGTCGTCTGGCGCGTGAGGCGGCGGATGCTTCGGGCCGCAAGGTAACGGTGGCCGGTGGCCTGCCTCCGATTTTCGGCTCCTACGAGCCGCAGAATTTCGATCCGTCGCGCGTGCAGGATTATCTGAAAGTGCTAGTCGAAAACCTTGGCCCGCATGTCGATGTCTGGCTTGGCGAAACGCTGAGCCTGATCGCCGAGGGTCAGGCCGTGCGCGAGGCTGTGGCCGCAACCGGCAAGCCGTTCTGGATTTCCTTTACACTGGATGATGACGCCAAGCAGGTTGAAGGCGCTGAGCCTAAGTTGCGATCCGGCGAAACCCTGCGGGCCGCAGCCGAGTGGGCCGCCGGATCAGGCGCTGCCGCATTGCTGTTCAATTGCTCTAAGCCGGAAGTGATGAAGGCCGCCGTCGAAACCGGCTCTGCAGTCTTCAAGGAAAAAGACGTCTCGCTGGAAATCGGCGTTTATGCCAATGCCTTCGAAGGCGAACAGGGCGATTCTGCGGCGAACGAAGGCCTGCACGGCACCCGCGCCGACCTGACCGATGACGTCTACTCCCGTTTCGCCTGCTCCTGGGCAGACGCAGGCGCAACGATGATCGGCGGCTGCTGCGGCATCGGTGCGGCGCATATTCATACGGTGGCAGGTGCTTTGCGCAGTCGGTGAATGGAATCTAAACCGGAAAACAAGCCGATAATCATTTGAAAATGTAAAATTAAAGAAGAAAATCCAGCCGTAGTGATGCGGCTGGACCTTTTTATTTTACAGCAACGTCCCGCTCAAGATCGCCAGTGCGACCGAGAAGTAGATGATCAGACCGGTGACATCCACGAGCGTTGCGACGAACGGCGCCGAGGCGCTGGCGGGGTCGAGGCGCAGGCGTTGCAGCAGGAAGGGCAGCATGGAACCGCAGATCGAGCCGAAGGTGACGATGCCGACCAGTGCGCAGAAAACGGTGAAGCCGACAAGCAGCCAGTGTTCGCCGTAATCATAAAAGCCTGCCTGCTGCCAGATGGTGAGGCGCAGGAAGCCGATAGCGCCGAGGATGGCGCCAAGCGTCAGGCCGCTTGGTAGTTCGCGCACCAGCACCCGCCACCAGTCGGAAAGCTTCAGCTCGCCCAGCGCAAGAGCGCGGATGATGAGTGAGGTGGCCTGTGAGCCGGAATTGCCGCCGGACGACATGATGAGCGGGATGAAGAGCGTCAGCACGACAGCCTTTTCCAGCTCGCCCTCGAAATGCTGCATCGCACTTGCCGTCAGCATCTCACCGAGGAAGAGGGCGGAAAGCCAGCCTGCGCGCTTGCGGATCATGTCCAGGAAACCCATGGACATATAGGGCTTGCCGAGCGCCTCCATACCACCGAACTTGTGAGCATCTTCCGTTGTGTCGGCAATCATGGTGTCGATCACGTCATCCACGGTGACGATGCCGAGGATGTGGGCGTGCTCATCCACGACCGGAATGGCCAGCAGATCGTGCTTGCGGATCAGGCGGGCAACATCTTCCTGCGACATCAAGGGATCGGCGTAGACAACGCCTTCCCTGGATGCAACGGAAAGGATGGATGCGTTGGGTTCCGCCGTGACGAGGCGGCGCAGTGTGACAATCTTGGTCAGCGTCTTGTCTTCGGCCAGCACATAGATGGCATAGACCGTTTCCCGCGAACGCTCGACGACGCGGATGTGGAAAAGGGTCTCTTCCACCGTCCAGTCGTCCGGCACGCTGACGAACTCCGTCGTCATGATCGAGCCAGCCGTACGGGGCGGATAGGTCATCAAATGCTGGATGGCGGCGGCTGTGGTGCGGTCCAGCCGCGAGAAGAGGCGAGTGCGGTGGGCCTCGTCCATCTCGGCCATGACGTCAGCCACACGGTCATCCGACATAAGGTTGATGAGACGGGCGGCCTGATCCATCGCAATGGTGGAGATGATTTCTGCGGCACGGTGCAGTTCCGGGCGGTCCAGAACGGCGACGGCTTTTGCCTGTGGCATCTTCAGCAATGCGTCCACGGCTTGCGTGACGTCGAGAGTGTTCAGCTGATCGACGCGTTCTGCAATCGTCATTGGGCCTGCGTCACCGCCGCGGAAAAGACGTGCGGCCTTGCTGGCTCTCAGGGAGAGGTTGTGAAAGTTCATGATTTGCTCACCTTCCAGTCGATCCGCCGATCTCGGCGGAACGTGGTGAGCCGACAGCTGTCAGATCAGGGCACGCTTCGCCGGTCTCGGCAAGGGCAATCGACTACTACTGTCGCTAGACATCTAATGATGCTCCGTGGATATCCGTGCCAGGTGGTTTTTACCCGCACGTAAGGCCTGTGGTGCGCCTGAATCTGGGAATAGTCAAGCGGGGCAAATATGAAATTTTTGCAAGGTTGGTTTGCTGGTGGAAGCGGTGCCTCTTGGCTTCGTCATTCCTGGTCTTGTGACAGGAATCTAGTCAGCCCAAGTCTTTGGGCAGAAAAGACTCTTTCGACGCGCAGACGCGCGTCAGCTGGATTCCTGTGACAAGCACAGGAATGAGGGGAGAGGTGTCAGGCCAGCGCTTTTTCCCGCCGCTCCAGCACAACGGCTATCGCCAGCACCAGCAGTCCGCCGAAGGACAGTACGGCACCGATATAGCCCGTTGCCGCGTAGCCATACCCCATGGCGATGACGATGCCGCCGAGCCAGGCCCCGAGTGCGTTGGCGATGTTGAAGGCGGAATGGTTGGAGGCTGCTGCGAGCGTCTGTGCGTCGGCTGCTACATCCATCAGGCGCGTCTGCACCGCCGGGCAGGCAGCGAAACCGCAGCCGATGAGGAACACGCAGATGCACATCACGGTCGGGTTGCTGGCGGCATAACCAAACAGCGCCATGATGAAGACATTGAAAGCCAACATGCCGCCAAT
Organism: Agrobacterium larrymoorei; assembly: GCF_013322225.1. Classification (GTDB taxonomy): domain Bacteria; phylum Pseudomonadota; class Alphaproteobacteria; order Rhizobiales; family Rhizobiaceae; genus Agrobacterium; species Agrobacterium larrymoorei_A. The sequence goes on from NZ_JAAMFB010000010.1 coordinate 9,087, forward strand.
CGTGCCGTTTAGCGAAATATCCGCCAGACGCGATCCCACGACATTGCCGACATTCATGCCGATGCCAAAGAGTGCCAGAACCATGGCGACGGTAGAGACCGGCATCATGGCGACATCGGTGGTGGTCTTGGCGATGTAGCTGAACACGGAGAACATGCCGCCAAAGCCGATTGCCGCAACGGCAAGCGTCAGCCACACCTGAATGCGGCGGAATGCGCCCAGTTCCCGCCAGACGCTGGCACCTTCCTGCACCTTGTCACGCGGCTGAAACAGCCAGAGGAGTGCGACGGTGAGAATTGCGATTCCGCCGACCATCATGAAAGCGGCGCGCCACGAGAACATCTGGCCGAAGAAGGTGGCAAGTGGGGTGCCAAGAAGCGTGGCGATGGTGAGCCCCAGCATGACGCGCCCAACCGCGCGGGCGCGCCTGTGAATGGGAGCCATGGAGGCGGCGACCAGTGCCGCGACACCGAAATAGGCACCATGCGGCAGACCGGTGATGAAGCGCAGGGCTGTGAATGTCCAGAAGTCCGGGGCGACGGCGCTGAGGATGTTTCCGGCGGCGAAGACGCCCATCAGCGACAGAAGCAGCACGCGGCGCGAGAGGCGCGCAGCAAGTACAGCGATGATCGGCGCGCCGATGACGACGCCGAGCGCATAGGCTGTGATGACATAGCCTGCCACGGGGACGCTGACACCATAAGTTGAGGCGACATCCGGCAACAGGCCCATGATCGCGAATTCTCCGGTGCCGATGCCGAAGCCTCCAGCAGCAAGCGCGAGTTCGATCAGCGCGATGGAGAGGGGCGTCAGACTTGTGGCAGCGGGCGACGGCTCAACGGTTTCAGATCCCGCCGCGGGGCGGTTTTCGGAAAGGCACGCATCGGTCATGGGGGTCACGAAGAAACAGAAGAAGAAAAAAAGGGCAAGATCGAAGGTCATCGATCTGCCCTGACTGGAAGTTGCGGTCACCAAAATGACCTTATCTTTCGAATAACATGGTTTTGTGCATCGCGGTAGTCATTGATTCGTCAAAAAGGAAATTTCACGCAATGGTGTACGGAACCGAAACGACATCATAGCATTTTAATCGCGCGTTACGCGCAACAGGGGCTGGACGGGCAATATGAAGCTGGTGGCGATATTCAACCGCGATGGCGGTACTTTCAGGACCACCGATCTGGATGCCTATTGCGACCACGCCACAAAAGTCTTCACCGATGCTGGCCACGAGATCGAGTGCCGCCTGGTATCCGGCAAGGATATCGTGCAGGAAATGGAGCGCACGGCGGATGAGACCGGACTAGACGGGCTGATCGCCGGTGGCGGCGATGGCACCATTTCCGCTGCCGCTGGTATCGCGTGGAAACACGGAATTGCGCTTGGCGTGGTGCCTGCCGGAACCATGAACCTCTTTGCGCGCTCACTGAAATTGCCGCTCGACATCTGGCAGGCCGTCGACACGCTGGCCAAGGGTCATGTGCAGAACGTCGATATCGCCAGCGCCAACGGGCACCCTTTCGTGCACCAATTTTCTGCGGGGCTTCATGCGCGCATGGTGCGCATTCGTGACAAGATGGAATATGCGTCCCGCCTCGGTAAAATCCGTGCGAATATTCGCGCCGCCATCGGCGTCGTTCTCGATCCACCGGTCTTCGATGTGGAATTTACGGTTGCTGGCGAAACGCAGCACCGCCGGGTCTGCGCAATTTCAGCCTCCAACAACGAGTTCGGTGAAAACTCGCTGCTGGTGGCCGATGATATTACGCGCGGCCAGCTCGGCTTTTACGTGGCTGAAGCATTGACGCCCTCCGGAGTTGCGGGCCTCGCCATCGATATCCTGCGTGGAAAACTGAAGGAAAATTCGGCTGTAACGGCCATGGCGGTGACGGAGGCGGAACTGCATTTCCCGAAGCGCCGCCACGATGTGCGCTGCGTGATCGACGGTGAACTGCTGCCGATGGACCGCGATGTGAACCTGAAAATTCATGCAGGTGAACTCAAAGTCATCGTGGCGAAAGATTCCACAAACGTTTGATATTGCTGCGTCCTGACGCTGCCTTGCCAAATCGCGTTACAGTCGCCACACTCTCATGCATTGATTGGGAGTCTCATGCGCGATGAACGATGTTTCGAAAACGATATCCAACCTCGCCGCAATAGACGCCGCCCACCATCTCCACCCTTTTTCCGACATGGGCAAGCTGAACGCCTCCGGCACGCGTATCATCGAGCGTGCGGAAGGCGTGTTCGTCTATGACAGTACGGGCAAGAAATATTTGGATGCTTTCGCCGGGCTCTGGTGCGTCAACATCGGGTATGGCCGACGCGAAATCGCCGATGCCGTGTTTCGGCAGATGAACGAGCTGCCCTACTACAATGCCTTTTTCGGCACCACGACACCGCCTGCCACGCTGCTTGCGCAAAAGATCGCGTCCCACGCGGGGCCGAATATGAACCATGTATTCTTCACCAACTCCGGTTCTGAGGCGACGGATACCTGGTTTCGTATGGCTCGGGTGTACTGGAAGGCGCTTGGCCATCCCACAAAGACCAAGGTGATTGCGCGCCGTAATGGATATCATGGTTCCACGGTGGCTGGAGCCTCGCTTGGCGGCATGACGTGGATGCATGAGCAGGGGAATTTGCCGATCGATGGCATTTCCCATATCGGCCAGCCCTATTGGTACGCGGAAGGCGGCGATCTCTCACCGGCGGAATTCGGTCTGAAGGTTGCCCGTGAACTGGATGCGAAAATCGATGAGCTGGGCGAGGAAAATGTCGCCGCTTTCGTGGCCGAACCGATACAGGGGGCAGGGGGTGTCATTATCCCGCCGGAAACCTACTGGCCGGAGATCGTGCGCATCTGCAAGGCGCGCAATATTCTGCTTGTCTCGGACGAGGTGATCTGCGGTTTCGGACGGCTGGGATCATGGTTCGGCTACCAGCATTTCGGCTTCGAGCCGGATCTGGCGCCGATCGCCAAGGGGCTGTCCTCGGGTTATCTGCCTATCGGCGGTGTGCTGGTGTCAGACCGCGTGGCCGAGGTCATGCTGACGGAAGTGGGCGACTTCAATCACGGCTTCACCTATTCCGGCCACCCCGCTTGTGCGGCCGCTGCGCTGGAGAACCTCCGGATCATCGAGGGTGAGGGGTTGGTCGACAGGGTGCGTAACGATATCGGCCCCTATTTTACAGAGGGCTTACAGAGCCTGCTGGACCACGATACGGTGGGAGAGGTAGCCAGTATCGGGCTGATAGGTGGCCTGCAACTGACCGCCGACAAGGCGACACGCAGGCGCTTCGAAAAGCCGGACGATATCGGCGTGATCGTGCGCAACCATTGCCTCGAGAACAGACTGATCATGCGCGCAACCGGCGACCGGATGCTGGCTTCCCCGGCCTTCACCATCAGCCATTCAGAGCTGGATCAGATCATCGAAACTTTGCGCAAAGGGCTAGACCACCTGCGTGAAACGGTAAGGGCTTGAAGAATGGCAGAACAGGAACATCGCTACATCGTTCATATTCAGTGGACGGGTAATCGCGGCACAGGGACATCGGGCTACCGCGACTATGGTCGGGATCATGTGATCTCCGCCCAAGGGAAAGCGGAGATAGCAGGGTCGTCCGATCCGGCTTTCCGTGGTGATGCCTCGCGCTGGAACCCGGAAGAACTTTTGCTCGCTTCCGTTTCCGCCTGTCATAAGCTTTGGTATCTGCACTTCTGCGCGGTTTCCGGCGTCGTGGTGAGCGACTATGTGGACGAGCCGGTGGGTGTGATGGTGCTGACGAAGGATGGTGGCGGGCACTTTACCGAGGTGGTGCTGAAGCCTGCCATAAAAATTACGCAGGGCGACATCGAGACCGCGCAGCGGCTGCACCACGACGCGCACGAGAAATGCTTCATCGCCAGTTCCGTAAACTTCCCGATCCGGGTGGAAGCAACCATCGAAGCGGCCTGAATTTACTTCAGCCCAATCGTTTCCCAGGCGTAATAAAAGGAATGGCGCTTGCCTCCCGCACCTGCGTAGGGAACTTCAATATTCCTGATTTCGGTCGGCGCGGGCAGGGAGGCGCGTGCAGCCAGACTGTTTAACGCAGCACCTGGATCATCCAGCCGTTGCCCTTCGTTACTCGTACCCGCAAAGAGCACCGTTGCGCCTTGTGGAAGCTGCGCGGGGAAGGTTTCCACATCGCGATTGCCGGTGAGCACCAGTGCTTTCGGAAACTGCATTTTCAGATTTCCGCCAACAAGCCCACCTGACGCAATGACATATTGCGGTTCCGTGTGACCTTCGCGCCGTACGGCTTCGCCGAAACGATCGTAAGGAATGTGAACCAGCGAATACCGCTCGAAATGTGGTGTAATCAGCCCCCGTCCAAGCAGGACAGTGATGAAGCCGACCGCTAGAACGGCGGTGACGGCAAGCATGGAGCCGAGTTTCGGCATGGCATCTATGCCGGATGCCCGGATTTTCAGGGCGAGATAAAGCGGCAGGAGCGCAATATACACCGCGAGCCATTTCTGGCGGATATGGGTAACGCCGACCAGGACAACGACGAGGAGAACGATGGCGAATGATATCAGCAATATGCGGCCGAAGACCTTCGTCCACTGATCGCTAGCAGAAATGATCTCCCTGATATTCTTATAGAATATCGCAGCGAAGATAGCGGTTGTCAGCGCAATTCCCTTGATGGCGGCGAGCACCAGATCCTTGCTTCCGTCCAGCCTGTCGAACTTGATCTGCTCGCTGCCTTCCTTCATCTCGCCCAGCGTCTGGGCGGTGGCGATGTGCAGATTTTCCCACATCCAGAGGCCATGGGGAGAGACAACGACACCGGCGATGACAATCGTCAGCAACAGGCGCCAATCCAAAAGCCGTGCCCGCAAATCTTTCTCCGGCAGGATCGCGATAATTGCTGCCAGCGGAATGGGAATGAAATTATACTTGGCCAGTCCGCCGATGCCGATGGCGATGCCGGTCAAGACATAACCCGCCAGACTTGGCTGCTTGAGCGTTCGAACGAAACCGTAGAGAAACAGCGAGACAGCAAAAAGCGCCAGAACGGTATGTGAAAGATCGCGCTGCGACATGACGAATACCGGCGGCAGCGTCAGAATGCCGAGAGTTGCGATATTCGGCAAAGCGCGGTCTTCCGGCATCAGCAGCCGTGCAGTGAGCCAATAGAACAGGCAGGAGAGAAACAGCAGCCCGTTTTTGAGAATGCTGAGCGAGGCGATGGATGCGCCGATGATTTCGTTCAGGCCATATTGCAGCCATGTGTAGAGCGGCGGCTGCGAGCCGTAGCCGAGCAGCAAATATTGCGCAAAAAGTGCCTGCTGCGTTTCGTCCACTTCAAGCGCGGGGGAACGGATAGTTCTGAATATGATCGCAAGCAGGAAATACCCCGCAATCGTAACCATGACGACGTCTGGATTGCGGGATAGTGCTTTGCGCATAGGGCTCAAGACCTGTCGTCGGAGAAAACTTTGCTGACGATGTAATTCGGCGTGCGCTCATCCCGGTAGTAGAGACGGGCGATCATTTCCGCCAGGATGCCGGTGGTGATGAACTGCATGGACGAGAGCAGCAGCACGACGCCGACCATCAGCATGGGTCGCGTGCCTATGTCATTGCCGAAGATGAACTTGTCCACGAACAGGTAGAGCATGATGACGCTGGCAAGCGCGCCAAGCCCGAGGCCGAGCGAGCCGAAGAAGTGCCCGGGCCGCGCCTTGTAACGCATGAAGAACATGACCGACAGAAGGTCGAGAATGACACGGAATGTACGCGAAATACCGTATTTCGACGCGCCGAACTGGCGCGCATGGTGCGTGACCGGCATTTCACCGATGCGGGTGCTCGGCACTACGCCCGCCACCCAGGCTGGAATGAAGCGGTGCATTTCGCCCATCAGCTTCACCTGCTTGATGACGGATGAGCGATAGATTTTTAGGGAGCAGCCATAATCATGCAGGCGAACGCCGGTTATGCGGCCGATCAGGCGATTTGCGATCCAGGACGGAATTTTGCGCAGCACCAGCCCATCCTGCCGGTTCTTGCGCCAGCCGACCAGTAGATCGAGTTCGCGGCGCTCCAGCTCCGCCACCAGCATGGGAATGTCTTTCGGGTCGTTCTGAAGATCGCCATCCAGCGTAGCGATCAGCCTTCCCTTCGCCGCATCGATGCCCGCCTGCATGGCGGCGGTCTGGCCGAAATTTCGCTGCAAGGCCACGATCCTGAGATCAAGGCCGTCTTTAGAGAGATAGGACTTGGCATTGGCGATCGTCGCATCCGTGCTGCCATCATCGATCAGGATCAGCTCCCACTGTGCGTCATAGGACGCCATAGCCTCCAAAACGCGCTCAATCAGCGGACCGACGCTTTCTTGCTCGTTGAAAATCGGGACAACAAGCGATAGTTCCGGTTTCGTGCTTGTCGGAACTTCGGTGTGTAGGGCGGTCGTTGCTGGCACGGAGGCTTTCTCCTGTTGGAGCGTCCCTGTTCAATCGAAACGCTCTCACGCATAGGTAATATGCGCCAAAGCCGATAAGACGCGGCGCGGCGTTTGTCCAGTCAAGGTCACGCGCAGATGGGAATACGTATAGTATGTTACCGACACAGTGGCTAAGCCGCAACGCTATGACGCTTTTCACCGGGTTGGTCATCCTGGCCTACGCAGCCTTTATCCAATGGATGTGGGGCTGGGAAACGGTGCTGCGGCTGTGGTCCGAGGCGGGGTGGAGCGCAATGATTGCGGCGCTGCTTCTGCTGGTTTCGACCTATGTGCTAAGAACCTGGCGCATCTACGATTATTTTCCAAACGAAACGAAAGCCCGGTTTGCGCCGCTGTTTCGCGTCGTTCAAATCCACAATCTGCTCAACATCATGCTGCCGTTCCGAAGCGGTGAAACCAGCTTTCCGCTGCTGATGCGCAAGGAGTTCGGCGTGACGCTGGTGCGGGGAACGTCCGCGCTGCTGGTGATGCGCCTGTTCGATCTGCATGCGTTGCTGGCGGCTGCGGGTATCGGCTTGGCTGTGGAAAAGGCAAGTGCGGCTGTCTGGCTCTGCTGGGCCGTATTCCTTCTTCTGCCGGTGTTCGGCTTTGCGATGCGCCGATTGATCTTCGGGCTTTTTCGCAAAAATGCCTCCTCGAAAACGGGCAGGCTTGCAGAGGAAGTTCATGCGGGCCTGCCCGTCGATAACCGCGCCTTTCTGCGCGCATGGGGCGTGACGCTGATCAACTGGTTCGTGAAGATTGCCGTGCTGACATGGGTGCTGATGCTGATGGGAGGTTTGAGCCTGCCCGCAGGCTTCGGCGGTGCGCTAGGTGGAGAGCTTTCCTCCGTCCTGCCAGTTCATGCGCCGGGGGGCGTCGGTACGTATCCGGCGGGCATAACCGCCGGTGCAATCGGCTTTGGCGCACCCGCAGGCGAGGCGGCGCTTTCAGCGCTGGCGCAGGCGGCGGTCAATGTTCACCTGCTGGTCATTCTCTCGTCCCTGATCGGGACCAGTCTGGCGCTGTTCGTGCCGAAACACAAATAGCGCCAGCGCGATATTCCTACTGAAACGCCGTCTCGTAGAAGCTTCGGAGCTTGCGCGAATGCAGCTTCTCCGTATCCATCGCCGCCAGCTTCTGCACCGCGCGGATGCCGATCTGCAAATGCTGGGCGACCTGCGTGCGGTAGAACTCCGTGGCCATGCCGGGGAGTTTCAGTTCGCCATGCAGCGGCTTGTCGGAAACGCAGAGCAGGGTGCCGTATGGCACGCGGAAGCGGAAACCGTTGGCGGCAATCGTTGCCGATTCCATATCGAGCGCGATGGCGCGTGATTGCGACAGGCGCTTCACCGGCCCGGCTTGATCGCGAAGCTCCCAGTTGCGGTTATCGATGGTGGCGACGGTGCCGGTGCGCATGATGCGCTTCAACTCGAAGCCCTCGTAACCGGTCACTTCCGCTACCGCACCCTCCAGCGCCATCTGCACTTCCGCGAGCGCCGGGATAGGCACCCAGACGGGCAGGTCGTCATCCAGAACGTGGTCTTCTCGCACATAGGCGTGCGCCAGAACATAATCGCCCAGTCGCTGGCTGTTGCGAAGCCCCGCGCAGTGGCCAACCATCAGCCAAGCGTGCGGGCGCAGCACGGCAATGTGGTCGGTGATCGTCTTGGCGTTGGACGGGCCGACGCCGATATTGACGAGCGTTATGCCCGCATGGCCCTTCTTTTTCAGGTGATAGGCGGGCATCTGCGGCAGGCGGCCAAGTGTCATGTCCGTTATAGGCCGGTCTGAACCTGCCTTCGTGACGATGTTGCCCGGCTCCACGAATTCTGTGTAACCCTCGCCACCTTCGGCCATCATCTTGCGCGCCCATGCGGCAAATTCATCGATATAGAACTGGTAGTTGGTAAACAGCACGAAGTTCTGGAAGTGGTTCGCGCTCGTTGCCGTGTAGTGGCTTAGGCGGGCCAGAGAATAATCGATGCGCTGGGCGGTAAAGGGGGCCAGCGGCGCTGGCTCACCCGGAACCTGATCGTACTCGCCATTGGCGATCAGATCGTCGGTGTTGTTCAGGTCCGGTGTGTCGAACAGATCGCGCAAGGGGACGTCTGCCAGCGAGGACGCAGCGGATGCCTCCACGAAAGCGCCCTCTCCAAAAGCAAAATGCAGCGGAATGGGGGTGGCGGATTCGGCAATAGTGACGTGAACATTGTGGTTCTTCATGAGAAGACCAAGCTGCTCTTTCAGATAGTGCCGGAAAAGCTGCGGGCGCGTTACCGTCGTTGTGTAAACACCGGGCGAAGTGACGTGCCCGTAGGACAGGCGCGAATCCACATGACCGAAGGTCGAGGTCTCGATGCTGACCTGCGGATAGCAGGCCCGGTAACGGCCCTCGATGGGCGCGCCCTTGGCAAGCTCGGTAAAGGAATTGATGAGGAAATTGGTGTTGCGCTCATAAAGCGCCGTCAGCGCCTCAACGGCTTCCTTCGCATCGGTAAAAGTCTGCGGCGCGAAAGGCTCTGGCGTAATGAAGGAGAGCTGTGGAATCGTGTGCTTTGCTATTGTCATGGCCTATTATAGAGAGCCAATTCAGACAGGCAAGCGACAGAAATATGTGCGTTTCAAAAAGAATACGCAGCCGTCTTAGCCGCCTGTGCCAAGCCTCAAAGCGTAACGCGGCACCCCGGCGTAAACGAATGTTGGCAGCTATAGGACGCGCCCATATTCACCCGCTGGAAACTGCGATCCGGATTGATCACCAGCGCCGCAAAAGACATCGCAAAAATCGCCATCAGAAGAACGATGATGCTGAAACGCCGAACCAGAACTCCCATGTCCATTCCCCTTTGTGTCACGTCTTGCCCTTTGTTGAACACGACATTGCCACGTTTGGACTGAACCGGCGCTGAGAGGCCGGTTCATTTGGGGTTCAGGGTTGTTAATGGGGGTGGGTAATCTGCCGTTCCATGCTCAACCAAGAGGTGTTTTCATGTTGCGGTGTGTAAATGAAGGATGTAGCTATAAAGCGAACAATTCAATCTCTGGCAGCATTAAGAAAATGGGGTGTCTCTTTGAAACCGGAAGAGCTTCAGTATGAAAATCTAAAGTCAGTAATCAATTCCTTTGAAGATAAGGGGCGAGAAGAAGCTAGATCGTTCCTTAACTGGTTTCTTGAAAATATATTTAGGCTTGATCCAATCGAGGCCGATGACTGTATTTGCGACAAGCCCAACGATCGAGGAATTGATGCGATATATGTTGATGATAACCAGAATGAGATTTTGGTTCTTCAAGGCAAGATTAAGCAAAGAGAGTCTTCTATCGGAGATGGGCCACTACGTGAACTTGCAGGTACGATAACGCAAATTGAAACCGTCGAAGCCGTTGATGCTCTTATTGCCGGGGGAGGCAATGAGGACTTGAAAAACCTGTTACTCAGGCTGAAAATTCGAGATTTGGTGTCGAATGGTTATTCGGTCATTGGATCTTTTGTATCGAACCAACCACTCGATGAGAACGGTCGCGAATTCGCTGTCCAGCATGGACGAATTCGCGTGTACGACCGCAATCGAATCTCGTCTGAATATATAGACATTGAGGCAGATGGAGGAGTCGATGATACATTTTCTTTTGATCTGTCGTACGTTGAACCGCTCCAAATTAAAACAAAAAGCGGCGTGAGTTCATATGTCTTACCTGTACAAGCGAGAGAGCTAGTTAGAATGTCAGGGATCGATGATGGAACATTGTTCTCGCAAAATGTCCGCCAATCTCTTGGAAATACGAAAGTAAATAAAGCAATGAAGGAAAGTGTTGCCGATAAAGGTCAACACCAATTCTTTCCTCTTTATCACAATGGTGTAACGATACTTTGTAAGAGGGCTGAAATATTTGGCAGCAAGCTTAATATTTCTCAATATGTTGTTGTAAATGGTGCTCAAAGTATTTCGACCTTTAAGAAAGCCGAGAACAGTCTTTCTGACGACTTGAGAGTAATCGCCAAGATTATTGAACTAGATGATTCGAATCTCGCTAAAGCCATCACAATTAACAGTAACAACCAGAATGCGATAAAGCCAAGAGACCTAAAATCTACAAATGAAGTGCAGATCAGATTAAAGCACGAGTTTGAGGAACAGTTCCTGAACAGGTTTGAATACGAGATAAAGCGGGGTCAGACCACCTCTGAAGGTGTGGAGGTAATCACCAATGAAGAGGCTGGCAGACTTTTGTTGGCTTTCGATCTGTTGGAGCCTGAGTCGTGCCATCAAGTTTATAAGTTATTTGACGACAAATATACGGAGATATTTGCTAGACCTGCGGTGACCGCAGCTAGAATTGTGTTTCTTTCTGAGTTGATGAAGATTATCTCTAATAATATGCCTCATATCGAGTATAGGCCGTTATCTAAATATGGTCTTACTCGCTTCTTCCTTTTGTCCGTTTTGTCGGAGATGTTCAAAAAAGACGCCGATATAAATAGCTACATCAGGAACCCTCAGAAACTACTAGGAGAGAAATTCGAAAATTTCGGAAGCGCGGTTAGTGATGCCTTACGCTCAATGATTATCGATCTAAATTACGAAGTTAAGCAAAGGGGCGACGCATTCGATTACAAAGGCGATTTGAAGAGTCCCGCTAAGATCAGAGAACTCCGAGAGGAGCTATTGAAGAGCTACGAGAAAGAAATTGCGAAAGGAAAAATCAAGCCTGTCTCGCAGATGATTGCTCAATAAAACATCCTAGAGGCGCCGCATCACACGGCGCCTCCCTTCATCCCTAACAACGCAAACCCATCACCCAATCATCGCACCATCATCGCGCTTGATCGCAACGATCACGGAGCGTGGCAGCTTGCCTTCGCCGTCCGGGAAGGGGGCGTCGGGGTGTTGGATGCCGACGAAGTGGGTGCGTTTGTCGGCGGACCAGGTTTGGCCGGTGACTTCGGAACCCTTTGGCGAGGTGAGGAAGCGTTCGATGCGGCCGGTGACGGGGTCGCCTGCGAGCATCTGGTTGTTGCCCTGACCGGCGAATGCGCCTTCGTTGCTGTCTTCGCCGTCCGTCTGGATCCAGAGCAGGCCGGTACTGTCGAACATCATGCCATCCGGTGAGTTGAACATGTTGCCGGAGTTGATGTTGGAGGAGCCTGCATAGGCATCCTTGTGTACGTCCGGGTTGCCGGCCATGCAGAACAGGTCCCACTTGAATTTTCCGTCCGCGTGGTCGTCGTTTTCTGGATACCAGCGAACGATCTGGCCGTATTCGTTCTTCTCGCGCGGGTTGGCGGCGTTGATTTCCATGACATCGCCACCGGCGTTAGTGCGCATCTTGCCGTCCTTCACTTCGCCGCGGCGGCTGTTGTTGGTCAGCGCGCAATAGGCTTCGATGGCGATGGGGTTGATGGCGACCCATTCCGGGCGGTCCATGGTGGTGGCACCGACCTTGGAAGCGGCCTGACGGGTGAAGACGCAGATTTCGTCCATCTTCATGCCGGTCGATGCTTCCGTCAACGCAACCCACTCGCCATTGCCGTCATCGGTGAACTTGGCAACGTAGAGCGTGCCTTCGTCCAGAAGCTTGGAGGTATCGCCGCCAGGCACGTAGATGCCGTTGGAGATGTACTTGTAGAGGAATTCGCCGCGCTCGTCATCGCCCATGTAAACGACGACGCGACCGTCACGCGCCACGACGACGGCAGCGTTTTCGTGCTTGATGCGGCCAAGGGCGGTGCGCTTCATCGGTGTGGAGGATGCGTTGGACGGATCGATCTCCACGACGTAACCTGCGCGGCGCGGCTCGTTCGGGTGCTTCGAAACGTCGAAACGCTCATCGAACTTCTCATAGCCATAGCGGGTTTCCGCCGTGATGCCGTAGCGCTTGTAATCGTCAGGCATTTTGAAATCGGCAACGGTGGAGCCGAAGTAACCGTTGAAGTTTTCTTCGCAGGTGAGGTAGGTGCCCCACGGCGTGCGGCCCGCGCCGCAATTGTTGAAGGTGCCGAGACAGTCGATACCGTTCGCATCGGCTGCGGTCTTCACCAGATCGGAACCGGCGGCTGGGCCGGAAAGCTTCATTGGCGTGTTGTGGTGAATGCGGCGGTTAAACGGGCTGTCGACGACGATCTCCCAGCCATCGTTTCCTTCGGCCACTTCCATGACGGTGACGCCCTGCATGTGCTGGAGGATTTTCACTTCGTCCAGATTGGCAGGCATGCCTTTTTCGCGGTGGGGCAGGTTGGTTTCGTTGTTCACATATTCATGGTTGACGGCAATCAGCTGATGGCTGCCAACGACGAAAAGCTCCATGCCATCGGTGTTTTCACCGAAAACCTTGTCGGAGTTTTCAAGGCTGACGCCCTTCACTGGATCGATATCCGACGCGGTGGAAAACAGCGGCTGGCCCCACTTGGCAACCGGCTTCCAGCTGTAGTCTTCAGGAACGTGGATGGTGTTGTCGGTAGCGATGCCGACCGGCTTGAACGGAAAGCGCGATGCGGCAGCTTCCTGCGCCTGTGCAGAGGTGGAGCTGGCAAGGTTGCCGAGCGTGCCCAGTGTGCCAAGGGCGGCGGCAGCAGAACCGAAGGCGAGAACGCCGCCGAGGAAGCCACGGCGAGAGACAGCCCGTTCGACAACGCGGTCGAAATCGGTCACGGCTGGCGGCGGGTTTTGCAGTTCATCCCACTCGTCCCAGCTCAGCTTGCTCGTATCGATCTTCGTCATGGCGCTCTCCATTCGTTCGTAGTTTGGAACAATTCCAGGGAGCGCACTAGCGGCGGTTTATTACAGGGGGATGACGAAATGCAGTTTCAACGTGTCTTCGCCCGCTCCGCTGCAAGCAGGTCTATGAAGGCGCGCAAGGGTGCCGGAACGAACCTGTTTGAAAAATAGAGCTGCGGGCCATCAAACTGCGTCCACCAATCCGGCAGAACGGGGCAAAGCGCACCGCTTTCAAAATGGGGCGTCAGCCAGTTTTCAAAGGTGTAGATCAGGCCGTGGCCGGAGCGGGCGAAATCGATTGCGGTGGCAACAGCGTCGACGCCGACAATCAGGCGTCCTTGCGGATCGACCGTCAGTGCCTCATCGCCCTTTTCGAACTCCCATTTGATGATTGCGCCGCTGGAAAAGCGCAGGCGAATGCAATCGTGCTTGAGAAGTTCAAGAGGATGGGCGGGGATGCCTTTTGCTTCCAGATAGGCGGGAGATGCGGCAAGAGCCGAGCGTTGATGGGATGGCCCGATGGGGACCGCGATCATATCCTGCGCCAGATGTTCGCCATAGCGAATGCCCGCATCACAACCTGCCGCAGTCGCGTCCACCAGCCTGTCTTCAACAACGAACTCGACGCGCACCTGCGGATGTTTTTTGAGAAAAATTTCGATCAGCGGCGGCAGGATATCCACCATGACTGCGCCGGGCACATTAAGCCGTAACAGACCGCGCACGTCCTCCTGAGAACTTGCCGCATCCTGAAGCGCGGCTCTTGCTTCGCTGAACAGCGGATTGAGACGTTCCGCAAGGGCAATTCCCGCCTGAGTCGGTCGGACACTACGGGTCGTGCGCGTAAGCAGCGGCACGCCGAGCCGCGCTTCCAGCCTCGATATGCGTTCACTCACCGAAGCGGGCGATATGCCCAACCGCTTCGCCGTGGAGCGAAAGCCTTCCGTCTCGCATATATCCAGAAAAACCGAAAGATCATCGTAACTGGGCATATCATCATTGTTCGCCATAGCGATCAGACTATACGGTTTGCGACAGATTATCAAACGATGACATAGGCCGTAACAATTGCCTGAATTTCAGTATCTCAAGGGAGAGTGAATATGACCGGCAAGACAGTTCTGATCACAGGCGCCAATAAAAGCATTGGCTTCGAAACCGCGCGACAATTGGGAAAGCGCGGCTACCGTATTTGGCTGGGTGCCAGAGATAGCGGCCGCGGCAAGGCAGCGGCGGAAACGCTGGTGGCTGAAGGATATGATGTCCGTGCCTTGGCTATCGACGTGACCGATGACGATAGTGTGCAGGCCGCAGCGAGAAGAGTGCAGGGCGAAGATGGCAAGCTCAATGTCCTCATCAACAATGCGGGCATTTTGGGCGGCATGGACCCCAAACCGAGCGAGCAGTCCGCAGATGCCGTGAGACAGGTCCATGAAACGAACGTTCTCGGCCCCATCCGCGTAACGCAAGCGTTCCTGCCACTCCTCAAGGCCGCAAATGGTGCAAATGTCGTGATGGTGAGCAGCGGGCTTGGCTCACTCGGTTGGCTGTCCGATCCCGAAAACGAGTTCTACCGCGTCAACAACCTTGCCTATAACAGCTCGAAAACAGCGCTCAACGCAGTGACCGTGTCGTTCGCCAAGGAATTTTCACCCTTCGGTATCAAGGTAAACTCAGTCGATCCGGGTTACACCTCTACCGATTTCAACGGGCATTCGGGTTATCGCACCGTCGAGCAGGCCGCTAAGGGTATCGTATGGTTGGCGACGCAGGATAAATCCGGCCCCACCTGCGGATATTACTACGATGAGGCCCTTATTCCATGGTGACCGCGAGCGGGCCAGCTGAGTGCTGCAGCCCACAAGCATGGTTTGTGGGCTGTCTAGAATAAACTTCAGATCATCAAGCCGAGGAACGCCGAAAAATTTATGATGCAGATAGGACGGAAGAGGTAGAAGCGTTGCCAGTTGGTCAGATTAGGATCGCTCATGAACATTCGTCTGTCTATTTGTAGCCTGTCCAAATGACTGTCGATACGAAAGTCCCAATTATTGGCCTTATAAAAATAGTACTCCCTAACCTGCGTTGCCAAAAGGTGGGCGATCAGCAACGACATCGCAGCCGTGGTGACGAGTGCAAGGAGAACTTCAACAACAGCCATCATATGAGATTTTCACCGCTCCTAATCCATCACATGTTTTTGGCACGATTAACTTAGACATGCCGGGTTACAGTTCACCGGCATGTCAGTTGGAATTGCTCGTTATAATTTACAGACGCGTCCAGGTCTGTGACTTGCACAGCACCTTCAGCACGCAACCCTTCATGCTCAGCGAATTGCCAGAAACCGTGCCAGAGCCGCTATAGGTCTTATCGTTGGCAGGATCGGTGATTTCGCCAGCGTAGCTGTTGCCGGTGCCACTCATTTTGCCGATCTGCTTGCCAGCGTGTTTTCCGGTTTTCAATGTTACGCAGAAGGCTGCGCCGCATTTGGCAATCGTCGCCGTTTCGCCGCTGGCGGTCTTCCAGCTACCTTCTATGGCTTCCGCCGCAAAGGCTGAAGTTCCCATCAAGAATGCGGCGGCGGCAATAATCGTCATTTTCATCGAATGGACCTCCCAATCCTTATGTCGCGGGCCTGCGCCCCGGACTCGCAACTCCTCATGCGAATGGCCGATTCATACTTTACGTTCACGTAAAAGGAAATATCGACGAGGGTGAATCACGGGATTTTTCGCAGCGCTGAGAGGTGAAAAGAAACAGCAATGAAATCGTTGTTTCCGTCGTGGTGAACGAAGCGTTGAAATCCATCCGTAAACTTTTCGTAAAATTGTCTGGAAAGTCCTTAATTTCCGGGGCTTCCCATATTTAACAAAAACCCAATTTTACCAATCGTTTGGACTTTGTTTGGCCCCCGTTAATCATGGATTTTAAGCGGGCGTTGAAGCCCGTTTGGCATAGTGGGGACATCGAAAGAGCAGGGAAAACCTGACCACGGCGAGGGCCGACAAGCCGCAGAAGACGGCAGGCCTTAAGACCGAAAGCTTCCGCAGAGAAGCGAAATAAAACAGGAAGACCACGGGCAAACAGGGACTTAAGAAAATGGCACGATTTGAAATGCGCGATATCGAAATGGCCGTTGCCGGTGGGCAAAGCCGCGCGGATGTCTTCTGCAATCTCGGCCTGATCTATGCGACAGGCCGAGGCTGCCCGGTGGACCTCGTGGCCGCCCATAAATGGCTGAACATCGCCGCAATCAAGGGTTCGGAACGCGCCGCATCACTGCGTGCCGACCTTGCCCGCAACATGAACAAGGCAGACCTCGCAACGGCACTGCGCGCCGCTCGCGACTGGATGACCTCGCACTGAATTTCAAGAGTTGCGTCAAGAGGCGCCAAAAAGACGGAGCGGCCCTGAAGGCTGCCGATTATCTCCTGCTGGTTTCCTCCAGTCCCGGCGGGACAGTAACAATAACCCGAAAAGGGAAATTGGCGACGCCACCATCGCCGAACGAACATCAAAACCGTGACCGGCAGAAACAAGGCCGGCACGGTTTTTTGTTGTGTGGTGTTGAGGTTTAGCCAAGCGCCTTCAATACCTTCGGCAAGGCTTCCGCAAACAAATCAAGCTTGTCTTTCGGCGCAGCACTGACCCGGATGCAGCGGTTGAGCGGTTCGACGCCCGGCATGCGAATGAAGATACCGTGTTGCATCAGGCCATCCACGATGGATTTGGCGTAGGCATCGTCCTTATGGCAATCGATGGTCACGAAATTGGTTGCGGAGGGCAGGGGTGACAAGCCGTTTTGGCGCGCAATGGTGGCGATGCGTTCGCGCGCACTGGCGATCCTTTTTACCACATCGCGCAGATAGGCCTGATCTTTCAGCGCGGCCAGTGCTGCTGCCACCGAGACGCGCGACATGCCGAAGTGGTTGCGAATCTTGTCGAAGGCCTGAGCATTACCGATTGTGCCGATGGCGTAACCGACGCGCGCGCCTGCAAGACCATAAGCCTTGGAAAAAGTGCGCATGCGCAGCACATTCGGCATTCCGATCATGGCGCGCACGCTAGGGACCGCGCTTTCCGGCGCAGTTTCGCAATAGGCTTCATCCAGGACCAGCAGGCAGGTATCCGGCAACGCCTTGGCGAAGGTCAGAACCTCATTCGCATCCCACCAGCTTCCCATGGGGTTGTCGGGGTTGGCGAAATAGACGAGCGGCGCGTTTTCCTTGATTACCAAATCTAGGAGAGCATCCAAGTTCTCATGATCGTCTAGGTAAGGCGTGGTAACGAGGCGGCCACCGAAACCGGTCACGTGGTAGTTGAAGGTCGGGTAGCCCCCGAACGACGTGACGACGGGTGTGCCGGGCTCCACTATCAGCCGAACTATTTCGCCAAGAAGGCCATCCACACCGTTGCCGACCGCGATGTTGCCGCGAGCAATGCCGTGGTGAATAGCGAGCGCTTCACGCAATTCGTAGTTTTCCGGATCTGCATACATCCATGTTTCGGAGGCGGCCTGTTTCATGGCCTCGAGTACGGATGGGGCGGGACCGAACCCGCTTTCATTCGCGCCGATCCGTGCCTTTACCGCCGTTGCCCGATTGCGCTCTATGGCCTCCGGCCCGACGAATGGCACGGTGGCCGGTAGCGAGGCAGAGAGCGAGGTAAAGCGGGAAAATGCGGACATTTCAGACAGTTCCGTTATCTTTTGAAGCAGTTGCCCAAGAATAGAAACAAAATTGGCCCACGCAAGGCAGGCCAACAAAAAATGCCGCTTTTCGGCTGTTTTTAAAATCGCAGCGGTGCCTGACGGTCGATCAAACGGCGGTTTCAAAACTCAGGCGGCGAATGTGGTGCAGGAATTCCGGATCAATCAGCATGTTGAAACCGACGCTGGATTTCTCAGCCTCACGGCGGATCAGTGTGCAGCCTATCTCATCGCGGATACCCAGAATTTCCAGATAGAAATTCGTGGGGAGTTCCAGATGTGGGCTTACGTCCAGTTCCGCTCCATAGAGTGAAATCTGCCGGATGAGGCAGCGTACCGTCTCACTGGTGCTGAGATGATGCCCAATGAATGTGATCTTGCCCGGGCGGTCGATGGTGTATTTCTCATACATCTCGTCCTGCGGAATGGCATCCTTTGCGGTAACGTCTACGTTGAGCGTCATGACAACCTCCCGATTGCCTTTTCTCTTGATACAATCCTACGCTCGCTTCATTGCCAGAAACTGAACGCAATCGATAGAATGCCGTTTCATCTGCCCTGTTTTGCCACAGCAAACGGAGTAACAGGCAGACATTGCCGGGGCGAAACTCTTTTACGTCCTATAAGGTTGCGCGAGACTGTCGGCGCCTTGCGAAAGGACCGGTCCCAAGACGGTTGACGCATGGCGTACTTGGCGTTACGCCTGCCTTACAGCTTGGTTTTCTGGAAAGCGGTGGAGCAGTAAAAATGGCAGGCAGACTGATCATCGTCGGTGGGGGCCAAGCGGCCTTTGCGCTCGCCGCGAAGCTGCGTGCGCTCAAAGATGACCGGCCGATCACCATAATCGGGCTTGAGGACGTGCTGCCTTACCAGCGCCCGCCGCTTTCCAAGAAATATCTGATGGGCGAAATGAGCTTCGACCGTCTGGAGTTTCGCGCTTTGGAATGGTTTGCCGAAAACAATGTCGAGATTCGTCTTTCGACCTGGGTCGAGGAGATCGACCGTTCCGCGAAAACGGTGCGGATGCAGGATGGCAGCACGCTTGCCTATGACAAGCTTGCACTGGCCACCGGCGCTACGCCTCGCGCACTTCCGGCAGGTGTGGGGGGCGATCTGGATGGGGTGCTGACGGTTCGGGATAAACGCGATGCCGACCGGCTGATGGACGAAATGCAGCCGGGGCGCAAACTGCTCGTCGTTGGTGGTGGCTATATCGGGCTGGAAGCGGCAGCCGTTGCCCGCAAGCTTGGGCTAGGTGTCACCCTTATCGAAATGACGGACCGTATTCTTCAGCGCGTGGCAGCGGAAGACACGGCGCGAATCATGCGCGATATCCACACCTCCCACGGCGTTTCCATCCGTGAGAAAACCGGCCTTGTGCGTCTGATCGGCACGGATGGCCGCGTCAGCGCTGCGGAGCTTTCCGATGGTTCGGTCATCGATGTAGGCTTCGTCATCGTCGGTATCGGCGTAACGCCGAATGACCGGCTGGCACGTGAATCGGGGCTGGATATTGGCAACGGCATCATTGTGGATGCCTTCACCCGAACCTCAGATCCGGATATTCATGCAATTGGCGACTGCGCGCTTTTGCCCATGAACGGACAATCCGTCCGTCTCGAATCGGTGCAGAATGCCGTCGATCAGGCCGAGGCCGCCGCGCATGTTCTGGCGGGCGAAGAGAAGGCGTACCAGCCGAAGCCATGGTTCTGGTCGGATCAATACGATGTGAAGCTGCAAATCGCCGGTTTCAATCTGGGGTATGACGAGACCCTGCTGCGTCCCGGCCAACGCGAAGGCAGCTACTCGATCTGGTATTTCCGACAGGGTCATTTCATCGCCGTCGACGCCATCAACGACGCAAAGGCCTATGTCACCGGCAAGAAACTGCTTGAAACAGGTATCGAGCCGAGTCGCGCCATTCTGGCCGATCTTTCCGCCGACTTGAAATCACTGCTCATCTGAAGGACTAAAAATGCCCGCCACCGAAAACCGTTTCAAAGCCGCCATTCAGCAGCGCACGCCGCAAATCGGCCTCTGGCTGGATATGGGAGAGGCGATAACGGCAGAAATCGCTGGAAAGGCCGGTTTCGACTGGCTCGTGATAGACGGCGAGCATGGCCCCAATGATCTTCGTAGCATCATCGACCAACTGCGCGCTCTCGCTACATCCCCCGCCGAACCTGTGGTGCGCGTGCCAACCGGCGAAAGCTGGATCATCAAGCAGATGCTGGATGCCGGTGCGCGTACGCTACTGGTACCGATGGTTGATTCGGCGGAGCAGGCGAGGGCCCTGGTCTCGGCGATGCACTATCCACCGCGCGGCATTCGCGGCATGGGTGCAGTGGTTGCGCGTGCCTCAGGATATGGCAGTGTTTCGAATTACTCCGAAACAGCTTCGGACAATGTGTGCCTGCTTGTGCAAGCGGAAACACGCGCAGCCATCGCAGATCTCGATAATATCCTAGGCGTCGAGGGCGTGGATGGTGTTTTCATCGGCCCTGCGGATCTCGCCGCCGATATGGGCTATCTCGGAAGGATTGACGAGCAAGAAGTGCAGGATGTGATCGAGGCATCGATCCGAAAGATCGTTGCATCAGGAAAGGCGGCTGGCATCCTTACCTTCAATGAAGCCTATAACAAACACTATCTGGAACTCGGCGCATCCTTCGTTGCGGTCGGCGCGGATGTTACCGAGTTTTCTAATGCTCTCCGTTCGCTTTCGGCACGTTACAAAGCCGGTGCGGAGGCAGCGAAAGTTTCAAGCTATTGATTCGTCAGCCATCATTGCTTGCGTTCAGCTTTTCCGGCGGAATGCCTTCCTCGCCCGAAAACATATAGCCTTCCTGAACCAGCCAATCGCGCAATATACGGCCAACCGCTTCCTCTCGCTCGATATTGTTCTCCTGCGCAAAACTCAGGAGCGCAGTTTCGAGTTCTGGCGTAAAATTCATTTTTTCCTCCATTTTTGAACAAAAAAGGCAAGGAGATCGCTCTCCTTGCCCGTCAGCTTTAAGCGATAACGCGTTTAGCGCCAGCGATACAGGCTGCTGCTGTTGCTCTGCTGGCTGGCCGCATTGGCAACGCAATAACCAAGTGCAAAACCAAGAGCGCCAACCACAGTCAACAGGGAGGTTGCCGTACCTGGATTTTCCTTCACAGCCTCGACGACATTGTGACCCTGGGACTTGACTGTCTGGGCGGCAGTCTGAGCGGGGCGCTGCACGCGGCCCTTGGCGTCATCGATGTAATCGGATGCGTCTTCAGAAATCACGCCTGCGCGGGCAGAAACGGACTTGGAGAGCGACGCGATCTGCGTACGCAGCTCTGCAATCTGATTCTCGATCGAATCTTCAACAACGTTCAACTTGGTTTGAGCCATCTGAAATCACCTCTTGTTGGTTCCGAGGTGGTAACGCGATAAGCCAAAGAACGTTCCAAAGCGAACGAACCAGAAAAACCTGAACAGTGTTGGGAATTAAAATGGCGGAGAGGAAGGGATTCGAACCCTCGATACGCTTTTGACGTATACTCCCTTAGCAGGGGAGCGCCTTCGACCACTCGGCCACCTCTCCGGTGCCGCCTGATTATTGCGTAAGAAAAATGAATGCAAGGCCCTTTTGCGAGGATAGGCAAAAAAGTCGGTTGGGTTTCGATCTTTCAACCAATCTAAGCGCGCCGTGAGAGGTGATCGAGGCGAATCGCAATAAGGACAGTAGAATCAATCTGTGCCGAAGATGCTGCAGAGATTGTGAGGCGATGTGGATTAATCGTCCCGTACAAACAGTCTGCGCCGCTATACAAACGTGCATTACATAATGGATATACCTTGTTTGAGGGAGTTCCCGTCATCCAATTGAGTTTCCGACGCCTGCTAACTAAGTGTTAAACTCTTGAGAACGTTGATTTTTGTTAACATCTTATCAACGTTTGGACGGTGCTGGATCAGTAAATGTGTTTTTTTAGCAACATCGCAAAATGAAGCGACAGGATAAAACGGGCTTCTTGGTGATTGTCGATTGCAAGCGGCGCTGGCTTCCGTATTTTCAGCAACGGAAGCGAGGCGGTGGATCGTCCGTTTTCGAAGAACACGGGAATGGGGCAGGGAATGCTGTCCTTCAGCTAAGTACCCAGACCCTTTTGAAACTTGACTGGAGGTCAACATGAACATCAAGAGCCTTTTGATCGGCTCCGCTGCGGCTCTCGCAGCAGTATCCGGCGCACAGGCCGCTGACGCTATCGTCGCTGCTGAGCCTGAGCCCCTCGAGTACGTTCGCGTTTGCGACGCTTTCGGCACCGGCTTCTTCTATATCCCTGGCACCGAAACCTGCCTGAAGTTCGGCGGTTACGTTCGTTTCCAGACCGACTTCGGTCGTGACGAATCCGGTTCTTCTGACTGGGACTCTTTCACGCGCGCTCAGTTCGAAGTTGACACACGCACAGACACCGAGCTCGGCGCACTGCGCGGCTTCATCGGTTTCCGTGGCAATGCTGACGGCGGCTCTGCTTTCGGCAGCGGCGAGGACGATGGTTCCGGCTTCCACGTCAACCAGGCCTTCATCGAACTCGGCGGCCTGAAGGTCGGTAAGTTCTACAGCTGGTGGGACGATGGTCTCTCTGGTGAGGCCGACGTTCTCTCTACGAACGCGCTCTTCAACTCCATTCGTTACACCTACGACGCTGGCTCTTTCTGGGCAGGTGTTTCGGTTGACGAACTTGAAGGCATCAACGGTGACTTCGGTCGCGTAGTTGGTGTTGATACAGTAACAATTCCTGGCACGACGCTTTTCGCCGTGTCGCAGGAAAGTGACAACAACGTTGGCGTAACGGCCGGTGTCGGCGGCAATCTCGGTGGCGCTTCGCTGCAGCTGATCGGTTCTTACGACATCGACCAGGAAGAGGGTGCTGTTCGCCTGATCGCAACTGCTGACATCGGTCCTGGCACGCTTGGTCTCGCTGGTGTATGGGCTTCCGGCGGTAACGCTTACTACGCAGAATCCGAATGGGCCGTTGCTGCTGAATACGCAATCAAGGCAACCGACAAGCTGACCATCACTCCTGGTGCTCAGTACTTCGGTAGCGTGTCTGACACGATTGCACTCGGCACTGTAGCTGGCACTCCTCCGGTATTTACGCAGACCGGTACGGTAATTCGTGGTGACGAATTCTCTGATCGTGATGCTTGGCAGGCTGGCCTGACCGTTGATTACAAGATCACCGAAGGTCTCACAACTAAGATTGCTGTTAACTACTACGACGAAGACGATGCTGATGACGAAGAAGTCAACGGCTTCGTTCGCCTGCAGCGCTCGTTCTAATATTTCTAACCTTGGTTAGATTTGGAAACCCGGCTTTCGAGCCGGGTTTTTTTTAATAAAATGTTGTCGCAGCGTCTCCTCTGCATGCCCCGTTAAACAAGTTTTAACACTCGATCATCTTCGCACGCATTTTGTAGCGAATTGGCAACAGCAGGGCGGGAAGAGGGCGCGAATGTGACGAAATTTCCACTTCGTCAATTGCGCGACTCTTCGTCTTTCGCTCTAATCTCAGTCACCGCAGCACTCCCACTCGCTGCTAAGTGAATTTGACTGGAGAGATAAATGAACATTAAGAGCCTTTTGATCGGTTCCGCAGCAGCGCTTGCCGCAGTATCTGGCGCACAGGCCGCTGACGCTATCGTCGCTGCTGAGCCTGAGCCACTTGAATACGTTCGCGTTTGCGACGCTTTCGGCACCGGCTTCTTCTACATCCCTGGCACCGAAACCTGCCTGAAGTTCGGCGGTTACATTCGTTTCCAGACAGACTTCGGTCGTGACGAATCCGGTTCTTCTGACTGGGATTCCTTCACGCGCGCCCAGTTCGAAGTTGACACCCGCACCGACACCGAGCTTGGTGCTCTGCGCGGCTTCATCGGCTTCCGCGGCAATGCCGACTCCGGTTCGGCTTTCGGCAACGGCGGTGACGACGAGGGTTCGGGCTTCCACGTCAATCAGGCGTTCATCGAACTCGGTGGCCTCAAGGTCGGTAAGTTCTACAGCGAATGGGATAACGACCTGAGCGGCGAAACGGACATCCTGTCCACCAACTCACTGTTCAACTCCATCGCTTACACCTACGACGCAGGCTCCTTCTACGGCACTCTGTCTGTTGACGAACTGGAAGGCACGCTTTCCTCAAGCGATAACAACGTCGGTATCACAGGTGTTGTCGGCGCAAAGTTTGGCGCTGTTACAGCAACGGTTGTCGGCAGCTATGACACCGATCTTGAAGAAGGCGCTGTTCGCGGCATCATTTACGCTGAAATCGGTCCGGGCACGCTCGGCGTTTCCGGCGTATGGGCATCTGGCGCAAACGCTTACTACGCAGAATCCGAGTGGGCAGTTGCTGCTGAATACGCACTCAAGGCAACTGACAAGCTGACGATTACGCCTGCTGCACAGTACCTCGGCAACGTTGATCCTGGCTTCGGTGATGCCGGTGTTTCGCTCAACTCCGATTGGTCGAACAACGACGCATGGACCGCTGGTCTGACCGTTGACTACCAGATCACAGACGGTCTGAAGGCAAAGGTTGCTGCGAACTACTACGACGAAGACGGTTCTGACGACGAAGTCACCGGTCTCGTTCGCCTGCAGCGCGACTTCTAATCTGCTCTGGCATAAAGCCACAGATGAAAACCCGGCTTTCGAGCCGGGTTTTTTGTTGCTGTCAGTGACCGTCAAGAAGAGAGCGCCAATCGATACCCGTGGGGTTTCCTGCCTTCAGAGCGTTTCCATTAACAAGGAAACGCTTTACGCAGGTTTTCTCAACCCGATCGACCATTCCTGAGGTCTTCGACGATATCTGCCTTTTGCCCAAGGCGGGTTTTGTAGACCTGATAGTTCTCCATCACCCGCTGCACATAGTTGCGGGTTTCGGGGAAGGGGATACGTTCGATCCAGTCCACGATGTCGTCGATGGATTTGCCGCGAGGGTCGCCGTAACGGGCGATCCATTCGGGAACCCGTTTGGGTCCGGCGTTGTAGGCTATGAAGGTGAGGATGTAGGAACCGCCAAAGCTTTCGATTTGCTCGCCGAGATAATGCGCGCCAAGCGTCGCGTTATACCCGGCATCGCTGGTGAGTTTCGCAGGGGTGAAGGTCATACCATGGCGACCGGCAACGCCCTTGGCGGTGCCGGGCAGAAGTTGCAGCAGGCCTTGTGCGTTGGCGGGTGAGACCGCCGCCGGGTTGAAGGCGCTTTCCTGCCGGGCGATAGCATAGGCGAGGGCCTTGCCGGAGCCGGAGATATTGGCGCTACCGGGAATCACGCCGAGCGGGTAGGCGAGTGCCGCCGCGTCGATACCGCGGCTGAAGGCCGTCTTGCCGATTTGCAGTGATACCTGGTGATTGCCGTTGCCTTCGGCGCGGGCGGCCAGTATCGCCAACTCGCCTGGACTGTCGATCTGGTCTGCAAGGGCCCGATAGATACCGTCGGCGCGCCAGCCGTAACCCGCTGCCTCCAATCGTTCAATGGCGCGAACCGCTTCGCGTGCGGCAAAGCGATCTCGATCCGGGGCTGTCGGTGAAGGGTAGGTGACGTTCAGTGTCGTGATGCCGATACGCGCTGCGGAGAGCTGGCCGTAAAATGTACCGGGATTGGCTGCGGCTTGCTGAAAATATTCGCGGGCATCACCAGGGCCACCAGCTTCTGCAGCGCGGCCCAACCAGTAGTAAGCGCGCGAAGCCGTTAGCGGGCGATTGGATACTTCAAGCAACTTGTTGAAGTGCTCTGATGCGACTTTCGGGTCGATCAGGGCGCGAAGTGCGTACCAGCCCGCATGGAACTCCGCATCCGCGACATCGACCGGCGATGTCGCTGAATGATCGGCAACAATCCGGTAGGCTGTTCTGAAATCGCCAAGATCGGCAAGGCCGCGCGCGACGATACGTCTTTCATTCCACCATTCGCCGGGGTTGATCAGCCTGCCGGTCTCTTTGGGCGCCTGTTGAAGCAACTGCGCGGCTTCCTGGTATTTTTGCTGGTGGCGAAGGTTTTCGAGACGGGCAAACAGATAGGTCGGGTCTTTACGCCAGCCTGCATCGACGCCGTTCAAAAGAGCGGACGCGTTGCTGGCTCGCTGGAGCACCGCTGCCCAAGCCTTGTAGAGTGACTGCGCCTTGCCCAGATCCCCGAAGCGTTTCGCCTGACTGACGCGGCTTCTATACATCAGATAGTCCATACGCCCCTTGTGATCGGCAGAGGAAAGAGCGCTTCCGAAGTCTCGCATGATCCGGTCCTCAAGAGCCGTATCCATGCCTTCCTCGGTCCATATGCGGCGAACCAGTTTTTCCGCTTCGTCCCTTTTTCCCTCTGCATTCAGCGCACCCGCGAGCGCCAGCTTGCCTTCAGCCGTTTGTGGTGGCGAGGCTTCCAATATTGCGATGACTTGCTGAGGCGCGAAATTCTCCCTCAGCATGGCGCGCTCGGCATTCGCTTGCAGGGTTGAAACGCCCGGCCATCCCTTCAACTCGGCCTGAGCCGCCAGGATTTCACTGACGGAAACATCCCGCTGGCCGGAAATGCCGATGGCCCATGTCAGGATGTGCCGGTCCAGACTGCCTTCAGCGAGACGGTTACGAATGGAAAGTGCGCGGGCCGCATCGCGGCTGGACAGCGCATCGAGCCCAGCTTTCAGGTCGGAAACATCAAGCGGATTGTCAGGGCGAATGATGGAGCCCGTAACTTCCGGGGAGGCTGGCAGGAATGCAGGGACGACAGGCGCATCGGGTTTGACGAAGGGAAGCGGTACTGCGCCTTCGGGGGCAGGGCCTGCCCAAGCGCCCCATACGGTCGCCGCAAGGCCTGCTGCCATCAAGCCCAAAGCTGTTTTCTTCATGCCCGTACTCACCAATCAGCGGATAACATGCGATACATTAGGAACTTCTACGGTTAATGATATCTTACCTTTTACACTCGCATTCGATCAAATTTCGGTCACGGCTTTTCGAGCTCTGCCACTTTTCGCGGTGGAATCCAGTAAGAGCCGTATCCGCTGAAATATCTGGTATTTCCCGGCCAAAAACCCGCGTTCAACAGCTTGTAGGCTGCGAAGCCTCCCACTAAGGTGAGTTCGTTTTAACGATGGAATGCGGCTGAAGCATGAACTGGCTCACCGCAAGGAGTTTTGCATGTTCAAGGGATCCATTCCCGCCCTCATTACGCCGTTCACCGCCGAAGGCGCGGTGGACGAAACGGCATTCGCTACCCATGTGGAGTGGCAGATTGCCGAAGGCAGCAGCGGCCTTGTGCCAGTGGGAACGACGGGGGAGTCTCCGACCCTCTCTCACGACGAGCACAAACGTGTGGTCGAGCTTTGCGTCGAGGTCGCGGCTAAACGGGTTCCGGTAATTGCGGGTGCGGGCTCCAACAACACCCGCGAGGCAATCGAGCTTGCGCAGCATGCCCAGGAAGTGGGTGCCGATGCGCTGCTCGTCGTCACACCATATTATAATAAGCCCACGCAAAAGGGATTGTTCGCGCATTTTTCGGCGATTGCCGAAGCGGTCGATCTGCCCATCGTCATCTACAACATTCCGCCGCGTTCCGTCATCGATATGACGCCGGAAACCATGGGTGCGCTTGCCAAGGCGCATAAGAATATCGTTGGTGTGAAGGACGCGACCGGTAAACTGGACCGGGTGTCCGAGCAGCGGATTTCCTGCGGCAAGGACTTCGTTCAGCTTTCAGGCGAGGATGGCACCGCGCTCGGCTTCAATGCTCATGGCGGCGTCGGCTGCATTTCCGTGACGGCCAACGTCGCGCCGCGCCTGTGCGCGGAGTTTCAGGCCGCGACGCGCGATGGTGATTATGCCCTTGCGCTGGAGTATCAGGATCGCCTGATGCCTCTGCATAAGGCAATCTTTATCGAGCCCGGTGTATGCGGTGCAAAATATGCGCTTTCACGGATACGCTCGGTGAGCCGCACTGTGCGCTCTCCGCTGATGAGTACGCTCGAGCCTGCGACAGAAGCGGCAATCGATGCGGCTCTCAAGCACGCGGGCCTTTTGAACTGATAGCGCTGACGACGGGCGGCATTATTGCTGCCCGCCTTCACATTCGGCGCAGGTTTGACTACATATGCGCCGAAAGCCGCTTCCATCGGGTCGCGGATGAATGAAACGGAAAAGAATATGGCCCCTAAAGGCAGTCAGCGTGTCGTCAACAAGGTTGTTGCGGAAAACCGTAAGGCCCGCTTCAATTACGAAATCATGGACACCTATGAAGTTGGCCTCGTATTGACCGGTACGGAGGTCAAATCGCTACGTGAGGGCAAGGCCAACATCGCTGAATCCTATGCCTCGGACGAGGGGGATGAGATCTGGCTCATCAACTCCCACCTGCCGGAATATCTGCAGGCGAACCGCTTCAATCATGAGCCGCGCCGCCGCCGCAAACTGCTTTTGAACAAGCGTGAGATCAACCGTTTAAGAGTGGGAATCAATCGCGAAGGCATGACGCTCGTGCCGCTGAAGATCTATTTCAACGACAAGGGCCGTGCGAAAATGGAACTTGCGCTGGCAAAGGGTAAGAAGTTGCACGACAAGCGCGAAACCGAGAAGGAGCGCGACTGGAATCGGCAAAAATCTCGCCTGCTAAAAGGTGGGGATTGAGCGTAGAAAGTTGGGGTGTAAGATATATCGCTATCGGACAACCTGACGCTGACAACTACTGTATCAAGAGCGGTTAATTTCTATTATTTCGAGAAATATGGGCGAATGATTGCTCGGTTAATCGGATAAGCTGATAATTTCTACTTGATGCATTAATAAAATTTTTAATTTTTCCTTTAGAGATGCTTTGTCCTTATCGGAAGGGAGGGAAAAAACTATAGCGCGCGTATTCTCGTGATTTCTGATATAAGCTAATACCTAGGTGTTAGGCATTTTGGAATGACCGCGCTCTCCGTTTCACACCTGTTCAAGGACACGCTCCCATGAGTTTGTTTCGATTGCTACTTGTCAGTTTTCTCAGCATCATGTGCTCCGCAGCCGCCTATGCCGGTAATTTCGCGAAGCCCGAAGGCAAGCCGATACTGGTTATTTCCGGTCATATAGCCAACACCAATGTTGACGGGACGGCGCAGTTCGACCTCAAGATGCTTGAGGGACTGGGGATTGCGACAATCGAAACGAAAAACCCGTGGTATGATGGAAAGAGTCGCTTCGAAGGCGTTGAGCTTTCCAAGTTGATGAATTTTGTCGGGGCAACCGGGGTAACTGTCACCGCCGTCGCTCTCAATGACTATGTCAGCACCATTCCGATGGAGGATTTTACCAAATTCGACGTCATTCTTGCCATGAAACGTGATGGCAATTATATGCCGGTACGCGATAAAGGCCCTCTCTTCATTATCTACCCCTACGACACTCTTCCCGAACTTCAAACACAGACCTATTACACACGTTCAGCATGGCAGGTCGCCAAGCTGATAGTCGAATAAAGGTGTATTTTGCGAAAAGCCCTCGCGGTCATCATATGCTGCTTCGTCCTCGCAACGGGCTACATTGCTTATGTGATCGCAGAGCGCCAGAACGCACTGCAGAAGTTCGCGCGTTATAATGATTCCTGGGCCGTCAGCCAAACGGTTGCGGAATATATGCGCTTCCAGAACCTTTTGGCGGAATTTGCCCTTGGCGTGAATGACGTTGGCAGGGATGAACTCAGGCTGCGGCTCGAAATTATGCTGGGCCGCGCTGAACTGCTCCAGCAGGGCAATCTCGGCAACTTCGTCAACAGTACGCCGCAGTCCCGAAATCTGGCGGAATCGCTGGCGCACATCCTGCTCGATCTCGACCAGAGGCTCGATCAGCTGACTGCCGATGATGTGAAAGCCCTGCTTCCGAGCATGAGTGCGCTGGACGGTCCACTGATGGCGCTGGCTGCATCTTCGGTGGCGAATGACGTCACCCTCATCGATGCCGCCCATTCGGAAGTACGCACACTTCACATCATATATACCGCGCTCGCTGCCGGTTTGATTCTCTGCGGCGTGGCGCTGTTCGTTCTGCTGCTTCGGCACAATAGCCTGCTGGATCGTGCGCACAAAGACTTGCGGGGACTGGCGGACAAGCTGCGCATTGCTACTCTGGAATTGCAGGCCAACAATGTTCGTCTCGAGTATGATGCCTATCACGATGCATTGACTGATTTGCCGAACCGGGCGCTGTTTCGCAAGGAATTGACCCTGAAACTCGATCCGGCGAACGGCGTGGGCAAGGCAACTCTTTTGCTGCTGGACCTCGATGGGTTCAAGGACATCAACGATACGCTTGGGCATGATGTCGGCGACTCGCTGTTGCAAGCGGTGGCGACACGGCTCTTGCCCCTGCGTTCGCAGGATGATCTGATTTGTCGCCTCGGTGGAGATGAGTTCGCCATCATTTCCCAAACATTGACCGAGGAACTGGCGGTTGAGCTTGCCCAAAAGCTGGTCGAGCGGGTAGGGCAGACCTATTTTCTCGGGGAATTGGAAATACGAATCGGAACATGCGTCGGTATCGCGGTTTCCAACGGTGTGACCCTTGCCGACGAGTTGCTCAAACACGCCGATCTTGCGCTTTATGAAGCAAAGCGCTCCGGAGCGGGGAAGGTCAGCGTCTTCAAGCCCTATATGCAAAGCCAGCTCGCGGAGAAAAAGTCTTTTGAAGCCGACTTGCTCGCGTCGCTTCAGAACGACGAGATGGAAGTTTATTACCAGCCGCAAATCGCTACCGCCAACCGGCAGGTCTGCGGCTTCGAAGCACTTTTGCGGTGGACACATCCGGTCAGAGGCAAGGTGCCTCCGAATGATTTCATCGCGGTTGCTGAAAGAACAGGCTTCATTCATCCACTTGGAAAGTGGGTCATGGAAACGGCGTGCAAGGAGGCCGCGAAATGGGATGGCGGCCTGAAGATTGCCGTCAACCTCTCGCCGATCCAGTTTCACAGTGCAAACCTCATTCACAACGTCGTGGGTGCGTTGGACAAGAGTGGGCTGGACCCGAGCAGGCTTGAGCTTGAAATTACGGAATCGGTGTTGCTCAGCAATAACGAGCAGACGGTCGATATCCTCGAAAAACTGAAAGCCGTCGGCATCAAGATCGCCATGGATGATTTCGGGACGGGCTACTCGTCCTTGGGCAATCTTCGGGGTGTGCCGTTCGACAAGCTCAAAATCGACCAGTCGTTCCTCAGGGATGTCACCACCGACCCGGATGCGCTGGCAATCGTGGAGTTCGTAATCGGCCTTGGCCGTCGATTGCGGATGACGACGATTGCAGAGGGGATCGAGACCGAAGAGCAGTTCAATTACATGCGCAAGCTCGGCTGCGATCAGATCCAGGGATATCTCATAAGCGAACCGGTGCCAGCAGACAGGCTGCATATGCTTGGCGCTTTCTCGCAGACCGATGATCGCCGCGCCGCGATCTTGCCGCTCAGGACCTGAGCTTCAGCGTCAATGTTTTGCCGCAAGATCGTGCCGTCCAAGACCTAACAATCCGCATCAGCAAGACAGCATCTTTTTCTTCACGAAATTCGATTTCGATTTTGCCGCCCATGCGCTAGAAAACGCTCACGAAGCGCTGTGGTGCTTGAGAGGGAATCGGTAATGGAAGCGTTTGAAGTACATGGCATCGTTCTGCCGATCGCACCGGACGAGGTATCACCCGTCATCTGGGCGGCCTTGAAGGACGGCAGCTACGAAGCCAAGGAAGCCCGCAGTGTCCTTAAGGCGATAAAGCCCGGCGACCGCGTGCTGGAGCTGGGTTCCGGTATTGGCATCATTACGTCGATCATCGCGGGTATCGAAGATGTGTCCGTTTGGGCCTTCGAAGCCAATCCGTCCACGGCATCACTGGCCGAACGGGTGATTGCAGCCAATGGCCGCAGCAACGTTTCCTTCTCTCAGGGTCTGCTCACCGCGTCCGAGCCGCGAACCTATCCTTTCTACGTGAGACGCGACTTGTGGATGTCGTCCATGGACGAGAAACAGGGGCCGTATGAAAGCCGCATCGAGATCAGTTCGGAAAACATTGATGACTTCATTTTCCGGCACAGGATCAATGCTCTGGTGATGGATATCGAAGGCGCGGAATGCGATCTGTTGCAACATGCGCGGATGGAAGGTGTCGAGCGGATTTTCGTTGAATTGCACGACCATCTCTACGGTCTCGAGGGTGTGCGGACGCTGACAAAAGCCTTGGCGGACAAGGGTTATGCCTATGATCCGAGAGGCTCACGCGGTCCCTGCGTCTTGTTTGCGAAGGACGATGGCCCGCGTGAGTATGAGCCCGAAGTGGACTGAAGAATAAGAGACGAAGCCCTCGGCACTGGAAAATCTGTAACTTGGCTTTAGCTAAGTGTTAGAAATTGCCGTTGAGGGGTCCGTCCTCGCTTCTGGAAATAAAGCCTTCAGATTTAGGCAGCGCGATATGTCGGCTGCTGATAGCTCATCTGTTTCTGAACGTTGAACCGGCCAATCAGGGCTGCAAGGTTTGCGCTGACGTCGCTTAGACCGTGGGTGGCGGCGTTGGTTTCTTCCACCATGGCGGCGTTCTGCTGCGTCAACTGGTCCATACTGTTGATGGCGGAGTTGATCTCCTGAATGCCCATGGCCTGTTCGTGAACGGCCTGGGTTATAGCCCCGATATGCTCGTGGATGTTATCGACCTTGCTGCCGATGGAGTTCAGCGCTTCGCCTGTGCGGCTGACCAGCGACACCCCATGGGCAACATCCTGGGAAGACTTGTCGATGAGCGTACGGATTTCCTTGGCTGCCGATGCTGAGCGCTGCGCCAGTTCGCGCACTTCCTGCGCAACGACGGCAAAACCCTTGCCCGCTTCACCCGCACGAGCGGCCTCGACGCCGGCATTGAGTGCCAGAAGGTTCGTCTGGAAGGAAATCTCGTCGATGACGCTGATGATCTGAGTGATCTTTTGCGACGATTCCTCGATCGCGCTCATCGCTTCTACTGCTTCGGTCACGATATGGCGTGAACGCTCGGCTTCTTCCGCAGAGCTCTTGACGATGTTCTTTGCCTGCTCCGTGCGCTGAGCGGACTGCTTGGAAATCGTGGTAATTTCTTCGATGGCGGCTGCCGTCTGTTCCAGCGACGCAGCCTGCTGCTCGGTGCGGCGGGCCATATCATCGGTAGAAGAGGTCAGTTCGCGGGTGTTGCTGGAAATCTTGTAGGATTCTTCGGTAATTTCTGCAAATGCGCCGGAAAGCTTGCTGAGCGCCGTGTTGAAGTTGTTCTTCAGCGTCTCGAACTCGGCAGCAAGCGGACCATCGATGCGCGAGGTCAAATCACCCTTCGCCATCTGGTTCAGGGCTGTGTTGAGCACGGACAGAACCTGTTCCTGCTCCTGCTTCATGCGCTGCTGTTCCTGTTCCACCTTCGTGCGCTCCTCGGCAAGCGCTTCAAGATAGACCGAGATCGAGTAGTCCATGTCGAGAAGCGCGGCTTTCACGGCAACAGTGATGTCGGACGCGACCTTCTTGCCCTTCTTCTCAACGAGGAAGCCCTTCAGTTGCGTTTCAACGACAGCTTTGATGATGCCTTCGAGAATGAGCGCATAGCCGCCAATGTACCAGCGGGGCTCCAGCCCGAGACGTGCATGGGTACGACCGATGGCTGTAACGGCAGACGTGTAATTGCTATCGAAAGCGGCAGAGGAGATCAGCGTCCAATGCTTGATCTGCATGCTCTTGGCGTGCTCGAGATGAGCTTCGTTAGAGAAGAATTTGGCCGTATCCGGCACGGCGCGCGCTTTTTTGTAAAAGGCATCAAGCGACAAATCGAGTGAGGCTGTGATGGTCGGCTTCAGTGCAGCCAGTTCCTGCCTCTGCTCATGGCCGAGGCCAAGGAATTCAAGCCTTTCCTTCAACTGATGGCCTTCATGCGATGCGCTCATTTACCCACCCCCGGGTCGAAAATTTGTGATTCACTTACGATCTAGTATGAGGGGAGAATAAGCACGATCAGGCTTAATTATTTGCTAAACTTCAAATGAGCGAAATCTAAATTTGGCTTATTAAAGTAAAAAGCGCGCCAGTGATAAAGGCGCGCTGTGAACGTTTGCAAAATTCAAAAAGGTTATTCTACGGCGTCTGCATGTTCCGTGTGGCGAGGTGCCCGCTCACTCGGGTCGCGACCGATTTCAGCCTTTAGCGAAATAAGATCGATGAAGTGGTCGGCTTGACGGCGCAAATCGTCTGCGATCATTGGCGGCTGGGTTGCCATGGTGGAAATAACGGAGACCTTGCGGCCCTTGCGCTGCAAGGCCTCGACAAGCGTCGTAAAGTCGCCGTCGCCGGAAAACAGAACGAGGTGATCGACCGTTTCGGATTGCTCCATGGCATCGACTGCAAGCTCGATATCCATGTTGCCTTTGATCTTGCGGCGGCCCATCGCGTCGGTAAACTCCTTCGCGGGCTTCGTCACGACCTTGTAGCCGTTATAGTCCAGCCAGTCGATCAGCGGGCGGATGGAAGAATATTCCTGATCTTCGATCAATGCCGTATAATAATAGGCGCGAAGCAGATAACCTCTTTTTTGAAATGCTTTGAGCAGTTTACGATAGTCAATATCGAAGCCAAGGCTTTTGGATGCAGCGTAGAGATTTGCCCCGTCGATAAAGAGTGCAATTTTCTCGCGTGGGTCGAACATTAAGACCGTATCCTTCCTGGGCGAACGGGCCGCCAATAACTAAAAATCAGTAACGAGTTCGGGAACATACCTTGTCGATATGTTACATTATTAAGCCTTCATATAAGCTTCATCATTCGTCAGTCCACCCCTTTTGACGAATTATGTCTAAAGTTTAACGTTTGTCCTCATTCGCACAAACTGCTCAGGCTACGAGAAGTTCCGATGAGGAAAAACTTGAAATCCACAGCCATTCCCTGTATCGGGACGGTTAATCAGCGACATAAAGACCCGTAAAGGACAGGCAATGGCCCGTGTCACCGTAGAAGATTGCATTGATAAAGTAGACAACCGCTTCGAGCTGGTGCTTCTCGCGAGCCACCGCGCGCGTCAGATTTCACAAGGTTCTCAGATCACGATCGATCGCGATAACGACAAGAACCCGGTTGTCGCCCTGCGCGAAATCGCCGACGAGACGCTTTCGCCCGACGACCTGAAGGAAGATCTGATCCACTCGCTGCAGAAGCATGTCGAGGTGGACGAGCCCGAGCCCGATCCGGTCACACTCGCGGCCACGGCAGGCGACGGTGAAGATGACGATGCGCCTGAAACCGTTACTTTCGACCAGATGTCGGAAGAAGAGCTTCTTGCTGGCATCGAAGGCCTTGTGCCGCCGGAAAAGAACGACGATTATTGATTTTACGGCGCGTTATGCCGGTTTCATCGCCGGTTACGCTCTTTAAATCTTTGTCGTCATAATCTGATCCTGGATTATGCAGCATTGTGCGCCAGTCCGGCGGGGTTTTTCCTCGCCAGTTGGCGCTCTTTCTTTTTCGGGGCATCCCATACATGATGCGACAATACGAACTCGTGGAGCGGGTTCAGAAATACAAGCCGGAAGCCAATGAGGCCTTGCTGAACAAGGCCTATGTTTATGCCATGCAAAAACATGGCCAGCAGAAACGGGCCAACGGCGACCCCTACATTTCCCATCCGCTGGAAGTGGCCGCCATTCTCACCGAAATGCACCTCGATGAATCGACCATCGCGGTGGCGCTTCTTCACGATACAATCGAAGATACGAGCGCAACGCGCGCCGAGATCGATGAGATGTTCGGCGAAGATATCGGACGTCTGGTGGAAGGTCTCACCAAGCTCAAGAAGCTTGATCTCGTCACCAAGAAGGCAAAGCAGGCCGAGAACCTGCGCAAGCTGTTGCTTGCTATCTCGGATGACGTTCGCGTTCTGCTGGTGAAGCTCGCAGACCGCCTTCACAACATGCGGACCATGGAGCATATGCCTGCCGACAAGCGCAGCCGCATCTCCGAAGAAACCATGGAAATCTATGCGCCGCTGGCTGGTCGCATGGGTATGCAGGATATGCGCGACGAGCTGGAAGACCTCTCGTTCCGTTACCTCAATCCTGAAGCCTACGAGACCGTGACGAAGCGGCTTGCGGAACTCGATGAGCGCAACCAGGGCCTCGTCAAGAAGATCGAGGACGAGTTGCGCGAACTGCTGCTGGCGAGCGGCATCGAAGGTGCCATTGTCAAAGGGCGGCAGAAAAAGCCCTATTCCGTATTTCGCAAGATGCAGTCGAAGTCACTATCTTTCGAGCAGCTTTCGGACGTCTATGCGTTTCGAATTCTGGTTCAGGATATTCCGTCCTGTTACGGTGCGCTCGGCATCGTGCATACGCGTTGGCGCGTGGTGCCGGGTCGTTTCAAGGATTATATCTCGACGCCGAAGCAGAACGACTACCGCTCGATCCACACCACCATCGTCGGCCCGTCGCGCCAGCGTATCGAACTGCAAATTCGCACCCGTCGCATGCACGAGATCGCGGAATTCGGCATCGCCGCGCATTCACTCTACAAGGATGGGGAGAACGGGGAGGGCGATCTGCTTTCGCCCGAATCCAACGCCTATTCCTGGCTGCGCCACACCATCGAGGCGCTGGCAGAAGGTGATAACCCGGAAGAGTTTCTGGAGCACACCAAGCTCGAACTGTTTCAGGATCAGGTCTTCTGCTTCACGCCGAAGGGCAAGCTTATCGCGCTGCCGCGTGGCGCGACGCCCATCGATTTCGCCTATGCGGTTCACACCAATATTGGCGATACGACTGTAGGTGCAAAGATCAACGGTCGGATCATGCCGCTCGTGACCCGCCTGAATAACGGCGACGAAGTGGAAATCATCCGTTCCGGCGTGCAGGTTCCGCCTGCTGCCTGGGAAGAGGTCGTCGTCACGGGCAAGGCACGCTCCGCTATCCGCCGCGCGACGCGCATGGCCATCCGCAAGCAATATGCGGGCCTTGGTTACCGTATCCTGGAGCGCACCTTCGAGCGGGCAGGCAAGACCTTTTCGCGAGAAGCTTTGAAGCCGGTTCTGCATCGTCTGGCTCAAAAGGACGTGGAGGATGCAATTGCCGCCGTGGGCCGTGGCGAGGTTTCCTCGCTTGATGTGCTGCGCGCCGTGTTCCCGGATTATCAGGATGAGCGCGTCACGGTAAAAATGACCGGCGATGATGGCTGGTTCAACATGCGCAGCGCGTCGGGCATGATCTTCAAGATTCCCGGAAAATCCCGCTCCGTTATGGAAGACGATGGTGCAGCGGAAATCATCGATGGTCCTGACCCCATGCCCATACGTGGCCTGTCAGATAACGTCGAAGTTCATTTCGGCATGACCGGCGCTGTGCCGGGAGATCGCATTGTCGGCATCATGGAAAAGGGTAAGGGCATCACCATCTACCCGATCCAGTCTCCGGCGCTGCAACGCTTCGATGACGAGCCCGAACGCTGGATCGACGTGCGCTGGGATCTGGATGAGGCCAACAAGTCCCGCTTTATGGCGCGGCTGATGATCAACGCCTTAAACGAGCCGGGAACGCTCGCCTCGGTGGCCCAGTCGATTGCAACGCTGGACGTCAACATCCGCGGCCTGAACATGGTGCGCATCGGAACGGATTTCTCTGAGCTGTCTCTGGATGTCGAGGTTTGGGATTTGCGGCAGTTGAACCAGTTGCTGTCGCAGCTCAAGGAGCTGGATTGCGTTTCGACTGTCAAACGTGCCTTCGATTAAGGCAATTCATGGCTAAAGAGTGACCTTTGAGGCCGCTGTTATGCGCTGATTGCATGGCAGCGGCCTTGTCTTGTCCGTAGTCATCCATCGGGATCACGACTATCTTCACTCCAGAAATCAAGAGCAACACAGAGGCTCTCCGGCAACGAAGCCGTTGAAGATCTGGCCTCTCATCTGGAAAGGAAATGAAGATGTTTGCACCGCTTCGTAAGATCGCCCGCGCTGTTCGTGGCAAGTCGGTTCAGGAACGTGAATTCGATTACCTCAGCGACTCCGTTTCGCGTGTTGACCTGGAATTCCGTCAGCGCGAAATCGACCGTGGCATGTTCCGCAAGTAATGCATAAATGCATAGCGGCCATGTTGCTATGCAGATGAGGCGGTTCGCAATCATTGCATCCCGGTGTGCAGGTTGGCGCTTTCGCCTCTTGGCGGAATGCGGGCGATGAAATAAGGTCTCAAGATGCCGTTTCGTCGTCGTACACCTGCTACTTTTTCCGAAAGATTGCGCGCCGCTCTCTGGCCGCGCATGGGGTTACGCCGTTCGCTTCGTTATATGAAGCTGAAGCTCGTGCGGCTGTCTGCCTCGCCTTATTCCGTGGCGGCGGGAGTGGCGATTGGCGTGGCAGTCGCATGGACGCCCTTTCTAGGCATCCACATCATCATCGCCATGATTATCGGTTTCCTGCTGCGTGCCAATCTCGTGGCTGCCGCGCTCGGAACCACATTTGCCAATCCTCTGACATTTCCTCTCATTTGGGCCTCCACCTGGGAGCTTGGTCACCTCATAATGGGGCGTAGCAGCGCGGGCGTCTCCCAGCACGTCGATTTCGTTGCCATTTTCTCCCACATGAACTTTCTGCAGCTTTGGCAGCCTGTTCTGGAGCCCATGACGATCGGCTCGATCATTCCGGCGGCTGTGTCTGCTGTCGTGACCTATGCCGTGGTCTACACCGTCATTCGCGGCTTCAACCTGCGCAAACACGAGCAACTGGCCGCGCGAACGGCCCACCGCAATTCTCTCATGGGTACTGTTGAATGATCATAGGCATGGGGAGCGATCTGATCGATATCCGTCGTATCGAGACCTCCATTTCCCGTTTCGGAGAGCGTTTCACAAATCGCTGCTTTACCGATATAGAGAGAGCGAAGTCAGACCGACGCAAAAATCGTGCGGCCTCCTATGCCAAACGTTTTGCTGCGAAAGAGGCTTGTTCAAAGGCGCTGGGAACGGGTCTGGCGCAGGGCGTTTTCTGGAAAGACATGGGTGTCGTCAACCTGCCGAGCGGCAAGCCGACCATGGAGCTGACCAATGGCGCCGCCGAACGCTTGGCGGAGCTTCTGCCTGCGGATCACCGCGCCGTCATCCATCTGACGATTACCGACGAGTTTCCCTACGCGCAGGCTTTTGTGATCATCGAAGCGCTGCCCATAAGCAAATAACGCGGAATTGCTACGGTTTAGCGCGGGTCAAGGCAATGGAAACGCTTTCCTTTGGACCGGAAACGCTCTAAAGCATGACGCGAAAAACTGTGCAGCGGTTTTAAAAACGATAAAGAACGAGCAGGCAGGTCAAGTGTCCGAAAAAGCTGAAAAGAAACAGAGCGCCCTTTGGGAAAACATCAAGGTCATCGTTCAGGCACTGCTGCTGGCGATGGTCATCCGCACCGTTCTTTTCCAGCCCTTCACCATCCCCTCCGGCTCGATGATGCCGACGCTGCTGGTTGGCGATTATCTGTTCGTGAACAAGTTTTCCTACGGCTATTCAAAGTATTCGCTGCCGTTCTCCCCGGACCTGTTCTCTGGTCGCATCCTGCAGTTCAGCGAGCCGAAGCGTGGCGACGTCGTGGTCTTCCGCCTGCCGCCTAATCCCGATGTTGATTACATCAAGCGCCTCGTCGGCTTACCCGGCGACCGTATTCAGGTGATGAACGGCGTTCTGTTCATCAACGGTCAGCCCGTGCCGAAGCAGCCCGATGGCGTCTTTACGTCCGATTACCGCGCTGATCCCGGTGCCAATGTCCCGGTATTCCGTGAAACCCTGGATAACGGCGTCTCCTACGATACGCTCGACCAGTCTCCGGATAGCCGTGGCGACAACACACGCGAATTCATCGTTCCCGAAGGCCATTACTTCATGATGGGCGATAACCGCGACAACTCTCTGGACAGCCGTTTCGACGTCGGCTTCGTTCCGGCTGAGAACCTGATCGGCCGCGCAAGCGTCATCTTCTTCTCGCTCGGCAACGACACGCCATTCAGCCGTGTCTGGGAGTGGCCCGCCAACATGCGTTGGGACCGTCTGTTCAAGGTAGTCGAATGACCAAGACCAAGCCGCTCTCGACGGAGGAAATCTCCCGTCTGGAAGCGTTGATCGGATATGAATTCAAGGAAAAGGCCCGGCTTGACCGGGCCTTGACACATGCAAGTGCGCGCTCCGCAAAAGCAGGAAACTACGAACGCCTGGAGTTTCTGGGCGACCGCGTGCTCGGCCTCTGCGTCGCGGAACTCTTGTTTTCCACCTTCCGCACCGCGACCGAAGGCGAGCTTTCCGTTCGTCTGAACCAGCTCGTCAGCGCCGATTCCTGCGCGGCGATTGCCGACGAGATGGGCCTGCATCTCTTCATCCGCACTGGTGCCGATGTGAAGAAGCTGACCGGCAAGGCGATGCTGAACGTGCGCGCCGATGTGGTTGAAAGCCTGATTGCGACCATTTACCTCGACGGCGGGCTGGAGGCAGCGCGCGGCTTTATCCTCAAGTTCTGGCAGAAGCGTGCGGTCAGCGAGGATGCAGGCAGACGCGATGCCAAAACGGAATTGCAGGAGTGGGCGCATGCGAAGTTCGCCGCCACCCCCAATTACCGGGTTGACGACCGCTCTGGACCGGATCACGATCCCCGCTTTACTGTGACTGTCGAAATACCCGGCGTAGCGCCGGAAACGGGCGTGGATCGCTCGAAGCGCGCCGCCGAGCAGGTCGCGGCGACAAAACTATTGGAACGCGAAGGCGTCTGGCAGAAACCTGCCGCAAACTGATTGGATACTCATGACCGAGAATGAATTTAACGCCGAGCAGGGCGAAGGCACCGATAATGAGGCTGTCGCAACCGGTCCGACCCGTTCCGGTTTCGTGGCCCTGATCGGCCCGACCAATGCCGGCAAGTCCACGCTGGTCAACCGGTTGGTGGGCGCGAAGGTTTCCATCGTCAGCCACAAGGTGCAGACGACGCGCGCCGTTATGCGCGGTATCGCTATCCATAACAACGCGCAGATCGTGTTCATGGACACACCCGGCATCTTCAAGCCGCGTCGGAAGCTGGATCGTGCCATGGTGACGTCTGCCTGGGGTGGTGCCAAGGATGCGGACGTCATCCTGCTTCTCATCGATAGCGAACGCGGTCTGAAGGGCGATGCGCAAACAATTCTGGAAGGACTGAAAGACGTTCGTCAGAAGAAAATCCTCTGCCTCAACAAGATCGATCAGGTAAAGCGCGAAGACCTTTTGAAGCTTGCTGCCGCAGCGAACGAAATCGTGCCCTTCGACCGCACGTTCATGATCTCCGCGACCAATGGTTCCGGTTGCGACGACCTGATGGATTTTCTGGCAGCCGAGCTTCAAGAGGGGCCTTGGTATTATCCGGAAGACCAGATTTCCGATCTGCCGATGCGCCAGCTCGCCGCAGAAATCACCCGCGAAAAGCTTTTTCTGCGTCTACACCAGGAACTCCCCTACGCCTCGCACGTCGAGACCGAGAAGTGGGAAGAGCGCAAGGATGGCTCTGTTCGCATCGAGCAGGTGATCTACGTGGAGCGTGACAGCCAAAAGAAGATCGCGCTCGGCAAGGGCGGCGAAGCCATAAAGGCCATCTCATCGGCCTCCCGCAAAGAGCTTTCCGAAATTCTGGAACAGCCCGTGCATCTTTTCCTTTTCGTCAAGGTTAGGGAAAACTGGGGCAATGACCCCGAGCGATTCCGCGAGATGGGCCTCGAATTCCCAAGGTCCTGATAAAATTTGAGCTTTGCGAAAATCGATTTCGATTTTCGTGCCGCTTTACAGGGAACTGAAAGCCTCGTGATCCAGTTGTTACGGGCAATATTACTATTGCACGTATA
Source organism: Agrobacterium larrymoorei (assembly GCF_013322225.1). Taxonomy (GTDB): domain Bacteria; phylum Pseudomonadota; class Alphaproteobacteria; order Rhizobiales; family Rhizobiaceae; genus Agrobacterium; species Agrobacterium larrymoorei_A. The sequence continues at coordinate 50,886 of NZ_JAAMFB010000010.1, forward strand.
TATGGATTTTCATGTCTCCAAAAAGGCCAAGCGGTATTTCCACAACCCCGTGCGAGCAGTGTCCGTTGCGGGGCCTTCCTCATTTTCGGGATTTCTCTCCACCTGAACTCAATTTCGTCTCGCACTTCAAAACCGGAGAACTCTCCGTAGAAAGCGGCGCGATCGTCTTGATGGAGGGTTCCCACAGCGCGCATCTTTACACGGTTCTTGAGGGCTGGGGGTTTCGCTACAAGACGCTTGAAGACGGGCGTCGGCAAATCCTCAACTATATAATGCCAGGAGACCTGATCGGATTGCAGGGCACGATAATGGGTGAGATGCAGCATTCGGTGGAAGCGCTGTCGCCCGTAACGCTCTGTGTTTTCGAGCGGGGTCGGCTTAACACGCTGTTCATCGATCACCCGTCACTTGCCTATGATCTCACCTGGATCGCTGCCAGCGAAGAGCGTATGCTGGACAGCCACCTCCTCAGCGTAGGGAGAAGAACCGCGCTGGAGCGCGCCGCCTATCTGCTGGCCTTTCTCCACGACAAGGCAAGCAGGGTGGGCCTTCTGGACGGCAATGCGGTCATCCCCGTTACGCAGCAACATGTGGCCGATACGCTTGGTTTATCCATCGTTCACACCAACAAAACGCTGCGGAAACTGGCGGAGCGAAACTTCATCCGCTGGATCGATAAGGGTTGCATGGTTTTGGATGAGGATGGACTTGCCGACGTGGCAGGCTGGGATCGGGAACCACGCAAAGGTCGGCCGTTTATCTGATGATTGGCCAGTTCGGATCTTAGGCTCCGCCGTCGCCCTGCGGTGGACAAAATTCCGCACTGTTCGATTTCGTACACAAATGTTCCTATGTCTTTTTTAAATGACATTGCTAAATCAATCTGCGATGTCAGGAATTCGAACCATGTATTTCCATGGTAAGCGGTGCCTTATGGCGCACGCTGCATCCGGAGAAGAAAAAGACATGATGCCTCAACGGGTTCTCATCGTGGAGGACGAATATCTGGTTGCGATGGATGTAGAAACGTCCCTTCAGTCGATGGGCGTTCATACTATAGATATTGCAACAACGCTGTCTCAGGCCAAGGAAGCGCTTCTACGTGCGCGCCCGGATTGCGTCCTTCTTGATGTAAGTTTGTCCGACGGAACGAGCTATGAGCTTGCACGCCATCTCAAGGACTACTCTATTCCGTTCGGCTTTGTCAGCGGTTACGGGGATACCAGCGGTTTTCCCGCTGACTTTGCCGATGCGCCACTGCTCGACAAGCCTTTTGGCGAGCCGGAGCTAAAGGCTTTCGTCACGGGTCTGATGGCGTAAGCATTGGACGCCGGGCGTCCGTTTCGGATATATTCGTTTTAAGCGATGCGCGGTGATTTTTGACGCCGCGCGTAACCTTTGGCGAAGACATTCATGCAATGGCAGGATGAAGCAATTGTTCTTGGCGTGAAGCGCCACGGTGAGACGAGTGTGATCGTCGAGGTGATGACGCGCGTGCGTGGCCGCCATTTGGGTATGGTGCGCGGTGGACGCTCTCGTACGATGCAGCCGGTGCTTCAGGCTGGAAACAAGGTCGATGTCGTCTGGCGCGCACGCCTTGACGACCATCTTGGTGAATACCGGATCGAGCCGCTGCAACTGCGCGCCGCTCAACTGATGGAAACCGCCACTGCGGTCTACGGCGTACAGGCCATGGGCGCTTTGCTGCGCCTTCTGCCGGAGCGTGATCCCCACCCGCATCTTTTTCAGGCGCTGGATGTCATTCTCGATAATCTTTCCGATCCGGCAGATGCGGGCGAACTGTTCGTGCGCTTCGAACTCGCCGTGCTGAACGATCTCGGCTTCGGCCTCGACCTCACGGAATGCGCGGCGACCGGTATCCGTAGCGATTTGATTTATGTATCGCCGAAAACGGGGAGGGCAGTGTGCCGCGCAGCGGGCGCTCCCTATGCAAACCGGATGCTGGCGTTACCACGGTTTTTGAGCGAAGAACGCCCACCAGCCGCCGATTGTCAGAGCCTATCCGCCGCCTTCCGGCTGACGAATCATTTTCTCAACAGACACGTCTATGAGCCCAGAGGGATTGAGGAAAATGCCGCTCGCGACGGTTTCGTGCAGGCGGCATTAAAGGCTCTTGAAAAGAAGCTGGATGCGGCTTCGCTGGATAAAGCGGGTTAAATCAGCTCAAGCCATGGCAGGACGCACGACTGGTCGTTCCTGTATCGGCCAATGTACCACGGCGGCAAACAGGCCCATCGCAACACCCAGCCACCATACGAGATCGTAAGAGCCGAGCTTGTCATAGAGGAAGCCGCCAAGCCATACGCCGAGGAACGATCCCATCTGGTGCGAGAGAAACACAACGCCGCCCAGCATCCCGAGGTGGCGTGTACCGAACATGATGGCAACGAGGCCGTTTGTCGGCGGCACGGTGGATAGCCATAGCACGCCCATGACGGCTGCGAATATGATGACCGAAAGTGGTGTCTGCGGCAGCAGCAGGAATGCCGTAACGGCAATCGAGCGCCCGATATAGATATAGGCGAGGAAATAGGGCTTCGAATATCGTTGCCCGATGAAGCCAGCTGTCAGCGACCCAAAGATGTTGAAGAAACCGATCAACGCCATGGCAATTACGGCATAGCGCGGCTCGATGCCGATATCCCCAAGATAAGCCGGGAAATGCGCGGTGATGAAAGCCACCTGAAAGCCGCAGACGAAGAAACCGGTCGTCAGCAGCAGATAGCTCTTATGGCCCAGAGCTTCGCGCAGCGCTTCGCCAGCCGTCTGCTTAAACTGCGCTTGGGACTGCGAGCCTGACGATGAATTACCTCGAAGCGGCCAAGCCAGGAGCGGCACCAGCAGCATCATGACGCTTAGCCAGACGAGACTGTCCGACCAGCCATAGGTGGAGATCAGGCCTTGGCTAATGGGCGCAAAGATGAACATGCCGGCAGACCCGGCAGCCGTGCCGATACCGAACGCCATAGAGCGTTGCTCGGGCGTGACATGCCGCGCAAAGGCAGAAAGAATGACGCTGAACGATCCTGCAGCCACGCCAAGCCCGACAAGAACACCGCCACCGAAATGCAGCCAGACAGGCGAGGTTCCGACGGACATGCAAAGCAGGCCGAGAGCATAGATAATACCGGAAAGGATGAGTACGCGCCCTGTACCGAACTTATCCGCCATAGCGCCGAAGAACGGCTGTCCCAAGCCCCAGAAAAGGTTCTGCAACGCCATTGCCAGACCGAAGGTAGACCTATCCCACCCCGTATCGGCCAGCATCGGCAGTTGGAAGAAACCCATCGCTGAACGTGGCCCGAAGGTCAGAACTGCAATCAGCGACCCGGCAATGATGATCAGCCACGGCATCGGACGGCTGGTTGTTTGGCTTGGCACAGCGGACATGATTTTCCTCCGAATAGGAGAAGGATATTATTCATCCGCGATATACGACGCCAGCGACTTTTCTTGACGGGTACATCAAGGGGATTGATGCGGGAGGCGTCACTTCTAGAGGGGGATGTTCTTTCAACCCCTCCTTTTTAACGGCCAAGCCTCGCCCCTTAGCTCCACCACATGCGCAATATCGCACACCGCAATCTCACCCGTACCCCTTGGCGTCAGGTTCCAGCCGAACAACACGCCTTTAACACGAGCGTCGGCGGACATGCGCAGGCGGCCCATGGCTTTCATGGGCGAGGGCACGTCGCGCGAGCCGGTCTTCTGGTCCTGCGTCGTCATGATGCAGCGGGTGCAGGGCTTTACGAGATCGAAGCGGATACCGTTGATTTCGATTGCAGCCCATTGGTCTTCGGCCCACGGCTCGTCGGTATCCAGTACGATATTTGGACGAAACCGCTCCATGCCGACGCTATCCTCGCCCTTTGCCAGCATATCCTCATTCAGCGCCGCTAGCGAGGCGGTGGTGGTGACGAGAATCTGATAGCCATCGGTGAAGGTGACGGGCGTTTCGCTGCCGGTCCATTCCACACTGGCAAGACGGGTGGACCGGTCGTCGAAGAAGGCAAGCTTCAGTTCCTGCCCAAGCCAAAGGGAAATCGCCTGGTTGGCGTCATCCTGAGCGATGGCTGCATTGACCTTGGAACCCCATACGGTGACATCCAGCCTTGAGGCGGAGGGTTGGGCGAAAACCTCTCCCTTGCCCTCGACGGACAGGCGATAGCCACCTTCTTCAGGCACCACGTCAATAGTGGCGAGCGAGGTTAATTCGCGTTGCGTAACGAAGTTGCCGGACGGATCAACGATCATCGCACGGCGATCTCCCGGCAGGCCTTCCAAGGAAATGGCGCTGCGGGAAAGCGAGATGCCGCGCGCGCTCTTGACCGGGTAGATATTCAGTTCGCTGATACGCATCGTCGTGGTCCTCAAATTTCATCCAGAAACAGGTCGAGCACCTGTTGCAAGCGCTCGTGTCGCTGCCTGGCGATCTGCCGTCCGGTTTCGGTGTGGAAACCGTCAGCCAGTTTGAACAATTTGTTCTCGAAATGGTCAATCGCAAAGCGCCGGTCGTCAAGCGGGCGGTTCTTCGCCAGCGGATCTTCCGGATCGTAGAGCGCAGAACCGAGGCGACCTGCAATATAGAAACAGCGGGCGGCACCAATCATGCCGATGGCATCCAGCCGATCCGCATCCTGCAAAATTTTCGCCTCCAGCGTTTCCGGCGCAATGTTGGCGGAAAAACTGTGGGTGAGAATGGCATGGGCGACGGCTTTCACATCTGCGGCTGACCAGCCGATATCGTCAAGAATGCCGGAGGCCTTCTCAGCGGCCAAGCGTGATGCCTGAGACCGCAGGGGTGAATTCTTTTCCACCACAACACAATCATGCAGCAATACGCTTGCTGCCAGAACATCACTATTGCCACCTTCCACCGCGTGAATGCGCATGGCATTACGAAAAACGCGGTGGATGTGCGCAAGATCATGCGAGCCATCGTCGCCTTCCGCCGCATGCGGTATCAGCGTTTCGGCCAGCGCCTCGTGAGGGGCAAAGGATTGGGCAAGCATGTGCGATTCCTTATGTTTTCGGAGTCGCGTTTTAGATGTCGGCATCAGCAGGCGCAATCATTCCTGCGCCGCCGTTTGCAGTGGTCTTGCAGTCAGTATCTTCTGGTAGAAAAGGCCGATGCCGATCAATACGACGCCGAGCCCGATGAAGGAAAGTGCGCGCAGCACGCCTTCGAGGTTGCTCATATCGATGAGGAAGGCCTTGGCAACCGCCAGCAGTACCAGTGCTGCCGAGGCGAGGCGCAGGCTCTTGGCATCGAAGCGCGAGCCGAGGACGAGCAGAAGCACGCCGATGGCGAGCCAGACAACCGAATAGCTATAGGTCTCGCCTTGAAGAAAGCCCTTCCAGTCAGCAATATTTTCACCCTGCCAAAAGCGACGCACCGATAGCGTTGCCCAAGCGAAGCCAAGCGCCGCGCCGGAGAGCGCAAGGAGCGTGACGTAGAGCTTCGGGCGCTTGCCGCGCGCGTAATAGGCGAGGCCCGCATAAGCGACGCCGGGGAGAAGATAGCCGATCAGCAGCAGGTTGATGATCGGCCATGGCCCGGTGCTTTCTCCGGTAAAATAAGGGTTGAGAGCGAAGAAATGGGCGATCAGCACGTTTGCCATTGCAATGACGCCAGCCACCATCGAACCATAGCGGAAAATCGGGCTCGGGCTCTTCAAGTCCAGCGTCATCAGAATGCCTGACATGACAATGGTCAGCAGTGTGTAAATGGATTGCTCGCCAAGCGTCGGCGCCGCGTCGTTCAACACGGCTCCATTCATGGCGTGGCGCACGAGGATGGCGATGGCCAGCAGCCCCATAAGGCTTGCAATCGCCTGCAGAAAGTTTCTCGCCCTCGTCCATGGCCAATTTCGCAGCAACCATGCCGAGGCAATGGCGAGCAGTGCGGGAATGCCGTAACCGGGCAGCAGGGCATTGAAAACGGGCGTAGTGCCCAGGTTCTGTGGCCCAACAATCGTCGGTTCCCATGCGATGCGACCAAGCACGAAAACGCAGGCCAGTGCCATAACCCACGGGAGGACAGACCAATTTCTGTATCTGGTGGCAAGGATGTAAGCAAAGCCGATTATTGGGATGAGAATGGTGGTGGCAAGGCCAGAAGTCAGGGTATGAACGGTGAAGACGAACGCGACGAATGAGCCGAGCGTCATGATATTGACAGGCCCTTGAAAGGCGGATTCGGCTTTCCTGTCGAAGCGGTAGGCAAAGCCTAACAAAGTGCAGCCAACGGCCAACCCATAGGCGGCGTGGAGCCAGTCGCGCGTCAGATTGCCATATTCAACAAAGCTTATGATGCCGAGGCCAAGCGGCACGGTCGCGCCGATGACGGCCCAAAGCGCACCGAAGCGCGGATCCTTCACGGTCTTGCGCCGCATTGCAACGATGCTGAACAGCAGAAATAGGACGCCCATGATGCGGATGACGGATGCCTGAATGCTGTTGTCGACAGGAACGCTGGAAGGGGTGATTACGCCACCATTGCCGTTGAGCGCTGGAAGAAAATCGAAACCCAACTGAGCCAGCAGGTTGGCGCAGCCCAAGGCGGTGAGGGCAGCGAAAATGGCGGGCCATACCGCATGGTGGCGACCGGCGCCGAGCGCTGCAAGTCCTATGACCAGCACGGCAACCGCAAAAGCAGGATGCATGGTGATGGCAGTCGTGATGCTGGAAAGCGCAATAGCTGGCAGAACGACGGCCATCGAAAGCGTAAGGCCTAATGCAAGCGGTGGCCTTCCCAGCAAATTCTTGATGAGTGGGAGCGAGCCAGTGGCCTCTGCGTTAATGATATCGGTTTCTGGTGGATGCTCATAAGCCTTGCCGGGCCAGATCCATATCGCACCCGCTATCATGGCAAGAAGGCCCGCAAGAACCGGCTCCACCTCCACAATGTCCGAGAAAGTTATGTAACCCAGCGCCCACAACCCCATGCCGATATTGGCAAGGGCAGGGACGACGTGCCAGCGCTGGCTGCGCGCCGCAAGCGCAGTTGCCACCCATGAAACGGAAAGGAAAACGAACAGCGCCCATATATTGGGTGTCTCGGTAGAAACCAGTGCAGGTGTGACCATGGAGCCGAACAGGCCGAGCCCGGCCAAGGCCTGTCCATGCAAAAGCGATAAGCCAAGCGTTGCGAAGGCGACGAGCGCCAATGCGATGAAGGCTGTCGTCGGGCCGATATAATCGTAAATTCCATAAGCGGCGTAGACAACGCCGAACATCGTCAGCGCACCGGCAGCCGTCAGCACGCCCGGGATCATGGCGTTTGTGTAAGCGGCGGCGATACCAGGCACGGCCTTACGACGCACCGCTTCGCCCACACTGCCAAGCAGAAGCCCAAAGGCGGCTGCCATGACCAGCCGTACGGCGGGGCTAAGCAGCCCGCTTTCAATAGAATATTTGACGAGGAATATACCGCCCAGCGCGAGCGCCAGACCACCTGCCCACACCGTCCAGCGAGCGCCGAGCCTGCTTTCGAAGCTTTCTTTCGCCGGAGGCGCAATGGGTGCTGCTGTTGGTGAAGGCGTAGCCGGTTGCATCGACTGTGCCGAAGCGGCGTCTTCCTGCGTTACATCTTCTGCAGCGACCTGTGCTGCGACTGCTGGCGTCGGCATGTCTTCTTCCGGTTCGTCTTCAGCTTGGAAGGCTGCTGCTTCCGCGTTCTCGTCCTGACTTGCTACAGCATCCCGCGCCGTCGCTTCTGGTGCTACAAGCACGACGCCCGCCGTAACCTGCGCCTTCAGCGCCGAGACTTCCTTTTCCAGTTCCACAAGGCGTCTGGAATTCTTGATGCTGGCATTCAGCGTGTAGAAAAACGCAACCACATAGCCGACAATAAGAAGAAGCAGGAAGGACGTCATGAGCACTCCGCGTACAGTCCTGTTTTTTAAAGCCTTTTATTGCTGTGTGTGCAAGCTCGGTTGTGGATTTGGGGAAGTAAGCATGACCCCTCACCTGAAAAATCTATGACTTAGCTTTCGCTAAGATCATGATTTTTCTTCCTCTCCCACAAGGGTAGAGGTAGCGGTGCAAGCGGCGAGGCGCCCACCCCTATCTCTCCCCTTGTGGGAGAGAAAGCAATTTCAACATCTTAGCTGAAAGCTAAGTGTTAGAAATTGCAAGTGAGGGGTTCAGGCCTATCTTTATGCACCCAAAGAAACCCACTCTTTCGCCAACTCCACATCATCCAGACCGAGGTCGTGACTGGCAGGCAACGTCCTGACTTCAGCCTTTGCGCCGCTATCGTTCAAAAGCGTCGCAAGCTCATGCGCCTTGTCGTGGTATCGGTCCGTTTCACCCGCTGCCAGAAGGAAACTGGTGCCGGTGAGATCGGCTGGTGGCCAGTGGTCCAACACGGGAATAGGGCGCAGTAGCAGGGCTGGCGCTGCGCATTGCGGGTGGAGCGCAAAGAAGGCCGCAAGAAAGTTTGCACCGTTTGAATGGCCGATGAAGCTCAGCTTGGAGCGGTCGATGCCGTAGGCTTGCCCCGCACTTTCCAGAAAGGCTGCGAAGGCTTCCGCTTCCGCGGCAATATCTTTCTGATCAAAGGTCGAATCGGCAAAGCGTCGGAACCAGCGCGCCACATCTTCCTCGGTGCTGCGCCCGCGCACGCCGAGCAGCGTGGCATTGGGGTTTGCCCTGTGAGCCAGCGCCATGAGGCTTGTTTCGCTGCCGCCGGAGCCGTGTAGCAGAACCACGACGCTGCCATCCGGTTCGGCAGGTGTGTGGAAACGATGCACGAAAGGAAGATCGCGGTAGATGACGCGCTCTTCTCCCGGCATGGAAAACTGCGGTAGCGCCACGCGCACATCCTCCTCGTCCCGCATGAAAAGTGGCGGGATGAACAGTTCTTCGCCAAGCCTTTCCAATGGCTCATCCACGGTCATGCCCGGCGCATCCGTCGCCATCTCGATCAACACGCCGCCCGGTTCGCGCACATAGAGCGAATAGAAATATTTGCGATCATGCGCATTCGTCGTGGAGGAGTTCAGCGATTTCAGAGAGCTTAATGTCTCGGTCAGGTCGTCCATATCGCGGGCGCGGAAGGCGATGTGATCTACCGTGCCTGTGCCGGGCGCGCTGGACCAGAAGCCGGTGGCGTCCCGCACATCAATAATGTCGCCAGAGGTGGAAGACATGCGGCGGATGGAGCCCTGCCTGTCCTGCTTCACATAGCCGAAATGCTTTTCCAGAAAGCTTTCCGTTTCTTCCGGTACTTCGCTCAGCATTGTTGCGCCACGAATGCGACGGATAGCGTGTTCGAGCGGAATACCCGGCGCTTCGTGCGGCTCGGCTTCTGGAAAGGCATCGGTGCCCACAAGCTTGATGATGATACCATCCGGGTCCTTGAGGCGAATCACGGGTTCTCCGAACTCGTCCATCGGACCTTCGGTGCGGACACCTGCCTGCAAGGCACGGGTTAGCCAGAAGCCGATGCTGGCGGGATCGATGGCAAGTGAGACTTCCAGCGTCTGCCCATAACCGACACGACCCTGAGCACCGTCTTCCCACACAAGGAAGGTCATCAGCGAGCCGGGCGCGGCAGCGTAGTCCCCATAAAGGAGATGAAGCTGCATGGCATCTTCGAAACCCGCAGTCCGCTTGACCAGCCGTAGGCCCAGGAAGCCCGCATAGAAATCCACATTGGCCTGCACCTTTCTTGTGATCATGGTTATGTGGTGGATGCCGAGTGCGGATGTCATCTGGGGTTTCTCCAAGTCTTTATTCAGAACGCTATGTTCTTCGAGATTAAGCTTTTCGCAATCCCGGCGGTTGCGAACGATGTGTTCATTTTGTGAACAATCATGTGACAGCGATTTCATTCTGCCCAGAAAATAACGCGGCTGCACACCCGTAATGTTGTAAATGATAAAAATTTAATCGGTAAAATTTTTGAACAAATAATGAGCGATTAGTTCTTGCCATTATGGCGGAAATTGGCTTGTATGACGCAAACGAAATAAAAAAACCTCCAGAGGGAAATTTCAGAATGTTGACGCGAAGGCTGTTTTCTAGAACAGCGGCTTTGGCCGCCATTGGTTTGCTTGCAGGTATTTCCACCGCTCCCCTGCCAGCCTTCGCCGAAACGCCGATAAAATTTACGCTCGACTGGAAATTCGAAGGCCCCGCCGCCGGATTTCTGCTCGCGCTCGACAAGGGTTACTTCAAGGCCGAAGGTCTCGACGTCACCATCGATAGCGGCAATGGCTCGGTGGAAGCCATTCCGCGCGTCGCCACTGGCGCCTACCAGATGGGCTTTGGCGACATCAACTCCGTCATGAAGTTTCTGGACGAAGACCCGTCTCAGAAGGTGAAGGCCATCTACATGGTCTATGAGCGCCCGACCTTCGCAGTCGTGGGGCGTAAGTCGCTGGGCGTGACGGACGATCCGAAATCGCTCGAAGGCAAGAAGCTCGGCGCGCCGCCGCCGGATGGCGCGTTTGCGCAGTGGAAGGCATTCAAGCAGGTCGCCAAGATCGATGACAGCAACATCAAGATAGAATCGATCGGCTTTCCCGTGCGTGAGCCCATGCTTGCCAAGGGCGATGTCGATGCCGTCTTCGGATTCGCCTTCTCGGTGATACTGAACCTCAAGGCGCAGGGCATTTCGGATGATGACATCTCCACCATTCTGATGGCTGAACATGGCCTGAATCTTTATGGCAACGCCGTGCTGGTAAACACTGATTTTGCTAAGGAAAATCCTGAAGCTGTTAAGGGTTTCCTCAAGGCGCTGGCCAAGGGTTTCGCTGATGCCGTGAAAAGCCCTGAAGAGGGCGTCGCAGCCGTACTCAAGCGTAACGAAACGCTGAACAGCGACATCGAATTGCAGCGCCTGACCATGGCGAACGCGATGAACATCAAGACGCCCTATGTGGTCGAAAACGGCATGGGCGGCATCGACCCGACGCGTCTTGCGGCTTCTATGGAAACACTGAAGGTTTCGATTGGGCTGAAGGGCAATGTGAAGGCCGAGCAGGTGTTCGATGCCAGCTATCTGCCCGCGAAGGAAGAGCGAATGCTGCCTTGAGGCTGGTAGCGTCGAGCCTATCTCCCCACCGTCATGCTCGGGCTTGACCCGAGCATCCATAGACGCCTCCGCTCTTGCGACGTGAGTGGATCCTCGGGTCAAGCCCGAGGATGACGTCGAGAGGGTGGTTGGCCTCCTGCACCTCTGCAACGGTGCATGGAAAACACATAGGAATCAGAGTCATGCCTCATCTGGTAGAAATCGACGGCGTCGACATGCGCTATGGCGGGGCTTCGGGAACGCTTGCTGTTTCAGGTCTGAACCTCACGGTGGGCAAGGGCGAGTTTGCAGCCGTGGTCGGTCCGTCCGGCTGCGGAAAATCGACCTTGATGAAGCTCGTCACTGGCCTCCATATTCCCCAGCGTGGCAATGTCATCGTGGCTGGAAAGCAGGTCACGGAGCCGGTTTCCATTGTCGGCATGGCGTTCCAGAACCCCACCATGCTGCCATGGCGCACGACCTTGGAAAATATTCTGCTGCCACTGGAAATCGTGGAGAAGCACCGTCACCGGCTGCGGGCAAACAAGGCAGAATATGTTGCCAAGGCGGAACGTCTGCTCGAAATCGTCGGGCTGAAGGGCTTCGGCTCCAAATATCCATGGCAGCTTTCCGGTGGCATGCAGCAGCGCGCAAACCTTTGCCGCGCTTTGATCCACGAACCGGAATTGCTGATGCTGGATGAGCCTTTCGGCGCGCTGGATGCCTTCACCCGTGAGGAACTGTGGTGCGTCATCCGCGATCTCCATGCAGCACAGCGCGTCACGATCATTCTGGTAACGCATGATCTGCGCGAAGCGACATTTCTTGCCGACAAGATTTTCGTGATGAGCGCGCGGCCGGGCAGGGTGCTGGCTGAACATCGCGTACCCTTCGAGCGTCCGCGCCAGCTTCCTCTGATGTATGAAAAAGGCTTCAATGACATGGTTCAGGAACTGCATGGCGAAATCGCGCAGGCGCGGGTGGCGGCATGAGTGCGATTGTCGAAAGCCAGGTTGCAGCCGAACCGCCAAAGCCGCTGATTGCAAGGGTAAACTGGGTCAAGGCCGCGCCGTGGCTCTATACGCTGGCTCTTTTCGCCGCCTGGGAACTGCTGGTCTATGCGCTGAAAATGCCGCAAACCATTCTGCCATCTCCAGTTCGGGTCGGGCAGGCGGTGGTGCAATACTGGTCGCCGATCTGGAAAAACTCGCTGCAAACGCTCTATACCACCACACTTGGCTTCGCGATTGCGGTGGTTGCGGGCCTTGGTATCGGCCTCTTCATCGGCTGGTCGAAGACGATCTATGCAGGACTTTACCCGCTGATGATCGGCTTCAACGCGATCCCCAAGGTTGCTCTGGTGCCCATTCTGGTCATCTGGTTCGGCATCGGCACCGTACCTGCCGTGCTGACAGCCTTCCTCATTTCCTTCTTCCCGATCGTGGTGAACGTCGCCACGGGCCTCGCGACCATAGAGCCTGAAACGGAAGACGTGCTGCGCGCGCTGGGCGCAAAGAAAATGGACATCATGCTGAAGGTCGGCATCCCCCGCTCGATGCCATATTTCTTCGGCTCACTGAAAATCGCCATTACGCTTGCATTCGTCGGCTCCGTTGTTTCTGAAACGGTGGCATCCAATTACGGCCTTGGCAATATGATGAGCTCGGCTCAGAGCCAGTTCAATGTGCCTCTCGTTTTCGCAGGCCTGCTGATGCTCGCGGTGGAAGGCATAGCCATGTATGCCGTCATGGCCTGGGTAGAAAAGCGCATGACAGGTTGGGCGCATCGCTCGACGATGGGGCAATAGATGACAGGTCGGGAATAATCCGGTCTTTTCTTACTCCGCAGGCTGGGCGCTCACCTGTGCATCCCGCTCATCGAATGCCAGCTTCATTGCCTTGGTCACATCACGGGTAGTCGCGAACCAGTTTTCGCTGCGCGCCCAGTAACGCAGAGTGACGCTTGCACCATCGCCGCTGACAGAATCGATGAATGTCGTCGGTGCCGGGTCCAGCAGGACGCGGCTGTCGGAGCGGGCGACCTGCATCAACATGTCCTGTGCTTCTTTCAGGCTTTCGCCTCTCGGCACGTTTACGCTCAGTTCATGGCGACGCGATGGAAAACGGCTGTAATTGGTAATCGGCACGTTCCACAGGGTGGAGTTGGGCGCAAGTCTGTAGAGACCGTCGCTCGTCTTGAGTTCTGTCGCAAAGAGCCCGATTTCGATCACAGTGCCGGTGACGGCGGAGGTTTCGATATATTCACCGACGCGGAACGGCCGCAGCACCAACAGCATGATGCCCGCTGCAATATTCTGCAAGGTTCCCTGGAGCGCAAGGCCGACCGCCAAACCGGCAGCGCCGAGAGCTGCGAGGATAGAAGCCGTCTGTACGCCGAACTGACCAAGTACCATGACAAGAACGAGGATCAGCACGATATAGCGCACCGCGCCGGAGAAGAACCGGGCAAGCGTTTCATCAAAACCGCGAATGCGCGATAGCCCTTCAAATGACCAGCGCTGCAGAAGCATCGCCGCAATCCAGCCAACGATCAGAAGAAGCAGCGCGCCGACGATCGAGAAGGAATATTGCACCATCAGCGCGCTTGCCTGGCGAAGTGCCGCCTGTGACGCGACGATGAATTCCGATGCCTGCTGTTCCATTAAACCGCCCTTGTTTTGCTTTTTTAAAGACTCATCCGGTTTGGTAACGAGCGACCTTCCTGCCGGTTCCGCCCAAAATGTCCCTCAGCCACGAAGCGGAAGCACGAATGGCGCGCTGCCATCGGCGTCCGCACCGCGACCGATTTTCTTGATCGCCGCTACCAGTGCTCCGCCACGACTAAGCAGTCTGTCACCGATTTCGATGATGCGGGTGTTCGGCGTTGCATAAGGGGAAGCACCACGCAGCCGGCCAGCAAGTTCGGCATCGTCCTGCTCTGGATGAAGCGCAAGTGCTGCAATAACGGCAGCTGCGGGGGAGCGGGAAACGCCCATCCAGCAGTGGATCAAAAGCGGGGCGGATTGGTCCCACTGTCTTGTAAACTCGATAAGCCTTTCGACGTGAACATCGTCTGGAGCGATCAGCTTGTCGTTACCCTTGAAGGTGATGTCGTTCATCTGCAAGGTCAGATGGCGCTCTGCGGAAATAACGGCAGGTCGATGAAATGCCTGCTCTTTCGCAATCAGCGTTATCATCTCTCGGGATTTATGGCGCACGGCCATTTCCCCGATAAGAGAAAGAGGTGAAACGACAATGGCGGTCATGCAGCACCTTTTGCAGCGGCGCGCAGTGTTTCGATTGCCTGAAAGCGCTCCATGAATCTCTGTTGCGCATCAAGCGCCGGAAGCGGCTCGATCTCGACCATGTCCTTGGTGATGCCTCGTGGCAGGCCGAAGAACTTTTGTGCTTCTACCATGGAGAAACCGGCAAGTTCGGTGGCCTCGAAGAAAGCTGCAATGGTATCAGCCTTCTTGATGCGGTCCTTCAACTCCCGGGAGGCGTGAGGAGGAAGGGAAAAGCGCAGGTGAACGGCCGCTTCCAGCCGTCTTTCCACGCTCTTGTAGCCACCGCCAACTACGGATTTGAAGGGTGAAATCATGTCTCCGATGACGTATTCCGGCGCATCATGCAGCAATGCCATCAGCATGTCGTCGGGCGTCGTGGAGAGGTTCATATGGCAGAAGATGCCTTCTACGATCAGGCTGTGTTGAGCGACGGAAAATGCATGATCGCCCCGCGTCTGCCCATTCCATCGCGCCACACGCGCCAGCCCATGGGCGATATCGGCAATCTCCACGTCAAGCGGTGAAGGATCGAGCAAATCAAGCCGCCTGCCCGAAAGCATGCGCTGCCATGCACGCGGTATCTTAGGGGCAACCACCGATCAGTCCTCTGCGCTGGCCGCAGGATCGACCGCGGGGAAGCTCAAGCCGCTCCATGCGGGGAGGACAACGGACAGGGTAACGCCTTCCGCCGTCATCGCATTGCCGGATGCCATAGCATCGGCGGCGCGGTCGGTACGAACAATCGCCAGTCCCTGCGTGCCATTGACCGTGCCAAGCACACCGATGGGTTTGCCGCCTGCTGTGATTTCCGTGCCGGTGGCGGGTAAGGTGTTTTCGGCGGATACGATCACGACACGTCGCCGCGCCGTACCGCGATGTTTCATGCGAGAGACGACTTCCTGACCCACAAAGCAGCCTTTCCGGAAGGAAACGCCGTCATTCACATCCATCAGCACATCATGAGGAAAGGCGTCCTGAAGGGCGTAATCGGTGCCGGCAACGACAATGCCGTTGGCAATACGCAGCGCGTCATAATCTGCAGCGCTGCCTTCGGACGAGCAACCGGGCAAGCGATGAAGTGCTATACCAGCCTTGGCGAAACGTCCGTCCTTTACACTGCCTTCCGGCGCGTCCTGATCCCAGAAAACGCAGACGCCCTCGACATCGAGAGCTGCAAGATCGACAGGAGCACGCAGCTTGTACATGGTCAGACGGCGCAAAAGCGCA
This sequence comes from Agrobacterium larrymoorei, assembly GCF_013322225.1. Taxonomy (GTDB): domain Bacteria; phylum Pseudomonadota; class Alphaproteobacteria; order Rhizobiales; family Rhizobiaceae; genus Agrobacterium; species Agrobacterium larrymoorei_A. Next base: position 66,446 of record NZ_JAAMFB010000010.1, read on the forward strand.
TCTTGCTGGTCCGAACCGGTTTCCAGCACATAACCGTCGCCGTCGCGCCAGATCAGGAATTCGAACAGGATTTTACCCTGCGGCGTCAGCAGAGCGCTCATCCGCGCCTCGCCCTTGGGTAGTGCTTCTATTTCTGCCGAGATGAGGTTTTGCAGGAAATCCGTAGCGCCGGTTCCAGAGACACGGATGAATTTGCGATCTGTTAAAAAGGCGGATGACATGGGACTACCGTTCAGCTTGGTTCATCCCACAGTTAGGATTTTTGGCGGCTCAGGGCAAGCGTAAGGCAATTGCGCTCGGTTAGTCGCCCGCACCGAAAAACTTCCACTGACCATCGGGCGAAATGCCGATTCGGTAGAAGCTATAGTTTCCGTAATCCTGCATATCCGCCAAATCGCCTGCCGTGATGATGCGCAGAAGCTCGACCTTTTCCGGCGGTGTCAACGTGTTCAGCGCTTTGCCCGCGAAATAGGGGAAGATGTACATTTCATCCGGTGTTCCAGCATCCACATGGGCATAGCCGGTAGAAAGCAGGTCGAGGATAATCGCCAAGACCTCCAGTCCTTCCGGGTCGCCGGAGAAGCTCTTGAGGATGGCGACCGGATCGTCGCCCTCACCCTCGATGCGGGTCTGGTTCGGGCCGGGGTTGATGAGTGGGCGCAGCTTTTCGATATCGCCGGTGGAAGCGGCATCGATAATCAACTGGCGAAGGCTACGAACGGGCTCCGGTGCCTTGCTGATATCATGCTGGATCTCCGCAGAGATCTTCGGCGCATTGTCCTGTTCGGAGGCCGATTCCTGCTCGCCAGTCGTTCGATTGACGAGAGGGTCCGGCATGGGGATGCCTTGCGCATCGCCCTCGATCTGGAGCGGTTCCGCGTTTTCCTTTGCTTCCGGTGTTTCCGTCTGCTGTGCAGGCACACCAGGGCCGGGCTTGAGCTCGGAGAGCGCGTAAGCGGCGTGCGGAAGGCCGGTCAGCGAAAGCGTCAGCGCAAAAACGATGGAAAGCGCGGTGGCAGACCGCGTGAAATCAGGACGAGCAAAAGACATCGGTATACTCCCGCTTACTGAACGATCCGCTGCGGGGAAAATTCACCAGCGAGCATCCGCTGACGCAATGATTCGAGCATGGCTTCAGCACCCGCTTCACCATGAATGCGGATGGTTTCGCGCATGGCCAGAGCGATAGCGGCATCTGCGATGATCTCCGGCTCGATGCCATCGGCCATACCATCAGCCCAGGCTTCGTTTTGATGTTCCAGAGCGACCTGCATCTTTTCATGCGCGATCATATCGTGGATTTCGTTACGGCTTGTTTGCATCTTACATCCTCGACAGGGCGTTCAAGTCGTTACCACCCTGTTAACAACTCTAACAGTCTTTTATCAAAACGGCACGCCCTGCGGCGAAAACAGGTTAATAAACCCCTAATTTCCGAACCTCGACGCGATTTCCTGCGCCAGTGTTGCGCCTTCGTTACGGTATTTCTCTTCGGCCGATATCGCAGCGGGCGTGCAACTGGTGTGCACTGCGGCAAAGGTGCGGTATCCACGGTTGAATGCGGCGGTCATCCGCTGGCGACGGTGCGGCTCGGTAGCGGTGTCGGCTGCCAGAAGATTGCTCATCGACTTGCGCCACTCTTCAGTCCCGGTCGCCGGGCACAGTGTGCGCAGATATTGAACGGCACCCAGAATTTCGGAAAGTCTCGCCAGCTTGTCGTCATAGGGTGCAGGCTTGTTCTCTTGTGTCTGAGCGGGCGGTTGAGCCTGTATTACCTTGGGCTGTGCGACGGCAGGCGCGGCGAACGGCAGAACCGCACACACGACAACAGTTGGTAGAAGACCGACCCGCTGACCCATAAACCTACGCACTACCCAATGTTTACTTTTGTTGATCTCAAAGCAGATAGCCGCGATTCTAGCTTTCATTGCAACTGCCCAGCAGTCTTTGCGCGCATTCCAGAACACTTTCGGGTGTCGGCAATGAAGATATTTCTTCCAGAGTGAACCATCCCGCATCCGCGGCATCATCCGCCGCCAGAACGGTTGCGTTCTCGTCTGCTTCCACCAGGAATACGCAGAGGAAGAAGTGGCTCGTCAGCCGCCCGTCGGCGTCGTGACTGGGCAAATCATAAGTCGCGAAAAGCTGTGGATGATGCGCGGCGATGCCTGTTTCTTCAAACAGTTCGCGCAATGCCGTCTCCGCCGAGGTCTCTCCCGGCTCACCCCGACCACCCGGAAAAGCAAACATGTCCTGCGATGGTGGATTTATTCTGCGCACGAGGAGCAGGCGGTCTCCACGACGAACGATGGCGGAAGATGCTGGGTGGGGAAATGGCATTGAGGCTCTCTATCTGAATTGACCCAGACTATGACTGCAACCTTGCTGGAAACGTGGCAGCGCCTTTTAATAAAGAAAATTCAAGGCGGGCATGGCACGCGCTTCTCTGTATTTGCGAGCGATCATGACGTGAGATGTGGGCGCATCTGTTTGAAAACGCTATGCTGACAGGCAGAGAATCAATCGCGCATCGGGACCACCCATGAAGCTTTACTTCATCTACGCCGCTGCTGCGCTTACCGAAATCGCCGGGTGTTTCGCCTTCTGGGCTTGGCTGCGGATGGGAACGTCCGTGGTCTGGCTTGTGCCCGGCATGGTATCGCTTGCGGCATTCGCATGGTTGCTCACGCTGGTGCCGAGCGAGGCGGCTGGCAGGGCTTATGCGGCCTATGGCGGCATTTACATCGTCGCTTCGCTCATCTGGCTGTGGAGCGTCGAGGGACATGTACCGGATCGGTGGGATTTCGCAGGCGGTGCGATCTGCCTAGCCGGTGCATCGCTGATCCTGTTCGGACCGAGGGGCTAGGCGCATGTGCGGTCGTTTCGTGCTCAACGCGACGCCGGAAGAGGTGGCGGAATATCTCGATCTGATCGGTCTTGATGATTTTCCGGCCCGCTTCAACATCGCGCCGACGCAGCCCGTGCTCGTCGTTGTAGAAGGGAGCCGTCCGGAACCGGGGAGCAACCTGCCGAACCGCCAGGCCGTCCTGGTGCGTTGGGGTTTCATGCCCGGTTGGGTGAAAGACCCGAAAGAGTTTCCGCTGCTCATCAATGCCCGCTCCGAGACGGCCATCGGCAAGGCCTCTTTCCGCGCTGCCATGCGCCACCGTCGCGTTTTGATCCCGGCGACCGGTTTCTACGAGTGGAAAAGGCCGCCCAAGGAAGAGGGTGTCAAGCCGCAAGCTTATTACATCAAACCGAAGCGCGGTGGTATCGTCGCTTTTGCGGGTCTGATGGAGACATGGTCATCCGCCGATGGTTCTGAAGTGGATACGGGCGCAATCCTGACGACCGCCGCCAATCACTCCATCGCACGAATTCATGACCGGATGCCGGTGGTTATTTCGCCGGAGGATTTTAGTCGTTGGCTCGACTGCAAGACGCAGGAACCGCGCGAGGTGGCCGATTTGATGATGGCGGCAGACGACGATTTCTTCGAGATGATCCCGGTGTCCGATCGGGTGAACAAGGTTGCCAATACCGGACCGGATTTGATCGAGCCAGCGTCGGCCGCGGAGGTCCTGCCACCGGTGGCGAAATTGGTGAAGAGGGATGATGAGCAGTTGTCTCTGTTTTAAGGGAGGGTTTGAAAAAGCCGAACGCCTCACCAAGAATCTAGAGTTTAGCTCCGCTTAAAGTCGAGATTTTCTATCCTCTCCCAAGGGGAGAGGAAAATATACCGCGCCGTTTCCATCTTTTTTAATCGCTTCAGAAGGGGGAAAGGCGGTGCCTCTTCATTCCCGACAAAGTGAGGCATGACGGACAAGGCACCAACCTTTAGGCAGGCTTTACCTGCGTACGCTTCAGCATCATCGCAGCGGCAGCAACGGCCTTCAGGCCCAGCGGACGGTAATGGCTGTTCAGGTCCGGTTTCGCAGGGGCTTCGATCTTCTTTGTTTCAGTCATTCCACTCTCCAGAGATTTTTTTAAAGTCATCGATTCTACGACTTGTGTGATGAATTCTCTGGTGTGAAATCGTGACGAATTCGAGGCGATTTCAATCAATTGAAAATTGCAGCCTGCGACATTTTGTGTTCACGCCATACCGAAGATTAACCGAATTTAAACCTTCCGTTGCCGAGCGGGGAGATTGTCAGAGACCCCGATCCAACCCATTGCCCGCTTCGCCATGCGCATCTTCCTCAATCGTCAACGTTCCGTAGCGCTTGTGCCATAGGCGGGCGCTGAACGGCAGGAAGATGAGATATGCGGCAACCGTTACGATCAGCACTTCCCAGGTGAAGCTCATCAGCAGCGCCACATAAAGCACGACGATGAGGATGGCAGGCAGAACGCGGTCGCGGCGAATACTGCTTTCCGACTTGCCGGACCAGACAGGAAGGCGGCTGATGAGGAAATAGCCGATCAGCACGGTATAGAAGGCCGAGATGTAACCGAATGTCTTTCCGGGTTCCACGCCGATGAAGCCCAGATAAACCGGCAGCAGCACGAGCATGGCACCCATAGGCGCGGGAACGCCGACGAAGAACTCGTTTTGCCAGGGAGCTTTTACCTCGCGCTCGATCATCACATTGAAGCGGGCAAGCCGAAGCCCGGCGGCGATGACGTAAATAAGGGCAGCGATCCAGCCGAAGGAGCGGGCCTGATCGAGGACATAGGCATAAAGGACAAGCGCAGGAGCGACGCCGAAATTGACGATATCGGCAAGCGAATCCATCTGCGCGCCGAATTTCGAGGTCGCCTTCATCATGCGGGCGAGGCGGCCATCGATACCATCGAGGAACGCGGCGAGCAGCACCATGGCGACGGCAAGTTCGAACCGGCCTTCGAAGGCCAGACGCACGCCGCTCAGGCCCGCGCAGATCGCCAGCACCGTAACGAGATTTGGTATGACGAGCCGCAGTGGAATTTCACGAAGACGCGGGCCGCGCCCGCTGTCATTGGTCAATTCCGGCTTGCCATTGGTTTCCGGCTGCGGTGTCGGCGTATCCATGGAGCAGCTCCCTCGTACAAGTCTTATCCGCGGCGGCTGATGACCGCGCCCTTGGTAGAACCGAATTCTGCCAGAACGGTTTCACCCGCAATAGCGGTCTGGCCAACGGACACACGCGGCTGGAAGCCTTCCGGCAGGAAGATGTCGAGACGCGAACCGAAACGAATGAGGCCAAAGCGCTCGCCAGCATCGACGGGCTCATTCGGCTTCACCCAGCAGACGATCCGGCGGGCAACCATGCCTGCGATCTGTACCACGCCAACTTTGCCGTGCGCGGTTTCGATGACGAGACCGTTGCGCTCATTGTCTTCTGAAGCCTTGTCCACTTCGGCATTCAAAAACAGGCCGGGACGATAGGAGACGTTCACGATACGGCCGCGAACCGGCGAGCGGTTAACGTGGCAGTTGAACACGTTCATGAACACGGAAACGCGGACCATCGGCTCCTTGCCGAGTTCCAGTTCCAGCGGCGGAACAACGGTCTGGATAGCCGAAACGGTGCCATCGGCAGGGCTTACGATGAGATCGTCATCCTGCGGCGTAACGCGCTCCGGGTCGCGGAAGAAATAGGCGCACCACGCGGTCAGAACCATGCCGACCCAGAAGAGAGGCTCAGCGATCCAGCCGAGCACCAGCGATGCCACGAAGAACGCCGCAACAAAAACGTAGCCTTCCTTATGGATCGGTACGATGGTGTTGCGAATGGTATCGAACAGGTTCATTGATCTTTCTTCTCCGGTTTTAGCTTGAGCGCGTCAGCGGCGTCAGAACAAACGGCTTGTTGCGCAACAGGCTTCATATAGTCGCTTCACGACCATATTCACGCCGTGCGCGACAAAAACACGCTAAGGTGACTACAGGCAAAAAGCCGCCTGAGCAATGTGTTGCACATGATCCACAGGCTTTATCCCGCGTCAGTACATGGCGTTTTCGCAAAACGCGGCACAGTTTCGGAATGGATGTGTCAATGCGCGGGCTCGCCACGGTCCACGACGCCGAGATCGTCTTTCTCGCGCACTTCACGCAGCCGCTCTTCCGCCTGAATGGCCTCGCGCTGACGGCTCCACATGGAGGCGTAAAGCCCACCCGCCATCATCAGTGAGGAATGCGTGCCGCGCTCGGCGATATTGCCGTCTTTCAGGACGATAATCTCATCCGCGCCGATGACGGTCGACAGCCGGTGAGCAATAACGAGCGTGGTACGATTTTGCGAAACGGTGTCCAGTGCGCTCTGGATTTCCTGTTCCGTATGCGTGTCGAGTGCAGAGGTTGCTTCATCCAGAATGAGGATGGGCGGCGCCTTCAAAATCGTGCGGGCAATCGCCACGCGCTGCTTCTCTCCGCCTGAGAGCTTGAGACCGCGCTCGCCGACCATTGTTTGATAGCCGCCGGGCAGTTTGCCGATGAAACCACTGATCTGGGCTGCATTGGCCGCAGCCGTCAGTTCAGCGTCTGTGGCATCCGGACGACCATATCGGATGTTATAGGCCAGCGTATCGTTGAACAGGACCGTGTCCTGCGGCACCATGCCTATCACGGAACGAAGACTCTTTTGCGTGATGCCGCGAATATCCTGCCCATCGATGGTGATCTCGCCATCCTGAATATCGTAAAACCGATAGAGTAGCCGGGAGATGGTGGATTTTCCCGCGCCGGACGGGCCAACGATGGCCACCGTTTTACCCGCAGGCACATCGAAGGAGATGCCCTTGAGGATGGGGCGCTCCGGATCATAGGCGAAATGGACGTCTCGGAAGCTCAACGCGCCGGGGCCAGCTTGCAAGGGTTTTGCATCCGGGGCGTCTATCACTTCCGCTTGAACTTCCAGTAGATCGAACATCTCTTCGATATCGGTCAGGCCCTGACGGATTTCGCGATACACGAAGCCGATGAAGTTCAGCGGTACGGAAAGCTGCAACAGCAGCGCATTGATGAAGACGAAATCGCCGATGGTCTGTTCGCCGCGCTGCACGGCAAGCGCGGACATCACCATCATGATCGCCGAGCCGAGGCCGAAGATGACACCCTGACCGAAGTTCAGCCAGCCAAGCGAGGTCCAGATGGCAGTTGCGGACTTCTCATACTTCGCCATGGAGGCATCGAAGCGGCGGGCTTCCATATCCTCATTGCCGAAATACTTCACGGTTTCGAAGTTCAGCAACGAGTCGATGGCCTTGGTATTGGCGTCGGTGTCGCTGTCATTCATCGTGCGGCGAATGGAAATACGCCAGTTGCTGGCCTTTACCGTGAACCAGATATAGGCCCAGACGGTCAGCACGGTGACGAAGACATACCAGAAGCCGTAGGATAGCCAGAAGATGACGGCTGTCAGCAGGAATTCGATGAAAGTTGGCGCGGTGTTGAGAATGGTGAAGCGGACAATCGTTTCGATGCCCTTCGTACCGCGTTCGATAATGCGCGAAAGCCCGCCCGTCTTGCGTTCCAGATGAAAGCGTAGCGAAAGCCGGTGCATGTGAACGAAAGTCTTATAGGCAAGCTGGCGTACCGCATGCTGGCCGACGCTGGCAAACAGCGAGTCGCGAAGCTGGTTGAGCCCGACCTGGACGAGCCGCGTCAAGTTATAGGCGATGACGAGCGATACTGCACCAAGCAGGAAGACGGGGACGAGCCCCGCCATGTCCAGCTTGCCGTTCAGCGCGTCCGTTGCCCATTTAAAGAAATAGGGAACGGATATCAGCACAAGCTTGGCAACAATGAGGAAGATGGTGGCCCACACCACCCGCATCTTCAGGTCAGGCCTGCCTTGCGGCCACATGTAAGGCCACAGGTTGATGAGGGTCTGCATCGGATTGCTGGAATCCGCTGAAATCGTCTTTTTCTGGTCGGCCATTCTTCACTCCGGCGTCTGCCGGGTGCAGACAGCAAGACGGCGGCTCACAGGCCGCCGTGCTCTTCGCTAGATAATATTAGCAGGCTGGCTTTGCAATGCCGAGCACGCTTGGATTACTGGCTCTTCAACCGCTTGCGATGGATTTCCTCTGCATCGGGCAAAGCCTTTTCTGGCACACCGAAGATTTGGCCGGGCTCGATCAGGTCAGGATTTTTGATCTGCTCCTGGTTGGCGAGATAGATGGTGGTGTAGCGAACACCCTGGCCGTAAACGCGACGCGAGATTTGCCACAACGTATCGCCCCGACGGATGATGACGGTGCTGTCGCTATGCGCCAGCGGTGCCTGCTCGAATGTCTTTGGGCCAGAGGCGGCTGGGGCAGGAGACTGCGCAGGAGAGGCGGAACCGGAGGTGACCGATGCGGGTGCCGCCGCATTGAGCTCGGCCATGCGCGCCGTCAGATCGCCTATAGCCCTGCCAACCGCGGCCACATCATTGGGCAAGCCATCGACAGTATCAAGAACTGAGCGCGCCTTGGCGGCGATATCGTTGACGAAAGCTGTGAACGCGGCGTCGGCAGTTGCAGCCGTGCGGAATTCCGAAAGCGAACGAAGCGCGATGACGGTTGCTGATTTGGCCGCAGCAACTTCATCCAGTGCAGGCGTCTTTCCATCCTGATAAAGGTTGGAAAGAATACCGAAAGCCTTGGAGACTTCCGTGCGAAGGGCCTCGAATGCTGCCAGATCGCTGACGACCGCCGCCGAAGTCTGCGCGGTGGACGCGCCAGACGAAGGGGACGATGGCTCCTGCTGCATGGCAACGGTCGCCTGATCCGTTTCAGGTCGTGCGAATGGCACGCGAACGCGAACGGAAACATTGCCTGCGCCATCCAGCGCTTCCGCCGTGATGATGTGGTTGCCGACGGAAAGCTGGACATCGCCTTCTATGACGAAACTGCCGGACGCTTCTGCCCGTGCCTGCCCGATACGGGCGTCATCCACGAGAGCGCGAACCATTGTCCCTGCGGGGGCCGAGCCAGCGATGAATATCTTCGAGCCATCGAATTCCACAGCCGTGACACGGGTCGATGCGGTTTCAGCGGTGGCGGGAGCCGTTGGGGCGGACGTCGCAGCCGCATTATCAGGCTGGGGTGCCGCCGGTGTATGCAGGTCGGAGGGAGCGGCATCCGGCATGGCCAGAACCCGGCTTGCCTTGCCAGGTGTCGTCACCATGGCCAGCAATTCACCATTCTTCTCTTTCGGAACGGAAACGGTGGCTACGTCCCGAGATTCCGAAACCTTGCCGTCCTTGTTCGTGGAACGCAAAACAAGCTCGTGATCTCCCGGCGACAGAGGATTGTCGAGGACGGCTGCGAAATCGCCGCTGCTTTCGACAGGTGCCCTGGCGATGACCTGACCTTTATTGATGATTTCCAATTCCGAGCCCGGCTGTGCCTTGCCTGCGATGACGGCGGAGCCATCCGGCTCCACACGCAATACATCGAAGCTTGGAAGCTGCGCCGCATCGCCCTGCGGGGCGGCGGGAGTTGCGGGTGTTTGGGCCGCGGCTTCAGCAGGTGCTTCCGGTCTCGCCGCACCATCATCCGTTCCGGCGAACACGCCAGCCAGACGGCGCACCTGTGCCGCTGCCGCATTAGGATCCGTAGGCAGACCACGCAGGAAGGCCATTGCCCGTTCGGCAGCAGTGCGTGCGGTCGTGATCAACCGCGATGTGGTTTCATCGAGCGTTTCAGGAATATCGACATTGTTCAATTCCCGAAGCGAAGCTTCGACCTTTGCGCGAGCTGCGGCGAATTGCTCATTCGATGGAATAGTGTTGCCAGCAAAGAGCCCCGTCATTTCCTTGATGGACTGGGTTGCGGATTCCGCGAGACGACCAACCTTGTCGGCAATGGTTGCCGTTTCCTTCGCCGAATCTGAAAGCAGCTCGCCCGGCTTTTCGCCCTCGGTCTGGCCGCCATTCTGATTGCCGTTTGCCGCTTCGTTGGTTGCGTTTCCGGCGGGAATGTCATCGACCGACATGCGCGGCAAAACGAAGAAGACCATGAGTAGCGTTGCGACGCCAAGAACGATAAGCGCCAGCAATCCGGCCCTTTTGTTTTTCATCATGACTCTCCGGGTATATTTCTCGCAATATTATTGCCGAGCGATAGCGTTTTAGTGCCTGCCATACAAGCGTTCTCACGTTAAACGGGCCGGTTATGCAACCTCATTCCCCAAATTTTCTTGACGTAACTGGTCCCCCGTAGTTCGGTGCGGGGCATGACGAGTAAAAACCAATCGATTCGATCCATCTGTGTTTATTGCGGTTCTCAGCCAGGGCGCGATCCTGCCTACATGGAATCCGGCCGCGCACTTGGCAGGACCATTGCTGAAAACGGCATTCGCCTCGTCTATGGAGGCGGAACCAAGGGCATTATGGGTGCCGTTGCGAGCGGCGTTCTTGCTGCTGGTGGCGAGGTTACGGGCATCATACCCGAATTTCTCGTGGACATGGAAGCCACACGCCATTCCCTTGGCCAATTGAACGAACTTGTGATCACCAAGGACATGCATGAGCGCAAGCACATGATGTTTGAAAGATCGGATGCCTTCGTGACACTGCCGGGCGGGATCGGCACTCTGGAAGAGATCGTGGAGATCATGACCTGGGCGCAGCTTGGCCGCCATGCCAAGCCGATGGTCTTTGCAAACATCAACGGTTTCTGGGACCCGATGCTCGAACTGATCCGCCATATGCGCGATCAGGGCTTTATCCATCGGGCGCATCTGCTCAATCCGCTGGTGATCAGCGATATAAAGGACATCGTTCCGGCAGTCATCGAGCGCGCTGAGGCACAACAAAATCCCGAGGGCGATCCGTCGGTAATTTCGCAGTTATAGAACGCTTCTATTTAACGATGAAGCGCTCCAGAGGCTGAAGGCTTACCGTGTGTGCCTGCCTTTGAGCAGGCCTGGAACGGTGTAGATTATCAACGCCGACCATATCATGACGAAGGCGATCAGCCGCACTGTGTCGAAGGGTTCGCGGAACACGAAGATGGCGATCACGAAGATCATCGATGGCGCGATATATTGCATGATACCGATCGTCGAAAGTTTCAAAAGCTTTGCACCATTGCCGTAGAGTATCAACGGGATTGCCGTGATCAGGCCGCTGGCCGCGAGCAGCCATGTATCGCTGCTTGAGCCTCCCGCGAAATGGCCTTGGCCGGTGAAGGCGAGATAGATGATGAAGGCAAGGGCAGGCGGGGTTAGCAGCAGAACTTCCAGCAGGAAACCTTGCGTTGGTCCGATGGGCAGCGTCTTTCGGAAAAATGCGTAAAAACCCCAGGACACGGTGAGAGCGATTGCCACCCACGGCACGCCGCCGGCATTCCAGGTGAGCAGGGCGACGGCCAGCGCGACGAGAGAGATTGCAGCCATCTGAACGCGGCTCAGCTTCTCTTTCAGCAGGATTGCGCCCAGCATGATGCTGAACAAGGGATTGATGAAGTAACCGAGCGCCGCATCGAGCGCGTGGCCGGAGCCGATGGCCCAGATATAGATGCCCCAGTTCACACTTATGAGCGATGCCGTGAGGCAGGCCATGGCAAGCATTTTGGGGGTCGTCAGCGCCTGACGGATTTCCGCCGTGCGGCCCAGAACGATAAGAACGATCGCCGCAATCGGCACTGACCAGACCACGCGGTGTACGATGATCTCCAGAGGCGAAATATGCGCCACGGCCTTCATGTAAAACGGCAGAAACCCCCACAATACATAGGCTGTAAGAGCGTAAACGAAGCCACGCGCGCTATCGCCTGCCTGCGGAGCCTGAAGAGTAGGGTTCATTGCCATGGGACTTCTGCCAAACGGGTTGGGATATCACCGCAGTATTCCTGTTTGACGTTATATACCAATTCATTTCCGTGAAGCTTCCGATGAGAAAAGCTTCACATCGTTGAAACCTGGCATGAAGTGCGTGAATCGAACTGTAAGCCAAATCATTTAAATGGCTGGTAAGATTCGTGATTTGATGCGGTATCGGTTCTTCCAGGTGCTTGGCTTCCGGAAGCCGGTCTCAACCCCGGAGATGCTTGGGACAGGCCCGAGGGTGACGTCATAAGAGGCGAAGGCTTCGACTACTTCCCAGCAAATCTATCCGTTGCGCGGATCAACTGGTCGAGAATGCCCGGTTCACTCAGCGCATGGCCCGCCGCCTCGACGATATGGAAATCCGCTCTCGGCCAGGCCTTGGCTAGATCCCATGCGGTCTTGAGCGGGCAGGGCATATCGTAGCGACCATGCACGATGACCCCGGGAATGTCCTTCAGCTTGTGGGCATCGCGCAGGAGCTGGCCTTCTTCGAACCAGCCTGCATTGACGAAATAGTGGGTTTCGATGCGAGCGAAAGCGATGGCGTAATCAGCCTCGCCGAACGCATCCACCCTGTCCGGATCGGTCACCAGCGAAATGGTTGCGCCTTCCCATTGGCTCCATGCCTTGGCACATTCCAGTTTCTTGGCTTCGTCATGGCCGGTGAGGTAGCGATTGTAGCTGCGCATCATTTCGCCGCGTTCGGCTTCGGGAATGGGCGCGATAAACGTTTCCCAGCGATCCGGGTACATTTCCGAAACACCGAACTGGTAGTACCAGTCAAGTTCAGCCTTCGTCAGGGTGTATATGCCGCGCAGTACCAGCTCGCTAACGCGCTCCGGGTGGGTTTCGGCATAGGCGAGGGCAAGTGTCGAGCCCCATGAGCCGCCGAACACCTGCCATGTCTCAAAGCCGAATTTCTCGCGCAGCTTTTCCATGTCGGAGACAAGATGCCAGGTGGTGTTTGCTTCCAGACTGGCATGTGGCGTAGAGCGTCCGCACCCACGCTGATCGAAAAGGATCACGTCATAAAGGGCGGGGTCGAACACGCGGCGTTGCGTGGGATTGACGCCACCGCCGGGACCGCCATGCAGGAATACCGCAGGTTTCGCGCCTTCGGTGCCGACCCGCTCCCAGTAGATCGTGTGGCCGTCGCCTACGTCCAGCATCCCTGTTTCGAAGGGTTCGATTTCGGGATAGAAGCTGCGCAGGTCATTGGTCATGCTGTTTTTCCTGTGGTGGCCAGTCAATCGTATCATGGTCAGGGTGCTGCCTGTTCGTGATGGTCTGGCACGGATCTTTCTCAGCTTCAATCTCTGCGGGCAGATCGTCGAGCTCAGCCAGCCATTTCATTTTGCCGGTAAGATTAGACTGGGCCTCCGGCCTTATCCGCTGCGGTTCGTCGAGCGAACCAAGCGTGACGTTGATGAAATCGGTACCGGGAATATCGTAAAACAGCGGCGTGCCGCAGGCGCTGCAAAAACCCCTGCGCACATGATCGGACGAGTGGAACCAGGCCGGTGCGCCACGTGTGATCTGGAAGCGGTTTCGGCCACTTGCGCCCAGCGGCAGAAAATAATTGCCGGACGCTTTCTGACACATACGGCAGTGACAGACATGCGGATATCTGATGTCGCCGTCGATCCGGTAGCGCACTGCGCCACACTGGCAGCCGCCCGAAGGTGCCGCTGCGGCCATCAGTTCACATTGTCCTGAGGTGGCCAGACATCCGTGTCGTGGTCCGGATGCTGGTATGAAACGATGCTGGCCTCGTCCACGCTCTGCTGTACTTCGGGCTTGTCGAACAGCGCCTTGATCCAGGGCATCTGCAAGTGGGCATTGACCTGCACCTGCGGTTCGATCTGCTCCGGTTGATCGAAGGCGCCGATGGCGATCTCGACGCCGCCCGGGTGATGATAGGTCAGTGGTGTGCCGCATTTGTTGCAGAAACCGCGATGGATTTTTGCCGAGGAGCGGAAAAGGGTAGGCTGGCCGCGTGTCCAGGTCAGGTGCGCCTGATCGGCAGTGACGAGCGCGCCGAAGAAATTGCCGAAATGTTTCTGGCACATGCGGCAATGGCAGATGGATGGGCGGCCGAGCTTGCCCGCATGGAAACGCACCGCACCACATTGGCAGCCGCCTGAATATCCCGTTTCGCTCATCAGATCTTTCCCCTTGGCCATTCGGCTGTATCGTGGTCCGGATGCTGGTAGGAAACAAGATCGAAAATGAAACTTGCCGAGGTGAGATCAGCTTCTGTTTCTTCCGCTGGTAGCCGGTGCAGGCTATCAACGAAGCCGATCTTGTTTTCGACGCCCCATTGAATGACGGGTGGAATTGCGGATGGATCATCGAATGCACCCGCCGCAACCGCTATGCCATCCGGTGCTTCATAGGTCAGCGGGGTGCCACACTCGGCGCAGAAACCGCGCTTGACGTGGTTGGAGGACTGGAAGCGCTTCGGCTCACCGCGCGTCCACTCGAACATCTGTCCACGCACGGAAACCAGAGGCGCGTAATATGCACCGAACGCCTTCTGGCACATACGGCAATGACATATGGAGCTGTCTTTGAGCGTCCCTTCCACACGAAACCGCATCGCGCCGCATTGGCAGCCGCCTGTGTAGATGGTCATGACGCCCCTCCTATCCGTGTTTTGCGTCCATCCTAACTCACTTCGCCGCTGTTTGCGCGATCTTCGGGGCGGAGTTTTTATCGACCCTGACGACAACGGACATACCTGGCGAAAGCTCTGCTGCCATGGGCTGGTCGGGATCTATGGAAACCCGGACGCCGATACGCTGGGCAATTTTCACGAAGTTGCCAGTGGCATTGTCGGGCTTGATAACGGCAAATTCGGAACCCGCTGCTGGCGAAAAGCGCTCGACCGTGCCGTTGAGCTTGCGGCGGTGAAGGGCATCGACGGAAATGGTCACGGGCTGGCCGACTTCCATTCCGGCAAGCTGCGTTTCCTTGAAATTAGCCACCACCCATATTTCATGCGGCACGACCGCCATCAGCTGCGTGCCCGCCGTCACATATTGGCCGACACGAACGCCGACCTCACCGAGCTTGCCATCCCGCGGCGCATGGATTTCCGTGTTCTGAAGGTCGATCTTTGCCAGTTCCACCGAGGCTTGCGCATTGGCAACCGCGGCCTGAAGCGAACCGCGATTGACGATGATCGTCTGGAGGTCCTGACGCGCGACTTCCTGCGCGGCCTTCGCCTGTGAGAGGCCAGCGCGGGACTTGTCCAGATTGGCCTGCGCTTCTTCCTGAAGGCTGGACGTGCCGACACCGCTGCGGATGAGGTTATCCTGACGGTCCGCAGAGAGTTGGGCCTGTTTCAGGGAGGCTTCTGCGCTATCCACCGCCGCTTCGCTGGAGCGAATATTGGCGTTGGCGGCAATTTCCTGCTGGCGGGAGTTATCGAAGGCCGCCGTCTGGCTGGCGAGCGTCGCTTCGGCCTGCGCGAGCTTTTGTTTGAAAATGCGGTCATCGATCTTGGCCAGAAGGTCGCCTTGCTTGACCTCCTGATAATCCTTGACCGGAACATCCACCACGTAACCGCTAACCTGCGGGCTCATGGTCGTGACGTAACCGCGCACATAGGCGTTGTCGGTCATTTCCACGGCACTGGAGAAAGGCGGCAGGCGCCATGCGTAAAGCACCAGCGCAACACCGGCGATGCCGCCGAGAAGGACGATGAGAGTGAGAGGCGTGAAAATCTTCTTTAGCATTTTTAGGACTCTAAACGATCAGGATTGTGGGGTAGCGGCTGCATCTTGCCCGCTGACAAAAAGCGGCTTGATGCGCAACCACGCAAGATGGAGAAGCAGCATGGCAAGTGCCGCAGCAGCGCAAACTGAAATCAGCAAAAAGGTATCGTTATAGGCCAGAATATAGGCCTCGCGCGTCACCTGCTGGCCAAGCAGGCTCAAGCCTTCCGCCTTCAGCAGTGCCGGGTCATTGATGACGTGGCTGTAAACTGCCGAAAGCTGGCTGACACGCTGGGCCACCTGCGGATTTTGCAGAAGTATGCTTTCCACGAGAATATTGGAGTGGAATTTTTCCCGCAGCGTCACGAAGGAGCCGAGCAGCCCCGTTGTCAACATGGAACCTGTTATCTGCGTGAACAGGAAGATGGTAATGAAGTTGACGAGATAGGCCGGGCCTTTTGCCAAAGCCGCACCGAAGCCTTTTGCCATCACCGGCGGAAGGAACATGGCAGCGCCGAAGGCGATCATTGCCTGGCTCAGATACATCTGCTCCGGCCTCGTCAGGTTGGTCGAAGTGCTATCCATGAAAGCACCGAGCGCAATCGTGGACAAGGCGATGATATGCGCTGTCTCGACATATTTCGTCAGCATCAGCATAGCGCAGACCGCGCCGCCAAGGATGGTGGCCAGAATGATCAGCGCGTAAAGCCCCATCGTCTGGTCGTTGAGAATGCCGAGTTGCTGGTAAAGGCTGACGGCTGTCGAGGATTGCTCGGAAGAGACAGCACGGTAGATCAACAGGATCGCGATCAGATGCAGGTTCGTGCGCGAAAAGATCCAGCGCAGATCCAGCATCGGGTTCTTTCGCGGCAGTTCGATCAAGGTCATCATGGTCAACAGCGCTATGGAGGTCGCCAGCAGCACGCCAAGCCACCAGGTTTCGAACCACCAGTAAAACCGGCCAAGCGTGAGGAACACCGCCATGCAGCCCAGACCACCGGCGAAAAGCAAATAGCTTAGAATATCGAGACGCTCGATGACCTTTACGCGCGGGGGCGGGGTGAGCGGCAGCAAATAGATGATCGGTAGCACGGCAAGCGCCATGCCCACTTCCATGCTGTAAAGCGCCTGCCAGCCATCGATCTGCAAAAGCGTTGGCGAGATGATGCGCGCCAGCGGCGATGACAACAGCGTGCCGGTCAGCGCAATGCTTAGCCCCAGCGTCAGCTTGCGCTGCACCGGGAAGGCCTCAAGGATATAGAGAAAGCCGAGCGATGAGAGCGGTGCCGCCGCCATGCCGCTGACGAAGCGCACGACGATGGCCGAATGCAGGTCCGTCACGAAGAGATTGAGACAGGATGCAAACACGAAAGCGATGATGCTGATTTCCGCAAAGGGCCGCAGGCCATATTGCTGGCGCACCTTGAACAGCGCGATGGAGAAGGTGGCATAGGGCGCCATATAGGCCGCCGAAAGCCAGGCGATTTCCGCCACCGTGCCGGAAAATTCTCCCTGCAACTGGTAGATATTGGCCATGACGATATTCATGCCCAGGCCCTGCGTAATGAAGAAGGCAAGACCGGCGCCGCAGTACATCAGCTTCTCAAGGAACGACTTTTCCGCAGGCTGAGGGGGTGCCGCAGGTACTTCCTGCTCCGGCTTTCTCGCCACGGCATCGTCATGAGGGACTTTTCCCAAAGGCGCTGCGGGCGTGCTTGATATCGCGTTACTCACGGCTGCACCTTTTCCCCGGAGAGGTTTTGCAGATTGCCCGTCAGACGCCTTACGACCTGCAGGGCTGCGCGGATTTCGTCCGTCGAAATATCCACCGCGATCTCGGCCCGCATGGCCTTGGCCTGCGCATCCACGTCCTCGAATGTATTGAGCCCGACTGGCGTCATATGAATCCGCTTCGCCCTCCGGTCCGTTTCGTCAGAACGCCGTTCGATGAGATTTTGTTTCTCCATGGCATCCAGCAAACGCACCAGCGTCGGCGTTTCTATTTCCAGCTCTTCGGCAAGCTCTTTTTGTGTGAGGGAGCCTCGGCGCGAAAGCGCGAACAATGTGCGCGCACGCGCCAGCGTCAGCCCCTTCTCAGCCACCCGCGCATCGAAAAACGAGCGGAGCTTGCGATTGAAGGCAGCCATCTCATCGAAGAGCTGTTCTTTCTCCGTCGCCCTGGACAATGTAATCGCGCCTTATAATTAGTGTGCTATCTATATTCAGCCTATCTATTTTTATTTTTGATGAAATTCAAGATGGTTTCGCTGATTGGCAGCTATGCCGTAAAATCATGCCACCGACGGAGTGATTCGCGAAACGCGTCATAAACTCCGCCGAGCCCGCCTGTGGATTAGTGGGGACAACCCCGAATGTGATGCAGCCCACCTCTCTTTAGGTGAGCCCGTTTGCCACTGTTGCCGCAATGTCATTGACGCAAGCGCCCGGACGCTTCAAACCGGCAGGCTTGCAAAACATAAGAAGGCTTGAAGGGAGATCACGCAAACCATGAACGACGCCGTGAGAAAGATCACCCCCGCCCCGGCTGCAGAGCCGCTCTACCGCGAGGCACCGAACAATATCGAGGCCGAGCAGGCGCTGCTGGGTGCCATCCTCGTCAACAATGACGCCTATTACCGCGTTTCCGACTTTCTGAAGCCGGTTCATCTCTATGAGCCGCTGCATCGCAAGATTTTCGAGGTCGCGGGCGATATCATTCGCATGGGCAAAACTGCCAATCCGGTCACGATCAAGACCTTCCTTCCGGCGGATGAGAAGGTTGGCGATCTGACCGTTGCGCAGTATCTCGCGCGCCTGGCCGCCGAAGCCGTATCGATCATCAATGCCGAGGATTATGGCCGCGCCATCTACGATCTGGCCCTGCGCCGCGCGCTGATCCAGATCGGTGAGGATGTCGTCAACATCGCCTATGACGCGCCGCTCGACATGCCGCCGCAGGCGCAGATCGAAGACACCGAGCGCCGCCTGTTCGAGCTTGCTGAAACGGGCCGTTATGATGGCGGCTTCCAGTCTTTCAACGATGCCGTTGCACTTGCCATCGACATGGCGGGCGCAGCGTTTGAGCGTGACGGAAACCTTTCGGGCATTTCCACCGGCATCCACTCGCTGGATGGCCGCATGGGCGGCTTGCAGCGTTCCGACTTGATCGTACTTGCGGGTCGTCCGGGTATGGGCAAGACCTCGCTCGCCACCAACATCGCCTATAATATTGCCGCTTCCTACGAGCAGGAAGTGCAGCCGGATGGCTCGTTCAAGGCGAAGAACGGTGGCGTCGTCGGCTTCTACTCACTCGAAATGTCGTCCGAACAGCTGGCAACCCGTATCATTTCCGAACAGACGGAAGTGTCGTCCTCGAAGATTCGCCGTGGTGAAATCACCGAGTCCGATTTCGAAAAGCTCGTCGCCTGCTCGCAGATGATGCAGAAAGTGCCGCTCTACATCGACCAGACCGGTGGTATTTCCATCGCCCAGCTTTCCGCCCGCGCACGCCGCCTCAAGCGCCAGCGTGGCCTCGATTGTCTAGTGGTGGACTATATTCAGCTGATGACCGGTTCCGGCAAGGGCGGCGAAAACCGCGTGCAGGAAATCACCCAGATCACCACCGGCCTGAAAGCGCTAGGCAAGGAACTCAACGTTCCGATCATCGCGCTCTCACAGCTTTCCCGTCAGGTGGAAAGCCGCGAAGACAAGCGTCCCCAGCTCTCCGACCTTCGTGAATCGGGCTCGATCGAGCAGGACGCCGACGTGGTGCTCTTCGTGTTTCGTGAGGAATATTACGTCAAGAACATGGAGCCACGCGACCCGGCAGACCCGAAATACGCCGAGTGGGAGCAGCATTTCGACAAGGTCAAAGGCACGGCAGACGTCATCATCGCCAAGCAGCGTCACGGACCGACCGGCACCGTGAAACTCGCCTTCCAGTCCGAATTCACCCGCTTCGCAGACTTGGCCGACCCTTCATTTACGCAATACGAAGAACATTGATTTCTCGAAGCCCCAATCCTCGTCGGAATGGGACTTTCTTTTTAAGAGGTCAGTTGCGGCGGTTTAAAAATCAATTTCGCAAGGACTCTCTAAGCGCCCTTCTCCCGGCCGCCTGAAACAGTGTGTAAAGACCAAGTTTATCCCGACCCGTCATGACCCACTCCCACAAAGCTGATAGACAAGCTTCAAGTTGATAATGGGTTGAAAACAATGACAGACGAGTTCGACGACGGCTTTTCCGAAATGGATACAGATGCATTCGACACTGCGCCGCTACGGCTGACGGTCGATCTCGGCGCACTTACGAATAACTGGCTTGACATGAAGCGTCGCTCCGGCAAGGCGCGTACCGCAGCCGTTGTGAAGGCAGACGCCTATGGCATGGGTATCGAAGACTGCGGCTCTACTCTTTATCACGCGGGCGCGCGTGACTTCTTCGTCGCCACCGTTTCGGAAGGTGTCACGCTTCGCTCCCATGCGCCGGAAGCGCGCATATTCGTTCTCTCCGGTATTTGGCCGGGGCAGGAGCGCGATGTCTTCGCGAATGATCTCGTGCCGGTCATTGCTTCTCAAGAGCAACTGTCTTTCTGGATGAGCGCGTTGGCCGACCGGGGTGATCACCCGTTCGCTTTGCATGTCGACACGGGCTTCAACCGGCTCGGCCTTCCGCTGGAAGATGCGCTTTATCTGGCCGACGATCCGACCCGCCCGGCAAGCTTCGATCCCGTTCTGGTCATGTCTCACCTCGCCAGCGCCGATACGCCGTCTTCACCCATGAACAAGGTGCAGCTTGAGGCATTCCGAAACGTCAGCAAGGCATTTGAAGGCGTGGAAGCAAGCCTCTCTGCGTCAGCCGGCATCTGGCTCGGCTCAGACTACCATTTTGATCTGACACGGCCCGGCATCGCTCTCTACGGAGGTGAGGCTGTCAGTGACATGAAAAATCCGATGCGTCCTGTCGCGAAAGCAGAGGCGCGGATCATTCAGATTCGTGAGGCGGGTGAGGGCCAGACCGTGAGCTACGGCGGCACCTACACATTGAAGCGAAAAAGCCGGCTCGCCATCGCTGCCGTTGGCTACGCAGATGGCTATCATCGCTCTCTCTCCGGCTCCGGTATTCCGCTCCGCGACATGGGACGCGGCGGCGCGGAAGGTTTCATCAATGGATACAGGGTGCCGGTGGCCGGTCGCGTGACGATGGACCTGACCATCTTCGATGTTACCGATGTGCCTTATAACGCGGTTCGGGCCGGCGACTATATCGAGTTGTTTGGACCGAATGTCTTGGTCGATGAGGTTGCGCGCGCAGCAGGGACTATTGGTTATGAAATGTTCACCGGCCTTGGCTTGCGCTACGAGCGCCAGTATCTGATCGAAGACGAATAGTCTTCTCGGGCTCTTGGAAAGCAAGACGCCATTATGCTATACGAGAACAAAACGAGATCGACTTGCCTTTTTGGAGGTGGATGGACGATAGCCTGCGCGCTACGGGGCGCGGCCTTAACGCCTTCTTTCCAAGGGATTAGAGAAGAAGACTGACAATTCATGGCCAAAGCCAAGACTCAATTCGTGTGCCAGAACTGCGGCACAGTCCACAACCGCTGGGCAGGAAAATGCGAAGGCTGCGGTGAGTGGAATACCATAGTCGAAGAAGACCCGATGGGAGGTATCGGCTCCGGTCCCGGCAAGACGCCGAAGAAGGGGAGGCCGGTTACGCTCACCTCATTATCGGGTGAAATCGAGGAAGCACCGCGCATTCCAACGGGTATGAGCGAACTCGACCGGGCGACCGGTGGCGGCTTCGTACGGGGTTCTGCGGTCTTGATCGGCGGCGATCCGGGTATCGGGAAGTCCACGCTGCTGATGCAGGCAGCGGCTGCGCTATCTCGGCGTGGTCATCGGGTCATCTATGTTTCCGGTGAAGAAGCTGTCGCGCAGGTGCGGCTTCGCGCCCAGCGCCTTGGAGCGGCGGAAACCGACGTGCTGCTTGCGGCAGAAACCAATGTCGAAGATATTCTGGCAACGATTTCCGAAGGTAAGCGGCCCGATCTCGTCATCATCGATTCCATCCAGACGTTGTGGAGCGACACCGCTGATTCTGCGCCAGGAACGGTGACGCAGGTTCGTACCGGCGTTCAGGCCATGATCCGCTTTGCCAAACAGACTGGCGCGACCATGGTGCTGGTTGGTCACGTTACCAAGGAAGGCCAGATCGCAGGTCCGCGCGTCGTGGAGCATATGGTCGATGCGGTGCTTTATTTCGAAGGGGATCGGGGTCACCACTACCGGATACTGCGTACCGTCAAGAACCGCTTCGGCCCGACCGATGAAATCGGTGTATTCGAAATGTCGGACAAGGGTCTTCGAGAGGTCTCCAATCCTTCCGAACTGTTCCTCGGCGAGCGCAATGAGAAGTCGCCTGGCGCTGCGGTCTTTGCGGGCATTGAAGGAACGCGCCCTGTGCTGGTTGAAGTACAGGCGTTGGTGGCGCCAACGTCTCTTGGAACGCCACGTCGCGCAGTCGTCGGCTGGGACTCCTCGCGTCTCGCGATGATTCTCGCCGTGCTGGAAGCGCATTGCGGCGTGAAACTCGGCCAGCATGACGTTTATTTGAATATCGCTGGCGGATATCGCATTTCTGAACCCGCAGCGGATATGGCTATAGCCTCTGCACTGGTTTCGTCGCTTGCCGGTATTGCCCTGCCTGCCGATTGCGTCTATTTCGGCGAAGTCAGCCTGTCGGGCGCGGTAAGGCCGGTTTCACAAACGGGACAGCGGTTGAAAGAGGCTGAAAAATTGGGTTTTTCTGCCGCATTTCTGCCCTCTGCTTCTGCGGAACTGCCGAAGGCCGCAAAAAGTCGCTGGACGGAAATTGAAAGCCTGCCAGATCTGGTGGCGCGCATCGCAGGTTCCGGCAACCGTTTCAGGCAGGTTGAGGAAGACGAATAATGATCCTTTCACTGCTTACCCGGCTAGTGTATGAGGATCGCAAATTGGCACAGTGGCTCTCCTCTGAGTGCCGCGACCTCCGGAGTTGGTAAATGCCCATTACGATTTTCGACGGTATTGTTCTTGCCGTTGTACTTTTCTCCGCCCTTCTCGCCATGGTGCGGGGGTTCTCGCGTGAAATCCTGTCGATCGCGAGCTGGGTCGGTTCCGTCGCTGCGGCGTACTACCTCTATCCACTGCTGCTGCCCTATGCACGCAACTACACCGATGACGACAAAATCGCGATCGCGGGCTCTGCCGGTCTCGTTTTCCTCGTCGCGCTGATCATCATCTCGTTCATCACATCGCGCATTGCGGATTTCATCATCGATAGCCGCATCGGCGCTCTGGATCGCACACTCGGCTTCCTGTTCGGCGCCGCGCGTGGCCTTCTGCTTCTCGTCGTTGCGGTCGCCTTCTGGAACTGGCTGGTGGACGTCAGAACGCAACCGGAATGGATCACGCAAGCCAAGTCGAAGCCGTTCCTTGATGGCATGGTGGGACGGCTTGAAGCGGTTCTGCCTGACGATATCGAGCCGCAAATTCGCGCCCGCATCCTCGGCAAGCCCACGGAAGCAACCACCGAGGCCGCACCTGCGGAAGAAGCTCCGGCAACAAATCCGCCGGCCACAAATAATTGACGCTGTGTCGCGCCTTGCAATACATGCAAGGCGCGCTATTTGTGCTAGATATTCAACATAGGCAGCAGACAGACCAAACTGGCAGAGAAAATCTCCAGGGCGGTTTTTGTTTTTGGCACTAAGCAAAGGCAAGCCGGATGAATGAGCCGCTTTCGCATTCCACGTTCAACGACATCATAGATGGCGATACCCTGCATGAAGAATGCGGCGTTTTCGGCATTCTCGGACATGCCGACGCGGCTGCCCTGACGGCTCTCGGCCTGCATGCTCTTCAGCATCGCGGACAGGAAGCAGCCGGTATCGTCTCCTTCGATGGCAAGCGTTTCCATCAGGAACGCCATATGGGGCTGGTTGGGGACCACTACACTAACCCAACCACGCTGGCCCGGCTTCCCGGTACGATATCCATCGGCCATACGCGCTATTCGACCACCGGCGAAGTGGCGATGCGCAACGTGCAGCCGCTGTTCGCGGAACTGGAAGAAGGCGGCATCGCCATTGCCCATAATGGCAACTTCACCAACGGCCTGACGCTGCGCCGCCAGATCATCGCCACCGGCGCAATCTGTCAGTCCACCTCCGACACGGAAGTCGTGCTGCATCTCATCGCCCGCTCGCGCCATTCATCCACTGCCGACCGTTTCATCGACGCAATCCGCCAGATGGAGGGTGGTTACTCCATGCTGGCCATGACGCGCACGAAGCTGATCGCTGCACGCGACCCCACGGGCATCCGTCCGCTTGTCATGGGCGAACTGGATGGCAAGCCGATTTTCTGCTCGGAAACCTGTGCCCTCGACATTATCGGCGCGAAGTTCGTGCGCGACGTGGAAAATGGCGAAGTCATCATCTGCGAAATCCAGCCGGATGGCTCGATCAGCATCGATGCCCGCAAACCATCGAAGCCTCAGCCAGAGCGCCTGTGCCTGTTCGAATATGTTTACTTCGCTCGCCCGGATTCCGTCGTGGGTGGCCGCAACGTCTATACGACGCGCAAGAACATGGGTGCGAACCTTGCCAGGGAAACCCCGCTCGACGCCGATGTCGTGGTGCCTGTGCCGGATGGTGGAACCCCAGCTGCTCTCGGCTTTGCGCAGGAAAGCGGTATTCCGTTTGAGTACGGCATTATCCGCAACCACTATGTCGGTCGTACCTTCATCGAGCCGACGCAGCAAATCCGCGCTTTCGGCGTGAAGCTGAAGCATTCTGCCAACCGCGCGATGATCGAAGGCAAGCGCGTGGTTCTGGTGGATGATTCCATCGTTCGCGGTACGACGTCGGTCAAGATCGTGCAGATGATCCGTGAAGCGGGTGCCAAGGAAGTGCACATCCGCGTTGCGAGCCCGATGATCTTCCACCCGGATTTCTATGGCATCGACACGCCGGATGCCGACAAGCTGCTGGCCAACCAGTACGCCGACGTGGACGCCATGGCTAAATATATTGGCGCGGACTCTCTCGCCTTCCTTTCCATCAACGGGCTCTACCGCGCCGTTGGTGGTGAAGATCGCAACAATGCCCGCCCACAATTCACCGATCACTACTTCACCGGTGAATATCCAACCCGCCTCTTGGACAAGAATGGCGAGTCCATGGGCAGCAAGATTTCCATGCTGGCCAGCAACGGCTAAGATGACTGTTAACCCGCCTGTGCAAAGCGCCGAGGCGGGTTTTATTTGTCGTTCGAGGAATGCGACTATCGGGCGTCTTGCCGCATGCTGGCCATGCCAGTAAAGGTCGCTCGACACCACATCATCTTCAGGGGGGATTATGACCATCGACCTTAAAGGCCGGATCGCACTCGTTACCGGCGCGTCGCGCGGTATCGGTTATTTTACGGCAGTCGAACTGGCCAAAGCCGGAGCCCATGTCATCGCCTGCGCACGTACCGTCGGCGGGCTTGAAGAACTGGATGATGCGATCAAGGCCGTGGGCGGTACGGCAACTCTCGTTCCCTTCGATCTCGCAGATATGAACGCCATCGATGCGCTCGGCGCTTCCATTCATGAGCGCTGGGGAAAACTCGATATCCTCGTTGCCAATGCGGGAATGCTCGGGGTCATTTCCCCTGTTGGACATATCGAAGCGAAGGTCTTCGAAAAGGTAATGAATATCAACGTCACCTCTACATGGCGTTTGATTCGCTCGGTCGAGCCGCTGTTGTTGAAGTCCGATGCCGGTCGTGCGCTTATCCTTTCCTCCGGTGCTGCCCATTCCTGTCGCCCGTTCTGGGGTGTTTATTCCACCTCCAAGGCTGCGGTCGAAGCCTTGGCCCGGACGTGGGCTGCCGAAACAGAGACGACGTCGCTTCGCGTCAACAGCATTAATCCGGGTGCCACGCGCACGGCCATGCGCGCGCAGGCCATGCCAGGGGAAGACCCTGCCACCGTTCCGCACCCGTCCGAAGTGGCAGAGGTCATGCTCCAGCTCGCTTCGCCCGACCTTACCGAGACTGGCAAGATTTATGTCGTGCGCGACCGGAAATTCGTGAGTTATCGCGCACCGGAGTAAGCTCCGCGCATTTTCGTTTGTGTCGCGACGCCCTTGACCAAAACGGCGCGCCGCTTCATAACGCAAGGTATGAAACTAACGATCTGTCTCTGCTGCTGAAACAATTTTTGCTGGTCTTTACGTCCGGCCAGATCGTTCTCGTCTCCCGCAAGGTCAAAAGCAGACAAACGCTCCGGTTGGGCCAATCTGGATACCCGAGGGAACATCAATGTCTGTGCGTTTGAAGCTTTACAACACGCTGACCCGCGAAAAATCCGAATTTAATCCCATCGATCCGAACAATGTCCGCATGTATGTCTGCGGCCCCACGGTTTATGACTTCGCCCATATCGGTAATGCTCGCCCGGTCATCGTGTTCGATGTGCTTTACCGGATGCTGAGACATGTTTACGGCGAAGACGGTGTTACCTATGCCCGCAACATCACGGATGTCGATGACAAGATCAATGCGCGCGCGTTGCGTGATTACCCGAACCTGCCATTGAACGATGCCATCCATGCCGTGACGGAAAAGACGGCGCAGCAGTTTCACGCGGACGTGGCGGAACTTGGCTGCCTTGGGCCGACGATAGAGCCCCGTGCCACCGACAATATTCCGCAGATGGTCGAGATTATCGAGCGTCTCATCGCGCGTGGTCATGCTTACGTGGCAAGCGGCGAAGTGTTGTTCGACACGAAATCGATGAGCGATTACGGCCAGCTTTCCAAGCGCCCGCTGGATGAGCAGCAGGCGGGTGCTCGTATTGCTGTCGATCAGCACAAGAAAAGCCCCGGCGACTTCGTGCTGTGGAAGCTTTCGAGCCACAACGAACCGGGCTGGGAAAGCCCGTGGGGGCGCGGTCGTCCGGGCTGGCATATCGAGTGCTCGGCCATGTCAGGCCGTTATCTCGGAGAGGTCTTCGATATTCATGGCGGCGGTCTTGACCTCATTTTTCCTCACCATGAAAACGAGATTGCCCAATCCCGTTGCGCCCACGGCACTCAGGTCATGGCCAATGTCTGGATGCATAATGGCTTCGTACAGGTCGAAGGTCGCAAGATGTCAAAGTCGGACGGCAACTTCGTGACGATCTACGATCTGCTGCACACTGAAACTTTCGGTGGCCGCAAATGGCCGGGCGAGGTCCTGCGGCTTGCGATGCTGATGACCCATTATCGTGAGCCTATCGATTTCTCAGTCAAGCGGCTGGAGGAGGCCGAGCGCGTTCTTAAGCGTTGGAACCTAATTGCTGAAGGCTACGATCCAACGCTGCCTCGAGAACTTGATACCGACGTTCTGGAAGCACTCTCTAACGACTTGGACACGCCAGCCGCGATTACGCGGTTGCACGCTCTAGCAAAGTTGTCAGAAGACTTTCCCGAAACTCTCGCAAACACGCTCATAATGCTGAATTTATATTGGCCTAGTAACAAATGGCCAAAGCCAGATTTATCACAATTTGCAATGGCGCCCATGTCCGATGCATCGGTATCAACCGCTGATGAGGCATTCGCAGCTGCAATGCAGTCTTTGATCGATATGCGTCTGGAAATGCTGAAGGCAAAGAACTTCGTGGAAGCGGACCGCATCCGCGAAGAGCTTTCAGCAAAGGGCATTCAGCTCAAGGACGGCAAGGATAAGGAAACTGGCGAACGCACGACGATGTGGGAGCTGAAGCGGTAACGACAACGGATCTCGATCGAGGACGGGCAGCAACAGCTGTTGTCATGAGCAAACCGATTTACGTCGAGGTCGCAGAGCGGTTCTGACCGTCCCAGCATTTGTCGGATAGAGATTTGAGGGCTCTGCTTGAAGGCCTCATTTATGCAAGCGCTATCGTAAACCGGCTTTCTTGCTAAACGCATAATCTATTGCAAAAACAAGAAACCCCGGATGTCGCCATCCGGGGTTCTTTTTGTGAGCCGTTGAAGCCCGCAAATATTACTCGTCGTCGCCGTCGAAGTCAGCGTCTGGATCGAAGAAGTCTTCTGGACGAAGAGCGTCTTCATCAACGCCGTAGATGGCGTCAGCGGAGGTGAGGCTTTCGCCCTTTGCCTGACGCTCGGCTTCTTCAGCGGAACGGGCAACGTTCAGTTCAACCTGAAGCTCGACTTCAGAGTGCAGGTGAAGCGTAACGTTGTGCAGACCGATGGTCTTGATCGGCGTGTTGAGTTCGACCTGGTTACGGCCGATGTTGAAGCCTTCTGCGCCGAGGATTTCAACAACGTCACGAGCGGCAACAGAGCCGTACAGCTGGCCGGTTTCGCCAGCGGAGCGAACGACGATGAAGCTCTTGCCTGCGAGAGCGTCAGCAACGGTCTGTGCTTCGGACTTGCGCTCAAGGTTACGAGCTTCGAGCGTTGCGCGCTCGTTTTCGAAGCGTGCCTTGTTGGTGGCGTTGGCGCGCAGCGCCTTGCCCTGTGGCAGCAGGAAGTTACGTGCGTAGCCGTCGCGAACCTTTACGGTTTCGCCCATCTGGCCAAGCTTTGCGATGCGTTCGAGAAGAATGACGTCCATCTTCTTGATCCTTTCTTATGGTTTGGTTTCGTTCGTTTTTTCAGTGTTCCGCGTGGGCGTGAGGGAGATCGTGCTGCGCACGTCGCTCAGGCCCAAGACGAGAATGATGAGCAGCGGAAACATAAAGATCGCTGACAGGTAGGCGAGGACGAGAACCGGCAGACGCCAGTCCTTGCCCTTGGAGCGATGATGCAGCGAGGCATAGCCCGCCATCAGGAATCCCGCTCCGAATGTTCCGCAGACGACAGCACCGATCATCGCGACCGTGCCGCCGAAAAACATCATGAGGATGCCTGCGAGAAAAATGAAGATCGCATTGCGATGCATGCGCAGGGCAGCGGAAATGTCCTCGCGGGGGCGAAGACCCTTGCCGAAGGAGCGCACCATGCGGCTTGCGAAATAATAAGCGGAGAACAGCAGGATAACCCACAGGCCACCCTGAATCATCGGCAGCATCAGCACCAGCAGCGACTTCGTCTGCGCAAGCGCTGTCGCATCCGGCGTAAAGGAAGGCTCGCGCGTCTGGACCGACGACATCATCAGGTCGACCATCTGCGAAACGAGATCAGGGCCGTAGCCGATCATCGTGCCGAGAATGATAACAGAAATGGTAATGAGTGCGCACAGATGCAGCACGATGCCGGACAGCGGATACCATGCCAGAAGATCGTCGGGACCGCCGAGTTCGGAAGCAGGCCGTGCGAGATTGGCAAGGTGGGAGAGCCAGCCAGCCGGGACCAGCGTAAAGATCGCGATCGTCACGGCAAAGAGCGGCGAAACAGCAATTGCGCCAAGGAAGCCAGCGGAAAGAACGGCGACGATGGCGGCAGCATTGCCCCAGCCGAGACCGGCAACGAGAACCGGCATGGCAGATGCAGCATAAAGCAGGAAGGACATCGACGACTGTGCCGTTGCGCCCAGCGTCAAAAACGCGGCGCATATGCCGGCAAGAATGCCGGAGATCAGCACTGTCTGGTTCAACTTCTGCACTTCGCTGTCCTGCTTTGATTTTTAGCAGTTAGAGGACCGTTCTTATGAACGTCGTCCCCAACATGGGGTTTGTTTTTTTCGATCCGCGCCCAACGCGAAAGGAAATTTTGACCCTCTGGTTTGGGACCAGAGGGTCAAAATAGCAAATTACGCTACTACGTAAGGCAGCAGGCCGAGGAAGCGTGCACGCTTGATCGCCTGAGCGAGTTCGCGCTGCTTCTTCTGGGAAACTGCAGTGATACGCGAAGGAACGATCTTGCCACGCTCAGAAATGTAGCGCTGCAGAAGACGAACGTCCTTGTAGTCGATCTTCGGAGCGTTAGCGCCGGAGAAAGGGCACGTCTTGCGACGGCGATGGAAAGGACGGCGTGCCTGGGAAGAGGATGCGTCAGCCATAATCAATTCTCCTTATGCACGGTCTTCGCGCGGACGGCGCGGACGGTCTTCACGGTCGCCGAAGCCACCTTCACGCGGTGCGCGTGGACCACGATCGCCACGGTCCGGACGGTCGCCGTCACGGCGTGGACGGTCGTCGCGGTCGCGCTTCTGCAACATTGCAGACGGGCCTTCTTCGTGGGCTTCAACAGCGATGGTCATGTAACGAAGAACGTCTTCGTTGATGCGCATCTGGCGCTCTACTTCATGGATGGCAGCCGCCGGAGCGTCGATGTCCATCAGAGCGTAGTGAGCCTTGCGGTTCTTCTTGATGCGGTATGTAAGGGACTTCAGACCCCAGTTTTCGACGCGTCCGACTTTACCGCCGAACGATTCGATAACGCCCTTGTACTGCTCGACAAGTGCGTCGACCTGCTGGGCAGTGATATCCTGCCGGGCAAGGAAGATGTGTTCGTAAAGAGCCATTGTAGCTTTTGCCTTTCTTGCGTTTCATTCATCACCCGGCAACGGCGCTAAGCCTCAACGACTGCTCTTGGCTGGCGAAGGCCAGAAGCAAGAAAAGCGTTGTTCGAGACGGTCGAGAGCGGAGACACGGGAGGCCGGAAAAACCTTATGGTTCCTGCTGTTTCGAGACCGAAACCAGCCCTCCGTTCAGCCACCAGCCATAAGACCGGGTGTTGTGAACAGCGCGCTTATACGGATTTTTGCTCGGAATGCAAGCGCGCCGCGTTAAAAAGCCGTTATCAGATCGGCATTGGATACTGACGATGAATGTCCGCGATGCCTTTCAGCACCTCCTCGGACAGCGTGATATCCGCCGCAGCAATAGCCGTCTTCAGCTGCTCCATCGTCGTGGCGCCGATGATCGATGAGGCGAGAAAAGGGCGCGTCAGCGTGAAAGCGATTGCCAGCTGAGCGGGATCGAGACCTTGCTCGTAGGCGAGTTCCAGATAGGCCTTTACCGGGGCTTCCTGCAAAGGTTGCAAGCGCCCGCCGATGTCCTTGTTGATGCTGCCGCGCGAGCCTTCGGGGCGTCCGCCATTCTGGTACTTACCAGTCAGAATACCACCAGCCAGCGGTGAATAGGCGAGCAGACCGACTTTTTCGTGATGCGCGACTTCCGAGAGATCGAGATCGAAATTGCGATAGAGGAGGTTATATTCATTCTGAATGGAGGCGACACGCGGCAGACCCTTGGCTTCGGCTATGTCTATGTACTTCTGCGTACCCCATGCGCTCTCGTTGGAAAGGCCGATGGCGCGGATTTTCCCGGCTTTCACCAGTTCGCCGAGTGTTTCCAACTTCTCGGTAATCTCGGCCAGCGTGCGCTGCGTATCCTGCCCGGACGAATCAAAGCCCCATGCGCCACGGAAATGGTATGTGCCCCGGTTTGGCCAATGAACCTGATAAAGATCGATATAATCCGTTTGCAGGCGCTGGAGGCTGGTATCGACCGCCTCACGGATGGACGCGGCATCGATGTCCCGCCCGCCGCGAATATAATCGCGTCCCGAACCGGCAACCTTGGTGGCAAGCACCACATCCTTGCGCTTGGCGCTCTTCTTGAACCATGTGCCGATGTATTCTTCGGTACGACCTTGCGTTTCGGCTGAAACTGGCGTGGTTGGATAAAGCTCGGCAGTGTCGAAGAAGTTCACGCCTTGCTCGAATGCGTAATCCATCTGTTCGTGGGCTTGCGCTTCCGTGTTCTGCGTGCCCCATGTCATGGTGCCGAGGCAGATTTCAGACACGGAGATATCCGTGCGGCCCAACGTCTTCTTTTTCATGGAAATGTCTCACTAAGCTTGGAAGGTGAGGGAAGACTAAAGCGGATTTCCCATTGCGCAAGGAAAAACATTCTCTTCAAACCTTGTGGAAGAGGTAGTTCAATCAAGGCGTAACCTGTCTCGAAAGCCCGCAAAGCCTTGACTTTGCGGGCGGGAATGTGAATGGAAAACCTAACAAGCGTAGGCAAGGCCGCAAAAGACGGCGAAAAAGGAAGGACGCATCCATGGCTATTGCATTCACATTTCCCGGTCAGGGCAGCCAGGCTGTCGGCATGGGCAAGGATCTGGCCGAGGAATTTGCTGAAGCTCGCGCCGTTTTTGAAGAAGTCGATGAAGCGCTAGGCCAGAAGCTTTCCGACATCATGTGGAACGGGCCGGAAGAAACGCTGACGCTGACGGCAAACGCCCAGCCAGCTCTGATGGCCGTTTCCATGGCCGTCATTCGCGTGCTGGAAGCCCGTGGCCTCAAGCTTGCCGACAAAGTTTCCTATGTCGCTGGTCATTCGCTGGGCGAATATTCGGCGCTCTGTGCTGCCGGAACGTTTTCGCTTTCCGATACCGCCCGCCTTCTTCGCATCCGTGGCAATGCCATGCAGGCTGCCGTGCCGGTGGGTGAGGGCGCGATGGCGGCTATCATCGGCCTCGAACATGGCGATGTCGCCGCGATTTGCGTGGAAGCCTCTGAAGGCAGCGTCTGCCAGATCGCCAACGACAATGGCGGTGGCCAGCTGGTGATTTCCGGTGCGAAGCCCACCGTTGAAAAGGCCGCCCGATTTGCGACCGACAAGGGCGCAAAGCGCGCTTTGATGCTACCCGTTTCCGCACCTTTCCATTCTGCATTGATGGCGTCTGCCGCAGAGGCCATGCGTGAAGCACTGGCAACCGTGGAAAAGAAGAGCCCTGTCGTTCCGGTCGTCGCCAATGTGCGTGCTGCCCCGGTTTCGGATGCCGGTGAAATTGCCGCGCTGCTGGTGGAGCAGGTGACGGGTCAGGTTCGCTGGCGTGAAACTGTAGAGTGGTTCGCCGCCAATGATGTTACGACGCTTTATGAAATCGGCTCCGGCAAGGTGCTGACGGGTCTCGCTCGCCGTATCGACAAGACCATCAACGGTATTGCCGTCAATACGCCTGCCGATATCGATACCGCACTTCAGACCCTTCTCGGCTGATCTTCTTTATAGAAAAGGACGAACACGATGTTTGATCTGACTGGCCGCAAGGCTCTCATCACCGGCGCAACCGGCGGCATCGGCGAGGAAATCGCCCGTATGCTGCACGCGCAGGGCGCAACTGTCGGTCTTCACGGCACCCGCGTCGAAAAGCTGGAGGCTCTGGCTTCCGAGCTTGGCGAACGCGTCAAGATTTTTCCGGCGAACCTTTCCGATCGCGCCGAAGTGAAAGCACTCGGCGAAAAAGCCGAGGCTGAACTGGAAGGCGTGGATATCCTCGTCAACAATGCCGGTATTACCAAGGACGGCCTGTTCGTTCGCATGAGCGACGAAGACTGGGACAACGTTCTGGAAGTGAACCTGACCGCCATGTTCCGCCTGACACGGGAACTGACGCACCCGATGATGCGCCGCCGTTTCGGCCGTATCATCAACATTACGTCGATTGTTGGCGTCACCGGCAATCCGGGTCAGGCGAACTACTGCGCCTCCAAGGCCGGTATGATCGGCTTTTCCAAGTCGCTGGCGCAGGAAATCGCAACGCGCAATGTCACCGTCAACTGCGTGGCTCCAGGCTTCATCGAAAGCGCGATGACGGACAAGCTCAACGACAAGCAGAAAGACGCCATCATGGGCGCAATTCCCATGAAGCGCATGGGCACCGGCGCAGAAGTCGCGTCCGCCGTGCTGTACCTGGCTTCGAACGAAGCGGGCTACATGACGGGCCAGACGCTGCACGTCAACGGCGGCATGGCGATGATTTAACAACGTCGCCTGAACGGTGGCTGCAAATAAAATTGCCTGTAGAGTGCGTGTGTTAGCGTTATTTTAAGGCTTTTTTCCCGCAACAAACCGTGTTAAGCGGGCGAAGACTGTGAACAGTCGTCCCGGAACGAATAGCGACCGTTGCGATTTTATGCGACGATGTTTAGCTTGAACCGGGTTGAACGGGTTTGCCCACGGCGTTTTTCTTGAAAGACGCTTGGGGGTTTTAACAGGGCAGGGTGCCTAAAAAGGGCATTCCTTTCAAAGTAAAGGTCGAGGAAACCGACATGAGCGATATCGCAGAACGCGTAAAGAAAATTGTAGTTGATCATCTTGGCGTTGACGCCGACAAAGTCGTTGAAGGCGCAAGCTTCATCGATGATCTGGGCGCTGACTCGCTCGACACCGTTGAACTGGTCATGGCGTTCGAAGAAGAATTCGGCGTTGAAATTCCAGACGACGCAGCTGACTCGATCCTGACTGTTGGCGACGCTGTAAAGTTCATCGAAAAGGCTCAGGCCTAATCATTGAACGGAGGGAAGGCGTTTTCGTGCCTTCCCGATATGGCCCGGCCCGTCCGGGCCAATATTTTATCGTGCGGTCCTTTAGCACCTGATCGGCGCTTTCCGTACGCTGCAATTACCGACGATGGGATGATGAGGGCAGAGCATTGACTTTGAGACGTGTCGTTATCACCGGTACCGGCATGGTATCTCCTCTTGGCTGCGGAACGGAAATCAGCTGGGAGCGGCTTCTCGCCGGACAGAACGGTGCCCGTCTCGTCACTGAATTCGAGGTTGACGATCTTCCCGCCAAAATAGCCTGCCGTATCCCTGTTGGCGATGGCACCGACGGCACCTTCAATCCAGATGACTGGATGGAGCCGAAGGAGCAGCGCAAGGTCGACCCTTTCATCGTTTACGGCATGGCCGCTGCCGAGATGGCGCTGAACGACGCCAATTGGCATCCGGAAACCGACGAAGACCAGATCATGACCGGCGTCCTGATCGGCTCCGGCATTGGTGGCCTCGAAGGCATCGTCGAGGCTGGCTACACACTTCGCGACAAGGGTCCGCGCCGCATATCCCC
Source organism: Agrobacterium larrymoorei (assembly GCF_013322225.1). Lineage (GTDB taxonomy): Bacteria > Pseudomonadota > Alphaproteobacteria > Rhizobiales > Rhizobiaceae > Agrobacterium > Agrobacterium larrymoorei_A. Next base: position 100,746 of record NZ_JAAMFB010000010.1, read on the forward strand.
TTTCTTTATCCCGGGCCGTTTGATCAACCTCATCTCCGGTCAGGTCTCAATAAGGCATAAGCTGCGCGGCCCGAACCACTCCGTCGTCACAGCCTGCTCCACCGGCGCGCACGCGATCGGCGATGCAAGCCGTTTGATCGCGCTTGGCGATGCGGATGTCATGGTCGCTGGCGGTGCCGAGTCGCCTGTCTGCCGCATTTCGCTCGCTGGCTTTGCCGCCTGCAAGGCGCTCTCCACGCAGCACAATGACGATCCGCAAAAGGCTTCGCGTCCCTATGATCGTGACCGTGACGGCTTCGTCATGGGCGAGGGTGCCGGTATCGTCGTTCTGGAAGAGTTGGAACACGCCAAGGCGCGCGGTGCCAAGATTTACGCGGAAGTCGTCGGCTACGGTCTGTCTGGCGATGCCTTCCATATCACTGCCCCATCGGAAGATGGCGAAGGTGCCTATCGCTGCATGTCCATGGCGCTGAAGCGCGCCGGTCTGACGGCTGCCGATATCGACTACATCAATGCACACGGCACCTCGACCATGGCCGATACCATCGAGCTTGGCGCGGTCGAACGCCTCGTCGGCGATGCTGCATCGAATATTTCCATGTCCTCTACCAAGTCTGCGACTGGCCATCTTCTGGGGGCCGCAGGCGCAATCGAGGCAATTTTTGCAACGCTCGCGATCCGCGACAATATCGTTCCGCCGACGCTCAATCTCGATAATCCAGACGTCGAAACGGCCATTGATCTCGTCCCGCATACGGCACGCAAGCGCGACGTTAACGTGGCGCTTTCGAACTCCTTTGGCTTCGGCGGCACCAATGCCTCGCTGGTTCTTCGCCGTTACGAAGCCTGACCGGACAGCGGCACTTGCCGTTTCGTCGGGAATCACCCAAAAACGCTTCAGCTATCCCGGTGTAACAGCCGGGATAACTTTATCTGCCAATACTCGAGGGGCGTTGCCCTAAACGGAGTTGGCAAGACGGAAAATGCTTGTCTTCACAAACGAATATGTGTTGGCTGTTTCCGTCAGTCGTGAGTGCAGAATAGCCTGCCGAACCTGTTTTTTGCCGCATTGCCTGCTCAAACAAGCCGCTGTAATGCCGAACTGAAAAGGACCGCCGGTGAGCGATACGAGAGATGACAATCAGGCCCCCTACGGACGCGAAAGCTCGACCGAGAGCAAGGGCGGCCCGATCATTCCAAAGTCGCCTACCGAGGCACTAAGACCGGAAAAGGTCCCAGAGCCGCCAAAGCGCTCGAAGAAGGCGCACAGTCAGCTCGTGATCTTTCTGAATTTCGTCATGACGCTGTTGGTTGCCGTGGCGGTGATCGGAATTGCCGGCTTCTACTACATGATCAGCTCGTTTCATGAGGCGGGTCCGCTGCAGACGAACGCTACCTTTACCGTTCGCAATGGCGCAGGTCTGGCGGAAATCGCCGGCAACCTTGAGCGCGACGGTGCCATTTCAAACGCCCGAATCTTCCGGCTGATGGCGGATCGTTATCTCCAGCAGGGCCAGACGCCGAAGCCTGGTGAATACGAGATCAAAGCCCGGACCTCGATGAAGGACATTCTGGCACTGCTGGAATCCGGCAAGTCCATTCTTTACACGGTGTCCGTTCCCGAGGGGCTTACGGTAAAGCAGATATTTGCAAGGTTGGCGGCTGAACAGACTTTGGAAGGCGATCTGCCTGCGGACCTGCCGCCGGAAGGCAGTCTACGCCCCGATACCTATCCCTTCACGCGCGGCACAAAGCGCGAGGAGATCGTGCATCAGATGCGCGCCGCCCAGACAAGGCTTGTCGAACTTTTGTGGGAACGCCGCGATCCGAACCTGCCGATTAAAACGGTCGAAGAGTTTGTGACGCTCGCTTCCATCGTCGAGAAGGAAACCGGCAAGGACGACGAACGTGGACATGTAGCATCGGTCTTCTACAACCGCATCAACAAGAAGATGCGCCTGCAATCGGATCCGACCATCATTTACGGTTTGTTCGGCGGCGAAGGAAAGCCCGCGGATCGCCCAATCTATCAGTCCGATTTGCAGAAAGAGACGCCGTTCAATACCTACATCATCCGTGGCCTGCCGCCGCACCCGATCGCCAACCCGGGGCGCGCCGCGCTCGAAGCGACAGCCAATCCATGGCGCACGGACGATCTTTACTTTGTCGCCGATGGCACAGGCGGTCACGCGTTCGCCAAAACTCTGGACGAGCACAATGCGAATGTCCGCCGATGGCGCAAGGTCGAAGCCGAAAAGGCAGCGGCTGGCGGAACCCCGGAAACGGTCGTGGATGGGCAGCCGGACGGATCTCAGGCAGAAAGACCAGCCAATTAAACAGTATTTTTCGCGGCACCCACAAGGTGCCGCGTTCGTATCTTCCGGGTAGGGGTCACAATGACATTGCAATCCATGACGGGCTTTGCGCGCAGCGAAGGCTTTTCCGGCAACGGCCGTTGGGCGTGGGAACTACGCTCGGTAAACGGCAAAGGGCTCGATTTGCGCTTACGCCTGCCTTCGGGCATGGAGGCTTTGGAAGCGCAACTGCGAGACATCGCCGCCAAGAGCCTTTCTCGAGGCAATATTCAGGCCGGTCTCAGTCTTTCCGCGTCCGAAACCAAACTTGAAGCGGTGGTCAACCGTGATGCCCTGGACGCGGTGCTTGCGTTGAAACAGGAGCTTGGCAGCGTCGTCAGCGATGGGCCGCTCAGCTTCGATACGCTTCTATCCGTGCGCGGCCTCGTCGAGTTTCGCGAGCCGGAGGAAAGCGCAGACGCCCGGGAGGCGCGCCACCGCGATATCGCTGCCGGCTTCGCAGCAGCTATTGCAGACCTCAAAGCCATGCGCGAGCGCGAGGGCCAATCACTCTTTGCCATCCTTTCCGCCCATATCGACCTGATCGAGCAGTTAACGCGAACAATCGAAGACGATCCATCCCGCCAGCCGGAAAACATCCGCGAACGTCTGGCCGCGCAGATCGCCCTGATTGGTGACGGGAATGCCACTCTGGACCGCGACCGGCTTCATGCCGAAGCGGCGCTCTTAGCAACGAAAGCGGATTTGCGCGAAGAGATAGACCGGCTGAATGCTCATGTCGCGGCTTCTCGTGAGCTATTGCAAAACGGCGGGCCGGTTGGCCGCAAGCTCGACTTTCTTGCACAGGAATTTAACCGCGAGTCGAATACAATCTGTTCCAAATCCAATGCCAGTGCTGTAACCGCTGCAGGGATAGAATTGAAAGTGGTTATCGATCAATTCCGCGAACAGGTCCAAAATCTGGAGTAGGTCCATGGCGCCAGCGAATAGCTCTCCCGTTCAGATCGCCCGCAGAGGGCTGATGCTGGTGATTTCCTCTCCCTCAGGGGCAGGTAAATCGACGATTGCGCGTAATCTGCTCGAAAAGGACAAGAACATCAGCCTGTCCGTAAGCGTGACGACGCGTCCACGCCGACAGAGTGAGATCGAGGGCATCCACTATCACTTCATTTCCAAGCGTGACTTCGAAGTGATGCGCGACAGCGACTCCCTTCTTGAGTGGGCAGAGGTTCACGGAAATTTCTACGGCACACCGCGTCAGCCGGTCGAAGCAGCCATGTCTGAAGGTAAGGACATGCTGTTCGATATCGATTGGCAGGGTGCAGAGCAGCTTCAAGACAAGATGAGCGCAGATGTCGTCTCCATCTTCATTTTGCCGCCGACCATGACGGAACTGCAATCTCGCCTTCACCGCCGCGCCGAAGATACGGAGGAGGTCATCCAGACCCGCCTCGCCAACTCCCGCGCCGAAATCGAGCATTGGCACGACTACGACTACGTTATCCTGAACGACGACCTTCAGGCCGCCTTTGAAGCCGTGGAGGCCATCGTCAAATCCGAGCGTGTTCGTCGTGACCGCCGCCACGGTATGTTCGATTTCGTGCGTGGTCTGTTGGAAGAAGTGCCTAATCTCCATTCCGCTCCCGCCAAAACCTAAAGCATTCTGCTGCTCTCAATTGTCGGGATATCAAGCAGTATCGGATGCGATACTGCTCTGAAGATCAGTGGCTGCCTCAGCGACGCGACAAAATGTCGAATTCAAAGACGTCAGGTTTGCGCCTATGTATCATCAGCTTCGTTCGAACGAAGAGTATGCATGTGGCGATGAACCATTCGTCAGACAATTCGGGTGAATAACCATGAAATACCATCAGCATTTCCGCGCGCGCAGTCGTGAGATGAATCGCGCGGCGGTCGTTGCCGCTTTTCTAGATGCCTATGACTTCACCGAGGAGTATTTGTGATGGAATGGGTAGAGTGGTTCCCAATCGTCATGCTGCCGTTCAAGATCATCGTTGTCGGTGTCGGCATGTACTACTCCATCAAGTGGCATCACGACCAGGACAAGAAGAAGCGGGAAGAAGAAGAGCAGCGAAACCGGAAGGCCGCAGAGAGCCTTCCCACGCACCCTTGACGCTTCGGATCAGGCACAAAGATAGTCTACAGGCTATTCGCCAGTCGTACGAACTCTTCAACTGAAAGCGTTTCGGCACGCCGTGTAGGATCGATACCTGCTTTTTCAAGCAACGCCTCGCCGCCAATGCTTTTCACGCTTTGGCGCAGCATCTTGCGTCGTTGGCCGAAGGCGGCTTCTGTGACTTTTTCGAGATTGGCCACATTGCAGGGCAGCGGCTTGTCCTTCGGTAGAAGATGCACAACCGTGGACGTCACTTTCGGCGGCGGGCTGAAGGCTTGCGGGGGCACATCAAATGCCATTTCCGGCACCGTGCGCCATCCAGTCAGCACGCCAAGACGACCGTAATGATTGTCGCCTTCTTCAGCCACGATCCGCTGACCGACCTCCCTCTGGAACATCAGCGTCATCGATAGCCAGAACGGCGGCCAATGCTTTGGCAGCAGCCAGTTGACCAGCAACTGCGTGCCGACATTATAAGGCAGGTTGGCAATGATGCGGACGGGCTCACCCTTCGGCACCAGTGCCTCGAAATCGGTTTTCAACGCATCGCCCTCGATCACCTCGAGGCGTCCTGGATAATGATCGGCTATTTCCGCCAGAGCGGGCAGGCAACGGCTGTCGCGCTCCACCGCAATAACCTTCTTCGCGCCGAGCGAAAGAATGGCACGCGTCAGACCGCCGGGACCGGGACCGACCTCGAAGACGGTAACACCGTCGAGTGGACCTGCGGTGCGGGCGATCTTTTGGGTGAGATTGAGGTCGAACAGGAAGTTCTGTCCAAGCGATTTCTTTGCATCCAGCCCGTGGCGTTGGATAACGTCCCGAAGAGGCGGAAGACCGTCGATTGCTGCCATTATGCTGTTGCCTGTCTCGCTGCTATTTCCGCAGCCATTTTGAGGGCTGCGACGAGGCTTGATTCGTTGGCGATGCCCTGACCCGCAATGCCGAAGGCAGTGCCGTGGTCTGGCGAAGTGCGGATGAAAGGCAGACCGAGGGTGACGTTGACTGAATCATCGAAGCCGAGCGCCTTGGCCGGGATCAAGCCCTGATCATGATACATGCAGATTGCCACGTCGTATCGCTTGCGCGCGGCATCGTGAAACATCGTATCGGCCGGCAACGGACCAAAAGCGTCGATTCCGTCTTTCCGAAGTTGGATAGTCGCCGGATGGATGATGTCGCGGTCTTCTGAGCCGATTGCACCGTCCTCGCCCGCATGGGGGTTCAGTCCCGCAACCGCCAAACGTGGTGCCTCGATGCCGAACTTCTCACGCAGATCGCGCGCCACGATCCGGCAAGTGTCCAGTATAAGTTCCTCGGTCAATGCACCGGGAATATCCTTGACCGGAATATGGATGGTGACGGGAACGACACGCAGTTTCGGTCCTGCAATCATCATCACCGGTCTTGCTACCAGCCCGGAGTGTTTTAGGGCGAGGTCTGCCAGAAACTCCGTGTGACCTGGAAAACCGAAGCCTGCTTCGTACAGCACAGATTTCGCAATCGGGTTGGTTACGACTGCCGTCGTTCTTTTCTGCACGGTCAGTTCAACCGCTGTCTCAATGGCCTTGATTGTCGCGTGTGCCGCACCCGTATGGGGTTGACCGGCCTGAACCTCGAAACCAACGGCAACGGGTAAAACGGGAAGTGCTGAGCCGAAAGCGGCGGTGGCCTCTTCAGGTTCGCATGTCTTTAATTCGAGCGACACACCCAGAATGTGCGCACGGCTGATCAGAACGTCAGGATCGCCGATAAAAATGAATGGTGGCAGGTCAAGTTCTGCGCGCTTTGCCCAAGCGGCGATGGCAATGTCCGGTCCGATGCCCGCGGGATCGCCTTGAGTTAGCGCTAAAGGCAGTTGAAGCGATGTCACGGCAGTCGAGCTTTCATGTGAGAGCGGCGGGCCGTAGACTTCGAATGAAATGCAAGTGACCCAAAAAAGAACTTCAGAAGTAATGGCTGGGCATCGATCAATCGAGACCCAGCCGCGATCAATCAGGTGCTGGTGATTTGCGCCTTCTTGCGCAGCTCGTCCAGATACTTCTTCTCATTCGGGTTTTCACCCTTTTCCGCCTTCGTCAAATCTTCTGCGCGGAAGACGACTTCCGCAGCGTAGTCATCGGAAACCTGCTGCTTTTTACAGACCGCAAGGTACTCGACCCCCTTTTCAGTGACGCGCGTACCAGTGGTGCCACCTTCTGGCGTCTTTTCGACCAGAGGTTTCCAGTCTGCCGGCAATTCTGGCTCGAGCATACGGCCAAGATCCTTGATCGAGACATCGAGCATGGTCGCCGCAAAGGTTTTTGCCTGCTCGCAGCCGGGATAGCGCTTGCGAGACGCTTCAGCCTCGGACTTGCGTTTGCCGACGATCGACTTCTTGGATTCTGGAACGACGAAAATGACCTGCTGGAGGAAATACTCGTTCGTCGTAGGCTTGCTGCCAGTTTCCTTCAGGCGCGTAACGAAATCCTGCGTCGACATGCGATTGCGCCCGCCGTAGCGCGCGTTGACGAGACGTGGCCAGCTCATCTGCACAGCGATGAAGGCCTTGAAATGCTCGGCACCGACGCCAGCCTGTGCCAGAACCTTTGTTAGCTGATCCGTCGTCATTTTATTGGTCGCGGCAAAGCGCGCGAAGGATGCATCGACGTCGGAAGTGCTGACGGACATCTTTACGCGGGCGATTTCCTCGCGCTTCAACGCTTCGTCTATAAGCTGTTCACGTGCCTTCTCGTTGAGATTGCCGGACTGACGCTGCAGCTTGAGGAAGGCGACACGCTTGCCGATATCGTCGGAAGTGATCGGCGTCTTGTTGACCACCACCTTGACCGCGCTCGCTGCAAAAGCCTGGTTAGCCTGCGGCGCAATCACCATGGGAACTGCGAAGATCGCAAAGGCGAATGCAACGCTACGCATTGCCTTCTTTCCGAAATTCATCGTGTTCTCTCCCTGTCAGCGAGCCGCTGCCTCGAAGGCGCGGCGTTGCTTTTAAACGATCACCACAACTCGCATGGAATGAATTGCGCCAGTCATGGTGCTTTTGATTACAGTTTTACCGTGAACGTGACCGTGTATATCATCGGAACGAATAGAACGGCAATCACCCGAGACAAGCAGATCGTAGATATGTACGGCAAAAACGTGACGTTGCTGCTCAGTGCGTTATCAAATAACAGTCAAATTCACTTAAGAACGGACAAAAGAAAACGGCGGGAAAAATCCCGCCGCCTTGATCAGTAGTTGTTAGGCCGCCAGCCGATATCGGCCTCTTCCCAATCCTCGCCTGCGGAGCCCACGCTGATGTCGCCAAGCGTTCTGAAAGCCAGCCGCGCATTGATCGACCAGTCATTGGCAGCTTCACGGTTGGAGTCGATGTTACCCTCGTCGGAGTAACTGACCGTGAAGATCGTGCATTCGTCCTGATAGAGGACGCCGATACGGCGCTCGCTGGAGAACTTGTTGTTAAGATCGTAATTGATCGAACCAAACAGTGCCCAATTATCGTCCAGGCGCAGCTTTCCAGATGTCTGGATGATGTCGCGGTCGCGATCATAGCCGTAATCCGGCTGTGCCTTCACCTGCGTGTAGCTGACCTTCGCCGTCACACGGTTGTCTGTGTAGCTGACAGCATTTTCCATGCGATTGACGTCGAAATTGTCCTTGTCGAAGCGGAAGCTGCTCGAGAACGACAGACCAATCGGCGCATCGACCGCAGCCATCGCAACATAATCCGAGCGATCGGTTTCCAGACCGGAATTCGCGCCGACATTGACCAGATCGTTCGAAGCAAACGAATTATCGCCCGCAAGATGGAAGGACTGGCCGGCAATGGCTCGAATGCCATAGCCATTATCGAAGGTGCCATTATAGCGGAAGCCGATATTGGCGCGCGTGCCGCCTTCGATACGGTCAAAGCCGGTGAATTTGTCCCGCTCGAAGAGGTTCGTCGCATCGAAGACGAAAGCCTGCGAATCTTCGTTCGGCAACTCTCCAGCATATTGCTCGTTCGGGCGAACGAAAATTTGCGCAATCGGCTCGATCACATGGTTGCTGTTGAGCGCTGTGAACAGAATTGGATAACGTGCTTCAAGTCCAAACGTCGCCATGCCGCGCATCGCAGCGCCGTCATTGATCGTGCCATCATACGGAGTAGGGCCGAAGCTGTTGGCCGACATATCCGTCCAAAGCGCGTCGCCACGGGCTGCTAAAAGCGGTGTCAATTGCAAGCCGCTGTCGAATGTCAACGTGCGCTTCCATTCGGCTTCCGTTGAAAAACGCGTATAGCTGCCTTCCATACCGTTGTATCGGACAGAAGGACCCAACGCGTAAGCATCCTCGGCACGACGCGAAAGGCTCGTCAGGTTGGCGGTCAGCGACAGCTCACCGCCGTAAACAGGGTCTGGCACGAAGTAACGATAGTCGAGGGCGGGATGAACGATTGCCTGACGGCGCTCGTCTGCCTCCGAGTCGTCCTTATCCTGAACGTTGAAATAATACGCGTTTGCCTCGAAGGAATTACGCTCACCAAGGCCGTTCAGGTACAGCTTGTTGGTCTGAACTTCGTCTTTGTAGTCCTTCAGTCCGTAGGTGCGGGCGAAGTTGTTGTCGCTCTGGATCATCGCATCCCAGCCAAAGGCCCAGCGGGGATTGATGTCGAATTCGCCCTTTGATGCCGCCATGCCACGCGTCTTGTTCAGCGCATCGCTGGTGTTGGGGTCGAAATCCTCCTGGTTCTGTTGGCTTATGCCTGCCAGACGCACCGTGTGCGTGCCCATCTCGAAACGTTGGCGCACTTCTGCCTCAAGCAGAAGTCCCTGCGATGTGTAATAGGTCGGCGTGATCGTGGCGTCTGCGCTGTCGCCCAGTACCTGATAATAAGGCACGCCGACGCCAAAACCGAGATTGTCTGTCACGCTGAATTTCGGGAACAAAAAGCCCGATTTGCGCTTTACCCGGTTGTCCGGGACCGTGATGAAGGGGAGATAAGCTATCGACTTACCGAAAAGCTCGAAGCGTGCCTTCTCAAGACGCACGGTTTGGCTCTTGCCATCCTGAATGACGCGCTCAGCCTTCACCTGCCAGAGCGGTGGTTTGTCAGGACGTTCCGCGCAGGGAAGACAGGCGGTATAGATGCCGTTGTTGAGGATCATGACATCCTCATTAACGCGTTCCGCGCTTTCACCGATAATGCGGGTGTTGTCAGTCGTTTCGACGCGCAGTGCGTTGACGAAGCCCTGGCTGAAATTGTCCGTTACATCCAGATCGTCGGCATAGATGCGGTTGCCAGTCGGCTCGATCAACTCGATGTTGCCGCGGGCAAGCACACGACCAGTCGATTGGTTATATTCAACGCGCTGGGCCACCATGCGGTAGCCCGAATAGTTCATGCGAACACCACCCGTCGCAACGACGCGTTGTGAGTCACGATTATATGTCAGTTCGTTTGCTGTAAGCAGGAGTTTTGATTGGTCTTGCGCGTCGCCAACAATAACGCCGTCTTCCGCAAAAACGCTGGAAGCCGTCGCTACATATGCGCACACAGCAGCCCCTGTCAGAAGGGCCGTCGCAAGCCGTCTGATATTCCCGCGGTCAAATACCGCCACTAGCCGTCCTCCTGATGAAGCAGAATGGTTGCACCTAACGCCAACGCTACGACGACTGGAACCCAGACCGCAGTGAAGGGCGGAACAACGCCGCTACTCCCGAATGCCCTTACGAGCACGGTTACTACATAAAGCACGAAGCCGGAAACGATTCCACCCAGAATCACTGAACGAGACTGTGCAAAACGGCTGAACTTTAATGAAACAGTCGCGGCAATCAAGGTCATCGCCACGAGAAGAAAGGGCATGGAGAGCAGGAAGTGATACTGCGTCTCGAGCGCCTTCGAAGACAGGCCGAAGGACTGAGCAACTTCGATTTTGCGAGAAAGATCAAAGAAAGCAACGGTTTCCGGCTGGGTAAGCCTTTCCTGAACGAATTCCCGTCTCAGATTGGTACTGATGCGCGCCGTCGATTCCCGCGTTGGTACATGCCCGGGCGTGATCGTCGAAACATCGTTAAGAAGCCAGTAACCATCTTCCAATTTGGCCGACCTGGCGTCCTGTCTGGAGAGGATATTGCCATCCTTGTCGAGGTGTATCAGCACCACATCCTGAAGCAGCGTGCCGTTGTCCTCGAAGCTCTTGGCTCCGATGATCGTATCCTGCCCGCCGCTGCTCTGGCGCAACCAGGGTAAGACTTGCTGCTGGCGCGAGGTGCCGCCTTCGTTTCGCCACCCAGCCTCGACCGCCAGCGATTTGCTTTCCCCCCATGCCGCTATCGGATTGATAACGGTAATTGCCAGAATGCCAAGGAGGATCGCGCCGCCGATGAAGGGAAGTATGAATTGCCAGACAGAAATGCCTGCCGCACGCGTAACGACCAGCTCGTAGCGGCGGTTGAGCGAGATCAGCGTCGTCATGCCGACGAACAGCGCTACGAAGGGTATCGTCTGTTGAAGGATAAGCGGGAGGCGAAGCGCGGTGAGGCCAAGTGCCGCCGGTACGGAGTAACCGGGCAGACCAGACATGCGTCTTGCCGTTTCGCTGAAGTCCGCGAGAAAGATGATCGAGGATACGCCAAGAAGAAACCAGAAGGTCGTGATGGCGTAGCGCTTGAGGAAGTAACGGGCGAGGGTGCCGAACATCATGAGCCTTGCCCTCCGGTGCTGGAAGGCTTGGGCGGCGACACGCGTTTTTGCATAGCCTGTATCGCGTTATGCAGGAACGCGGGAAGCCTCAACCTCTTGCCCGTCGCAAGCAGATAGGCGCAAATGATACCGCTTATGACGGGAACGGCATAAACAAAGGGGATGAAGGCGGCATTCTGCTTGACCTGATTGGTGAAGTAGAAACCAAGCCAGCGAAGCGTGAACGCGGCCACCAATGCGGCTACCATCGGGTGCAGCCGGGCCTCACGGTGAGAACGGGCATCCGCGGCGACGACCAGCGAAATCAGCGCGAAGACGAACGGGAACATCCAGTCCACCAGACGGCGATGCAATTCGGAGCGAAAGCCGCCGGGCGACTTCTTGTAGCTATCCACAGTCTCGTCGGGAGACAGCAGAAAGGCGAGACTGGCATCGCTGGATGAAAGCGATGGTTGACTGTCAGCCTTTTCCGACATGGTGGAAAGGTCGAAGGCGTAGGACAGGAACTTGACGACGGAAACCTTGCCGTCAGGCGTCTTCTGCTGCACTTCACCATCTCTCATGGTGAGCGACGTGCCGCCCTCATCGATCATGCCTTCCTTGGCGTAATAGATGAGATCGTAATTCGGATCGCGACGATCCGCGACGAACAGGCCCCGCAATATACGGCCCTGACGCTCGGCAATCTGTACGTAAAGCCCATCCTGAATGGTGCGGAAGGTCTTTTCCTCAATGACCGAGGACAAAAGATCGGCGTATGCCGCGGCCACCATTTGGCGCGCGGCGGTGCGCGCAGGGGGCTCGGCGAAATTGGTTATGCCGAAAGAAACGACGCTGAGAACTGCGCCGAGAATGAGGATCGGCTTGTAGATGAGCGTTCGGCGCGCACCGGAAGCATCGATGATGGCTAGTTCCGAATCGGTATTCATCGCCGTAAGCGTCTGCGTGATGCCGATGACAAGCGCGAACGGCAAAACGACGGGAATAAGCGTTGGCAGCAGCATCGTCGCCAGCGTCATGAACGAACCCATCGACTGGCCGCTATCCGTTACCAGATTGATTCTCTGGAGCACCTGAATGGTCCAGATGATGGCAAGCACGGGCAAGAGCGCGACGAGAAACATCTGCGTCGTACGTCGCAATATGTATCTTTCAAGAAGCGCCATTTGGTCCCTGGTGACGTTTTTTCATTCTTTTCCCCTTTCGGGAACCGGCCCTATGTAATCGCAACGATCCCGGATGGCTATTCCGCATTGCTCACAAATCTGTTTTGCGCAGTTATTTTTCTCACGGCTGTGTCTTTTTGTGGAAGTTTGCGGAAAATCGATTTCCCGTCGAATGAGCTTCTGCGGACGGTGATCCACAAATTAGCCACGGGTAAGTTCCATTGCGGGGTTGCGCGCAGAGTTTAAAACGCCATGATCCTCCGCGACCCCAGATCAAGAAGAGATGAGCATCCACATGTCCGCCAAATTCGATATATCCTTCACAAATTCCGCCTCTTTTAATAACGCGACCGCCCTTCTGGTGCAGGTTCAGGGGGAGAACGCCGCCGCCGGTCAGGCGCAGGTCGATCCTGCAGGCGTGCTGGAGAAGGCTGCAAAGATTTCGGGCTTCTCCGCGAAGTCGATGAGTGTACTGGACGTGTTGGCCCCCCAGGGCTCGCAAGCGGATCGAATCGTCGTGATCGGCCTTGGTAAAGCAGCGAAACTGACGGCACATGACTGGCTGCGAGCAGGCGGAACGGCAGCTGCGAATTTCAAGAAGGCTGAAAAGGTCGTCGTCTATCTGGATGCGCTGGGCATAGAGGTCGATGGAAAGGCCGCTGCCGATTTTGCGCTGGGCCTGCTGCTCCGTGCCTATAGCTTCGATACCTATAAGACGAAGAAGAAGTCGGATGAAGACAAGGTACCGAAGAGCGTCGAAGTCACCATCGTCACGGCAGCATCCGATCAGGCGAAGGAGGCTTTCGAGACGGCGCAAGCAATCGCAGGCGGCGTTACTCTAGCGCGCGATCTCGTCAACCTTCCGCCGAACGTGCTTGGCCCGGTCGAGTTTGCCGAAAAGGCGGAAGAGCTGAAGAAGCTTGGCGTCGAGGTGGAGATCCTCGGCGAGAAAGAAATGAAGAAGCTCGGCATGGGCGCGCTTTTGGGCGTCGCCCAAGGTTCTGTTCGCCCGCCGCGACTCGCCATCATGCAGTGGAAGGGCGGGTCGAAGAAGGATGAGCCGATTGCCTTCGTCGGCAAAGGCGTCGTGTTCGATACCGGCGGTATCTCATTGAAGCCGGGCGCGGGTATGGAAGACATGAAGGGCGATATGGGCGGCGCCGCTGCCGTTACCGGTCTTATGCACGCGTTGGCTTCTCGCAAAGCAAAGGCCAATGTCGTCGGCGTCATCGGTCTGGTCGAAAACATGCCGGACGGAAACGCCCAGCGCCCCGGCGATATCGTCACGTCCATGTCAGGCCAGACCATCGAGATCATCAACACCGATGCTGAAGGCCGCCTCGTTCTGGCCGATGCGCTCTGGTACACGAATGACCGGTTCAAACCGAAATTCATGATCAATCTTGCCACGTTGACTGGTGCGATCACGGTCGCGCTCGGTAATCTTCAGGCAGGTCTGTTCTCTAATGATGATGAACTGGCGGAACGTTTGAGCAAGGTCGGCGAAACGACGCAGGAGAAACTGTGGCGCATGCCACTCGGCAAGGAATTCGACAAGATCATCGATTCGAAATTTGCTGATATGAAAAACAGTTCCGGCCGCCTTGCAGGCTCCATTACCGCCGCGCAGTTCCTCAAGCGGTTCGTTGGCGATACGCCTTGGGCGCATCTGGATATCGCCGGAACCGCGATGGGTTCGCCGCTCAACGAAATCAACCAATCCTGGGGCTCCGGTTACGGCGTGCGTCTGCTGGACGAACTGGTGCGCGCCCACTACGAAGGTTGAACTCCAAACGAAAGGTGGCATCGCTTCGATGACGGAAGTTCTTTTTTATCATCTGACAGAATCCAAGCTGGAAGATGCGCTGCCGCCACTTCTGGAAAAATCGCTGGAACGCGGCTGGAAGGTCGCGGTCCAGACGGCGGGCGAGGAGAGGCGTGATGCTCTCGACACCCGCCTATGGACATTTCGCGACGACAGCTTTCTGCCGCATGGCACGGATGCCTCTGCCGCACCCGCCGACCAGCCTGTGCTTTTGACGGCAACGGACGAAAACGCCAATGCCGCAACCGTCCGCTTCATCGTGGACGGCGGCGAGCCTCCTCCACTCGATGCCTATGAACGAATTGTCTTCATGTTCGATGGATATGACGCCGCACAGTTGGAGGGCGCACGCAGCCAGTGGAAAAAGCTGAAAGGCGAGGGGCACACGCTGACATACTGGCAACAATCGCCGGAAGGGCGTTGGCAGAAGAAGGCTTGAGACTAAGCTCAACCTGACCTGGCCGAGACAGACTTACTCGCTGATCGCGATGGATTGTTGAATTGCAAGCACCGCTGTCTTCAATGGTGCGATATGATCCGTGACGACCGCCCAAATCACCTCGTCGGCGATCTTATGATATTCATGACGCAGAATATTGCCGATGCCCCTGATCTGTCTCCACGGAATGTCGGGAGCAACGCTAAGAAGCTCATCGGGGATATGTCGCGCGGCTTCTGACGCGATTTCCAAAGCCCGCTGCACGGCAAACTTCAAAAGCCAGTTGCTTTCGAAATCCGCCAGCGATTTGCCCGCAGTATGAATTTCAATGCCTTCAATGGCGTCCAGCATTTCGGCCAGTACAGGCCTGACGTTGCGTTTCGCCATCAGAAAACCCGCACCGCTGACTGTTCGATATCATGGCGGAGCATAGGGTGAAGACTGTTGCGGGTGGTGATGTCCACTTCGACGGAAAGTTCTTCCTCCAGAAACTGCTTGATACCAACCAGTTCTAAAAGTGAAAATTTCTGCGCCGGATCATAGTCAATGAAAACGTCGATATCACTCGAAGCTTGAGCCTCGTTCCGAGCGGTCGATCCGAACAGATAAAGAGCTGTTGCACCCATGCTTCTGACGGCATCGGCATGTTTCTCAAGGTTTCGAATGGCCAGCGCTTTTTCCATGCGGGCACCCTACATCAATGTCCGGCAATCATCCAGTTTCATGAACAGGCTATCTTTTCGTCGTCCAGAAGCGAAAACCGTCAACTTACACAAAAATGGCCGGGTCATCCCCGGCCATTTCATTCTCATTTGTTACTTCTGTTCCGGTAGCGCGTAGGCGATGACGTAATCGCCGCGGTCCGGGGACTGGCGGGCTCCGCCGGCGGAGATGAGGATGTACTGCTTGCCGGTTTTGGGCGACTTGTAGGTCATCGGGCCGCCCTGGCTGCCAACTGGCATGCGGGCTTTCCAAAGTTCCTTGCCGGTGTCGCTGTCGAAGGCGCGCAGATAATAGTCCTGGGTGCCTGCGAAGAAGACGAGACCGCTCTGGGTTGCCATGGAACCGCCGATTGTCGGCATGCCGATTGGGATCGGAAGGCCCATCGTAAAGCCGAGCGGGCCGGTGTCCTCAACGGTACCGACAGGGATCTGCCAGGCAACCTGCTGCGTTTTGAGGTCGATGGCCGTCAGCGTGCCGAAAGGCGGCTTCTGGCAAGGAATGCCGAGCGGAGACATGAAGCGCTCCTTGGCATTGATGGCGTAAGGCGTACCTTCCATCGGCACACCGCCGCTGCCAGCCTTGATCTTGGCTGACTCGTCACCGTTGTTGCCACCTGCCGCATTCGGCGACTGATCGATCAACTGCACTTCGAGGCCAAGACGCATGTCGTTTGCGAAGACGAGCTGGCGCGTTGGGTCGGACGATAGGCCACCCCAGTTCATGCCGCCGAGCGAACCCGGAAGGTTGAGCGAGGAATCCGTGCCGGGAGGTGTGAAGAGGCCATCATAGCGCTTCGACTTGAAGCTGATGCGGCACATCAACTGATCGAACGGCGTTGCGCCCCACATGTCCGCTTCCGTCAGCGTTTCTGCGCCGATGGATGGCATGCCAACCGAGAACGGCTGGGTCGGAGAATAGGTTTCGCCCGGAATAGTCCCCGCCTTGACTGCACGCTCTTCAACTTTCGTCAGCGGCTTGCCGGTCTGACGATCCAGAACGAAGATCTGGCCGGCCTTGGTGCCGAACACCATTGCAGGCGTGGTCGAGCCATCCTTGTTCGGGAAGTCGATCAGCGTCGGCTGCATGGGAATATCGTAGTCCCACAGATCGTCATGAACGGTCTGGTAGTGCCACTTTTCCTTGCCCGTCGTCGCGTCCAGTGCCAGCATGGTCGCGCCATACTTACGGTCCAGCGGCGTATGCTTCACGCCATAAAGGTCGATCGCTGCCGAACCCATGGGAATGAACACGGTGTTCGAAGCCGCATCATAAGACATGGATGTCCATGAATTCGGCGTCGAGCGGGTGAACTGGCCGTCGCCAGCCGGGATGAGGTTCGGATCGGCAGAGCCCGGATCGAACGCCCAGCGCATCTGGCCGGTGATGACATCGAAGCCACGCAGAACGCCGCCAGGCATGTCCGCGCTGACGTTATCGGCAATACGACCGCCAACGACGATGGTCGTTCCGGCAAGTGTTGGTGCCGCGGTCGGGTAATACTGACCGGCATCCGCGCCTTTGCCGAGACCTGCCTTCAGGTCGACAACGCCATTGACGCCGAAGTCCGCGCAAAGCGCGCCGGTGTCGGCGTCGAGAGCATAGAGTTCAGCCTTGACGCTGTTCATGATGATGCGGCGTTCGCAAGCGGCCCCTGCAGCCACGGCTGCCGGTGCAGGGGGCGTAGAAACCGGTATCGATGGCTGCTCAACGGACTGGCTGGCATCGAAGTAAGCGAGGCCGCGGCAACGCATCCACTTCTTCTGCTTGGCATTGAACTCGTTGCGCCACAGTTCCTTGCCGGTGTCTGCGTTTACGGCGATGACATTGTTATGTGGTGTGCACAGGAAAACCTTGTCGCCCACTTGGATAGGTGTCTGCTGGTCTTCGGCACCACCGCCATCGCTTTGCGGAACATCGCCTGTGCGGAAGGTCCATGCGACTTCCAGGTTCTTGACGTTATCTTTGGTGATCTGGTCCAACGCGGCAAAGCGGCTTCCGCCTGCTGTGTTGCCGTAATGCTGCCAGTTCTTCTGTTCGGTTTCCGGCGTTACCGGAACGGCAGCGGCGATGGACGTTGTGGAAACAGGCTGATGCGGCATGAACATGCCGACGAAGCCTGCACCGGCAGCCAAGGCTAGAACGAAGGCTGCACCGAAGGACGCTGCGCGTGCCGGGCTTTTTCCGCTATTACGACGCAGAAGCGGATATGCCAGCGCGACGAAGACCGCGCCGACCGTTATCGCCAGCAGGCGCGAAATCAGCGGCCAGAAATCGACGCCGACTTCCCAGAGCGACCATCCAACCGTACCAAGGAATACCAGCGCAAAGAGAATGCCGCCAAGGGGTTTGCGGATGATGATGAGAAGGCCGGAAAGAATAAGTGCGATCCCGGAAATAACGAAATAGGGGCTGCCACCAAGCATGGCGAGCTTGCCGCCGAAATAGGCGAAAAACGCTCCGGCCAGCACGACGACTGCACCGAGCAAAACCAGCCACATCTTCGACAAGATGGACAGGGGTTTGAGATTATCAGACATCAAGAAATCCTGACTGTTATAGTGTTTCAGTCAAGCGAAGACGGCTAAGCCATCACGATTTCACCCGACAGACAGTGCGGAAACTTGGCATTATCGGAAGCAGTCGCTGAGCATTTAAAAAGGAAGGAGTACAAAACATCATCCAAATCTCTTGCAGAGCCGAGTTATCGTTCTTGCCCGCATACGAAGCGCGCATCAACAAAACTCCCAGTCAAGATCCGTGGTTCTTCCTCGCTGCCTCACTCCTCCAGAAGGATGGCGCGGATTTGGCAATTGCCAATGAGTGCGTTGATACGCCGCAGATAGCGTAAATACAAGGCAAAAAGAGAAGATGATGCCTTCTAAATCGGCAAAAATAGACTATTTTTCTGAGTGTAAACTTAACCGAGATAAGTCGCTCGCGTCGTCGTGAATTTTAGTAAGTCTGCAAGTATTGATACAGTGTCGGGAAGATAGCTGTAACTTGTTCGACGGGCTATCGCCCATCCATGAGAGCTAGGAGGAGATATGGGGCAGTCAGCGCCTTGGCCAACAAACGAGATAGAGCGTCTGGTTGGCGTTCGCTCCATATATCCGCTGCATGACGCACCGAATGAGGAACTCTCCGCGCTTTCGCATCTGGCGAAAGACATGTTCGCTACCGCGCGTGCAGGTATCCATATTCTGGATGAGGACTGGATGCATATCGCCTACCAGTCCGGGCAGCAGTTAAACAGTTGCGCACGGGAAATCTCGGTCTGCAACAGTGTAGTGCTTAACAACGATGTATTCGTCATCCCCGACATGACGCAGGATCCTGACTGGGAATCCATGCCTTATGTATCTGGTGGGCCGAAGATACGGTTTTATGCCGGTGCACCAATTGAACTCGACACCGGTATTGTCATCGGGGCGTTTTGCCTGACGGATTCAGAGCCGAAGAACTTTTCCGAGCAGGAGAAGGAGAACCTCAAGCGTTTTGCAAAGCTGGCCGCCGCGCTGTTCAGGCTACAAAAAGCAAACTTCACCATGAGCCTGGCCGAGATCGAGCTGAGAAGCGCTGCCATGACCGACCCCCTGACTGGCTTCTACAATCGCAAGGCACTCGATCTGCTTGTCGATGAACAGTTGCGGGATGCACTGCGCGATAATGACAGCTTCGGTGCGCTCTATCTCGATATGGATGGCTTCAAGACCATCAACGATACGCTGGGGCATGCGGCGGGAGATCAGATACTCCAGGATTCTGCTGTGCGTATCAGGTCGTGCATCCGATCTCAGGATACCGTCGTGCGAATGGGCGGAGATGAGTTCGTGGTGTTCGTGCCGCGTCCGCGTGCGCCCGAAACCCTTGAGCGTATTGCAGAAAGGCTGCTTGATGCATTCCGCCAGCCGTTTGAGGTTCACGGCACCGAGGTTGTCGCCAACCTGAGTATCGGTGGAGCCATGGCACCACAATCAGGCTGCGACCGCGTGACTTTGTTGCGCAACGTGGATGAGGCTTTGTATCAGGCCAAGAAAGCAGGGCGCAACCGCTTCATCAGTCGCGCCCTCTAAAAAACACCTTAGTCGTAGAACGAATCCACGAACTTGTGACGGCCCAGCAGGAAAGCGTCGGCCACATGGGTCAGCGGAGCCAGATCCACATCCGATGTGCCTACCTTGATGATTTCGGCAAAGCGCTCGTAAAGCGCGGGGTATTCGCGCTCCGGCTCCGAAAACTTCAGTTCGCCATTTATGGACAGTTTTGCGCCGCCTTCGGAAAGCACCATCTGCCCGGCTTCGGTTTCGGCCACGATATCCCAGCTCTGCTTGCCGGTCTGCCGCCAGTCGAACTCGGCATGGACGGGCGTCTTCGCAACGTCAGAGAAGTGAATGTCGGCTGCAATCGGTGCATCGCGGTTTTCCGGAAACTCGAGCGTCGCTTTGGTGACGAACAATGCACGAGGCAGAATGTGCGTGATGATCGACAGTGCGTTGATGCCGGGATCGAACACACCAAGGCCGCCTGCCTGCCAGATCCATGCTTGGTTCGGATGCCAATGACGCACGTCTTCTTTCCAGATGACATGGACGCCGTTGATCCTGGTGGAGGCAAGAAAGCTTTTCGCGGCTTCGACCGCAGGGGCATAGCGCGAATGCCAGCTGGCAAACAGCGAAAGACCCTTGGAATCAGCCAGCCGAACGAGATCCTGTACCTCTGAAAGCGTTGCGCCCGGTGGCTTCTCCAGAAACACATGCTTGCCAGCATTGAGCGCGGTATAGGCCGCCTCATAGCGGTACTGCGGCGGCATGCAGAGGGAGACTGCCTGCACGTCCGGCACGGCCTCGATCAGTGCTTCGATGGTTCCATAGGACGGAACGCCTTCGACGGTGCCGTGGCGGCTTGCGGTTGCGATCAGATCGAAATCCGGGTTGGCGGCAATGGCTGGAAGGTGCTGATCGCGAACGATTTTGCCGACGCCGACGATGGCAAGCTTTGTGGCTGACATGATTGGTAGAGACCCGTGTGATGCTGCAAAAATAATACTTTATGCCTTGTAGCAGAAACGGGCAGGCGGGCAAGATGGAGGCAGCGCTTTCGCGCCGCCATCAATTGGCGGACGCAACGAGCAGAGGCTTGCTATGCGACGGCTTCTTATAGACGAGATGAACCACCTTGTAGCCTTCGGCCTTCAACTGCGTCAGCAGTGCGGGCAGCATGGACGCCGTGCGCTTGTGGATGTCATGCATGAGAATGATGCCGCTGCCGCGATGGCGAAGGGCGGCAATGGTGCGAGATGCAACGACTGCAGGCGCATCCGTGAAATAGTCCTTCGAATCGATCTGCACGTCCATGATGACCATGCCGCGCTGCGATACGAGATGTCGAAGGCTGCCCGTGTCGGCGAGGTATGGGAAGCGGAAGAACATCGCATCTGTCTCCGTTGCTTTCGCAACGGCTTTCTCGCCCTTTGAAATTTCGGCGAGCGCGCGGTCGAACGACAGGTTGCGCAGGTTCGGGTGGCTGAATGTGTGGCTGCCGATGCTGTGTCCCTGCGCAAGCACCTTCTTTGCGATGTCAGGGTGGGCCTGAGCCATTTCGCCTACCATCAGGAAGGTGGCCTTCACGCCAAATTCGTCTAGCGTTGCCAGAATCCGTTCGGTTTTGCCCGGAACGGGGCCGTCATCGAAGCTGAGCACGACCTCCTTGTTGGCGAGCGCGATGTCGTTCAGCGAGGAAACCTCGATGTCGCGCCCCGCTAGGCCCAATGGATTGCGCGGGCGCATCCACGCAGTCGGGGAAAGGGCTATCGGATCATTTGCCTTGACCGCCGGTGGCGTGGGCATCGTAGCGGCAAATGCCGTTTTCAGTGAGCCATCCGGCTGCGGTTTCCCCGCACAGCCGGTAACGCAAAAGGCAGCGGCTGCCATGAGAAAGAGGTGACGAAATCGCATCGGAAAGCTCTGGGCAAATCACTTTGAAATTGCATCGAGTTTTCGCTTGCCATGGTTAATTAAAAGTTAGCAATCGCCCTGCGAAAATTGGAGTTCAGCTTTCTGGCCGTTATAACTTTAAAGAGCATAAACTATAAATTCATCCTAAGATTGTATTTTACTAAATCTCGTTTAGGTTGTTATTTGTAATTTATTCAACCAAAGGGAAATATTATGACCGATAGAACGATCGCTGGTATTGTAAACGCCGATGGCACCATACGCGCAGGCGACGAGTTTTCAGTAAGCCGGACAAGCGAAGGGCACTATGTTGTTTCGTTCAGGCCCGCATTCGATCAGCTACATGGCGTCTCCGCCACGCAGGTATTCCCGAACGACGGCAATACACGCGACAACGTCGTCATCATCAGGTTGAGCGAAAGCGAGCTTTTCCTGAAGACCGGCGACGGCGATGGCAATGCCAAAAATCGTGATTTTACATTCGTTGCTGCCGGTAACGGCAAGAAAACGGGTCGCTAATAGCGACCGGTGCCGGCACAGACGTTAGACCGGGCTGGCTCAGAAATGGAGGCTATGGATTAACTTGCCATAGCCTCTTCGTATTCGCTGGAAAGCAGCAGCCATTGTTCCTCTGCGTCCGAAAGCTTTGACGCGGCCTCGCCGCGTTGTTTCACCTTTCCCGCTGCCTTGGCTGGTGCCTTTTCGTAAAGCGCGGGATCGGCAAGTTCCGCATCAAGAGACTGAATCAGTTTCTCAAGTTTTGCCGTCATGGATTCGATTTCATTGATCTTTTTCTTCAGCGGGGCAAGTTGCGCGCGCTTCTCGGCATTTGCCTTGCGCTGGTCGGCCTTGGAAGCTTGATCATTGCCGACTTCGGTCCTGTCGTCCTTCTTCTTGCCAGACGCGATAACGATATCGCGGTACTCTTCCATATCGCCTTCGAAGCTCGTGACAGTGCCATTGTTGACCAGCCAGAGGCGGTCGACCGTGGCTTCGATCAGGTGGCGATCGTGCGAGATGAGGATGACGGCGCCGTTATAATCATTTAGCGCCTCGATCAGTGCGCGGCGGCTGTCGATGTCGAGATGGTTGGTCGGTTCGTCGAGGATCAGCAAATTGGGTGCATGGAAGGCGGCAAGCCCCATCAGCAGGCGTGCCTTTTCGCCACCCGACAAGTCCTTGGCGGCGGTGGCCATCTTCTCCGTCGCAAGGCCCATCTGCGCAACGCGGGCGCGGACCTGCGCTTCGGCTGCAAGCGGCATCAGCTTGCGCACATGCTCGACCGGCGTTTCGTTCGGCACCAGATCGTCCAACTGATGCTGGGCAAAGAAGCCGATTTTCAAGCCCGATGCGATGCGCAGGTCGCCGCCCTGCGCGGGCAGGCGACCGGAGATGAACTTGGCGAAAGTCGACTTGCCGTTGCCGTTCGAGCCGAGCAGCGCGATGCGGTCGTCGTTGTCGATACGCAGGTTCAATCCCTTGAGGATCGGCTTTCCGGGTTCATAACCCACCACGCCGCCGTTGATGGCGACGATGGGTGAGGCGGGCTGCTTTTCCGGTTCGGGGAAGGTGATCGGCTGAACGTGATCTTCGATGACGGCCGCTACCGTCCCCATGCGTTCCAGGGCTTTAACGCGGCTCTGCGCTTGCCTGGCCTTGGTCGCCTTGGCGCGAAAGCGATCGATGAAGCTTTGCAGATGCTTGCGCGCCGCATCGTTCTTGGCCTTCGCCTTCATTTGCAGTTCGTCGGCCTCTGCCTTCTGCCGCTCGAACTGGTCATATCCGCCTCGGTAGAAGGTAAGCTTTTTCTGGTCCAGATGAATGATGGAGTTGACGGCGTTGTTCAAGAGATCGCGGTCGTGGCTGATGATGATGACGGTATGCGGATAACGCCGCACATATTCTTCCAGCCAGAGTGTGCCTTCGAGGTCGAGATAGTTGGTCGGTTCGTCCAGCAGCAGCAGGTCCGGCTCTGCAAACAGCACAGAGGCCAGCGCCACGCGCATGCGCCAGCCACCGGAAAAAGACGAGGCGGGACGCAACTGCGCTTCCTGATTGAAGCCGAGACCTGCGAGGATGCTGGACGCGCGCGCCTCCGCAGAATGCGCATCGATATCGACGAGACGCATCTGGATTTCGGCGATGCGATGCGGATCGCTTGCAGTTTCCGCCTCTTTCAGCAACGCAGCGCGTTCCTTGTCAGCGGCAAGCACGATAGAAATCAGGGAATCTTCTGTCCCCGGCGCTTCCTGCGCGACCTGTCCAATGCGGGCCTGTTTTGGAATCGTCACCGATCCACCCTCGGAAGCCAGATCGCCGGTTATGACCCGGAAGAGGGTGGACTTGCCGGCCCCGTTGCGCCCAACGAGCCCCGCCTTTACGCCGGCAGGCAGCGTTACGCTGGCGTTGTCGAGAAGCAGGCGGCCTGCGATGCGGGCGGAGAGGTCGGTAATCGTAATCATGGCGCCGTTTTGGCTGAACTCAGGGTTCAGCGCAAGAGCCGGAAAGTCACAGTTTTCAGTCGTTACGCGCCGATGTGCATGAGGTAGCTGTTACGGGAACGTTGTGCCACTTCCCTGCAATAGGGAATGACGCAGTTGCGCGCGCCGCTGCGGGCTGCAAGCAGTGCCAGTTCGGCATGGCCGTAAAATTCTGCGGGCGTTGTGCTGTTTTCCGAGGTGGCGACGCCCATGGAAAGGGTTAGATGCTCGCCAGCCCCTTCTTTCGTCGCAAAGCGCAACTCTTCGACGCTATGGCGAAGCCGCTCCGCTATCACTTGCGCCGTGCTTTGAGAAATGTTGGCAAAGATGAAGCCGAATTCGTTTCCGCCTATGCGGGCGACGAAGTCATCCTTCTTAATCGTCTTGCGAAACAGAGCCGACAGCCGCCGCAGGGCTTTGTTGCCAGCGACCGTGCCATACTTTTCGTTTATCTCACGGAAGCGATCAATGTTGACAAGCACCAAGCATGCGGGATTCAAGCGGTTCTCATCTGCAAAAACTTCTGCCAGCTTCTGGAGAAAAGCCGGTCGGTTCGGCAGGCTGGTGAGCGCATCTTTCACGGATGCGGCATTGAGCCGCTTGCTGTTGTCTTCATGCTCTCGGATTTTCTCCAATCCGCGCCGCACGAAGTTATGCAGGCTTGCCTGCTCGTTCTGGACATCGTTGAGCAGGTGGACAAGCGCATCCTGCGTCAGTGCAGTTTCGTTCTCCACTGATTCCAGAAGAGTTTCGGTGCGCTCCAGCGCAACGGCAAGACGAGCGGAAACCTGTTCGATTGTGCCCAACACCTCCGAGGCAGCCTGACTTGCAGCCATGTGTGAAAAGCTAGGCAGATTGTGCCTTTGGCCGACCATGTCGATATCATGCTGTTGCGGCGCATTTCCGAGCGCCAGAATATCGCGACCGATCTCAGGATGGTGTCCAGACAGAACTTCGTAGAAAAGCTCGTAATTGCGCGGCAACGGCGCAAGGTTCATCTTGGTGATGAACTGCGTGACCCTGGCGATGACGAGGCTGTTATTACCCACGTCGCGGCCTGTCCGGTTTGTCGGCGCTACCATTCGTCCCCCGCGTCTTTCTCACGCACAATTGCCACACTGCCCAAGCAACGTGAATTAGGTATCCCTGTTATCGCCGCACGGTTTTAAAATAGCATAAACAACAGCCTTAGGTTTTTATCTGGATCGGAACAGAGCAGCTGATGTTATGGGCGGTATCAATAATCGTCATTTGAATAGGATCGGTTGTGCTGATCTTATGGAGATGTATCTGGAATGCGAAAGGCAACGCCATGACATCACGCACCCTCTACTCCCTCTGCGGCAGCGATGAAAAACGCCCGTTTTCACCCCATTGCTGGAAGTCGGTGCTCGCACTGGCACATAAGGGGCTGGATTTTGAAGAGCGCCCGCTGGCGTTTACGGCAATTCCCGGCGTCGAGAATGGTTTCTCGAAAACCGTCCCGATCCTGCGTGATGGCGATGAGCTGGTGAAAGACAGCTTCGAAATCGCTCTTTATCTTGATGAGGCATACCCCGACCGGCCCTCGCTTTTTGAAGGTGAGGGCGGAAAGGCTCTGGCGCGCTTCGTGGAAAGCTGGTCGCAGACCCAGCTTCACCCTTCCATCGTCAAGGTCGCCGTACTCGACATTCACGATATGTTGGACGAGACGGACAAAAGCTATTTCCGCGAAAGCAGGCAGGCGTTTTTTGGTAAATCCATCGAAGAGATTGCGGCCAGCCGAGACGAAGAGATCGCGGCTTTCCCTTCCAGGCTTGAGCCGATCCGACGAATGCTTGGCTACCAGCCATTCATCGGCGGTGATGGTCCGCTCTTTGCGGATTACATCGTCTTTGGCGCACTTCAGTGGGCGCGCGTTACGTCCAAGGTGGATTTGTTGAGGTCCGAGGATCCGGTGCGCGACTGGTTCGAACGCTGCCTCGATCTGTATGGTGCAAAGGGGCGCAGTGTGACAGCGGCGTGAAATGAAGCGCTCTATTGGGCAAATCGGCCTATCCCCCTTGTTTTAAGGCTTGTGGGCGGGTAAACACCGCCCACTTTCTTCCAAGAACAAGGAAACGGACATATGGCGATTGAACGCACTTTCTCGATGATCAAGCCGGACGCAACCAAGCGTAACCTCACTGGCGCCATCACCAAGGTTTTCGAAGACAACGGTCTGCGCATCATCGCGTCCAAGCGCGTCTGGATGAGCAAGCGCGAAGCAGAAGGCTTCTACGCTGTTCACAAAGAGCGTCCTTTCTTCGGTGAACTCGTTGAAGGCATGACCTCTGGCCCAACCATCGTTCAGGTTCTGGAAGGCGAAAACGCAATCCTCAAGAACCGCGAAATCATGGGCGCAACGAACCCTGCAAACGCTGACGAAGGCACGATCCGCAAGCAGTTCGCGCTGTCCATCGGCGAAAACTCCGTTCACGGTTCTGACGCTCCTGAAACTGCCGTTCAGGAAATCGCCTACTGGTTCGCAGAAACCGAGATCGTCGGTTGATTCAGTCTGTGAAGTGGCGGAATCGCCTTGTGAGGCGATTGATTTAAGCCGCTGTTTGGAATCATGAAAACGGGGTCGAAAGGCCCCGTTTTTTGTTGCGCAACTGTTTTGTCATCGAGCCCGTTCACTCCGGACAGTCCTGAACCGGCCTCATATCCACGCTGCCATCAGCTTTGAAAACATCCGGGTTTGGGGTGTAAAGTGGGCCGACCGCCAGCGGTTTGGCGGGTAGCAGGGACTGGTCGGTGTCGGATTTGATACTCGTTTCGATGGTCTGCATAACATGACCATCCGGCGCTCTCAGTCGGATCGTCACCTTGTAGGGCCGATCCTGCTTCACGCATTCGACGGGTGGGCTTTGCAGCACGATCTTGGGGTTCTTCGGATATAGACGTTCCGATACTGAAAGCGCATTGCCGCCACGCGGATTTTCAAACTCTGCATCGATCGTGCTTCCTTCGGCGACGGGAGAAAGCGGCTGGAGCGTCACGAGATAGGTCGCCGTTGCCACGCGGTAGTTGAAGACGAACATGCGGCCGGACACCTTGGCGATCTCACGCTGCTCTTCTCTTTGACAGCCAGTGCCAGCAAGCAAGATGAAAAGCAGCATCAGCAGCTTCATGATGCGTTTTCCTTTTTACGCCGATAGTGTCTCGCGGCTTTTTGCCGGTTGCCACAGACGGTCATGTCGCACCAGATGCGGCTGCGATTCTTGCTGCGGTCTATGAACAGCCAGCCACAATTACCGCAGATGCGTATGCGCTCGCGATCCGGCCCATGAATGAGCCGCAGGACAGAATGCGCAGTGGCGGCAGCGAGACTTTCAGCCTGCATATTGTTGCGCAACGCGGTCGAACATGCCTGAAGAAGGTTCGCGAGCAAAAGATCATCCTCGCGCCCGTTCATGATCGTACTGCGAAAGTAACGATCCGTCGCTTCGCGAAGATCGATGAGCGTCATTTGCTGTTGAGGGGGCGGCGGTTGAAGTAGACCGAAACATTCCCGCTCTGCAGACAGCTCTATCGCCGCCTCACAAAAACTTTCGATCTGTTCTGGCACGGAAAATCTGTCCAGAGACTGCGCCTCATCTCCACGCAAAATGACGCTGTTGGCGACATCGAGTGCCAACGCGCCTCCAGCAAACCGGTGCGTGGTCCATGCAAAGCTCATGTCTAATTATAACTGTTAAAATCTGTTTTGCCAGTTATAATACCGAAACGAGGTGGAGCATGGCTTATTTTCTACAGCAGGTTTTGAATGCTGTTCCTATTGCCGCATTGTACTCCGCATTGGCCTTCGGCTACGCCATTGCCTTTTCGATCACCAAGCGAGCCGATGTCACCTACGGGGCGATTTTCGCTTTTTCCGGTCTCACCTGCCTGTTGTTTGCTGATTTTGGCTGGAATCAATTGTGGCTGATTCTGCCAGCCACGTTGGCACTCGGCGCTGCCGCCGGAATTTGCGGAGGATTGTGGGCAGGCGTCGTCATTGGCAGATGCGTGATGCGACCCCTGGCGAACGCCTCACCGAATGCTGTAAGCGTGGCCTCGGTCGGAGCTCTCATTGCCTTGATGGAAAGCGCGAGGCTTGCGGTCAACAGCCAGTCCCTCTGGCTGCCGCCCATCTTCAGCGATCCGATCCATATCTGGCGCCGGGCAGGCTTTGTCGTCACCACCACTCCCGTTCAGATGGTCAATACTGCCGTTTTTCTAACAGTCGTGGCGTTGGGATATCTGTTCTTGCGGCGCTCCGCCCTTGGACGGGAATGGCGCGCGGTTTCTGAAGATGCACAGGCTGCCAGACTGATGGGCATCAATGTCGATCGCATCTTCATCGTCGCTTACTGCACGTCGGCCCTCTATTCTTCCATTTGCGGAGTGCTTGCCACTTTCTATTATGGCACTATGGATTTCGGTGCCGGGTTGGTGTTCGGCCTGAAAGTCGTGCTGATCTCGGCTGCCGGAGGCTACACAAGCCCGTTAAAATGCGCGATCGGTGCCGCCGCCGTGGGTTTTGCCGAAACATTCTGGGCCGCATATGGACCTGTGGCATGGAAAGATGCTGCGGTACTGCTCCTGCTGGTCTTGGGGCTCGTCGTTACAAGAAGCACGCGGGAGCGCCCATAGAAAAAGCCGGGAAACAGATGTACCCGGCTTTAAATTCATGTTTTGCTTCGGTGTTATCAGAAGCCGTTGGGGTCGCCACCGCCGCCAAGAATGCTCTTGGCGATGCCAGCGCCCGCCGTGCCACCGGAGAGTAGCTGCTGGAGGAAAGTGAGGTCCTTGCCGCCAGTTGGTGTCGTACGGGAAATGGTGTCGAACACCTTGCCATCCTGTAGCGTGTAGTTCGCCTTCTGCGTTACCACACCGCTCTTGTCGAAATAGATCGCCAAAATGTTCTGCTCAACCACCTGCGGCTTCATGAAAGCAGCTTTACGAACGCGCTTCTGGGAAATGTAGTAGAACACTTCGTTGCCGAAAGTCGCTGTGGTCGAAGGCGTTCCCATGGTCAGCAGAACCTGCTCACGGCTGGAGCCGACAGGGATCAATTGCAGAGACTGCTCATCGACCACATATCCGTTGTGGAAGACGTCCGTGGTGCTGGAGCAGGCGGTCAACAGACTCGACGCAATCACGACGGCAATTGCGGTTTTGCTCAGAAATTTGGTTTTGCCCGCCGATTTCTGTCTGCTCACCTGCGTTTCCCCGACTGCGATCATGAATAGCACCTTCCGGCCTTGCGTGTTGCACCGCTTCTGCGCACACGATTATGTCAATCCGGGGACGAATGAACCCCGCTTCACGATTGATTGCAAGACTTTGATCGAAAAGCCGCGCCTGAGCGGGCGCGTCTCCTCGACTGTTTCAGCACGACAGTGAACGTGACCTCGACGGCATTGCAATTCTTGGATGCTTCGGTAAACCAGCTTTTGTATTCATGCAACAAGTGCGATGGGCGAGAGGTCGTTTCGTCGGTCAATATTCGGAAATTTCGATGCTGTTCGGGCTTTTCAGGAAGAAAAACAATAATCGCGCCATCGTAGACCGACAATATTCGGCTCTGACCTCGGCAGCGCGCCAGCCCGGCTTTTATCTCCATATGGACGTGCCCGATACGGTCATGGGCCGTTTCGAGATGCTTTCGGTTGTTATGATTCTCTACTTTCGCCGCACGAAAGCCTCCGCCACCAGCGGGCAGGAGATTGCGCAGGAGATCGTGGATGCCTTTTTTCAGGATCTCGATCATTCCATGCGTGAACTCGGCATCGGCGATCAGGGCGTGCCCAAGCGCATGAAGAAATTCGCAGGCATGTTCTATGGGCGGCTGGAATCTTATGCGACGGCAATAGACGGTGCAGACGAGGATGCCCTTGCGGCGGCACTGCGTCGCAATATATATCCGCAGGCAGATGAGACCGCGCCGGATATGCGCGCTCTCGCGAAATGGATGATGGTGGCGTCCGAAGCATTGTCTGCGCAGCCCGAAGATGCTGTTGCGACGGGAAATGCCACGCTGCCTTCTCCGGATTTGTGAGGTTTTCAATGAAATCGCCCCATGCTGCCAACGATGACGCGCCATTCTCCTATCCCGTCAAGGTAGGCCATATTTCTGCCAATCCCGTCAGGATTGGTCTGACGGCAAGCACGGAAGAGCTTCAGGCGCTTGCGAAGTTCTGGGATGTCGTTTCCGTCGAGTATCTCAAGAGCGAATTGCAGGTTACGCGCTGGAAGAAGGACGGCATCAGGATCAAGGGACAGGTCGAGGCCCGTTTCACGCAGTCATGCGTGGTGACGCTGGAGCCCGTTTCCAGCGATATCAATGAAAAGGTGGAGCAGATTTTCGTACCCGAAGGGTCGAAGCTAGCGCGCATGGTCACCAATGACGAAGGCGAGATCGTGCTCGATCCGGACGGGCCGGACATTCCGGACCAGTTCGTGGGCGATACGATCGATGTCGGCGTCGTGGTGGCGGAATTCGCCGCTATGGCAATCGATCCTTATCCGCGTAAGGCGGATGTGGATTTTGAAGGATATGGCGAAAAAACGCCATTCGAAGATAAGAAACCATCGCCCTTTGCGGTACTGAAAGACTGGAAAAAAGACTGAATGCCGTCGCAGTAGGCGAATAATTCAGTTGTAAGAGTGGGCGGAAACGGTATTTTCGCCCCAAAAATAACCGCAGAGCGGTCAGAAGGATCAGGGACGAGTGATCAGAATAGCAATTGACGTCATGGGCGGAGATCATGGTCCTGACGTTGTCATCCCCGGCGTGGCAAAAGCGCTCGAGCGGAACAACGACGTGACATTCCTGCTCTATGGGCAGAAGAGCAAATGCGATTCTATTCTGGCGCAATATCCCGCGCTTGTTGCGAAATCGGAATTTTTCGATTGCGAAGTCTCGGTCGGCATGGACGAAAAGCCAAGCCAGGCGCTGCGTCGTGGTCGCTATACGTCCAGCATGTGGCGCGCCATCGAAGCGGTGAAGCTGGGGGAGGCCGATGTCGTGGTCTCCGCTGGCAACACCGGTGCGCTGATGGCCATGGCCAAGTTTTGCCTGCGCACGATGGCACGCATCGAGCGCCCGGCGATTGCTGGCATCTGGCCTACGCTGAAAGGCGAAAGTATCGTTCTCGATATCGGCGCGACCATCGGCGCAGATTCGCAGCAGCTTCTCGATTTCGCCCTGATGGGTGGCGCCATGGCGCGTGCGCTATTCGATATCGACCGCCCGACCGTCGGCCTTCTCAATGTCGGCGTCGAGGAAGTCAAAGGCCAGGAAGAGGTGCGCGAAGCAGGTCGCCTTATCCGTGAGGCCGATCTGGCGACGATCGATTACCGCGGTTTCGTGGAAGGCAACGATATCGGCAAGGGCACGGTCGATGTCGTCGTCACCGAAGGCTTTACCGGCAATATCGCGCTGAAAGCCGCTGAGGGCACCGCAAGACAAATATCCACCCTGCTACGCGAGGCAATTTCCCGCAGCTTCTGGGCCAAGATCGGTTATCTTCTGGCCAAGAGCGCATTCGATGTGCTGCGTGAGAAGATGGACCCGAGCAAGGTCAATGGCGGAGTCTTTCTTGGCCTGAACGGCATCGTGATCAAGAGCCATGGCGGCACGGATGCCCTCGGTTTCGCCTCGGCCATCGATGTCGGCTATGACATGGTGCATAATGGCCTGACCGCGAAGATCGAAAATGATTTGAAAGCTTACCACGCAAGACGGCTTCCGCCCCCGGCGCCTGAAGCTCTCGTGGTCGATGAGGAATAACGGATGATCCGCTCTATTGTACGTGGCTTCGGAGCGGCGCTCCCGAAGCGGGTTATGACGAACCAGGATATCGAAGGCGTTGTCGACACGTCAGACGAATGGATCGTTCAGCGCACCGGCATCAAGCAGCGTTACATTGCGGGCGAGGGCGAAACGACCTCTTCGCTGGGCGAGGCGGCTGCGCGCGCGGCATTGGAAAATGCTGGCATCAAGCCGGAAGACATCGATCTCATCATCGTCGCCACGTCCACGCCGGACAACACCTTCCCGGCAACGGCGGTCAATATCCAGAACCGTCTCGGCATAACCGGAGGTTTCGCGTTTGACGTTCAGGCCGTCTGTTCCGGCTTCGTCTATGCCATGGCAACCGCTGATCTTTATATTCGTGGCGGCATGGCAAAGCGCGTTCTCGTCATCGGCGCGGAAACCTTCTCGCGCATTCTCGACTGGACCGACCGCACCACCTGCGTTCTCTTCGGCGATGGCGCAGGCGCGCTGGTGCTGGAAGCGGACGAGGGCGAAGGCACGACGTCCGATCGCGGTGTGCTTACGTCCAATCTGCGTTCGGATGGTTCCCACAAGGACAAGCTCTATGTGGATGGTGGCCCATCCACCACCGGCACTGTCGGTCACCTGCGCATGGAAGGCCGCGAAGTCTTCAAGCATGCAGTGGGCATGATCACCGACGTTATCGAAGCAGCCTTCGAAGCAACCGGCACCACGGCGGACGATCTGGACTGGCTGGTTCCGCACCAGGCGAACCGCCGTATCATCGATGGTTCAGCCAAAAAGCTTGGCATCCCTACGGAAAAGGTCGTCATCACGGTCGATCAGCACGGCAACACGTCTGCTGCATCCATTCCGCTGGCGTTGGCCGTTGCCGCTTCGGACGGACGCATCAAGCCGGGCGATCTCGTCATGCTGGAGGCCATGGGTGGCGGCTTTACATGGGGCGCGGTTCTGCTGCGTTGGTAAGCCATGCCTGACGCATCGGTGTAACCCCTTGCCATCATTGCCGGAAATCCCTAAACGATTACAGAAACTTTGCTTGACCGGCTGCATCAAGGACAATAGTCTTGAGCAGCTTCAAGATAACAATAGAGAGCTGTGCGGGGAAAAATGGCCGGAAAAACAGTGACACGTGCGGATCTAGCCGAGTCTGTGTTTCGCAAGGTGGGTTTATCCCGGACTGAATCCGCTGAATTGGTCGAAACAGTTATCGACGAAATCTGCAACGCGATCACGCGTGGCGAGGTCGTGAAGCTCTCCTCTTTCGCTACTTTCCAGATTCGCGAAAAGAACGAGCGTATAGGCCGCAATCCAAAGACGGGTGAGGAAGTTCCTATTTCTCCACGTCGTGTCATGACTTTCAAGGCCTCCAACGTCTTGAAGCAGCGCATTCTGAAAGCGCATTCTTCCCGTAAGGCCAAGCAGAAGACGGCCAAGCCTGGCTGACAATTGGCGTCAGGGCCTCAGCCCTGCGCGTTTTCTGCACGCAGAGCGTATTTTGTTCCTGTGAACACACTTGAATTTCAACCGGCAAGCCGTTGAAATAAAGACGATTCGCATCGTACCTTCTTCATGTGTTCTGGAATCTTGCGTGCAGGCAGGATGGGAGTTGAACTTGGATAAAAGCCCCGACGCCTTTCGAACGATCAGCGAAGTCGCAGATGATCTCGATCTGCCGCAACATGTGCTTCGTTTCTGGGAAACCCGGTTTCCGCAGATAAAGCCTATGAAGCGCGGCGGCGGGCGGCGCTATTATCGTCCTGACGATGTTGATCTTTTGAAGGGCATTCGTCACCTGCTTTACGACCACGGCTATACCATCAAGGGCGTGCAAAAGCTGCTCAAGACAAACGGCAACCGTTTCGTCACCGCCATTGCATCTGGCGACATGGCCACTATGGAAGCCATCATGGCTTCCAGCGGCGAGAAACAGACGCCGGAGCCACGCGTCGCTCATGCAGAGGAAGACGAGGTTGTCGGACGCCCCAAAGCGAAACCCAGCGGACGCTTTTTCGGTTTCGGGGGCAGCGCTTCGGATGACGCGTCGGAGATATCGCTCGGTAAGTCCAGCATCAACAAGGATGATCGCGCCCTCTTGCAGGAGGCGCTGTTCGATCTTTTAGAGTGCAAGCGCCTGTTGGATCAGGTTCGTTAATCAGTCTCTCGTCCTTTCTGTATTTGTCCTATGGATTCGGACAGCCAGTCCCTTGGGATGAGCGTGTTTTCCTCCCATAGAGACGCGGTTAGACTAGATTCCGTTGAGAATTACAGAAATGGCGAGCGCGGGCACATCCGGCCAAATTGGGGATAACCCCAAAATTTCCATCTGCATTTATCTTAAATGCCAACCTTTCGGAAACTCCTTGGGCAGATAATGCCGCGTGAAAAAGGAGACGTTCCGTGAGCAAAAGAAAACCGGCAGGCCGTCGTTCTTCGGCGAAATCCAGTGGCGGAGGACTGTGGTCCTGGCTGATGCTTTTCGGTGTGGCTGTTGGTGGCATTCAGCTTTACGAGCATCGCGATACGTTGATGCCGACCGTGAACAGGCTCGTCGCATCATCGACAAAGACCGTCCAACCTTCGTCGAAACCTGTGACAAGAGAAACGGCGGCTGAAAGGCCGAAGTCCGCCACGCAGACGGCGGGCCTGCCTGCGTCTGGCGTTCCCGTGCCGCCACGCTCCATCGGCAACCCTGCCGCCGCCGGGGCTACAAATCAGGTAGCAAGCGCAGCCTTGCCGACGCAACGCCCACAGGTGGAAAACGTCGCTCTTACCGCAAAGCCCGGTAACTTCGCCTTCTGCGGACGCTCCGGTCTGAACAATTGCGTGGCGGACGGAAATACCTTCTGGATGAAGGGCGTGAAAATGAAACTCGCGGGTATCGACGTGCCGCAGACCGATCAAGCCCGCTGCATGGAAGAGCGTGCGAGAGGTTTTACTGCCAAGGTGCGTCTGCGCGATATGCTGAATTCAGGCGGATTTCAGGTCGCCTCAGCCGGTGGTCCCGGAGAGCAGAAAACACTATCCCGCTCCGGCGTATCATTCGCAGACCAGCTCGTTCGTGAAGGTCTCGCTCGCCCCACTGGCTCCGCGAACCGGTCTTGGTGTGGTTGATAGTCTCTCTAACCCCTACCGGTCAGATTACTCATTTGCTGTCGATGAATTTATGGTGCGGACGGCGGGACTTGAACCCGCAAGACCAAAGGTCGGCAGATTTTAAGTCTGCTGCGTATACCGATTCCGCCACGTCCGCTTGCAATTTCATCTACACAGTGCGAGCGGCGTCGGTCAACAAGAAGATTGCTGGAGTTGTCGTTTGGGCTACTATTCAGCTCTTCCAGAACAACGGCATCAACAGGACCAGAACCGTCAGAATTTCAAGACGGCCAAGCAACATCATGATGGAAAGCAGATAGAGTGCGGGATCGCTGATCGTCGAGAAATTACCCGCAGGGCCGATGATGGGGCCAACGCCCGGGCCGACATTTGCGAGCGAGGTTGCGACTGCAGAAGTGGCGGTGAGGAAATCATAGCCCATGGCGCTCATTGCCAGACTACCGCCAATCCAGAGCGCGATAAAGCAGCCGAGGAAGAGAAACACGTTGCGGATCATCTCCACGTCAACGACTTGGCTGCCATAACGTACGGAATACACCGCGTCCGGATAGATCAGTTTCTTCAGCCCGGTTTTCACGACGTTATAGACTATGACGAAGCGATAGGCCTTGATGCCGCCAGCCGTGGAGCCGGAGCAGCCGCCCATGAAAGTGGCGAAGAAGGCGACAACGACCACGAAGGGTCCCCACAACGTATAATCATCGCTCGCAAATCCTCCCGTCGAGAGGATCGAGGTCATGTTGAAGAATGAGTGGCTGAGCGCGATGGGGAGTGGCACCGCGTTCGTAAGATGATGATAAATGCCGACCGCAGCTGAAATGATGCAAAGATAGCCGATGAAAATGCGGATCTGGGGGTCGTGGAGAATATCCAGCCGTCCTCGTAGCGCAAGAAGGATCATCACAGAAAAAGGCAAGCTTCCCAAAATCAGGAAGAATGTCGCAATCCACAGCAGCGCGACGTTATCGCCAAAGAATGCGAAGGAGGCGTCATGGGTGGAAAAGCCGCCGGTGGCGACTGCAGACATTGCATGGTTCAAGGCATCGAAATGCGTCATCCCGGCAAAATCGAAGGCGACGGCGCAGGCGATGGTCATGACCATATAGATGCCGACGAAAGCGCGGGTAAAGCTTGCCAGCCGCGCGAATGGTCTGTCACTGGCCGTATCTGATGATTCCATGCGGAAGAACGTCATGCCGCCGACGCGCAGAAGTGGCAGTATGAAGAGGCCGAGCGCCACGATACCTATGCCGCCCAGCCAGCAGAGAAGGGAGCGCCAGATCAAAATGCCTTGAGGTGCGTTGTCTAATCCTGAAACGACCGTAGCGCCTGTGGTGGTTATGGCGGAGATGGACTCGAACAATGCCTGTGCAAAGCTGAGATCAAGCTCCGAAAGATAGAGCGGCACGGCTCCGACCAGCGAGAACACTAGCCACAAAAGGTTGACGAGCAGAAAACCGAAGCGCTTGTTGAAGGTCGGCATCGGTCCGCGCGTTGCAAAGGCGCAGGCAAGCGCGAAGCCGCCGCACATGAAGCCCGATGTCGCAAACACCTGCCAGTCATTGTTGCCGTAATAAAGATCCGTCATGGCGGGAACGAACATCGCCGTTGCCATGTAAAGCCCGAAGATGGACGCGATGTATATGACTGCGCGCAGAAGGTTGGTGTTCAAAAAATGAAACCCTAATCGAGTGAGGCGTACCGAAGTTGCGCAAAGAGTCTTTGTGTCATGCGGTCACCTATGGCATAGCGGGTGCCATCTGGAATTTCAATGGATTGAAAATCGTGGACAAACTGCTTGTAGAAGCCGCACGGCGGGAAGTTAGGGAGATATTTCCCGAAACGCCGTTGCAGTTGAATGAACACTTGAGCCGCCGCTATGGAGCGGAGATTTGGCTCAAGCGTGAAGATCTCACGCCCGTTCGTTCCTACAAGATTAGAGGCGCGTTCAATT
Organism: Agrobacterium larrymoorei; assembly: GCF_013322225.1. Taxonomy (GTDB): domain Bacteria; phylum Pseudomonadota; class Alphaproteobacteria; order Rhizobiales; family Rhizobiaceae; genus Agrobacterium; species Agrobacterium larrymoorei_A. The sequence goes on from NZ_JAAMFB010000010.1 coordinate 137,354, forward strand.
TTCTCCGTAAAGCGGTTTCAAAAGCCGGCAAAAACAAGGTTTTTGTCTGCGCATCGGCTGGTAATCATGCACAGGGATTCGCTTTTGCCTGCCGTCATTTCGGCGTCCATGGCGTCGTCTTCATGCCCGTTACCACGCCGCAGCAGAAGATTGAAAAGACCCGTATTTTTGGCGGGGAATTCATCAAGATCAGGCTGGTCGGCGATATTTTCGACCAGTGCTACGCGGCCGCACGCCAGTACGTCGAGGAGAATGACGGCTATATGGTGCCGCCCTTCGACCATATGGACATCATCGAAGGACAGGCTACGGTTGCGGCGGAAGTCGTGGATCAGCTTCCCGATGGAGCAAAGCCCGATATCGTCGTTATGCCAGTTGGTGGTGGTGGCTTGTCCGCCGGTTTGACAGGCTTCTTTTCGGGAACGGTGGCGAAAGAAAATTTCGTGTTCTGCGAACCGGAGGGAGCGCCGAGCCTGAAAAAGAGCCTTGAAGCAGGACAGCCTGTAACCCTGAACAAGGTCGATAATTTCGTGGATGGCGCAGCCGTTGCACGCATCGGCGATCTCAATTTCGAAGCACTGAAGCAGTTCTCCTCCGAACAGGTTCAGCTCATACCGGAAAACGCGATTTGCGTAACGATGATCGAGATGCTGAACCTTGAGGGCGTCGTACTGGAGCCAGCGGGTGCGCTTTCCATCGCAGCGCTGGAGAAGCTTGGCAGGGAAAAGCTGGAGGGCAAGCGCGTGATCTGCGTGGTTTCCGGCGGTAATTTCGATTTCGAGCGTCTGCCGGATGTGAAGGAACGCGCGATGCGTTATGCGGGCGTGAAGAAATACTTCATCCTGCGTCTGCCACAGCGCCCGGGCGCGCTGCGCGACTTCCTGAACCTGCTGGGACCGGACGATGACGTCGCCCGCTTTGAATATCTCAAAAAGTCGGCGCGCAACTTCGGTTCTATCCTTATCGGCATAGAAACCACGGAGCGCGAGAACTTTACCGGCCTGTTCGAGCGTTTCGAAGCGGCAGGGCTGGGTTATGAGGACATTACCGAGAACGAAATCCTCGCCAACCTCATTATCTGATAGAGAACGCTGATAAACGGGGCGGCCATGACCGCCCTGCCTCAGACAACAGGAAGGTAAATCAATGGCTTCGTTTTTCGCGAAACTCTTTTCCGCTTTCGGCTCCGGCCAGTCCGAGCAGACGCCGCAGAAAACCGAAGCCGCGCAGGCGCATCCGTATGGTGATTGCCTGATCTATCCGACCCCGATGAAAGAGGGCGGGCAATATCGCCTAGCAGGCCGAATCGAGAAGAAGGCGGGAGACGAAGTGTTGGTGCATGAATTCGTTCGTGCCGATATGTTCAGCAGTCTTGACGATGCCGTGGAGTGCACCGTCCGTAAGGCGCAGCTCATTATCGACCAGAACGGGCCTTCGTTGTTCACCAGCCAAAAATAAAGGCCGCGAAAGATTTTCGCAGCCATTGAGGTAAGTAGGATCAAGCGGCGCCGCGACGCCGCTTTTTTGTTGGCTCAGGCGGCGCTGGCCAGCTCTTCAACCTTGGCATTGGCAGCGGCGATTGCCTTTTCGGCAGCTTCAGGTCCGAATGCCAGGCCTTCAATGCGAATGACTTCCACATCCGTCAGTCCCAGGAACGCAAGGATGGTCTTAAGGTAGGGAACCGCGTGTTCCAACGCTGCAGCAGGACCCTGCGAGTAGACGCCAGCGGAAGACAAAACGACGTACACCTTTTTGCCCGTTACAAGCCCAACCGGACCGTTTTCCGTGTACTTGAACGTCAGGCCAGCGCGGGCAACGTTATCGATCCAGGACTTAAGGCCGGAATATATGTTGAAGTTGATGAGGCCGGTACCCAAAACCACAGCGTCTGCTTCCATAAGCTCGGCAACGCGTTTGTCGGAGTAATCGGCAGCAACGGCTTCCTCCGCATTGCGCTGGTCGGCAGTCTTACGGATCGCCGATGTCGTGACGCTGTCCAGATGGGGAATAGGGTTTGCGCCGAGGTCGAGGTGGGTGACAGAGCCTTCAGGCTTGGCCAGCTTGGTCGCCAGATCGACGGCGAACTTGTTAGAAAGAGATTCAGCGCCGCGCGGGCTGGAGGTAACGAGAAGAATTTTAGACATTGAATATGGTCCTTCTTGAATAACTTTGTGATCGGGCGGGGCAGGGAAGGCCCAATCGTTGGCGCATATATCGACTAATGTTCTCATCAAGAAAACCGTGATAATGTGGAAGCTAACTATCGAATAATTGGATGGACCATGGACGCCAACCCCACACTGGACCAGTTGCAGGTTTTCCTGACCGTTGCCGAAACCGGCAGCTTTTCCGCTGCCTCGCGCTCGCTCAACCGTGCGCAATCCGTGGTCAGCTACACCATTGCCAATCTTGAGGCGCAGCTGGAAGTCACCCTGTTCGAGCGCGCTGGCCGCCACTCGAAGCTGACCGATGAAGGCCGCGCCATGGTGGAGGATGCCCGCCGCATCGTTGCCGGTTTGCAGGAAATGCGTGCCCGCGCCAAAGGCCTGAAACAGGGGCTGGAAGCTGAAGTGTCTCTAGTTCTCAGCACGATTGTCCCGGCAGAGGTCGTCGTTGCTGTGCTGCGGGAGTTCCGCGATGCTTTTCCAACCGTCTCGCTCAACCTCAATGTGGGCGAACTTGGCATGGTGACGGAGATGGTGATGAGCCGCAAGGCGGCCATCGGTATTGGCGGAGCCATGTTCCATCAGGATGATGGGCTGATCGTGGAGAAGATTGGCCACTCCTTCATGGTGCCGGTTGCCGCGGCAGACCACCCGCTAGCCCTTCTGGATCGCCCGCTGACGCTCGCAGATGTGAGGGAAGAGGTGCAGCTTGTGGTGATGGATATGTCCGGGCTGACAAAAGGGCGAGATTTCAATGTGCTTTCTTACAGGAAATGGCGCGTCAGCGATATCGCTACGAAGTACCAGCTTATCAAAGGCGGCCTTGGCTGGGGCGGCCTTCCGGCATCGCTGGTGAGAAACGATGTCATCAATGGCAGTCTGAAAGTGCTGGAACTGGACGCTTACGAGATCGGAGAATACCCGCTCTACTCCCTGCGCAAAACCGACACCCCGGCTGGTCCAGCGACGAAATGGCTGATCAACAGTTTCCACGAGCGGCTATCAAGATGCCCGGAAAACAAGACGCTTGTTTCGAGCGGGGTTCGTGTCCGGTTGAAAGATGCGGCGGAATAGAGGACAGGCTGAGGCCTCACTGGCGTCAGTTTTTTTCTTCGCGGCCAACTGGAGAATGTCTTTATTGCAAAACCGCCGCACTCTTTTGCGGAACATTCTTTAACAAAAAAAGCCCCCGCGACCATGCGCAGGGGCTTCGATAGACCAATTCTGAACCGATCAGTCGTCCAGCTTGTCGTAGTCAAGCTTTGGCGCGTTCTGGAGAGCGTCCTTGGTGGTGTCGACGTAGGCCTTCCATGTGCCGTTATCGTTCTGGACGGCAACGGATGCTGGGTCGAGAACCACATAGCTCTCATCGATTCCGAGGAAGCCACCGACGCTGGCGACGAGACCAATCACTGTCTTGCCATCGCCGATCACCACATCTTCAATCTCACCGATCTCTTCGTTCTGGGCATTGTAAATGTCCATGCCATCGAGCTGCGAAGCGGTGAGGTCGGTTTTCTGCACGTTGACGAACTTCAGCGGGCCGCTCGCTTTGTTGCCCATGGTGATGCCCGGGCCCGAGAGCGTCGCATCCGCACCAGCCGCAGGCGCATCGGCAGGAGCCGGGGCAGCGGCCGTCTGTGCGAAGGCAACAGAAGAGGTGAGGGCTGCGGCGGCAGCCAGTGCGAAAACCTTGTTTTTCATGATGTTTCTTCCCTTGTGTATGCTGAACATGATGTTCGGGGGAAGAACACGTGGGGCTGGATTTGGTTCCTGCTCCCACGCCAACAAATCCGGCGTCCTGCCAGGATGTGATTATCTGCGATCCCTCAGACGCGCCGGTCTACTTGGTGCTGCATTAAATCTTTCTTACTGGAAATGCCTCAAGCCGAAAGCATCAGTTCCATATTCTGCACGGCTGCGCCTGATGCGCCTTTGCCGAGATTGTCCAGAACCGCGACGAGATTGATGTGTTCTTCTGTGCCGAAGACGTAGAGCTTCATCGTGTCTTGATCGACCAGTTCTTCCGTGTCGATGCGCGCCAGCGATTTGCTCGTTTCCAGCGGAACGACCTGCACGATCGACTGGCCAGCGTAATGGGCCGTTAACGCCGCATGAACCGTCTCGACGGTCGTGCCTTCCTCGAGGTCGGCAGCAAAGAGCGGCACCTGCACGATCATGCCCTGCGCGAAGCGACCAACGGAGGGAGAGAAAAGGGGCGAACGATCCAGCAGGCCATGGCTCTTCATTTCCGGCACATGCTTGTGCTTAAGCGTTAGGCCGTAAACAAAGTTGTTGGCGCTGATCGCGTCTTCGCGGCTCTGGTCTTCCATCTGGCCGATCATCTGCTTGCCGCCGCCGCTGTAACCGGAAACCGCATTGATGCTGACCGGGTAGCCATCCGGGAGTATGCCCGCGGCACGCAGAGGGCGGATGAGGCCGATAGCGCCGGTCGGGTAGCAACCGGGGTTGGCAACGAAGCGTGCGGAGCGGACCTTTTCCGCCTGATCCCTGTCCATCTCGGCAAAGCCATAGGCCCAATCCTGATGGACGCGGAAGGCCGTGGACGTATCGATGATCCGCACCTTGTTGTTGCCGGACACCATGGAAACCGCTTCCTTTGAAGCATCGTCCGGCAGGCAGAGGATAGAAATATCCGCGCTGTTGAGCATGTCCTCACGCATGGCCGCGTTGCGGCGTTCCGCCTCGGGGATGGACAGCAGCTCTATATCGCGGCGGTCGGCCAGGCGCGTGCGGATCTGCAAGCCCGTGGTGCCGTGTTCGCCATCGATGAAGATTTTCGCTGCCATGTCCTTACCTTACATTTTCAATATGTTGCGGGATTTACCGGATTCTATTTGCCAATGATCTGACTCAAAATCTCAAGCGGATTTCGCCAGCCTTTCGGCACGCAGGCCAAGCATATACATTGCAACCGTTGCCCCGGCAATGGCGGTAATGTCCGCATGGTCGTAAGCGGGTGCCACCTCCACCACGTCCGAGCCGCGTATGTCGAGCTGACCGAGACCGCGCAGGACGGACAAGATTTTAGCGCTGGTCGGCCCACCCGCGACGGGTGTTCCGGTGCCAGGCGCAAAGGCCGGATCGAGGCAATCGATATCGAAGGTGAGATAGGTGGGCAGCCCGCCCGTCTGCTTGATGATGAGCGAAGCGATATCGCTGGCGCGCATCTCTTCCACCTCATAGCCGTAGAGGATATTGATGCCGAAATCCTCCGGCGCATGGGTGCGGATGCCGATCTGGATCGAGCGATCCGGATCGATCAGACCCTCGCGCACGGCTCGGGCAACGAACGAGCCGTGATCGAGCCGTCTGCCGTCGTCGAACCATGTGTCCTGATGGGCATCGAACTGTACCAGCGCCAATGGTCCGTGCTTGGCGACATGGGCTTTTAGCAATGGCCAGGTGATGAAGTGATCACCACCCAGCGTCAGTAGATAATCGGCCTTGGCAATGATGTTGCGCGTTTCCTGCTCGATAGTCTCGGGCGTCTGCCAGTGATTGCCGTAATCCAGCAGGCAATCGCCGTAATCGATTGTCGGCATATGTTCGAAGAGATCGCGGGCGAAGGGATATTGCGGATCGTTATCGAAAATCGCCGAGGCGCGGCGGATGGCCTGCGGCCCGAACCGCGCACCGGGACGATTGGAGGTCGCCGCATCGAATGGAATGCCCCAGACCACGGTCGAAACGCCTTCCAAATCCTTGCTATATCGGCGGCGCATGAAGGACAGGACGCCCGCATGAGTGGGGTCTGTCGCTGCCGCAGTGAGAGACGAAGATGTGAAGGCATGATCGATGGTTTTTGCTGGCATTGAGAACCCCTTCGATGATGAATAGCGCGAAGACTCAATACCGCATTAAGCTGTTCAGGATAAGGTCGGTAAGAATTACTTCGCTGATATGACGGGCATATGCCAATCATAAATGACACCCCGCACGGTAAGCAGATTTCATGAATTACAGAGCAGAGATAGATGGATTGCGCGCCTTGGCGGTGCTCGCTGTTATTTTTGCGCATGCCGGATTCACGATGTTCGATGGCGGGTTCATCGGCGTCGATGTGTTCTTCGTCATCAGCGGCTATCTGATCACCACCATCATTCTGAGCGAATATGCCAAGGGTGAATTTTCGCTGATCCGGTTTTATGAACGGCGCGCGCGGCGTATTCTGCCTGCGCTCTTCTTCGTTCTGGTCTGCACGCTTCCCTTCGCCTGGATGTGGCTGCTGCCGACGGCTTATGAGCAGTTTTCCAAAAGCCTGATGATGGCGACGCTTTCCGTTTCCAACATCTATTTTCTGAAAAAGACGGATTACTTCGCGCCGGATTCATCCGAAGTGCCCTTGCTCCACACCTGGAGTCTTGGCGTGGAGGAGCAGTTTTACCTGCTCTTTCCGCTGCTCTTTCTGTTTCGTCTCAGGACCAGCACGCTTTTCCGCATCATACTCACCGTTGCCCTTGCCAGTCTTGTGGCGAGTGAGGTCGGCGCGAGATACTTTCCTTCCGCCAATTATTATCTGCTTCCCACCCGCATATGGGAAATCCTGGCTGGCTTCATCTGTGCTTTTCTCGTTCATGGAAAGACGCGGACGGAGAATGGTGTGTTGGCTGGCGCGGGGCTGAGCCTCGTCATCCTCTCGATATTCCTGTTCGACTCCACAACGCGCGTGCCATCCTTGCTTGCGATCTTGCCCGTTGGAGGCACTGCGCTGTTCCTGCTTTATGGTTCGCAGACGTCGATCCTCGGGAGAGTACTGACGCTCTCGCCCCTCGTCTGGATAGGCCAGATCAGCTTCAGCGCTTACCTGTGGCACCAGCCGGTGTTCGCCTTCTGGCGCATCCGAAGCCCGGAGCCTCCATCGACGCCGGTCATGTGGCTTCTGATCGGGCTGACTTTACTCCTATCCATTTTTAGCTGGTATTTGGTGGAACAACCGTTCCGCGGACGAAAGATTACTTTTTCTCGATTGATCCCAGCCGCAGGTGCTTGTGTCGGGGCGCTGGTCGGTTTCGGCGCATGGGGAGATTTAAAGGAAGGCTTGCCATTTCGCCTGCCGCCGGAGGTGAAGGAGTTCGTCGACAGAACCACATGGAGCGACAAGTGTCTGTTCCAGGTGAAAGATGGACTTCCCGCCCTGCCCAATACGGACTGTATGTTCAACATCGGTAGCGGAAAGACAATTGCTATATGGGGTGATTCCATCGCTGCCGCGCTTTCCCCATCGCTGCTGGATGATTTAGAAGATCGGGATATAGGCCTGGTGCAACTGACCCATGGTTTCTGCGCTCCGATCGTCAATGTTTCGACAGCGCGGGACGAGGGGGCTGGAAATTGCGAGGCCTTCAACAGACGTGCGATGGATTATCTGGCCGTTAGCAACATCGACACGGTGGTTCTGGCGGCCTCTTGGGTGAATTTCTTCAATTCTCGGTACATGGACGTCGATGACCAAGAGGTTTCCGGCGATTCCATTTCGGTAAAGCTTCTGGCCGATAATCTGCGCGAAACAGTCCAGAACCTGCAGGCAACCGGCAAGCAGGTGGTGATCGTCTATCCTACCCCGCGCTTCGATAAGCCGGTTATGGACGTCATGGCAGCCCGCATCATCAAGGGCGATCTTTCGCCAGACTTCGATTATTCTTATGCGGCATTCAAGGCCAACACTGCCAGAGCGAACGATATTCTGAACATGGGCCTGCCCGACGATGTGAAAAAGGTGCTGCCGGAAAAGATATTCTGCGACCCTGATTCCGCCGCAGGCTGCCTATTCGGGCGTGACGGCGTCGCTTACATCGCTGACCGTGGGCACTATACTCGGATCGGCGCGCATATGGTGGTTGACCGTATAGCGGATGAACTGTTCAGCACCGAAAGCGAAATCAAACCCGTGACGTTCAGCTTGAACTGATTGCTCATATACGCGGATTGAAACACAGCCCAAACAAAAAGGCGGAGCCGAAGCCCCGCCTTTTCGATTTCCATATTACAGAAGCGATTAGCGCTTGGAGAACTGGAAGCTACGGCGAGCCTTGGCCTTACCGTACTTCTTACGTTCAACAACGCGGCTATCGCGGGTCAGGAAGCCGCCCTTCTTCAGAACGGAGCGCAGGCCCGGTTCGAAGTAGGTGAGGGCCTTGGACAGACCGTGACGAACAGCACCGGCCTGGCCGGAAAGACCGCCGCCAGCAACCGTTGCGATGATGTCGAACTGGCCAGAGCGAGCAGCAGCAACGAGAGGCTGCTGAAGGATCATCTGGAGAACCGGGCGTGCGAAATATGCAGAGAAATCGCGGCCGTTGATGATGATCTTGCCGGAACCAGCCTTGACCCATACGCGGGCTACGGCGTTCTTGCGCTTGCCGGTCGCGTAGGAGCGGCCGAGAGTGTCAACCTTGCGGACGTGTACGGGAGCCGAAGCTTCCGACGATGCCGAGGCGAGGTCTTTCAGAGAGGAAAGATCGGCCATTATCAGGCGCTCCTTACGTTCTTGCTGTTCAGCGATGCTACGTCGAGAGCGACTGGCTGCTGTGCTTCGTGTGGGTGGTTCGAACCAGCGTAAACGCGAAGGTTCTTCATCTGGCGACGGCCAAGCGGACCACGTGGGATCATACGCTCAACAGCCTTTTCGAGAACGCGCTCAGGAAAGCGGCCTTCGATGATCTGACGAACTGTACGTTCCTTGATGCCGCCCGGATAACCGGTGTGCCAGTAGTACTTCTTGTCGGAATACTTCTTGCCGGTGAAGACGCACTTTTCAGCGTTGATGATGATGACGTTGTCGCCGTCGTCAACGTGAGGGGTGTAGGTTGCCTTGTGCTTGCCGCGCAGGCGGGTAGCAACGAGGGTAGCGAGACGACCAACAACGAGGCCTTCGGCATCGATGATGATCCACTTCTTCTCCACCTCAGCGGGCTTCTGAACGAAAGTAGACATAGTTTTGACTTTCTGTTGGACCCGTCATCTTCTTTATAGAAAGAACATGCGGGCGTTTCTTGTTGCTTGATTTGGTCGCATTTGCGCGAGCCGGAAAGACCTGTATTCCAGAAGAACTCAGTCTGGCGCGCTTATAAGCGGTAGACGGAAAAGCGTCAACAGTAGCGAAAATTCAATCGTTAAAAATATGATAGTAAATTCAATGGCTTGTTCATGTGGTTTTATAATACCACAATAAAACGCCGGCAAGTTAGGCGAGTCGCATGACGAGAACGCCCGAGGCGATAACTGCCCCTGCCACATAACGCCAGACGCTGGCGGCTTCCTTCAGAATGAAAACCGAGATGAGGATGGCAAAAAGTATCGAGGTTTCACGTAATGCTGCAACTACCGCGACCGGTGCTTTCGTCATTGCCCAAAGAGCTAAGCCATAGGAAAGGATGGAACCGCCACCGCCCAAAAGGCCGCGCCACCAGTAGCGCCTAACGTGGCTGATCACAGGTTGCCAACCACGCTGGTAGAACGCCCAGGAGAACAAAAGTACTGGCGGCAGCAGCGACATCCAGAGTGTATAAGAGATGGCGTTGCCCGACTGGCGCGCGCCAACACCGTCCACAAACGTGTATCCGGCAATGACGACCGCGTTGATGAGAGCCAGGGTTATCGCCTTGGCCCCACCGCGCCTTGCTTCAAATGCGAGGGTGAGGATGCCGACCGAAATCACGCCTATCCCTGCCAGAGCCGCAGTGCTCAATGTTTCGTCCAGAAACAGACTGCTGCTCGCCACGACGATCAGCGGTGCGACCCCGCGCATCAGAGGGTAGACGAGGCCGATATCGCCTACGTTATACGCAGCCGCAACCAGCCTAAAATAGGCAAATTGCAGGAGCGCGGATGCAATGAGAAATGGTATGGCAACCAGGCCCGGCAATGGCAGGAATGGGAGAAACGGAATGCAGCACATCGCCGCGCCAGCGGCGACGAGCGAGGCGTCCAACGCCTTATCGGCACCGGATTTTACAAGCGCATTCCATGAAGCATGTAGCAGCGCGCCGAAGAGGACAAGAAGAAGTACATCAAATGACACGGTCGACTCGCAGGTGGATTACGTGCCTTGAGTTTTATCCCTTATGCTGCCCGATTCCACTTTTTTGTTAACTATTTAGGGTTCGAATACGATTGTAATATTATACAACCTTTGCAGGTTCTATGAGCTCCTTGATGACTTTGTCCCGAATTGAAATTGGTAAGCAGTGCGTATTTTTTTACGCCTGAATCGTTTCAGTTTGCTATTTGTTATAAGGAAAACGTATTTTGCTAATGTAACTATGAGTAGTTTCTAAAATGCAGGGGAACGAAATTCGAACAAAAAAAGTACGATTAAAGATTTACCCTGTTAAAAAACATGGTCAACGAAAAACAGTGATTTACAGGAGATGACGTGGAGTTTCTTTGATCCATTAGGCTCCGATTGAGTTGTATGAGAGATGACGAAAGCGAAGGAGAGCAGGTCATGGGCCATGATGCATATGAGGACGACGATATCCGCCGCGTTTTGACCGATACCAAGAGCATTGCTATGGTGGGCGCCTCGCCAAACTTAGCTCGCCCCAGTTTTGGTGTGATGAAATTCCTTCTTTCAAAAGGGTATCGGGTCATCCCCGTCAATCCCGGGCAGGAGGGCAAGGAGATACTGGGGCAAAAGGTCTATGCCAAACTTGCGGACATTCCCGAACCCATCGATATGGTGGACGTGTTCCGCGCACCGGAATATCTTTCAAGCGTGGTGGATGAGGTTATACTTATGTCTCCAAGGCCCAAGGTGGTCTGGGGCCAACTTGCCGTCCGAGATGATGATGCTGCCGCAAAAGCCGAAACTTACGGCGTGGAGGTCATCATGGATCGATGCCCTGCAATTGAGTATCCGCGTCTCAATATTGCGAGATAGTTAGGACAAGTTGGACTTATCATGCGCTGTTAAGCCTTTATGATCCCTTCAGCCGTAATGCGAAAGAAAACAGTTGGAGGGACAGATGTCAGAACTTAGCCCGGGCTTTTCCACACTCGCCATTCATGCTGGCGCGCAGCCAGATTCGACGACCGGCGCGCGCGCCACGCCCATTTATCAGACCGCGGCCTATGCCTTCCGTGATTCCGATCACGCTGCCGCACTTTTTGGCCTGAAAGAATTCGGCAATATCTACTCGCGCATCATGAACCCGACGCAAGCCGTGCTGGAAGAGCGGGTGGCGGCGCTGGAAGGTGGAACCGCGGCAGTCGCGGTTGCCTCTGGCCACGCAGCGCAGTTGCTCGTGTTCCACACGTTGCTGCAATCGGGCGATAACTTCGTCGCAGCACGTCAGCTTTACGGCGGCTCGGTCAATCAGTTCGGTCATTCATTCCAGAATTTCGGCTGGCAGGTCCGTTGGGCGGATGCCGCCGATCCTGCAAGCTTTGAAAGCCAGATCGATGAAAAGACGAAGGCCATCTTCATCGAAAGCCTCGCCAATCCAGGTGGCACATTCGTCGATATAGCCGCAATTGCGGAAGTCGCTCACAGGCATGGTCTACCTCTGATCGTGGATAACACCATGGCCAGCCCATACCTCGTCCGTCCTATCGAACACGGCGCGGACATCGTCGTTCACTCTCTAACGAAGTTTCTCGGCGGCCACGGCAATTCCATGGGCGGTGTGATCGTGGACGGCGGCACCTTTGATTGGTCTGCAACGGACAGATACCCGGCGCTTTCCACGCCGCGGCCGGAATATTCCGGCGTTGTGCTACACCAGACCTTCGGAAATTTCGCTTTCGCGATTGCCGTTCGCGTTCTGGGTCTGCGAGATCTCGGCCCGTCCATTGCGCCGTTCAACGCTTTTCTCATTCTCACCGGCATCGAGACGCTGCCTCTGCGCGTCCAGCGCCATTCTGATAATGCATTGGCGGTCGCGAAATGGCTGAAGGCGCATCCGAAAATCGGGTGGGTCCATTATGCCGGGTTGGAAGACAGCGAGAATCATGCGCTCCAACAACGTTACTCGCCAAAGGGAGCGGGCTCCGTATTTACCTTCGGCATAAAGGGGGGCTATCAGGCGGGCAAATCCTTGGTGGAAGGGCTTCAGCTCTTTTCCCATCTCGCCAATATCGGCGATACTCGGTCTCTGGTTATTCACCCCGCCTCAACGACGCACGCGCAGCTTACGCCGGAGCAGCAGGTTGCCGCAGGTGCGGGACCAGATGTGGTGCGACTTTCCATCGGCATTGAAGACGTGAAAGACATTATCGCCGATCTGGAACAGTCGCTGGCAGAAATCTGAAAAGGAAAGATCGCCCATGACCCTAACGCTCAGTTTCAAGTCGGACGGCGACCTGTCTGCCGTTCAGCCCGAAGAGGGCGCACCCGCACCCGACCGGCTGATTTCAGGTGAGCCTAAATTCACGACTTGGAATTTGGAGGAGGCCAGCGGCGGGCTTTATGCTGGCATCTGGCAATCCACGCCGGGCAAGTGGCGTGTCGAATATGACGAGTGGGAGTATTTCAATATTCTGGAAGGTCATTCCGTGCTGACCAGTGATGCTGGCGAGCGCTGGGACTTGCGTTCAGGCGACCGAATGATATTGAGGCCTGGCTTTAAAGGAAGTTGGGAAGTCCTTGAAACGACTCGCAAGGACTACGTTATTCGTCTCTGATCAAGAGGCGAAGCACGCATAAGGGAATGCAATGAGGCTGATACGCGTTTTTCTGATCATCGCAATTATATCCACCGGTTTCATCGGGTTCCAGTGGTTCAAATATGTGAACAATACCGAAAGCCCTTATGATGAAGTTGGTATCGAACTTAATAGCCGCATGCCGGGGCCTATCAACAAGTGGGGCTGCGATAAGTTGAAGACAACCTTTGCAAATATGCTCCCGCCCTACGGCTGCCAGTCTGTGGCAGATGCAACTCAGTGGCGGTAATCTCGTCAAGATCGCACGCGTTTGCCGATCTCCTGTATGGACGAGTTTGACCTTGGTTAGCATTATCAATGCTGTCGACGCCAATCCCGGGGTAGAGTCACAAGGCTGATAAATGCCTTCCCGCCCGGCGGGAGGGTTTCTTTTGCTCCATCACCACACGAGATCGAGACGCTCCAACCCATGAAAATGGTAGACGTCCTTGACCTGTGGCGCGCGCGCTAGGCGCAATCCCGGCAACCGTTCAAACAGCAGCGGCAATACGATATTGAGTTCGAGCCTCGCAAGAGGAGCGCCGATGCAGAAGTGAATTCCCGCGCCGAAAGAAAGATTTGCCGCCTCGGCACGATCCGGCTTGAAGACGAGTGGATCGGTGAATTTCTGAGGGTCCAGATTGGCGGCGGCGAGGATGAGGCTGACCTTATCGCCGCGCTCGAAGTTGACGCCATCGACCTCAACCGGCTCCAGCGCCCAGCGTTGGAAGATGTGAACGGGCGCACCAATGCGCAGCGTCTCTTCGACGGTCCGCTCCGTTGTCTTTTCGTCGATGAAGAGAGATGCCGGATCGATGTCGCTTTCCAGAATGACGCGAACCGAATTTCCGATCTGATGGACGGTTGCTTCGTGGCCTGCGTTTAGCAGCACGATTGTCGTGGAGATCAGTTCCGCGTCCGTCAGATACTGACCCTTATGTTCCGTGTGGATCATATGGCTCAGCAAATCGTCTTTCGGCTCGCGGCGTCGTTCTGCGATGACGGTACGCACGTAATCGGCAAACTCCTTTGCAGCCGAATCGGCGGCGAGTTCGTCCTCATGACTGCGTTTGAACATGTACATGCCGACATAGGCACGCGACCACTTCAAAAGCTGCGGCCCCATCTCCTCCGGTATGCCGATCATCCGGGCAATCATGGTCACCGGAATGATATCAGCGAAAGAGGAGAGCAGCTCGGTCCGGCCATCCTTCTCGAAGCGGTCGATCAGCCCGTGGGCCAGCGCCTCGATCTCCGGCTTCATCTTGTCCACATGGCGGGAAACGAAAGCGCGGTTGACCAGCGTGCGCAAGCGCGTGTGTTCCGGCGGCTCTATTTCCAGCAGTGAGTGACGCTCGGCAGCATCGAAATGCGTCGTACGCCCCAATGGATCAGGCAGCCCTAACTCTTCTCGGCTGGCAATATGAAGGATCTGCCGCCCGAAACGCCTGTCTCGCAGAAGCGCATTCACATGATCATAACCGGTAAAGAACCATTGCTTCTGCTCCTCCCAATAGAAGGTCGGGCAATGCGCATGAAGCTGCGCATAGGCGGCATTCGGATTGCTGTAGAAGGCCGGGTTACGGGCGTCCAGCGAGACGGAACGTTTATCGGCGTCGATGCGGAGGAAGTCGGATGTGGTGTTCATGCTTGGTGTCTAACGGAAGTTTGGACGTGGAGGAAGAGTGGTGATGCCTCGGTAATTCCTCATCCCTGTGCTTTTCAAAGGGATCCAGTCGTCGTGCTTAAGCGACAAAAAGACTCTTTTCAGCCCAAGGACTTGGGCTGACTGGATTTTTGTCACAAGGACAGGAATGAGGGATATCTTGAGCCTCGACGCATAGGCTTATTCACTCCCCGAGAGCCACACCTTCGCGTCGAGGATCAGCGCTACCGATCAGTCCCTGGCTGGTGACTTCAATGGCGTGCAGGCCGGAATTCATCTCGCCGGGCTTCACCTCATAGCCCAGCGCCTTCAGCGGTTCCGCAAACTTTTCTGCATCCGTGCCAGCTTCGATATCATAGGTGCCGAAGCGGTTGATGAGGTGGGGTTGGGCAACGATCTGTTCGACGGGCATACCCCAATCGATGTAGGCTATAAGCGCCTGCGCGACATAGCCGATGATCTGGCTGCCGCCGGGGGAGCCGATCGCGAGCAGTGGCTTGCCGTCCTTCATGACGATGGTCGGTGCCATGGAAGAGCGGGGGCGTTTGCCGGGTTCGACGCGGTTGGCAACGGGCAGGCTGCCGTCATGGGTCTTGAAGGAGAAGTCGGTCAGTTCGTTGTTGAGCAGGAAGCCGTTGGTCATCAGCCGTGAGCCGAAGCCGCTTTCGATAGTTGTGGTCATCGAGAGAACATTGCCCTGCTTGTCCACGATGACGAAGTGACTGGTAGAAGGTAGGTCGAGGGCAGGCCCGCGGCCAAAGTTCAAGGCGTGGTCCCATTCTGGCGTGCCCGCCTTTACGGCATCGGCAGTAAGCGCCCTGTCACCATCCAGTAACATGGAGCGGGAGCCGAGATAATCCTTGCGCAGCAGGCCTTTGATAGGCAACGGCGTAAAGTCAGGATCGGCAAGATATCGCTCACGATCCGCAAAGGCGAGCCGCTGGGCATCTCCGATCAGTCGCCAGCTTTCTACGTTGGCAGGGCCAAGGCCTTTCAGGTCGAAGTTCTCCAGGGTGCCAAGTATCTGGCCCACCGCAACGGCCCAGGAGGAGGGCGGTCCCATGCCGCAGATATCGAGCGCACGGTATTGAGCACAGACAGGCTCACGCTCTTTGGTGCGATAATTTGCGAGATCCGTGAGCGAAAGCACACCTGGATTGCCGGTTGCTTCCCGCACCGTTTTGACGATCGCTTCCGCTATCGGCCCCTTGTAGAACGCATCTGCTCCGTTGTCCGCTATCGCCTTCAGGGTTTCCGCATAGGCCGGATTTTTCAGCAAGGCTCCCGCCTGCAACGGCGCGCCGGAGCCATCGTAGAAATAGCCGCGCGGGCCATCATATTTCTTCAGCCTGTCGCCTTCGGCGGCGATCAGTGAGGCGAGGCGAGGGGAAACCTTGAAGCCATCCCGTGCAAGAACCTCAGCCGGGGTAAACAGGCTTCTCCATTCGAGCTTGCCGTAGCGCTGATGCACGTCGGACAGCAACCGCACGGTGCCTGGCGTGCCGACCGAGCGTCCGCCGACCACGGCATCCATGAATTTCAGCGGCTGGCCTTGTTCATCGAGAAAAAGCTTCGGCGTTGCCTCCATCGGCGCGGCTTCGCGGCCATCGAAGGTCGTGAGTTTGTTGTTGGCTGCATCGTAATAGACCAGAAAAGCGCCGCCGCCGAGGCCGGAGCTTTGTGGCTCTACGAGGCCGAGCACGGTCTGCACCGCGACCATGGCATCGATGGCGTTGCCGCCGTCAGCGATTATCTTTCGTCCCGCTTCTGCCGCCAGAGGATTCGCGGCCGCAACCATGAAGTTCGATGCTTCTACCCGGCTTGCCGCTTTGGTGCCGGTGGAGCGTTCGGGCGCCAGCGTGTCCGAGGCCTGCTGCGCCTGTGCGACACTCAGTGTCAGCGCCGCTGACAACAAAAGACTGGTGGCAAACCTGAAAGGCATCGCAAATCCTCCGCTTTCATCGCCGCGATGATGCGTTCGGGAAAGGTTGCACGTCAAGCCGTTTGCGCGAAATGAGCTTCAGCCGTTGGCGATCGCTGCTATACGAGTAAGTGCTGCCA
The DNA here is from genome assembly GCF_013322225.1 of Agrobacterium larrymoorei. Classification (GTDB taxonomy): domain Bacteria; phylum Pseudomonadota; class Alphaproteobacteria; order Rhizobiales; family Rhizobiaceae; genus Agrobacterium; species Agrobacterium larrymoorei_A. Next base: position 153,914 of record NZ_JAAMFB010000010.1, read on the forward strand.
CCTGTCGGTCCGCATTGTTATCATGCGGGTCTTCGCCCCGATCTTCCGCCGGAATGACGACATTTGCGTCATTGTCACGCAGCACGGAGCGATTACGTCCCGCCTTCTTGGCGGCATACAGCGCGCGGTCGGATTTTGTCAGCATATCGTTGAGGTCTGCGTCGGCGACGGAGGCTGAGAATATGCCGACGCTCACAGTCGCGTTGAAGCTCACATCGTTGTTGCTCAGGGTCATGCGGGAGAAATAGATGCGGACGGCCTCGGCAACGGTCACCGCTTTTGCAGGATCATCGTTTATCAACAGAAACGCGAATTCCTCGCCGCCCATGCGAACGAAAAGACCTTGGCCGTGCAAAATGCGGGTAACGAGGCCACAGAACTGCACGAGAACGTCATCTCCGCACTGATGTCCATGTTGGTCGTTGATGTGCTTGAAATGGTCGATATCGAACAGCGCAAGCGTGATCTGTCGCTCGCTCAGGCCTACGTCTTGTTTGATCGCGTCGAATTCCTCGATCAGGCCACGGCGATTGAGGACACCGGTGAGATGATCAGTGATCGCAAGCCGATGAAGGCGCTTCTCATTATCCTCCATGAACATCCTGACCGCGATCATCAGCAGCACGACGAAACTGAAGGCGGCTGAGTAAGCGACCGGTGCCGTCAGCGGCAGAGTCTGGCCGGTGAGCAGGTTATAGGGGATTACGAGCGCAGCCGAGATTGCGCCAAGAAACGCATGTCCAATAAGCGCAAAGGCGAATAGTTTGCGTGTTTTCGAGATGGGATTGTTCGAAACAAGCATCACGCCAGCAAGCATGAAGTAACCGATGCCGGCGCAGATATGATAGAGAATGATACGGGCGACCATGCTCTCTCGTGCCGGCGGCACGAACATGAAAGCCACCCAGATCAATGCCGGAATGGCGATCCAACCGTCTATCCGGCGGCTTTCAAGGCGCAGAAAACCGGCGAGCCAGAAGCCGAATGCCGAAAGCGCCAAGGTATTTCCAACGTTGATTGTCAGAAAATCCGGGATTTGCCCACGCATCGAAACCATGGCCGCCCCCACGCCCACCGACAGAAAGCCGCTGGCAAAAAACAGGTGATGTTTTTTGGCGGGCTGGTGAAGCCACAACATCGCCAGCAGGGCTGACAGGGTCAATGTTTCCAGGGACCAGAGAAGCATGCCTGTTTTTGCGTCGAACACCGCATAATCCTATTTTCTGAAGACTGGCGCGTGGTTACACGCCACGTTCCTGGAAACGCTTGCTGCCGCATATCGACCAAAGCTAGGTGCAACTTTCAGGATAGGTACGGGCGAGTCGCATGCCACTTTCAACGGAAAATACTAAGGAGTTCTTTCCACCTGACTTAAGGTGAGGTTTTGCACATTTATTTCGACGATTTTAACAAATTGTTGACCAACAAATATTTTGGCCGTTGATGAAATCAGGTCTCAATCTCTGAAAGGCTGGTGCGGGCAGACCGGTATCTCTATGCGTCGGGAGAAATGTCCGGCATGTCATTAAGGATATCCACCAGCGCAGTCTTGAAGTATCGGGCTAGGACACTCTATGTAGAGAGTTGAGGAATTGAATTGATTCCGGGTGCGCAGGCTTCCGGATAAGGTTTGGATAAAGGACGGACATGAGAAATCCAGTTGATACCGCCATGGCTCTGGTGCCGATGGTCGTGGAGCAGACCAACCGCGGCGAACGGTCCTATGACATCTACTCCCGTCTTCTCAAAGAGCGCATCATCTTCCTGACCGGCCCGGTGGAAGACCACATGGCATCGCTCGTTTGCGCCCAGTTGCTGTTCCTTGAAGCGGAAAATCCGAAAAAGGAAATTGCGATCTACATCAATTCGCCGGGTGGCGTCGTTACCGCAGGCATGGCGATTTACGATACTATGCAGTTCATCCGCCCTGCCGTTTCCACGCTCTGCGTTGGCCAGGCTGCGTCCATGGGCTCTCTGCTTCTCGCCGCCGGTGAGAAAGGCATGCGTTTCGCGACGCCGAATGCGCGTATCATGGTTCACCAGCCTTCCGGTGGCTTCCAGGGGCAGGCGTCCGATATCGAACGTCACGCTCGCGACATCATCAAGATGAAGCGTCGCCTCAATGAAGTCTACGTGAAGCATACCGGTCGCACGCTCGAAGAAGTTGAAAAGACGCTCGACCGTGACCACTTTATGGATGCTGACGAGGCGAAGGAATGGGGCGTGATCGACAAGATCCTCACGTCCCGCCAGGAAATCGAAGGCGTCTCTGCGAATTGAGGCGACGCTTTTTTGACGTCTGTTTGCTGCCCCGGTTAAATTCGGGGCTTCAAACGACAAAAGAAAGCGCTATTAGTACATATTAAGGCTGTGTTGAAGTTTTGTGACGTAGCCTGAACCATCCTCTCCCGAATTGCGTAGTGCTTTGCAGGGGAGGTGAATGAAGGACATGCCGGGGCAAGATGCGTCTCGGAGTTTTAAGGGGAATTCGTTGCCGCCGTCCATCAGGTCATGTATCTGATACGGTTAGTACCCCGGGAACGAAGCGGATGCGGAAGCTTTTCGAAGCGCTCGTATCTGCGGGCGGTAAGTTGACCGCGATCCGTTTGGCGGACCTGCGGCGTGCTGGAAGGAAAGAGATATGAGCAAAGTCAGCGGCAGCAACGGCGGCGACTCGAAAAATACACTCTATTGTTCATTCTGCGGCAAGAGCCAGCACGAAGTCCGGAAACTCATTGCCGGGCCGACGGTATTCATCTGCGATGAATGCGTCGAATTGTGCATGGACATCATCCGCGAGGAGAACAAGAGTTCGATGGTGAAGTCGCGTGAGGGTGTTCCCACCCCGCAGGACATCATCAAGATCCTCGACGAATACGTCATCGGCCAGCAGCAGGCGAAAAAAATCCTGTCTGTGGCTGTTCACAACCATTACAAGCGTCTCGCACATTCCACCAAGAATGGTGACATCGAGCTTGCGAAGTCGAACATCATGCTGGTCGGCCCGACCGGTTGCGGCAAGACCTATCTTGCCCAGACGCTCGCACGCATCATCGACGTCCCGTTCACCATGGCCGACGCGACGACGCTGACCGAAGCCGGTTATGTCGGTGAAGACGTTGAAAACATCATCCTGAAGCTGCTTCAGGCTGCCGATTACAACGTTGAACGCGCCCAGCGCGGCATCGTCTATATCGACGAAGTGGACAAGATTTCCCGCAAGTCGGACAATCCATCCATCACGCGCGACGTGTCTGGCGAAGGCGTTCAGCAAGCGCTGCTGAAGATTATGGAAGGCACGGTTGCTTCCGTTCCTCCGCAGGGTGGCCGCAAGCATCCGCAGCAGGAATTCCTTCAGGTGGATACGACCAACATCCTGTTCATCTGCGGCGGCGCGTTTGCAGGTCTCGACAAGATCATTTCCGCTCGTGGCGAAAAAACCTCTATCGGTTTTGGCGCAACGGTGAAGGCGGAAGACGATCGTCGCGTTGGCGAAGTGCTGCGTGAGCTTGAGCCGGAAGATCTGGTCAAGTTCGGCCTCATCCCGGAATTCATCGGCCGTCTGCCGGTTCTGGCAACGCTCGAAGACCTCGATGAAGATGCGCTGATCCAGATTCTGTCGGAGCCGAAGAACGCTCTGGTCAAGCAGTATCAGCGGCTGTTCGAGATGGAAGACGTGGAACTGACCTTCCAGGGTACGGCCCTTCTGGAAATCGCTCGCAAGGCCATTACCCGTAAGACCGGTGCCCGTGGCCTGCGTTCGATCATGGAAAAAATCCTGCTCGACACGATGTTCGAGCTGCCGACGCTGGAAGGTGTGCGCGAAGTGGTCATCTCTGACGAAGTCGTCAGCGGTGCGGCGCGTCCCCTCTACATCTACGCGGATCGCAAGGAAGAGAAGGCCAACGTATCTGCCTGATCCGTCACCGAGAAGTGACTTGATATCGAAGGCTCGCCATTGGCGGGCCTTTTTTCTTGGTTATGCACCATAATGCGCGCATAAATGTCGGCAGCTCCATTTTTGGGTTTGGAGCAGATTGCGCTTTGCTGTTAAAGTCTTACAACTGATTTGTCTCGAGATGTGACGTTTTCGTGAATGTCTGCCGACCGTTTTGCTTCCGCGAGAGTATGCGTGAGGCGAGAAATGTAAGCCTGTTACACCTGTTGAGGTTTTTAAATTTACGGCCTGATGAGCAAGTGACGGCTGTTGGTTTTCGTGACTTGAAAATGACAGTGCGGCACTCCACTTTCAGTCACGAATAAGAATAAGCCGGAAACTTCCCAAGACGTCCGGCAAGCGTCCCTTTAGGGACCATGGAAAGGAAATGATATGACGAACATTACGTCTGCTGCATCTGGTGGTACATATCCCGTACTTCCTCTGCGCGACATTGTCGTTTTCCCGCATATGATCGTTCCTCTGTTCGTCGGACGGGAAAAGTCCATTCGTGCTCTGGAAGAGGTTATGGGCTCTGACAGGCAGATCATGCTTGTGACGCAGATTAACGCCAGTGATGACGATCCGGATCCATCGGCGATCCATAAAGTTGGTACGGTTGCCAATGTTCTCCAACTGCTGAAGCTGCCAGACGGCACCGTCAAGGTTCTCGTCGAAGGCAAGGGCCGCGCCAAGATCGACGAATATACCGGTCGCGAAGACTTCTACGAAGCAACTGCCGTTCTTTTGGACGAGCCGACCGAAGATCCGGTCGAGATCGAGGCTCTGTCTCGCTCTGTCGTCTCCGAGTTCGAAAGCTACGTAAAGCTCAACAAGAAGATTTCGCCGGAAGTGGTTGGTGCCGCTGGCCAGATCGACGATTATTCCAAGCTCGCCGATACGGTCGCTTCCCACCTTTCCATCAAGATCACCGAAAAGCAGGAAATGCTTGAAACGGTGAGCGTGAAGCAGCGTCTGGAAAAGGCTTTGGGCTTCATGGAGGGCGAGATTTCTGTTCTTCAGGTCGAGAAGCGTATCCGCTCGCGCGTCAAGCGCCAGATGGAAAAGACCCAGCGCGAATATTACCTGAACGAGCAGATGAAGGCGATCCAGAAGGAGCTCGGCGACGGCGAGGATGGCCGTGACGAGATGGCCGAACTGGAAGAGCGCATCGCCAAGACCAAGCTCTCCAAAGAAGCCAAGGAGAAGGCCGAAGCTGAAATGAAGAAGCTTCGCCAGATGAGCCCGATGTCCGCGGAAGCGACCGTCGTGCGCAACTATCTGGATTGGCTGCTCGGTCTGCCATGGGGCAAGAAGTCGAAGATAAAGACGGACTTAAATGCTGCTGAATCCGTTCTCGAGCTCGATCACTTCGGTCTCGATAAGGTGAAGGAGCGCATCGTTGAATATTTGGCCGTGCAGGCCCGCGCGACGAAAATTCGCGGCCCTATCCTGTGCCTCGTTGGTCCTCCGGGCGTTGGTAAGACCTCGCTTGCGAAGTCCATCGCCAAGGCAACCGGCCGCGAATATGTTCGTATGGCGCTCGGTGGCGTACGCGATGAAGCGGAAATCCGCGGCCATCGTCGTACTTACATTGGCTCCATGCCGGGCAAGATCGTCCAGTCGATGAAGAAGGCGAAGAAGGCCAACCCGCTCTTCTTGCTCGATGAAATCGACAAGATGGGACAGGATTTCCGTGGCGATCCGTCGTCGGCTCTGCTGGAGGTGCTTGATCCGGAACAGAACTCCACCTTCATGGATCACTATCTTGAAGTGGAATATGACCTCTCGGACGTCATGTTCGTGACGACTGCCAATACGCTGAATATTCCCGGGCCCCTGATGGACCGTATGGAAGTCATCCGTATCGCCGGTTACACGGAAGACGAAAAGCGCGAGATCGCCAAGCGTCACCTGCTGCCGAAGGCAATTAAGGAACATGCCCTGCGTCCGGAAGAGTTCTCCGTGACGGATGGCGCCCTGATGGCCGTAATCCAGCAGTACACACGTGAAGCCGGTGTGCGTAACTTCGAGCGTGAGCTGATGAAGCTCGCCCGTAAGGCCGTCACCGAGATCATCAAGGGTAAGACAAAGTCGGTCGAAGTCACGGCAGAAAACATCCACGACTATCTGGGTGTGCCGCGCTTCCGCCACGGCGAAGCCGAGCGTGAAGATCAGGTCGGCGTGGTTACTGGTCTGGCATGGACCGAAGTCGGCGGTGAGCTTCTCACCATCGAAGGCGTGATGATGCCGGGCAAGGGTCGTATGACCGTGACCGGCAACCTGAAGGAAGTGATGAAGGAGTCCATCTCGGCAGCGGCATCCTATGTCCGTTCGCGTGCGGTCGATTTCGGCATCGAGCCACCGCGTTTCGACAAGAGCGATATCCACGTGCACGTGCCGGAAGGCGCAACGCCGAAGGATGGTCCGTCCGCGGGTGTGGCAATGGCTACCGCCATCGTCTCGATCATGACCGGCATTCCGGTTGACAAGAATGTGGCAATGACGGGTGAGATCACCCTTCGAGGTCGCGTTCTGCCGATTGGCGGCCTTAAGGAAAAACTGCTTGCAGCACTTCGCGGTGGCATCAAGAAGGTGCTGATCCCGGAAGAAAACGCCAAGGATCTGGCGGATATTCCAGACAACGTGAAAAACGAGATGGAAATCATCCCTGTTTCACGTATGGGCGAGGTTCTGGAACACGCGTTGATCCGCAAGCCCGAGCCGATTGAGTGGGATGGAAGCATCGAGACGCCGGTGATCGCAACGGTCGAGGGCGTGGACGACGGCGGACAGACCATCGCTCATTAAGGTGATGCTCAAGACTGTGGTGCTAAATTAGCACAAAATCCTTGAAGGGCTGGCAGAAATGCCAGCCTTTTTTGTGAAAATAACTCTAGACCCCTTGTTTTTCAGGCGATTCCGTCGCTTTTGGGTGGCGGTGCGCGAATAGATTAGTATTGTGCGCGAACCCAATTTGAGTCGTTTCAAACCATTGAAAGGGGTGGAAACATGAACAAGAACGAGCTCGTTTCTGCAGTTGCTGAAAAGTCTGGCCTCACGAAGGCTGACGCCGCTTCTGCCGTTGACGCTGTATTCGAAACTGTACAGAACGAACTGAAGGCTGGTGGCGACATCCGTCTTGCTGGCTTCGGCAGCTTCACTGTCAGCCGTCGCGAAGCCTCCAAGGGCCGTAACCCATCCACGGGTGCAGAAGTCGATATTCCGGCTCGCAACGTTCCAAAGTTCTCCGCAGGCAAGGGCCTGAAGGACGCTGTTAACTCCTAAGTTTTCTTGATGCCGTTTGCCCCAGCGGCGTGCGAACGGTTTTCCAAGGCATACGAGGACAGATTGGCGCTTTGCGCGACAGCGCAAAATGACGCCTTTGAAATGCAGAAAGCCCGGCCCTTTTTGGTCGGGCTTTTTGTTTATGCGAATATTCGGAATTGTCATGCGCCTGTCATGTCCGTGCCGCAGAAGCCGCCTGTTAGTTTTCCATTGTGGACTACAGGGGATTTTCCATGACATTCCGTCTTTCTCAAGCAACGCTGACAGTGGCGCTGCTGGCATCGGCAGCGTTTCCGGCTGCAGCCGAGCAGGTTTTCAACCGCATTTCTTCTTTCCCGGTCGCATTGAACCTGCCGTCCGACAAGGACCAGACGACCGTTACTTCCGCTGAAATCGTAACTGCGAGCGAAGACGGCAATACGCTGATCTATTCTGACAGCCCGCTGGGCGGCATCGGCTTCATCGACATCACTGATGCGAAGGCACCAAAAGCACTCGGCGCGTTGATGATGGATGGCGAACCCACCTCCGTCGCGGTGGCCGGTTCCAGGGTTCTGGCTGGCGTCAACACCTCCGAGAGCTACGTCAATCCATCCGGCAAGCTGGTCACGGTTGATATCGGCACCAGAAAGATCGAGGCAAGCTGTGATCTCGGCGGCCAGCCTGATTCCGTGGCCGTTTCGCCGGACAAGAGCTTCGTAGCAATCGCCATCGAGAACGAGCGTGATGAGAAGGTCAATGACGGCGCGCTGCCGCAGGCACCTGCTGGCTTCCTCGTCACCATCGGCCTTAAGAACGGCGCGCCTGACTGCTCGACGCTGAAGAAGATCGATGTGACGGGCCTTGCCGAAATCGCGCCGGAAGATCCAGAGCCGGAATTCGTCTCGATCAATTCCAAGGGCGAAATTGCCCTGACGCTGCAGGAAAACAACCACATCGTCATCGTTGACGGCAAGAGCGGCAAGGTGACGAGCCATTTCTCCGCTGGCACGGTTGATCTCGAAGGCATCGACACCAAGAGCGATGGCCAGCTGAAATTCACCGACAAGCAGGAAGGCCGCAAGCGCGAGCCCGACGCCGTAAAGTGGCTGGACGACAACCGCATCGTCATCGCCAATGAAGGCGATTGGGAAGGCGGCGCACGCGGTTTCACCATTTTCGACAAAAGCGGCAAGCAGCTTTATGAGGCCAATTCCTCGTTCGAACACGCTGTTGCCGCCATCGGTCATTATCCCGAGAAGCGCTCCAAGGCCAAGGGTGTGGAGCCTGAAGGTCTGGAAGCCGCAACCTTCGGCAACGACAAATACTTCTTCGTGCTTGCAGAGCGCGCATCTGTCGTCGGCGTCTACAAGGATACCGGCGCCGAGCCACAGCTGACACAGCTGTTGCCCTCCGGTATTTCGCCAGAAGGTGCCGTTGCCATTCCATCGCGCAACCTGCTGGTCACCGCCAATGAAGCCGACCTGGTGGAAGATGGCGGCGCACGTTCACACGTCATGATCTATGAGCGCTCGGAAGGGCAGGCGGCTTACCCGCAGCTCGTCTCCGCAACGGTGGATGGCGCGCCAATCGGCTGGGGTGCACTTTCCGGTCTCGTCGGCGATGCTGAAAAGGAAGGCATTCTCTATGCCATTTCCGACTCGGTCTATGGCAACCAGCCTTCGATCTTCACCATCGACGCCACCAAGAGGCCTGCGGCCATCACCGGCGTTCTGCGCGTAAAGCGTGACGGCATGGCTGCGCAGAAGCTGGACATGGAAGGCATTACGCTCGACGGCAAGGGTGGCTTCTGGGTTGCTTCGGAAGGCAACACAGAAAAGCTCGTTCCGCATGCGCTCTACAACATCAATGCCAAGGGCGAGATCAGATCTGAGATCGCGCTGCCGAAGGAACTGCTGGAAGGCGAAACCCGCTTTGGCTTTGAAGGTGTGACCATGATCGGAAAGGGCGACGATGCTACGCTCTGGATGGCTGTTCAGCGTGAATGGGGCAACGATCCGAAAGGCACCGTCAAGCTCGTTTCCTATAATCTCAAGTCCAAGGAGTGGGGCGCAGTACGCTATCTGCTGGACAAGGCGCCGGAAGGTGGCTGGGTCGGTCTTTCCGAAATCTCTGCCTTTGGCGATCAGGTCTATATCGTTGAGCGCGATAACCAGATTGGCGATAAGGCTCAGGTCAAGAAGCTTTACCGAGTCGCTATTGCCGACCTGAAGCCTGCCAAGATCGGCGGCGACCTGCCGGTTGTCACGAAACAGGAAGTTCACGACTTCACTCCGGACCTGAAGACCCAGACCCAAGGCTACGTCGTCGACAAGCTGGAAGGCTTTGCATTCGACAAGTCCGGCAAGGCCTTCGCGGTGACGGACAATGATGGTGTGGATGATTCGTCTGGCGAAACGCTGTTCTTCCCGGTCGAGCTGAAGGTAACGAACTAACGTTCGACGTCTCCTCCCTTCGTTATGCTCGTGCGTGTCCTGAGCATCTGCGACGGCACGGCCGTTGCAACGATGGTAGATCCTCGCCACAGGGGCGAGGGTGACGGGAGATCGTAAATAACAAACAAAAAAGCCGGGCGCATCGCACCCGGCTTTTTCACTTCCTGATGATCAACTCAGTCGTCTTTCAAGGCATATTTTTCCAGCGCAGCCCGATTGACTTCGATACCAAGCCCTGGACCATCCGGTATTTGCACCACACCATCCACATGATCGAGAGGGCTGGTGAGTACAGCCTGCCGATAAGGGTTCTCGGTCCGGTCGAATTCCAGGATCGGCGGGCGCGGATTGCGGCGCGCCGGGTCTGGCGGAAGGTAAGCCATGAACTGCAAGGCAGCAGCAATGGCAACGCCCGTGCCCCAGACATGCGGAACTACGCGCACGCCGTAAAGCGTGGCAAGGTCAGCGATACGCTTGGTCTCAGAGAAGCCGCCGGTACCTGCAAGGTCAGGCTGAAGGATATCCACAGCCCGGCTTTCCAGCGGCGAGCGCATACCATAGCGACCATGCCAGGTTTCGCCACCGGCGACCGGAATGGGCTGACCAGCGCGAACTGCGCGATAGGCGTCGAGCTGTTCCGGCACCACTGGCTCTTCAAACCAGTCGATGCCGAGCGGCGCAAGCGCCTTGCCGACTTCGATGGCTTCGAGAGCGTCGTAACCGTGATTCGCATCGATCATGATGCGAACGTCCGGTCCAACAGTCTCACGCGCAGCACGAATGACGGCGATGTCTTCCGCGACATCAAAGCCGATCTTGATCTTGACTGCGTGAAAACCCTGTTTCGCGTAGCCAGCAACTTCTGCCGCCACATCGGAAACCGCATCGACCCCATCCTTGCGGAAGGAGCCGGTGGCATAGGCCTTTACGCTTTCGCGGAACCGGCCGCCGAGCAGGCGGGACACCGAAGTGCCGAACCGCTTGCCCTTGATATCCCACAGCGCGATGTCGATCCCGCTCAATGCCGTCACGGTCAAGCCGCGCTGTCCCTGGTCACGCAGTAGGTTATAGAGCTGGTGCCAAATGATTTCGATATCGAGCGGATTTTTACCGATCAGATGAGGGGTGTAGGCGGCCACAACTGCGGCATTTGGTTTTGCCGGGCCGAGGCATTCGCCCCAGCCCACGGTTCCATCGTCGCAAATGATTTCGACCAGGCAATGGATGCGCCGGTCGAAACGCATGGATGCGCTTTCAAAGGCGTGGCCCAGCTTGTAATCAAGCAGATGCGTGCGAACCGCCTCTATCTTCATGGCTTGTAAGGTCCAATCAGCTTTTCCATCATGCCGAGTTCTTCATCGGTCAGGTCAGTCAGCGGAGCGCGAACTGGGCCTGCGTCAAACCCGACGAGGCGAACGCCTGCCTTAACCGCCGAAACCGCATAACCCTTCGAACGGTTACGAATTTCCATGAACGGATAGAAGAAGTCGATGAGAATCTGGTTCGTGGTTGCCGTGTCGCCAGCGCGCAGAGCCTTGTAGAACTTTTGCGCAAGGGCAGGCACGAAGTTGAAGACTGCCGAGGAATAGGTCGTAACGCCAGCGCCGAGATAGGCATCAGCAAAGAGTTCTGCCGTCGGCATGCCGCCAAGATAAGTCAGGCGGTCGCCGATGGTAGCGGTGATCTTGCGAACAAGGCCGATATCGCCGGAGCCATCCTTGAAACCGACGAGGTTAGGGCAGCTGTCGCAAAGCTTCTGAAGCGTTTCAGCTGTGAGGATGGAGTTGTCGCGGTTATAGACCATGACGCCGATCGAAACAGAATCACAAACCGCCTTGATGTGCGCGTAAAGACCGGCCTGCGATGCATCCATCAGATAATGAGGCAAAAGCAGAATGCCATCGGCACCGGCTTTTTCAGCGCTCTGAGCAATTTGGATGGCTATCTTGGTGCCGTAGCCGCAACCGGAAACGATTGGCGTGGAGCCTGCAGATGCCTTTGCTGCTGCGACGACCGTGCCCACTTCCTCTGGTGCGAGCGAGAAGAATTCACCCGTGCCGCCAGCGGCAAAAAGCACCGTTGCGTCAAATCCCGACAGCCAGCTGACGTGGTCGTGGTACGGCTTTTCGTTGAATTCGCCGTTCTTGTCGAATGGGGTAACGGGAAAAGAAAGAAGGCCTGCGCCAAGTGCGACCTTGAGTTCCTGTGGGTCCATAGCCATGAATTTCGTGTCTCCAATTGTTAGCTGAGGCGGATAATATGCGAGATATTATCTTCGTCAAGAACTTATAATACAAGTTGGTGATGTTTGTGTGAGATTTTTAGCGAGGGACGTCGGCTCACAGACACCGCAGCTCGCCGAGCACCATTGAAAGTACGCCTTTAATCACATGGACAGGCCTTGATAACCAGTGACTCGTAAGAGTACACATAAGATAACGTTTTCATTTAGGTATGACCACAAGCTGGATGCGCTCGTACGTACCGCCAATATTCGTGGAGGAAAAATGCTCAAAACCTTATTGTTGACCGGCGCCGCAGGCGGTGTTGGGAGGGCTATTCGCCCGCTATTGAAGGATATGGCGGAACGAGTCGTGCTGTCGGATCTCGCGGAAATCACTGATCTCGCAGCACATGAAACCTTTGTGAAATGCGAACTTTCAAACCGTGCTGAAGTCGATGCTGCGGTGTCCGGTGTGGATGGCATTATCCATCTGGGCGGAATTTCCGTCGAAAGGCCCTTCGAACTAATTTTAAAGGGCAATATCGAAGGCGTTTACAATCTTTATGAAGCCGCACGGCATAATGGTCAGCCACGCATTGTTTTTGCGAGTTCAAATCACGCCATCGGCTATCATCGTCGGGACGAGAAGCTGAACAGCAACTCTCAAGTCCGTCCTGATTCTCTCTACGGCGTCTCGAAATGCTTTGGTGAAAATCTGGCGAGCTTCTATTTCGACAAGTTCGGACAGGAAACGCTTTCGGTGCGTATCGGCTCCTGCACACCTAAACCCAGCACGACTCGCATGCTGGCGACGTGGCTAAGCGTTAACGATTTCGCATCTCTCTGTGCTCGCGGCTTTGAAGCGCCAAGGCTCGGTCACGCCGTTGTTTACGGCGCTTCAAACAATGACGAAAGCTGGTGGGATAACAGCAATACTGCGTTCCTCGGCTGGAAGCCGAAGGATAACTCGGCGAAGTGGCGCGCCGAGGTACTTGCGCAGGCGGGTAGGGAAGACCCGAAGGATCCGGCGGTCATCTACCAAGGCGGTGTTTTTACCACCTACGGTCATCCAGCGGATCAGTGATATGAGGCGATGGATAGCGGATTGGGCTGAATTTATTTCGGCCTGTCCTGCTTTTCCGAGTCGTATTGGACCCAACGGAAAAAGAGGTAAATTGGCAGCGCAATAAGTGCGAGCGTGACAAGAGAATTTACAGACATGGATCATCCCATTAACTCGCGCCCTCATCATGAGGACGACGGGGTGATTATGCGCTAAAAGTTATTTAGAAATATTGAATCTCACCTGGCATAAATTATAGGTCGAACGGATAGTATTCGTGCCAAAAAAGCACAGCTTATGAGCCAAGCCAGCATCCAGCCTTAACGTTTTGTTACTTTGCTGAATTTTAGCTCTTTTGCAGAGGGCGGGAATTGACGCCCTTCAAAACGCAAAGCGCGCTGACGTGGCATTGGACGGCACCCTAGTAAATTGTCATGCGAATTTTTCAAGGGGAAATGGTGGGCGATGAGAGACTCGAACTCCCGACATCCTCGGTGTAAACGAGGCGCTCTACCAACTGAGCTAATCGCCCTTCGCGTCTTGCGGATCGTGTCCGCCGCGTCGGTGGCTGTGATCTATTCGGATCGGATCAGAACCGCAAGAGGCTTTGCGAAGTTTTTTTGATTTTTTTGAATTTTCATTCACAGACCGGCTCGCGGTTTTTGTTTCGCGTGGCTGGGAAGCTCTGGAAAATAAGGTGATTCCGTTCTTTGAGATGCTCGCGCTGCCGGTTTGGATTTCCACAGGCCTTCTTCACGGCGCGCGTGAGTATGGACGGAAAGGGGTGGTGGATGACCACGTGCAGGCGCAGTCTATGCGAATACATCCGTTTTCATGATGTGGATGAGTAAGGGCGCATACCGTGTCATGATGGCATGACGTCATTCGTGGAATTGACCAATGAAGCGAGTCACAAAATACGATCCGAGCCTCGTTTCGAAAGTTCGATCCGACTGCCGTTGGTAATCGAATTCATCGTGCGTAAAAAATTTTTAAAAGGAGAAGTGCCGGAAAACCGGCACTCTGCGCGTTCGGGCAAACGCAAAATGCGCAAGCTTATTCTTTTGTCGTGAAAGCTGCTTGACACCCCAACGCGAACGCCTTAGTTAGCCGCTCAACGAACTGCCGAGGCGGTTCGTGCAGCGGGGCTCAGCGCTCCACTGTCAGGAGATGCGGGTGTAGCTCAGTTGGTTAGAGTGCCGGCCTGTCACGCCGGAGGTCGCGGGTTCGAGCCCCGTCACTCGCGCCATCCTGTCCTCGGAAATTCTGCGAACGCGAAGCGTTCGTTATGCGCGGGTGTAGCTCAGTCGGTTAGAGTGCCGGCCTGTCACGCCGGAGGTCGCGGGTTCGAGCCCCGTCACTCGCGCCATTTCTTCTTTTGAAGAATTGAAATCTCTCCATTTAGAACCCTAAAATCGTCATGCAGTCTCAAGCGTGTGGGCGCTTAATTTTGCTCTGTTTCTTGTCTTCAAAAATCATGTTTTCAGGTTCGAGATTGTCGTGAAAATGCTTCGTTCGACGCACAAAATTATGTGACTTTTCGAAGGCTCGATTTGTCAGCCAATAGTCGATATTTTTTAAACATTTAGCACGATTTCGCCATGCACTATTGCAGGCTGTGTGTCATTATAATGGTCAATCCTTGGCGGGATCGGCTTGAAATGGTGCTTAAACTCTTGCAGAGACGGCGTGGCTGCGCTAACCACTGCGGCGTTGCAACATAATTCGATCCTGCGGAAAAACGTTCCAAAGGGTGCCCGACGCTCGGTCGGGCAGGGAAGAGACAATGACTGAACTCCTCAGTTCCTACATTCCGATCGCAATTTTCATCGGTATCGCCCTTGTCATCGGCCTGGCGCTGTTGATCGCGCCTTTCGCTGTTGCTTACAAGAACCCGGATCCCGAGAAGCTTTCCGCCTTCGAGTGCGGATTCAATGCTTTCGATGACGCTCGTATGAAGTTCGACATTCGATTCTATCTCGTGTCGATTCTCTTCATTATTTTCGATCTTGAAGTCGCCTTCCTGTTCCCGTGGGCTGTGTCCTTCGGTGAGCTCGGCTGGTTCGGCTTCTGGTCCATGATGGTGTTTCTCGCTGTTCTCACCATCGGCTTCATCTATGAATGGAAGAAGGGAGCGCTGGAATGGGCATAGTTCAAAACGACGCTACGCTTGTTGCGCAAAAGCCCAAGGGTATTATCGATCCGTCGACCGGCAAGCCCGTTGGCAGTGACGATGCGTATTTCACGGAAATCAATGACGAGCTGGCCGATAAGGGCTTTCTCGTTACCTCTACCGACGAGCTGATCACCTGGGCGCGCACCGGCTCGCTGATGTGGATGCAGTTCGGTCTGGCCTGCTGCGCCGTTGAAGGCCTGATGCAGGCTTCCGGTCCGCGTTACGACATGGAGCGCTTCGGCGTTGCTCCGCGCGCCTCGCCGCGCCAGTCCGACGTGATGATCGTTGCCGGCACGCTGACCAACAAGATGGCACCAGCGCTTCGCAAGGTCTATGACCAGATGCCGGAGCCGCGTTACGTGATTTCCATGGGCTCCTGCGCCAATGGCGGTGGCTACTATCACTATTCCTACGCCGTCGTGCGTGGCTGTGACCGGGTTGTGCCTGTCGATATCTACGTGCCGGGCTGTCCCCCCACGGCGGAAGCGCTGCTTTATGGCGTGCTTCTGCTGCAGAAGAAAATCCGCCGTACCGGTACGATCGAGCGTTAAGGGCAGAGGACTTACAAAATGAGCGAAGCTCTTAACGATCTCGCGGCCTATGTGCAGGAAGCGCGCGGCTCCTTGCTGGTATCACAGGCAATTGCCTTTGGTGAGTTGACGCTGAATACGACACCTGAAAATGTCATCGCGCTTCTCACCTTCCTGCGTGACGATGTGCAGTGCGGTTTCGTCAACATCATCGACATTTGTGGCGTTGACTGGCCTCAGCGCGAAAAGCGCTTCGATGTCGTCTATCACCTCCTGTCTCCACGCCAGAACCTGCGCGTTCGCATAAAGCTTCAGGTGGCTGAAGACGAGGGCGTTCCGTCGGCAACTTCGGTTTTCTACGGTGCGGAGTGGTTCGAGCGCGAAGCATGGGACATGTATGGCATTCCATTCGAAGGCCATTCGGATCTTCGCCGCCTCCTGACGGATTACGGTTTCGAAGGCCATCCGCTTCGCAAGGATTTCCCGCTCACGGGTTTCGTGGAAGTACGTTACGATGACGTGCAGAAGCGCGTTCTTTACGAGCCGGTAGAGTTGAAGCAAGAGTTCCGTAGCTTTGACTTCCTCTCGCCCTGGGAAGGAACGGATTACGTTCTGCCCGGCGACGAAAAGGCCAAGCAATGAACCAGCTACATGCCAACGAAGCAGGGGCAAAAGAGCAGGGACAATGTCTTTGCGGCGCCGTTCGTCTGGAAGCGACGATCGGTGCCCGGGAGATGGGTGTTTGTCACTGCTCCATGTGCCGTCGCTGGTCCGGCGGCGTCTTCCTCGCAGTAGAATGCCTGGACGTCTGCGTTGGAGACACGGAACATCTTGGTGTGTACGAATCATCCGAATGGGGCGAGCGGTGCTTCTGCAAGGTTTGCGGCAGCACGATGATATGGCGGTCCAAGGATGGGGCGCACAATGTCGTTTCCGTTCAGGTCTTCAAAGATCCGTCCAGCTTCACGCTGGCATCGCAGATTTTCATTGACGAAAAGCCGACCAGCTACTCGTTTGCCGAGGTCACCAACACTATGACCGGCCCCGAATTCATCGCCATGATCACGTCGGCGGAGCAACAGCAATGACTGAACATAACGTTCGCAATTTTACGATCAACTTCGGCCCGGAACACCCTTCCGCGCACGGCGTGTTGCGTCTGGTTCTGGAACTCGATGGTGAAATCGTCGAGCGCGTGGACCCGCATATCGGCCTGCTGCACCGCGGAACCGAGAAACTGATTGAGGCCAAGACCTATCTTCAGGCAGTGCCTTACTTCGACCGCCTCGATTACGTGGCACCGATGAACCAGGAACATGCTTTCGCGCTTGCGGTTGAAAAGCTGCTCGGTCTCGAAATCCCGATGCGTGGTCAGCTGATCCGTGTTCTCTACTCGGAAATCGGCCGTATCCTTTCTCACATCATGAACGTTACGACGCAGGCCATGGACGTCGGCGCCATGACGCCGCCGGTCTGGGGCTTCGAAGAGCGTGAAAAGCTGATGGTGTTCTATGAGCGTGCCTGCGGCGCGCGCATGCACGCAGCCTATTTCCGTCCGGGCGGCGTTCATCAGGACATTCCGCCGGAACTGGTGGATGATATCGGCAAGTGGTGCGATCCGTTCATCACCGTTCTCGACAATATCGAAGGCCTTTTGACCAACAACCGTATCTACAAGCAGCGGAACGTCGATATCGGCGTGGTCTCGCTGGAAGACGCGTTCGCCTGGGGCTTCACCGGTGTCATGGTTCGTGGTTCGGGCGCTGCCTGGGACCTTCGCCGTGCGCAGCCTTATGAGTGCTATTCCGATCTCGAATTCGACATTCCTGTCGGCAAGAACGGCGACTGCTATGACCGTTATCTGATCCGCATGCAGGAAATGCGCGAATCGGTAAAGATCATGAAGCAATGCGTGGAGCTTCTCTCCGGCAAGCACCGTATCGGTCCGGTTTCATCGCTGGACGGCAAGGTCGTTCCGCCCAAGCGTGGCGAGATGAAGCGGTCGATGGAAGCGCTGATTCACCACTTTAAACTCTACACCGAAGGCTATCACGTGCCTGCCGGTGAAGTTTACGCGGCAGTCGAAGCGCCCAAGGGTGAGTTCGGCGTCTATGTTGTGGCGGATGGCTCCAACAAGCCTTACCGCTGTAAGATCCGCGCTCCGGGTTTTGCGCATCTGGCTGCCATGGACTTTCTCTGCAAAGGCCATCAGCTTGCCGACGTCACCGCTGTTCTCGGCTCTCTCGACATCGTGTTCGGGGAGGTCGACCGCTGATGCGTTTGCCGCTGGCCATATCGGCTTTTCTCGTTGCGACCGGACCAGTTTTCGCCCAAACGGCGGAAAATGGCGTTTCGTCTCAGTCGAGCGGCGGCAGTTCAACCGTCAGAGAGCTTCTGACTATGGGATATGAGATCAAAACCTCTGTTCCTAACGGAAGAAAATTCATTGTGTTCATGCAAAAAGACAAAGCGGCTTATGCTTGCGAATTCGTCACGGTGGCGAGATCGCGGTGTGAGTCGTTAAATTGATGAGGCGTGAGGAAGTATGTCCGTTCGTCGACTAGCCGAAGATCAGTTTCAGCCTGCGGATTTCGCGTTTAACGCGGAGAACACTGCGTGGGCGGAAAAAACGATCAAGAAATATCCCGAAGGTCGCCAGCAGTCCGCGGTCATTCCGCTGCTGATGCGTGCTCAGGAGCAGGATGGCTGGGTCACCCGCGCCGCCATCGAGAAAATCGCAAACATGCTGGACATGGCTTACATCCGTGTTCTTGAAGTGGCGACCTTCTACACGCAGTTCCAGATCAAGCCTGTCGGCACCAAGGCGCACATTCAGGTGTGCGGCACTACGCCGTGCATGCTGCGCGGCTCCGAAGCGCTGATGGATGTCTGCCGTCACAAGATCCACCATGACCCGCTGCACACCAATGAAAGCGGCACGCTTTCCTGGGAAGAAGTGGAATGTCAGGGTGCCTGCGTGAACGCGCCGATGGTCATCATCTTCAAGGATGCCTATGAGGATCTGACGCCTGAGCGTCTGGAAGAGATCATCGATGCTTTCGAAGCAGGTAAGGGCGACACCGTGAAGACGGGCCCGCAGATCGACCGCCATCAGTCGGTTCCGGTTGGCGGCTTGACCACGCTGACGGAAGAAACCAAGCCGGATCGCTCCAATCTCGACAAAAAGGAAGAGCCTGCAGCAGATGCTGCGCAGACGCCGCCTTCCAATGCTGCGAAGCCGAAGACGGATACGCCAGAGACCGATCCGAAGCTGAAGACGCCTGCAACGGAGCCGAAGGCTGCCGCTGAAAACGTCAAGGTTTCCGAGAAGGAAAACTCCGGCAAGAAGCCAGAGTGAGAGGTTGAACCATGTTAAAAGATCAAGATCGCATCTTTACCAATCTCTACGGCCTCAAGGATCAGTCCCTGAAGGGCAATCTCGCGCGCGGCCACTGGGACGGCACCAAGCAGATCATCGAAAAAGGTCGTGACTGGATCATCAACGAGATGAAGGCTTCCGGCCTTCGCGGTCGTGGCGGCGCTGGCTTCCCGACAGGTCTCAAGTGGTCCTTCATGCCGAAGGAAAGCGATGGCCGTCCGCATTACCTCGTGGTCAATGCCGACGAATCCGAGCCAGGCACCTGCAAGGACCGCGAAATCCTGCGCAACGATCCGCACACGCTGATCGAAGGCTGCGTTATTGCCGGTTTCGCCATGGGTGCGCACACGGCTTACATCTATGTCCGCGGCGAATATATGCGTGAGCGCGAAGCGCTTCAGGCAGCAATCGACGAGTGCTACGATGCAGGCCTGCTCGGCAAGAACAACAAGAACGGCTGGGATTTCGATATCTACGTTCACCACGGCGCAGGTGCTTACATCTGTGGCGAGGAAACGGCACTTCTCGAAAGCCTGGAAGGCAAGAAGGGCCAGCCGCGCCTCAAGCCTCCATTCCCGGCAAACATGGGCCTTTATGGCTGCCCGACCACGGTCAACAACGTCGAGTCCATCGCCGTTGCTCCAACCATCCTGCGTCGCGGTGCCTCCTGGTTCTCGTCCATCGGTCGTCCGAACAATGTCGGCACCAAGCTGTTCATGGTCTCCGGCCATGTCGAGCGTCCGTGCACCTTCGAAGACGCACTCGGCCTGTCCTTCAAGGAACTGATCGAGCGTCATTGCGGCGGCATTCGTGGCGGCTGGGACAATCTTCTCGGCGTAATTCCCGGCGGCGCATCCTGCCCCATCGTTCGCGGTGAGGAAATGAAGGACGCCATCATGGACTTCGACGGAATGCGCGAAGTGAAGTCTTCCTTCGGCACCGGCGGCATGATCGTCATGGACAAGTCCACCGACGTCATCAAGGCCATTGCCCGTATCGCTGCTTTCTTCAAGCACGAGAGCTGCGGCCAGTGCACGCCTTGCCGTGAAGGCACGGGCTGGATGTGGCGCGTTCTGGAACGCATGGTCAAGGGCAATGCGCAGAAGCGCGAAATCGATATGCTGTTTGAAGTGACGAAGCAGATCGAAGGTCACACCATCTGCGCTCTTGGCGATGCTGCTGCATGGCCAGTTCAGGCGCTGATCCGCAATTTCCGTCCGGAAATCGAAAAGCGGATCGATCAATATACCTACAGGGCCATGGATGATGGCGCTGTGTTGGAAGCTGCCGAGTAAACGCTGGACAAGGTGTTGCGAGGCGCTGGGAACGGGTGTAACCGTCCCCGCAATCATTTAAGCATCTGGCATATGAGTCTTTGCCGGATGTGATCAGGATTTGTCAGGAACCGCGTGATAAGAGCGGGTCGGACAGGCAACAGGACGTAAGCAGAACCATGACAAAGCTCAAGGTTGACGGTAAAGAGATCGAAGTTCCGGATCATTTCACGCTGTTGCAGGCGTGCGAGGAGGCTGGTGCCGAAGTTCCGCGCTTTTGTTTTCATGAGCGTTTGTCGGTCGCAGGTAACTGCCGTATGTGTCTCATCGAGGTAAAGGGCGGACCACCGAAGCCTGCTGCCTCCTGCGCCATGGGTGTGCGCGATATTCGCGGCGGCCCGAATGGCGAACTGCCGGAAGTTTTCACCAACACGCCGATGGTCAAGAAGGCCCGCGAAGGCGTGATGGAATTCCTGCTAATCAACCACCCGCTCGATTGTCCCATTTGCGACCAGGGCGGCGAATGCGATCTGCAGGACCAGGCCATGGCCTTCGGTATCGCCGGTTCTCGCTACTCTGAAAACAAGCGTGCGGTTGAAGACAAGTATATCGGCCCGCTCGTCAAGACGGTGATGAACCGCTGCATTCACTGCACGCGCTGCGTTCGCTTCACGACGGAAGTCGCTGGCATTTCCGAGCTCGGCCTGATCGGTCGCGGCGAAGATGCCGAAATCACCACATATCTCGAGCAGGCCATGACCTCCGAGCTTCAGGGCAACGTCGTTGACCTGTGCCCGGTCGGCGCGCTCACCTCCAAGCCTTTCGCCTTTACGGCGCGTCCGTGGGAACTCGGCAAGACCGAAACCATCGACGTTATGGACGCTCTCGGCTCGGCAATCCGCGTCGATACGCGTGGCCGCGAAGTCATGCGCGTCATGCCGCGCGTCAACGAAGCCATCAATGAAGAGTGGATTTCCGACAAGAGCCGCTTCATCTGGGATGGCCTCAAGACCCAGCGTCTCGACAAGCCTTATGTCCGTAAGGATGGCCGCCTTCAGCCCGCAACATGGGGTGAGGCATTCGGCGCGATCAAGGCTGCAGTATCAGCGACTTCCGGCGAGAAGATCGGCGCAATCGCTGGCGATCTCGCTTCCGTTGAAGAAATGTTCGCGCTGAAGGCGCTGCTCGCATCGCTCGGCTCGACCAATGTCGATTGCCGTCAGGATGGTGCAGCGCTCGATCCATCGCTCGGTCGTGCAAGCTACATCTTCAATGCCACCATCGAAGGCATCGAACATGCCGACGCACTGCTAATCATCGGCTCCAACCCACGCTTCGAAGCGGCTGTTCTCAACGCCCGCATCCGCAAGCGCTGGCGCCGTGGCGGCTTCCCGATCGGTGTGATCGGTGAGGCAGGCGAGCTGCGTTACGATTATGAATATCTCGGTGCTGGCACCGACACGCTGACCGATCTGGTCAATGGCTCTGGCAGCTTCCTCGACAAGCTGAAGTCCGCCAAGAACCCGATGATCATCGTAGGGCAGGGGGCTTTGGCCCGCGAAGACGGCGCAGCCGTACTCGCTGCTGCTGCGAAGCTCGCCGGTGTTGTTGGTGCTACCTCCGAAGAGTGGAACGGCTTCTCCGTTCTGCACACGGCAGCATCGCGCGTCGGCGGTCTCGATCTTGGCTTCGTCCCTGCGGACAAGTCGGCGAACGCTGCGTCCATCGTCGCTTCTTCCGACGTGCTCTTCCTGCTCGGTGCGGATGAGATCGATCTATCGGCCAAGGCTGCAAAGCTTACCGTCTATATCGGTTCGCATGGTGACAACGGCGCAATGAATGCCGATGTGATCCTGCCGGGTGCGGCCTATACCGAAAAGTCCGGTATCTGGGTCAACACGGAAGGTCGCGTGCAGTTCGGCAACCGCGCGGGCTTTGCTCCGGGCGAAGCGCGCGAAGACTGGGCAATCCTGCGTGCGCTTTCCGACGTTCTCGGCAAGAAGCTGCCATTCGACAGCCTGTCCGGCCTGCGTGCACAGCTCTACATCGCCCATCCGCATTTCGCGAATGCCGATGAGATTGCCGTTGGCAGTGCCAAGGATATCGAAACACTCGCTGGCAAGACCGGCACTCTTAACAAGGCAGGCTTCGCTTCGCCGGTTAAGGATTTCTATTTGACGAACCCGATTGCGAGAGCGTCCGCCGTAATGGCCGAATGCTCCGCATTGGCCCGCAACAACTTCAAAGCTGCGGCAGAGTAAGGGTAGGGGATTATGGACTCATTTTTCTGGAGCTATGTCTGGCCAGCGCTGATTATGGTCGGCCAGTCTCTGCTGCTTCTCGTTATACTTCTGGTCGCGATTGCGTTCCTGCTTCTGGCAGACCGCAAGATCTGGGCTGCCGTTCAGCTGCGCCGCGGCCCGAACGTCGTCGGTCCCTTCGGCCTGTTCCAGTCCTTCGCCGATCTTCTGAAGTTCATCCTCAAGGAACCCGTCATTCCGTCGGGTGCCAACAAGGCGGTCTTCCTTCTGGCGCCGCTGGTTGCCGTGACGCTGGCACTCGCCACCTATGCCGTTATTCCATTTGCGGATGGCTGGGTGGTCGCTAACATCAATGTCGGCATTCTCTATATCTTCGCGATTTCGTCGCTCGAAGTATACGGCATCATCATGGGCGGCTGGGCTTCCAACTCGAAGTACCCGTTCCTCGGCGCGCTTCGTTCTGCTGCGCAGATGGTGTCCTATGAAGTGTCCATCGGCCTCGTCATTGTCACCGTTCTGCTTTGCGTCGGTTCGCTGAACCTGACCGATATCGTCAATGCCCAGCATTCCGGCATCGGCACGTCTCTCGGTCTGCCTGCGTCGTTCCTTGACTGGCATTGGCTGCCGCTCTTCCCGATGTTCATCGTGTTCTTCATTTCGGCACTTGCCGAAACCAACCGCCCACCCTTCGATCTGCCTGAAGCGGAATCGGAACTTGTGGCCGGTCACATGGTGGAGTATGGCTCCACCCCGTACATGATGTTCATGCTGGGCGAATATGCCGCCATCGTTCTGATGTGCTGCCTGACGACCATTCTCTTCCTTGGCGGCTGGCTGCCAATCGTGGATGTGTGGTTCCTGAACTGGGTTCCAGGCATCGTCTGGTTCGCACTGAAGGGCGTCATGGTGTTCTTCATGTTCGGTCTGGTGAAGGCATTCGTCCCGCGTTACCGCTATGACCAGCTGATGCGTCTCGGCTGGAAGGTCTTCCTTCCGCTGTCGCTCGCCATGGTCGTGATAGTTGCATTCGTACTCAAGCTGACGGCAGGCGCTTAATGTCTATAGTCCTCGCTTGCAGATTTGGAGGTTGAGATGGCCAGTCTTTCCCAAGCCGTCAATTCGCTGTTCCTCAAGGAATTCGTTGGCGCCATCTTCTTGACGATGCGCCACTTCTTCAAACAGAAGGCAACGGTGAACTACCCCTTCGAAAAGGGTCCGGTTTCCCCGCGCTTCCGTGGTGAACACGCTCTGCGTCGCTACCCGAACGGCGAAGAACGCTGCATTGCCTGCAAGCTGTGCGAAGCGATCTGTCCTGCTCAGGCCATCACCATCGAAGCTGGCCCGCGCCGCAACGATGGTACGCGCCGCACGGTTCGTTACGATATCGACATGGTCAAGTGCATCTATTGCGGCTTCTGCCAGGAAGCCTGCCCGGTGGATGCGATCGTCGAAGGCCCGAATTTCGAGTTTGCGACGGAAACCCGCGAAGAACTCTATTTCGACAAGCAGAAGCTTCTCGACAATGGCGACCGCTGGGAGCGTGAAATCGCTCGCAACCTCGCTCTCGATGCGCCTTACCGCTAAGGCCGCGTCGGTGTCTTCGGAGCATCGTTCCGGAGAGGATATTGAGTAAAATGCCCGTCGGCGTTCGCTGGCGGGAACGAAACGGGCAGGGCGGTCCAAAGGCCGCTTTTGTCCGGTGAGGACAAAAAGGCACCAACATGGGTCTGCACGCTGTATTCTTTTACATTTTCGCTTTCGTCGCCGTGGCGTCTGCGTTTCTGGTCATCGCATCGAAGAACCCGGTTCACTCGGTTCTTTTCCTGATCCTGACCTTCTTCAACGCGGCGGCACTCTTCCTCCTGACGGGTGCTGAATTCCTCGGCATGATCCTGCTGGTCGTTTATGTCGGCGCTGTGGCGGTGTTGTTCCTCTTCGTCGTGATGATGCTCGACGTCGATTTCGCCGAGTTGCGCTCCGGCGTGCTGCAATATGCACCCATGGGCGCGTTGATCGGCGTGATCCTGGCCGCGGAACTGATCGTCGTCATCGGTGGCAGCGTGCTGAACCCGCAAGCGGCAAAGTCCATCACCATGCCGATCCCCAACCCGGCAGAGCGCACCAATACCGCGGCGCTGGGTGACGTTCTCTATACGAATTACGTCTACTTCTTCCAGCTGGCCGGTCTCGTGCTGCTGGTGGCCATGATCGGCGCCATCGTGCTGACGCTGCGTCACCGCACGGACATCAAGCGCCAGGATATTTCAACGCAGGTTGCTCGCGATCCGAAGACCGCCGTTACGACGGTTAAGGTCAAGCCGGGTCAGGGCATCTGAGGCGCGAACGGATCCAAGGAATTTAGAATATGGAAATCGGTCTTACCCATTACCTGACGGTCAGCGCGATCCTCTTCACGATCGGCATCTTCGGTATCTTCCTCAACCGGAAGAACGTGATCGTCATCCTCATGTCGATCGAACTCATCCTTCTGGCGGTCAACCTCAACATGGTTGCGTTCTCGTCCTACCTGAACGACATCGTGGGCCAGGTCTTCGCCCTGTTCATTCTGACTGTTGCTGCTGCCGAAGCCGCTATCGGTCTTGCAATACTCGTAGTCTTCTATCGCAACCGCGGATCGATCGCCGTGGAAGACGTCAATATGATGAAGGGCTGATAAGGCTATGATCTATAAAGCTATCGTCTTTCTTCCGCTGATCGGCTTCCTGATCGCTGGCCTTTTCGGCCGCTCGATCGGCGCCAAGGCCTCGGAATATGTCACCACCGGTCTGATGATCGTCGTCGCGATCCTGTCCTGGATCGTCTTCTTCGACGTTGCGCTCTTCACCCATGAAGCGGGCGAAGTCATCAAGGTGACCGTGCTGCGCTGGATTCAGTCCGGCGGCATCGACGTCGAATGGGCATTCCGCATCGACACGCTGACAGCTGTCATGTTCGTCGTGGTCAACACGGTGTCGTGCCTAGTACACCTGTATTCCATCGGCTACATGCATCACGATCCACATCGTCCGCGCTTCTTCGCCTATCTCTCGCTCTTCACCTTCGCCATGCTCATGCTGGTCACCTCCGACAACCTGCTGCAGATGTTCTTCGGCTGGGAAGGCGTTGGTCTGGCCTCCTATCTGCTGATCGGCTTCTGGTTCAAGAAGCCATCCGCTTCGGCTGCCGCCATGAAGGCCTTCATCGTCAACCGCGTCGGTGACTTCGGCTTCATCCTCGGCATTTCCGGCCTCTTCGTGCTGTTCGGTTCGATCAATTTCGAAACGATCTTCGCAGCCGCTGGCACCTACCTGCCTGCCGATGGCTCGGCATCCGCTGATGTCTTCATCAACCTGTTCGGCATGCAGCTGGACAAGGCCCATGCCATCACCGGCGTCTGCCTGCTGCTGTTCATGGGCTCCATGGGTAAGTCGGCGCAGTTCCTGCTGCACACATGGCTGCCGGACGCGATGGAAGGCCCGACACCCGTGTCGGCTCTCATTCACGCAGCAACCATGGTCACGGCTGGCGTCTTCCTCGTTGCCCGCATGTCGCCGATTTTCGAACTGTCGCAGGATGCCTTGACCTTCGTCATGCTCATCGGCGCGATCACCGCCTTCTTCGCGGCAACGGTCGGCCTCGTGCAGAACGATATCAAGCGCGTTATCGCCTACTCCACCTGTTCGCAGCTCGGCTACATGTTCGTGGCTCTGGGTGCAGGCGCTTACGGTGCTGCGGTATTCCACCTCTTCACGCACGCCTTCTTCAAGGCTCTGCTGTTCTTGTGCGCCGGTTCGGTCATCCACGCCGTGGATGGTGAGCAGGACATGCGTTACATGGGCGGCCTGCGCAAGCACATCCCCATCACCTTCTGGACGATGACGGTTGGTACGCTGGCGCTGACGGGCGTTGGTATCCCTGGCACGATGATCGGCTTTGCCGGCTTCTTCTCCAAGGACGTGATCATCGAATCCGCTTACGCCTCGCATAATGCAGTCGCCGGTTTCGCCTTCGTCCTTCTCGTGGTTGCCGCGCTCTTCACCAGCTTCTATTCCTGGCGTCTGGCCTTCATGACCTTCTTCGGCAAGCCACGCGCTTCCGCAGATGTCATGCACCACGTCCATGAATCTCCGATGGTCATGCTGATCCCGCTTTTCGTGCTGACGGTCGGTGCGATCTTCGCTGGTGTCGTTTTCGAAGGCTACTTCTTCGGCCATGAATATGCGGAATTCTGGAAGGGCGCGCTCTTTACGCTTCCATCCAACGAAATCCTCGAAGAGTTCCACCACGTGCCCCTGTGGGTCAAGTGGAGCCCGTTCGTCGCCATGGCTCTCGGTTTCGTCACCGCCTGGTTCTTCTACATCAAGTCGCCGGAAACGCCGAAGCGGTTGGCGCAGACCCATCGTGGCCTCTACCAGTTCCTGTTGAACAAGTGGTACTTCGACGAACTCTACGACTTCCTCTTCGTTCGTTCCGCAAAGGCGCTTGGCCGCTTCCTGTGGAAGAAGGGCGACGTGGCTGTCATCGACGCCTATGGACCCAACGGCATTGCAGCGCGCGTGGTTGACGTGACCAACCGCGTGGTCCGCCTGCAATCCGGTTACCTTTATCATTATGCTTTCGCGATGCTGATCGGCATCGCAGCACTTGTCACCTGGATGATGCTCGGGAGTGCCCTCTGATGACCGATTGGCCCATTCTTTCAACGGTCACCTTCCTGCCGCTCGTCGGCGTGGTGCTCCTGCTTCTGACGAATGAGAGCGGTCCCTATGGACGCCGCAACATTCTCAATGTCTCGCTGCTGACGACGGTATTCACCTTCATCGTCTCGCTGTTCATCTGGATCGGTTTCGATAATTCGAACCCGGGCTTCCAGATGGTCGAGAAGCATAACTGGTTCGGCAACATTGCTGCCTACCATCTCGGCGTCGATGGCATCTCCATGCTCTTCGTCATCCTGACGACGTTCCTCATGCCGTTTTGCGTTCTCGCAAGCTGGGATTCCATCGAGAAGCGCCTGAAGGAATACATGATTGCCTTCCTTCTCTTGGAAGTCGTCATGATCGGCGTCTTTGTGGCGCTGGATACGGTTCTCTTCTACGTTTTCTTCGAAGCGACGCTGATCCCGATGTTCATCATCATCGGCGTGTGGGGCGGCAAGGATCGCGTTTATGCATCCTACAAGTTCTTTCTCTACACGCTGCTCGGTTCGGTTCTGACCATGCTCGCCATCATGGCGATGTACTGGCAGGCTGGCACGACGGATATGACGGAACTGCTGAAGCACGGCTTCCCGGCTGGCATGCAGACATGGCTCTGGCTCGCCTGCTTTGCGGCCTTCGCCGTCAAGATGCCGATGTGGCCGGTTCACACATGGTTGCCGGATGCCCACGTTCAGGCGCCGACCGCAGGCTCGGTCATTCTGGCTGGCGTCATGCTGAAGCTTGGCGGTTACGGTTTCATCCGTTTTTCGCTCTCCATGTTCCCGCTGGCGTCGGAGCATTTTGCGCCCTTCGTCTTCACGCTGTCGGTTCTCGCCATCATCTACACCTCGCTGGTGGCCATGATGCAGGACGACATCAAGAAGCTGATCGCCTATTCCTCCGTCGCTCACATGGGCTACGTTACTATGGGTATCTTCGCCGCCAACGTTCAGGGCGTGCAGGGTGCGATCTTCCAGATGCTGTCGCACGGCATCGTCTCCGGCGCGCTCTTCCTTTGCGTCGGCGTCATCTATGATCGTCTTCATACCCGCGAGATTTCGGCCTATGGCGGTCTCGTCAACAACATGCCGAAATATGCCGTCGCCTTCATGGTCTTCACCATGGCGAATGTCGGTCTGCCCGGCACATCCGGTTTCGTCGGTGAATTCCTGACGATCGTCGGTGTCTTCCGCGCCAACACCTGGGTTGCGCTGTTTGCGGCAACGGGCGTCATCCTCTCTGCTTCCTACGCGCTGTGGCTCTATCGCCGCGTTATTTTCGGTGCGCTGGAAAAGGAAAGCCTGAAAGGCCTGCTGGACCTCAACACCCGCGAAAAGGTCATCCTTTATCCGCTGGTGGTGCTGACGATCTTCTTCGGCGTCTACCCGGCACCGGTCTTCGATGCGACGGCCGCATCTGTCGACCTTCTGATCAATAATTATACCGCCGCATTGCAGGCAGCGCAGAATGTTGCGCTTACTCTGAACTGACGACAGGACCCGTTGGACATGACCGCTGAAATTCTTCTTGCCAGTCTGCGCATCGCGACGCCCGAACTGATCCTTGCGGTCGGTGCGCTGGCACTGCTCATGATTGGCGTCTTCTCCGGCGACAAGTCGACCAACACGGTGACGGGCCTTTCCGTCGCTCTTCTGGTCGTCGTCGGCCTGTGGATCATCTTCGCTCCTGCAAGCGGACTAGCCTTCGGCGGCGTTTACGTCGCCGATGCCTTCGGTAACTTCATGAAGATACTGGCGCTGATCGGCTCCATCGTCGCCATGATCCTGTCGGTCGGCCACAGCCGCGTCGAGCCGATTGGCCGTTTCGAATATCCGGTGCTTCTGGTTCTGGCGACCCTCGGCATCCTGCTGATGATCTCCGCCAACAACCTGATCTCGCTCTATATGGCGCTGGAACTCCAGTCGCTGGCGCTCTACGTCATCTGCGCCATCAACCGCGAAAGCCTGCGTTCGACCGAAGCCGGTCTGAAGTACTTCGTTCTCGGTGCGCTCTCCTCCGGTATGCTGCTCTACGGTATGTCGCTGGTTTATGGCTTCACCGGCAATACGGGTTTTCAGGAAATCGCAGCCGTGCTTTCGGCTGAAACCCGCTCGCTCGGTCTGGTCTTCGGTCTGGTCTTCGTGCTGGCTGGTCTGGCATTTAAGATTTCCGCCGTTCCGTTCCACATGTGGACGCCGGATGTGTACGAAGGCGCACCGACCCCGGTTACGGCCTTCCTCGCAGCGGCTCCGAAGATCGGCGCCATGGCCATCTTCGTTCGCATCGTGGTCGATGCCTTCCAGCCTGTCTTCACCGACTGGCAGCAGATCGTCGTCTTCGTATCGATCGCCTCCATGCTGCTTGGCTCCTTTGCTGCCATTGGCCAGAAGAACATCAAGCGCCTGATGGCTTATTCCTCCATCGGTCACATGGGTTACGCGCTGGTCGGTCTTGCCGCCGGTTCGGAAGCTGGAGTCGCTGGCGTTCTGATCTACATGGCAGTCTACATGGGCATGACGCTCGGCACCTTCGCCTGCATTCTCGCAATGCGCCGCAAGGATGTCGGCAATGTCGAAAATGTCGATGATCTCTCCGGCATCGCTTCCAGCAATCCGTTCATGGCGCTCGTTCTGACGGCGCTGATGTTCTCGCTGGCAGGCATTCCGCCACTCGCAGGCTTCTTCGGCAAGTACTATGTCTTCCTCGCAGCCATCGAAGCGAAGATTTATGCGTTGGCCGTTATCGGTGTAATCGCATCCGTTATCGGTGCCTACTACTACCTGCGCATCGTCAAGGTCATGTGGTTCGATGAAGCCAAGGGCGGCTTTGAAAAGGCGGCGGGCGAACTGCGTATCGTCTACGCTCTGTCCGGTCTCTTCGTCATTGCCTTCATCTTCTTCGGCGGCATGCTGGGCAACGCGGTGACTGCCGCTGCGAAGACCTTCTTTTGATCGATAGCGTTATGAAAACGGGCCGGGTGTCGCTTGACGACTTCCGGCACGAAGCTCTGGGGGAGACAGCCTCCACCAATCTGGAATGTTTTGCCCGTGCACGCGCGGGTGATGGCGGCAATCTCTGGGTTACCGCAACCCGCCAGACCGGCGGCAAGGGCCGCCGCGGCAGGTCATGGGTTTCAGAACCCGGCAATCTTTACGCATCCCTGCTTTTGATCGACCCGGCCCCGGTGGAGCGCATCGGCTCCCTGCCGCTTGCGTTTGCTCTGGCGGTTTACCGGGCTGTCGGTGCGGTGCTGCCATTCGGCGGTGCATCGCTCGAGATCAAGTGGCCCAACGATATTCTGATTGGCCGGATGAAGACCTGCGGTATTCTGATGGAAGCGGAGATGCTTGGCGATGGTCGCCGCGCCATCGTCATCGGCATCGGCATCAATATCGCGCACAAACCTGAAAACCCGCTCTATCCCGTCACCATGCTGTCCGAGCATGGCGCGTCTTGCTCGCCGGATGAGCTGTTCGCCCATCTCTATCGCGAAACGGCGGAGGTTCTCTCCGTCTGGAACGAAGGCAGGGGCGTGGCGGAGGTCATGCGCGACTGGCGCGCGGCGGCCTGCGGGATCGGCGAACATATCACCGTCAATTTCCCTGATCGCTCAATCGGCGGACGCTTTGCGGGGATCGATGATCATGGTTTCCTGTTGCTGGATGAGGATGATGGCCCAAGACGTGCCATCGCCGCTGGCGACGTTTTCTTCGGCTGAAGGGTCTTCGCGCAACGGGGTTGCGCGGCCTTTCGCCTGTGAGTTTGGAGCATCCCTGCTGCTCGTAAAAGCAGGGCGTCAATGCGGTCCGCGTCGGCCCGGCATCGCGATGTTTCGATAAGTCCGACGTGTTTAGGTGAAAAGCGATGGCTGGCCGAAAGGGCTTGAGCCATCGGGCTTCCGCAGATTGGATTATGACATGTCTCAACAAGACGAACTGGTTTTCCTGCCGCTTGGCGGCGTTGGCGAAATCGGTATGAATTTGGCGCTTTACGGTTATGGCCCCAAGGCCAATCGCCAGTGGATCATGGTGGATTGCGGCGTCACCTTCGCCGGGCTCGATCTGCCGGGCGTCGATCTCGTGCTGCCCGATATCCGCTTCATCGAAGAGCAGCGGCAGAACCTCAAGGGAATCATCATCACCCACGCCCATGAGGACCATTACGGTGCACTAAACGATCTGTGGCCGGGCCTTAACGTGCCGGTCTATGCCTCCGGTTTCACTGCAGGCATGCTGGAAGCCAAGCGCGATTATGAAGGCACGCGCGCCGAAATCCCGATCACGCCGTTCAAGGCGGGCGACCGTATCAATGTCGGCCCGTTCGAAATCGAGGCCGTCGGCGTCAACCACTCCATTCCGGAGCCCATGTCGCTGGTCATCCGCACGCCGCTCGGCAACGTCGTTCATACCGGCGACTGGAAGATCGATGATGCGCCATCGCTCGGTCCCATTACCGATGAGGCACGCTTCCGCGCCATTGGCGAAGAGGGCGTTCTGGCGCTGCTTTGCGACAGCACCAATGCCTTGCGCGATGGCGTTTCGCCTTCGGAAGAACAGGTGTCCGAAGGCCTTCGCCAGATCATCGAAAATGCAGAGGGACGCGTGGCGATCACCACCTTCTCCTCCAATGTGGGCCGTATTCGCTCCATCGCGCAGGCGGCGGATCGTGCCGGTCGTGAAGTCCTGCTGCTCGGCTCTTCGCTCAAACGCGTCGTCAACGTGTCGCATGATCTCGGCATCATGGAAGGCATCAAGCCGTTTCTGGCCGAAGATGAATACGGCTATATTCCGCGCGACAAGGTCGTGGTCATCCTCACCGGCTCGCAAGGGGAGCCGCGTGCGGCGCTAGCGAAGCTCTCGCGGGATGAAATGCGCAATGTCGCGCTGGCGAAGGGTGATACGGTCGTCTTCTCCTCGCGCGCCATTCCCGGCAACGAAAAGGCCATTCTCGATATCAAGAACGGCCTGATCGAGCAGGGTATCCACATCATCACGGATAATGAGGCTCTCGTTCACGTTTCCGGCCATCCGCGCCGCAACGAGCTGCTCAGAATGTATGAGTGGACCAAGCCGCAGATCGTTGTTCCGGTTCATGGCGAAGCGGCGCATCTGGTGGCGCAGAAGGAGCTTGCGGAACAGGCTGGCATCAAACAGGTGCCGAAGGTTCGCAACGGCAACATCCTGCGCCTCGCGCCCGGTCCTGCAGAAGTCATCGATGATGCACCGCATGGCCGCGTGTTCAAGGACGGCCGTCTGGTCGGCGATTTCGAAGAAATGGGCATTGGCGACCGCCGCAAGCTGTCCTTCGCCGGTCACGTCTCAGTCAACGTCGTTCTGGACAGCCGCT
The DNA here is from genome assembly GCF_013322225.1 of Agrobacterium larrymoorei. Taxonomy (GTDB): domain Bacteria; phylum Pseudomonadota; class Alphaproteobacteria; order Rhizobiales; family Rhizobiaceae; genus Agrobacterium; species Agrobacterium larrymoorei_A. Next base: position 186,527 of record NZ_JAAMFB010000010.1, read on the forward strand.
ATGATTTCGTCGGCGATCCCGATGTCGTGCCTTTCGGTCTGCCAGAGTTCGATGATGAAGGCGAGGACATGGAAGACACGCTTTACGACGCCGTTCTCGGCGCGGTCGAAAGCATTCCGCGCGCGCGCCGCAAGGATTTGGGTGTGGTCAAGGAGTCCATCCGCCGCGCTGTTCGCGCCGCGGCAAATCAGGCATGGGGCAAAAAGCCTATCGTGACGGTGTTCGTGACCAAGGTTTGATTATCATCTCTGGGAGGAGATCATGCTCGGACGCGTAAATCACATAGCCATTGCCGTGCCCAATCTGGTCTCGGCAACGGCCACCTACCAAGATACATTGGGCGCAGTCGTTTCTCAGCCTCGGGCACTACCAGAGCATGGGGTAACGGTGGTGTTCGTGGAGTTGCCAAACAGCAAGGTTGAACTGCTGGAGCCGCTGGGCGAAGGCTCGCCTATTGCCGCTTTTCTGGAAAAGAATCCTTCCGGCGGCATGCACCACATCTGTTATGAGGTCGACGATATCGAGGCCGCGGCCGCTCGCCTGTTAGCCACGGGCGCACGTGTTCTTGGCAGTGGCAAACCCATGATCGGGGCCCACGGAAAGCCCGTTCTATTTCTGCACCCCAAGGATTTTCATGGAGTGCTGATCGAACTGGAACAGATTTGATCACTGGGTGACTTCCGGCGTTATGCTGCATACCGTAGAAGAGAGAGCAGGAAAGTCACCGCATCGGCGCGAAAATCAAAATCGATTTTTGTAAAGCTCGATGGGCAGTTTCGAAAAGTGGAGCGTTTTTCCGTTTCAAGGAAATGCGAAAATGGTGCGAAGGGGAGAGATTACGAAATGCAGTGGCTTTCGATATTTGCCATTTTTTTCATCGTTTGGTGGACGGTCCTCTTTGTGGTGTTGCCAATTGGCATGCGCACGCAGCTCGAGGCAGGAGAGGTGGAGCTGGGGACCGAAGCCAGCGCTCCCGTTCGCTTCAGGGGCGCGAAAGTCGTCATGATGACGACGGCGATTTCACTTCTGATCTGCGGAACATGGTACGCTACAACATGGTATTTCGGCGTCAGCATGGACGATTTGCCCCGTATCATCCCCGTCTACGATTGAGCCTGTCATACGCGTGTCATCGAACGTGTCCAGATAGCTGCGTGTTGACAGACACGGTTTTGGCCAATTTCGCTTTGATTTTATGACTGCCTGCTGAAAAGCAAAAAAAAACAAGGCATTTCAGCCTTGTTTTTTAGTTTCGCGTGATCTGTTTCCGTTGCCGGGGCAGCGAACGAGCGCGCCTAAGATCTAATCCTCCCAAGACTGACCGCGAAAACGACAAGAATTTAAACTTCCTGCCTCTTTTGTAAGCTAAAGCTAGACCAAAGATTCAACCTTGTCATCCGGTTTTTTGCATTTTTGTTACAGTCGGGAAAAAATTTCCCATGAAGCATTATGTCGCACCCAATAGGCAAAATTATTCCTCCTGAAACCGTTCAGCAGTGAAACTCCTGTTTTCAAATAGCCGTGAATCGACAGTTTGGTAGGGTTTAGGGGCGGGTTTCTTTCTCCTGCGGAAACCGCTATGTACGGCGCAAATGTCCCTTAGTTCTGGCGATTCCCACGAGGTTATGGAGTGTCGCCTTAGTCATGGAAAAACTCATGCGTCTTAGCCGTTACTTCCTGCCCATCCTCAAGGAAAATCCCAAGGAAGCGGAAATCGTTTCTCACCGTCTGATGCTTCGCGCCGGCATGGTTCGCCAGCAAAGCCAGGGCATCTATTCCTGGCTGCCGCTGGGCAAGCGCGTTATGGACAAGGTGAACAGGATCATCCGGGAGGAACAGGATCGCTCCGGCGCAATCGAGCTTCTGATGCCGACACTTCAATCGGCAGAGCTGTGGCAGGAAAGCGGTCGTTATGACGACTACGGCAAGGAAATGCTACGCATCAAGGACCGGCAGGACCGCCAGATGCTGTATGGTCCTACGAACGAAGAAATGATCACCGATATCTTCCGTTCCTATGTGAAGTCTTACAAGAACCTGCCGCTGAACCTCTACCACATTCAGCTGAAGTTCCGCGACGAGGTGCGTCCGCGTTTCGGCACGATGCGTTCGCGAGAATTCCTGATGAAGGACGCTTATTCTTTCGACCTGACGAAGGAAGCCGCGATCCATTCCTACAACAAGATGTTTGCAGCATATCTGCGTACTTTCTCGCGCCTGGGCCTGCGCGCCATTCCGATGCGCGCCGACACTGGCCCGATCGGCGGCAATCACAGCCACGAATTCATTATTCTGGCCGATACCGGTGAATCTGAAGTTTTCTGCCACAAGAGCTTTCTCGATCGCGGCATTCCCGGCGACGACACGAACTTCGATGACGTCGACGGCCTGCAGAACATCTTCAACGATTGGACCTCCGATTACGCGGCGACCTCGGAAATGCATGATGAAGCTGCTTTCGATGCCATACCGGAAGGTGAGCGCCTGTCCGCACGCGGCATCGAGGTCGGTCACATTTTCTATTTCGGCACGAAGTATTCCGAGCCGATGGGTGCTAAGGTCCAGGGACCGGACGGCAAGGAACATCTTGTCCACATGGGATCCTATGGTATCGGGCCGACCCGCCTTGTTCCCGCCATCATTGAAGCATCGCATGATGAAAACGGAATCATCTGGCCCGCGTCGGTTGCTCCATTCGACGTCGTCATCATCAACATGAAGGCTGGCGATGCTGCCTGCGACGCGGCTTGTGAAAAGCTGTATTACTCGCTCTCCAACGCGGGCAAGGATGTTCTTTACGACGACACGGATGACCGTGCTGGCCAGAAGTTTGCGACCGCTGATCTGATCGGTGTTCCGTTGCAGATCATCGTTGGTCCGCGCGGTATTGCAAGCGGCGAAGTCGAGATCAAGGATCGTAAGACCGGCGCTCGCGAGAGCGTGACGGTCGAGGCTGCAATGAACAGGGTTCTCGGCTGAAAGGCCGACAAGGAGTAGATATGGCAAAAGCCGAAGCTGATAGCGGTGCGGTTGCATCCGGAAAGGATGGGGCGGCACGGCCGTTTTCGGCTTTCGAGCGCATGGTAGCCTGGCGCTACCTGCGCTCGCGCCGCAAGGAAGCGTTCATTTCCGTTATCGCAGGATTCTCGTTCGTCGGCATCATGCTGGGCGTTGCGACGCTTATCATCGTCATGGCTGTTATGAACGGTTTTCGGACGGAGCTGATTTCCCGCATCCTCGGCATCAACGGTCATATGATCGTTCAGCCCATTGATCAGCCCTTCAACAATTACGACGATCTTGCCAAGAAGTTCGCAGGCGTTCCCGGCGTCACCATGGCATTGCCGCTGGTCGAAGGGCAGACGCTCGCTTCAGGCCGCGCCGGTGCTGGCAGCGGTGCTTTGGTGCGTGGCGTTCGTCCCGAAGATGTTGAGAAGATCAAGGAAATTTCAGGCAATATCAAGTCCGGCGATCTCGTTGGCTTCATGTCGGGGCAGGGCGTTCTGGTCGGTACGCGCCTTGCCGCTTCGATGGGCCTGAGTGCGGGTGACCAGATTACCCTGATCTCGCCGGAGGGTGACGTGACGCCGATGGGCGTCAATCCTCGCGTCAAATCCTACACAATTTCCGGCCTCTTTGAGATCGGTATGTCGGAATATGACGCATCGATGATCTACATGCCGCTTTCCGAAGCGCAGCTCTATTTCAATTCTGAAGGCATCGTCCAGTCCATCGAGCTCTTCGTCAGTCACCCCGATAATGTGGACGGCATCAGGCCGTTGGTGGAATCGGCTGCCGGACGGCAGGTTTATATCACCGACTGGCGACAGAGGAACCAGACGTTCTTTTCCGCGCTTCAGGTGGAGCGCAACGTCATGTTCATGATCCTGACGCTGATCGTGCTTGTGGCCGCTCTCAACATCATTTCCGGCCTCATCATGCTGGTGAAGGACAAGGGCAGCGACATCGCTATTCTGCGTACCATGGGCGCAAGCTCCGGTTCGATCATGCGTATCTTCTTCATGACGGGGGCCGCCATCGGCATCGTCGGCACCTTTGCGGGCGTCGCGCTTGGGGTCATCGTCTGTCTCAATGTCGAGTCCATCCGGCAGTTCTTCTCCTGGGTTTCCGGCACGGTTCTGTTTGATCCGCAGCTCTATTTCCTCAGCCAGCTTCCGGCGGAAATGTCTCTGAGCGAGACGATCACCGTTATCATCATGGCGCTGACCTTGTCTTTCCTGGCAACGATCTTTCCGGCGTGGCGGGCTTCCAAGCTCGATCCTGTCCAAGCCCTGCGTTACGAATAAGGATCGCTTCACACCATGGCAAAGAAAACAGCGCTCAAGATTTCCGGCGTGGAACGAACCTACGGGCAGGGCGAAACAAGTCTGTCCATTCTCAAAAATGCTGAATTTGAACTGAAGAGCGGCGAAATCGTCGCGCTTGTGGCGCCTTCCGGCACCGGTAAGTCTACGTTGTTGCATCTTGCCGGTCTGCTTGAACATCCCGATGCGGGCGAGGTCTTCATCAACGGCAAGGCTTGCGGCACGCTGTCTGATGAGGAGCGCACGGCCATCCGGGGTAGCGATATCGGCTTCGTCTACCAGTTCCACCATCTCCTGCCGGAATTCACCGCACTCGAGAACATTATGATGCCGCAGCTGATTTCCGGCTTATCCCAGAAAGAAGCGCGGGAGCGCGCCAAGGCGTTGCTGGATTACATGCGGATAGGCCATCGCGGCGACCACCGTCCGGCTGAGCTTTCCGGTGGAGAGCAGCAGCGTGTTGCAATCGCAAGAGCCGTTGCAAACGCGCCCCTATTGCTTCTGGCAGACGAGCCGACGGGCAACCTTGACCCGGAAACCGCATCTTACGTTTTTGATGCGTTGGAGGCCCTTGTGCGCCAATCCGGGCTGGCGGCGCTGATCGCTACACATAACCACGAACTGGCAGCGCGAATGGATCGCCGCGTAACGCTGAACGAAGGCAGGATCGTAGAGTTCTAAAAACTGCGCTTAGGTCTGGCTGCAAGACCCTAGGCATCTATCATGCGAGACCCCGTACGGTAACAACCGTGCGGGGTTTTTCTTTGGACTCAATGGTTTGACCTATGCCAGCTCACGGAACCTTCCCGATTCTCCTCGCGTTGCAATAGCAGCATCTAAAAAAACCTATTGACACCAAAACAAAATGAGAACAAAATTAGAACATAACGAGTAAGGAGAGACAAATGACCGACATTATCCGTGACGTTGCCGCCTTCGCTTCCATCGCAGTCTTCGTTGCCAGCTTCTCGGTAATTCTAACTTCCATGTAATTGTTTCCTATCGTCACATATGGCGATACCGGTGCAAACTGCGCCATTGCCGGTAGACTTTAGCCTCAGGAAGCCTCAAAATCAGCCCGATTCAGAATGACGGGATTGCGGTGAAATGAGCGATAATGCGCTGGGTGATGAAGCAACGGGTATGATCCTGAAGACGCCCGGTTTTGTTCACCTTCGAGTCCATTCTGCTTATTCACTGCTCGAGGGCGCTCTGCCCCTGAAAAAGATCATGGCGAAGGCTGTCAGCGATCAGCAGCCTGCCATTGCTATCACCGATACCAACAATCTGTTCGTCGCGCTGGAGTTTTCCGAAAAGGCGCGAGATGAGGGGCTGCAGCCGATCATCGGCTGCCAGGTGTCCATCGATATGCAGGACGCCGCCGACGATAAGCGCGGGAACAATAGTCTTGCCAAGTTGCCGGCCATCGTTTTGCTGGCGGCGGATGCCAGGGGGTATGAGCGTCTCGTGGACCTCATCAGTCGTGCCTATCTGGATGGCGAGGGAAGCGGTCACGCTGTCAATCTTCCCAAGGAATGGCTGGAAGAGGGCAGCAATGCGGGTCTCATCGCGCTGACAGGTGCTTCCGGCGGGCCTGTTGATATGGCTCTGAAGGAAGGACATTTGGCGCTTGCGACAAGCCGCCTTCTGACACTCAAGGAGCTGTTTGGCGACCGGCTTTATATCGAACTTCAACGACAGGGTAATTATGATCGCGGCCATGAGCGCCGCATGATCGGTCTTGCCTATGAACACGACGTTCCACTCGTCGCCACCAATGAGGCTTTCTTCCCTTCCAAGTCGGATTACGAAGCGCATGACGCGCTGATGGCGGTTGCGCACAACGCCATCGTTTCCGACGACAGCCGTTTCCGCCTGACACCGGACCATTATCTGAAGAGCCGGGAGGAAATGACTGAACTCTTCAAGGATATTCCCGAAGCCATCGAGAATACCGTCGAGATTGCCCAGCGATGCTCATATGTGTTGAAAAAGCGCGGACCCATCCTGCCACGCTTTACCGGCGCGAGTGATGATCCGGAGGAGGCGGAGCGTGCCGAGTCGCTGGAGCTTCGCCGTCAGGCGGTGGAAGGTCTCGATCAGCGTCTTGCAGCACTCGGCATGGCGGCAGGCTATACCGAACAGGAATATCGCGAGCGACTGGATTTCGAGCTCAGCGTCATCGAACGCATGAGGTTTCCGGGCTACTTCCTGATCGTTGCCGACTTCATCAAATGGGCCAAAAACCAGGATATTCCCGTTGGGCCGGGCCGCGGATCGGGCGCTGGCTCACTGGTTGCCTATGCGCTGACGATCACCGACGTCGACCCGCTTAGGTTTTCGCTTCTGTTCGAACGCTTCCTCAACCCGGAACGCGTTTCGATGCCCGACTTCGATATCGACTTCTGCCAGGACCGCCGCGAAGAGGTGATCCGTTACGTCCAGCGCAAATACGGGCGTGAGCAGGTTGCGCAGATCATCACCTTCGGTTCGCTACAGGCGCGCGCTGCATTGCGTGACGTTGGACGCGTGCTGGAAATGCCCTACGGGCAGGTCGACAAGATCTGTAAGCTGGTGCCGAACAACCCGGCCAATCCGACGCCCCTTTCCAAGGCCATCGAGGAAGAGCCACGCTTGCAGGAGGAGGCAGACAAGGAGCCGGTCGTCGCCCGACTGCTTGATATCGCGCAGAAGATCGAAGGTCTTTACCGTCACGCTTCCACGCACGCCGCCGGTATCGTCATCGGTGACCGACCGCTGTCCAAGCTGGTCCCGATGTACCGCGATCCCCGCTCGGATATGCCCGTCACCCAGTTCAATATGAAATGGGTGGAAAGCGCTGGTCTCGTAAAGTTCGACTTCCTTGGGCTGAAAACACTGACGGTCCTAAAGGTCGCGGTGGATTTCGTCGGCAAGCGAAACATTCATGTCGATCTGGCAGCGATTCCGCTTGATGATCCGAAGACCTACGAGATGCTGTCGCGCGGCGAAACGATCGGCGTGTTTCAGGTGGAAAGTGCGGGTATGCGCAAGGCGCTGATCGGCATGCGACCTGACTGTATCGAGGATATTATTGCGCTTGTTGCGCTTTATCGTCCTGGCCCGATGGAAAACATTCCGGTCTATAACGCCCGCAAGCATGGCGACGAAGAGATCGAATCCATTCATCCGACCATCGACTATCTTCTGAAGGAAACGCAGGGCGTTATCGTCTATCAGGAACAGGTGATGCAGATCGCCCAGGTCTTGTCGGGCTATTCGCTCGGCGAAGCCGATCTCCTGCGCCGCGCCATGGGCAAGAAGATCAAGGAGGAGATGGACAAGCAGCGCGAGCGCTTCGTGGATGGCGCAATGAAAAACGGCGTGTCCAAGGCGCAATCGGACATGATTTTCGATTTGTTGGCCAAGTTTGCAAATTACGGCTTCAACAAATCCCACGCTGCCGCCTACGCGATCGTTTCCTACCAGACCGCCTATATGAAGGCGCATTACCCGGTCGAGTTCCTCGCCGCCTCTATGACGCTCGATATGGCGAACACGGAAAAGGTCAATGACTTCCGGCAGGATGCAGCGCGCCTCGGCATTGAAGTCGTGGCGCCTTCGGTCCAGACCTCATTCCGCCGTTTCGAAACAGGTGAGAACCGCATCTATTATTCCCTTGCCGCATTGAAGGGCGTGGGTGAAGGCGCGGTGGATCATATCGTCGAGGTGCGTGGCGACAAGCCGTTCACCAGCCTTGAGGATTTCTGCCTGCGGATCGACCCCAAGCAGATTAACCGCCGCGTTCTGGAAAGCCTCATCAATGCCGGTGGGTTTGATTGTTTCGGTAAGGATCGCGCCGAATTGATCGGCGGACTTGATCGAATTATTGGTTACGCGCAGCTCGCTCAAAGTCGTCGCGTAAGTGGTCAGCACGATATGTTCGGTTCTGGCGGAGCAAACGGCCCTGAAAAGCTGGTGCTGCCCGCCTACCAGCCGTGGCTTGCCTCTGAAAAACTGCTGCGTGAATATCAGGTGTTGGGTTTTTATCTCACGGCCCATCCACTCGATACCTATCGCACCGTTCTCGATAAGCTTCGGGTACAGAATATTTCTGATTTTACGGCGGCGGTGAAGCAGGGAGCCACCAACGGTCGGCTGGCTGGCACGGTCACCGGCAAGCAGGAGCGCAAGACCCGCACGGGCAACAAAATGGGTATCGTGACATTTTCGGATGCTTCCGGCCAATATGAAGCCGTGCTGTTTTCGGAAGGGTTGGGGCAGTACCGCGATCTGCTAGAGGTCGGCAAATCACTGGTCATCACCGTGCAGGCGGAGGAGCGCCCGGAAGGTATTGGCTTGCGCATCCAGACAGCGGAATCGCTGGAGCAGCGGTCCGTTCAGATGCAGAAGGCGTTGCGCGTCTATCTCCGCGATTCCGGTCCGATGAAAGCGCTGGCGCATCATCTCAATAAGGGCGATGGCTCGGTCTATTTCGTTCTGATCAAGGACGATGGCCAGCGTGAGATCGAGGTGGAGCTGCCAGGCAAATATCGGATTTCGCCTGAGATTGGCGCGGCTTTCCGCTCGGCGTCGGGGGTCATAGACGTCGAGCTGATCTAATTAAAACAGTCGCTTGCTGACAAAGCCTGAATCTTTTTCAGAACAGGCGGTTGGTTGGATAGGCATAGGCACCGTTGTCTATAAAACCGTGGCGCGAAAGGCATGAGCGAAGCGCGGCATTGTAATAGAGCGATGACGTGAATGTCGTGCCGCGAAGCGGAGTGCTGGCTTCTGCGGTACACTTGACCAATGCACGGTCGTAAATATCAAGGATGATGGGGTCGGCAGTAACACGCGGCCCCGCGTAAAGGCTGTAATTTTCAGGTGCTTCCGCAGCGGAAATACAGGCCATACCCAATACCGCTGCTGCCAGATACTTGATGTTCATGTGCAGGCTCCCCAACGCGTAAATCTGAGCCTTTAAACGCCATGGGTGCAGACTGGTTCCGCAAGCGCTTTGTTCAAAGCGCCGTGTCACGGGTAATGGTGATGAAATCCGTGCCCTGACCGGTCTCAAGCCCGTGGCTAAGGTCGGAGACGGTGATCGAACTTCCGACCGAAAGCTCGTCCTCCAGCCGCTCGCGCACATCTTTCGGAATGTCGATCCGGTCCAGAACGGCGCTCAACTGGTCGCCGCCAAGGGGCGCATCGGCAACCCCTATGCCAAGCCGTCTGCGGGCTGCCGCCGGGAGATGGTTTTCCAGCGTCAGACCATTCCATTCCGCTCGACCGCCTTTTATGTCGATAACTTCGAAGAAGTGCGTGCCGAGCGCGATATGCGGATCCTTGAAATGGATTGGAGCTTCAAACAGCGGTTTAAAATTCTGCCGCACCATCAACTGTCCGTTCGGGGGCGCATCTTCGCCCGCCGAAATGTAAAGCGCGTCGAGGAAAGCATCGGTCACAAGCGGGCCGGTGGTCTTCATGTCTTTCCAGCGCTTGTAGCTATTGACGGCACCAATCGTCATCTGGCCAACATGGCCATCCGGTACGCCAGCGTCGAAGCCGAGACGTGTCAGTAATCGCTGGACGTCCATGATCTTCTCACGCTCACCGCGTCGGGTAATCAGGATACGCTGGGGCGCATTGTCCTTCTTCGGTGTAGCTGTCGGCACGGAATTCGTCGTTTCGTTGACTGCCACTTCAACGAGCTTCAGCGAGGCATCGAAATTGGCTGGTCGCAATTCTATGTCGGACAGGAACTGCCCACCGCCGTTATTCGGCTGTAGAAGGGCGGGATGGTCGATCCGCCGCAGCGCCACGTCTGCGTCGGAAACGATCACATGTACGCCGCGAGAGGTCGTGCCGTAGAGCGACTTCGCAAACTTCGATGGCAGGCGAATGCAGCCGTGTGAGGCAGGGTAGTTCGGGACATGGCCCTCGTGCAATGCGATGCCCGACCATGTTAGCCGCTGCATGAAGGGCATTGGCGCTGCCGAATAGATGTTGGATTCGTGGTACTTGCGCTTGTCCAATATGGAGAAGATGCCGCTTGGAGTGTCGTGTCCGGGTTTGCCCGTGGAGACTTTGGACGTTGCCACCAACTCGCCTCCCTCATACAGCGATAAGGACTGCTCGCTCTTGGAAACGACGACCTGCATACTACGCGCGTCGCTGGCAAAAGCCGCCTGCACAAAAACAGAGGTCGAGAGGAGGCAGGCTCCTACAAAGGCACGCAACATCATGTCTGCTCCAAACGCGATACAAAACAAGCCGCGAAGCTACGCAGCAAGGGAGGCTCCACAGCGTCGATAAATGGACGCGGCTTCGGTTGGGCAGTATAGAGGCCGGGATTTAAGGAAGGTTTTAAATGCGTTCACGACCTCGTGTTGCGCATCATTTTTTAGAGCCGAAGGTATAACCTGTCTCGACCGTGCCTTTGCCGAACTTTTCGCGCAGCTTGTCCATCGCAGCCTCCGCTGCTGCACGTCGTCCTGCGGATTTGTCCACCAGATCAGGTGGATCAGCCAGCGTCGGATCGCAAAGATCGGTAACGCCAATTCCGATCAGGCGAAATTTCGTTCCGTCCGTTTCTTTTTCCAGAAGAGTAAGGCCGGTGCGGAAAATCCTGTCTGCAAGCTGCGTCGGGTCTTCAAGTCTTTTGTTGCGAGTGCGGGATTTGAAATCGGCGGTCTTCATTTTCAGGACCACCGTATGCCCGGCGACAACGTTCTTCTTTAGTCTCCACGCTACCTTTTCAGAGAGCGAACGCAGGATCGGCACCAGATCATCGTAGCGCGATATGTCGTTGAAGAAAGTCGTTTCGGATGACACGCTTTTCGCCGGGTCGTTGGTGTGTACCTCCCGGTCATCGATACCGCGTGCGAGACGGAAAAGCCGCTGGCCCATGGAGCCGTACTTCCGCATCAGGTCGGTTTCTTCCATGTCCTGCAATTGCGAAATCATGCGGATGCCATCGGCTTCCAGCGTTGCTGCAAAGGCCTTTCCCACGCCCCAGATCGTGGTGACAGGGCGGGTTGCAAGGAAAGCCATGGCTTCTTTTTCACCGATCACCGAAAAGCCACGTGGCTTTTGCAGGTCGGAAGCGACTTTCGCCAGAAACTTGCAGTACGACAAACCCACTGAAACGGTGATGCCAATTTCCTTTTCCACGCGGCGCGCAAAGTTCGCCAGAACGCGGGCAGGCGGATCGTGGTGCAGGCGTTGTGTTCCGGAAAGATCGAGAAAAGCTTCATCGATGGAGATCGGTTGCACAAGCGGTGTCAAATCCTGCATCATGGCCCGCACCTGTCGTCCGACATCGACATATTTTTCCATATTGGGCTTGATGACGACGGCATTCGGACACGCCTCGAGAGCCTTGAACATCGGCATGGCGGAGCGCACACCGTGAATGCGGGCAATGTAACAGGCGGTCGAAACGACACCACGCTTGCCGCCCCCTATGATGAGCGGCTTGTCGGCCAGTTCCGGATTGTCTCGTTTCTCCACTGAGGCATAAAATGCATCACAATCAATGTGAGCGATGGTGAGGTCGTAAAGCTCTCTATGATAGAGAAGGCGAGGGCTCCCGCATTTCCGGCAACGCCTCAACCCTTCCGGTTGACCAACCAGACAGTCGCGGCAGAAACCGGGATCGTAGTTCGAAATCGCTGACATGGCCGAGAAACAAAAAGAGAACGTTCTCGACCATAAGCTTGATTCGCTCGCGGCTCAACAGTTGGTTGAGGCGAGCCCACAGTTCAGTAGACCCCGGAATCCAGCCCCGGGCCTGAATATTTGTGCCACGCCGCCTGCACATCTTCCGGCTGCACGTCGGTTGCCTCGCAGAAGGCCATAAGATCAGGTTCGTGGCTCATCAAAAAGTCTGTCAGGCCGGCAAGGAAGCCGGGATCTGTGATGGCCTGCCGCAGCATGTTGGGTTGCAATCCGCTCAATGCCAGAAACCGGCCAAGCATATCCGGTTCGTTGGCAAGCCAGCCAAGTATGGCAGCGATAGTTTCCTCGGGATCTTTCACGGTCGACTTGCCGTTTTTCGTATCGCGCAACATTTCTTTACCCAAGTTACCTATTTCTCAACCAAATCGCCCTAGCATCCCGCATGGGGGATAATGGAATCGGTTCTGTGACAACTTATATGTCTGGGGCGAGGTTTCAAAGCGGAACAAGGACTGCCACCATGCCCAAGCAGGTCATGATAGTTGAAGACAACGAGCTGAACATGAAGCTCTTTCGCGATCTGATCGAGGCATCCGGCTACACCACGATCCAGACGCGCAATGGTATGGAAGCGCTGGACCTTGCCCGTAAACATCGCCCGGACCTCATTCTCATGGATATTCAGCTGCCGGAGGTTTCCGGTCTGGAAGTCACCAAATGGCTGAAGGAAGACGATGAGCTGCATGTCATACCCGTCATTGCCGTCACGGCTTTTGCCATGAAGGGCGATGAGGAGCGTATTCGTCAGGGTGGTTGTGAAGCCTATGTTTCCAAGCCGATATCCGTGCCGAAATTCATAGAGACGATCAAAACCTATCTTGGCGATGCATGAGGCCACAGGGGCGAGCCGATGACTGCTAGAATTCTGGTCGTTGATGATATTCCGGCCAATGTGAAGTTTCTGGAAGCGCGCCTGCTGGCGGAATATTTCGATGTCGTCTCTGCAGAAAACGGGCGCAAGGCGCTCGAGATTTGCGCGCGCGAGCAAGTCGATATCGTTCTTCTCGACATCATGATGCCGGACATGGATGGTTTTGAGGTCTGTGAGCGCCTGAAGGCAGACCCCAAGACCGCACATATTCCAATCGTAATGGTGACGGCGCTGGACCAGCCTTCCGACCGTGTGCGGGGCCTCAAAGCCGGTGCTGACGATTTTCTGACCAAGCCGGTCAACGACCTCCAGTTGATCTCCCGTGTGAAGAGCCTCGTGCGGCTGAAAACCATGAGCGACGAGCTTCGCATTCGTTCGGAAACGGCGAAAACCATCGGGATCGATGACGGTATCGGCGAGAGTGGGCAGATCGAAAAGCCAGGCAGGGTCCTGCTGGTGGACGGCCGTGCAAGCTCGCAGGAGCGTATCATCAAGGCCTTGAAACCTGCTGCCGAAGTGGTGGCTTTGGCCGAGCCCGGAAACGCTTTGTTCGAAGCTGCTGAAAACCCCTACGAACTTGTCATCATCAACGCCAATTTCGACAATTTCGATCCGCTGAGACTATGCTCGCAACTCCGTTCGCTGGACCGCACGCGGTTTCTCCCTCTGCTTCTGGTAACGGAGCAGGGTGATGACGCGATGGTCGTTCGTGCGCTGGACCTCGGCGTGAATGACTACATCGTCCGCCCCATCGATCCGAACGAGCTGGTCGCACGCACGCTGACCCAGATCAAACGCAAGCGCTGCAATGATCGTCTGCGCGAGAACCTCAACCACACGATGGAGCTGGCGGTCATCGATGGGCTGACTGGATTAAACAATCGTCGTTATCTCGATAACCACCTGAAGATATTATTCAACCGCGCCGCCTCACGTGGGCGGTCATTGTCGGTCTGCATAACGGATATAGATCGCTTCAAGCAAGTCAACGACACGTACGGTCATGACGCGGGTGATGAGGTCATCAGGGAGTTTGCTGCACGTCTTCGCTCCACAGTGCGCGGTGCGGATCTGGCATGCCGTTACGGCGGCGAGGAGTTCGTCGTCGTCATGCCGGATACGACGGCGGAAATGGCTGCACTTGTAGCGGAGCGCCTTCGCTCGATTATCGAGAGTAAGGCTTTCGTACTTCGCTCCGGACGCGAGCTGAACATCACCGCGTCTCTGGGTATTGCAACGAATGCAGGTTCGATAGAAACGCCGGACCAGTTGCTGAGACAGGCGGATCGCGCGCTTTATGAGGCGAAAAACGCTGGACGTAACAGAGTTGTTTCAGCAGCTGCATAACGCTTAGAGCGCTTCATTGTTAAATGGAAGCAGTTCTGTTGGTTCAGACGGGATCATCTGGTTGTTCGGACGGCGCGTGCCTTAGCCATAGCATACGGCCAAACCGTCCGAGCAATCGGAGGGTTCCGTTTCAACCAACCCGAAGGGCCGGGCATCGTTCCACCAGGATCAAAGGCGATTGGCTCGACCGTACCTTGAGGTATGCCCTTCGCCAATCGCCTTTGCCCTGTCGAAAACCTGCTCCGGCAGAACGCTCCCCTTTGACAACAAAGCTCTCTAAGGCGAAGGCCAGACTTCGTCTTTTGCGAATGAATCACGGATAACGCCGATACTCTCAATTTTTTGAAGCAGCCTTAATAGTAGTATGCTTGCAGGCCTATGCGTATCGAAAATAAAAAGATCAGCATGACTGGCAGTCATTTTATAGTGACGATGCGAGCATTGGGTCGATGAGGCTTGCAGCCGTTCTTGGCTCTACTTGAACATCAGGGCAAAAATGATGCCCGTGCTCATGCGTGTGGTGACCTATATTTGTAGATATTGCAGTTCCTCGACCATCGCATATAACTATTCCTGCGCCACTATGACATTTCGCTGTCTCAAACCGGGATAATTTAACCATATCAAGCGATGGCTCTAGTGACGAATTAATAATCTGTTGATTTTCTTGAGGTCTTACGCGACTATTTATTCAACGACATAACTTTTGCAGGGGCTAAATAGATAGCCCTTAAGCAAGAGAGGGTAAAAACGAATTTCGCGTCGTATGATTTTTGGTGCGGCGCTTTCAGATACCCCATGATGCTCAGGTCCGCCGCATCTCCTGGGTCTTGGGGTCGGTCGACCGGCGACGCATTTAAACGGTTCCTCGTGCTGTTATTGCTGTCCCGGTCGACCCACTTATGCCCCTTAAGGGCGCTTGCAGGCCATCCACCGCAAAATGATATCACCGATCCGGTTCACGCATTCTGCGCTGCGTATTCGCACCGCTTTTGACTTCCGGCATAGAGACAAACAGGCACAAAAAACGCGCCTCAAGGGCGCGTTCTTTAGGAACGGTATCAAGTAAATTACTTGATCTTTGTTTCCTTGAATTCAACATGCTTGCGAACGACCGGGTCGTACTTTGTCTTCGTCATCTTATCCGTGAACGTACGGCTGTTCTTTGTTGTGACGTAGAAAGTACCGGTGTCGGCTGTCGACAGCAGCTTGATTTTGATTGTTGTAGCTTTCGCCATGGTCGTCCTGCCTTTAACAAGTAAGTGAGCCGCGGACCTGTTCGGCCCCGGCTAAATCTGGCGCGAAACTACGGATCGTGCCCGAAAAGTCAAGTATGTTTTGATCCGAAAACCGAACGCCCAATGGAAAGAATGACATAGAGGCCGAAAAACAGCGCCAGGGCCCATGCAAAACCGTGAGTTCCCGAAATATCCATTGCTATTCCGACCGTTTGCGGACCAGCGATGGTGCCTGTAGCATAGCAGAAAATGAACGCAGCGTTGGCAGCGACGAGGTCTGAGCCGGTGAGTCTCGAACCGAGATGGGTGAGGCCGACCGTATACATGCCAGAAACGCAACCGCCCCAGATCAGCAGCATCGTTGCTATCAAAATCCAGTTGCCGACCAGCAAAGGCAGCGCAAGGGTGCCGCAGAGGCCTGCAAATGCCATGATACCCAGCAACGCCCGGCGATTTTTCATCCGGTCGGAGAGAATGCCGATGGGAATCTGGAACGCCATGTTGCCGATGGCCATGACGGTGAGCAAAAGCGCGGCTTGCGATTCGTTGAAGCCTTCTCGGGTCGCGTAAATTGGAAAGAGCGAAAGCCCACCCGCCTGAACGGAGCCGAAGACGAACGCCGCAGCTGAGGCCATGGGAACAAGCCAAATGTAGCGCAGAAAATGGTGGGCGGGCTTTTCGTCCAGTGCCGGGCTTTCGCCTCGTGCTAGAAAGATGGGAATAGCGGCGAGAAGGATAATCCCACAGCCGACAAGGAAAGGCGTTATTCCCTCGCTACCTACCGTGGAGAACAGCAGCGGCCCCACGGCAAAGCCAACGGCGAGACCTGTCGCATACATGCCCAGCACCAGGCCGCGCTTGCGGGGCGGCGCTGCGGCATTGATCCAGAATTCCGAGAGAATAAAAAGCGTGGCAGTGGCGCCATGGAAGACAATGCGCAACGGAAACCACATCCAGAAATCCCGCGCGAAATAGAAGCCGAGCGCGCTCACCGCGGAGATGACGACTGCCGTCATCATGGTGCGCGCCACACCGAAATCATGTGCAAGCCTGCTGGTTAGAGGGGCTGCGATCATCGCCGCAACACCCGCCATGGCTGAGTTGAAGCCTATCATGGATGAGGAAATGCCGCGCCGTTCGAGTATGAGGCTTAAAAGCGGGAGCCCGAGACCGATGGCGATACCAACGGCGCTGATGGCGGATATGGCGGCGATGAGCGATGGCCAGTGGATATTATCGGCGTCGCTGTTCGGATGTGACATGGAAACCTTTTATAGAAAACCACGAATGAATTTGCCGCGACGCTCGAAATATTGTCGCACCGGGCTTTCGAATGGCAATGACGGATCACCTATCATGAACTTTGTGACATCTTCGAGAACAATGCGTGTTATCGGCGCCATGTTCAGACTGGAATTGTCTCGAATGTCAAGCCAATGAAGGCTTTCCAGCTCATGCGAATCCTGAATTGTCGCCGGGTCGATGCCCACTTCATCGGTATAACAGCAGAAGAATCGCGTATCGAAACGCCTCACTCTTCCCGGCGGCGTGATCGCGCGAGCGACATAACGCAGCTTCGAAAGGTCAGGCTTCTGTTGCTGCTCAGGCGTACGGCCGAAGCGCAGTCCGGTTTCCTCACCCAGTTCCCTATGGGCCGCTAGCGCCAGCGCGCGTGCACTAGAAATCGTCATGGGACGTGAGGCAGATTGCAGCAATTTCTGGACGATTACGGGATGCAGATCGCCGTCGAAGGGCAGGGCATGATCGCGTGGGTCACGTCGACCGCCGGGAAAAACGTAGACGTCAGGCATGAAGACATGCGCGCTGCTACGTTTACCGACAAGAATGCGCGGATTTCCGGTCGAACGATCGACAAGGATGAGGGACGCGGCATCTTTGGGCCGCAGATAAGGGGCGTTTTCAGCCTTGAGTTCTGGAGGCAACGGTGTCGGCCTCAGTCAGTGAGAAGAGCCGTCTATCTGCTTCTTCTCCGGCTCACTAGAGAAGCCGTGCATTTTCAGCGCCCATTGGAGACCAATGACGCCGCCCTTGATCGGCTGGATCGTCAAAAGTGCCACGAGAATAGTGATTGGAACCCAGATAGCGAAATGCACCCACATCGGCACTAGCAACACCGTGTCGGTCATCATGAAGCCGCCGACAGCCACGTGGCCGAGGATCATGATGGAGATGTAGGGTGGAAGGTCGTCGGATCGCTGATGGTGCAAATCCTCACCGCACGCCGAACATTGATCCACGGGCGTCAGCCATGCCCGAAACAGTCTACCGCTGCCGCAGGCAGGGCATCTGCTCAAAATTCCGCGCATAATGGAACGTCCGAGTGGTCGTTCTTCTTTCGCGCCGCCATATTGTGCAGTCTGTGTATCGCTCATTCTCGTCCCTCAGCGAATGTGGCTGAAGAACGTCTCCTGGCGGTGACACATCTTCAGTCCTGTTGCCGCGTGGTATTACCGAAACCGCTCAACACATCTGCGCGGTATGCTCTAACGTCTCTTGCGCGGCGGCCTCGTGCCCGGCTTTGTCGCATTCCCGCCACCGCGACGTGTCGCCTTGTGGAAGGAACGGGTTGCCGTTGGCATTTTCTTGCCTTCGCTCAATATCTCGAACCGTAGCGCACCGGCCAGCGGCACCGCTTCGGCCAGTTTGACCTGAACGGCATCGCCAAGCTGGTAGCCGAGGCCGGTCTTTTCACCCGTCAGCGCCTGATGCGCTTCATCATAGATGTAATAATCGGTCCCGATGGTAGATATAGGAACAAATCCGTCTGCGCCAAACTGTGGAAGCGCGACAAATAGTCCCGCCTTGGTGACGCCACCGATCCGGCCTTCGAATTCCTGACCCACGCGCTCGGAGAGATGGTGAGCGATGAGGCGGTTAATGGTATCGCGCTCAGCCGCCATGGCGCGGCGCTCGAAGGTGGAGATTTCCGCCGCGACGTCTGCCAGGGACGCTTCTTCCTCGCGTGTGATGCCGCCTTCGCCCAAGCCCAGCGAACCCACCAGCGCACGGTGCACGATAAGGTCGGCATAACGGCGGATCGGTGAGGTGAAATGCGCGTATTTCATCAGGTTGAGGCCGAAATGGCCGATGTTGTCGGGGCTGTAGATCGCCTGGCTCTGTGACCGTAGCACCATTTCATTGACGATTATTTGGTGCGGTGTATCCAGGGCGCGCGCCAGAATACCATTGAAGGAGTTGGCGCGAACCTGCCCACCCTTGGCCATCGAATAACCGATGGTGTTGAGGAATTCGCGCAGCACTTCCTGCTTGGCAATCGTCGGCGCGTCGTGAACGCGGTAGACCAGTGGCTGTTTCTTGACTTCCAGCGTTTCGGCAGCGGCCACATTCGCCTGGATCATCATTTCTTCGATCAGCTTGTGCGCGTCGAGACGTTCGGGAATATGGACGCGGTCGACAGTGCCGTCGGCCTTCAGAACGATCTTGCGTTCCGGCATGTCCAGCTCAAGCGGTTGGCGACGGTCACGCCCAATCGTCATCACCTTATAGGCATGCCACAGTGGCAGCAGGATAGGCTCCAGCATCGGGCCGGTCTTGTCATCCGGGTTGCCGTCGATGGCGGCCTGCGCCTGTTGGTAGGAGAGCTTGGCCGCGCTCTTCATCATGATGCGGTGGAAGGTGTGGCTGGCCTTGCGGCCTTCCTTGGAAAACACCATGCGTACGGCTAGAGCCGGACGGTCCACGCCTTCCTTCAACGAGCAGAGGTCGTTGGAAATGCGCTCCGGCAGCATCGGCACGACGCGGTCCGGGAAATAGACGGAGTTGCCGCGCTTCAACGCTTCACGGTCCAGCGGCGAGCCGGAACGAATGTAATAGGAGACATCGGCAATCGCGACGGTAACGATGACACCATCCGGATTGTCGGGCGACGGGTCGAGCTCCGCGTAAACCGCGTCGTCGTGGTCCTTTGCGTCCGCGGGGTCGATTGTGATGAGCGGCAGTTTTCGCCAGTCTTCACGGTGCGCCATCGTCGCAGGCTTGGCCGCTTCCGCCGCCGCCATCACGTCGGGCGGGAATATATGCGGGATGCCGTGGGCATGAATGGCGATCATCGAGATCGCTTTTTCCGACGCAACCGAGCCGACGACTGAGAGAACCTT
This sequence comes from Agrobacterium larrymoorei, assembly GCF_013322225.1. GTDB lineage: Bacteria > Pseudomonadota > Alphaproteobacteria > Rhizobiales > Rhizobiaceae > Agrobacterium > Agrobacterium larrymoorei_A. Next base: position 206,169 of record NZ_JAAMFB010000010.1, read on the forward strand.
GGCGCGGGGCAGGCCATAGCGCCCGCTATTGCGGGAGGTTTCCACCTCGATCAGGTCGCCGTCTTTCGCGTCATTCACGCCATCGGGATCGATGACCATTTCGTCACCGCGACGGTCTATCGGCATCAGTCGTCCGCCACCGCCCGGCGTTTCCCTGAAGACGCCCAGAAGCGCATTTTGCCGCCGGTCGATGAGCTTGATGATGCGCGCCGTGTAGGCCGGGCCACCCACGTCCTTGGACGGAAAAATCTTCGCCAGAACCCGGTCACCCAGTCCACCTACCGGCGCCTTACCCTTGTGGCGGTCTGCCGAGGATTGGCGGATAGAGACGGCAGGGGCAGCCCCCTGATCTTCGGGCCATTCGGCAGGTCTGCCGATCAGGCCGCCATCCTTGTCGCGCGTCGTGATGTCGAGAACGGTGACGGGCGGCAATGCGCCGGGGCGCATCAGAGACTTGCGGCTCTTGTGCAGCATGCCATCCGTTTCAAGCTCTTTCAGAAGCGCCTTCAGCACGACGCGGGTTTCGCCCTTGAGGCCGAAAGCCTTGGCGATTTCGCGCTTCGATGCTTGGTCGGGATGCTCGGCAATGAATTTCAGCAGCACCTCGCGGGGAGGGACCTCACCGTGGATGATGCCTTCAGATTGAAGAACTTTTTTCCCGCGTCCGGTGCGGCCGAAGCCATCGCCCGCTGAACCCGATGATTTACGCGGAGCTTTGCTCACGATTCTGCCTTCTTGGTTTTAGGGGCTGCCTTTGCTTTGGCCGCTGTTTTTGGCTTGGCTGCAGCCTTGCTTTTTGCAGCCGTCTTCGGCTTGGCCTTGGTCTCGCCGTCGGCACTCGCAGCCTTGGTGGATGCCTTCTTGGGCGCAGCCGCCTTCTTGGCCTTCACAGGCTTGCCATTGCCGCCAGTGCCGGTCTTGGCGATGCGCTCTGCAATAAGCACAAGCGCCTCATCCAGTGTCACGGTATCCGGGGCTTGAGCCTTCGGAATCGTGGCGTTGACTTTGCCCCAGTTCACATAGGGCCCGAAACGGCCATCGCGAACGGTAATTGCGCCACCATCAGGATGATCGCCAAGCGTCTTGAGTGCTGCTGGCGTGGATGCACGACCGCGACCCGGCGATGCCTTCTTTTCCGCAATGACAGTGACGGCGCGGTTGAGGCCGATGGAGAACACGTCTTCCACGCTTTCCAGATTAGCATACCCGCCATCATGCATCAGGAACGGCCCATAGCGACCGAGCCCTGCGGAAATCATCTTGCCGCTTTCAGGGTGCTTACCGATATCTCGCGGCAGATTGATGAGCGCCAGCGCCTTTTCGTGATCGATCTCTTCCGGCTTCCAGCCCTTCGGCAACGACGAACGCTTGGCATCCTTGCCTTCGCCGCGCTGGATGTACGGCCCGAAACGACCGGAGCGCAGCGTCAACTCTTCGCCAGTCATCGGGTCCGCGCCCAATGCCTTCGGCTCGTTCAGCGCTGCCGCATCGGCCTCCGCACCATCCGAATTCAGCTGGCGCGTAAAGTTGCACTCCGGATAGTTGGAGCAGCCGACAAAAGCGCCGTATTTACCGAGTTTCAGCGAAAGATTACCGGTGCCGCAGACCTGACAGATACGCGGATCGGAGCCGTCTTCTCGTTTGGGGAAGACCAGCGGTGCCAGAACCTCGTTCAGCGCATCCAGAACGTTGGTGACGCGAAGTTCCTTGGTGTCTTCGATCTGGGCAAAGAAGTCCTTCCAGAAATCGCGAAGAACCTGCTTCCAGTCCAACTCACCGGCCGAGATCCGGTCCAGCTTTTCTTCCAGATCGGCGGTGAAGTCATACTCCACATATTTGGTGAAGAAGCTTTCGAGGAACGCCGTCACCAGCCGCCCCTTGGAATGGGGAACGAGCTTGCGCTTGTCGATGATGATGTATTCGCGGTCGCTCAGCGTCTTCAGCGTCGCCGCATAGGTGGAAGGACGACCGATGCCGAGTTCTTCCATCTTCTTGATGAGCGATGCTTCCGAATAGCGTGGTGGCGGCTCGGTGAAATGCTGACTGGCATTGATCTTCTGCTTGGCGAGGTTCTCGCTGGCATTGATCTGCGGTAGACGGCCACCATCTTCACTATCGTCGCTCTGCTCGCCGTCTTCCTTCTGATCGGTATAGGCGGCAATGAAACCGTCGAAACGGATGACGGAGCCAACAGCGCGAAGGCCAGCCTTCTCGCCATTGTTCTCTGCAAGAATTTCAACCGTCGTGCGCTCGATCTCGGCAGAGGCCATCTGGCTCGCGATGCCGCGTTTCCAGATGAGGTCGTAAAGACGGAACTGGTCGGCATCGAGGAACCGCTTCACACTGTCCGGCGTGCGGCTGAAATCTGTCGGGCGGATTGCTTCGTGGGCTTCCTGGGCGTTTTTCGCCTTGGTCGAGTAGAAGCGTGCCTTCTCCGGCACATAGCGGCCGCCGAATTGTTCGCCGATTGCACGACGGGCAGCGTCGATTGCTTCCGGCGCAATCTGCACACCATCAGTACGCATGTAGGTGATCAAACCAGCGGTTTCGCCGCCGATGTCGATACCTTCATAAAGCTTCTGCGCAACCTGCATGGTGCGCGATGCGCCAAAGCCGAGGCGCGAGGAGGCAGCCTGCTGAAGCGTCGATGTGGTGAAGGGAGGGCCCGGGTTGCGCTTGACGGGCTTTGCCTCGACGGTATCGACCACATAGTTTGCGCCTTCAAGCAATGTCTTTAGGCGGGTCGCGTCGTCGCCGGTCTTGATGGACTTGCCCTGTAGTCGCTTGCCATCGGCAGACACCAGCTTGGCTTCGAACTCGTCACCGCGCGGTGTCTTCAGAAGCGCTGCAATGTTCCAGTATTCTTCAGAAACGAAACGCTCGATCTCGGCTTCGCGATCGCAGACGAGGCGAAGCGCCACGGACTGCACGCGGCCAGCGGAGCGCGCGCCCGGAAGCTTGCGCCACAGCACTGGCGAGAGATTGAAACCGACGAGATAATCCAGCGCGCGGCGGGCAAGATATGCGTCCACCAGCGGCACGTCGATATCGCGCGGATCGGCCATCGCGTCCAGCACGGCCTTTTTGGTGATGGCGTTGAACACAACGCGCTTCACCGGCTTGTCGCCAAGAACCTTCTTTTTTTTGAGAAGGTCCAGCACGTGCCAAGAAATGGCTTCACCTTCGCGATCCGGGTCGGTTGCGAGGAACAGTCCATCGGACGCCTTTACGGCATCGGCAATGTCCTTCATGCGCTTCTGCGAAGCGGGATCGACTTCCCAGGACATTTCGAAATCCTGATCGGGAAGCACGGAACCGTCCTTCGCGGGAAGATCCCGAACATGGCCGAACGATGCAAGCACCTTATAGCCGGAGCCTAGGTACTTGTTGATCGTCTTGGCTTTTGCCGGAGATTCTACGACGACGACATTCATGATTTTTTCTCTGGAAACGTGTCCACTAACATGCCCTGCTGCATTTCAACTCGCAACAACGCTACCTTTTATTTCGACATGGACAGGTAATGCCTTCCGGTCAAGAGGGAGAGGCAGTTTTTCTAACTTTGCAACGATATGCAACCATTTGGGGATTTGATTTTGTGTTGCAATCTATAATAATAAAGCTATGGTTGCTCACAGGTGAATGCAGGTGCCGAAGGGCTGCGTACAGGTGCTTCGGAAGATGAAGGATGGACATGCCCCTCGACGTGGAGAACAAGAGCGCAAGCGAAACCGCACGAACGGCGGAAACCATTGCTTATATCAGGCAAATGCTGGCCGAGCTGAGATCGTCGGCGCACCGCGAGGGTGCCGACATGCTGTGTTATCTGATCGAGATGGCCTACATCGAGGCCGGAGATATTCAGGCCGGACGCCGCAGTCTGTCAGTCGGCCATAATAAGCGAGACCCGTCCACCAGAATGTCTATTTAGCCTTCCTGCTATATCGAGTTCGAGCAGTACGAGATAAACGGTCGATGCGGGCAAGCCGGTATGACGGATGATATCGTCGGTTTCGACCGGCGAAGGTCCAAGCGCATTGGCAACAATGCTGCGGTCATCGTCTCCCGGTGGTGACATGTCGTTATCCTCCGCTCTTTCCTTTGCCACATGGTGCATCGGCAGGCCGGGTTCGATAAGAGGCTTCATGGCATCCAGTATATCGGCTGCTTCCGTCACCAGCATTGCACCATCCTTGATCAGCCGGTTGGTGCCATGACAGCGAGAGTCGAGCGGAGAGCCGGGAACGGCAAAAACCAGACGGCCGAATTCGCCCGCCAGCCTTGCGGTGATGAGCGAGCCGGATCGTTCAGCAGCCTCAACGATCAGTACGCCCATGGAAACACCTGCGATCAGACGATTACGCCTCGGAAAGTCTCTTGCACGAGGCTCCCAGCCGAATGGCATTTCGCTGATGGTGGTGCCGCCATTCTCATAGATATCATCCAGAAGCCGGAAGTTTTCCGGCGGATAAGGCTTGTTTAGCCCCCCGGCCAGCATGGCGACGGTACCGGTCGAAAGACTGGCGGCGTGAGCGGCGGCGTCGATGCCCCGGGCAAGGCCGGAGGCAATGGTGTAACCAACCTGTCCGCATTGCCGCGCCAACATCGCGGCAAACTTCGCGCCGTTGATGGAGGCGTTGCGAGAGCCGACGATGCCCAGAGACGGGCGCATTGCCGTTTGTCCCGAGCCCTTCATAGCGATGAGCGGCGGCGCTCCGTCTATTTCGCGCAGGGCAGGAGGGTAGTCAGGCTCTCCGATGCCCACGAAGCGAGCGCCGAAACGTTCGGCCGTTTCAAGCTCCCGCTCGACATCGGAAGCAACGGCAATGCGTGGCGCTCGTGATCCGCCGCCACGTTTGGCGAGGTCTGGCAAGGCCTCAAGCGCTTTTTCCGCGCTACCGAAATGATTGATGAGTTCCCGGAAAGTAACCGGCCCAATATTATCGCTGCGGATCAGCCGCAGCCAGGCAAATTTCTGCCGCTCGGTAAGCGCTATGCCGCGCCTTGTTTCGCCGTCATGCGGCATGTCTCGCCCCCAAATCGGGCGAGACGATATTGCCTCAACCCTTCTTACCGATCTTGCTCTCCGTGCCCGCCAGCAGCCGCTTGATGTTTTCCCGGTGCATGTACCAGGAAATCACGCTCAGCAGCGTAACCAGAAGCGCCGTCTTCTCCGGGCCTAATATCCACAATGCAACCGGAATGACAAGCATTGCAACCAGTGCGGATAGAGAAGAATATTTCGTGACGAAAGCCGTGATCAGCCAGATTGCCGCAAATGCCAGCATCATCAGCGGTGCGGCACCCAAAAGCACACCGATATAAACGGCCACGCCTTTGCCACCCTTGAAACCGAGCCATACGGGAAACAGGTGTCCGAGAAACGCAAAGAAGCCCGCAACCAGCGAGGCTTCATAACCCCACAATGCGTTGGCAATCAGCACCGCCGCCGTCCCCTTCAACGCATCGCAGAGGAGTGTTGCCGCAGCCAACTTCTTGTTTCCGGTGCGTAGAACATTGGTCGCGCCAATGTTGCCCGAGCCGATCTTGCGAACATCTCCAAGCCCTGCTGCGCGCGTCAGCAGCAGTCCGAACGGGATGGAACCGAGCAGATAACCAACGATGGCGGCGCCTAAGAGTAGTGCTGGCGCGGTTTGCCAGACGGTCAAAGCAGTCATTTAGTGTCCCCTCTTTTCGCGCTTCCTCAGCCGCGAACATCAATTACTGCAATGAATGAACCAGCTTGCCCGCAACATATGTCGCGACTGCGCGGCCACTGAAACGAGCGTCTTCGAACGGCGTATTCTTGGATTTCGATACCAGATTCTTCTCCGAAACCATCCATGGCTCATCAAGATCGATCAGGGTGATATCCGCTTTCGCGCCGGGCCTCAGGGTTCCGGCATCAAGTCCGAAGATTTGCGCGGGGCGGGACGAGAGCGCGTCGATGAGGCGCATCAGCGGAACCTGTTCGCTGTGGTGCAGCCGAAGTGCCGCCGCCAGCATGGTTTCGAGGCCGATTGCACCGCTGGCTGCATCCGAGAAGGGCAGGCGCTTGGTATCGACATCCTGCGGGTCGTGCGATGAGACGATGATGTCGATCGTGCCGTTTTTCAGCGCCTCGACCATGGCGACGCGGTCGTCCTCCGAGCGCAGTGGCGGAGAGAGCTTGAAGAAAGTACGATATTCACCGATATCGTTCTCGTTCAGCGTCAGATGGTTGATCGAGATGCCGCATGTGACTTTTGCGCCGCGTGATTTGGCAAGCTTGATGGCCTCTGCCGATTCCGGCACGGAAATCTTGGCGGCGTGGTAGTTCGCCCGCGTCAATGCCGCGATGCGCAGATCACGCTCCAGCGGGATGATTTCTGCTTCTTTTGGAATGCCCGACAAACCGAGCCAGCTTGCCAGCAGCCCCTCGTTCATATCGCCATTGCCGATATATTTGTCGCGCGTTTCGAGCGAGATGACCGCGCCCAGTTCACGGGCATAGGTCATGGCGCGGCGCAGGACGAGCGTGTCGGAGAGTGCCTTGCGGCCATTGGTGAAGGCTACCGCACCGGCTTCCTTCAACATGCCGAATTCGGTCATTTCCTCACCCAGCAGCCCCTTTGTGAGGGCCGCTGCCGGGTGAACGTTGACGATGGCCTTGTCGCGAGCAGTCTTCTTTACATATTCCACCAGCGCAATGTCATCTATGACAGGATCGGTATCCGGCATGACGATGATGCTGGTGACGCCACCGGCGGCGGCTGCGCGGGAGGCAGATTCGATGGTTTCACGGTGTTCGGCGCCGGGTTCGCCGACGAAAACGCGGGCATCCACGAGGCCGGGCGCGGCGATCAAGCCCTTGCAATCGCGAACCGTCGCACCGTCCGGTGCGCCCTGGTTTTGTGCATCCTTGCCAGCTGCAATGATGTTGCCATCTGCGCCGATGATGATTGTCCCGGTCTCATCCAGATTGCGGGATGGATCGATGGTGCGGACATTCTTGAGAACGGTGGCAGTGTTCATGCGCGCTCTCCGTTGTTTTGCGAGAGAAGAAGAGTTTCCATAACCGCCATGCGAACGGCGACACCCATTTCCACCTGACTTTCGATGACGCTCTGCGGGCCGTCGGCCACTTCGGAGGCGATTTCCACGCCCCGATTCATCGGGCCGGGATGCATGACGAGCGCATCTTCTTTTGCCGCCTTTAGCTTTTCGGCGTCGAGACCGTAATAATGGAAATACTCGCGTACCGAAGGCACGAAGGAGCCCGCCATGCGCTCACGCTGGAGGCGAAGCATCATCACCACGTCCGCGCCCTTCAGGCCTTCCGTCATGTCGTGGAACACTTCCACGCTCATGTCGGCAATGCCGGATGGCAGAAGCGTTGGCGGAGATACCACACGAACGCGCGCGCCCATCTGGTTCAGAAGAATGATGTTGGAACGTGCCACGCGTGAATGCAGCACATCACCACAAATGGCCACGGTGATGCCAGAAAGTCTGCCCTTGGCGCGGCGGATCGTCAGCGCATCGAGCAGCGCCTGCGTCGGATGTTCATGCTGTCCATCACCGGCATTGACCACGGAGCAGGCGACCTTCTGTGCCAAAAGCGCTGCTGCACCCGCGGAAGAGTGACGTACCACAAGCACGTCCGGCCGCATGGCGTTCAGCGTCATGGCCGTATCGATCAGCGTCTCACCCTTTTTGACCGAGGAGTTGCCGACGGACATATTCATCACGTCCGCGCCGAGGCGTTTTCCGGCAAGCTCGAAGGATGACTGCGTGCGGGTGGAGGCTTCGAAGAACAGGTTTATCTGCGTCAGGCCACGCAGAGTCGATGTCTTCTTCTCTCGCTGGCGGCTGATCTTCACGGCCTCGTCGGCCTTGTCGAGAAGGGTGGTTATATCCTGATGGGAAAGCCCCTTTATGCCTAGAAGATGGCGGTGGGGAAAATAGACCATGGAACTGTCCTCCGGGCCGGAATAGTCAATCGCGGTCTATAAAGACAGGTGGCTTTGTCGGCAAGCATGGGATAAGCCGGGAATGAGCCTATATAGGCAATTAATTGCGAATCCCCATAAAAGCACACGATGACAGAGATGAACCGGACCGAAGAACAGCTCGCCGAACTGAACCAGCCCAGCCTCTGGTCCGGAATCAACGCCTATCGATCCGACCCGCTCATCGTGGATCTGACGTCCAACTTGTCACGCCCGTTGCGTGACGAGATGGATCAGATCGGCCGCTATGTCACTTCTGCCGAGGCGCAGGAGCTGGCCCGCATGGCCAACCGCAGCACGCCGCAGCTGCACACGCACGGTCCGCGCGGAGAACGCTTGGATCAGGTTGAGTTTCACCCGGCCTGGCACGCTCTGATGCGTCGCTCGATGTCGTCCGGTCTCCACAGCGCTGCATGGGAAAACTCGGCTGACACGCGCGGAAACGAACATAAAGCCCGTGCCACGAAATTCTATCTGACGGCGCAGCTTGAGGCCGGCCATCTTTGCCCGCTGACCATGACACATGCTTCCGTGGCCGCGCTTATGGCTTCGCCGCGCGTGCAGAAGGAATGGACACCAAAAATCCTGTCGCGCAAATATGATTCCGCTCAGAAACCAGCGCTTCAGAAAACCGCAGTGACCATCGGCATGGGCATGACGGAAAAACAGGGCGGCACGGATGTTCGGGCCAACCGCACGACGGCGGAGCGGGTGGGCGAGGGCATCTACCGGCTCTCCGGACACAAGTGGTTTCTCTCCGCGCCTATGAGCGATGGCTTCGTGATGCTGGCGCAGATGGGCGATGGTATGGGCTGCTTTCTCGTGCCGCGCTTCCTGGAAGACGGCTCCGCCAACGGCCTGCATTTCCAGCGGCTTAAGGACAAACTCGGAAATCGCTCCAATGCATCCGCCGAAGTGGAGTTTTCCGATGCGTTCGGATATCTGCTGGGCGAACCCGGTGGCGGAATCCGCACAATTCTCGACATGGTGACATTGACCCGGCTGGATTGCGCGCTGGCATCTTCCGGCATGATGCGGGCTTCGTTGGCAGAGGCAGTTCATTTTGCCCGTGGTCGTTCTGTTTTCGGCAAGCCTTTGGTCAGTCAGCCGATCATGACGCGCGTGCTTGCTGATATGGCTCTGGACGTCGCGGCATCGACGGCTCTTTCCTTCCGCCTCGCCACTGCCTTCGATAGCGCACGCAACAACCCCGCAGAAGCGGCCTATGCCCGCGTCATGACGCCAATCGTGAAATATTGGTGCTGCAAGATTGCGCCCGCGCTGATCTACGAGGCAATGGAAAGCCTCGGCGGCAACGGCTATGTCGAAGATCGCCCGATTGCCCGCCACTACCGGGAAGCACCCGTCAACGCCATCTGGGAAGGCTCCGGCAACGTTATGGCGCTGGACGTGCTGCGCGTGCTTCAGCGCGGCAAGGACCTGTTCGATCTCGTCTTCGAAACCCTCGAACGCGATCTCGGCCCATCCGGCAAAAAGACGACCGATGTTCTGCGCGCAGCAATCGCGCTGTGCGAACGCGATGAGGGTGCAGCCCGCCTACTGGTGGAACAATTCGCCCTCGCCGCCGCCGCCGCCGAACTCTGCCGCATCGGCGCGGGCCGCATAGCTGATGCCTTCCTCGAAACCCGCCTCGCAGGCGGCTGGCGCCATACATACGGCATGCTGGATAGCAGGTTCGACCCGACTTATATTATCGATCTGCTGTATCCACCGGTGTCATGAGATGCGATCCAATTTCTACGATTAGTGCTGAGATTTCACTCGTTTTTGCGGAATTAGAAGCAAAAGCTTATTTACTCTGGCGGTGACGTTGAATGAAAACAGCTTGCATCCTAGTTCGAGTTTTATGGGATGAGCACGCTGCTGTTTGGGTTGCTTCTAGTCACGACATCGATGGAATGGCTGTCGAAGCAGAGACGGTCGAATTGCTGGAAAGCAGAGTTTTAGCGGCCATTTCCGATCTGCACGATTTAAACGGCGTTGAGTGCGCTTCACGAGGACTGCCCGTGCATTTCAGGGAAGATAATACTGTAAAAGAGCATCATTTTACCCCTTGATAAGGGTCCAATTTCTCTCTGAAGAAAATTTTCCTACTTAAATGAATTACTCACCGGGATGAATGCGGTGGTTTTTATCGTTGCGTTCATTTACGCGAACGGCGATCCATGCGGCGGTTACGATGCTCGCTGGCAAGGCAATATAGAAAAAGATTTCCATAGCAGTCATCATTTTAGCCCTCCAAGGGTTCGTCTTGCGAGCAAATGTAGTGCAATTGCGGCTGAAAGCCAAATCAATGTTCCGACAGCAGTACCAATCGACAGGCCACCGGAAGGGTTATTTGCTATACTGGCCGCAGGGGCGATGAGGCCCGCAACAATGCAAGCCGTCGACGCGCGGTCGAGAGAGTTTGCAAGCAGCTTCGTGCGTTCGTTGTGTATCAATGTCATTTGTAGGCCAGTCGTCTCTCCTAATGGTTGAAATGGTATATCGCTAAAAACGTTTATTGGAGGCTTAGTCATGGCCATCCACAGAAACCTTCTTATATCAATTCTCCCTACATTGCTCCGTCATTAACCCTTTGCTAACTCCATAATCGAAGTCACCATACGGAGATTCGTGGAGCCATGCTGGCAATCGATGGCACTGCCGCCCTTAATTCGTCTGCGCCTGAAAAGCGTATCAAGGATCGCGCTGCGACGGAGACGGCGATCTTTGTTGCCGCCAAATCTTTATTGGCGGAGGAGGGGTTTCAGGGTTTCGGTATCAATGCCGTGGCGCGGCGTGCGGGGTGCGACAAGCAGTTGATCTACCGCTATTTCGGCGGGCTCGAAGGGCTGGTCGATGCGATCGGGCAGGACCTCGGCTCCTGGGTGCAGGATCGTATTCCGGAAGATACGGGCGGTATGTTTCTGCTGACCTACGGCGATCTCATGGAAAGGCTGGCCCTCTATTACCTCGATGCGCTTCGTTCCGACCCGCTGGTTTGCAAAATAGTTGCCTGGGAAGTTTCCGAGAACACGCCGCAGGTGAAGCAGCTTGCGGAAGCGCGTGCCAAGGCCTTGTCGAAATGGGTAGAGCGGATGCGCGGTTCACTCGAGCCGCCGAAGGGTGTAGACCCAGCGGCACTGAACGCCGTGCTTTTCGCTGCGATTCAGCATCTTGTCATTGCCGGTGCCACAAATGGGCAGTTTGCCGGTGTGTCGCTGAAAACCGTCAAGGATTGGGACAAAATCGGTTCTGCCGTAAAGCGTCTCGTTCGCGGCGTTTACGGCTAATTCATCAATATTATAATTACCTAATGTAGTGCGGAGCTTTGCGTCCCGTCGCCCGTTGCTGCCATCAGAGCAGACACTTATCCACAAGCGAAAGCTCGTGTTAACCATATTTACAAGTTTTGTTTGCCCCAGGTTTCTGCTGAGATCATTATGTTAATGATATATTAACCATGCGTCTGTGGGCGCATGAAAGGAAGCGTTGTGAGCCGCTGGGTATCCTTGAGCGTCATGATGACGTTTTTCGCTATGTTGCCGTTGGATCTTGATGCTCCAACGCTCAATCTCTGCATCATGGCAGTGTTCCGTTGGGGTGTTCTAGCCGCAATCCCCGATACGTTTTTCGCGCGGGAGCAGATGGCATGAAGTGGATTCTGATTCTGTGGGCCGGGCCGGTGGCGCTGCTTGGGAGCTGGTACAGCCTTTCCTATTACGACATGAGCTTCGGGGTTTTCATGCTGACCCGGCAGGCGCATGATCTGGTCTTCCAGATTTACGGAAACCTTCTCGGCATTCCGCCTGAGACGTTACCGCCCCTGGTCGCAAGAGCTATCGCTTTCGATAGCCTCATCGTTTTTACCATCATTGTGTTTCGCAAGCGTGCAGCCATTACAGCTTGGTGGCGGCGACGTCAGTCTTCCGAGGCTGCGTCTCTGGCAAGTGCTGAGAGCCTGTCCAAGGCGCCCTGAAGGATAAAGCTGGCCGCTGCCGAATCGATCCGCTCGGCACGCTTTGCGCGGGAAACATCCATTTCCAACAAAGCACGCTCTGCGGCAACTGTTGAAAGCCGCTCATCCCAGAAGACAAAGGGGATTTCCGTCTTCTCGCTCATGGCGCGAACGAAGGCGCGGGTGGCCTGAACGCGTGGCCCTGCGGAGCCATCCATGTTCATAGGCAGACCGATGACGAAGGCGGCGACTTTTTCCTTTGCGGCAAAATCCAGCAGAACTTGTGCATCCTGCGTGAACTTGATGCGCTTTAAGACCGGGCGAGGGGTCGCGAAACGACGCGAAAGATCGGACATGGCAAGGCCGATCGTCTTGGTGCCAAGGTCCAGCCCTGCAATGGCCTGTCCGGTTTGAAGAAAGCCCGGAAGCTCCTCGATGGTCAGCGTCGCCATGTGTCTCTCACCGTTTACGGACAAATTCCGTGCGCAGGACCAGACCCTTCACGGTATCATGCTTGCAATCGATTTCTTCAGGATTTCCAGTCAGGCGAATGGAGCGGATAACCGTGCCCTGCTTCAGCGTCGTGCTCGTGCCCTTTACCTTCAAATCCTTGATAAGGGTGACGGAATCGCCGTCTGTGAGTACGTTGCCAGCCGCATCGCGAACTTCGTTGGCCGTTGTTGCGGCGGCCGCGACTTCTGAGGCCGGGCGCCATTCACCGCTCGCTTCGTCATACACATATTCGTCATCATCTGCGGCCATGGTCAAAGTCCTGAAATTATCGGCGTCCCGTTGTCTGGCCCGTCCTATGTCATAATATACCTGCAATACAAAGGAGAACTTCCATGAAACTTACCTGGCTTGGCCACTCCGCATTCCGCATTGAAACGGGGCATGCGAAAATCCTCATCGACCCGTTCTTTACCGGAAATCCGGGCTTCGCAGGGCAGGACGCCAAGGATGCCGCGAGCGACATCACCCATATTTTGCTGACCCACGGTCACGGCGACCATGTTGGCGACACGATTCAGCTAGCGCAGCAAACCGGCGCAACCGTGCTCGCCAATGCAGATCTCGCTGCATGGCTCGGTTCCAAGGGCGTTTCAAAACTGGAGATGGGCAATACCGGCGGCACGGTCTCATTTAACGGCTTTTCTGCGACCTTCACGAATGCCTTGCACTCTTCGGCGCAACTCACAGAAGATGGTGTTTCGCACTCGCTCGGTAGCGCCAACGGCCTGATGCTGCATTTCGAAGATGGCCCGACCGTTTATCACATGGGTGATACCGACATCTTTTCCGACATGGCTTTGATCAACGAGTTGCATGAACCGGAAGTCGGCCTCGTCCCGGTAGGCGACCGCTTCACAATGGGCGGCGCGGTTGCGGCCCTTGCCTGCCAGCGTTTCTTCAAATTCCGCCACGCCATTCCTTGCCACTACGGCTCATTCCCGATCATCGACCAGACCCCGGAAAAATTCGTGACCGGCATGGACGGCTCGCAAACCCGCGTTGATGTGCCGAAGGTTGGGCAGACGCTGACGTTTTGACAACAAATAGACCCGGAGCGATATTCGCTCCGGGTCCATGCCTTGGGAGGCAGTTTAGGCCAATTGCGGCTCGACGCGACCAGTCTGCGGCTGTCTTGCCGGAGCCTGGGAAGCGCCGCCAAAGGCATTTCGCCACTCGCTCAATGCGGCAACGCGCCGGGTGTGTCGCGGGTAGAGCGAAACGATATTTAGGAAGAAACCTGCAATTGAAGGCACCAACTTATCTTGCGCTTCGAAAGCGGCAGGGTTCATCTGGGCATTCAATTTTGCGCTGCCGCATGCCAGCATTTGAAGCGCCGTATGCGATGCCTTCAAATTCCCCGATACGACGAGCCCGACGCGGTCGCATGTAAGTTCGCGAGCGCGCGAGTAAGCCTGACCAAGAAACGGAACGATCAGGCCTGGAAGGCGCAAGAAGCTCCAAGGCTCATCCAGATGACCTGCAACGTGGTGGCCGAGTTCGTGGCCGATTACGAACTTGACCTGCTCCTCATCGTCCGCATCGATCAGGGTCGATGTCAGCCAGATGTAACGGGTGCGTCCGACGAGCGTCAGCGCCATGGCGTTCATTACGCCGTTGGAATTGTAGACGAAGGCCGTCGGCGCTTCTTTCAGGCCGAGCGCTCGAGCCCCATCCACGACCATTTTATGGAGATGAGGAAATTGCGTGTCGCTGACCATAACGTAATGGCCCATCATGTACGCGCGGACCAAAGCCCGGGCGACATAAGAGAAGAACCATATGAAGAGGATGTAGAACAGGGCGACAAAGAGCAGAGCTATGCTCTCTGTCAGGGCTGCGTAGACGATGAACCCGGCGAGGCCGAGCCAGACGAGCGTGCCGATGATCAGGCTAAGAGAGCCATATAGCTTCTCTTTGGAATGACGCACTTTCGACATTTGGAAATTCATGGAAATCCCCCGGTTAAATGGCTGCAAGTATGCGAAACTTGAAAAACACGATTCCGCACACCTGCAACGGTTTCAAAAAGGCATTGCATCTAGAAATTGAGCGATGACGCCCGCGCGAAAACTCGCGCAATAATTAAAAGTTCCCGCATAGGGGGAATATTATTTCCGCGGCTGTTTATGGATGCGATGAAGGTTGCGAACTGCGAGCGCGGTCATTATAGCGGGTAGGAAAATTCTACCGGAGTCACACCATGTCCGTCGATCTTGCCACCGTGAAGCGCGTCGCGCGTCTTTCCCGTATTGCCGTCAGCGAAGAAGAGGCCAACATCATGCTTGGCCAGCTGAATGGCATTCTCGGTTTCGTGGAGCAGTTGTCGGAAGTGAATGTGGATGGCGTCGAGCCGATGACCTCCGTTACGCCGGTGGCCATGAAAAAGCGGGTCGATGACGTGAATGACGGCAACAAGGCTGATGACATCGTTGCCAATGCGCCTGCCACAGACCGTAATTTCTTCATGGTTCCGAAGGTGGTCGAGTAAGCGGTTTCGCCTGCTCCCATTCGACAAGTCTCAAAGTTTTCGAAAGCCGTTGCCGATATGACCGAACTGACCAGCCTCACCATTGCCGAAGCACGTGACAAGCTGAAGGCCAAGGAATTCACCGCCGTTGAACTGACGGACGCCTATCTGAAGACCATCGATGCCGCCAACGAGACGCTGAACGCCTATGTCGTGACGACGCCGGAAAAGGCGCGCGAAATGGCCAAGGCTTCGGACGAACGACTGGCAGCAGGCAAGGGCGGCGCGCTGGAAGGTATTCCTCTCGGCGTGAAGGATCTCTTCGCCACCCGCGATATCCACACCCAGGCCTGCTCGCATGTTCTTGATGGGTTCAAGCCGAAATACGAATCGACCGTCACGCAGAACCTGTGGGACGAGGGCGCGGTTCTTCTCGGAAAGCTCAACATGGACGAATTCGCCATGGGCTCTTCCAACGAAAGCTCCTATTACGGCCCGGCCATCAACCCTTGGCGCGCCAACGGCTCCGACAAGAACCTCGTTCCCGGCGGCTCTTCTGGTGGTTCTGCCGCAGCCGTTGCGGCGCATCTGTGCGCTGGTGCTACGGCCACCGATACCGGCGGCTCCATTCGCCAGCCTGCGGCCTTTACCGGCACGGTCGGCATCAAGCCGACCTATGGCCGTGTCTCCCGCTGGGGTATTGCCGCTTATGCGTCTTCGCTCGATCAGGCCGGCCCGATTGCCCGCGACGTGCGCGATGCTGCAATTATGCTGAAGTCCATGGCAAGCGTAGACACGAAGGATACAACCTCCGTCGATCTGCCGGTGCCGGATTATGAAAAGGCCATCGGTCAGTCGCTAAAAGGCCTGAAGATCGGTATTCCGAAGGAGTATCGCGTCGATGGCATGCCGGAAGAAATCGAAAAGCTTTGGGCGCAGGGCGTTGCATGGCTGAAGGATGCTGGCGCTGAAGTGGTCGATATCTTGCTGCCGCACACGAAATACGCACTGCCAGCCTATTACATCGTAGCCCCTGCGGAAGCCTCTTCCAACCTCGCGCGTTATGACGGAGTTCGCTACGGCCTGCGCGTCGATGGCAAAGACATTGCCGACATGTACGAGAAGAGCCGCGCAGCCGGTTTCGGCTCAGAAGTGAAGCGCCGCATCATGGTTGGCACCTACGTCCTTTCCGCTGGCTATTACGACGCCTACTACCTCAAGGCGCAGAAGGTTCGCACGCTGATCAAGCGCGACTTCGAAAACGTCTTCCATGAGGGCGTGGACGCCGTTCTTGCGCCGATCACGCCATCGTCGGCCTTCGAAATCGGCGACAAGGAACTGGCAGCCGATCCGGTGAAAATGTACCTTCAGGACGTCTTTACGATTACCGTCAACATGGCCGGTCTACCCGGTCTGTCCGTTCCTGCCGGTCTGGACGGAAAAGGCCTGCCGCTCGGCCTCCAGCTTATAGGCAAGCCATTCGAAGAAGAAACGCTGTTCAAGACGGCGCACGCTATCGAGCAGGCTGCGGGCAAGTTTACGCCCGCCAAGTGGTGGTAAACGGTCTTAAAATTCGAGCCATGACAGAGGCCGATCGCAAAGCGGTCGGCCTCATTGGTTTTCTCGCCTGGAAATCCAGCAGCGCATTTGAGGATGTCTACCTCGATCCGGTCGTGATCGAGCGGGTGCACGGTGAGTTTACGAAATTCGCGAAAGAAACAGACTGCGATGTCGCAGTTGCCGATATCGACGGCGTAGTCGTCGGCTGGGGAGCTCGCGCCGGTGAGCCCGACTATATTTCCGATATCTGGATCGATCCCGATTTTCAGGGCAAGGGACTTGGACGGCTTTTGGTCGAGCACTTTCTCGATCAGATGAGCAACTCCAGCATTTCTGCCGCCAGGATCTCCACGCACGCTAAAAACACCAACGCCATTCGCGCCTATGAGCGCTGTGGCTTTCAAATCGTCTGGCACGGCACGAGCTGGTCTGAAACTATGCAGGTCGATCTGGAAAAGGTCCGGCTGGAAAAAAAGTTGATTGAAACAGATCTTTCAGAGGCAGTGCTGTGATCATTCGCCCGGCCCATAAGGAAGATGCCGCAAGTCTCGCGCTGATTGGTCTGCGGGCCTGGGAAAGAGCGACTTCGGTCATTGGAATAACGAACGAGCTACGGGAAAACGCGCACTCTGCCTTCGGCAATTTCGTCCAGTCGTCCTGGCTTGCGATTACCGTTATCGAGCTGAATGGCACCGTTGCCGGATGGGCGGCGCGGGAAAATTTCGATGATATGATAACGGATTTCTGGATCGATACTCCGCATCAGCGGCAAGGTATCGGCACTGCGCTCTTGGAGGATGTAGAGCGGCAAATTCTAGAGAGGGGATATATCTCCTCCAAACTTGAAAGCCATGCCGAGAACGAACCGGCGGTCTCGTTCTTTCGCAAGCACGGCTACGGCGTCAGTTGGTTTTCAATGAAATATTCGTCGAAGCTGGATCGCGATGTCCAGTCCATCGGTCTTAGCAAGCAGCTCCTGGAAGCAGAAGTCGAAACTTACGGACCAGTCTTCTGAGAGAGTGCGTTAACGACCGCCAGCAATCGTAAGGGCCAATTGGGCACGATTAAAGTGACGGTTATAAGTGCTATCTGCAGCAGGATTATGAACCTCAGATTGCTTCGGAATGGCTCTTTGCGCGTTTTATGACGGAGCAACTGTTGCGCAAGTACCGCGCCGAGGCTGCCGCCGAGAAACGCCAGCCACAGCAGGGTACTTTCACTTACCCGCCACTCACCGTTCCTCGCTGCCTCCTTGTCCCACCAATAAATGAGAAAGACGAGCAGATTGCAGGTGAGATAGGTAGCAACCGAAAGAGCAAGCGTAATCATGGAAAGCATTTAAATTAAAAAGTGTAAACAATGGATTTTCAACCAACCGCGCCTCGGTACGACAAGCCTTGCGCCATCCGGCCATTTGTTCTACCTCACCACTGATAGAAATTCCGTATCTAAAGAGCTTGATATGACCCTTGTAGACGTGCGCACACCCGATCCGAAACGTTTCATTCCCGGCGCGACAGGCGATTGGGAAATCGTCATCGGCATGGAAGTCCACGCACAGGTTCTGTCGAATTCAAAGCTTTTCTCCGGCGCCTCCACCACCTTCGGCAATGCGCCGAACTCCAACGTTTCGCTGGTGGATGCGGCCATGCCCGGCATGCTGCCAGTCATCAACGAGGAATGCGTGGCGCAGGCGGTGCGTACGGGGCTTGGTCTGAAAGCAAAGATCAACAATCGTTCGATCTTCGACCGCAAGAACTATTTCTATCCTGATTTGCCGCAGGGTTATCAGATTTCGCAGTTCAAGGACCCCATCGTCGGCGAAGGACAGATCGTTATTTCGCTCGGCCCTGATCGTCAGGGCAATTTCGAAGACATCGAAATCGGCATCGAGCGTTTGCATCTGGAGCAGGATGCGGGCAAGTCGATGCACGATCAGCATCCAACTATGTCCTATGTCGACCTGAACCGTTCTGGCGTGGCGCTGATGGAAATCGTGTCCAAGCCGGACATGCGCTCTTCGGATGAAGCCAAGGCCTATATGACCAAGCTTCGCTCCATCGTGCGCTACCTCGGCACCTGCGACGGCAACATGGACGAAGGCTCCATGCGCGCCGACGTGAACGTTTCCGTACGGCGGCCGGGCGAAGGCTTCGGCACGCGTTGCGAAATCAAGAACGTCAACTCCATCCGCTTCATTGGTCAGGCCATCGAATACGAAGCCCGTCGCCAGATCGCCATTCTGGAAGACGGTGGCACCATCGATCAGGAAACCCGCTTGTTCGATCCGGGTAAGGGTGAAACACGCTCCATGCGCTCCAAGGAAGATGCGCACGATTACCGCTATTTCCCGGACCCCGACCTGCTGCCGCTGGAATTCGACGATGCCTATGTCGAGGCGCTGAGCAAGGATTTGCCGGAGCTGCCAGATGACAAGAAAGCCCGCTTCGTCAGTGAACTCGGACTGTCCGTCTACGACGCCTCGATCCTCGTCTCGGAAAAGGCGATTGCCGATTACTACGAGCATGTTGCTGAAGGTCGCGATGGCAAGATTGCCGCCAACTGGGTGATCAACGATCTGCTTGGTGCCTTGAACAAGTCGAGCAAGGGCATCGAGGATACGCCGGTTTCTGCCGCGCAACTCGGTGGCATCATCGATCTGATCAAGGCAAACACCATTTCCGGCAAGATCGCCAAGGACCTGTTCGAAATCGTCTGGAACGAAGGCGGCAACCCTGCCGAGATCGTTGAGAGCCGTGGCATGAAGCAGGTTACGGACACTGGCGCGATTGAAAAGGCCGTGGACGAGATCATCGCCGCCAACCCGGATCAGGTCGAGAAGGTGAAGGCCAAGCCGACGCTCGCTGGCTGGTTCGTCGGCCAGGTCATGAAGGCAACCGGCGGCAAGGCCAACCCGCAGGCGGTGCAGGAGTTGGTGAAGGCTAAGTTGGGAATCGAAGAGTAAACGGCCTCTGACCCATCTTTTGCTCTCCTTAATTGGGAGGCTGAAGATAGTTAGAATACCTACTCTCCGTCATCCTCGAGCTTGACCCGAGGATCTACCACGGTTGGCGTTGGGGTTAGTCAGATCCTCGGGTCAAGCCCGCGGATGACGGAGAACTTGAAGGAACGCATTCTTACGCCGGGACATCTCCCGGCGTTTCCATTTGAACGGAGAAACAATGGTGTTTTTCATCCGCACTGCCAGCGAGCGCGATATCGAACCAGTCCGAACGCTTCTGGCGCGAACATGGCATGCCACTTACGATTCGATCTACGGCGCCGATAAGGTCAGCGGAATGATTGCGGAGTGGCATTCGCAAGCAGCGATGAAAGAGCGTGTGCAGAAAAAAGGCGGCGAATTCCTTGTTGCGGACGACGGCAAACGCATCGGCGGGATGGCTTACGCGGTCATGTCCACCAAAATGGCGAAAACGGCTCTGCTCTATCAACTCTACGTCGATCCGGCCTTTCAGCGACAGGGCGTGGGCCGTGATCTGTTCTCTGAACTGGAGACCTGTTTTCCAGATGCGGAAATTATGCGGCTGGAGGTCGAGCCTAAAAATGCTGTCGCAATATCCTTCTATGAAGGTGTGGGTTTCGCCGAGGTCGACCGGATCGCGAGTCTGGCTGGTGTTGAGGGGATGCCCGGGATCGTAATGGAGAAGAGCTTGAAAAGATGAAAAAAGCGGAGGAAGAGCTTGCCATCCGTGAAGCGCGGGAGCTCGATTTGCCTGCACTCATTGCAATGTTTGCCGCTGATGACGTGGGCGGGCATGGCGATACGACGAGCGACGAAGCTTTGCCGGATTATCTGGCCGCGTTCCGTGCCATGGGCATGTCACCGAACGAAACGCTCTATGTCGCAGAACTTGATGGCGAGGTTGTCGGCACCTTTCAGACCGCAGTCCTCACAAAACTTGTGGGCCGTGGCGCGGTGTCAATGGTGATCGAGGCGGTGCAGACCCGCGAAGACATGCGCGGTCGTGGCATCGGCGCTATGATGATCCGCCACTGCATCGAACAGGCGAAAAGCAAGGGATTTGACGCCATCCAGCTAACTTCCAACATAGCGCGGCTCGACGCGCATCGTTTCTACGAGAGGCTGGGTTTCGAGAAGCGGCATCTCGGTTTCAGGATGAAGCTTAAATAGCTTTCGCGTTGCGGGAAATGCTGGACAATCAGTGTCGGGAACGGCATAAGCTTGTGACTGTGCGGGTGCGAAAGCGCCGCATCTGAAAAGCCCGAGGAACGGATTAATGAAGACTCTTCTGACGCAAATCTTCACCTGGTGGAACGGCCAGACGATCGGAACGCGCTTTCACACATGGCGATTCGGCAAGAAGGTTGGCACGGATGAGTTGGGCAATACCTACTACGAAGGTGGCACCACCTCCTGGGGCATGCCGCGCCGTTGGGTGATTTACAATGGTTACGCCGAAGCATCCGCTATCCCTCCGGGCTGGCACGGCTGGATGCATTACCGTACCGATACGCCCCCAAGCCAGGAAAGCTATACCGCGCGTGAGTGGCAGAAGGCACATCAGCCGAATCTGACCGGCTCTTCGAAAGCCTATCGCCCGAAGGGTTCTCTGGCAGTCTCCGGCGAGCGCCCGCGTGTGACCGGCGACTACGACGCCTGGACACCTGGCGGCTGATATTGCTTGACCGACATTCCGTTTCTAACGGGGTGAAACTGGCGGACATTTGATGATGGCCGCCACCCGCTTTTGCCACATTCGGCCTTTAGGCGTGATCTGGCTCTTGGATGGGCGGGGCAGTTTTCTGGAGACGATTTGATATGAGAACATTCACGCGGGATATTTCTTTGCGTGCGCTGGCAGTGTCGCTCGTGGCACTGTTGCCAGTTGTCGGTCTTGTATCTCCTGTCTCCGCCGCTCGTCTTGAGAACAAGGTCGCGGTTTTCTCCGGCATCGATAAGATCACCGGGCGTATCACCTCCTTCGATGTTTATATCGATGAAACGGTGCAGTTCGGCGCATTACAGGTGACGCCGAAGGTCTGCTACTCGCGTGACGACACCGAAGCGCAGAAGATCGATTCTTTTGTGGAAGTCGATGAAATCACATTGGACCGAAAGATCCGGCGCATCTTCACCGGCTGGATGTTCGCTTCCAGTCCGGGTCTCAACGCTGTTGAGCATCCGATCTACGACGTGTGGCTGACCGGCTGCAAGCAGGAATCGGACGTTCCGGCACCTTCGACTGCGAGTAATTGAGCCGCTGATTTAGTCGTTGAATAGCGCATCGGCTTGCTCAACAGCCGCTTCCAGCATCTTCGCATATTCCACCTTCGGAATATCGATAGCCCCGAACGTTTTCAAATGCTCTGTCGTGAATTGCGTATCGAGCAGGGTAAAACCCTTTTCGCGCAATCTTTCTACCAAATGCACAAGGCAAATTTTAGAGGCATTGGTGCGACGGGAGAACATGCTTTCTCCGAAGAAGGCGGCACCCAGTGAAACGCCGTATAGACCGCCGACGAGTTGGTCGCCTTCCCATGCTTCAACACTATGCGCGTGGCCGATGTGGTGCAGCTCGCTGTAAAGCTTACGGATCGTGTCGTTGATCCAAGTGCTGGGGCGATCGGTTGCTTCTTCGGCACAGCCCGACATTACGCCTTCGAAATCCGTATCGAAACGAATATCGAACGGCTTTTTGCGGATCGCTTTGCTGAGACTTTTGGAAACGTGGAAATCATCGAGCGGTATGACGCCGCGTAATTCCGGTTCGACCCAGAAAAGTTCGGGATCGTCAGCCGACTCTGCCATCGGGAAGAGACCGATGGAGTAGGCGCGCAGCAGCATATCGACAGTAATATCGCTATCTCTGCTGCGCCGACCCATACCCTAGTGTGCGTCACCGGCCAGATATTTTTCCAGCCAGTGAATGTCGTAGTTACCAGCCAGAATGTCTTCGTTCTGAAGCAGGTCCTGGAATAGCGGAAGCGTGGTCTTGATACCGTCCACGACAAACTCGTCCAGCGCGCGACGCAAACGACGAATGCATTCGTCACGGTCGCGGCCGTGCACGATCAGCTTGCCGATCATGCTGTCGTAGTAAGGCGGAATCTTGTAGCCCTGATAGGCACCCGAATCCACGCGCACGCCGAGACCGCCGGGCGTATGGAAATAGGTCAGCGTGCCGGGAGACGGCACGAAGGTGCGCGGGTCTTCGGCATTGATACGGCATTCGATGGCGTGGCCATGGAATTCGATATCCGCCTGTGTGACCGAAAGCCCCTGACCCGAAGCGACGCGAATCTGCTCCTGCACCAAGTCCATGCCGGTGATGGCTTCCGTGACCGGATGCTCCACCTGAAGACGGGTGTTCATTTCGATGAAATAGAACTCGCCGTTTTCATAGAGGAACTCGATTGTGCCTGCACCGCGATATTTGAGCTTGCGCATAGCATTGGCGCAGACTTCGCCGATCTGCATACGCTGCTCGACGGTAAGAGCAGGGGAATTGGCCTCTTCCAGCACCTTCTGGTGGCGGCGTTGCAGAGAGCAATCGCGTTCGCCGAGATGGATCGCATTGCCTTCGCCATCACCGAAAACCTGCACCTCGATGTGGCGCGGCTTGCCGAGGTATTTTTCCATATAGACGGCGTCGTTGCCGAAAGCGGCCAGCGCTTCGGAACGGGCAGTCGAAACAGCTTCTTCCAGATCGGCTTCGGTCTTGGCAACCTTCATGCCGCGTCCGCCGCCGCCAGCGGTTGCCTTGATGAGCACAGGGAAGCCAATCGTCTTGGCAATCTCCAGCGCATTCTCAGGCTTCACTTCGCCATCAGAACCAGGAACGACGGGAATTCCGAGTTCCTGTGCGGTCTGTTTGGCAGTGATCTTGTCGCCCATGATGCGGATGTGGTCAGCGGTCGGCCCGATGAAGGTGATGCCGTGCGCTTCTAGAATATCCGCAAACTTTGCGTTTTCCGAAAGGAAGCCGTAGCCGGGGTGAACCGCATCCGCGCCGGTGATTTCGCAGGCCGCAACGATCTGGTGGATGTTGAGATAGCTGTCACGCGAAGGCGGCGGGCCGATGCACACGCTTTCGTCTGCAAGGCGCACATGCATGGCGTCCGCATCCGCCGTCGAGTGTACGGCGACGGTCGGGATGCCGAGTTCCTTGGCAGCACGAAGCACGCGGAGAGCGATTTCGCCACGGTTGGCTATGAGGATTTTGGAGACCATGATGAGCGCCCTTATTCGATGACCACTAGCGCTTCACCATACTCCACGGGCTGAGCGTCGTTGACGATGATTTCCGTGACCTTGCCGGACTTAGGTGCCGGGATCTGGTTCATGGTCTTCATGGCTTCGACAATAAGAAGCGTCTGGCCTTCCTTGACGGTCGCGCCGACTTCGATGAAGGCGCGTGCGCCCGGAGCTGGCGACAGGTAAACCGTGCCGACCATCGGCGATGTCACGGTGTTGGCCGGGTTGCGGGCAGGGGCTGCCGATGCGGCGGGCGCGGCAGGCGCTGCAACTGCCGGAGCAGCGGCAGGTGCGGCAGCCGGTGCAGGAGCGTAAGCGGGTGCTGCGGCATAAACCGTGGCGGGTGGAGCCGAGCGGGAAACGCGGATGCGCAAATCTTCCTGCTCTACTTCGATCTCGGAAAGATCGGTGTCGTTGAGGATGTTCGCGAGCTCGCGGATCAGTTCCTTGTCGATACCGTTTTTCTTTTCAGACATGACAAACCCTATTCTCTTTGTTTCTTTTTATGCCGTGATGTTTTTCAAGGCGTTGAGCGCCATGATGTAGCCATATGGTCCAAAGCCGCAGACCATGCCTTTAGCGGCGGGCGCTATCATCGATTTATGGCGAAATTCTTCGCGTGCATGAATGTTCGAGATATGAACTTCCACGACAGGAACGGAGATGGCGCGAATGGCATCGTGCAGTGCAATCGACGTGTGGCCATAAGCACCGGGATTGATGACGACGCCGACGGCGCGCTCACCTGCTTCGTGTAGCAGATCCACGAGCACGCCTTCATGGTTGGACTGATGGCACTCGACGGCAAAGCCGAGTTCTTCACCGGCCTTCACGCAGTCGTTCTCGATGTCCTTCAGCGTCTTGCCGCCGTAAATGCCCGGCTCGCGTTTTCCCAACATGTTGAGATTGGGGCCGTTCAGGACGAAGATCGTGTTGCTCATTCGCGGTTCCGTCAAAAAATCAGGCACACCTATAGACCGCGTAACCGTCAAGGAAAAGCCCCCGTATGCCCGAAAGCGCCGAGGGATTGTCTGGATACGGAGTTATTCAGGGGCTTTTTATATAATCAGGAGCAAGTCGCCTTTCCGCAGGCACGCATGTTGGCGATTTTTTCCTTGAGAGGGCCAGCGCCGACCGCACCGAAAACGGCTTCGTTGCCGATGACATAGGAAGGCGTACCGGAAATACCGAGATTGGTGGCAAGGGTGTAGGCTTCCTGAACCTGTGCGTCGTTAGGGCTTGCCGCCATCGACTTGCGGATGTCTGCTTCCTTCAGCCCAAGCGAAGTGGCAACTTCGATGGCGCTTGCTTCGTTTGCGCGGCCGCGGCTGCCGAGAAGCGTGCGCTGGAATTCAGCATACTTCTCAGGCGCGATCAGCTTCACCGCGTTGGAAACCTTGTGTGCCTCGACCGATTCTGGCCCGAGGATGGGGAACTCCTTGAGCACAATGCGGACATTCTTGTCGGTTTTCAGAATATTATCCGTGTCAGCCATGGCGCGCTTGCAGTAGCCGCAGTTGTAATCGAAGAATTCGACGAGCGTGACGTCGCCGTCCGGATTTCCGAGAGACAGATCATATTTCGATTCGAACAGGGCCTTGCTGTTTTCTCCGACCGCATCAGCGGCTTTGGCAGTACGCGCCTCCATCTGCTTTTTCTCAAGCGCGTCCTGAACCTCGAGCATGATCTCGGGGTTCTCAATCAGATATTCCTTGATGAATGCGCCGATCTCTTTTTTCTGCTGGGCGTCCAGCGCGTGTGCGGGAAGCGAAACGAAAAGCGCCGAGAGGGCCGTCACGCAGGCAAATGCCTTGGTTTTCAGGGAAAGCGCCATAGTGGTCCTCATCGGTTCGAAGCTGTTAATCACATGGTGGCAATTACCTTAATTTAAAGGAATTGCCATACGGCAAATAAATTCAGGGCGTTGCTATCTCGTCATTGTGAAGATCGCAACAATGCGGCAAATGTCCGTCATATTATAAAGAAAGAGCATGCCTTTGATAACCTTGTCCAAGCGAAGCGCAGTCGAGCCATTTCATGCGATGGATATTCTGGCTGAGGCCAATCGGCGTAGACAGGCAGGTCGCCCCGTCATTTCCATGGCCGTTGGGCAGCCCTCGCACTCTGCGCCGAAGGCGTCTCTTGAAGCGGCGGAAGCGGCGCTGAAAACCGGTCGCATCGGTTATACGGATGCGCTTGGCATGCGGGAGCTTCGCGAGACAATCGCAGCACATTATCGCATTCGTCACCAGGTGGTGATAGACCCCGCGCGCGTTGCCGTGACAACGGGTTCATCTGCGGCGTTCAATCTGGCGTTCCTGGCTCTGTTCGATGCGGGAGATGCCGTCGCCATCGCAAGGCCTGGATATCCCGCTTACCGCAACATCTTGAAAGCGCTGGGCCTCACGGTCGTGGAAGTGCCGGTAACGGCGGAAACGGGCTATACGCTGACGCCAGCAAGTCTCGAGCGCGCTGAGACGAAAGCCGGAGTGAAGCTGAAGGGCGTGCTGCTGGCAAGCCCCGCAAACCCGACCGGAACGGTGACGGGAAGGGAGGCGCTGAAGCGCCTTGCGGCCTATTGCGACAGTCGCGACATCGCTTTCATTTCAGATGAAATCTACCACGGCCTGACCTTCGTGGGAGAAGAGGCGAGCGCGGTCGAGATCACCGAAAACGCCGTGGTCATCAACTCCTTCTCCAAATATTATTGCATGACCGGCTGGCGCATTGGCTGGATGGTATTGCCTGAAGCGTTGATCCGCCCGGTCGAATGTCTTGCTCAGAGCATGTATATCTCTGCACCGGAGATTTCTCAGCTTGCAGCAACCGCTGCGTTTTCTGCTGAGGAGGAGATGGACGTCTACAAGGAAAGCTATCGGACGAACCGTGATTTCCTGATCGCGCGTTTGCCAGAACTGGGACTGCCGCTGGCATCGCCTATGGATGGCGCCTTTTACGCTTATGTGGATACAAGCCGTTACTCGAATGACAGCATGGAATTTGCCAGGCGGATGTTAGCGGAAATCGATGTAGCGGCAACGCCGGGCCTCGATTTCGATCCGCTGGAAGGTCACCGTGCCATGCGCTTTTCCTATGCGGGCTCCGTTTCGGATATTGCGGAAGCCGTTGGCCGTATAGCAGGCTGGTTGAAGTAGGCCTCTCAAAGTTTTTCTGTGCCTGCTATCACTCCTTTTGGTTCGACTTGCTGCGCTAATCGGCTAAGTTCCACGAAGCAATTTGGAGGAAAGATATGTCGGCAGAAAAGGTAGCTGTAGTAACGGCGGGTGGCAGCGGTATGGGTGCGGCTGTCGCAAAACGTTTCGCGCAGGACGGTTACAAGGTCGCCATCCTGTCGTCTTCCGGCAAAGGCGAGGCCTTGGCGAAGGAACTCGGCGGCATCGGCGTCACAGGCTCCAACCAGTCCAATGAGGATATCCAGAAGCTTGCTGATCTGACGCTTGAAAAATTCGGACGCATCGATGTGCTCGTCAATAGCGCCGGTCATGGACCTCGCGCGCCGATCCTCGATATTACGGATGAGCAATGGCATACTGGCCTCGATGTCTACCTCATGAACGTCATCCGTCCGACCCGGATTATTACGCCGACCATGGTCGCGCAGAAAAACGGCGTCATCATCAATATCTCGACAGCTTGGGCTTTCGAGCCGAGCGATATGTTCCCCACATCGGCGGTCTTCCGTGCAGGACTTGCGGCCTACACAAAGATTTTCGCGGACAAGTGCGCGCCGGATAATGTCCGCATAAACAACGTTCTGCCCGGCTGGATCGATAGCTTGCCTGCGACCGAGCAGCGCCGCGAAATGGTGCCGATGCAGCGCTATGGCAAAAGTGAAGAGATTGCCGCAACCGTGGCCTTTCTGGCTTCGGACGGTGGCGGTTATATCACCGGGCAGAACATCCGCGTCGACGGCGGACTGACACGGTCGATATAAATTTTAAGATCAAGGAAACCGGGAGGATATTCGTTTCGTTGTAGTATGGCGGCGGAACGTCTTTCGGGCATGTGTGTCACTGGCATACCACCGGGTCGTAGCGTCTTTTTTTATAAGGGCTTATGATTTTGGTCAATTTCATCGACGGCGACGATCTGACGGCACATTCGATTTCGGTTCTTTCCGTCAGTGATCTAGATCGTTTGGAGGCTCTGGAAGAGCTTCACATCATGGACACTGCGCCAGAGCCGGTTTTTGACGACATTGTAGCAATCGCAACAGCAGTCTGTGAAACACCGGTTGCTCTTATCAGCCTCATCGAGCAGGAGCGACAGTGGTTCAAGGCGCGTATCGGTTTCGAGCCATCAGAGACCCCCATCAATCAGTCCGTCTGCGCGCATGCAACAAAGTCTGATGATCTTCTGGTCATACCCGATCTGATGCAGGACAGCAGAACGGAAAGCAACACGCTGGTAACATGTGCCCCGTTCATTCGTTTTTATGCAGGAGCGCCGCTGATACTGTCGGACGGCGTTGCGGTGGGAGCGCTATGTGTCATCGATTTCGTTCCAAGGCCTGAAGGCCTCACCTGTACTCAGCGGACCGTTCTGAAAGCTCTCGCCCGTCAGGTTTCGGCGCATATGGAGGTGCGTAGAATTTCCAGCCGCAAGGACGAACTGGTCAAGCGGCAGCGGCAGATCAACGCGATGATCCGTGAAAGCGTGAAAACGGCGCTTACGGCGCAGGAGGCAGGCCGTATCGGCACCTTCGATCTCGATATCGAGACAGGTAACATTCGAGTGTCGGCGGAGTTTTGCCGTATATTCGACGTGCCCTTTGCTGCGTCCTATCACGCCCGGCAGTTTGAAGAAATGCTTCATCCGGATGACCGGGGCATTCAGTCGACGGACGAAACGCGAAGGGAAGGCGTTTCGGTTGCCGTCGTTGAATATCGCATTGTCACCCAATCTCGTGGCGTGCGCTGGATTTGCCGCCACGCAACGTTCGAGCGCGATGCCAGCGGCAGGCCACGGAAGCTTCTTGGAACAGTACAGGACATCACCAGGCAGAGACGTTCGGCAGAGCGGATGAAAACGCTGCTAGAACTGGGGGACAGGCTTCGCGATCTCAGTAGTCTGGAGGAGATCGCTTTTACGGCCGCCGAACTCATGGCACGTGCGCTTGATGCCACCCGTGCGGGGTTCGGTGTTGTCGATCCGTTGCGCGAGACTGTCATGATGCAGCCGGAGTGGCGCGCGCCCGGCGTCTCTTCGCTGGCTGGACTGCATCACTTCAGGAATTACGGCTCTTACATCGATGACTTGAAATCGGGGCTAAGCGTTGTCATTCCCGACGTTACGACGGATGAACGGACACGAGAGTCGGCGGATGCGCTACTCGATCTCGGCATTCGTCAGTTGGTAAACGTTCCCATCATCGACCAGGGACATCTTGCTCTGGTCGTCTTCGTGCATCACCACGGCGTCTTTGAATGGACGGAGGAGGATCTGGCTTTCGTCCGCAGCTTTGGGGATCGAATTCAGAGTGCTATCGGTCGGTTGCGTGCAGAAGCCGAGCAGCACATTTTGAACCGTGAAATCGGCCACCGCCTGAAGAATGCCTTTGCAATGGTTCAGGCGATTGCAAAACAAACTTTGAGGCCAGTAAAGGAAAGCGGCCCGGTTCTTAATTTCGAGCAACGGCTTCAAGCCCTAAGTTCCGCTCACGACATCCTGCTGGGTAACAACTGGGCAAGCGCGGATGTGCGTGCTGTCCTTCACCGCGTGGTGGAAACCCTCGGTATGAGCGAAAGAATGGATATCGACGGGGAGGATATTTCCGTCAATGCCAAGGGTGCATTGTCACTGTCGCTGCTCTTGCACGAACTGACGACGAACGCTCTTAAATATGGCGCTCTTTCAACCGGTCATGGACGGGTAAAGGTCTCGTGGATAGTGGAAAACGGGCTGGAAGATGCGACTTTCCGCCTGAACTGGAAAGAGACGGGTGGTCCACCTGTGATAGAGCCGCAGTCCAGAGGTTTCGGCTCGCGCCTCATTTCCATGGGCTTGTTAGGAACCGGTAGTGTGGCAATGCGTTACTTAGGCCAAGGGTTGGAGGTGGAGATGACTGCACCACTCAACCAATTGCAACAGGTAGCGTAACTCATGGGCCAGCATAAACCATTTGCCAAACAGGTTGTACTTGTCGTGGAAGATGATCCGCTGCTGAGGATGATGGCTGTCGATATGGTGGAAGACGCCGGCTTCGACACCCTTGAAGCAGGTGGGGCCGACGAGGCACTGGAAATCCTGGAGAGACGGTCTGATGTCGGCGTTCTCTTTACGGATATCGACATGCCCGGTAGCATGGACGGCGTTGAGCTTGCCAGATGCGCCTGTCGGATCGACAGGCCGATAAGCATTGTACTGACTTCCGGAAATCACTTTCTGGAGGGAGAAACGCTTCCACCGCATAGCGTATTCTTCGCGAAGCCTTATGACTTCGATAAGGTAACTGCGACATTGAAAAAAATCTCTTCCTGAAGAAATCAGCCCAATTTGCGCTGGTATTTACTTTTTCAGTAACCATCCGTGGAGATGGTTTTGGAAATTAATTATTCTGAAAATTTGAATGATTATCATTTTCCCCAATATTGATCTTGGGGGATTAAATGAACTTTCTTGGCATAACGGGCATGCAGTATTCTGGTCTGCCTTTTGAAGATACGCGTATTCTGCTGGCCGAAGACTCCAATGTCTTTACGCAGATGATCGGTGCGCGTTTAAAGGAATTACTCGGCCTTACTGTCGAAGTTTGCCGAAACTACGAAGAACTGATGGAATGCTATGAGCATTCGACCGAGAAGGTCACACTTGCCATTTCCAACATCAATCTTCCTGGTGCTGAAAACGGCGAAGCACTGAACTACCTGATCGATCTCTCGATCCCGACGATCGTTTTCACCAGCACGTTCCACGAAGACACCCGCGAAAAACTGCTGACCAAGGAAGTCGTGGACTACATCCTCAAGGACAACGTTTTCGCCGTGGATATGCTGACGGAATCGGTCTGCCGCTTCCTCACCAACCATCGCCACCATGTTCTGATCGTCGACGACAGCCCAACGGCCCGCGCACTGCTATCGAGCCGCCTCAAGCGTTATAATTTCCGCGTAAGCCTTGCTGAAAGCGGCGCGAAAGCAATCGAAATTCTGAAGAAAAACCCGGATATCGGCCTTGTCGTTACCGATTACAACATGCCGGATATCGATGGTTTCGAACTGACCCGCCGCATCCGTACCGTGCGCGGTTCGCATGAGTTGCGCATTATCGGCGTCTCTTCGTCTACAAACAGGCTGCTTTCGGCCCGTTTCCTGAAGGCTGGCGGTAACGACTTTATGCTGCGCCCGTTCATCGACGAGGAATTCTATTGCCGCGTCAACCAGAACCTCGATACGCTGGTACAAATCCAGTCCGCTCGCTTGGGCGGGAAACGCGCCGCATAATTGTGTGAGCGCAATAGTGGACGGTTCCGCTATTGCGCGTCCTCTATCGGTCTGCCAATGGCAAGTTCGTTCGCCAAACTAGGCCCCAGCTTTTTCACATAAGCTGGGTCTGCATTGGTACCCATTGCGTCCAGGATCTTGGAAAAGAAACATCTGGCCGCAGCCGCAGCCGCAATATCGAA
Source organism: Agrobacterium larrymoorei (assembly GCF_013322225.1). Classification (GTDB taxonomy): domain Bacteria; phylum Pseudomonadota; class Alphaproteobacteria; order Rhizobiales; family Rhizobiaceae; genus Agrobacterium; species Agrobacterium larrymoorei_A. Next base: position 237,543 of record NZ_JAAMFB010000010.1, read on the forward strand.
TATTTCGGCATCGGTTAAGGCAAGGTTCTTCAGCGCATCGATGTCGGCTTGCGTCGTTGATGTGGCGTCGTGCACCACTTTGGCTGCAAAATGCATGATCGCCCGTTCCTGATCGTCGATTGGAGCATCCGGTGCATCATGGATGATTGCCGTGAGTTCCGCTTCCGAAAGACCTTCACGCAACAGAACGGAGCCATGCGCCAGCATGCAATAGGATGAACGGAGTTCGCGTGCTGCTGCCAGCGTTACGAGTTCGTAGCGCCGGATTTCCATATTGCCGCGCAGGTTGACGAGTAGGTTGCTCCAGCTTTCCATCACCTCCGGGCGGTGCCCGAACGTGCGATACATGTTCGGCAGGTAACCGTAGGTTTCCTCAGCGCCCCGATACATTTCGGCAGTTTTGCGGCTGACCTTGGGTTCAGGTGTATCGATGAACGGCATGATAGTCCCTCCTGGCGTTTATTAGAGCTGCGATTCAAGCGGTAAAATGCCCATGCAAAAGGCAATGACCCGTCTCATGGGACTGGCATAGGGCTCGCTGGAATATTGACGAGGCTCACCCTTTACCAGTCCTTTCCAAACGAGCCGTCGCCGTGCGTTCAACTCCAGCTCGAAGCTCATCTCGCGGCGGGTTTCTTCCTGGAAAATCTCATCCATGGTTCTGACCAGATCGGGACAGGTAAACAAAACGCCCATCTCAGTATTCAGTGACATCGATCTGGGATCAAAATTCAGCGAGCCGACGAAGCCGGTTGTGGCATCGCGGGTGAAGGCTTTCGTATGAAGGCTGGCCTGTCCGGAGCCGCGTAATGTAAAGCCCTTGGACTGATCTGCCTGCCTGCGGAGTTCAAAGAGCGCGATCTTGTTAAGCAATAGCGGTCTACGGTAACGCGCATATCCGGCATGAACGGCTGCCACATCCGTCGCCGCCAGCGAATTGGTCAGCACTTGAACGGAGACGCCGGCTGCCGAAAGGCGGGAAAATATTTCTACGCCCTTCAGGCCCGGAATGAAGTAAGGCGACGTAATCCGCAGTTCCTTCTGCGTCTCTTCCATGACAGGTAGAAGCGTTTCCATGAGATAGTTATGGCCGCTCTTGCGCTTGCCTCCGGCCTTTTCAGGTGGGTCCGCCACGACTGTGGCGGTCTCCACCCAGCAAAGGCGGTTCGACATCAGAAAGCTTTCAGAATGATGCTGGCTCTCCACGCGCGCTAGATAAGGTCTGGCGGCTTCGCTCGATGCCAGAACGTCCATTCTCCGGCGAAGCCGTGCCAGACGGCTGGGGCGACGTGCCAGAAGCGAGCGTACGGGAATGGCGACCGCGCTGTTCCAGTAATCGTCGAATATTTCTTCCGCCTGTGCGATCGCATCGCCATGCGCGATGATATCGAAGTCGCGAAAGTTTGCCTGCTCGGCGGCGTCGAAATAGGCATCGCCGATGTTACGACCGCCTACAATCAGCACGCGACCATCTGCGATCCATGCCTTGTTGTGCATGCGCCGATTGACACTGCGAAAGCGCCACATGACTTCGATACCCCGCCGAAACATGTTTTCTCTGGCTTTGGTGGGGTTGAACAGCCTGAGTTCGATATTGGGATGGCTGTCGATGGCTTTAAACGCGCGGTCGGGCATGGTGACGCCAAGGTCATCCAGCAGCAGACGTACTCGTACGCCCCGGTCCGCCGCCGCGAGCACCTCTCGCATCATCAGAGTGCCGGTGAGATCAGAGTTCCACATGTAATACATAAGATCGAGGCTGCGCCCGGCGGCTCTGGCGGAGGCAACGCGGACGGCGAAAGCATCGAGATTGGATTGCACCAGGCCAAGTGCGTTATTCTGTTTGCCCGAAGCGTGCAGGTTTGCCCAGTGTCGATCCAGCGGGGTCTGATCCTGCGTTGGAGGCAGCGCCATCGAGGCGATTTTGGTGACGGCCCTTTCCTGATGGCGGGAAGCAATCATCAAGGCCAACCCGACCAGAACGACCAGAACCACGATTGCGATGACGATGGCAGTCACGATATTTCCCTTTGAACCCTGCGAGCCTAACGCACGGGCAACAAAATCGTTCGCGATAATATCGCGCTCGCACTGGCGCTATGCCCTAGTCATGTTTCGGCGCTCGTCTTCGTGCCTCTGAGGTGAAGATGGGCCGGATCATTTTACTTGAAAAAACTCGCTTCGATCTTTAGCCCATAATCGTGACGAGAGCGGCTTGCGTCCATACGGATGCACGGCGATCTAATTCTTTAAATCTGCGCATCGTGTTATCGATGCTGCAGCGGGCAAGGATTTATGCTGAAGCATGGCGATGATTGAAGCTGTCGATGCCGTTCCCAGAGCCTTTCTTGGCGTGGAGCGGTCGGCAACGGAGCAGAGGTGGATGTCACGGCTGGATCAGGCCGGACAGAACCGCGCGCTCGCCATGTCCCAGGTTCACGGCATACCGGAACTCATTGCCCGCGTGCTGGCCGGGCGCGGCGTCGGTGTGGACGACGCACTGGCGTTTCTCGATCCGACGCTTCGTTCTCTCATGCCAGATCCAAGCAAATTGACCGATTGCGAGAAGGCGGCAGAGCGTCTGGCGAATGCCATCGAGCGAAATGAGAAGGTCGCGATCTTTGGCGATTACGACGTGGATGGTGCCGCGTCATCGGCACTGATGTACCGCTTTCTGCATCATTTCGGGCTTGAGCCTGAAATCTACATCCCTGACCGTATTTTCGAAGGTTATGGTCCGAATCCAGCCGCCATGCAGCAGCTTGCCGCCAATGGCGCAACGCTGATCGTAACGGTCGACTGTGGTTCCACGAGCCATGAGTCGCTCGCCGCAGCGCGCGATGCGGGCACTGATGTCGTTGTTATCGACCATCACCAGGTTGGAACGGAATTGCCGCCTGCTGTGGCGCTGGTCAATCCCAATCGTGAAGACGATCTTTCGGGGCAGGGTCATCTCTGCGCGGCGGGCGTTGTCTTCCTCGTGCTGGTAGCGACGTTGCGCGTGCTGAAAGACCGGAAGAACCGGGCAGCCTTCATGCTCGATCTTCTGACCATGCTTGATATCGTGGCGCTCGCGACCGTGTGCGATGTTGTTCCGCTAAAGGGCTTGAACCGGGCCTATGTCGTCAAAGGTCTGATCGCCGCACGTCATATGAATAATGTCGGGCTGGCGGCTCTCTTCAAGAAGGCTGGTCTCGGTGGTCCGGTCACGCCTTATCATTTTGGCTTTTTGATCGGTCCACGCATCAATGCCGGTGGTCGCATTGGCGACGCCGCTTTGGGTAGCCGGTTGCTGACGCTGGACGATTCCACTCAAGCCGAGGTGATTGCCGAAAAGCTGGATGAGTTGAACCGCGAGCGGCAGGCGATGGAAGCCGTCATGCTGGCCGAGGCCGAAGCTGAGGCGCTGTTCGAGTATGGAGATGGGTCCGGTGCCGGTGTCATCGTCACGGCGCGGGAGAACTGGCACCCCGGCATCGTCGGGCTTCTCGCCTCTCGTCTGAAGGATCGCTTCCGTCGTCCAGCCTTCGCAATAGCTTTCGACTCTCAAGGCAAAGGCACCGGCTCTGGTCGCTCCATCAACGGCTTCGATATGGGTCGCATGGTGCGCGGCGCCGTCGATGCCGGTCTGCTGGTCAAAGGTGGAGGTCACGCCATGGCGGCGGGTCTTACCGTCGAGCGCGCCAATCTGGGGCGTCTGCGTACATTCTTCGAAGAGGCAGCGCAGAAAACGGTATCTCAGCTTGTCGAAAATAGTATGTTGAAGATCGACGGCGCTATCGGCGCATCGGGCGCGACGCTTGACCTTATCGATCAATTGGAACAGGCGGGACCATATGGCTCCGGCCACGCACAGCCTATCTTCGCCGTGCCAGCACATCGCTTGCGCGACGTTCGCATCGTCGGCACGTCGCACATCAAGATCACGCTCGAAGCACTGGATGGTTCTAGGCTGGATGGCATCGCATTCCGCGCCACCGACGCGCCGCTGGGTCAGATGCTGATGAATGCACGAGGTCGCCAGATTCACGTCGCGGGCACGTTAGGCGCGGAGCAATGGCAGGGCCAGAAAAGGGTTCAGCTGCGTATCATCGACGCTGCGTTCGCACCGTAAAGCGATCAATAAACGGCTGAGTTCGACCTCAAGCTGTCCTAAAAGATAGCTTTAATAAATTGGTGTATCTCTAGGATATTTATGAAGAAATGGTACGCCCTAGGGGAGTCGAACCCCTCTTTTCAGAATGAAAATCTGACGTCCTAACCGATAGACGAAGGGCGCGTACCGTTGCGGTGGGGGCCTTATAGTCAGGCATGAGATTCTCCGCAAGCGGCAAATTTCATTTTTTTGCATTTGTGTGAAATTTTTCGGAGCCGATGCGGCGTCTGTGAAAAACGCGGCTCGGCTAGTCTAGCGAAAAACTCACTTGTCAGGGAGAGGGGGGAAGCGTGAGGACGCGTTGGGATCAGGGGCTTCCCGTTTGATCGCGTCCTCACGCTTCATCGGGGGGACACGACAGGAACGGGCGGAAGAAAATTTGGTTCCGGAGAGCACCGAAATTTGCCGGATAAAACAAAGCCGCCCGCAACTTTCGTTACGGGCGGCTGAAAACCAAAGGTATCACCGAGGGGTGATTAGAGATCGACGTCCAGAATCGCCATGGAGAAATTGTAGGAGCGGTCGCCGTCTTCGTCGTCGATATAGACAACGCCCAGAAACTCTTCGCCGAGATACACTTCAGCCGAGTCGTCTTTACGCGGGCGCGCCTTCACGATCATCTTGTCCCCGAAAGTGCGTTTGAAATAGGCGTCGAGCTTTTTGATTTCGTCGGCTTTCACCAGTCTTCTCCTGTGCAGTTTCCACGACGCAACGCGCCTTTCGGGCACGTCCGGGAACGCCGTGGCTCTTCAAAAAAATCTGAGCCGCTTGTGGCATGGGTTAAAGGCGAAAGTAAAGTCAAAGAGGCAAATCGTCCGCATGATCCACACGGACGGAACGATGCGCGGTCAGATATCCGCGCCAATGATCTGGTCCATGATGCGCGATGGTTCGCTGCACCCTGCTTCACCGACGATTTTGGCAGGGACGCCTGCAACGGTCGCTTTGGGAGGAACGGGTTTCAACACAACCGAACCCGCTGCGATGCGTGAGCAACTGCCGATTTCGATGTTGCCCAAGATTTTCGCACCCGCGCCGATTAGCACGCCGCTTCGGATTTTCGGATGGCGATCCGCGCCTTCTTTGCCCGTGCCGCCGAGCGTTACGCCGTGGAGAATGGAAACGTTGTCGCCGACGACCGCCGTTTCACCCACGACAAGGCCGGTGGCGTGATCGAGGAATACGCCTTTGCCGATCCTGGCAGCCGGGTTGATATCAGTCTGGAATACGCTGGATGAGCGGCTTTGCAGATAAAGTGCGAAGTCGCGTCTGCCATTGTTCCAAAGCCAGTGCGCAAGGCGGTGGGTCTGGATTGCCTGAAAGCCCTTGAAGTAAAGCACAGGCTCCATGAAGCGCGAGCAGGCGGGATCGCGGTCGTAGACCGCCTGAATATCCACGCGCAGGATGCTGCCCCACTCCGGCCAGTCTTCCAGCATCTCCTCAAAGGTTTGCCGCAGCAGAACCGCCTGAATGTCCGGATGGTCCAGAAGCTCGCAGATACGGTAGATTACGCATTCTTCCAGCGATCGGTGATTCAAGATCGTGGAGTAGAAAAAGGCAGAAAGCAGCGGGTCCTGAGACGCAGCAGCGCGCGCCTCGTTCAAAAGACTGCCCCAGATTGGATCGACTACGGAAAGTTGATCCGACTGACGTGCCTCTGTGCGTGCGACCATAAAGGGTCTCCCTTGAACCGTAGTGTCTTTTATACAGAAAAACTATTCGCATAGAAATGGGGATCGCCCAATGAGGTTAAAGGCGCGAAACCATCAGTTTTTCTGAAAGCTTTATGAAACCACATTTCTTGACGAGCTACTTCTTTAGTCCCTGATAAAACTCGAGCGCTGCAGCCTTGAAGACCCTGTCACCCACCGCAAGCATGTGGTCGCGGTTGGGAATATCGATGGCCCGTGCGTTAGGCATCAATTCAGCCAGTTCCTGCCCGGAACCTGCGATGTCGTCTTTCGTACCCACTGCGATCAGGGTAGGCGCATCGATCCTTGCCGCGTCTTCCCGGCTCACGAGCACGCGCGATGTTTCGATGCAGGCCGCGAGCGCAATCCGGTCGCTTTTCGTCTGGTCTGCAAATGCCCGAAACATGCGACCGCGCTCATGGGTGACGACATCCAGCGAAGGCGCAAGCAGCGCGTCTGCGATGGGGTCCCAGTCACCCACGCCATCTACCATGCCAATGCCGAGCCCGCCAAAAACCAGCGAGCGGACGCGTTCAGGATGAGCCAATGCGAGGAAAGCCGAAATGCGCGCACCCATGGAATAACCCATGATATGCGCTTCCGGTATGCCCAGATGGTTCAACAGTGCCACGGCGTCTTCAGCCATGACGGAGGGGTAATAGGCTTCCGGTTCGTGAGGTTTATCGCTGGCGCCGTGACCGCGATTGTCTATGGCAATGACGCGATAACCGGCGTCTCCAAGCGTTTTGACCCAGCCGGGATGGACCCAGTTGACCGCAGCACTCGAAGCAAATCCGTGGATCAACAGCACCGGTTCGCCTGAAGGATCGCCCTCGTCGAGATAGGCAAGCTGCAATCCATTGCGAGAAAAATGCGAAAACTGCGGAAGGTTGAGATTCATCAAGGACATCCTTTTTCCCGCACCATATGTCAGGAAATCGAAAGCTTGAAAATATTTGACGATGATTTCTGTGGAGGTCGAACGCATTTAAGGCTACATACTCGTAAAAATACGAGCGTTGGCTCAACGACGAAGTTGCATTTGGAGACAAACATGGCCGGGCATACCATTCCTCACTTCCAGAACGACGGCGGACATCGCATGATCGAAATCGGTGTCAAGGAATTCATGTGCACTGGCGCGTCGGTTCCTTACGATCATCCGCATATCTTCATCGATATGGGCGATGATAATGAGAAAGTCTGCTCCTATTGCTCCACCCTGTTCCGTTATAATTCGTCGCTCAAGGCCACTCAGACCAACCCGCCCGGCTGCGTCTTTCATGTGAAGGCAGCGTAAACTCTTAACTTTATTGGGGCTTTTCATGCCCGTAAAATCTGTTGCTATCGTCGGTGCCGGTATCGCCGGTCTTACCGCAGCCCTTTCTTTTGCCAAGTATGGTATTCGCTCCGAGATTATCGAGCAGGCCGCACAGCTGGAAGAGGTTGGCGCGGGTCTGCAAATATCGCCCAATGCGGCTCGTATTCTAGCCGCGCTCGATGTTCTGCCCACACTTGAGGAGAATTGGCTTGAGCCGGAATCGGTCAACCTTGCGTCAGGGCTTGGGTTGAAGACAATGGTTTCGTTACCGATGCGGCAAATGGCGAGGGAGCGTTGGGGGGCACCTTATGGCGTCCTGCATCGAGCGACGTTGCAGCGAGCGCTGCTCGCCGCTGTTACTGCCAATCCGCTGTGCCGCCTCCACCTTGGCAAGCGGCTGGAGTCCGCCAGCAAATCAGCTATTGCCGCCACGACATTTGTCGAGCCCGATCTAGTGATCGGGGCGGATGGCGTGTGGTCGAGTGCTCGATATGCGGTGCCGGGTAGTCCCTCGGCTTCCTTTTCCGGCGACATAGCGTGGCGTTTCACGGTTGCGCAAAAAGATGCGCCGCAGTTCCTGAATCCGAACTCAGTTACTGCGTTTTTAGGTCCATCCGCTCATGTGGTGATCTATCCACTGGCAGAAACGGTCAGCTACAATATCGTAGCCATTTCCGCCGGTGCAAACCCGGGTGATACCTGGCAAGCAGAAGCGCAAGGGCAGCAAAAAAAACTATTGCAACAGCAGTTTCGCCGCTGGAACCCTGCTTTCAACGATCTGTTCGAACGTGCGGGAGAGACCTCGCTGTGGCCGCTGTTTGAAGCCGGGCAGGGGAAGTGGCAGAACGGTCACGATATGGTTCTGATCGGCGATGCTGCCCATGCGATGGTGCCGTTTGCGGCGCAGGGCGCTGCCATGGCCATCGAGGATGCGTTCGAACTCTCCGCTTTCGTCTATGAGCGCAAATCACTACAAGACGCGTTGATAGCCTTTGAGGCGCATCGCATTCCTCGTATTGCAAAAGCGCGCAAGAGAGCTGCTCTCAACAAGTTTGCCTATCATGCCAGTGGCCCGTTGCGGATCGGGCGCGATATTTTACTGTCGATGCGACCGCCAGAAAAATTTCTGGCGGATTTCGACTGGCTTTATGGATATCGTGCAAATGGCCTTTAGATCGCCGCCGCTGCTGCGAAGCCTGCTTCTAGATCCCGCTTGATATCCGCGGCATCTTCCAGACCGATTTGTAGACGTATGACCGGACCCTCCGTTGGTCCCTTGGCAACCGTCCTGTCACGAAGATTGACCAAAACAGCGAGCGATTCGTAGCCACCCCAGGAAAAGCCAAGCCCGAATATCGAAAGTGCATCGAGAAAAGCGTGAGATTTTTCTTTGAATTTTCCTTCATCCGCCTTCAGCACAAATGAGAAGACTCCGCTTGAGCCCTTGAAGTCGCGCTTCCAGATGTCATGCGACGGAAAGCTCTCAAGAGCGGGGTGAAGAACACGCGCAACGTCGTGGCGGCTTTCCAGCCATTCGGCAATCGCAAGCGCGCTTTTGCGGTGGTGTTCCAGCCGAATACCCATCGTGCGCATTCCGCGCAAAACCTGATATGCGTCGTCCGAAGTGACGCAGAGGCCGAGATTGCGGTTAGCCTGCTCCAGTTTTGCCCAGTGGTTTTCGTTTGCGGAAACAAAGCCCATCAGCACATCGGAGTGGCCTGCCGGGTATTTCGTCGCGGCATGGATGGAGACGTCCACTCCATGGTCAAGCGGACGGAAATAGAGCGGCGTCGCCCATGTGTTGTCCATCGTCACCACGCAATCGTGCCGGTGTGCGATCGAGGCGATCAGGCCCACGTCCTGAATTTCAAAAGTATTCGAGCCGGGCGCTTCCAGATGGATCAGACGGGTGTTGGGGCGAATGAGTGCTTCGATTTCGGCGCCAACAGCGGGGTCGTAGTACTCTACTTCGACGCCGAACTGCTTCAGCATTGTGTTGCAGAAACGACGGGTAGGGTAATAGACCGAATCGACAATCAGCGCGTGATCGCCGGACTTCAGATAGGCCAAAAACGGTACGGTCACCGCAGCAAGCCCGGACGGCAGCAGAATCGTGCCTGCCGAGCCCTCCAGTTGATCGATCATATTGCACAGCGCATCCGTGGTGGGCGTGCCGTGCGTTCCGTAAGTATACTTCTGGTCCTCGGAGACGAGTGTTGCAGCGTCTGGAAACAATACGGTCGAACCGCGTGCAATCGGTGGGTTGACGAAGCCGAAGTAGTCGGCAGGATTATTCCCCAGGTGAGCAAGACGCGTGTTGGCACCCGCGCCGTGAAGTATCCCGTTTTTGTCTTTCATGCTGCAATGTCTCTCATACGTTATTGGTTGACCATGGTCGGGAAACTGGTTTGAGGTCAATAGTTCGTTATCAGGGGTCGTGGAAAGGCAGTCTACCTGCCTGACAGGATGAGCAGTTTTTCATCTAAATTAGCGTAATTATTAGCCATTTGCCCATTAAAATGTCTCTTTTTTGAAAATTCCGTTTTTTAGACACAATTGCTTCGCGAAAGTCTTGACCGTGACGGCAATTGCGATTGTGATAGGAACGCACACCGGGAGGTGAAGCGGGGAGACTATCGCGGTCGTCATGCGGATGCGTGTCTCTCCTGATCTGAAAAAAAGATACAAAGGTTGGGAAAAATGAAAAAGGCACTTCTGTCAGCCGCTATTGGCGCAGCAGTTTTGGGAGCTGCATCGGCTGCATCTGCCGCAACGCTTCAGGACGTCAAGTCGAAGGGTTTCGTTACTTGCGGTGTGAGCTCGGGTATTCCGGGTTTCTCCAACCCTGACGACAAGGGCGAATGGTCCGGTATCGACGTCGATTACTGCCGCGGCATTGCCTCTGCTGTTTTTGGTGATCCGTCCAAGGCAAAGTTCGTCGCTCTGACATCCAAGGACCGTTTTCCGGCTCTCCAGTCCGGTGAAGTCGACGTTCTGACGCGTAACACGACCTGGACGATCAGCCGCGATACCTCGCTCGGCTTCAACTTCCGCACCGTGAACTATTACGATGGCCAGGGCTTCATCGTTAAAAACTCTCTTAACGTTAAGTCCGCTCTCGAGCTTTCCGGCGCGTCTGTCTGCGTTCAGCAGGGTACCACCACGGAACTCAACCTCGCTGACTACTTCAAGACGAACAACCTTCAGTACAACCCGGTTGTCTTCGAAAAGGAATCCGACGCGACCGGCGCTTACGACTCTGGTCGTTGCGACGTGTACACCACGGACAAGTCCGGCCTCTATGCTATCCGCCTCAAGATGAAGAACCCGGACGAAAACGCAGTTCTGCCGGAAACCATTTCGAAGGAGCCGCTTGGACCGGCCGTTCGTCAGGGCGATGACCAGTGGTTCGACGTCGTGAGCTGGGTTCATTACGCCATGGTCAACGCTGAAGAGTTCGGTATCACCTCCGCAAACGTCGATGAGCAGAAGGCTTCCGCCAACCCGGACATCAAGCGTCTGCTGGGCACAGAAGAAGGCAGCAAGATCGGTACCGATCTCGGCCTGACCAATGAATGGGCCTACAACATCATCAAGCACGTCGGTAACTACGGCGAAGTCTTCGACCGTAACGTTGGTGCCGGTTCGCCGCTGAAGATCGAGCGTGGCCAGAACGCATTGTGGACGAAGGGCGGCCTGCAGTACGCTCCTCCAGTACGCTAACAAGCTTTACATCCAAAAGTTGATGCGGGAGGCGGGGAAATCATCCCTGCCTCCTTCAAATTATCAGAATAAGCTCGCAAAGAGCATATAGAGGGAAAGGTGCCTATGGCAGGCAAGGCGATCCAAACTGGACCGTCCAGCGCATCTGGCGCGACGTCCATAATATACGACCCGAAAGCGCGGTCGATATTTTATCAGGTTCTAACAGTCGTTCTTTTCGGACTGTTTATCTGGATTATAGCTAGCAATACGATCCACAATCTTCAAAGAGCAAATATTTCAACGGGATTTGGCTTCCTTAACGGACGCGCAGGGTTTGATATCGGTCAGTCGCTGATCGCGTATAATAACGATAATACCTTCGCGCGCGCACTTCTCGTCGGCTTCCTCAACACGCTTCAGGTCGCGGTGCTTGGTATCATCACGGCTTCGATCATCGGCTTCATCGTCGGTATTGCCAGGCTGTCGCGGAACTGGCTGGTGTCGAAGCTGGCTCAGGCCTACGTGGAAATTTTCCGTAACCTGCCGCCGCTTCTGGTCATCTTCTTCTGGTACAAGGGTGTCATCACGATCCTGCCTCAGGCCCGTGAATCGCTTGAAATGCCGCTTGGCACTTATCTCAACAATCGCGGCTTCTTCTATCCGAAGTTCCTTTGGGGCGAAGGCATATGGATGGTCCCTCTGGCGTTTCTTGTCGGCATCATCATCACCGTCTTCGTTTATCGTTGGGCCAAAGCCCGGCAGATGCGTACCGGGCAGCCGTTCCGCACCGGCATCGTCGGCACCGCGATTATCATCGGTCTGCCCGTCCTGACATTTCTGGCCATCGGTTCGCCGCTGACCTTCGATATGCCGGTTGCCGGCAAGTTCAACCTGACCGGTGGCGCAGTCATCGGCCCTGAATTCATGTCGATCTATCTGGCGCTTTCTTTCTATACAGCGTCCTTCATCGCTGAAATTGTCCGTGGTGGTATCAAGGCCGTTCCGAAAGGGCAGACGGAAGCTGCCGATGCTCTGGGCCTTCGCTCCAGCACGACGACCCGTCTGGTGGTGGTTCCGCAGGCGATGCGCATCATCATTCCGCCGCTGACAAGCCAGTATCTCAACCTCACAAAGAACTCCTCGCTGGCCGTCGCGGTCGGTTTCTCGGAACTCGTCAGCGTTGGAAACACGGTTCTCAACCAGAGTGGACAGGCAATCGAGATCGTTGCGATCTGGCTTGTGGTCTATCTGTCGCTGTCGCTCACGACTGCGATCCTGATGAACTGGTTCAACGCGAAGATGGCGCTGGTGGAGAGATAAGCAATGACATCCAACACCCTCACATATGTTCGCGGTGAAATGGTGCCTCAGGCACCTGCGCCATCCAGCCAGGTGGGCGTTGCCCATTGGCTGCGAACCAAGCTGTTTGCAACACCCAAGGATGTCGTTCTGACCGTGGTTGCAATCGCGTTTCTGGTCTACATCATTCCGCCTTTGGTGGAGTGGCTGTTCATCCACGCCACATGGACCGGCACTGATCGCACGGCATGCCTGACGGTTGCTCAGGGCGGCGCGATCCCGGATGGACAGGCGGGAGCCTGCTGGGCTTTCGTCAATGCCAAGTTCGAGCAGTTCATGTTTGGACGTTATCCGCTTGAAGAACGCTGGCGTCCGCTTCTGGTGGCTGCGGCATTCTTCATCCTCTTGATCCCGATGCTGATTCCGAAGGCCCCCTTTAAGGGACTGAACGCCCTGTTGCTGTTCATCGTACTGCCGTTCGTGTCCTTCTTCCTGCTCGTTGGCGGCTACTTCGGCCTGCCACGCGTGGAAACCCAGCTTTGGGGCGGCCTGATGGTGACGCTGATCCTGTCGTTCTTTGGGATCACAGTGTCGCTGCCATTCGGCATTCTGCTGGCGCTTGGCCGCCGGTCGAACATGCCAGTGATCAAGACGCTGTGCGTGACCTTCATCGAAGTCATTCGCGGTATTCCGTTGATCACCGTTCTGTTCTTCGCCTCGATCATGCTGCCGCTGTTCCTGCCGGATGGCTGGACCTTCGACAAGTTCCTGCGTGCGCTCGTCGGCGTCTCGCTGTTTGCCTCTGCCTATATGGCGGAAGTCATTCGCGGGGGTCTTCAGGCCATTCCGAAGGGACAGTATGAAGGTGCGGATTCGCTCGGCCTCAATTATTGGCAGAAGACGCGCCTGATCGTTCTTCCGCAGGCCTTGAAGCTCGTCATTCCCGGGATTGTGAACACCTTCATCGGTCTTTTCAAAGATACGTCGCTTGTATCGATCATCGGTATGTTCGACCTTCTGGGTATCGTAAACCTCAACCAGTCGGATGCGAACTGGGCGACACCGGTGACACCAGTCACGGGTTATGTTTTCGCCGGGTTCATATTCTGGATATTCTGCTTCGGCATGTCGCGCTATTCATTGTTCATGGAGCGCCATCTCGATACCGGACATAAGAAATAAGGGGAAATTTCATGGCAGAAGCCCAAGCAAAAAAGCTGGAAGTCTCGACGACTGACGTCGCAATCGAAATCACCGGCATGAACAAGTGGTACGGCGATTTTCATGTGCTGCGGGATATCAATCTCAAGGTCATGAAAGGCGAACGCATCGTCATCGCCGGTCCTTCGGGATCTGGCAAATCCACGATGATCCGCTGCATTAACCGTCTCGAAGAGCACCAGTCGGGCAGCATCAAGGTCGACAATATCGAACTGACCAACGATCTGAAAAAGATCGATGAGGTTCGTCGCGAAGTTGGCATGGTGTTCCAGCACTTCAACCTCTTCCCTCATCTGACCATTCTCGAAAACTGCACACTGGCTCCGATCTGGGTTCGAAAGATGCCCAAGAAGGAAGCCGAGGAAATCGCGATGCACTATCTGAAGCGCGTCAAGATTCCCGAGCAGGCGCACAAGTATCCGGGCCAGCTTTCCGGCGGTCAGCAGCAGCGCGTGGCGATCGCCCGCTCGCTCTGCATGAAGCCAAAGATCATGCTGTTCGATGAGCCGACGTCCGCGCTCGACCCTGAAATGGTCAAGGAAGTTCTGGATACGATGGTGAGCCTTGCCGAAGACGGCATGACCATGCTGTGCGTGACCCACGAAATGGGCTTCGCACGCCAGGTCGCGAACCGGGTCATCTTCATGGATCAAGGCCAGATCGTCGAACAGAATTCGCCTGCCGAGTTCTTCGACAATCCTCAGCACGAACGCACGAGATTGTTTCTCAGCCAGATACTTCACTAATCCTTCCATGGGATTTGTGTGGCTGATGGAGAATGCCGATATTAGGCGTTTTGCAGTCGTAAAAAGAAGCCCCGGAAGCTGATGCCTCCGGGGCTTTTCATTGACAGCGTGTAAGGGACGATCTTACTCGATAACGGTCTCCCGGTCGCGCTCCACGCGGGCAGCGCCTATGCTACCGCCAAAGAGGGCCGCAACTGCGCCGATTAACAGCGCGCCGAACGCAACATAAGCGGCGGCGGAGATTGCAGTGGCCGTTGCCTGAGCGGCTTCCGTGGCTTTAGTCTTCGACTGCTCAACGGCCTGACGATACTGGTTTTCGTATTCGGTGACCTGCTGGCGAGCCTGATCTACAGGAATGCCTTGAGCGCGGGCGAGGGCGTCTGCCGCACGATTGCGCGCGTCTTCTGCCTGGGCCTGGTCGCCGGTCAGCACGGCGCTAACCGCAGTCACAGCCGTATCACGAAGTGCCTGCGGATCGTTTCCGCCAGAGGCTTCACGCACGCGCTGCTCTATCGTCGCCATCGGGTTATTTGCATTTGCCAATGCCGGTGCTGCGGTCGTGGCCGCAGTTGCAATCGTAGAACCCGCGCCGGAAAACATACTTGCTACACCTGTGAAGGCTCCACCAACCAGCGCTCCGACAGAGGTCGTCAACATGTAGAAGACGATGAGTGTCGTCACGGCCCACGAGGTCAAGCCGTGTAGAGCGCCGATAGAACGAGACGAACGCCCTGACAGACGGCTGGCGACATAGGCACCGATAAAAGCTGCAATTATGCCGCTGACGATCACCCAGATCACGGAGCCAGTCGAAAGGCTGGCGGCGGTGGGGCTGTCGTTCTGTGCCGGGTCGATGACGCCAGCGCCGATGGCAAGACCGAGAAGATTGAGCAGCAAATGCAACGTCAATGCAACTGCTACCCCCGCAAGAATGCCCCCCCAGGACACTTGTTTGAACGAATATGGCCACCCAGTCGTACGGGCACCAGCGTGACCAACGGTATATCTTGCCTGATCAGACATTTTTCTCTCCTGTCTCGCCACGCTGAGCGCGTGTGCGAACAAACGGCATTGTGATCGGATTGTTCCTGATGCCGAAGAGGGAAATGCTAAATAAGTAAATCGCAGAGTTCAGCTGTCTAAATCATTGCTCGGTAAAGTCATTCCAGGCGTTCCATGCTGTCGATCACAATGCACGCCGAGGCGTTTCGTGCGTTCAACAAAAGCAGAAACGCTCTCAATGCTGCTTCACAATTTCAGCGGCTTGCGCAATCGTCCGGCCGCATCCTGAATATACTGCCACGCAACGCGGCCTGAGCGTCCGCCGCGCGTCGTTGCCCATTCAAGCGCTTCGTGATGGAGCGTTTCCTGGGGTAGGCCCAAATCGAAGTGGCTCGCATAGCCATCGATCATGGACAGGTAATCGTCCTGGCTGCATTTGTGGAAGCCAAGCCACAAACCGAAACGATCCGATAGGGACACTTTTTCCTCCACTGCCTCGGAAGGGTTGATGGCGGTCGATTGTTCGTTTTCCATCATGTGGCGAGGCAGGAGGTGGCGGCGATTGGAGGTGGCGTAGAACAACACGTTGTCGGGCCGTCCCTCAATACCACCATCAAGCGCTGCCTTGAGTGACTTGTATGCCGTGTCGTCATGATCGAAGGAAAGATCATCGCAGAAGAGAATGACGCGGTGCGGTGCCGATTTCAGTATGTCTAGCAGGGCTGTAAGAGTGTGAATATCTTCGCGGTGAACTTCCACAAGCTTCAATGAAGCCCCACTCGCTGCCCGCACGTCTTCGTGAACAGCTTTGACCAGCGAGGATTTGCCCATGCCACGCGCTCCCCACAGAAGCACGTTGTTGGCCGCGAAACCTTCCGCGAAGCGCAATGTGTTTTCGTGGAGAATATCGCGTACATGATCAACGCCGCGAATGAGTTTCAACGCAACGCGGTTGGGCCGCTTGACCGGTTGAAGCCACGCATTTGCCGGTACCCAGACGAAGCAATCGGCGCTGTTCCAGTCATTTACGGCGGGGGCGGGGCCTGCAAGCCGCTCTAAAGCATCTGCCAGACGCCGTACTTCGGAAAGCAGCAATGCGTTGGTTTCTTCTGGCGTCATGGTCTTGCCTCCTTGCGGTCTGTCAAAGTCGGGCATCAAAGCCGGTATCGGGCTGTATAGATATGGAATTTCGTCGGGTTAGCATGGTGTTTCCGGTGTCGAAAGGGTAAGAGGCGTGGAAACGGTACTCGCAGCCATGTCTTTCTGTTGCATTCTAAGGGATCGCAACTATATTTCGGCGGCTTGAAAGCTGGCCAGTGGCCGAGACTGCCGCTGAAACTGCGCCCGAAATCTGAGGAGTTTTTTATGTTCATTAGCCAAGCCTTTGCACAGGATGCAGCAGGCGCACCATCCGCTCTGGGGTCTGGCCTCGAGATGCTTTTCCTTTTTGCGCCCCTGATGGTGGTGTGGTACTTTTTCCTCATCCGGCCGCAGCGCGCGCAGATGAAGAAGCGCCAGGAAACGCTCACCGCTATTCGCCGTGGCGATCAGGTCGTGCTGGGCGGCGGTATCGTCGGCAAGGTTTCGAAGGTCATCGACGACAATGAACTGGAAGTCGAAATCGCCGAAGGCGTCAAGGTTCGCGCGTCGCGCACCTATATCGCCGAGGTTCGTGTAAAGGGTGAGCCGGTCAAGACCGAAGCTCCCGCGAACGCGAAGTAACAATAAGCAGGCTGCGGCACAACGCAGCCTGGGTTCTCACACCCAACCCTGACCGAGACCGAAATGCTTCATTTTTCCCGCTGGAAAACAGCCTTCATCTGGCTAGCCGTGCTGATAAGCGTCGTTATCGCTTCTCCAAACCTGTTCACCGACAAGCAATTGGAGGGCATGCCCAACTGGTACAAGAACAATAAGGTAACTCTAGGTCTCGACCTTCAGGGTGGCTCCCACATCATGCTCAAGATCGAGCGTTCCGACATCGTGAAGGAACGCCTCGAAACAATCGTAGGCGATGTGCGCACGCAGCTTCGCGATGCAAACATCCGCTATTCCGGGCTGGCGGGCAACGGTCAGCAGATCCAGGTTCGCATCAGCGATCCGGCACAGTACGAGGCCGCAAAGACGGCGCTTCGCGATCTGACACAGCCAGTTTCTGTTGGAACGCTGGTCGGGACGTCGGTAACCGAAGTCTCGATGAGCGATGGCGGTGACAACCTGCTCCGCCTTAACTTGACGGATGAAGGAATCGAATACCGTCTGTCCTCTGCGGTTTCGCAGTCTATCGAAGTCGTGCGTCGCCGCGTCGATGAACTCGGCACGACCGAGCCTCTGATCCAGCGTCAGGGCGCTGATCGCATAATCGTGCAGGTGCCAGGTCTTCAGGATCCGCAGCGTCTGAAATCGCTTTTGAACCAGACGGCCAAGCTCTCTTTCCGTATGGTCGACACGTCCATGCCGGTCCAGGAGGCGATGAACGGTCGACCACCAGCAACGTCGGAAGTTCTCTATTCGCAGGACGATCCACCGGTACCCTATCTGGTAGAACGCCGCGCGCTGGTGTCGGGTGACAACCTCGTGGACTCGCAGGCGAGCTTCAACCAGCAGACCAACGAGCCGGTCGTGACCTTCCGCTTCGATAGCCGCGGTTCGCAGCGTTTTGCGCAGGCCACGCAGCAGAATGTCGGTCGTCCGTTCGCCATCGTCCTAGACAACCAAGTCATCTCTGCCCCGGTCATCCGCGAGCCGATCATTGGTGGATCAGGCCAGATTTCCGGTAACTTCACGGTTCAGGGGGCAAACGATCTGGCTGTGCTGCTGCGCGCCGGTGCCCTGCCTGCAACGCTGACCGTGGTCGAAGAGCGCACGGTTGGTCCGAGCCTCGGCAACGACTCGATCAATGCGGGCCTCACTGCCAGCGCCATCGGTGCTGTCGGTGTCGTGCTGTTCATGTTCGTTTTCTACGGCTTCTTCGGCCTGCTTGCCAACATTGCACTGATCGTCAACATCGTCATGCTGCTGGCAGTACTAAGTATCATCGGGTCGACACTGACCTTACCGGGTATCGCGGGTATTGTCTTGACCATCGGTATGGCCGTGGATTCCAACGTTCTGATTTACGAGCGCATACGCGAGGAGGTGCGAAGCGGCAAACCGCTGATTTCATCGCTGGAAAATGGCTTTACCCGAGCCTTTGCGACGATCATCGACGCCAATATCACGACCTTCATCGTCGCGGCTGTGCTGTTCTACATGGGCACGGGTCCGGTTAAGGGCTTTGCGGTGACGCTCGCCGTCGGTATTCTCACGACAGTCTTCACGGCCTACACGCTGACTGCGTGGCTGTTCGGCGTGTGGGTACGTCGTTCGCGCCCGAAGCACCTGCCGAAGGGGATTCGTACTGCCATTTTCGATGGCAAGGACATTCCCTTTATGAAGTACCGCCGTCTGGTGTTCGGTATCACGGGCGTCATCATGCTGACCTGCGTTGGCGGTTTCGTGGCTAAAGGTTTGAACCTCGGCATCGACTTCCAGGGCGGTTCCATCATCGAAGTGAAGGCAAAGCAAGGCGATGCAGATCTCGGAGATATCCGTGATCGTCTGAGCCAGTTGAACCTTGGTGAAATTCAGGCGCAGAGCTTCGGCTCTTCGCAGGATGCGCTGATCCGAATTCAGGCTCAGGAAGGCGGAGAAAACGCCGAGCAGTCCGCCATCACCATGGTGCGCGATACCTTGCAGGACAATTACGACTTCCGCCGTGTGGAAGTGGTGGGACCTGCAGTTTCCGGTGACCTGACGTTCACGTCTACCATCGGTATCGCGCTAGCGATGGTTGCCATCATGATCTACATCTGGATGCGCTTCGAATGGCAGTTCGCCCTGGGTGCGATCATCTCGATGGTCCACGACGTGGTGTTCACCATCGGCCTGTTCGTGTTCCTCGGCATCGAGTTCAACCTCACCAGTATCGCGGCCATTCTCACGATCATCGGTTATTCGCTGAACGACACCGTCGTCATTTATGACCGAATTCGTGAAAACCTGCGTCGATACAAGAAGATGCCGCTGTCGATGATCATCGACGTTTCGCTGAACCAGACGCTGTCGCGTACCATTCTGACAGGTCTGACCGTCATGCTGGCGCTGCTGTCGCTCTATCTGTTCGGCGGCGAGGTCATCCGGTCGTTCACCTTCGCCATGCTCTTCGGTGTCGGTATCGGCGTGTTCTCGTCGGTCTACATTGCGGCACCAGTTCTCATCGCCTTCAAGCTGCGCCCTAGCGGCAATGATGCGGAGAATGCGGAAGACGAGAAGACCGTCATCGTGAACGGTAAGCCGGTCCACTGATGGCAGGTGGAATAGAGATACGCCCGGCCCATTTTCCCGGCCGGGCGCCAATCGATGCCTACGGTAATAACGGCTTTCGTTTCGCCGATATGTCGCATCGAGGCTCTCTGCTGTGCCTGCCTTCTGGCATTCACGGATGGGACGCGACAGATGGTGCAAAGCTGACGGTGGAAGATTTCGCCAAGGTCTTGGAACAGGCAGTCGACATAGAGTTTCTGCTGATCGGAACAGGCGATTCCATGCGGGTCACTCCGAAGGAATTGAGGCTTGCGCTGAAAGAGGCGGGAATTTCCGCTGATCCGATGAGCACCGGAGCGGCGGTCAGAACCTACAACATCATGCTTTCGGAATCGCGGGCTGTCGCTGCTGCGCTGATTGCCGTAGAAGGCTGAAAGAACGGAACTCCATGACTGAGCCGACGGCTGATGAGGACGCGTGCCTTTCCATGCTGCGTGACATGGATAGAGACCGATATCTGGCCTGCCTTCTAGCGCCGGAGGACAAACGCGAGGCGCTGGCTGCGCTCTACGCCTTCAACGCTGAAATTGCCCGCATTCGTGATCTGGTGCGCGAACCACTTCCTGGCGAAGTGCGCATGCAATGGTGGCGCGATTTGCTTGAAGGTAATCCGCATGGTGACAGCCATTCCCATCCGATAGCTAAAGCCCTGCTGGATGCCATCGCCGCACATAGTCTGCCGCGCCAGACCCTGATCAACATGATCGAAGCAAGGGTTTTCGATCTTTACGATGACACGTTCGAAGATCGCAATGCACTGGAAGGCTATGCCGGGGAGACAGCCTCGGCACTGATCCAGCTTTCCAGCATCGTTCTTTCGCCAGACGACGCAAAGCAAAGTGCAGATGCCGCCGGTCACGCCGGAGTGGCACAGGCCATGGCTGGCATGCTGCTTTTGATGCCGCTCAACCGTCGTCGCGGACAGGTTTACGTGCCGAAGGATATGCTTGCGGCAACAGGGCTCGATCGGGAAACTTTCCTCGAGGGGAAAGATCGCGACCGGATAAATGCGGTTATCGAAATCTTTGTTGCACATGCGCACGACCATTTGGAAAAGGCTCGCAATGCGCAGGTGGCTTCAAGCGTGTTTCCAGCTTTCGTGCCCGTTTCGATTGTCGGCCAAGTTTTGAAGAAGGCGCGCAAGGCTGGTGCGGATGTGCTTGAAGCCGATATCCAGCCATCGCTTCTGCGCCGTCAATGGCTGTTCGCCAAGGCATCGTTCCTGAAGCGGTTTTAGGCAATTCCACGCTCACGCAAGCCTCGACGATTAAAAAGCGCTCTTACGCGAGGCGCTTTGTGCGCATCACATCTGGAAACCGCCGCCATGGAGCGACATCGATGAGTCTGACGGTCTGGATCATCATCCTCATTCCGCTATGCGTTTTTGCCTATTATGTGTGGCGTATGCGAAAAGACACGGAAGATGATGAGCGCCGTGATACGGGCCAGGCCATTATCGATTTCTCGCGCGCGTTCCCAAATGAGGCAATCCGCAGCCTGCATATGACGGCGGACGGCAAAACCGTATTTGTTCGTCTTCACGATAACAAGGCCGGTTTCATGCGCAATATGGGCAAGCATCACGCATGTATGCTGCTGGATCCCGAGCGCATTCGGGTCGAGCATCTTGAAACCGGTGACGGTTTCGTGGTGACGTTTGAAGATTCGCCAAAGTACAGCGGTGCGTATCGCTTCAAAACGGCAGGCGAGGCGGCGGAGGTATCCTTATGGCTGCTCGGCAGCTATCTGGAAGCTGCCGAGGTCGATACAGATCAGGCCGCCGATTCTTCCCTGACGCCTGAACCTTCATCGTCGACCACCTGATTGAACACGGGTGCTTCAACGCCAAGCCACGCCGCGCAGTCGGTTAGAGCACGTCTGGCCATCAGCTGACGCTTCATGATCGTCTTGTCCTTGCCACGAAAACGCTTGACGCCCTCCGGCTTGACGATGGAGCCCGGAGCAAGTTCCGGGAACAGGCCGAAATTGATGTTCATTGGCTGGAAGGAACGTTTGCCCGG
This sequence comes from Agrobacterium larrymoorei, assembly GCF_013322225.1. Taxonomy (GTDB): domain Bacteria; phylum Pseudomonadota; class Alphaproteobacteria; order Rhizobiales; family Rhizobiaceae; genus Agrobacterium; species Agrobacterium larrymoorei_A. The sequence continues at coordinate 259,070 of NZ_JAAMFB010000010.1, forward strand.
CTCTTCGTCCGTCGACAGATGGCCGCCGGTAATGTGGTTGAGCAGCGAGCCAAGCGCCGACGTTGCAGGAGGAAGACTGACAGGCTGGCCGAGCTGTTCGGCTGCGGCAAAGCGACCTGTGAGCAGGCCAATGGATGCGCTTTCGACATAGCCTTCGCAGCCGGTGATCTGACCGGCAAATCGCACACCCGGACGTGACTTCAGTTTTAGCGATGGGTCGAGCAACCTCGGAGAATCGATATAGGTGTTGCGGTGCAGGCCACCGAGGCGGGCGAATTCCGCATTTTCGAGGCCCGGAATCATGCGGAAGATGTCCGCTTGAGCGCCGTACTTCAGCTTCGTCTGGAAGCCGACCATATTGTAAAGCGTGCCCAATGCATTGTCTTGCCGCAACTGAATGACGGCATAGGCTTTGACGGCCGGGTTATGCGCGTTCGTCAGACCCATGGGCTTCATCGGACCATGGCGCAAGGTTTCACGACCGCGCTCTGCCATGATCTCGATCGGCAGGCAGCCATCGAAATAGGGCGTACCCTCCCATTCCTTGAAGCCGACCGTATCGCCCGCGATCAATGCGTCGATGAAAGCAAAATATTGCTCCTGATCCATCGGGCAGTTGATGTAATCCTTGCCTGTGCCTCCCGGGCCAACCTTGTCGTAGCGCGACTGATACCAGCAGATATCCATATTGATGCTGTCGCGGTGAACGATAGGCGCAATGGCGTCGAAGAAGGCGAGGGCATCTTCACCGGTCTCAGCCTGAATAGCAGCGGCAAGATCGGGTGAGGTCAAAGGCCCGGTGGCGATGATGGTGTTGTCCCACTCCTTTGGTGGCAGGCCAGTCACTTCCTCACGCACGATGGTGATCAGCGGATGGGCTGCGAGCGCCGCCGTCACGGCCTCCGAAAAGCCGTCGCGATCCACCGCAAGCGCGCCGCCCGCAGGAACCTGATGCCTGTCTGCACAGGCCATGATGAGCGAACGGGCAAGGCGCATTTCGGCGTGGATGACGCCCACGGCATTGGCCGTCGCATCATCGGAGCGGAAGGAATTGGAGCAGACGAGTTCTGCAAGGCTATCGCCCTTGTGTGCGTCCGTCCCGCGAACGCCGCGCATTTCGTGCAGGATGACCGGTACGCCAGCCTCTGCAATTTGCCATGCGGCTTCCGAGCCGGCAAGGCCGCCGCCGATGACGTGAATGGGAGAAACTGTTTTGTCTTGCATCTTGCTCACACCGTCACGCCGCACCATTGCGCAGCCGGCGTGATCATACTGTTTGATTGGCTGGGCCTCATATCGTCAAGAGGCCGTTTGCGGATGCAGTATCACGGGCAAAGCGAAGCGCCAAACATTTTCGCCTCGGCAGAAGTGCTTGCTATCGTGAGAGCAACGTCATGGCGGTCATGGATTCCAGCAGGCGATGGGTGACGCCGCCGAAAAGCATTTCCCACCAACGGGAATGGCCGTAGGCACCCATCACCAGCAAGTCGACTGTTCCATCGGACAGCCTCTTCTCGATAGCGGTTTGAGGCGAAACGCCATGGATTTTTTCCTGCGAAGTCACGCTTACATTGACGCCGTGTCGGGCGAGCGTTGCCGCTATTTCGGTGCCAGCCAAACCGCTCTCTTTCGTCTCACTTTCATCTTGGGCAACAGAAAAGACCTCGACGCTGTCCGCCGCCAGCAGAAAAGGTAGCGCATCGAATGTTGCACGCGTTACTTCCCGCGAGCCGTTCCACGCGATCATGACGCGCTTGATTGGCTTGGTCTCCATCATCGAATGAGGGACGAGGAGTATCGGACGACCACTTTCGTAAAGAAAGCTATCCAGTTCGGCCCGGCTATCTGAAAGAGAGGATGAATCCGTTTGACGTGCGATGATGAGGTCCGCGCATCGGGCGCTGTGGACGGACGCGTTGGACGAGTAACCTACGGATGAAACAAGGCTGCGCCATTCATGGGATATGCCGTGACCGGTCATTCGTTCGATAAAAATCTGGCCAGCCTCCGCCGTTTCTTTATGCGCGACCTCCTGCACGGCTTGCACAGTCGCTGGATCGGGAATTTCCATGGGAGCCACGAGGGGAACGTCCGCAAGTGTTTCCATGTGGAGACCAACGACATGCGCGGAGAATTCCCTGGCAAATGCAGTGATGAAAACGTCAAGTCTGCGAGCGTTGTCGGTCGTGTCGATGACGGCAAGTATCGTTTTGTATCCCATGATCTTTCTCCTTACGCATCCACTCGAATGTTTTCCTTCAAAGAAATCCGCTCAGATCATGCGGCAGTGGTCCTGATGTTGCTTTGACCGATATCAACTTGGCTTGGGCTATATGGCCCGATCACGGTGTTGCAGCGGATTTCTGTTCTGCGATTTTTTCGATCATGCTTGTAATATCCCGGGTGGCCGCATCCAGTGCCGCAAGGTCGCGGGCACGCACGACGATCTCCGTGGAAAAACGCTGGCCATCATATTTCGGGTAGGATCCGATGCTCGTCGTCGGATGCGCCTTTTGGACTTCGGTCAACGGCGTTCCAATATCGCCTTCGCCATAGGGAGAGCGAACGGATTGGGACATGATTTTAGTGCCGGTCTTTAGCGTTGGTACTATATTGTCCAGCATGGCTTGAAACACCTGCGGCACGCCCGCCATGACGTAGACATTGCCGATGATGAAGCCTGGCGCAACGGAAACGGGATTGGCAATGTGCTTGGCTCCACGCGGCATGCGCGCCATACGCTTTCTCGCGTCGGTAAATTCCATCTCGCGGACACGGTACATATCGCCAAGAATGCGCATCGCATCGGCGTCATGCTCGCAGGGCAGTTCAAAGGCGGACGAGATGGCGTCGGCTGTTATGTCGTCATGGGTTGGACCGATGCCTCCGGAGGTGAAGACGTAGTCATATCTCGCCCTCAAGGCATTGACTGCTTCCACGATCGGCTGCTCTTCGTCGGCCACGATGCGGACTTCCTTAAGGTCGATCCCAGACATAGTGAGGACGTCGGCGAGATGCCCGATATTCTTGTCCTTGGTTCGCCCTGACAAAAGCTCATCGCCGATCGCGAGCATCGCGGCAGAGACAGTGGGGGTGTGGGAAGAGGGAGAAGACATGGAGGCACTCACTTTGAATTGTCTCTCGAGGTTAAACCCGCCTGCGCCGATTGCAACATGTTTTGCAGACGGACCCTGACTGTGTCAGCGCCTGCTGTTCGATAATAGGAAACGATGCGTCGCGTCTCACCGTCTGGAAATTGCGCAACCGCTTTGGTAGCTTCCCGTTACATAATCGACCTCTCACGTTTCGAAGGTCTCCATTGAAGTCGAAAACTCTAGGGAAGAAATGAAAATGGCAAAAGTTCTCGTGCTCTATTATTCATCCTATGGTCATATCGAAACCATGGCCTATGCCGTTGCAGAAGGTGCCCGGTCGGCTGGTGCTGAGGCGGTTGTGAAACGTGTGCCGGAACTTGTTCCGGAAGCCGTGGCGAAATCTTCAAACTTCAAGCTTGATCAGGCTGCGCCGATTTCAACAGTTGATGAACTGGCCGAATATGACGCGATCATCGTTGGTGCGGGAACGCGCTTTGGAACTGTAGCGTCGCAGATGCGTAATTTCTGGGATCAGACCGGCGGACTGTGGTTCAGTGGTAAGCTGGTTGGGAAACTGGGTTCTGCCTTTACCTCATCCGCCACACAACATGGTGGGCAGGAATCAACGATATTGAGCTTTATTCCAACCTTTCTTCATCACGGCATGGCCGTTGCCGGTTTGCCCTATGCGTTTCAGGGACAGATGGGTGTTGAAGAGGTGAAGGGTGGCTCTCCCTATGGAGCCTCGACAATAACTGATGGTGACGGCTCTCGGCAGCCTTCTGCGGTCGAGCTTGAGGGAGCAAGATATCAGGGAGCTCATGTCGCTAAGCTGGCAGAAAAATTGGCAGGCTGATCTTATGAAATGCAAAATGCGGCCTTTTGGGCCGCATTTTTGTAAGCGCTGAAACGGAGCGCATCAAACACGTGGTTTCTTTCAGGTCAGACCGGCGGGTTGACCATCAAAAGGCAAGTTACAACGACGAAACCAAGAAGCGATACTTCCAGCAGACTGTTCAAACCGTCACGCATTTCTCTACCCTCCAAATGATATGGTAGAAACGTGCAAAGTTTAACGCGGTTCCGCGACGGAAAGATGAATGTTAACGATTTGCTGATCTGACGAAGATAGGCGCATTGTCTAGCTGAAGCGCGTCGTGATCCGCGCGTTCACAATGTGCATAAATCATTCGCGGTCTGCTTATCCCGTATAGATAAATGCGACCACCAGATGACCAACGATGCCGATACCAAGGCAGGTTATGAGGAGCAATAGCAGAGGCTTTTTCATGATGGGTCAATCTTTGTTCTGATGAAACATATCGCTCGAAATTGAATTGCGGATACACTTCTATTTTCCCGCGCTTTCTCTTTGACGAAACCGCACATTTTTACGGTGCATGGTAGCACCCATTCTGAGCGGATGTCGTTGCCGCAAAACGCCGCAGAGACGTATGCCTCTCTGCGAGAGAGTTTCGCGTTGACCCACAGTATCGTAAGCTTTTTTACTCAGGCTTTGATATCGAGACCAGCTTCCATTGCGGCGGCGACGAAAGCTTTTCGGGCATCTTCCGGCGTTTTCTTTCCAGAGCCGACCGCCGCGAAGATAAGCAGCGCACGATCAAGCGCTTCTCCTTCTTCTGTCGGCCAGTCCTCGATCATCGCCCAGGATGCTGCTTGCGTTGTGTCGATGCTCGTATAATCACCCGGTTCTTCAAAGGCGACCAGCACAGGTTTCGTCCATTTGGTATGCATTGCGGTTCAAGCCGATCTGTTCTCAAGACACCTCATTACAAAATCGCTACAGCATTTTGCATGAGATTTTTCAGGAGCTGCGTCTAACCGCTTATGAGGCGAGGTTCAACGGTAACTCGCCATCAATCGTCACGACCAAATATGGGCCAGTCCCTAACGACGCGACGATCTATGATCTGTAGCGATCGATCCGGTAAAATCTGATAGGTCTCGATATATCGATCCCCATCCCACGTCCTGAAACTATGCGTGAATGTGCTGCCGATGGGCGACTTGGTAAGTTTTGTGCGCGGCTGGCCATTATAGGTAATGCTACCGGGAATGGGTTGCAGTTCGCGTGATGAAATACCTGTCGTGCAGCCCGCGACAGCCAGTGTCAGGGCTGAGACGATAATGGGCAGGGTGATTTTCATGATGCGCTCCGTTGGCGTGCGTGCGACGCTCACAACACGTTATGACTAATTTGTCTCAAACGAGACGCAGAATTTCTTGTTCCAAATTCATGTCCCACTTTCGGCTCGAATACTCTTTCTACTTGGGCTTATTGTCACGCGTAGGCACCCAGCCCCGTGTAAAGCCATATCCCATTGCGACCACGGCCAGATTTAATTGCTACTGCAGGTGCTCAATCTCTTCCTGCATCGTCTCGATAGCAGCTCTGGCGTCTCAATTATGGCATTCAAGAATGTAATCTGCGACATCAACCTCACCGCGGCTAAAATCCGAACACACGTTTCCAGTCTCCTGTTCAAGAGTTTCAAATGCCGCATTTTGTTTCGGAAAGCACACGCCCCATGTGCCAACGATGTTCTGATTATGTTCTGGTTGGGGAGGAGTCAATAGAGGAGGAGGGGAATTAAATCAGGAACGATTTGCCATACCCTGATTTGGTGTAGCGGAACGGTTCAAGCCCAAATTGCCGTACCCAGAATTTTATTTAAGAATTTCAAATGGTTGTTTGGTGCGCTATAAAGCGTTGGAGGCCTCGCCCGGAATTGAACCGGGGTACAAGGATTTGCAGTCCTGTGCGTCACCACTCCGCCACGAGGCCTCACGGCTTGAATAATCAAGCGATGGCCGGGGTTTAGAATAATCCTAAACGATGTGCAAGAGGGACGTTCTGAATATCGGCCGATTTTTTATTATGAAAACGTGGCGCAGGAGGGCGGGGGGTTTTGTTTTCAATCGTCTTTGGAGATGGTGCCTCGCCTTCGAAAAGGCGAGGCTAGGAAATTTAGATTCTGCCTAGGAGAACGAGAACCAATACTATGACAAGAACCAATCCCAGGCCACCCGATGGACCGTAGCCGTAATTATGGTAGCCCCAGCTCGGAAGGGCGCCGATCAGGAACAGAATAAGCAAGATAACCAGGATTGTGCCGAGCATTTTTGCCTCCAGCCGTTAGCGATGATTTTCGTTCGTATTCAATGATTAGCGGTCAAAAAAGTTCCGCTGGAGACGGTATGATATCACCACCAATTTCGAGTGCCGTTCTGTGGCTGGTGGCCTTCGGCGATACGCGCAGCTTTTTTGCAACATCTGTATCCTAAAGCTTGAAAGGACAGGCGGAGCCAATTAAGACGATTAGCAAAATGCGGTAGGATAAATTCCTTGCCGCGCAGGACTTCTATTTGAGGCAATGAACGTCATGATGGATTTCGAAACCGCACGCGCGAAGATGGTGGATGGCCAGTTGCGCACGACCGATGTAACATCGCACTCGGTTCTCAAGGCTTTTCTTGCCGTTCCGCGAGAGGCTTTCGTTCCTGATAGCGCAAGGCAGATCGCTTATGTCGACGAAGACCTGCAGATCTGTCCTGCCAAGGACGGACGCCCAGCGCGTTATCTCCTCAAGGCGTCTCCTCTTGCCAAGCTTTTACAGCTTGCTGCTGTGACGAAGGATGACCTTGTTCTCGAAATTGGCGGTGGGACTGGTTACCTATCCGCAATTCTCTCGCAGTTGGCGGGCTCCGTCGTATCGCTTGAAAGCGATGAGGAGCTTTCGGCGCGCGCCATCGAGACGCTTTCCGCGCTTGGCTATGATAACGTCGCTTCCGTGAAGGGCGAACTCGAGAAGGGTTACGCGGCAGAAGCGCCATATGACCTGATTTTCATCAATGGCTCTGTCGAAGAGGTCCCCGCTGCCCTGTTGGACCAGTTGGCGGATGGCGGTCGGCTCGTTGCCGTGGTTGGCTACGGAAATGCTGCGAAAGCAACCGTATACCAGAAGGAAGGCAAGGGCATTTCATCCGCTACGTCTTTCAACGTCTCGTTCAAGCCACTGCCCGGTTTTGCAAAGGCGAAAGTGTTCGTTTTCTAAGACTGGTTGCTGTAGGGACGAGTTTGAAAAGACCCGCTTGTTGAGTGGGTCTTTTTTGTTTGCGTGGTTCTCTCGGCAAATAAAGCTGTGTATCGAGCAGTTTAAGCGAAAAGCCGGATTCTATTCCGTCGATGGCTGCCCTAAACTAAAGGTGATTCGGAGCATGCGTATTTTTGCTCCGCTCCGTTAGAATGTAGCAATCGGGGATAGATAATGGCTCAGCCAAGTGTCGCGCGTGAACCATCCATGGAAGAAATTCTGGCGTCCATTCGCAGGATCATTGAAAGCAATGAGCCCGCGACGTCAGATGCTTTTTCCGGCCACCTGCCTCCGGTTTATGATGATGAGGGTGAGCATTCCGATGGTGCATTTGCAGTAGAACCTGTGAGCCCGCCTTCACATGTCCCGCCTGCCGCAAATCAGGGATATGGTGCGCGTCAGCAGGCCGATTTCGCGCCGTTTTCCGAACGAAACGAACCAGTCGTCGAGCGTCCACAGGAAAACACCATGTCACTGGCCGATGTGGCTGCCCGCGTTCGTGCCGCGGCTGATCGCAACGCCGCCATGGGTGCCCAGGCTTTTGCAGCACAGCGTCCGGCCGAAACGGCGCCGCCTCAGTCTCAGCCAGTATTTCAGCCAGAGCGGATCGCGCCCGCTGCGCAGCGCCCCACGGATGTGCGCCCATTGATGGCTGCCGTTTCCCCGCAGCCGAAGGACGTTATCGGCGACGTTCCGTCCTTTTCTTCAGCGCCTGCTGTTGCGCCTCAGGTTCCATCCTGGGAAAATCTGGAACTGCGCGGCGCAGTGGAGCCTGAAAAGCCATCGACTCGCACGGTGGAGGTTCCGGTTGAATCGCCAGTCTTGCCAGCGGTTGAAGAAAGCGCCCTCTCGGTTAACCTCATTTCGGCCGCTGCCGGTGCGCAGATTGCCAAGTCATTCGGGGAACTCGCCGAGGTGTTCGATGGCGTACAGCGCCCGACCATCGAGCAATTGGCGCAGGATATGCTACGGCCTATGCTTCAGGAATGGCTGGAAGACAATCTACCGACGCTTGTGGAGCGCCTTGTGCGCGAAGAAATCGAACGCGTGGCCCGCGGCCCTCGTCGTTAAGCCGTATATGTGTAATAGATATAAGCCGCTCCAAATCCGGGGCGGCTTTTTCGTTTCGTAAGCATGAGCATCGATTTGTCCACTTTGTGTTGACTCTCAACCGCTCATCCTTATTTAAAAATTCAAAATAGAACTCCAGATTTCAGGTCAGGAAATGCTCGAAAAGACCTACGATTCCGCCGCCGTCGAACCGAAAGTTGCCAAAGCCTGGGACGAGGCCAATGCGTTTCGCGCTGGCGCAAATGCAAAGCCAGGTGCGGAAACCTTCACCATCGTCATCCCTCCGCCGAATGTGACGGGCTCTCTTCACATGGGGCACGCGCTGAACAATACGCTGCAGGACATTATGGTCCGCTTCGAGCGTATGCGTGGCAAGGACGTGCTTTGGCAGCCGGGCATGGACCATGCCGGCATCGCCACGCAGATGGTGGTTGAGCGCAAGCTTGCGGAGCAGAAGCTGCCCGGTCGCCGTGACATGGGCCGTGATGCTTTCGTTGAAAAGGTATGGGAATGGAAGGCTGAATCCGGCGGTTTGATCTTCAACCAGTTGAAGCGTCTCGGCGCATCCTGCGACTGGTCGCGCGAACGTTTCACAATGGATGAGGGTCTTTCCGAAGCCGTTCTGGAAGTCTTCGTCACGCTCTACAAGCAGGGCCTGATCTACAAGGACAAGCGCCTCGTCAACTGGGACCCGAAGCTGCTGACCGCGATTTCCGACATGGAAGTCGAGCAGCAGGAAGTGAAGGGCAACCTCTGGCACTTCCGCTACCCGCTGGAAAAGGGCGTTACCTATCAGTACCCATGTGCGTGGGATGATCGGGGTGCGCCAACCGAGTATGAGACGCGCGATTACATCGTCGTTGCAACCACGCGCCCGGAAACGATGCTGGGTGATACCGGCATTGCCGTTCACGCGGATGACCAGCGTTATCAGGGTATCATCGGCAAGCATGTCATTCTGCCGATCGTCGGTCGCAAGATCCCGATCGTTGCCGATACCTATGCCGACCCGAGCACGGGTACGGGCGCTGTGAAGATCACGCCTGCGCATGATTTCAACGACTTCGAAGTCGGAAAGCGTTGCGGCCTGCGCGCCATCAACATCATGAATATCGATGCGACGATTACCATCAAGGAGAACGAGGATTTCCTCGAAGGCCTCGATCATCCGGCAGCGTTGCACGGCGCCTGGGATCGTCTGGAGGGGCAGGACCGTTTCGCTGCCCGCAAGATCATCGTGGAAATCTTCGAAGAAGCCGGTCTGCTCGACAAGATCGAGCCACACAAGCACATGGTGCCGCACGGCGACCGTGGCGGCGTTCCAATCGAGCCGCGCATGACGGAGCAGTGGTGGGTCGACAACAAGACGCTGGCCCAGCCTGCGATCGCTTCCGTGCGCGAAGGCCGCACCAAGTTCGTGCCCAAGAACTGGGAGAACACCTACTTCCAATGGATGGAAAACATCCAGCCATGGTGCATTTCTCGCCAGCTTTGGTGGGGTCACCAGATCCCGGCATGGTACGGCCCTGATGGTCAGGTTTTCGTCGAGAAGACAGAGGAAGATGCGCTTCAGGCGGCTATCCAGCACTATATCGCTCACGAAGGCCCGTGGAAGGCCTGGGTTGAAGAGAAGCTGGAGAACTTCCAGCCGGGCGAAATCCTCGTTCGCGATGAAGACGTTCTCGACACCTGGTTCTCGTCTGCGCTGTGGCCATTCTCCACGCTCGGCTGGCCGGAAAAGACGCCCGAACTTGCGCGCTATTATCCGACAAACGTTCTGGTCACCGGCTTCGATATCATTCCGTTCTGGGTCGTTCGCATGATGCAGATGGGTCTGCATTTCATGAAGGACGATGCGGGCCATGCCGTCGAGCCGTTCCACACCGTCTATATTCACGCGCTGGTTCGTGACAAGAACGGCCAGAAGATGTCGAAGTCCAAGGGCAACGTCATCGACCCGCTGGAGCTGATCGACGAATACGGTGCCGATGCGCTTCGCTTCACGCTCGCCATCATGGCAGCGCAAGGGCGTGACGTGAAGCTGGACGCGGCGCGTATCGCTGGTTATCGCAATTTCGGCACCAAGCTGTGGAACGCCACGCGCTTTGCCGAAATGAATGGCGTGAATCGCGATCCGCACTTCCTCCCCGAAACGGCGACGCAGACGATCAACCGCTGGATCTTGACCGAACTTGCCAACACGGCACGGGACGTCACAGCCCAGATCGAGGCCTATCGCTTCAACGATGCCTCGGCGACGCTCTATCGCTTCGTGTGGAACCAGTTCTGCGATTGGTATCTGGAACTGCTGAAGCCTGTCTTCAGCGGCGAAGATGAAGCGGCGAAGACAGAGGCGCAGGCCTGTGCAGCTTACGTTCTGGAAGAAATCTACAAGCTTCTTCACCCCTTCATGCCATTCATGACCGAAGAACTGTGGGCGCATACGGCAGGTGAGGGCGAGAGCCGAGATCGTCTGCTCTGCCACGCAGACTGGCCGATGCCTGAGTTCCGTGACGAGGCTGCAGCTGCGGAAATTAACTGGCTGATCGACCTCGTTTCGGGCATTCGCTCCACGCGTTCCGAGATGAATGTTCCGCCTGGTGCCACCGCTCCGCTGGTCATAGTGGCTGCCAACCCGACGACCGAGTCCCGCCTCGACCGTCACTCCGCAGCCATTCGCCGTCTGGCACGCGCTGACGAGATACTGGCAGCCGATTCAGCGCCGAAGGGTTCGGCTCAGCTGGTTCTGGGTGAGGCCACCGTTTGCATCCCGCTCGGCAACCTTATCGACATCGCCGCCGAGAAGGCACGTCTCGAAAAGGCTATAGGCAAGGCCGAAGCCGAACTGGAGCGTATCGACAAGAAGCTGTCGAACGAAAAGTTCGTTGCCAACGCCGACCCGGAAGTGGTTGCCGCCGACCGTGAACGCAAGGCCGAGTTGGAGCTTCAAATAAAGAGCCTCAAGATCGCACTTCAGCGCGTCAATGAAGCTGGCTGAGTAGCACAGCCTTACAAAACAGGGAGGCGCTTACAGGTAGGCGCCTCCTGTCTATAACTGATAGAATCACCCGTTTTTTTCGCATCTGTCCCAAGTAAAGATCGCGTACCCTTCCGCGACATTCCGGCAATTGCGGCTGCAATTGGCTATTTTTACGTGAAAATTATGTTTGTTGTCACATGGTCACAGATGGCACGATCATTGCGATAAAATACCAAGTTTGGCGGATTAATCCCAAATAATTAGAATAATAAACTGCACAACAGTCGCTGCAGAGCGTGGCAGGTTTTTTTACGTAAAAATTTTAGCTTTTGTCGGGTTTTGCTAAGTCCTGCGACACATTGTCTTTTTCTAAGAAGCACTTCAGTTTCCTCCCATCACATTGCCTTGATTGGGGAGAGAGATGGCAAAACAGAATCCTATCATAACTGGCGCTCTTGGCCTTGCCATCGGCTTCACGTCTTTGACACCTGCCTTTGCGGGTGGTCTCGAGCGCGGTGGCTATAATATCGATCTTCTGTTCGATACTTCCGATTACGTGCTGGACAGCACCGCCACATTTGTTGCTCCGCAACGAGAAGTCAAAGACGCTCGCGATAATCCGCTCCCTTCAAAAGGCGGCGGCCCTCTGCCCGCTTCATGGTCGACAAGCGCGGACGATTCTGAAAATTATTGGTCTCCGCGTATCGGCGCCAAGGCGGCTATAGGCGATTACGGCGACTGCATGTTTGATTATTCGGAGCCATGGGGAGCTCATCTCAAGCCCGGTATCTGGCAAGGGTCAAGCTACAACATAGAGACTAAGGTAGAATCCCATAATTATGCGACTACGTGCCGTGTAAAACTCGAAATGGGAAAAGGTCAACTTTCGCTTATCGGAGGTGGATTCTATCAAGAGATAAGTGGCTATAAATATCGCCAAGTTGTATCGCCCTTGGCATTAGGCCCTCTTTATCCTTCCGTCTTTTCCGGCGTGGGGAAACTGGAAATGGAAGGTGACGGTTGGGGGTGGAGAGCTGGCGTTGCCTACGAAATTCCCGAAATCGCGTTCCGTACGAGCTTAGTATATAATAGCGCCGTCGATTACGATCTTAGTGGTACGGTCGATCTAACGAATGTTCCCGCCGTACCCACTAACCCCGTGCTCGCGGTCTACGGCGGACGCATTACCCCGGTTTACGGCTCTGTCTCCTTGCCAGACAGCGTTGAACTCAAGGTGCAGTCGGGTGTCGCGCCAGGTTGGCTCGCGTTCGGTTCCGTCAAATGGACGGATTGGAGCCAAATTCAAACAGTTGCCTTTTGCCCCGTTGGTGTTTCGCCTTGTGTGGCAGGAGTTACCGCCCTTAACACACTCGATCAGTTTTACCGTGATGGCTGGACGATATCGGGAGGTGTCGGTCACAAATTTAACGACCAGTGGAGCGGCGCTGTTAGTTTGACTTGGGATCGTGGTACGTCCACGGTCATCGGCACCCAAACCGATACTTGGTTGCTTGGAACACAGCTCGTTTATTCGCCGAACAAAAGTATCGAATTCAAAATCGCAGGTGCACTTGGTCTTCTGACCTCCGGAGAATCTTCGATTGCTGGGAGACCGTGCGGATTGACGACGTGTGGCGACGAGGCGGGCTATCGGTTCGGAAACGATTTAGTGGCCGCAATTTCCACGGGCGTAAAAGTTAAGTTTTAACGAAATATGATTTCTCTGAAAACCCGGCTCTCATCAGCCGGGTTTTTTGTTGCCCAACGGCAATATTGTGACGATTTGGCAACATCTTTATGCAACCTTCACGTAGCGTAAGAATGAAGCCTAATTTGTCCATTTCCCGCCACAAAGCATGTGCTTGAATGCTTTCGCAGGCAGGGAAATAGAAGAATATGCGGACTTCGAAAGTGGTTCTGCGGAAGTGGTAAAAGTGAAAACAGGTGCGGATTCAGGCTTTAAGCAAGTAACTGCGGAATTCAATTCTGCTAGCTCGTTTGGTGGAATCCAGGCGATGACGAAACGCCGTTATGTTGCCGGAAACGGTACTTATATCTGTCTTCATGAAAATACTGAGCTATCGCCGCAAGAGGTCACTGGCAGCACGATGGAGAGTGCTGCTGGAGAGACGCAGTGTGTTCGAAATCGCGGCCCGGCGTGGATTGGCTTTGCCGTATTGCGTGAGTTTTCGCTTTGCGCCGGGAAGAGTGAGAGAAGTTCGTTGAAATGCTGAAATGTGACATCAACGTTTTGAAACCGCTGTGTCTGGGGATTATGCTGGCATCGCTTTCAGTGCCAGCACTCGCCTTCGATATCAAGTCGGGCGTCACCAAGGAATCCGGTCCTTTCGACCTCTTCAAGTTCGGCTTCAAATCCTACAAGGATGGCAAAAAGGAAGATGCCGTAGAGGCCTACCGCTACGCTGCGGAAAAGGGCCATACCGGCTCTCGCTGGGCCCTTGCCAACATGTATGCCTATGGCGATGGTGTTGCCAAGAACGACTTCGAGGCCTTCAAGATTTATAGCGAAATCGCTAGCCAGGGCGTGGAGCCCGGCTCTGAGGACACAGGCTTTTTCGTCAACGCCCTTTTGTCGCTTGCCGATTACTATCGTCATGGCATTCCAGGTAGCCCGGTCAAGATGGACCTGGGGCAGGCTCGCCAACTCTACTTTCAGGTTGCCTCAACCTTTGGTGTTGCTGAAGCCCAGTTTCAGCTTGCACAGATGATCCTGGCGGGTGAGGGTGGTCGAGCAGACAGCCAGCAGGCAAAGAAGTGGCTCAATCAGGCCCGCAGGCACGGCCATGCAGGCGCTATGTCTATATTCGGCAATCTTCTGTTTCAGGAAGGCCAGACGGTGCGCGGCCTCGCTTTCATGACCGCCGCACTGGATAAATGCGCTCCGGTCAACTGCGTTTGGATACAAAGCCTTCAGGAGCAGGCCTTCTCAGTTGCTGCCGAAGACGACCGTCGGGTCGCGATCTCGCTTGCGCAGAATATTTCTTCGGGTAACGCTGACTGATTTCCACATCATGCCGCTTTCCACATCATGCCGCGTGCTGAGAGTCAGCTCACGCTCATTCGCGCGGCGACAGTATATTTACGCCGAGGACTAGGTGTTTGATCCCGGACTTTGATGGTGCATTATTTTCCCAAGCTTGGAGGGATGCACTATGGGACAAATTCTGCACGGCAGCGCCACGACGACGGAGGCAATCCGTCGAGCAATACAAAATAGTCAAGAGAGCCTGAGGGCTCTGTCAAAGCGCTACGGGATCAATCAGAAGACTGTGGCCAAGTGGCG
>NZ_JAAMFB010000034.1 GCF_013322225.1 Agrobacterium larrymoorei
TGTTGGTTTCCATGCGGAACTGAGCCGGTTTTTCCACCGAGAAGTGAGCCACCTCTGACTATGGTTTTATGATTGGGTTTTGGTCAAGGGATTGGCTTTTTCTCCTCTCTTGTTCGCTGCGGCTGCCGAACTGGCCTTGAAGCGGAAGCTGTCATTACCTGTTTCCAGGATATGGCAGCGATGGGTCAAACGATCGAGCAATGCCGTCGTCATCTTGGCGTCGCCGAAGACGGTTGCCCATTCGCTAAAGCTGAGGTTGGTGGTTATCACCACGCTGGTCCGCTCATAGAGCTTGCTTAACAGGTGGAAGAGCAGCGCTCCGCCTGAAGCGCTGAATGGAAGGTATCCGAGCTCATCAAGGATCAGCAGATCAAGGCGGACCAAGGTCTCAGCGATCTGGCCTGCCTTGCCTTTGGCCTTCTCCTGCTCAAGTGCATTGACCAATTCGATGGTTGAGAAGAAGCGGACCTTTCGACGGTGATGTTCGATAGCCTGGATGCCAAGGGCCGTCGCCACGTGGGTTTTGCCTGTGCCCGGTCCGCCGACGAGCACGATATTCTGCGCTCCGTCAATGAACTCGCATCTGTGCAACTGGCGCACCGTCGCTTCGTTGATCTCGCTGGCGGCAAAGTCGTATCCAGAGATGTCCTTGTAAGCAGGGAAGCGTGCAGCCTTCATATGATAGGCGATGGAGCGGACCTCGCGCTCGGCCATCTCGGCTTTCAGCAACTGGGACAGGATCGGCACGGCTGCATCAAAAGCTGGAGCACCTTGCTCGATCAGGTCTGTGACGGCTTGCGCCATGCCATACATCTTCAGGCTACGGAGCATGATGACGACGGCCGCGCTGGCAGGATCATGACGCATGGCGACCTCCCACGATCCGGACGCGCAAGCCATCGTAGCGTTCTACATTGGCCTTGGGTTCATGCAGCAAGGTCAGTGCCTGTGGCGTATCGACGTCGCGACCGTCGTTCGTCTTGCCGTCGATCAGACGATGCAGAAGATTCAGCACATGCATTTTGGTTGCCACGCCTTGATCCAAAGCCAGTTCTACAGCCCTGACGACAACCTGTTCGTCGTGATGAAGGACGAGGGCAAGGATATCGGCCATCTCACGATCACCACCGGGGCGGCGAAGCATCTGGTCCTGTAGTTGTCGAAAGGCAAACGGCAATTCCAGGAAGGGAGCACCATTGCGCAGGGCACCGGGCTTGCGCTGGATGACCGTCAAGTAATGTCGCCAATCATAGATTGTCCGAGGTAGCCTGTGGCTACGCTCGATGACCCGCGCGTGTTCACATAGAATGTTTCCCTCGGCTGCGACGACCAGGCGCTCGGGATATATCCGCAGGCTGACGGGCCGGTTTGCAAATGATGCAGGCACGCTGTAGCGGTTCCGCTCGAAGGTAATCAGGCATGTTGGTGAGACGCGCTTGCTCTGCTCGACGAAGCCGTCAAATGCAGTCGGCAATGCCATCAATGCTGCTCGCTCATCGGCCCAAACATCTGCGATAGAACCGGGCAAGGTGCCATGCGCCGTGTCCCGCCACAGCTCCTGGCAATGTTGCTCCAGCCAGTCATTCAAAGCCATCAGATTTGGAAAGTCTGGCATCTGTTGCCACAAGCGTGGTCGGGCATCCTGGACGTTCTTCTCGACCTGACCCTTTTCCCAACCGGCCGCTGGATTGCAGAACTCAGGTGCAAAGACGTAATGGTTCGTCATCGCGAGGAAGCGCATGTTGACCTGTCGCTCCTTGCCGCGACCCACACGATCGACCGCTGTCTTCATGTTATCGTAAATGCCACGACCAGGCACGCCGCCGAAGACACGGAAGCCGTGCCAGTGCGCGTCAAAGAGCATCTCGTGTGTTTGCAGCAAGTAGGCCCTGACCAGAAAAGCCCGACTGTGAGACAGTTTGATATGTGCGACCTGGAGCTTCGTGCGCTCGCCGCCGATCACGGCGTAGTCCTCACTCCAATCAAACTGGAATGCCTCACCAGGTCGGAAAGACAGCGGAACGAATACGCCACGGCCCGTCGTCTGCTGCTCACGTAGCCGATCAACTCGCCAATCGCGGGCAAAGGCGGCCACCCTATTGTACGAGCCCGTAAAACCGAGAACCACCAGGTCGGCGTGAAGCTGCTTCAAGGTCCGGCGCTGCTTGCGCGGCTTTCCGGTCTCGGTCTTCAGCCAGGCCGCCAGTTTGTCGGAAAAGGGATCAAGCTTGCTTGGTCGTTCCGGTACCGTGAACGTCGGCTCGATTGTACCTGCGTTCAAATACTTTGTGATCGTGTTGCGCGACAGCCCGGTGCGTCGACTGATCTCACGGATCGACTGCTTCTCTCGCAGCGCCATCCGACGGATGATGTTTAAAAGTCCCATGTGGATCACTCCGTTGCCCCCGTCGCTCACCGCGTTGGGGGGAAGGTTCACATGGCTCAGTTCTCAATGGAAATTATCTGCCTAACCGGCTCAGTTCCGCATGGAAACCAACA
>NZ_JAAMFB010000054.1 GCF_013322225.1 Agrobacterium larrymoorei
TGTTTAGTCCCGGGAATTGATGGGTCGGGTCGGTGGTGAATCGATCCGGTTCATTTGTCAAGCTCCGACAAATGAATTCGTATGGAGTGAGGCCTTTGAGGGTCTTCAATCGTCGACCGAAGTTATAGGCTGAGACGAAGTCTTCGAGATGCTGGCGGAGCTGATCGTGGCTCTCATAGTAGAAGCGCTTTACCGTCGCGTCCTTGATGGTGCGGTTCATGCGCTCGACCTGGCCATTGGTCCAAGGGTGTTTCGGCTTGGTGGTCCGATGTTCGATGTCAGCTTTGGCGCAGGCATACTCGAAGGCATGCGCCCGGAAGATTTCGCCTGCTGCCATCGCTTGCCTGATGAGGGGGACAGCTGAACCACCGGCGCCCGGCGTGGTGAACTGGATGCCATTGTCGGTGAGAACGGTGTGAACCTTGTAGGGCACGGCCTCGAGAAGGTTGCGCAGGAAGCCGGCGGAGACCGCTGTCGTTGCCTTCTCGTGCAGTTCGACGAAAGCGAACTTGGATGTTCGATCGATGGCGACGAACATGTGCAGCTTGCCCTGCTCAGTACGAACTTCGGCGATATCGATATGGAAATAACCGATCGGATAGGTCTTGAACCTCTTCTTCTGGGGCTTGTCGCCCTTAACATCTGGCAGGCGGCCGATGCCATGGCGTTGCAGGCAGCGATGCAACGAAGACCGTGTCAGGTGCGGTATGGTCGGTTGTAGCGCATAGAGGCAGTCATCGAGCGGCAAGAGGGTATAGCGTCGAAAGGCCACAATCACGGCCTCTTCCTCCACCGAAAGGACCGTCGATTTTGGCTCCTTTGGGCCGGTCGGAAGATCGGATGTCGAAGCGCGCTTGCGCCACTTGGCCACAGTCTTCTGATTGATCCCGTAGCGCTTTGACAGAGCCCTCAGGCTCTCTTGACTATTTTGTATTGCTCGACGGATTGCCTCCGTC
>NZ_JAAMFB010000031.1 GCF_013322225.1 Agrobacterium larrymoorei
CAAAGCTGAACTGAGAACCGCTCTTCATCGCCATGCCACCGCCCCTTCGATCGCTCACAAACAAAGTGAATCATATTCGTCGGGTTTTGCAATGGTCCCACAATGGCGCATACTTCGCCTGCCTTGAGATCGAAGGACACGCTCCTGACTGCGTCAGTGCGTTGGCCTCTTCTTTCGAATGACACCGAGAGCCCTCGCACTTCGAGCAGTGGTACCTTCTGTTCACTTGGGGAGGTCATGCAATTCCTCCTGACTCGCGTCCTTGCCGTTCTGTCGTGACGTGACACCAGACACTTCCATCAGAGACTTTCGTCGGCAGTGGAGATGCAAGCCTACATTGAGGCATGATGAAGTCGCAGCGGCCAGCAAAACCGCAACCGTGGGGCCGATCCTGCGGCGATGGCACGCGCCCTTTGATCTCCGCTAACCGTGGCCTCTGACCTGTTTGGGGCCGCCTGTATGGCCGGGCAGCGAGCAGAGCGCTTGTGTAGGGATGAGCAGCATGAGTGAGCATGGACTTTGCCTCGCGCGTTTCGACTACCTTACCGGCATACATCACCATGATCCGGTTGGCCCATCGTGAGACGAGCGTGAGGTCGTGCGTTATCAGGACCAGAGCCATTCCCGTTTCACGTTTGAGATCGGCGAGTAGTGCTAGAATATCGGCCTGGACAGTTGCATCGAGCGCAGTCGTCGGTTCATCCGCGATAAGAATATCAGGGCGATTTGCGATTGCCATGGCGATCAAGACGCGTTGCCTCATCCCGCCCGACAACTGATGTGGATAAGCCTCCATGCAGCCCCTAGGGTCCTGCAACTTCACCCTACGGAGCAGATCGACGCCTTCTTCCAATGCCGCACGCTTGCGAACGGATCGATGCGCACGGATAGCCTCGACAATCTGCTCGCCGATCGTAAGAACCGGGTTGAGTGCGGACATAGGATCCTGAAAAATCATCGAGATCCGGTCGCCTCTTAACGACCGCCACACTTTCTCAGACTGTCGTGACACGTCCTGTCCAAGAATTTCGACGGTTCCACCGGAAATTCGCACGCGATCGGGAAGAAGCCCCGCCAGAGCAAGGGCAGTCAGCGATTTTCCGCAACCGGATTCTCCAACGATCGCCAGAGTTTCACCTCTGACGACCTCGATATCAACACCGCAAACGGCGTCAACATGATGCCGATATCCCGGCACGGCTATCGCAAGATTGCGGGCGCGCAGCACGGTATCGCTGGTCAAAGCCGGGCTCCCCGTCGAAGCAGTTGCCCAAGTCCGTCGCCGATCAGGCTCAGTCCGAGGACTGCCAGAACAATTGCGGCACCCGGAATGAGGGTCATGTACGGTGCGGTCAGCAAAGCATCGCGAGAGGCGCCGATCATGCTTCCCCAACTGAGATGGTTACTGTCGCTCATCCCGAAAAATGCAAGGCCCGCCTCCGTCAGCACGGCGAGCGCTGTCAGAATGGAGGCTGACACTATCACTGGGGGCAGGGCATTCGGCAGGATATGATTAAAGACCGCGCGCAGGTGTCCGCCACCCATGACGACGGAAATTTTTACGAAGTCGAGTTCCCGGAGCGCCATAGCTTCTGCACGCGCAAGGCGGGCGACCATGGACCAACTCGTCAGTCCAATGGCGATTATGATGTTCGACAGATCAGCGCCCAGGATCGAGACCAGAATAATGGCAAAGAGGAAGTGCGGAATGACCTGGAAAAGTTCGGTAATCCGCATGAGGGCATGATCTATCCATCCTCCAAAATATCCCGACACGAGACCAATAGTGGTGCCAACACATGTGGCAATCAGTGTCGCAGCTATTCCCACGAGCAACGAGACGCGGCTTCCGTGAACAATCCCGGAGGCTATATCCCGGCCTAGAATATCTGTGCCCAACGGAAATTGCGGATCGTCTCTAGGAGCCAGGAACGGCATGCCGACCATTTCGAATGGGTCAGTCGGATAAAGCACATTCGCTAGAAAAGCCGTCGTCAGTTGCACGAATAGAATGAGCAAGCCGACGTGCAGAGACCACGGAAGCGTTCGCCAGGTTCGAAAAAATTGCCATAGTCTGTTCGGGACACGGAACATCACCTCAGGAAATGCCTGTCGTTCGGTATCGGTCGTCATTTCAAAGACACCCTTGGATCGAGTACGGCGTAAAGCATGTCCACACACAGATTCACCAGCACAACGAGCGTGCCGGTGATCAAAACCAACCCTGCGAGCAAATTGTAGTCACGCTGTTGCACCGCTTCGAAAGCAAGCCTTCCAAGACCCGGCCATGCGAAGACGGTCTCGACTAGAATTGCGCCGCTCAGAAGTGAACCGGCCTGCATCCCGACAAGTGTGATGAGCGGCAACGATGCGTTTCGAATGACGTGCCGCAAAACGGTCCGAGAGGCGACAACGCCCTTTGCTCTCGCCGTCCGGACGTGATCCTGGACGTATACTTCGAGCATGGACCCGCGCGTGAAGCGTGCGTAGATAGCAGAGTAGAGTGCTCCTAGCGTAATCATCGGCAGCACTAGGTGGCGGCCTACGCTCGCGGCATATTGGAAACCTGTCTCGATGCCGTGAGGCGCAACAAAACCACCGATCGGCAGCCAGCGAAATTTTACGCCAAACAGGATCATGAGACCAATTCCCAGAAGAAATCCCGGCGTGGCGTAAATTAGGAGAGCCATACCGCTGATGACGCGATCCTGCCATTTCCCGGCATGCGCGGCCGCGATCGCGCCACCCGTCATGCCTAAGGCGACAGCGACCACCATTGCCGACCCCGTCAAAAGTAGTGTTGGTAGAAGTCGCGATCCGATCAAATCGACGACGTTCATATTATTGCGGAATGAGAAGCCACGATCGCCGGACAGGACGTTGCGGGCGTAGAGAAGGAATTGAACATAAATTGGTTCGTCCAATCCGAATCTGGCTCGCAAATTTGCCAGATACGCGGCGTCTCCTCCGCCAGATTCTCCTGCCAAAACTTGCGCGGCATCTCCGGGAGCAAGATGCAGCAGGGTAAATGCCGCCAGAAACAGAAGGAAAAGCGTCGGGACCATCTGGCATGCCCGCACGGTTACGTAGAGCAACCGACCGTTCCGCTTTCCTATCTTTTCACCAGAATGGGGCTTACCTTCCGTCATCCTTCCAGCCACGCATCTTTGAGTGAGTCAAACACAGCAATTGAGCCCGTGCCGAGACCATGAAGACGCTTGGAGGCAATTGTGAACTGCCGGTTTTCGGCCAGCGTAAATGTCGGAATATCCGTTTGTGCGAGAACCTGAATTTTCTTGTAAAGCGCAACGCGCTTATCTTCGGTCGATGCCACATGGGCAGCCTCGATCAAGGCGTCCATTTCCGGGGAGCTGTAACCTGAACCGTTTGACCAGGGTATGTCCTTCAAAATGGCTTTGGTCCAGATCACGCGATCGATACCGATCTGCGGGTCACCCAGACCTGCGCGATATGATATTGCAAAATCAAAGTCGTTTTGCGAATAGACGCGGCGGAAAAACTGCGGGAGATCCTGATTGCGGATCGTTGCCTCGATCCCGATCGCCTTGAAAGCCTGTCGGGCGAACTCCGCAAATCTCTGGAAGCTCTCGCCAAACGGTAGCCAGTCGATGGTGATGGCAAATCTTGTACCGTCCGCCTTTCTTGCGTATCCGGCCTCATCGAGAAGCTGCTCCGCGATCGAGCGGTCGAATTTGTACGCGGGGAGCCCCTCGTTCGCGTAAAATTTTGTCTGTGTGGACAAAACAGGCGACGTCCCTGGCTTCGCCAGCCCTCGGGTGGTGACCTTGACGAACGCGTTTAGATCGAAGGCATGCGCGAAGGCACGGCGTACACGGACATCGTTGAATGGTGGCCTGCGGACGTTGAAATCGGCGACAATGGCCGACGCCAACCATTCATAGCCGTGGAAATCCACGTTCAGCGTTTCGCTCTTTTGTGCCAATGCCAGATCGCTGAGAGAGATTGGGGTGAGAGTACCCAGTTGAATGGCGCCGGATTCAAAAGCTGCGTAACGGGCGGTTGCATCAGGGATAACACGATAGACGATCTGATCGAGATATGGCTTCCCACTATCCCAGTAGTCGGGGTTGCGCTCGAGGACGATACGATCGCCGCGCACCCATTCCTTGAAGCGGAAGGGTCCTGTTCCGATCGGATTTACATTGTGGGGGTTGGTGAGAACATCCGTGCCTTCGTAAAGGTGTTTCGGCAGGATTGTCGACTCCAGGCCGTTCAACGCACCGAGAATGACGCCGGACGGGTTATTAAGTTTGAAGATGACGGTGAGTGGATCAGGAGTTTCCACCACGTCGACGGCCGCGAAAGTTGCCCGCGCGCGGGGATGAATTTTCATCCAGACGTTGTCATAAGTATATTTGACGTCAGCGGACGTAAACGGTTCGCCATCGTGCCAGCGAACGCCTTGCCGCAAATCGAAACGAAGTTCTTTACCGTCCTCGCTCGTTGTCCACTTGGTCGCCAGTTCCGGCTTGATTTCGAAGTTGTCGCCGAAAGTAATCAGTCCGTCGAAAATTTTGGCTGACACTGTCTGCACTTGTCCGGTCTGAACCACTGCTGAGGTGAGAACGTTTGGCTCGCCCGGATACACGACTGCGACAAGGGTTCCTCCGCGGATCGGCGTGTCAGCAAAGCTTTGCCCGGAAAATGCAAGGGTTGCAGCGGCACCCGCGAGAAAGGAACGCCTGCGCAGTGTTAAAATCGATGTACGAGAGTTGCTCATGGGGTCTCCGCGCCGGTTATGCAAAAAGGAATGCCTTCCCGGCATTCACAAGAATGGTGTCAGACTGGGGAGCATGGACGCGACCGCAAAGCACGTCACGAAAATGACGTTCAAGTGGATTTGCTCGGTCAAGGCCGTGATTTCCAGAAACGCTCAAAGCAAGTTCGAGAGCCTTCACAGCATTGTTGGTGGCGATATGCTTTACCAATTGCGCATGAACCGGATCGGGGACAGGGGCAGCATCGGCAGTGTGTGCCGCGTTTTCGATCAAGACTCGATTGACAAGAAGCAGAGCCTCAATTTCGCCGACAACGCCTTGGATTCGAGGTACAGTCGCCAACGAAGCGCCGAGGTTGGACGGGGCACGCTCTTTAAGGAAACTGCGGAGCCAATCCCTGCCTGCCTTGGCTATCCCGTCGTAGAGCGCAGCCGTGAGAATGCATGACCAGACGTCGATGATGGCCCGGCGCGACGCAAGTTCGGGCGAACCCGCCGGCAGGAACCCAGTGGCCGCGTTCTCTGGCAAATGCACATCGTTGAACCTGATCTCGTGGCTAGCGGTTGCGCGAAGCCCGGCGTGATTCCAGGTGGGAACGATTTCCAGACCGGGAGAGTTGCTTGGCACCAGCACGGTCCCCACCCTCGGATGCTCTTCATCGGTCCTCACAAGCGTCAACCACCATCCGACAATCGGGCTGCCGGTGGCATAGGCCTTACGACCGTTCAGTTTGAAGCTGCCATCGGTTTGCTGGCTGACGACGGTTCCCGGTAGTCCGCCGCGCACCGCCGAGCCAAGATCCGGCTCGGCCTGCAACGCATTCAGAACGCCGGTGCCCTTAAGGGCCGCCGCGGCGATCTCTTCATATGCCGGAGAAGGTTTTTTCCCCAGCAAGTGGTGCATCATGCAGTTCATCGCAACGAGCAGCCCGGTTGATGCCTCGCCTGCTCCAACAGCAGAGACAAGTCGAGCCGAGTCGGCCAGCCCTCCGCCCAGTCCTCCGAGCGAGGTGGGCACAGTGAGTGCGAGGAGCTTGTGCTCAGTCAGCCGTCTGAAGTTATCAAACGGAAACGTCGCATCTAGGTCGTATCTGGCAGCTGTTTTGGCAAACTCGTCTGTCAGGCTTTGAAGGAGCAGATCCGTTAGGATTGCTGGCGGTCGATTGTGCGTGTTCATGAAAAACTTTCGTTTCTGACCCGGTTGAGGGCGCCACCGCGATTTATGCGTGTGCGGCGACGGCTGCTTCCTGATCCAAAAACGGATAGTCGATGTAACCTTCTGGCCCGTTGGTATAATAGGTAGTGGTATCAGGTTCGGTTAGCGAAGCGCCGGCACGGAACCGCTCCGGCAAGTCCGGGTTGGGAGATATAAAGTCTCCCGAAAGAAACAGCGTCCGCGTAACCGGTCACAATTGCCTCTTCCGCTGTTTCCCGATCGTATCCGCTATTCAGGATCAAGGCCCCGTCGAACAGCTTCCTGATGATTGGCGCCAGGAAGGGCTGGCCAGGTCGGGGACCTGCTCCACCTTTCGCCTTGGAAACGAGCCTTTGATGCAGTGGAATGTCGCCGGTCTCATCGTAGCTCCTGCTTTCGAGCAGATGGATATAGGCGATGCCCCTGCGATTGAGTTCTTTTGCGACATAAGAAAAAAGGCTCAAGGGATCGGAATCGTCAATCTTGTCGGCGCGGAAATAGGGAGACAAACGAACGCCAACCCGGTCTGCTCCAAACTCGGAGATTACAGCATCGACCACCTCCAGCAAGAAACGGGCTCTGTTTTCGACTGAACCGCCATACTCGTCGGTTCGCTTGTTGGTCGCGTCCCTCAGAAACTGATCGATCAGAAATCCGTTGGCGGCGAGAAGTTCGATACCATCGAAACCGGCTTCACGGGATAAAGCTGCCGAACGCCTGAAATCTTCGACGATTGGTGCTATCTCGTGCAGTTCGAGCGCACGTGGCACAGGAAACTCTTCGAGACCTTGAGTTTTCATGATGCCACCAAAAGCGGCGATGGCCGAAGGAGCTACAGGATGTTCGCCGTCCGGCAGCCCAGAAAGCAATGCCTTGCGACCGACATGCGTGAGCTGCTGGAAAATCACCCCACCGGCTTCATGGACGCTTTCGACAACTTTCTTCCACTCTTGGCTTTGGTAATGGGTGTGATTTGCGGTCGAGAAGACCCTGGTCGCGCTGGATGGAGATACATGACAAGCTTCGGTGATAAGTAGGCCAGCTGATGCGCGCTGGGTGTAGTGGATCGCGACCAGCTCCTTGGGTGCCCGATCTGCATCTCCGCGTGCTCGACCTAGAGGAGCCATGACAATGCGGTTCTTCAATTCATAACGTCCGAGCGGGAAAGGTTCGAGTAGCTACATTTTTTGCCTCCGGTTCAGGAAGGCAGCTTGAATACTTCGCACCCTATATTGAAGTTCGAATGTTCTTAATTTTATAGATTTTGTAGATAATATAAGTCGTAGATTTCCAATCTTGCAACAGGATTTCACTCATCATCTAAAATAGATTGAGATCGCAGTGAAAGAGTTGGCACAAGATCGCTGTGTCGAGCACGCTCCGCAACAATACCGTGAATAGCAGTTAGGTTTCGGTAAAGTCGGGGTCTTAACACTGCGCGAACATGAAACGCCCTTTTTACTTTGCAACCTCAACGAACAGTCTAGATGCAGGGGACAACTGCTAAGGCAGCCGATTAATTTAGGCCGGACCAGCCCACATCCGGGCGTCGTGGCCTTAGGCTGTATTGGCGGCCTCCACCGGCAAGGTGCCAGAAAAGGGCGCTGCGCCGCGTGCAAGCTTGCCCGCAAAATGTGATTGGCGGTCAAGTGAAGCCGACATCACTGTTCGCCTCCGCAAGCTCCAGCGGCTAAAGCTGGGGCTTGCAAGCACATACTTGGCACCATTGCTTAGTGCGCGATGTCGACTACGACCTTACCGATGTGGTTTCCGCTCTTAAGTCGCCGGAAAGCATCCCTGAAGTCCGCGAATGGGAAGATCTGATCGATAGCAGGCTTCACCTGATGCATGTCCATCGCGCGGAGCAGAGCCTCGAAGTTCTCCCGTGGCCCAATCGCCGATCCCGCAACCGAAAGTGAACGCGCCAGAATGTCGTATGGTGGTAATCCACCGCCGAAACCGCTGGTAAAGCCCACAATCGTGATGTCGCCTCCAGGTCGGGTCGAGGCTGCAGACTTCACGATGGTCTTCTCGCCAGCGATATCGATGGTCTTGTCGACGCCTCTGCCATCGGTGAGAGCGAGGATTTTTCGATCCCAGTCTAGATGGCTTCGGTAGTTGACCACGCCATCGGCTCCCAGCTTTCTGAGGATTTCGGCCGTTCGTCCGAGGAGGTGATTGCCAGCACGCGAGCACCGAACATCCTTGCGACCTGAAGCGAGAATAGCGCAACTCCGCCGGTTCCCTGCACTAGAACGGTTTGGCCGGGCTGGAGGGGCGAAGACCGGTTGAGGGCGGTCCACGCCGTAACGGCGGCGCAAGGCAGCGACGCCGCCTCGACATAGGAGAGATATTCCGGCAGATGCACGATCGCATTCTCATGCACCACGAGATATTCCGCGAGCCATCCATTCGTCGTCATGCCCAGACTGTCGAGCTGGTACTCTGGTCGAGGCAGTCCACCAATCCATTGCGGATGGCAAGACGCGCTGACGCGGTCACCGACCTTTGTCCGCGTGACCCCGTCGCCTACCGCGACCACCTCACCTGCGCCGTCAGACAGGGGGATGCCGTTGGGCTGGGTTGGCCCGCCATATTCCCCGTCGAGAATAGCCTGGTCCCGGAAATTGAGGGAGGCGGCGTGCACGCGGATCAGAACATCGTTCCAACCCGGGGTAAACGTCGGCTCTTCATGTATTTCCAGTTCAGGCTTGGTGTCGGATGTCCATCGGACAGCTTTCATATCTTAAGTCCTTATACGATTTCGTGGGAAGGCGCGGCGATTGCGATGATACTCAGTTGGAGGGAAATCGCTTTCGTGCTGAGCGCGACGTTACATCTGCACTGCCCGTGCAAGGCGAACGGGCCAGTCTCCGTCTGGGTTGGTCGTGCCGTCGCCCATGCGCTCCATGATGGTTTCGAATACGATATCCCGGCGCTTGGCCAAGCGAGATCTCTCGGCCGCTGCGAGCGCACCTTCCATTTCGTTTCGCATCAGGTCGGTGCAGTAGGCGGGCGCGCCGGGCTGCTGTCGCCACGAGTTGGCCAATCCACCTGCGTCGAAAGCGTCAAAGCCAGTATCCTCGACCAGCAACATCGTGACCTGCCGAGCCTGGTCGCGGTCAGCCGCGACGGGAATTGCGATACGTCCCCGTGCGCCAGCAGGCTTGCCGTTATCTGTCGTTTGGCACTTAAACGTAAGAATGCGGCCGTTTATTTCTTGTTTGGCATTTAATTTGAGATTCTACAGGCAAGGAATCTCAAATTAAGTGCAACTGCGAAGAGGTCCGTGATTGACGTGCGCAGTCCACGATCTCGTCTATGTCTCTCCCGAAGCGAGCTTTGTTCTCTCCCATCAAATGGCTTCGCAGCATGTGAAGCATCTCCGGGCCCGCACGCTGGACGATGGCTACACCAGCTAAAAGAGCCGGCCTCAAGTGCAGCGGCAAGAGCGCGCTCGCTCGCGACGGAAGTTCGCTATTTTGCACCCTGAGGACGTCGTCGAGATCAGGAATAATGACGCCGAGCACCCTATAGTTTGATGGTTGGTAGTGATCGGGCAAAGGACTTGGGACGCGCCGCATCAGGAGGAGGCGAGCAACTTCGCTTGGCGGCATCCAGTTTTGCATGCCTAGCTCGGCCTCGTCGTCGAGAAGCTGTTCTCCTATAAGAGCACTATTGTGATAGCGACTGAAGGGAGAGCGTCGCGGCACCCCGTCAGCGTTCTGAAGGAGGTTACCACAAAGCGGACAGGTGATGCGCCAGCCGAGAAACCGGATACGAAGAACGGGATGCAACTCGTCAGTAATCGGACTACAGCTGCAACATAATTGCCGGGGCTCGCTTGCAATCAGGCGCCGCGACGACCGCGTGATGTTCGAGAACGTCATGCGCAACACCGTGGCGGGATCAAGGCGACCAAGATTTCGAACTGCTCATTTGCAACCCAGCGGCTCAGCGTGAACTGTTCGAAGCGGCGCGCCAATTGTACATCGCCGCCAATGGCCTCACGGGCGTCATTGACCCCGAAGCAGACGAGCGAGATCTGAAGGCGGTTGCTTAGAAAGCGCAATGTGTTGAGGACGATGCGTTGCTCGCGATATGTTCCAGCGAGAATGTTATGCACTTCGTCAATCACCAGCACTTGCACGCCGATTGCTTCCATGATGCGCAACGCAGCCTGCTCCATTTGTGCAATATCGGCGCGCGGCCGCTGTGGTGCGCCGAGGAGCGTCAGAAGTTCGGCATAAAACCGTCTCTCACCAGGCCGGCTGGTCATCTCCATTGCGAGAACCGGCGTTTTCAGTCTGCCGGTGAGCGAATTGAAGCTTGGCGGATGTTGCTCACGGAAACGATTCATGATCATTGTTTTGCCCATTCCACTGTCACCGTATATGGCAATGGAAGGCATTCGCGTCCCGCGTGGATGATCGACGAGGAGGTTGAGGCGATCAAGCACCTGCTTGGCACGAGGATAAACGAGCCAGCGACGTGATCTTATCGCGCGGATGCGCTGTTTGTCTGCTTCACCGAGCAGTACCGCGGCATTCGCAGTCAGGTGAGAGATTTCCGTGTTCATGCAAGGTCATTCCGTGTCCTCGAAAGCAACAGGTTTGCTGGAGTCGATCCCCCGAAGCGAGCCCCAACTGCCATCATCCACTTTCGTTTTCGCGCGGGCAGGGCGGCCTCGCCGGGCAGTCGCTGTCGCCTTGACCGCTGCATCCACCAGCTTGCGCTGCTCGATCGCTGTGCCAACGATGATGCGGGTATTCACCTCTCGTCGCCCCTTCGCCCGAAGCGCTCGGCGCGCCGCCAAGGCTTCGTGCAGTGTTATCGAAGGCAAGGTAAGATCGGCGTAGCGAGCTTCCACGAAGTTTCCCGATTGTCGCCGCACGAAGACACGAGACATGTCCCGAGGATCGTATTTGACGAGCAACCGGCGATTTGCATTCCCGACGTCGGCACTGAGGGCTGCCGACCAATAACGCAGTCCAAACAGGTGGATCCCGGTTGGTTGCAGTGTGCGCTCCTGCTCGGGCAGGAATGTCAGCCAAAAACGCAAGCGATCCTGCGGCAATCGGAGCGGAATTTCACCCTCGTGCTCGCGCCAGACGGCGATTGGCGGGCGGCCTAGACTGCCGTGGATCGACTGATGGTAGTTACCAACAATGTCGAGGGCGATGTATCGCTCGAGTTCGCGCAAAGTCAGCGCCGAATGCCGCTTCGAATCGTATTCGCCAAGCTCCTGTGCATTGCTGAACGTCGTACCGGGTAGTAAGTGGAGTTTTCCCATCTGGGTGCCGATCAACCGTTCGATATGGCCACCGAACCGCGGTTCGCCGGGTGGACGCCAATTGATCGCCATGCCCGCATCCTCACACCCCCTCTTGAAAGCACGACTCCTGAAGTCGCTGCCGTTATCGACGTGCAACGTCTCTGGAAGTCCGGCTACGGGCCACGGTTCGATGATCTCGCGCTCCCGCAGCCAAGGCGATTTGTCAAAGACGGAGTTTAGCAAGCATAAACTGGTCGAGAGCCGGGAGGGGGCGTCCATCGTAAGGTAGAAACCTGTCACCATCCGACTGCAGACGTCCATTGCCAGCGTTAGCCAAGGCCTCCCGATCGGTTGACGCGTCTCCTCGTCGACAACAAAAATATCTGCTTTCGTGTGGTCGACTTGGACGATCTGGAGTGGACGCGAGGCGGTGAGGCCTCCTGGCACGGCCGTTGTCCGCTTCACGATTTCGGATTCGCCGCGTCGTTTGGCGCGTTTGCGAAAGTTGATGTCCTGGATACGAGTTTCGATCGTCCGGCGGTGAGGCGGCTTGAGCCCTGCCGAAATGCAGTTGGTTTGCACATCCCGGACCAATTGAGAAACGCCCGGGCGGTTCTTATTCAAGTAGTATCGGCTGATGCTGGTGCGGATGATTTCCTCTCGCTTGTCGTCGAGCATCCTGCGGCCGTCAGGCCGGCCGGGTTTGCGCTCCACCAGCGACATTACCGTTCCTCCAGCTCGAAATAGCTTGATAAGACGGAATGCAGTTGCGCGACTGACTTTGAGTCCCGCAGCAAGCAGCGCCATGTCCCCTGCTGTTATCTTGCCAGACCGACGCATCAGAAATTCCCGGATGGCCTCCGTTCGCCGTAACGCCTCATCCCAAAGCGCTTCATCAACCTCGTCGGGAAATGGATCGTTCATTGCAGAAACACCGTCGATTTCGTCGAAGCCTGAATCTCATATTAAGTGCCAAAATCCAAGACAAAATCTCAAATTAAGTGCCAAGTCTCAAATTAAGTGCCGGGCTATCTTGTTGAAACTGCTAATCCGGAATCTTACGGTTAAATGCAAAACGACATTATCTGCGAGAGATCCCGAGCCGATCGCGTTCCATGCTTTTGCGACGTGACGACCGATTTGCTCGCTCACCCAATGGCTTTCGATCTGTCCTGAATCAAGAGCTTCGATCCTTCCGTCGCGGAATGGATAGTAGTTCGATGTGTCGATCACGACCACATCCTCAGGCACCTTCTCGAGTGTTGGTGCTATTCCGGCGAGAGCTTTTAGCGGAATGGAGAGGATGACGACATCGACGTCGACGACCGCTTCCTGCGCCGTCACTGCGTGCGCGCCCGATGACAACAGGCTGGTATCTATCGTTTCTGGGCCGCGGGAGTTTGCCACCTTCACGTCGTGGCCCGCTGCGCTGAGCTTCTGGACCAGCGATTTTCCGATGTGGCCGGTCCCCAATATTCCAATTCGCATGATGTTTTCCTTCGCGTGCTCATTGCGGTATGGCGGCATTTAATGGTAGGCTGCTGTTACAGCAAGAACCCACCGGTTAGTGGTATACACACCAAAAGGTAAGTATATGAAGCGTGACTGGCGATGCGAAGATCCTCAACAGCAACTCGTCTGGGCAGCGATTGCCGCGGAAGGCCTGCGCGTTTTGGAGGGAAAGTGGAAGATCGTGATTATCGTCCAGCTCTTTTCCGCGAATGGGCCTATTCGCTTCTCGGAGCTTGAGCGTCGCATCGAGGGAGTAAACCAGAAGATGCTCATCCAGCAGCTTAAGGAACTGGAGAAGGACGGTATCATCATAAGGACAGTTTATCCGCAGGTGCCGCCCAAGGTAGAATACACGCTTAGCGAACTCGGAAAGGCTCTCGGCCCGTCTTTGGAAGCACTCATCGAATGGGCGCTACTGAAGTGTCCTGAGCAAGGCTGAGATACCGTGGGTGTAAGGTCACCGTTCCAGACGAAACTTGGCGTGTCCTTGCTGAAGATGCCCCAGCGTGCTGTCGAAAGAAGTCGGCGTTGCAAGGCGAGAGGGTTGCGAGGTGCCATCAGCACACGGTCGTGTTCCCATAGAAGGAATATGGGCAGCCTTTAGCGCTGAGGCCCGGACGGCGTATCGAGAGAATCCACTGCTTGCCCACGCGATGTCGCTCAATATTCTCTGCCACCTGGGTTGCGGCCGATGCAAACAGCCATCTAGGGGTCAAACATCAAGGGCCTGGTAGGCCTTTCGGGTCAATAACACGTCCCATGTTGGATGCGCTGTCAGAAATCCTCGAACAGATCAATCAAACAAGCACTTGGTGTCCAGGAGCAACTTCCCGATATTGTCTTTCGGGAGCGATATAGCCGACCGGGCGCACAGGGCTCTTCAACTCCTCCGTTCCGGCATTGCGCCTGATGCCGCGTCGTGCGGGATCGGGGACGGGCACTGCCGCGATGAGATTCTTCGTGTAGGGATGCTGCGGGTTGGAGAAGATATCCGCGCGCGGCCCGATCTCCACGATCTCTCCGAGATACATCACCGCAACGCGATGGCTGACGCGCTCCACCACTGCCATGTCATGGCTGATGAAGAGAAACGCGATTCTGAACTGCTCCTGCAAATCCATCAGCAGATTGCAGACCTGAGCCTTGATAGAGACATCAAGCGCCGAGACGCTCTCATCCGCAACGATGACCTTTGGATTGAGCGCCAGTGCCCGCGCGATGGCCACACGCTGGCGCTGGCCGCCGGAGAATTCGTGCGGATATCGATCCATCATCGTTGGCGAAAGCCCGACCCGTTCCAGCAGATCGGCGGCTTTCTTGCGCGCTTCGGATGGCGATGCTGTGCGATGCTTAATCATCGGTTCCGCCACTGCCGACCCTACGCTCATGCGCGGATTGAGGCTGGAGAATGGATCCTGAAAGATCATTTGCACGCTGCGGCGCATGGAGCGAAGCCCTGTCGGATCAAGCTTCAGAACGTCAAAGCCATCCAGCGAGACCTCGCCGGACTGAGGTTCTACGAGCCGCGTAATGGAACGTCCGGTCGTCGACTTTCCGCAACCGGATTCTCCCACCAATGACAGCGTTTCGCCCTGAAACAGATCGAAGCTGATATTCTCCACCGCATGTACGGCACCGGTGACACGACCGAAAAGGCCGGAGCGGATCGCAAAGCGGGTAACGAGATTTTGGACCGAAAGAACGGGCGTCAAACCGCCTTCCACGGTATCTGCGAGTTCAGGGCTGTCGCCAACCTCACCCGTCTGCATGTCAACCTTGGGAAAACGTAGCGGTCGCTCATGGCCATCCATCGAGCCCAGTTTTGGAACAGCCGCAAGCAGCGCCCGCGTA
Organism: Agrobacterium larrymoorei; assembly: GCF_013322225.1. Lineage (GTDB taxonomy): Bacteria > Pseudomonadota > Alphaproteobacteria > Rhizobiales > Rhizobiaceae > Agrobacterium > Agrobacterium larrymoorei_A. The sequence continues at coordinate 14,593 of NZ_JAAMFB010000031.1, forward strand.
TAGGGGTGCTGGCCGCGATGGAAGATATCCGAGGTATCGCCGGTTTCGACCTGATCGCCGCGAAACATCACGATTGTCCGGTCTGCGATTTCCGCGACCACGCCCATATCGTGGGTGATGAAGAGAACGGCCATGCCTTCCTCTTCCTGAAGCGTCTTGATCAGATCGAGGATTTGCCCCTGAATGGTTACGTCGAGTGCTGTCGTGGGCTCATCGGCGATCAGGAGCTTTGGCCGGGATGCCAGCGCCATGGCAATCATCACACGCTGGCGCATGCCGCCGGAAAACTGATGCGGATATTCATCGAAACGATTGGCCGCATTGGGAATGCGCACTTTCTCCAGCAACCTGACGGTTTCCGCTCTGGCTTCCGCCTTCGTCATTTCCTTGTGGCGGATCAGAACTTCCGAAATCTGCCGCCCCACCGTGAAAACGGGGTTGAGCGATGTCATAGGCTCCTGAAAGATCATGGCGACATCATTGCCGCGAACGTGGCGCATCTCCTGTTCAGATAGCGAAAGGATGTCTTTGCCATTCAGCTCCACATGCCCCTCGATACGGCTGACCAATGGATCGAGGAGCCGCATCAGCGAGAGAGAGGTAACGCTTTTGCCGGAGCCGCTTTCGCCCACAATCGCAACCGTTTCGCCCGCTTTCACCTCGAAGGAAAGATCGCGAACGACTGTCTTCCATTCATCATCGACCTTGAAGGAGGTCGTCAGATTACTGACGCGCAGGACCGTTTCACCAGCAGAATGCCCGTTGATCTTCATGGCTCATCTCCCCACGGCATAGGCCTGCATCAGGCGCGGCGTTGCGGCAGCGCGGAGCAGGCCGTCGGCGCCTCTTCTCGCAGCGGTTAGACGACCCACCGTCCAGGGATCGGCTGGCGTAACATCGTGTCCGCGTTTTTTGAGCTCGTCCAAGGCGGCTTCACCGATGCTGGTCTCGATCATCACATTGCCCGGCTGGCGCGTGCGTGGGTAGAAAGAGCCGGGGAAATGCGAGGTGTGGAACAGCGGCAGGTCGATTGCTTCCTGAAGGTTCAGGCCGAAATGCGCATAGCGCAGGAAGAAGGATAGCTGCCATTGATCCTGCTGATCCCCACCCGGCGTACCGAAGGCCAGCGTGGGGCGACCTTCAAACAGTGCGAGCGATGGCGTCAACGTGGTACGCGGGCGTTTGCCCGGCGCAAGAGAAGTTGGCAACCCCTCTTTCAGCCAGAACATCTGCGCGCGTGAATTGAGGCAGAAGCCGAGGCCGGGAATGATGGGCGAACTCTGCAACCAGCCGCCCGATGGGGTGACGGACACCATGTTGCCTTCCCGGTCGATAACGTCGATGTGGACCGTATCGCCGCGTTTCTCAGTCAGGTGAGACATTGTTGGCTCATAGACCGCGCCTGTGCCCTGCATGGAATTGAGCATGGATAGTGTCAGGTCACGCTGGTTTTCAAAGCCCGGCAAAGCGCCCGGACGAAGGTCCATGGAAGCCTCGTCGGTGATCAGGTTGCGGCGTTCGTCATTATAGCTATCGGACAACAGGGTCTGCATCGGCACCTGAGCAAATTCCGGATCGCCATAATAAACCTCACGGTCGGCATAGGCGAGCTTCATGGCCTCTACGACCGTGTGGACGAACTCCGGCCCCGCAGGGTCCATGCTGGCAATATCGATGCCCTTCAGCAGCGCGAGCGATTGCAGCAGAACCGGGCCCTGCCCCCATGGTCCCGTCTTGGCAATCGTCCAGCCGTGATAGTCATAAGTAGTCGGCGCTTCGATGGTGGCCTTGAACCCGGCCATGTCGTCGGCGGTCAAGACGCCTTTATGGCGCGTGCCGCTGGCATCCATCACTTCGGCATGTGCCAGATAACCCGCGATCTTCTCGGCCACAAATCCTCTGTAGAAAGCATCGCGCGCGGCTTCGATACCTGCTTCGCGCCCGTCCCTGGCTTCGGCTTCCTTGACGATCCGCTTCCATGTCTCGGCAAGAACAGGGTTCTTGAAGTTGGAAAGCGGCTGCGGAACGGCACCGCCCGGAACCCATGTCTCGTAAGATGTCGGCCATTCCTTTTCGAAGAAATCGGCAAGCCCGGCAATCGAGGCGGAAACCCGCGCCAGCATCGGGTGGCCATTTTCGAGGTAATGGATCGCGGGTTCCAGCACGTCACGAACGCTCATCGTTCCGTAATCGCGCAGCATCAGCATCCAGCCATCGAACGCGCCGGGAATGACGGTCGAGAGCAGGCCGTCTCCGGGAATGATATCGATGCCTTCGTTTCTGTAATGCTCGATCGTGGCGCCTGCCGGTGCCGGTCCCTGCGCGCAGATGACCTCGACCTTGTCCTTTTTCTTCGAATAGATCACGGCGGGCATATCACCGCCCGGCCCGTTCAGATGCGGCTCCAGGACCTGAAGAACGAAGCCAGTTGCGACGGCGGCGTCGAAAGCGTTGCCGCCCTTTTCAAGGATGCTCATGCCAACGGAGGAAGCAATCCAGTGCGTGGATGTCACGACACCGAACGTACCGAGGATTTCAGGGCGGGTTGTGAATGCAGTCATGTCTAAAGTCCTTGAGTATATCAGTGTTCACGCGGATCGAGCGCATCCCGCAGGCCATCGCCCAGAAGATTGAAGCCGATCACGACGAGGAAGATTGCAGCACCCGGCCACATGGCCATCCAGGGTGCCTGTGAAAGATAGTTTTTCGCCACGTTCAACATGGAGCCCCAGCTCGCGGCAGGAGCCTGCTGTCCCAAGCCAAGAAAGGAAAGGCTGGCTTCGGCAATGATGGCTGTTGCTACGGTGAGTGTCGCCTGCACGATGATCGGCGGCACGATGTTCGGCAGAATGTAGCGCAACATGATATCGTGATGACCAAGGCCGATGGACCGCGCACCTTCGATATAATCCTCCGTCTTGACCGCCAGAACCTGAGCGCGCGTCAGGCGGATAAAGATCGGCATGGCTGAAAGACCGATGGCAATCATCGCGTTGGTCAGGCTTGGCCCCAGAAAGGCGGCAAGCGCAATCGCCATGATCAGGAACGGCATGGCGAGGAATGCTTCTGTGATGCGCGAGATGACCTGATCCAGCCAGCCACCGAAATAACCGGAGATGAGCCCAAGCGGTACGCCAGTCGCCACAGCAATCGCAACCGAAATCACGCCTGCCATCAGCGAGGCCTGCGCACCCCAGATCATCCGTGAGAGAATGTCTCTGCCGATATCATCGGTGCCGAACCAGTGCGCCGCCGAAGGTGCCTTGCGGATGGCGCTCCAGCTGGTCGCATAGGGATCCGCCAGCGGCAGGAGTGGCGCGAGGATTGCCAGAAGCGCGAAGAAAACGATGATGACGAGGCCCGCAATCGCGCTTTTGTTGCGCTTCATTTTCTTCCATGCGCGGTTTTGCGAGCGCCGGGCGACGGGCGTGGTTATCTGCAATGTCGTGCTCATATTGCAGTCCTCATACGCGGGTTGAGGAGAACGGAGACGACATCCGCAAGCAGGTTCATCAGAATGAAGCCGATGGCGGTGCACAGCACCACCCCCTGAACCACGGCGTAGTCACGCGTAAAAACGGCATCGACGATCAGCTTGCCGAAGCCGGGAATGGTGAAGATTTGCTCCGTCAGAACCGCACCGGCCAGCAACTCCCCAAACAGTAACGCCGATAGGGTGATGATGGGCAGAAGCGCGTTGCGGAAGGAGTGGCTGAGCACCACCTGCCAGTTGGACAGGCCCTTGGCTCTTGCCGTGCGGATATAGTCCGACTTCATCACCGAAAGCATGGCGGAGCGCGTATGCCGCATCAGCGTTGCCGCGAGGGCGTTGCCCAGCACGAAGGACGGCATGATCATGGTCTGGATCGACCGCACCGGATCGACAAAGATGGACTCGTAGCCAGACGCTGGAAGCCAGCCGAGTTGGACGGAGACCAGCAGGATCAGCATGATGCCGAGCCAGAAATTGGGAATGGACAGGCCTGAGAGAGCGACGATGTTCGAGACATAATCGATCCAGGTATTCTGCTTGACCGCCGCGAGGATGCCGATGGGCACGCCTATGACCAAGGCGAAGAACATGGACATGATAGCAAGCTGGATCGTTACCGGGAGCTTTTGCCCAATGAGTTCGAGAACCGGCTGATTGGTTCTGAGCGAAACGCCGAAGTCACCCTGAACCACGGAGCCGAGCCAGTAGAAATACTGATAAACGACGGGATCGTTCATCCGGTATCTCTCACGCAGCAGCTCGATAACCGCCGGGTCACGCTCCTCTCCGGCCATGGCAAGGATGGGATCACCCGGCAGGAGTTTCTGCAGCGAGAAAACGAAAATCGAAATGATAAGCAGCGTCGGTATGGCAACCAGCAGCCGCTTGCCGATGTAAATATGCATGGGACCGATCCTTGAAACGCGAGACGCGCCGGGGACTGGACGCAGGCGCAAAACTCAAGCGCCTGCATCGCGATGTCAGTGGTTTTACGTGCCTTTCTTCACGCCCGTCAGACGGATCATACCGTCTGCCGACGGGGTGAAGCCGGTTACGGCTTTCGACGTCGCATAGAGATAGGCCTGATGCCCCAGATAGATCAGCGGCAGGTCTTCATCGAGGATTTTGGTCGCTGCATCGTATTTCTGCTTGCGAACCGCATTGTCTGTCGAGGCACGAGCTTCGTTCAGCAGCTTGTCCACTTCTGGATTGCAATATTTGACATCGTTGATGCCGCCCTTGCAGGTCACGAACTGATGGATATTCCCATCTGGATCAGAACGCCCAGACCAGTCGGAACGGGAAAGGACATAGTTGCCCGCCGTCTGCTCGGATAAAAGCGTAGCGAACTCTGTCGCCTTCAGCTTTACATCGAAACCAGCCTCCGCAACCATAGCCTGGATGACTTGCATCATCTGGGTCTGCGTCGTGTTGTTGGCGTGCTGCAATTCGATTTCGTAGCGCTCGAAGCCTGCCTCCTTCATCAAGGCCTTGGCTTTCTCGACATCCCGGGTTGGCACGGGAATATCCTTGTTGTACCAAGGGCTGCTCGGCGGCCAAGGCTGGTTTCCGGCCATGCCCGTCCCTTCATACACAACCTGATCGATCGCTTCGCGATCAATTGCCAGCGCGAAAGCCTGGCGCAGACGCTTGTCCTTGCCGAATGGATTATCCGCCTTCGGACCATTGCCGACATTGGCATATAAAGCCATGTAACCAGGGCCAACCACCTCGCCATAGGTAAGCTTTGGATCGTCCTTCACCGATGCGGCATCGGAAGCGGAAATACGCTCCGCCAGATCAAGATCGCCTGCGCGCAGATTGGCAAGGCGAACCGTCGTGTCGGGGATTGGCAGGAAGGTCACCTTGTCGAGGAAGATGCTGTCCTTGTTCCAATAGTCAGCAAATTTCTCCAGCACGATGCGGTCCTGCTGGATGCGCTCGACGAACTTGAACGGACCGGCACAAACAGGCTTAGAGCCGAAATTCGCTCCGAGTTCCTTGCCAGCCTTGGGCGAAATCATCATACCCGCGCGGTCGGAAAGTTGTGCCAATAGGCTGGCGTCCGGGCTCTTCAGCGTGAATTTTATCTGATATTCGCCGGTGGCCTCAACCTTTGCAACAGATGCCAGCTCGCTCTTGCGGCGCGATTCCGGCATCGTCATGTTACGCTCGATCGTATAGACCGCAGCTTCGGCATTGAAAGGCGTCCCGTCATGGAACACGACGCCTTCGCGCAGGTCCATTGTCAACGTTCCGCCATTGTCACCCCACGCCCATTTGGTCGCCAGCTGGGGAACGACCGAAAGGTTGTTATCCAGATCCACCAGCTTGTCGCACATACTGGTATAGACCAGACGGCCTACAAAGGTTCTCGATTGTGCCGGATCGAGCACATCGGCATCGTCCTGCAAGCCGATGCGGATATCGGCGGCAAGTGCCGAAGACGATAGCAGCGCTGCGCCAAGCAGATAGCTGGAAAGTTTCGCGATTTGTCTCATGTCGTTCTTCCTCTGGTCGGTTTTTTAAGGCAGCCGGTTTTCCGGTTCTTGCCGATCTGGTTTGTCGGTCAGGCGTCTCCCTGCGATGGGTGGTCGAGATGATCCATCGATGTCTGTCGAATGAGGCGCTCCTGAAGCGTCAAAAGGTGGTTGCGCATGGCTTCACCGGCCTTCGACGGATCACGCGCGGCAATCGCGTCGATGATCTCGGCATGCTGATCGCGCGATTCCTTCAGCGTTTGATCCAACCTGCGTGCACGTTCGCGAACGGCCTGCCATGAAGGGTCCTGCCGGACACGGTTAATGACATCGAACAGCGACAGGAAAAGCTGGTTACCCGCACTCTGGGCGATAAGACGGTGCAGGGAACCGTCCCAAAGCTCCCGCCAGTCGGCATCTGTGCGCTCGTAAATCTTGGCGCAGGTTTCGCGCATACGCATGATATCCGCAGGCTTCGCACGCATGGCCGCCAGCTGCGCCAGTTGCGGCTCAATGCGCAATCGCACTTCCATGATTTCCATGAAATTGGTTCCGGGCACCAGGCTTGCCGCATGGTCACCCCAGCTGTCCGGCTTCTGCCCGAGAAAAGTTCCCGCGCCCTGCTTGCGCCAGATCAGCCCTTCGGCCTCCAGAACTTCGAGTGCCCGCCTCACTTCACGACGGCCAACGCCCAGCCTCTCGCTCAGTGTCCGCTCTGTAGGCAGTTTTCCATCCCGACCAAAAGCGCTGACACCAATCAGCTCACGCAGGCGTTCAAGCGCGTAATTGGCGTTTTCCGGGCCAACGATGTTGGAATTATCGTTCATTGGTTCGTACCAATTTCATATTGGTTCAATGAACAGGTGAGGCGCCTCCTCGTCAAGCCTAAAAAATACCCAGGGGAATTTTTTAGGCAGATTCTGTTGTTGTGTTATCACCACCGCGCCGCCGAGGGAAAATCTCGCCCATGTCTGCCGCACAAACGTCACCCATCTCTCAAGCAGGAAAGTCCGGCGTTTTGTGGTGCGGGACGGTTCGCTGTCGCGTTTCCTGGCGGGCCGAGCGGTTTCTTTAGAAGAATCGGCCGTTTGAATCGCCCTGCATGATGCTCGCCCTAAAATTTTGCTGAAAACCGCAAATGATTAGAAGGATTTTGCTTTCCTGATTTGCGCTTCTGTGGCTCTTGTGATGCTTAAATAGAATTTTTAACGATTATTCATTCAGAAATGACATGATGGAAGATCGCAAAACCGAAGCAGTGTCCGTGAGTGCCGGAGGCTTGCAGGCGCTGGAGGCGCTGCTTGCAAGGGAGCTCGCGCTGCTTGAGCGGCCGGCAAAGCCATGGGTGCCGCGCAGGCAACTCGACGGTGTCGAAGTGCTTGATGTGGCGGTCATCGGTGCAGGGCTTTGCGGGCTGACTGCGATCGCCGCACTGTCATTTGCCGGAATCGACAATGTAAGAGCCTTCGACAAGGCTTCCAGCGGTCTGGAAGGGCCGTGGGTGACGAGTGCCCGCATGGAAACATTGCGTACCCGCAAGGAACTCGCCGGGCCGGCGCTCGGAATTCCCTCCCTGACATTCCGCGCGTGGTTCGAGGCACAGTTCGGTGCACGCGCCTATGAAGACATGGTGCTCATACCGCGTGAAACATGGATGGCCTATATGGTCTGGTATCGCACTGTGCTGGCGTTGCCGGTGAGCAATGATACCGCGCTTGTAAGCCTGGTTCTGCGCGAGGACGGCCTGCTCGATCTCGTTTTGCTGGGGCCGGAAGGTCGCCGCAACGTTCTGGCGCGGCGGGTGATCCTCGCAACGGGGCTCGATGGCCTCGGCGCGCCGAGATTGCCGGATGTGGCGAAAACCGTTCCCGCCCGCTTCGTGCGCCATAGCGCCGATATATTCGACGTGAGCGCATTGCGGGGCAAGCGTATCGCCGTAGTCGGGGCCGGTGCCTCGGCGATGGACAATGCGGCTGCGGCGCTCGAGGCGGGGGCCACCCGGGTCGATCTTTTCATTCGCAGACACGATATTCCGCGCGTCGAAAAATTTGGCGGTATCGCCAGCATTGGCATGACCCACGGTTATATCGGCCTGTCCGACGCTGATCGCTGGGCCTTCATGGTCGAGGCGGAGCGGACGCAGATCCCGCCGCCCCGCCACAGCGTGCTGCGGGTCTCGCGCCATGCCAATGCCTTCTTCCATCTGGCCAGTCCTCTTCTCAGCCTGACAGAGGTGGACGATGCGGTGGAAATTGAAACCCCGAAGGGTCGTTATCCGGCCGATCTCGTCATTTTCGCGACCGGTTTCGATGTCGACTTTGACCGACGCCCCGAATTTTCGAGCCTAAGCGGTCGCGTCCTGCTCTGGCGCGACGCCTACCAGCCGCCCGCCGAACAAAGCAACGATGCGCTGGGGTCCTATCCTTATCTTGGATCGGCCTTCGAGTTTCTGCCGAAGCCCGATCTACCGGCCCGGGAGGCGGAGACGATTTCCCGGATCCACTGCTTCGCCTATCCTGCCGTTCCTTCCCACGGAAAAATAACCAGCGGCATTCCAGCCATAAGCCCGGGGGCGGAGCGTCTGGCGCAGGGCATTGCCCGGTCTCTCTTCGTTGAAGACCGCGCCCGTCATTTCGATACTTTCATGAACCACGACGCCGCTGAAATCACCGGCGAGGAATGGCGCGATGCGGACGCGCAAGACGAGATCAAGGAGCATGCCAATGGCTGAAGCGGCGCTGAAACTGGAGATATTTTACGGCATTTCCTCGCCATGGGCCTATTTCGGCGCGCCTCGGGCCGCAGAGGTTGCCCGCTCACACGGCGCCGCAATCGTGCTGCGGCCGATCCGCATCATCGAGGCCAATGGCGGCATTCCACTGCGCAGTCGCCCGGATGCCCGGCAGCGCTATCATGCCGTGGAACTGGACAGGTGGCGACGCCATCTCGACATGCCGCTTAACCTGACGCCGAAATTTTACCCCTGCGCCACAATCGAACGTGCGGCGCAACTCGTCATCGCCGTGCAGAAGGCCGGGCTTGATGCGATCGGCCTGTCTTTCGCCATCCAGCGCGCTCTGTGGAGCGAAGATCGCGATATCGCCGATCTTGAGACGCTGCGCGCCCTCGCGCAGGCAGTTATCGGTCCTGAAGGTGCTGCGCTTGCGCGCGATCCGCAGCCGAAGGACATCCTGGCGGAGTGGCAGGGAAATCTGGCTGAGGCCGAACGTCTCGGAATTTTTGGAACACCGACCTACGTGGTGAACGGCGAGCTTTTCTGGGGGCAGGACCGTCTGGAATTCGCAAGCCGCGCCCTAGCTGCGCTGAAGCAGCAGCTTTCAACAGCCGCAGTGAGGACATCCGCATGAGCGACGCCGCAAAATTCCACAATCAGGCCATTATCATCGATGGTCTGCAAACCTGCCAATGGAGCCGGTCGATTTTCGAGGACATGCGCGCGGGCGGCCTCACCGCCGTTAATGCCTCAAGCTTGATCTGGGAAAATTTCCGCGAGGGCATCGCCTATGTCAGCGAATGGAAACGTTTCCTGCGGGAAAACGACGATCTTATCCGCCCGGTGCGCAAGGTTGCGGATATTCATGCGGCCAAGGCGGAAAATAAAACGGGCATCATCATCGGCTGGCAGAATACCTCGCCGCTCGAGGACAGGCTGGATTATGTCGAGATTTTCAAGGATCTCGGTGTCGGCATTATGCAGCTGACCTACAATACCCAGAACTATTCCGGTGCCGGTTACCTTGAAGAAAACGACAGCGGCCTGACAGGCTTCGGCCGCGAGGTGCTGGCGGAGATGAACCGCGTCGGCGTTCTCTGCGATTTGAGCCATGTCGGTGACAGAACCACGGCGGATGTCATTGCCCGCTCGCAAGCGCCGGTCTGCATTTCACATGTGCTGCCACGGGCGCTGCACGACGTCAAGCGCAACAAGCCGGATGAACTCTTCAAGGCCTGCGCGGAGAAGGGTGGCATCATCGGCGTCAGCCTTTTTGCGCCGGGCCTTGCCGCCGGAAACGATGCTACGGTGGAGGATTATCTCGACGCCATGGCCTATGTCATCGATCTCGTCGGCGAAGATCATGTCGGCATTGGCACGGATTTCTCGCAGGAGCGGCCGCGACCTGGCCCGTGGCAAATCTGGGCCAACCGCGACAAGGGCACGGCGCGCACGCTGACGGAATTTGCGACCGTCAAGCTTTCCAAGCCGAAGGGCATCGAGCGTATCGGGGAAGTTCCCAATATCACCGCCCGCATGCTGGCGTGCGGCTGGAGCGAGACACTCGTCCTCAAACTTCTGGGCCAGAACTGGCTGCGCGTGCTTGATGCCGCCTGGCAGCCCGCAAGATAACGGTATCAAAAACAAACGGAGGCAACTGAAATGAAAAATGCTCATAAGCGCCGCAAGGCCGCTCTCGTCGTCGGCATTGTTGCCGCCGCGATCGCATCGCTCTCGGGAACCGTCTTCGCACAGGATGCGACGAAGGGCACCGTCAACATCGTCGGCTTCTCCGGCGTCTTTGCCGATAACTACCAGAAATTCATCATCGACGCCTTCAGGGCTAAACATCCGGGCATTGAGGTCAATTATCAGCAGAGCAAGAATTCGGCCGAAACGCTTGCGCTTCTGACCCTTCAGCGCGCCGAGCCGAAAGTCGATGTCGCCCTGATCGACGTTTCGGTCGCGATCAAGGCGAACAAGGAAGAGTTGTTCACCAAGCTTGACCCCGCCAAGGTGCCGAACCTTGCCGAGCAGCCGGAATGGGCGCGCATCGACGACGACCGTGCTGTCGCCTTCTCGCAGGATAATCTCGCCATTCTCTACAATGCCGACGCGGTGAAGGAGCCGCCGACAAGCTGGGCCGATCTCGCCGATCAGAAATACAAGGGCAAGATCGCCGCCAAGCTTTCCGATACGCGCGGCGTCATTCTTCTGCCAATCCTCACCAAGCTGAAGGGCGGCGACTACAAGACCTCCATCGATCCAGGCATCGATTTCCTCAAGGAGATTGCCCCGAGCGTCTCGACCTTCGAACCTGCGCCGGATTGTTATGCGGTGGTGCAGAGCGGCGAAGTTGATCTTTCCATCTGCTGGAACGGCCGCGCGCAATATCTGCATGACACGCAGGGCGGCAAGATCGGGATTGCCCTCCCGAAGGAAGGCTCCATCGGCCAGACGAACACGATCGGTCTGGTCGAAGGCTCCGCCAATAAGGAGGCCGCTGAACTCTTCGTCAATTACGCGCTGAGCGCCGAGGCGCAGGCAACCTTCGCCGAAAAGAGCTTCTATGGTCCGGTCAACAGCAAGGTTGCGCTGAGCGAACCCGTTGCCGCTCGCATCTATGGCAGCAAGGAAGCCCAGGCCGCGCAGTCCTCACTCGACTGGAACTTCGTGGCAGACAAATATTCGGCGTGGATACAGCGGATCAACCGCGAGGTCATCGCGGCGAATTGAGACAGGAAGCAGAGGACGCCATGGCCGATCATCATGTCGAGATCGACAATCTCGTGAAGACCTATCCGGGCGCCCTCAAGCCCTCTGTCGATCACGTCAGCCTTTCGCTACCGCGCGGGGAAATGCTGGCGCTGCTCGGCCCCTCCGGCTGCGGCAAGACGACGATCCTGCGCATGGTCGCCGGGCTTATTCCGGTGACGGCAGGCGAAATCAGGCTGGATGGACGCGATATTTCCGCAACCCCGGTGCACAGGCGCAACATGGGCATGGTGTTTCAGGCCTATGCCCTGTTTCCGCATATGAATGTTGCCGAAAACATCGCCTTCGGGCTGGAGATGCGCGGCATCGCCAAGTCTGAGCGCAAGGAGCGGGTGGAAAAGGCGCTCGACCTCGTCAAGCTTTCCGGTTTCGGCGAAAGGCGTGTCTCCCAGCTCTCGGGTGGCCAGCAGCAGCGCGCGGCGATTGCACGTTCGCTCGTCATCGAACCTGCGCTGTTGCTTTTCGATGAGCCTCTCTCCAATCTCGACGCCAAGCTGCGCGACGAGATGCGCGATGAAATACGCGATATACAGAACCGCACTGGCGTCACCAGCATTTTTGTGACGCATGATCAGGATGAAGCCCTATCGATGGCCGACCGGCTCGCGGTCATGTCTGAGGGGCGGCTGGAGCAGATCGGCACGCCGCGCGAGATTTTCGACCGGCCGAAAACGGATTTCGTCGCCTCGTTCATCGGGGCCGGCTCCATCCTTGCCGGAGCCGTCGTCGCGCCGGGCCGCGCGGAAATTCCGGGTCTCGGTTTCCTGCATTTCTCCGGCGCCGTCCCTGTTGGCCAGACAGCGCGGTTCCTGGTCCGCCCGCATCGCTTTCTCCTTGGCGATGGCATCAATGCTTTCTCCGGCATTGTCGAGCACGTCACCTATCGCGGGCAAATGCTGACGCTCGGCGTGCGCGCGGGCGATCATCGCTTACAGGCCGATCTGCCCACCCATGCCGCGGCCCTGCCTGCGAAGGGCGAGCGGGTCACGCTTTCCGTTGCGCCCGAGGATGTAACGCTGATCGGGGAGGCGGCCTGATGGCGGCGGCAAGCCATGCTTCCGGCGGCGGCACGTCGCATCGTGGCGTCTTGCTTCTCCTGCTTCTGCCGGGGCTTGTGGCGCTGCTGACGACGTTTCTGTTGCCGCTCATCTGGCTGGTGCGCGCCTCATTCGCATCCTCGTCCATGGCCGCACTTCGCGGCGGCGACTGGACGCTCGAATCCTACAGAACCGTTCTGTTCGACCCGTTTTACTGGAAGATTGCCTGGAACACTCTTTATCTTGGGGCGAATGTCGCCATTTTCGCGGTCATCCTCTCATATCCCATTGCACTTTTCCTCGCCCGCACTCAAAGCCGCTGGCGCGGCGTGCTGACGGCACTTGCCGTTGCGCCGCTTCTCACCTCCTCGGTGGTGCGCACCTACGGCTGGATGGTCATTCTGGGGGACCGGGGCGTTATCAACTCGGCGCTGCAATCCTCCGGGCTCACCGACGGCGTCATCCGACTGACCAATAATTACTTCGGCGCAACCGTCGCGCTGATCGAAATTCTGATGCCCTATGCGATCCTTGCGATGCTGAGCGGCTTCGGTCGGCTGAACACGCAACTGGAGGAAGCCGCCACCATGCTGGGCGCAAACCGCCTGCGTGTCTTCACCCGCATCGTGCTGCCGCTTTCGCTGCCCGGCGTTCTCACAGCCGCGCTTCTCGTGTTCGTCCTTGCGATTTCCTCCTTCGTCACACCACGCCTGATGGGTGGCGGCCGTGTCTTCGTCATCGGTACAGAGGTCTATAACGAGGCGACGGTGACGCTGAACTGGCCGCTGGCGGCGGCGCTTTCGGTGCTGCTGCTCGTGCTGTTCGGCAGCGTGATCGTAATTTACCAGCGCGCCATGCGTGCGCTTGAGACGTGAGGCCGGCCATGAATGCGAAATTCGGACGTCTCGCCCACGCGCTTTTGCTGACGCTGCTCTATCTGTTTCTTCTGGCACCGATCATCGTTGTCTTGATCATTTCCTTCGATACGCGGCAATATCTCGCCTTTCCGCCGGACAGTCTGTCCTTCGGCTCCTATGCCAAGGTTTTCGCCAACGCCAAATTCATCAGCGCCTTCTGGCGCAGCCTTGGCATTGGCCTGCTTGTCGGGTTGGTCTCGATCTTTGCCGGGCTGCTTTTGTCGCTGGCGCTGTCGCGGCATGAATTCCGCGGCAAGGGCGCGATCAACTTCCTCATCCTAGCCCCCTTCCTCGTACCGCATATCGTGCTTGCCGTCGGCGTGATGCTGGTGCTTGGGCCGCTTGGCCTGCTGGACAGCTATACCGGCATTTTCCTCGCCCATCTCGGCATCACCACGCCATATACGGTGCGCACCATCACCATGAGCCTGATGGCGGTGGATCGGCGTATCGAGGAGGCGGCGCGCGTTCACGGCGCATCGTCCGCCATGGTGCTGTGGCGCATCACGCTGCCGCTGGTTCGGCCCGGCCTCATTGCCGGGGCGGTTATCGCCTTCCTGATTTCCTTTGACGAAGCGACGATCTCGCTCTTCATCGTCTCGGTCAAATCCTCGACGCTGCCGACGGAAATCTATCACTATCTGGAATATTCCACCGATCCGCAGATTGCCGCTCTATCCGTCATCCTCATCCTGATTTCGGTCGTCGTCGTGGTGGCGGTCGAGCGGTTGATCGGGCTTCGTCAGGTGTTGTGACATGACGATGGTGAAAGTGGCGGCCGGTGCGCTGCAAGGGATCGCGGAAAATGGAATTCATGCCTTTTTCGGTGTGCCCTATGCCGCGCCTGTCACGCTGGAGCGCCGCTTCGAAGTGCCGCAGCCCGTCGTGCCATGGCAAGGCACAAGGGATGCCACCCGGCTTGGCCCCGTCTGTCCGCAAATTCCGACCTACGGTCCGGTCGGCACTGCCGCGACCTCGAAACTGGCCTTCGGTGAGGATTTCCTCACCGTCAATATACGGACGCCCGATCCGGCGGGCAGAGCCCCGGTGCTGTTCTGGATCCATGGCGGCGGTTATGCGGTCGGTTCCGCCAATGAGCCGGTACTGCAAAGCGGCGCTTTCGCGGCCAGTGGCATTGTCGAGGTCACGGTCAATTACCGTCTGGGTGCACTCGGTTTCCTTCATGTCGAAGGCAAGCATGACAATCGCGGTCTGCTCGATCTTGTCGCAGCACTCGAATGGGTGCGCGACAATATTGCCGCCTTCGGGGGCGATCCGGACCGGGTGACGCTGGCGGGGCGTTCGGCGGGTGGCTTTGCCGTCGCAACGTTGATGGCAATGCCAGGTGCGCAGGGGATATTCCACCGAGCTATGCCACAAAGCGGCGCAAGCACGGCTATCGCTTCGATGGAAGATGCTGCGAAGCTGACGCGCCGGTTCGTGACCGCCGCCAATGCCGATGAGACTTCGCTGGTGGCAATGCCCATGAACCGGCTGCTCGAAATCCAGCGCGATCTCTGTAACCAGTCCTATGAACAGCATGATTTTACCCGTGATGGCGCAGCCTCGATGCTTGGCGTGCCCTTCGTTCCGGTCATCGATGGGGTAAGCCTGCCGGAACATCCGGAAATTGCCGCGCACGAAGGCCGCACCGCCGCCGTGCCGATGATGATCGGTTGCACGACGGGAGAATATGTGACCCACGCGACGGCGCAGCCGAAAATGGACTTCGCGCTTTGCGCGGAATTGCTGCATGAGCGGCTTCTGCCGTGTGGCCTCACCGGCTCTCTTATTGTCGAGCGTTATCGTAGCGCGTTGCCGGGACACAGCCCGCGCGGCATCTGGCGGGCGGTTGCCGGCGATCTTGTCTTCCAGCTTCCGGCGATCCGTTTCGCCAGGCTGCATGCCCGTCGCAACCCAATCTATAAATATCTCTATGGCCCGCTGGTGGACGATGAACTGGGCGCGCCGCACGGGGCGGAAGTCGGCTGCGTCTGGTATCGCGATGGCTCGAACAGCCGTGAATTGCCGGAAAGACAGCGGGTCACGGACGCGGTCTTTGCCCGCGCGATCCACGATCTCTGGGTTTCGTTCATCAGGGATGGCCGGCCAGCCGCGCCGAACGGCGACTGGCCACTTTATCAGGCTGAAAAGCCAAGGGTTCTGTGGGCAAAGCCGACCGGATTTGACGTCGTGCCCGACCCCTTTGACGGGCGCGCGGCGCTTTGGCACCCGACTGGTCATGCGGATCGCAGATCGGTATAGCGCTTGCTGAGGTTCAAGAAGAAGCACATGTCTCGGGGCGGAGTGGAAAATGGTGTCTGACTATCTCGATACGCGGCAGCTCGAGGCTTTCGTGGCCGTTGTTTCGATCGGCAGCATCACCGGCGCTGCCAAGGCGCTGGGCAAGTCGCAACCCGTCGTGACACGTCTTATTCAGGATCTGGAGGGCGAAATCGGTTTTGCGCTGCTGCATCGCAACGGCCCGCGCATCACCCCCACCGAAAAGGGTGTCGCCTTTTTTTCCCAGGCGGAACTATTCCTCAGTGGCCTCAGGACGATCAGTGAAAGTGCACGGCACATCCGCGCCGCGCGCCGCACGGCTATAGAGGTTGCCTCCATTCCAGCGATTGCCGCCAGTCTCCTGCCGAGGGCGCTTGCAGCACTGCCAGACGACCGGTTTCCCGACCACGTGCACCTGCAGAGCATTTCCTCGGAAAATGTCGTGCAGGCGGTGATGGCCGGTACTGCGGATCTGGGGGCCGTCAGTCTTCCGCTCGACAATCCCGGTATCGACATCCATTGGCTGGGTGAGGTGCCATGTGTGGCCGTGGTGGCGGAGGATCATCCGCTGGCACAAAAGGCGGTGATTTCCGCGGAAGATCTCGCCGGACACCGGCTTATCGCGTCCGCCAACCCATTCCGCCTCCGCATGCGCATCAACGATGTGCTGTCTGGCCTCGGTGTTGACCTTTCTTCCGTAATCGACAGCAATGCGACCTATGTTTCCCTTTCTCTGGCGCGCATGGGTCTCGGTGTTGCAATCGTCGAATCGATTACCCTCTGGGGCCTGCCGGTAGAGGGTGTCCGCGTCATACCGCTCTCGTTCCATATCCCGTTCCAGTGGGGTTTGGTCACGGCAGCTGGCCGGCCGGTCATCTTCGAGGTGGAACAACTGGTCGCAACGGCAAAGCGGCTGGTGACTGATATCCCCCAAGCGGTAGTCTACGATAAAATATCGCAAATCCAGTAGTTTGGCTGTCCATGAAGACCAGCGCCGTCAGAGGTTGCCACCATTGCCTGCAGTATCCGCTTCCGCCCCCTTGATTGGAGCGCCAAGCGTTGTCGTGAACCATGTGACAACCCGGTCGATGATAGGTGGCTGGTACCAGTTCAGATCGCCGTGACCGGCACCTTCTACGAGAACATAATCGACCGTGTTTCCACTTTTCTTAAGGGCTTCATAAAGCTCCACGCTCTGGAGGGGTGACACGAGCGTGTCGGCGCTTCCATGCATGATGAGGAACGGTGGCTTTTTGCCGGAGACATGTCCCATCGGGCTTGCCTGCAACGCCTTCTCGGGATCACTTTCTATCGACGCGCCCGGGAAGTCCGCAAAGGCGGGGCCATTTACCAGTAGCGCCTCGGTTACGGCCGGAGATTGATGCACCTTTTCAATCGCTTCGGGAAAGCCTTTGCCGATCTCCAGCAGATTGGATATGCCGTACATCGTGACGGCTGCCTGAACGTCGGAGGATTTGTCAAGGAACTGTCCGGTATCGAAGGACTTCTCGCCATTCGTCATGCCCATCATCTGGGAGACGTAACCTCCCGCAGAATCGCCGAGCACACCGATACGGTTCGGATCGATGCCGTACTCCTTGGCATGTTCGCGAAGATAACGAATGGCTGCCTTGCCGTCCTCGACCAGGGCAGGATACTTGTTTGGCACCGTGCGATACTGAGCAGCCGCGACGACGAAGCCTGCCTTTGCAAGCGCCATCCGCAGATCGACGAATTTCTCATGCTCCGCCGAGATAAAGCCGCCGCCGGGAAAATAGACGATAGCCGGTTTCAGATCGTCGTTCCGGGGTACGAGCAACGCCATTTCGAGCTGGGTCACCGCGCGCAACTGTTTGACCTGGGAGTATACCACACCGCTGATCGCATCGATCTGGCCTAGCGTTTTCTCCACGCGAACGACCTGAGCACCATCTGTATAGCCAGGCAGCGCCGTCACCGTATCAGCCTGTGCAAGACTACTGGCCACGATTGTTGCTCCTAAAACCAGCGAACTGAGAACCATTCTCTGCGTCGTTTTCATATCTGTCTTCTCCTGCGGGGGTAAGAGTGAATGATGGTTTCAATGGGATGCCAGGTAGCTTTTTCATTGCAAGAACGCGATCCTGCACATCAGATCTATATGTCTTGCCTCCCGTCAAGCTCCATGTGAAGCGGACGCGGCGGCGACTATTTGGTCATAAAAATTGATAGTTTCTCGCCTTCCCATCGGTTGCTGGTTGCGCGTCAATGACAATCAAGAAATAAGTGATATAAGCGACGGAGGATGGAGGGCGCTTGATGGATGAGGCGAATACAATCAAGGCGATGACGGGTATCGAAGGGCTCGACGACATCCTTTCGGGCGGGCTGGCTCGCCGCCATGTTTTCCTTCTTGAGGGCGCGCCGGGTACGGGCAAGACGACGGTTGCTCTCCAGTTCCTGATGGAAGGTTCGAAGCTCGGTGAAAGCTGCCTTTACGTCACACTCTCGGAAACCGAAGAAGAGCTTAGAGACGCGGCTGCATCTCATGGGCTGGAGCTGCCTGACAATCTAAAAATCTTCGAACTCGTTCCCCCTGAAAGCCTGCTCGACGCCGACCAGCAACAGAGCTTGCTCTATTCGTCCGATCTTGAGCTTGGTGAGACGACAAAGCTGATTTTTGAGACATTCGAGCGCGTCCGCCCGAGCCGCGTCGTTATCGACAGTCTTTCGGAGATCCGCCTGCTTGCCCAAAGTTCGCTGCGCTATCGCCGCCAGATTCTTGCTTTGAAGCACTATTTCGCGAAGTCAAACGCCACAGTCCTCCTACTTGACGATATGACCGCCGACGTTCTGGACAAAACCGTTCACAGCGTCGTGCATGGCGTCATCCATCTCGAGCAGTTGGCACCCGATTATGGGTCGGAACGCAGGCGACTGCGCGTCATTAAATACCGTGGTCAGGCGTATCGCGGCGGCTACCATGACTTCATCATCCGAACGGGCGGCATCCAAGTGTTTCCAAGGCTGCGAGCCGGAGAACACCGCACCAAATTCGACCGGTCGCCAGTCGGAAGCGGCGTTCCGGAACTCGACGGTCTTCTGGGAGGTGGCATAGAGCGCGGTTCCAGCGCCTTGCTCATCGGCCCGGCGGGAACAGGAAAAAGCCTTTTTGCTTTCCAGTTTGCGGACGCAGCCGTCAAGCGCGGCGAGAAAGCTGCCATTTTCGTTTTCGACGAGGAACTCGGACTACTCTTCGACCGCACGAAAGCCTTGGGTTTCGACCTGGAGAAGATGCGCGATGACGGCTATCTCCACATCGAACAGCTCGATGCGGCAGAGCTATCTCCCGGTGAGTTCGCTCAGCGTGTTCGCGATCGTGTGGCGTTTTTTCAGGCGAAGACCGTCGTCATAGACAGCGTAAATGGCTATCAAGCGGCAATGCCGGAAGAGAATGCTCTCATCCTTCATATGCATGAACTGCTGCAGTTCTTGAACAGGCAGGGCGCAACGACCTTCCTGACCGTCGCTCAGCATGGACTGGTCGGAGACATGCGAGCGCCGGTCGACGTCACCTATCTTGCTGATACAGTGATCCTGCTTCGTTACTTCGAAGCAATGGGCAGGGTCCGGCGTGCCATATCAGTCATCAAGAAGCGAACAGGAAAGCATGAGGAAACGATCCGCGAGTTCATGATCGGCGACCGCGGCCTGACGTTGGGCGAACCGCTATCGAACTTCCAGGGCGTGTTACGAGGCGTACCGACATTTATTGGTGACGGTCAGGCGTTGCTCGATCAGCCGAAGAAGGATCCGTGACATTCCAGATCGATCTGTCGTCAATCTCATTTATGCTCCTGGCGGTCGCGATGCGCAGATTGCATCATCGCTTCTGACGGAAGCTGGCTTTGCCTCCATCCCTGTTCGCGATCTGGACGATTTGGCGACGAAAATCGGCGATGGCACTGGTTTCGTTGTGATCACCGAAGAGGCTGTCAGGAGCGCTGACCTTAAGGCTGTCGCGGACTGGGTAAGGTCGCAAGCGAGCTGGTCCGACATGCCGTTCATCGTTCTCACACATCGCGGCGGCGGGCCGGAGCGCAACCCGGCTGCAGCGCGCCTCTCAGAAGTGCTGGGAAATGTCAGTTTTGTAGAGCGACCGTTTCACGCCACGACCTTCATCAGCGTCGCCAGAACCGCCATGCGAGGCCGTCGGCGGCAGTTCGAGGCCCGGGTCAGGATCGAGGAGCTCGACGAGGGTGAGCGCAAGCTCGCCACCGCACTATCGGCTGGCCATCTGGGTACTTGGGAGTTCGACATCGCGACGGGGGCTCTTACGACGTCGCCGACCTGTCGCGCCGTTTTCGGGCGCAAGCCCAACGAGGCGTTTTCTTACGAAGATTTGCGGGAAACTATCCACCCCGACGATCGCTCCCGAATGGAGCAGGCTGTCTCGGCAACCATCAAGACCGGTGTTGATTATGCTATCGAATACCGGACGATCTGGCCTGACGGGACGCATCATTGGGCGGAGATCAGGGCGCAGCTTCATCGCAGCCGCGACGGTCGCGCTGTGAAGATGGTGGGCGTTTCCGCCGATATTACCGCCAGGCGAACCGATGAGGAAAGACAGCGACAGCTGAACGAATTGTTGGAAGAACGGGTGGCCTTGCGCACCGCGGAACTCCAGGCCGCGCACGCTGAGGTTCTTGCGGAAGTCGCTCAGCGCGAGAAAGCCGAAGAACAGCTTCGCCAGTCGCAGAAGCTCGAGGCCATCGGGCAGCTTACAGGTGGCATCGCGCACGATTTCAACAATCTTCTGATGGCTGTCCTTGGTAATCTTGAACTCATTCGCAAGGCAGTCAACTCGGATGCGCGGCTCGTTCGCCTTGCTGACGGGGCGCTTCAGGGTGCCAGGCGGGGTGCGTCGCTGACCCAGCGCCTGCTCGCGTTCGCCCGACGGCAGGACCTTCAGGTGAACCCTGTAGACATACGTAACCTCGTGTCTGGGATGGAGGATCTTCTCACACGGTCGGTAGGTCCGGAAATCGTGTTGGAGATAAGTCTTCCAGCCGACCTGCCACTCGTGCTTGCAGACGCTAATCAGGTTGAGCTCGCACTTCTGAACCTCGCCGTGAACTCACGTGATGCCATGCCGAACGGGGGTAAGCTGTCGATCGCGATTGACGAGCGAGAGATCGCAGTCGATGGCGGTAACCTCCAAGCCGGGCGCTATGCGGTGCTGACGGTTACCGACACGGGAAATGGGATGGATGAAGAAACGCTCAAAAAGGCTGTCGAGCCATTCTTTTCAACGAAAGAACTAGGAAAAGGGACTGGACTTGGCCTCTCAATGATCCATGGTCTGGCACTTCAACTCAGCGGCCAGTTTTTGCTGAAGAGCCAGCTGGGCGTCGGTACGACCGCAGAACTCTGGGTTCCCGTTGTCGATACCAGCTACGTTACGGCCGTCGACTCTTCTGCGGTTGCGGTTTCCGGTTCCACAGCGGTGGGCCTAAAGCGAATTCTTCTTGTGGACGATGATGTCCTGATCGCCATGAGTTCTGCTGACATGATTGCCGATCTCGGCCATGAGGTGGTCGAAGCGCATTCCGGGGCAGAGGCGCTCGATATCATACGGCAAGACGGGCAGATCGACCTTATGATTACCGACTATTCCATGCCGGGCATGAATGGTGCCGAGTTGATTGGCGCGGTGCGGCAAATCCGGCCAGATCTTCCCTTGCTTCTGGCAACTGGATACGCGGATCTTCCTTCTGGCGTCCAAGTGGAGGCGACGCGTCTTGCAAAGCCCTACACGCAGGACCAGCTCGCCACCGAGATCGGTAAATCATTGGCATCGCGGTCGCTGTAAACCCGCCTCAGTGCGGTCTGTGGTCGTGGACGTCAACGTGACGGGATCTAAATCAGGGGAGCCTTCGAAACCGGTTGCTTACGAAGCCAGCAGGCTACTCACCAAAAAAGCCGGAAATCTTTACGCGAATCTCAAACCGCGACATGTTGCGACCAAACACCTATAGGCCAGTGCGTCAGTATAATGAAAAGCTGAAGACGACCTCCGCCATCACGCGAGCCACGGTAATATATTTTCCATCATAGTCAGTCCGTAGAACGAGCAGCCTTTATTAGTCTATAAAACTTGTAGATTGTGTCGTCATTCAGATCGAGGGATGACTATGTATAGTCTCAGTTTGCTGGACAAAAGTCCTGTCGCTTCAGGTGAAAATGCAGCCAGCGCTTTTCGCGATACCGTGAACCTTGCCAGGCGGGCAGAGGAACTGGGTTACAAACGCTTCTGGGTCGCGGAGCATCACAATTCGCAGGAGGTCGCAGGTTCTGCGCCGGAAGCGCTGGTGGCCTGGATTTTGGCCAAGACGTCGCGCATCCGGGTCGGTTCCGGCGGAGTGATGCTACAGCATTACAGTTCCTACAAAGTCGCGGAAGTATTCAACGTTTTGTCGTCGCTGGCGCCAGGGCGTGTGGATCTGGGCGTGGGGAAGACGCCCGGCGGGTTGCCACTTGCAACGTCTGCTTTGCAGCAAGCCTATGATCCGGCGCTAAAGCCCGATTTTGAAACGGCATTCGGGGAGCTTGATGTCTTTCTCTCCGGTGCAGCTCCCGCCAAACATGCATTGGCGGGACTTGAGGCGACGCCTCTTCCGCCAGTGAGGGCGGAGAAATTTCTGCTGGGTGCGAGCCCTGAGAGCGCCCGGCTTGCTGCCTCCAATGGCTGGAATTTTGTGTTTGCCGGTCATCTGAATGGTGATGCGGACATATTGCGGAACAGTCTTGAAACGTTTCGCGCTGAAAGCGGAGGCAAGTCAGCTGTTCTGGCGCTCTCTGCCTTTGCTGCGAATGATCCCGCCCATGCTGCATCACTGGTTGCGGAGCAGCGTATATTCCGGGTGTTTCTCAGCAATGGCAAGGCTTTCAACCTTGGCAAACGCGAGCAGGCAGAGGAGTTTGCCCGGCAGGCCGGTGACACGGATTACCGCATTGAGGAGCACAAGCCGAACGTGCTGCATGGCACGGCGGAAGACATTCACTCGGCGCTTCGCCGCCTTTCGAATGATCACGGCATCGAAGAATTCATCATAGAGCCGCCCCATGTCGGCGCAGATCAACGACTGTCTTCAATAGAGCTGCTGGCGACACATCGCCTTTCCGCAGCTGCCTGAAAGATTAGGGAGTCCAGATAGATGACCAGAAAGAAAATCAATTTCGGCGTTATGCTCCATGGTCCCGGCGGGCATATGAATGCGTGGCGGCACCCGAAGAGCCCGGTGGATGCGAGCGTCAACCTCGAGTTTTTCAAGAGACGATCCTCAAGGCGGAAGCGGCGGGCTTTGCCTTCGCCTTCGTGGCGGATGGGCTCTACATCAATGAAAAATCCATCCCCCACTTCCTCAACCGCTTCGAGCCTCTGACCATCCTGTCGGCACTTGCTGCCGTCACGTCCAGAATTGGATTGGCGGGAACGGTGTCGACGTCCTATAGCGACCCCTTCACGGTGGCGCGCCAGTTCGCCTCGCTCGATCAGATCAGCGGCGGCAGGGCGGGATGGAACGCGGTGACGACGCCGCTTGAAGGAACGGCCAGGAATTACAGCCGCGCGCATCCCGAACACGCCCTTCGCTATGAGATCGCCGACGAATATCTCGAGGTCGTCAAAGGGCTTTGGGATAGCTGGGATGACGATGCTTTCGTGCGCAACCGCGAAACCGGCCAGTTCTTCGACAAGACGAAACTGCACACGCTCGGCCACAAGGGCCGGTTCTTCTCGGTCGAAGGGCCGTTGAACATTCAGCGCTCCGCGCAGGGGCAGCCGGTGCTTTTCCAGGCCGGCGCCTCTGATGCCGGTATCGGGCTTGCGGGCAAACATGCAGACGCCGTGTTCACCAATTCCGTTTCGCTGGAAGAAAACCAGACCTTCCTCAAGCGCGTGAAGCAGAGTGCCGTGGCGCAGGGGCGCTCCGCATCAGATGTGAAGATTTTCCCCGGTATCGGCCCAATCGTTGCCGAAACGCAGGAAAAGGCGGAGGAGAAATACAACATTATCCGCAATCTCATCACCATCGACGACGCGCTTGCCTATCTCGGTCGCTTTTTCGATCACCATGATTTCAGCGTATATCCGCTGGATGAGCCTTTCCCGGAACTGGGCGATATCGGCAAGAACAGCTTCCGCTCCACGACCGACCGCATCAAGCAGCGGGCGAAGGAGAAGAACCAGACCCTGCGCGAAGCAGCGCTTGATGCCGCCACGCCGCGAGAAGGCTTTATCGGCACGCCGGACAAGGTGGCTGACGAGATCATTCGCTGGGTAGAGCATGATGCCGCAGATGGCTTTATTCTCGGGTTCCCGGTGGTTGCGGAAGGTCTGGATGATTTCATCCGGCTGGTGCTCCCGGTTCTCCAGCGGCGCGGATATTTCGAGCCCGATCTGGAAGGGCGCACGCTGCGCGACCATCTTGGGCTGCCTTACAAGGAAAGTGTTTATGCGAGTGCTGAGAGTGAAACAGGCAGAGCCATTGCCTGATCATGCATAGTCCCCGCTTCGACTGAAATTGAAACATGCGCGGTGACGTCATCGCCGCGCAGGAGGCCAAAATCATGAATATCCGCATCGACGGCGCGCGTCATAGTGACGACGCCGAACGGGGAATCCTTGCCTTCATAGAGGAGAGCATCGCCTTTCGCCGCGATCTCCATCGGCACCCGGAACTGTCACTGAAGGAGAAGCGGACCTCCGGCCTGGTCGCGCGCTACCTGCTATCCTACGGATATGAGGTGACGGAAGGCGTCGGCGGATATGGTGTCGTTGCCACGCTGACGCGCGGCAATAGTGACAAGCGCATCGGCATCCGTGCGGATATCGACG
Source organism: Agrobacterium larrymoorei (assembly GCF_013322225.1). GTDB lineage: Bacteria > Pseudomonadota > Alphaproteobacteria > Rhizobiales > Rhizobiaceae > Agrobacterium > Agrobacterium larrymoorei_A. Next base: position 39,193 of record NZ_JAAMFB010000031.1, read on the forward strand.
CCTTGCCGATCATCGAGGAAACAGGCCTTGCCTATGCCAGCGAAAACCACGGCGTCATGCATGCCTGCGGACATGATGGGCACACGACGATCCTGCTGACGGCAGCGCGGTATCTTGCCGAACATTCCAATTTCTCCGGAACTCTTACGTTGATCTTCCAGCCTGCCGAGGAAATCGGTGCATGTGCGCGGACCATGATCAAGGACGGATTGTTCGAACGCTTTCCCGTCGATGCGGTTTTCGGTCTGCACAATTGGCCGGGTGTCAGTGCCGGACATTTCGGCTTCGTGGAAGGTCCAGCCATGGCCTCCGTCGACAAGGCGACGGTTCGGATCGTGGGGAAGGGTGGGCATGGCGCCGAACCGCACCAGACGGTGGATCCGGTGCTGGCATCCGCCGGTTTCATCACGTCATTCCAGAGCATCGTTTCGCGCAATGTGGACCCTAGGGACATGGCCGTACTGACGGTCGGTTCCATCCATGGCGGCACCGCTTCGAATGTCATTCCAGAAAGCGTGGAGTTGAAACTCACCGCCCGCGCATTCACGCAAAGCGTCCGGGAAACCATCGAGGCTCGGTTGATCGCCTTGGCGAAGGCGCAGGCGGAAAGCTATGGCGCGCGGGCCGATGTGGATTACCACCATGGCTTTCCGCCAGTCATCAATCATGCACCACAGACCGCTTTTGCCCGCGACGTAGCACATCGTCACTTTCCCGCAGGACAGATCGAAGAGAGTTTCCAGCCGCGCACGGCAAGCGAGGATTTCGCCTTCATGCTTCAGGAGCGGCCCGGCTCCTATCTCTTTGTCGGAAACGGCGAAAGCGCGCCTCTTCACAGCCCGCATTACGATTTCAACGATGCCATCATCGCGCCCGCCGCCCGTTTCTGGGTGCGGCTGGCGGAAGCCTATCTTTCCTGAGCGAGGCGAACACGCACATGAGCGACAGATTTCTCTATACCTCGATCCTCGATCCGCTGGCAAAGCCGCTTCTGGACGAGTTGTTGTTCGAATATGACAGCCGCTACGGCACCTTCTTCAGCGCTGCGGGCGCGAAGGAAGAGATGACCAAATACCCGCCCGAAGCCTTCAGCCCGCCCTATGGCAACTTCCTGCTGTTGCTTAGAAACGGTCAGGCAATCGGCGGCGGCGCTTTCATGCGTTATGACGATGACACGGCTGAATTCAAACGGGTTTGGACACACTCTTCCTATCGCAGACAGGGATTGGCGAAGAAGGTTCTGATCGAGCTTGAGCGTCAGGCCGCGCGGCAGGGTTACTCCCGCATCTATCTGACGACCGGTTTCCGTCAACCGGAAGCAGTGGGGCTTTATCTTTCGAATGGATATACCGCGCTGTTCGACAGGACCGTCGACCCTGAAACGATCAAGTCGTTGCCCTTCGAAAAGTGGCTGTCTGTTCCTGCGATCGAAGGTGTTTCCACTGCCAGCAATGCCCATTACCAACTTTCCGCCAGCCAATAGGGGCCACAGCGATGACTATAGTGTCAGATTTTCCGCATGCGCTTGGCAACGAGCAGAAGGCGCAGGCCGTAAGGGGTGACTATTCCCATCTGAAGATCATCCCGGCGCGCTACCCGCTGCGCACGGCAGGCACGATCTTTTCAGTTTTGCTTATCGCGAGTGTTCTGCACTCCGTTTTTGGTAATCCCCGTTGGGGCTGGGATGTGTTTGCGCAGTGGTTCTTCGCGGAACCCGTTCTCGTCGGTCTCGGCAGAACCCTGCTTCTGACCGCATTGGGTGGTGCGCTCGGATTCATCTTCGGCACGCTGCTGGCCTTGGCGCGAGTTTCCGGTTCGCCGCTGCTTGCTGCGGTATCGTGGACCTATATCTGGATTTTCCGCTCAATCCCTCTCATCGTGCTGCTTTTGATCCTCAATAATCTCGGCTATCTCTATGAGACCGTAACGGTTGGCGTTCCTTACACCGGCATCAATTTCTTCAGCTGGAACACGACACAGCTGATCACGCCCTTTGCGGCGGCGGTGCTGGGTTTGACGCTCAATCAGGCCGCGTTCGCCTCGGAAATCATTCGTGGCGGCATTCTTTCGGTCGATCAGGGGCAGTTGGAAGCGGCCTCTGCGCTGGGCTTGCCGAAGGGTCGTCAAGCACGGCGCATTATTCTTCCGCAGGCCATGCGCTCCATTCTGCCGACAGCGTTCAACGACATCATCGGTCTCGCCAAAGGCACCTCTCAGGTCTATATCCTCGCGCTGCCCGAGTTGTTCTACACCATCCAGATCATCTATCGCCGCAATCTGGAGGTCATTCCGCTGCTGATGGTCGCTACCGTCTGGTATCTCATCATCCTCACGGTTCTGTCGATCATCCAGCACTATATCGAACGGCATTTCTCCCGCGGCGCGTTGCGCAATCCGCCCCCCTCCTTCTTCACGACGCTTTATCGGACCTTTATTCCGCGCAAGACAGTTGTCGCCGTGAGTAAAGAGCCGCTGGCTCCGCCGGTCCGGGCCGTTCATGCCACCTCGTCGGTGCGTCAAAAGGGATTTCAACTCGGCAATCGCGGCGGCAATGTCACCATTCACGGCGTTTCCAAATCCTTCGGCTCGCTGAAGGTGCTGGATGACATCACTCTTAGCGTGCCCGCCGGAAGCGTCACGACCATTCTCGGTCAATCCGGCTCGGGTAAATCCACGCTTCTGCGCTCGATCAACCATCTGGAACGTATCGACAGCGGCTTCATTGCCATCGATGGGGAATTGATCGGCTACCGGCAGGAAGGCGACAGGCTTTATGAGCTGAAGGAGCACGACATTCTGAAGCGCCGCGTCGAAGTCGGCATGGTCTTCCAGAACTTCAATCTCTTCCCGCACTTGACCGCGCTCGAAAACATTACCGAAGCGCCGATTACGGTGCGCGGCATCGGAAAAGAACAGGCGGAAGCGGAGGCGCGGGAGCTTCTGGCACGCGTCGGTCTTTCCGATAAGGCAGACGCTTACCCGCGGCAATTGTCCGGTGGCCAGCAGCAGCGCGTGGCCATTGCCCGTGCTCTTGCCCTGCGCCCCAGGGTCCTGCTCTTCGATGAACCGACCTCGGCCCTCGATCCCGAACTGGTCAATGAGGTTCTGGACGTCATCAAGGAACTGGCCCGCTCCGGCGTCACGCTCATCATCGTCACCCACGAAATCGGCTTTGCCCGCGAAGTGTCAGACACGGTCATCTTCATGGAGCAAGGCAAAATCCTCGAAACGGGGAAGCCGGAGAAGCTGTTCAGCAAACCGGACCATCCCCGCACCGCAGAATTTCTCGCAAAAGTTCTCTGAACGCTCACACAAAGGAACCCTCATCATGACTTCCAGAACGAAATTGCTGTCGGTCATCGGCGGCGGTCTGCTGACGGCTGCTCTCTCGCTCGCCCAGATGGCTCAGGCACAAGAGGCCGATCTCTCACCGGAGCAAAAAGACCGCCCGCGAGCAGAGAAGGTTGATGCTGCAATCAAGCTGATACCTGCGGACTTCAAGTTCACCCATCCGGGTAAGCTCACTGTCGCATCGGTTCCCGGCAGTCTTCCCTTCGCCGTCTACGCTAGCGATACGAAAACGCCAGTGGGTGCCGAGCCGGATATCGCGCAGCTGGTGGCAGACAGTCTCGGCTTGGAGCTTGAACTCGTGCCTGTAGCCTGGGCGGATTGGCCGCTCGGTCTTGCGTCGGGCAAGTTCGATGCCGTCGTACACAATGTCACCGTAACAGAATTGCGGAAGGAGAAATTTGACTTCTCCACCTATCGAAATGATCTCCTTGGTTTCTACGTTGCCAATGACAGCAAGATTGAGAGCATTTCGAAGCCGGAAGATGTAGCGGGGCTCCGTGTGATTGTCGGAGCCAGTACCAACCAGGAGCAGATATTGCTGCGCTGGAATGAAGCCAACATAGCCAAGGGTTTGAAGCCTACCGAAATTCAATATTATGATGATCCAGTCGTGCAGGACCTTGCGCTCGCTTCCGGTCGCGCAGATGCTTATCTTGGGCCGAACGCGATCTCCGCTTACAAGGCAGCCGTTGATAAAAAGTCGAGGCTGGTCGGGACATTTTCCGGCGGCTGGCCCGAAACAGCGGAGATAGCGGCAACCACACGCAAGGGCTCTGGTCTTGCGGAAGCGATTACGGCAACTCTCAACGAGCAGATTAGAAATGGCAATTATGCCAAGGCTTTGGCCCGCTGGAACCTTTCCGCCGAAGCCATCACCGAATCCCGCACCAACCCGCCGGGCTTGCCGAAAAGCTGAGTTGAAGCTCGTCTCCTCAGCCAGCAGCGCGGGCTCCTCCCGTCCGCACTGCTTCTCCTTACTCAGCGGCAGAACCGCTCATATTCGTTAAAGCAAATATCTTTTCAGCTCTCGCCTCCATCCTCATCGCTTCGGCGAGTGCCAAGCATCGTGTTTTCAGCGGACGATGCATTCGGAAATCAAGCTGCTATGGAGCCATCATGCGCTGAGAAAACAGGGGCTTGCTCGGCGCATGATGGCTGCTCTTGAAGAGCGGGGCGGCGGGGAAGAATACTTTCCAACTATGACAGTCGAGGAGTGGCTTGCGGGCGAGAAGACATTGTATGTCGAAGGACAGCCGCGGCTGTCAGCACGCCGTACGCTAAGGCGGCGACCGAAACAATCAGGAAGAGGGTATGAAGACTTGCTCCGAACCACAATACGGACGCCCAGCCGATGAAAGCAGCAAGGATCATACGCACGGTTCCAGCAAGGACGGGAAGCAGAACGCGTTTGATCCCCTGACTGGCGAAGTAGAGCGCCAAGCCCGCGCCAACCGCGCCATAGGCCGGCGCAACAGTTTGGAGATACAACGATCCTAATTCCTGAACATTCGTGTCCTTGGTAAACAGGCTCATCCACATTGTTGGAAAGAGAGCGGCCACAATTCCGATTGTCTGGGTGATGGCGAACGCGACTGCTGCACCGCTCCACGCGATACGATATGCCCGCTCGACCTTTCCGGCCCCCATATTCGTTCCAACCATCGTGACGATTGCGGTTCCGAGACCGAAGACTATCGGAATCTGCAAATAATCCATACGCGACGCAATGCCGAATCCAGCAATAGCATTGGCTCCGAAATGGCCGACGGCAGCCGTTACGAACGTAACGGTGAGGTTAACCTGAACCGTTCCGACGGCAGAAGGAATGCCAACACCGAGAATATCCTTGAACAGGCGGCGCTCAAGAGGAACGATCCTCAGTTTCAACACTTTATCCGACCCGCGGAGATAGAACGTCAGTACTGCGGCGGCTGCGACATAGTAGATGACAACGGCAATACCTCCGCCCGCCACCCCGAGAGCAGGGAAGGGTCCGTAGCCGAAGATCAGCATTGGCGACAAGGCGAGAAGAAGTGCCGCCCCGACTATAATGACCTTGGCCGGAACACCGACATTACCAGCACCACGAAGTGCTGCCGAGAGCAATGCTGTAATCCAAATCGGTATCGCACCGGCAAACACGATTCCAGAGTAGATCAACGCCGCCTGAAGAGTTTGATCCGTGCCCCCCATAGAGCGATAGAGAGCCGGGCCAAATATGAGGGCGGCAGTTGAAAACACGGCTCCGAAAATTGCAGCAAGCACAATCGAGTGCCAGACGAGTGCATCGGCGTCCGCGTATCGTTTAGCTCCAAGTGCTCGCGCTATCGCCGACGATACCCCACCACCGATGCCTCCGTTGGACATCATCTGCATCAGCATCAACACAGGAAACACCAGCGTCACGCCAGCCAGTGCTTCCGTACCCAAAAAGCTGACGAAATATGTTTCCATGACGCCGACCAGCGTCTGGACGACAAGGACAAGCATGGTCGGAAAGGCTAGTCGCAGCAGAGTGGCGGTTATCGGTCCATCGGTGATGTCGGTCCGGCTTGCGTGGGTGGGGCCTGCGGGCTGCGTGTTAGCTGATCCTGACATAGGATGTCCTTTAAGGCTTGCGCCGTTCGCTTGGCCAGGCAAGTAAAGCACCGGGAACAGCCGTTTGATAGATTGTAATAAACATCTATTTTATATAGAAGTTATTCGCAATCTAAATTATCTTGGCTGGCTAAAATAATGCAGGAACGCGACGATCAGGTCACATCTACAGTCGGTGCAGGCAACTGAGGTTGAAGGATTATCCGCCTTGTCTCGCAACGAGACAAGGCGAATTTCTATCGATCTTTTCAGCATATGAATTGCTTCATATGGTCGGTGTCTCATTCGATAGAGACGGCATCAGGCCATGTGTTGAGAAAGACGGATCACTTCTGCCGGTTTGCGTAGACCGGTTGCGACGACGGACACCTTCAGGCGGCCACTGAGGGCACCATTGAAGGTCGCACCAACCACAATGTTTGCATCGGCGTCGACTTCCTCGCGAACGCGCGTTGCGGCTTCGTCGACATCGAACAGCGTCATATCTTCGCCACCGGAGATCGAAACAAGGAGGCCCTTTGCGCCTTTGACGGACGCTTCGTCAAAAAGTGGGTTGGCAATGGCAGCTTCAGCGGCAAATCTGGCGCGGCTTTCACCTGATGCTTCACCCGTGCCCATGACTGCTCGACCCATATCGCGCATAACTGACCTGACATCGGCAAAGTCGAGGTTGATTAAACCCTCCTTGACGATCAGGTCGATGACCGAGCTGACCCCGGCATAGAGGACGTTATCCGCCATGATGAACGCATCTGCAAACGTCGTTTTCGCATCGGCAAGCCGGAACAGGTTCTGGTTTGGAATGACAATCACCGTATCGGCGGCTTCGCTGAGACGTTCGATACCTTCTCTGGCTGTTCGCATGCGCTGGGTGCCTTCAAAATTGAACGGCATGGTGACAACGCCTACAGTCAGTATGCCAGCTTTGCGGGCCGCATCCGCAATAACGGGCGCAGCACCGGTTCCCGTTCCTCCGCCCATGCCTGCGGTCACAAAACACATGTGAGTTCCATGGAGATGGTCCATGATCTCATCAAGGGTTTCTTCCGCAGCAGCATGGCCAATATCTGCCAGTGAGCCCGCACCAAGACCTTCCGTTACCGTTGGCCCGAGCTGGATGAGCCTTGGCGCTGTCGACATGGACAACGCCTGGGCATCGGTATTCGCAACGACAAATTCAGCGCCCTCGAGATTTTGCGCGATCATGTTATTGACAGCGTTGCCACCGCCACCTCCCACGCCGATGACGGAGATCCGCGGTTTAAGGTGCATAATGGCGTGGGGTGAAGCGAAGGTCGTTTGTTCCATAGCGGGGAGCGTCCTAGTGGAGACTTTGTTTAAAGGTGGCCATGCGAGGGTGGTCGGTTCATTCATGGCGTAAGACTGCCTCTCTCCGACCATCGTTTAAACACCGCACTGGCATTGACACCACCAAAGCCAAAGCCATTGGAGATCGCGTATTCCGTATCAAGCGGACGAGCCATATTCGCAACCAGGTCGATGCCATCGGCTTCCGGATCAGGTGAGTCAAGATTCAAAGTCGGGGGTGCGATTTGGTGTTTGAGCGCCAGGATCGTAAAAATCGCCTCGAGACCACCTGCGGCGCCGAGCAGGTGCCCGGTTGCCGATTTTGTTCCGCTAACGGCGATCGACTTACTCTCCCCGAACAGGCCTTTGATGGCTCTGATTTCACCGAGGTCTCCAACCGGGGTAGAGGTCGCGTGTGCGTTCAGATGTCCGATCTTGTCGGGTGAAATGCCTGCTTGGGCGATGGCGATCTGCATCGCCCGGCGGGCGCCGCTTCCATCTTCCGGGCCAGAGGTAATGTGATGGGCGTCCGCTGTCGTGCCGTATCCGACGAGTTCCGCAATCGGCGTCGCCCCGCGGGCGAGCGCGTGGCTGAGGGTCTCGATGACGAGAATGCCTGCACCTTCACCCATCACAAAGCCGTCGCGGGATGCATCGAACGGGCGTGAGGCTTCAGCTGGATTGTCATTGAAGCCAGTCGAGAGCGATCTTGCTGCTGCAAAGCCACCAAGGCTGACAATATTCATGCAGGCCTCGGCTCCGCCACACACGGCAATGTCGGCTTCGTTCGACCTGATCAGCCGTGCGGCATCGCCGATCGCCTGAATGCCAGCAGCGCATGCAGTGACCGGTGCTCCAAGCGGTCCTTTAAAGCCGTGGCGGATGGAAACCTGTCCTGCTGCAAGATTGACGAGAAAGGAAGGAATGGTGAAAGGCGAGAGACGACGGACGCCACGCCCATCGACCGTGCGAACAGCATCCGTGATTGCAGGAAAGCCCCCAACACCTGACGCGATGATCGTCGCTGTTCTCAGTTTTTCGTCTTCGGTAACTGGTTTCCAGTTCGCTTGAGCCAGAGCCTCTTCTGCCGCTGCCAGCGCAAATATGATGAAACGGTCAACCTTGCGCTGGTCCTTCGGGGCAAGGATATTGTCTGGATCAAAGCCTCCATCCGGGTCCTCATCCAAAGATGGGACGACACCTCCCGCTTTAGATGGCAGATCGCCGACAATGTCGTCACTCAGTCGTCGTATTCCGCTTTTGCCTTCCAGGAGCTGAGACCAAGACGTTTCAACATTTGTACCAAGGGGGCTGACTGCACCCATTCCCGTGACAACGATACGACGCATTTGTATTTCCACCTGTCAGTTATCAGAAAATTGGCATGCCTTCGGCGTCCGACCAAAAACCCAGTCGTGAACTTGGAACATGCGGTTTTCGCTATTTTTCAGATACGGTCGTGACTTCAACTAGAGCTGCGCCCAGCTATCGCTAACCGCGTATGAAAAGCCGTCCGTTAGGCGCTGCCATCGCGGCCAGCTACCCGCCGGACCTCGCTCGCGGCTGCATCAAGGACATCCGACGACAATTGTTCATCATCAATGATTCTGGACAGCGTTACTGCACCGACCATCATCGACAATATTGCCATGGCTTTTTCACTGCGCCCTGTTTCGTCACCCTCGCCGATCATTTCTTCAAGCACCTCGAAATGCGCTTTGACGCCATCCTCAAACGGGCGTCGAACTTCAGAAGTCTGACGCGCTGCATCGGATCCGAGAGCAACAAGCGGGCATCCTTCCGCCTTTTCGTCGCTGTGATTCTGCGACAGGTAAAACCCTATAACCGCTTCCAAAGGATCTGACTCAGTGGCGGCCGCGGACCACCGGCGGGTCGCGCTTTCAAGCGCGCGCCGCGAAGCCAGTGCAGCAAGATCCTCCTTGGACGCAAACTGCTTGTAGAATCCTCCCTGGGTCAGGCCTGCACCACTCATCAGGTCTTTCAGCCCGATGCCATCGAAACCGTGCTCTCGAAACAGCCGGCTGGCGACGGTGATCACCCGCTCCCTGTTTTCTCCTGCCTGTACGCGGCTCACTCGCATGTGGACCTCCTTATAGATTTCATGTGAAATCTATATGTCTTTTAGAGTTAGAGTGCAATCTAATAGTTTCAAGCGTGGCTTCGTCAGGCCATATCAATGGCTTCGAGCACCGCCGTTGCATGCGATGAATGCCCGAATTGACGAAGCACAATCCTCAATGGCAGTCTGGAAGAGAAAGTGTGGTGCGTCTATTACTTTAACCTCTAGCCTCTGCGCAATCGCCCTTAAATTTGTTGCCATGGTTTTCGGTATCAGCCGATCTCGGGATGCTTGCAGATAGAGGACCGGCTGTTCGATTGCGGCACCATTTCCGAGAAGGTCTACGTCCAGAGCTTCACCCGCCCGTGCCGCAAGAACCCGCGGAGCAACCGAGGCAAGCGCCTTCCGCAATTTCTCGCGTCGTTGCGGGGTAGAATCTTCACCAAGCAGGATGCTCGAAAGCAGGTGGCGCGGAACTATATCTGGCGAGATTGCCGCGGATAATAACTTGAGGATTGGTTTGAAAGGAAGATCGAGTCGCCCGAACGACGCTGCCAAGACGACCGCCTTCACCTTTTTTGGCTCTATTTGTGCAAGACGCAGTGCTACCGGCCCGGAGAATGATTCACCTACGACAAAAACGTCACCGACCGGAAGCTGGTCCCGTGCGAGTTGCGCCAGAGCATCATAATTCAGGAAGACATTGCCGGGATACGATATGATCTGAACATCGATGGTCGCGCTGAGTTCATCGGCAATATCTTGCAGCATTATGCCAGTGCCATCCAGGCCGGGCAGCAAGATCAGCGTCCCATCAATCTTCCCTACCATGAGAGCCGTGCTCCTGTGACGCGGTAATTAGCTTTGGTTTGCCTGTTCACGACCGGCTGCTTTCGAGATGATGGTTCTGAGCCAGTGGTGCGCGGGGTCTTGTGTTCTTCTGCTGTGCCATATTTGTGTGAACGGGAAAGACGCTATTTCGAACGGTGGGTCGAACATGCGGACGTTTTGTCCCAACTCACACGCGTCCAATGCCCGTCGAGCAACGGTCAGGACCAGATCCGTATCAACGACCAGACGCGCAGCCAAGCCCCAGTGCGGAAGGGTCGTCGCCACACGTCTCGCGCGCCCGATCTTGGAAAGCTCGATATCGATCTCGCTTGGCGTTCCTTCCTCCATGGTCACCAGAATATGAGGGTGATCCAGATATTGATCCAGACTGAGAGACGTCTTCTGTCGAAGTGTGTCCACGGAAGCAAGACACGAAAATCGCTCTTCGAACAGCAGCATCTTCTCCATCTCTGGCGTACAGTCTGGAAAAACGCCAAGAGCGAGATCGACTTCCCCTTCCAGCACCTGCCGCATCATCGCCTGACGACCTGAGTGAGTGACGACAATGTCGATGCCAGGCGCCTCTGTCCTGATAAGACGGGTCATCGCAGGGAGAATGACGGAAGAGCCATAATCCGACATTGCTATATGGAACTGCCGAAACTCGCTCGCGGCATCAAACTGCGCTGGGCCAATAACCGTTCTGACTTGCTGCAACGTCGTTTTCAGGATCGGTGAAAGATATCTGGCCTTCGATGTCAAAACGAGAGAACCGTTTTTTCTGGCCAGAAGCGGGTCATCAAACAGAATTCGCAGTCTCGCGAGCGCGTGGCTGACCGCTGGCTGACTCATGCCGAGCCGCAAAGAGGCTCTGGACACATGTTGTTCGGTCAAAAGTGCGTCCAATACCACGAGTAGATTGAGATCGACGTTTCGAAGATTATTCGCTTGATTCATGATCGGGATGATATTTCGGAATTTCCATTCCGTAAATGGATAGTTCATTGATTGGCCCAAGGAGGCCGATCAGCCATGAACAATTTCTATTTTCTCACAGCAGCGATCATCACGGGTGCAGCCGTGCCTTTTCAAGCGGGGGCAAACGCTGCGCTTGGCCGTTCACTGTCCCATCCCCTGTGGGGCACTGCCATTTCGCTTTGTGTCAGTCTTTTATGCATCATTCCCGTCATGCTCGCAGCACGGGTACCCCTTCCGACACTTGTCCCCGCCCTTCAGGCTCCCAACTGGATCTGGATTGGTGGTGTGGTTGGGGTCATCTACGTCACTGGCGCGCTCATGATCGCACCGAAGCTCGGCGCGGCGACATTCATCATTGCGGTAATTGTCGGCCAAATGATCGCGTCAGCCACAATCGACGCGTTTGGATTGATGGGCTTTCCCAAGCAGGCTCTCAGCGCATCGCGTCTGATTGGTCTCGTCGTCGTTGTGGTCGGCATCTGCATCATGCAAATCCCCGCAGTTTTTGGAAATCAGAAAATTTAGCAATCAGCAAACTGAGGCATAACGCATGAACATCTTACATATCGACAGCAGCATTTCTGGTGTCACATCAGTCAGCAGAACGCTATCAAAAGAAACTGTTGCTCGTCTGGTCAGCATCCACCCTTACGCCAAGGTTAGTCACCGGGATCTCGTTCTCGACCCTCCGTCTCACTTTGTCGGTGCCGATGATGCGATTTCAGGCCAAACGCTTCTACAGGAGTTTCTCGATGCCGATGTCGTTGTCATCGGCGTAGCCTTTTACAATCTTAGCATTCCGAGCCAGCTTAAGGCATGGATCGATAGGATCATCGTGTCTGGCAAGACCTTCCGGTATGGCGAGGCTGGTGCCGAAGGGCTGGTCGGCGACAAGCGAGTTGTAATCGCTCTCGCACGCGGTGGGAAGTACCGGTCAGAGGGCAGCTTGGCCGCTTCGGAGCATGCTGAAACCTATCTTAAGTCCATTTTCCAGTTCATCGGTGTTATCGATATTGACGTCATCGTCGCGGAAGGCATTTCAATGGGCGAGGGCGAACGCGAGGCCGCAACGCAATCTGCGCTCAATCAAATCGCCAATCTCTCCTGACGCGTTTCTCGCAAAACTGTGCAAGGCTTGTCGGTGAAGACATGCTTGGTTGTCACGGGGCTGATTGGTCGAATCCATTCGTAATCCGTAGGCAATGAGAGCGGGTATCTCTCGAAGGGTAGAATAAAAGTCGCGTAACTCGAAATAAGGTGCGTAAGCTGAGCCGACTTTCTCGAAGCCGGCTTGGCGAAAGGCCATTTTCGACCGGGTGAGATGGAAGAACTGGGAAACGACGATTGCAGTATCCATGTCCTTCTCACGCAGAATCCGGGTGACATTGTCTGCCGTTGCACGCGTGGTTGCACCGAACTCGTCCAAAAGGATTTGGTTCGCCGGTATGCCTTCTTTGACCAGATAGTCACGCATCACCAACGCTTCACTGAAGCCTTCTTTACCCGTTCCTCCACTGACAACGATGAATGATATTTGGCCATTCTCAAAAAGTGCTCTTGAGCGATCCAGCCGCGCTCTCAGTCTCGGAGATGGAGTTCCATCCGTTTCGACCTTTGAACCGAGCACCACCCCCGCATCCGCGTTCGCTGTACGCTCAATAAGGCCATCGACCGCGATGAGCGTTGAGACCATCACCATAAGAAAAACTGCGGAGACTAGAACCGTGAGTATTGATTTCATTCGATCTCCTGAACGTCAAAAGGAACGAACCGCTTCAAATTCATTTTTCAGAAATCTTGCGAATTCTTCTGCCAACAATGTTGGTGTCGCCCCAAGGAAGACACCAAAGTCCGCACGCGGAGCCTCTGGTAGACCAAAACGGTGGCCGACGGTTTGGCAGTCGGAGGTGAGTGTTTCGGGAAATAGAATGCCCATCCCCAAACCTGCGCGTAGCGCTGCGATCATGGCGGGTAGCGTCTTGACCCGACATCCCACGCACCACGAGATATTATGTTCCGCAAGCGACGAAATCATCCGGTCCTGCCAGGAACAAGTCGTATCAAAAAGTACGAGAGGCAAAGGCTTCGCCTCATCGACTTCCATCAATCTGCTCGCGCTCCACACAAGCTGGTGAGAAATGTGACTGCGTGGCGGAGTAGCAAAGCTGGAGGGGTCCGCGATGACCAAGTCGCAGCGACCGTCATTCAAATGCCGTGCGAGGTCGCTCGAATATGACGAAATAAGTTCCAATTCCGCAAGCGGATGATTTTGCCGAAACTGCGCGAGGATGAGTGGCAGGCGGGTAACAGCGAGATCTTCGAAGATGCCTAATCGTAGTCGTCCAGACAGACGTTTATCGGTCAGCCCCCGCTGCATGTCCTCGGTAAGCGCCAGAATCCTGCGAGCATAGCCGAGAAAATCTTCTCCGTCGCTGGTGAGGGCGACACCGCGGGGAGAGCGCTCGAAAAGCTTTACGCCTAAATCCCGCTCGATCTTTTGTAGCTGCATGCTGATCGCGGCCTGCGTTCTGGCAAGGCTATCGGTCGCTTTACTGACTGCGCCGACTTCGGCGACGGCCACGAAAACTCTGAGCGCGCGGATATCAAATGTCACATCCATAAGAAAAACTTATATTGAAATAAGTATTATAAGGATATCTTTGCGATGTGGTGTTTGGCAAGAGGGGGACGATTGTTCAGGAGATTAGTTTATGGATTACAGAGCTCGCCTTGAGGCTTGTGGTGTCAGCTGGCCAGAGTTGTCACGGCCCAACCTGCCATTTGTCCCCGCGCACATTGTCGGTGACTTCCTTTACGTATCGGGGCAAATTCCCGAGGTGGGAAGCGAGATTGCTGCAATCGGAAAGATTGGCGCTGAAGTCGATGCGGAAGCCGGATTGCAGAGCGCCCGTATCTGCGCGGCAAACGTCATTTACTGGGCGCACCACGCTCTGGGTGGCGACTTGGACCGTGTGGTCAAGGTCGCAAAACTGACGATTTTTGTGAACGCCCTCCCTGGGTTTGCGGGATTTTCGCAAGTCGGCAATGGCGCATCCGAAGTTATGAACGCGGTATTCGGTGATCGTGGTGAGCATGCCCGTTCAGCCGTTGGCATGGCTGGGCTGCCGGCAAACGTACCTGTCGAGGTCGAAGCCGTTTTTCAAGTCAGGTAGTTTTTAAAATGCCGGTCATTCACTTCAACCACAGTGGCGCTGGTTTACCAGATCCGGAAACCACGCAGGCGATCATTGCACAGCTGCTGGCTGAGCAGGATTTAGGACCTATGGAGGCAGCCTCGCTCGTAAGCCTTGAGCGAGAGGCAACGTATGACTTGGCAGCGCAACTGCTCAACTGTGGCCGCGAACATATCGCCTTCGGAACGGGTCACGGACAGCTATATAACGATATCGTGTCTGCAATTCCGATGCATGCCGGTGATCGGATACTTGTCAGCCGCCAGGAATGGTACGGCAACATTGACGCGTTTCAGCGCATGGCAAATCTGACGGGAGCAAAACTTTCCGTCATGGCGTCGGATGAAACGACAGCGGTCGATGTGGATGCGCTCAGGGCATCTTTGTCCCCAAATGTCAGGGTGGTGGCGCTTACCTGGGTCGGTGCGAGCGGAGCGCTTGTCAATCCAGCTGCTGAAATCGGGCGGGCGATCAGGGACAGCGGATCGAGAGCCTTTTTCATTATCGATGCCAGTCAGGCACTAGGCCAGATTCCCGTCGATGTTCAGGAATTGTGCTGCGACGCTCTCGTCGCCTGCGGACGAAAATTTCTACGAGGCCCTCGCGGGACAGCGCTGGCTTTCGTGTCTGAACGATTGTTGCGAGAGATATCTGCCGGGCAAAGCGGGGATGCCGCTAGGCCGGGATGGAATGTTCGCCAGTTCGAGCCCGGTGAACAATCTGTCGCTTTACGGCTGGGTTTGAAAAGCGCTTTGCAGAAAACGCTTGAGAGTAACGTTCTTGAGGTTCAGGCAATAATTCAAGCTAAAGCGCGTCTTTTACGCGAGTCGTTAAACGACGTGCCGGGATTGAATATGCTCGATCTTGGCGCGCAGAAAGCGGCATGTGTTACCTTCACCATTGAGGGCGTGGCCTGCAC
This sequence comes from Agrobacterium larrymoorei, assembly GCF_013322225.1. Classification (GTDB taxonomy): domain Bacteria; phylum Pseudomonadota; class Alphaproteobacteria; order Rhizobiales; family Rhizobiaceae; genus Agrobacterium; species Agrobacterium larrymoorei_A. The sequence continues at coordinate 54,452 of NZ_JAAMFB010000031.1, forward strand.
GGAAGTTAAGGATCGGCTGGGTTCGCAGGGCATCTCAATCGGGATGCATGGGAAAGACTATACGCCCTACGATCTCGGAATTCGCGGCATTGCTGAGATACTTCGAGCGTCTGTCCATCTCTCCACGACGGACAGCGAGCACGCGACATTTATGCATGCAATACGGGATATTGCTGCGAATAGAAAAACAGGTATCAGGGCGCCGAAATGAGTATTTCGAATACGAGAAAAACTGCTCTTCTTTTGGGCGGCGGAAAAGGCCTCGGCTTCGGCGTTGCTGAAGCTTTGGTAAAGCAAGACATTAACGTAATTCTCGTCGGTAGAGATGAGAAAACATTAATGTCAGCCAAGAGCGCTTTGTCAAAATACCCGGTTGACGTCAGTGTCCTTGTTTGTGATCTCTCTGAGGGAGCAAGCGTTGCGGCCATGATCAAAGCTGTCGACGATTTGGTCGACGGCGTGGACATTGTCCTCCTGAACGGTGGTGGGCCTCCCCCTCTGCGTGCTTCGGATTTTGATGCGAACATCTGGCGAACTCAGTTCATGTCGTTGTTTTTGGCGCAAACAAAGATTGCCACCCATTTCCTGGGTGGAATGCGCCTGCGCGGGTTTGGGAGAATCCTCGCCGTTTCGTCGACGAGTATTCGAGAGCCGATACCGGGGCTTGCTGCATCAAATGCGCTAAGATCGGCGCTCGCCGGCTGGGCTAAGACGCTTGCAACAGAAGTTGCTTCGGACGGGGTGACTGTAAACCTCATCCTGCCCGGGCGCTTCGCAACTGAACGCACTGAACGTCTGGACCAGTTGGACGCCGAGGAGCAGGGAACGGATCCAGCCGAAATCGCGGCGCGCAGCCAGCGTGAAATACCGATTGGTCGGTACGGTACTCCACAAGAATTCGGTGAGGTCGTGGCATTTCTCGCCAGTGATCAGGCGCGCTACATCACGGGCGTGGCATTGCCCGTAGATGGCGGGCTAAGCCGGTCTATGCTGTGAATCTTTGTAAAACCGGATCGCATAGTGAGGCTCGGACTGGGACAGCAGAAGCTTCCTGGCACCTGAGCGCAGCGATGGAACGAGCCTAAGTAAATTAGAGGACATCAATATGGATGACGTGGTCCTGCCAGTTCAAAAGCAGCTCGAGGCTTACAATGCACGCGACATCGATGCGTTCATGCCTTGGTGGGCAGAAGATTGCGAGTATTACGCATTTCCGGATACGTTGCTCGCGGCGAACGCGGCGGAAATCAGGGCGCGTCATGTAGAGCGTTTCAAAGAGCCCGACTTACAGGGTAAGTTGCTGAAACGTATCGTTGTAGACGATGTCGTGATCGACTACGAGACGGTTACGAGGACGTTCCCTCAAGGCATTGGCGAGATCGATGTCATCTGCATTTATGTCATCGCCGAAAGTAAGATCGCCAAGGCATGGTTTAAGATCAGCGAGCCTAGAATGAAATAGCCTGTGTTGATCTCCAGTGAGAACTGAGGATGGGTTTATCTGGAGTGCTGGATCGTAGCGATCGATCATTTCATGCAGATCTCAACAGACGTGATCAGGTCGTTTATATCACGACCGGATACTTCTTGGGCTCCGTGTCATCGGCCATGTTGTCACGATACCAACTTGGTTTCTTGAGATTTCCGCGCCATCCATACACTGCCAATAGGGCTTTCGATGATGTACGTATGGCGTGGCTCACCTCGCTTCCATGCAAAACGAGATCTCCTTTGCGCTTTGTCATGAATTTTGCAGACGCGCCATTTTGAAATTCAGCTTCGCCTTCTACGACAAGATAAAACTCCTCCGCCGCATGGGCATGCGCCGGATAGAAGGTTTCTGGCCCTAAAATAAACAAGCCGATTATTAACCGTTCACTCATGAAGCGACCGGAAGGACCAAGACACTCGCCCGTGGCGAACCGCCCTAAAAAGTCGTGAGACCAAGGCGTTTGTCGATAGAACTCAGTCCAACGAGCCAAACCAAATGTATTGCGCACTGCCTTGAGAAGGGGCGAGCTATCCCCTTCGCCATCAAGGAGCATTGGCCCGTATCGCAGGCCGCGGACATCAAGCGATGTGTTGGACGTTGGCTCATCCAGCATTCCGGCCTCTGATAAAATTTCATCTGCAAAAGCGGATGTCAGAACACGTTCATCTGAACAGAGGAGGCTCGAAACCGCCTTTGTTTTCAAAGCCGAAGCCGTTTCTAGCAGCAGAAGACGGATTGCTGATCGATCGCTCATTTGAAGCTCCTTAAAATCATGGAGCGAAAATAACGTCCGACGGCCCAGGTGCCAGTTCAAATGGCTGATCCAAATGATGAGCTTCTCTAAACTTCGATGAGCTACAACGATAGTCAGCTATGGGGCTGGGCTAGTTAGGCCCCATCAACCGCTCACGCTCGAATGAAACTGACATCGTTTGACTTGAAGCCGTCAAACACCTCATCTGGCACATCAGTCTCCATAATCACGGATGACACCCCGGATAGCGGAACGATACGATAGGCCGAGGCCGCACCCAGTTTCTCTCGCGTTACCATGGTGAAGACTTCGCTGGATTGACGGCATATCAATCGCTTCAGCGCGGCCTCTTCCAGATCGCCTGTCGTTGCGCCAGCTTCTGGATGAAGGCCGGTTACGCCCATGAAATAAGCATCGATGCGCATGTTGGCGATTGCATCCGCCGTGCCGGTACCCATGGCAACGACGGAGTGCTTGAACAATCGACCCCCAATCAATTCGACCTGGACACATGGATGGTTTGCCAGTTCGACGGCGATGCTTGGGCTATGCGTTATAACCGTCACCTCAAGATCGCGGGGGAGTTGGCGTGCCAGCTGGACGTTGGTCGTGCCGCCATCGAGAAAAATGATTTGTCCGTTAGAGATCAACTTGGCACCGGCCTTCGCCAGTTGAATTTTCGTGGAGATGCCGACCTTTTCGCGAGCGGCAAAATCCGCCGTTGCCGAGGACGCTGGAAGCGCCCCGCCGTGCACGCGCTGCAACAGTCCTTCGCTGGCGAGTTCGCGCAGATCACGGCGTATCGTGTCTTCTGACACCCCGATTTCCTGACTGAAATCCTTGGCGACCACCCGTCCTGTGGTGCGAAGAACATGTTGGATAAGCGCCCTGCGTTCAGTAGTGAGCACGTAAAACCTCTTTTGCACGAAATTACTTGACTCTGCACGATAATGCGTAAATTTACCGCTGCATAGTCTTTCTCGTGTTTATTACAGCCAAACAGTCCGGAGCCCCAATTGAGTATCGCCCACCGCGTCCGCGTCGAAAATGTCACCCTGCTTTCTGATGATTGGTACACTCTGAAGAAGACGAGTTTTTCTTTCCAGCGGTCTGACGGCACCTGGCAGCAACAGTCGCGCGAGACCTATGACCGGGGGAACGGGGCGGTCATCCTTCTTTACGCGCTCGCAACGCGCAAAGTGGTTTTGGAAAAGCAGTTTCGCTTCCCCGCTTTTGTGAACGGTCATGACGACCTGTTGATCGAAGCTCCTGCAGGACTGCTGGACGATGCCGATCCTGAAGCTCGCATTCGTGCAGAGGTGGAAGAGGAAACCGGTTACCGCGTCCGTGACGTCCGTCAGATCTTCGACGCGTTCATGAGCCCGGGTTCCGTCACCGAGAGATTATTCTTCTTCGTCGGCGAATATGAAGACCGTGACCGTGTGTCGGAAGGGGGCGGAAACGCGGATGAAGGCGAGGATATCTCGACCTTTGAAGTCGGCATCGATGAAGCGATGACGATGATTGCCACCGGCGAAATTCGGGACGGAAAGACGATTATGCTGCTGCAATATGCAGCCTTGAACATCTTTGGCGCCAATGCAGGAAACGGAGACGCACGTTAATGTTGATTTTGATTGCAGGACCGTATCGATCCGGAACGGGTGACGATCCCGAAAAAATGGCACGTAATCTCAAGACGCTTGAACAGGCCTCTTGGCCGCTATTCAAGGCAGGACATGTTCCCATGATCGGCGAATGGGTAGCGCTTCCGGTATGGCACTCTGCTGGCGGTACCAAGCTCGGCGATGAACTCTATGACCAGATTTTCTACCCAGCGGCAGACCGCCTGTTGCAGTTGTGCGAGGCGGTTCTGAGATTGCCCGGTGAATCGAAAGGTGCAGACAACGACGTCAGGCTGGCAGAGCAACGCGGAATTCCAGTCTATTATCGCCTGGAAGATGTGCCGGGTGTAGACATCTGAAGAGTAGGTCACTGATGCAAAATCGACCTCGGCAGACCGGAGAGTTTCTGCTACACGATTTTCAATGAAACTTCATCAATTCTGTCGAGATTTGTGCGTTGATCGGGGCGAGCCGCTTCCAGGTACCGGAGCCGCTGCCAAACGCTATGCTCTTTTACACTGGCCCCGCCGCTACTGGCGGGTCCCGAGAACGAACTCATTGGAAATGCCAGAGGTGTTGTCCAAGGCAATTGTTGAAGCCAATGAGGCAGCGATCCATGTCGCGCTGGTGGATGGCGATGACATTGCCTTTTCCTTTGACGGGAAAACAAGACACGTCGCCGCGCCAGAGCGGGCGGCAGAGTATCTCTCCGCTATTGCCAGGGGCGAAAGCTTTGATGGGGACGCTGATGATCGCATAACCATCCTGTGTTGCACGGATAGCAAGCAGGATCCGTGCTGCGCACGATATGGCTTTGCGACCTGGAAGACGTTACGGGAACAGGCCGATCCGTCTCGGTTTCGCGTTCTGCAATCGACGCATCTCGGGGGGTGTCGTTTTGCTGCCACGCTTCTCGTCCTACCCAATCGGCAGCGTTACGGTCGCCTTGAGCCACAGCAGGTTTCTGACTTTTTGCAGTGTCTTTCCAAAGGCCGTCCCTATTTGCCAGCCTATCGCGGCAATCCATTGCTGGCCCCCGTTGCCCAAGTCGCAGAACAGGCAGCGATGGATTTTGCTGCAGATTTGGGCCTGGTTTCCCAAGTTTCATTGCAGGAAAGTCCAGTTTCAAAGCGTGACACTGGTGAAGCGGAATTTTTGGCTAGAACAGCATCGCTGGAATTGTGTGTCCGCTTGAGACAGACCAGCTTCGACGTCAACACGCGCTGTAACACGATCGCGGAAGGCTCCGGCACCGAAACGATCCGATGGCAGGTTGTCGCCGTTGATCGCGTATCGGATTGAGCGCCTATCTGGACGCTGCTGTCCCGTTCTCACCGGCTTGGATCCGGATTTTTCGTTCGCCGATATGGGAAAAAAGCAACGTCGCTGACCCGATGAGACCATTCATCGTTTCACCGTAGCGGCTGCGGTTGAAATAGAGAAATTGTCGATTGCGGACAGCAAACAGATTTTGCCACTGGGCGGTAGAGCGGAATGCGTTTGTCTCGGCCTCTTCGCCGAGCATTTCTTCGTAAGTGTCTATGATGACATCGCTGTCGAAATCAGCCAGTCGCTCCAGGCTGTAGGGAATATCGCGAGAGCTGGTCTCATAGGCTGGAACATGTCCCAATCCGAAATCGGCAATGACCTGCTCCATTCCCCCACGCCCGATAATTCGGAAACCGTCCCGGTAGATTTCCATCGGCGTTACTGTGATGGCCTTCGGATTTGCGACGCGCTTGGCAAAGTCGTCGACGATAGCCTGATATTCCCGACGCTGCTCCTGAAAGCGCTCACTTTTCCCGACGGCATCGGCCAGTTGCTCTGCATAACCAAGAATGCCTTTTTCCCGCAATGGCAGAAAAATCACAGGCGCAATCGATGAAAGCTTTTCACGCAGTGCCCGATGGTAGGACAGGCCCACGATGAGATCCGGCTTTAAAGCAGCAATCGTCTCGATGTCGGGTGCCTGATGCGTGCCGACATAGCGGATGCCGGAGGTATCATAACGTTGAGATGCACCGCGAAAAACCGTTTCTTCGAACAGTCTTTTGCGACCAGAGGAACCGCACGGCCTTATGCCAAGCTCCAGCAACTGTGTGGTTAGACTGAAATCATGCAGCGAAACGACGCAGCGGGGCGCGACCGGAATCTCCGCCGAACCGAATTGATTGGTGAAAGTCTTCGTGTCGCTTGCTTCACCGGGGGTAGCAAGAAGGCAAAAAAGAAGGGCGAACGTAACCGATACTCTCATCAGGACTGTCCTCTGCGTGATAGCAGGAATAAAAGGTAGGGTGCGCCGATGACGGCCACGACGAGGCCCGCCGGAATTTGAAGAGGCGCAAAAGCTGTGCGACCAATCGTGTCACTGATGAGAACGATCGATGCGCCGAGAATCGCGGTCAACGGCAACAAAAAGCGATGGCGGTCACCGACGAGAAGACGCGCCGCGTGGGGCGCTAGAAGTCCGATAAAACTCATGGTTCCGACGTTCGCAACTGCGGATGCCGTCAACATCACGCTGAAGAGCAACACGGCAATCTGAAACCTGCCGATATTCAGTCCCCTGGTACTTGCGACCGGACCTCCCAGCTGGAACAGGTCGAAATGCCGGTGAAGCAACAAAATGGGTACCCCGGAAAGTATCAGCCACAACGACTGGCTCCGTACGTTTTCCCATCCTGCACTATGAAGGCTACCTGCAAGCCACAAAAGTGCGGATTCGACCTGATCGATACGTCCGTAAGTAATCAAAGTGTCTGCGACTGCGCTCAATATCGCCGTAACGCCGACGCCTACGAGAATGAGGCGCAGCGGAGAAATACCTCTGTTCCATGAGAGGGCAGCGATCAGAAACGCGACCAAAACCCCTCCTAAGAAGGCCGCCAGCGGGTAAAGCTCGATTGGAAGTGCTGAGCGCCACACGATCATTGCCATAAGCACGGCCGTACCGGCTCCCGCTTCCACCCCGACGAGACCAGGTGCCGCAAGGGAATTGCGGGTCAGAACTTGAAGAACAACGCCGGAAAGCGCCATGGCGCTTCCCGATAACAGCGCCAGTATGATCCTTGGCAGGCGAATATCCAGGAGTATGCCGCGGATTGCGTTATCCCCTTGGCCTGACCAGATCGTAGAGATGACATCGCGCAATGCCATCGGATAGCTGCCAAGCGTCGCAGAAAGAATGGCAAAAAGCAGCGTGAATATCAGGAAAAACAGAACGATAGACCACGCACGCTTGTCTTTGAGGTTTCCGCCAGCAGTTACAAACGAGGCGATCATCTAACCCTCCGCAACACGAGGGCGATGAATACCGGAGCACCGAGCAGGGCGGTCACGATCCCGGTGTTGATTTCGAGAGGTCGTACCGCAACACGTGCCACAGTGTCGCCAATCACCACCATCGATGCTCCAACCAAGGGGGCGGCGATGATCAGATATCGGTAGTCGCTGCCAAAGATCAGCCGTCCGATATGAGGCGCTACAAGACCCACAAAGCCGATGGGACCGGCAATGGCAACGGTCGATGCCGAGAGAAGTACGGTCGCCAGAAGGATGGACAGGCGAAAGCGCCCTACATGCAACCCCATAAGAGAAGCGGTATGCGACCCTAGTCGATAAAGATTGAGGCCGGGAACATTCAGGACAGCAATCACACCGGCGACGATCAGAAGTGGTAGCGTCTGCCATCTCGTCTCACTGGATTCGAACGCCAGAGAGCCGATGAGCCAACGTCTGAGCGTTTCCAGTCCTTGCTGGTCGAGAAGCAGAATGGCGGTCGTCAAGGCGCTGAAAAGAGCACTGATGACCACGCCTGAAAGGACAAGACGTGCCTGATTTTGCGTCGTGCCCGCATTGAGCAGAACGAAAAATGCAGCAACGACCGCACCCGTAAATGCAAGTATCGGGATCATTGCCAAGGTATTATTCGGCAGCACCAGCAGACCGCAGACGACAAAAAATGCGGCGCCGCTGTTGATGCCAAGCAAGCCGGGATCTGCGAGAGGGTTTTCGGTCAATCCTTGCATGAGTGCGCCTGCCAGGCCGAGTGCTGCGCCAACGATGAGGGCGCTGAAAAGGCGCGGCATGCGCATGTCAAGTACGATGTTGTGAAGTGGATTGGTTTCATCGGGGAAGATTACTGCGTGCCAGACGACGCTCCATTCGAGCGGACGCGCGCCCAAAGCAAGATGCATGATGGCAGCAACGACCAATAGGAGTAGGAGTATCACGAACTGGGAGAAACGCGCAGCAGAGGGCATTTTACTCTACTCGCCAAGCGATGACGGGATGCAAAAAGCGTTGCCGGTCGCAGTGTCCGTCAGCATTCTGGAGCGGACACCAAACACGTCCTCGATGTTGTGGTCATTGAAAACAAGGTTCGTCTCACCGTGGGCAACGACCCGTCCGTCGCGCAACATCACCAGTTCGTCCGCATATCGCGCAGCCTGATTGAGATCGTGTAGAATGGCCACCACGGTCCTACCTGCTTCACGCAGAATGGAGAGAAGATCGAGCAGGCTCAACTGATTGGCGACGTCGAGATAGGTTGTCGGCTCGTCCAAGAGAATGACCGGCGCATCCTGCGCCAGTGTCATGGCGATCCAAGCGCGCTGTAACTGTCCTCCTGACAGGCTTGAAAGCGGGCGGTCGAGCAATGCCTCGACCCGGCACAGCGAAGCGGCGCGAGTGACGGCGTCCTCATCTTGCCGGGACCAACCGCCGAGCCAGTTGCGCCAGGGAAAGCGCCCCTGGGTCAGTAACTCGCGGACATTCAACCCCTCAGGCTGTTGCGTGTGTTGTGGAAGGAAGGACACCAAACGCGCAAAGTCCCGCCTTGAATAGGATGAGATGCTTCGTTGTCCCAGTGCGACGTCTCCGCTTCTGGCGCGAACTGTCCCCGCTATCGTGCCAAGAAGTGTGGACTTGCCGGAACCGTTGGGGCCGATCAAGGCGGTGAACCGACGTTCCGCAATCTGCAGGTCTATTCCACGCAGGACATGCACGTTGCCGTGATACACATGTAAATCGCTTATCGAGAACATCTAGGTTTAATCCGCTCGCCGGTGAACATCGACGGAAACATGGAGCTCTATTGGGTAGGCGACCTGTAACACCGGACCATGAACCTCACGCAACGCTAAAAGTGTAACGAGACACTTTAGCGTTTTTCCAGAAGTGCATCACGTGTTAGTGACGCCCATCTTTGTTGACCGGCACTGTCATGTTTATGCAGTCAGGTCAAGTATCATGTCGGGGTCGGGGTCCAATGCGTAAACGTTTCAAAGTCGCCAACAGAGGTTTGTTTTGCTCTTCAGCAGCGCTCAGCGTTGCTGCTTTCGCTTTGACGGGTGCATTTGGACATGATGTTTTCGCTCAGGAAAGTGGCGGGGCTACCCTTCTGGAGACCATCGTCGTCAAAGGAGCGCGCGCTTCGACCGCTCCCATCGAAGGTTATGTAGCAAGCACAAGCAGCAGCGGCACGAAGACTGACACACCCATCCTGCAGACCCCTCAGTCGCTTTCCGTTGTCTCCGCGACCGAAATCAAGGATCGCGATGCCCGGACGCTGGCGGAGGTGCTTTCCTACACTCCAAGCTTTACCGCCCAACCACGAAACTTCTCACGCGTCGCGGACCGGTTTCGGATCAGAGGTTTCGATGTAGAGCCCGGAACTGGAGGCCTGCTGCGTGACGGAATGCGTCTTCAGAATAATTCCTACGACGGCACGCAGGAACCGTTCGGTCTTGAGCGGGTCGACGTTGTGCGAGGAGCGTCTTCGGTTCTTTACGGCCAGCTTTCCCCTGGTGGTTTCATCAATGGCGTCAGCAAGCGCCCGACTGATGAACCGCTTCGAGAAGTCGGTATCGAGGGTGGACTTCATAAGCGCAAACAGTTCACGGCCGATGTCAGTGATGCGATAACCGAAACTTTGTCTTACCGTTTGACGATGATGGGACGAGATAGCGACACGAATGTCGATTACATCAACGACAATCGTTTTTATATAGCGCCCGCGCTGGCGTGGAATCCAGACGATGATACATCACTAAACGTCCTCGGCTTCTATCAGCACAGCAGCACACGTTTTCCCGCTCCGCTACCTTACCAGCTCACCGAAGGGATCGGAAACGGGCCATTTTTCGTTGGAAGGGATACATTCATCGGCGAGCCGAATTACGACCGTATGGCGAGCGACATGAGTGCAATTGGCTACGAATTCACCCACCGGTTCGATAACGATCTGCGTTTTTCGTCGAAATCACGTTACTACGAATCGGATCTGGATTGGCGCTATCTTATGGCGCAGACCACGCCGGCTGCTATCAACAACGCAGCGACGACCGGCATTCTTGCCCGCCAACATAGCGACCGGCATGACCGCGCAAAGGGCTTTACACATGATATGAATGTGGAGTTCGACATTGAGACTGGTCCTCTAAACCACTCCTTCGTCGCCGGTTACGATTATTACGACACCACGTATGATTCAGATAATTTCCGTGCCGCCGTCACATCGATCGATCTGAATAATCCAGTTTACGGGACAGGCGTTGTCGTCAACCGAAGCTTAAATCGAGGTGGCAAGACATCGACGATTCAGCACGGCATCTACCTTCAGGACAAGATCAACTTCCAGGAACATTGGAACGTGCTTCTTGGATTGCGGCATGACTGGGCGGATCAGGAATTCACAGCGCACAGAACCGGACAGACTGTGGCTCGTGACAACCAGAAAACGACATGGCGTGCGGGTCTGGTCTACGAGGCAGACAATGGTCTGGCTCCTTACATCAGCTATGCCCAATCCTTCTTTCCGGTGTCCATTGCAGACTACACCAACGCAATAAATTTCGATCCCACGACCGGCGAGCAGATCGAAGCAGGTATCCGCTACCAGCCTGTCGGCACAGACATGCTTTTCAGTGCAGCGATATATCAGTTGACGCAGGATAATGTGGTGTCCGCCAATCTTCTTGGCGAACTGACCCAGATCGGTCAGCAGCGCTCTCGCGGATTAGAATTGGAAGCAAAGGCGGACCTTACCGCCTATCTGACCATGGTCGCGTCCTACGCCTATACGGATGCCAGAATCACCAGGAGCGAAGTTGCGACCGAAATCGGTCGGCGTAGCGAGAACACACCTTATCATCAGGCCGCTCTGTGGATGACCTATGATCTTGCTCAAGTCGGCATCGAAGGCTTGAGTGTAGGCGGCGGCGTTCGCTACAACGGAACGACCCGCGCCTCCGGTATCGACCGCTCGATCCCAGGCTATACTCTGGTGGATGCGCTGGTCCGTTACGATGTGAACGAGAACGTTTCGGTGTCGGTCAATGCGACCAACTTGTTCGGCAAGGATTATGCTAACTGTGAATTTGCGATCTGCCGTTACGGTGATGGTCGCGAAGTCATGGCTTCTCTCCGCGTCAAGTGGTAATTGACCACAGCGGAAAGTCTGGCGTATCGGCTTATCCTAAGCTTTCGAAGGCTAAGCCAAGCTGTTCTGGAACTTCGCGAGGATCGACAGTCCTCGTGAAAGTTCTTCGAAGGAAGGGCCTCCCAGGCATAAGCGTATTCCGCTGTTGCCGTCCTCCCTGTTTGCTCGCACTGCATCGGGCGGAGTTACGTGTATGCCCATCATTTCAGCTGAAGAAGCAAAAGCTTCTGCTTCCAAATGCGGCATGGGTAACCAAGCATGAAAAGCTGACGGATCGGTGAGGATATCTCTTCCAGCCATAAGTGACGAAACAAGCTCAACCCTGCGGCTTGCCTCGGCCCTCAACGACACGCGCGTCGCCTCAACGATTCCGCTCGTAAACCACTCTTCCAGCAAGGCATAATCTACAGGCGAGGCAGCCAGCGGGAGGATTTGTAACGCCACCTCAGCCACACTTGTCCACTTTGAAGGAAGAACCAGCACACCGAGCCTTAGACCTGGGGTCATGGTTTTAGACAGACTCGTGACATGGAAAACGTGATCCGGAGCCAACGCGACAAGAGGCGGACGTTCAGGAGCGGCACCGAGCGTATAAACACCGTCTTCAACGATGGGGACATCGCGCTTACGGCATATCTCGACGATCTCGCGTCTGCGCGTAATGCTCATCGAAACAGTTGTGGGGTTGTGGAGAGTGGGAGTGACATAGACCAGTCGTCGACGCCCACTATTGCTTTCCCTGTCCAAAATGCGTGCAAGATCCTCGGGGATCATCCCCTCCGAGTCCATGTCCACGCCTTCGACCGGATGTCCTCTGTAACGCGCAAGAGCAATTGCACCCGAGTAACTCAGTCGCTCCGTTACGATGAGACCTTTTCCGCCGCACAAGGTGTCGAAAGCCAACCATAACGCCTGCTGTCCACTGCCAGCGAGAATGATCCGGCTCGGATCGGCGACAATACCAAGAGTTTCCAGCCACCGTCCGAGGATTCGGCGGTGTGCATCATGCCCGGCAAGAGGTGGTCGCAGGTGAACATGTTGCGCATCTATCTTGTTCGCTATGGTCGATAGACTTCTGGCCAGGAGCCTATCACTCAGCATCGGCGGTATGGCATTGACAGACAAGTCGATAATTCGCCGGTTCTCCGACTGCAATACCGCGACGAAGGTGCCTCTACCCTTTACGCTTCGCGCAAGCCCGCGACGTTCCAGCATTGCGTAAGCCTTGGTAACAGTCCCGACCCCCAGACCTAACTCCCACGCCAATTCTCTATGGGGAGGGAGCCTGTCGCCACCCGTCAAAAGCCCTGAAAGAATATCTTCTGACAGTGCTTCCAGCAGCCGGGTGGACGGAGTGACATTTCCGTCAGCGAGACGCGCCTTCCATGGAGACTTTAGACGCATCAATCTTTCCTGTTAGCGGCGACCATCGAATTGCATGTTCACCTGTATAAATATCCTGTATTTCTACGGCGGAAATGCCGAGCAACGCCAGCAGTAGATCATCGCTGGGAGCTGTCATTCTTTCGAGAAGCCGGCCTTTTCAAAGCCGGGAGATTACAGCGATGGCCTGGCGAGCCCCAGATGGTCTCGCAGCGTCGAGCCGCTATATTCAGTGCGGAACAGTCCACGTTCCTGCAGGATTGGCACGACCATTTTAGTGAAGTCCTCGAGACCGTCCGGGAAAAATGGCGGCATGACGTTGAAGCCATCGGCAGCGCGTGTTTCGAACCATTCCTGTATGCGGTCGGCAACCTCGACCGGAGTTCCAAGCACGATGTGATGTCCACGTCCCGCAGCGACACGCAGTGCCAATTGCCGGATCGTCAGATTTTCCCGGCGGGCGAGGGCGGTCAACAATTCGGCTCTGCTGCGTAGTTGGTCGGAAATCGGAAGATCGGGCAGAGGGCCGTCCGGATCGTAATCCGAAAGCGTATGACCGATGCGTTCTTCGAGAAGAGGCATAGCGCTTTTCAGATCCGTCCATTGGTCAAGCTCAGCCAGCTTTTCTGCTGCTTCTTTGGACGTTCTGCCTATAACCGGGAGAAATCCGGGCATGACGGCAACATCATCCGGTTGCCGACCAAATTTCTCGACGCGTGCCTTGAGGCTCTTGTAAAAGGCCTGGGCTTCCGCAAGACTTTGTTGAGCGGTAAATACAACGTCGGCTGTGCGGGCGGCAAGATCTTGTCCTGGACCGGACGACCCAGCCTGGATCAGGATTGGATGCCCCTGTGGCGAGCGAGGGATGTTGAGAGGACCCTTGACCGAGTAATACTTACCCTTGTGGTCAAGAACATGAACCTTGCCTGGGTCGGCATAGATCCCGTTTTCCTTATCCTTGATGAAGGCATCGTCATCCCAGCTATCCCACAGCCCGCGGACGACATCGACAAACTCTTCAGCAACAGCATAACGTTCGTCGTGTTCGGGATGGGACTTGGCAAAATTATTGGCAGTGCGTGCATAGGAGGTCGTAACGATGTTCCAGGCGGCGCGTCCGTGGCTGAGGTGGTCTATCGATGAAAAGGCCCGTGCCGTGTGATAGGGCTCGCCATAGGTGGTGGATGCGGTGGCCGCCAGGCCGATTTTATCGGTGACGAGCGCCAGCGCGGAAAGCAGTGTCAGGGGCTCGAAACGGGCAATGGTAGACGGGTGCGCATCGACCCCGCTTGTCAGACCATCGGCCAGAAAAACCATGTCGAACTTAGCCTGCTCCGCCAGTTGCGAAACCCGGCGAAGCAGGTCGAAATTTTCGCTGCCTGCCTCTGCATTTGGATGTCGCCAGCCCGACACGTGATGACCGGCACCCTGAAGGAACAGACCGAGGTGAATTTGTCGCTTGGCACTCATGGCGAAGTCTTTCGTCAAACGGAGTTCTGATTGAGCAGCGATAGGAGGCGTGCAAGATCTGCCTCGTTCGTCATGCTGCGGACGAGATCTGGAACATCTTCAAATGCCGGGTTTCCGGCCGTTGCGCCTTGGAATTTTGGGGTAGGATCTGAAACGCCGGGCAGTCCATCGAAACGCCTCGTGATTTTTGTCCCGTCTTTAAGCGCCACATCGAGAACGACAAATCGGGTCTTTGGGTCGTTCGACATTCGTGGCGCCGTTTCATCGTGATGGCGTGTGGCAAGTGCCGCGAGTTTCATGATGCGGTCTTCCACCGGCCTTTCATCGAAGTGATCGAGCCTCACAGCCCCATCCATCAAAGCAGCAGCAAAGACATATTCAGGACTGAATCGGGCTTCGATCCCATTGGTCGGCTTCGTCACCACCAAAGCTGCATCCGCACCGGGTGGGTAGGTGAAGGTTATCGCCTCGACCTGATCCGCGTCCAAGCCTTCACGATTGAGTTCTATCCCCAGAGACGCGACCGGGTGGCTTGCCGTGCAGCAGGGATAAGCTTTCAGTGTAAGTCCGGGTGATACGATCTGCCAGGGCGCGCCCCAGTTCTTGACCGCCAGATCTGGCTTTCCGACGTCAAAAGCGAAGGCGGAATGGAAGCCGACAGGATTATCCAGAAAGTCGGGCGCACCGCTAAATCCTGCCATGGCCAATCTTGCGGCAAGCAGACCGGAACGTGCCGCCATTCCGGCGTGATACGGTTTTGCGTCGAAGCCAAACTGTAGCCGCAGGCCCGCAGCCTGAGTCGCTCCCAAGCCGAGTGCGATTTTTGTATGGGCGACGGACGCACCCGTCAGGTGGCAGATTGCAGCGGCAACCCCAATCGGGCCGAGCGTTGCCGTGGCATGAAAACCATTTTCGTAGTGTCGCGATCCGAGCGACAGCCCCACGCGAGCCATAGCCTCAACCCCGACGGCATAAGATGCGACGAAATCTTCCGCGCGCACCTCTTGTTCGGCGGCAAATGCGAGCAAAGCCGGGATAATAACGGTCGTGGGATGACCCCGCACACTTGAATGGACATCGTCATAGTCCAGCACATGACCCGCATATCCGTTAATGACCGATGCCGTTAGAGGATCGGTCTTCCGTTCCTGACCGATGACAATGGCATGACCCGGCAGATTTCCACCTAGTGCCTCCGCTAGAATGGCAATCGTGCGGTCTTTGGCCCCTGCAATCGCACAGGCTAGAAAATCGATGATCGCTGTGCGTGCAGCCTCCATTGCTGGAGCATCACCACGTGGGTCGGATGTTACGACCGCATTGGCAAGGGCGGTGGTGAGGGGAGCATAGGTCATGTCAGATGCCTTCGCCGTCTCGTACTGCACGTCCGCCTGAAAGACCTCCCACAAACTGCCGAATGCGCGGATTTTCGGAAGCATGAAAAATCTGCTGTGGTGAACCATGATCCACGATTCGACCGTTCTCGGTGAAGACGACCGTATCACTGATCTCTTCGGCAAAACGCATTTCGTGTGTGACGAGAATGCTTGTCATGCCATCGCGGATCAGATCGCGGATGACCCACAGGACTTCGCCCACCGTCTCAGGATCGAGCGCCGATGTCACCTCATCGAACAGTACGAGTTCCGGTTTCATGGCAAGGGCGCGGGCAATCGCGACACGCTGCTGCTGGCCGCCCGACAGTTGTCCCGGATAGGCTTCGGCCTTTTCCGAAAGCCGTACTTTTTCCAGCAGCTCGCGTGCGAGCTTGACGGTCGCGGAGCGGTCCCCACCCAAAATGCGTGTCGGTGCCAACACGATATTGTCGAGCACGGTCAGATGCGGAAAGAGATTATATTGCTGAAAAACAATGCCGACGCGCTTGCGCAGATTGATCCGCTCGCTCTCCTTCGTCAACTGATCCACCCGCGTACCATCCACGGTGATCCTGCCTTTCTGAGGCGTGACCAATGCGTTGATACAGCGCAGAAGCGTCGACTTGCCCGAGCCAGACGGGCCGATAATCGAAACGGCGTCGCCCTTGTTCACGGTGAGATCAATGCCTTTGAGAACATCTGTCTGCCCGAAGGACAGATGGACGTCTTCCAACTTCACGATCGCCGTATTTGCGGATGTGTTCATAACAATGTCCTTCAGCCTGCGTTAAAACGCTGCTCGAGGCGGCGGGTGAGGCGGGCAATCGGGTAGCAGAGAGTAAAAAAGGCAGCCATGACCACTACGTAAGCAATGACCGTGAAGTCAAGGCGGCGCACGGCGGTGCTGGCGTCAGTCGCCGCGTGCATCAGTTCGTGCACACCCACAAGGGACGCGAGCGAAGTGCCCATTGCGATGGAAGAGGCAACATTCATCCACGGCGGTAGTGAGCGGCGTATGCATTGCGGCAGGATAACGAAGCGCAGCGCCTGCAAACGAGAAAAGCCAAGCCCCTTCGTTGCCTCCCACTGGGTCGTCGGAATGGAAAGCACCGCCCCACGCGTGATCTCGGCGATATAGGCGCTTGCGAGGATGGCCAGACCGATAACCGCCTTGATCCAGTCGGGGAAGGGGAGGTAATTCCCAAAGGCTACGATCTCGAACGGGAAGATGTAGGTCGTCGCAAAGATCAGGACGAGCGCTGGGGCGTTGCGGAACACCTGCACGTAAATTCCCGCTGGCCAGCGAACGAACCAATAGGGCGCCAACTGCATAAGGCCGATCATAATCCCGGCCGTCGTTCCAAGGCTGACAGCGCAGATCGTGATGAGAACGTTCATTGAGAAGCCGGAAGCGAGATAGGGGATCCAATCCACCAGCTCTTTCCCGAGCGTCAGATCCGCCAGCGACCAGACGACGACGAGGAGAGGCATTGCAATGTAGCCGAGGTATCGTAGCACGGGGCCGGTTGGCTTTGCGTTAGGATTGCTTGTCGTACTCATAGGCCATATCCCGGAACTGCCAGCTTCCGCTCCACCCACACCCCGATACGAGCAAGGACGAAATTGATAAGGCTGAAGAAAGCGAGGAGCACGATCATGAGTTCGACCACGTTGTCGCGCTGCGTCCAGACCATGATGGAGGCGTAAGTAATTTCACTCACCGCAATCGCGTTGCCGACGGTCGTTGATTTGACGAGGCTGATCAGGCCGTTGACGATCGCCGGGAGGGATGAGCGAAGGGCCAGCGGAACCTGAACGTAGCGGAGAATTTCAAATTGGCTGAAACCCATACCCCGGGCCGCTTCAACCATCGAGGCCGGAACGGCTTCGATGCCGCCACGGATTGCTTCTGCGTGCAGAGCCGCCACATGAAGACCAACCACTGCCACGACCCAGAAAAAAGGTGAGAGAGGGTTGTTCTGCGCTCCTCCAACCAAATTGGAAACGACGGTGTTCAGAACAAGAAAACTGAACATTAGTTGCACGAGCGTCGGCGTGTTGCGCGTCAGTTCTACAAATGCGCGTACCGGCAGAGACAGCCAAAGCCTGCCTGATGTCAGGCAGGCAGCGAAAATCAGGCCGAAAACGAGACTGACTGGAACGGTGATGGCAACGAGATAAAGCGTTGTCAGAAAACCATCACGCCAGATCTGCGCTTCATAGCCTGTTAGAAGAAATTCGTAATTAAGGCCCAGCCTGCTCGTCAAATCGACAAACAGGCCGGTCACATTCAAGTCCTGCATGACATGCTACCGCTACTTTCCGCTTATTGGGCAGAGGAAAGCTTTTTCTTCTCTTCCTCGAGATAGGTGGTGTTCAGCAGACGGTTTGCCTTTGCCATCTCAAGCATTTTGCCCGAGGCGTGAAGCTTCTTGACGACATTATCCAACGCGGACTGGGTATCGCTTTCGCCCTTGCGCAGCCAAATCACGGAGTCAGAAGGGATAAGTTCGGTCGGGAACGGAATTGCGTAATCTTTCCACTCGTCGGCACGGTCCACCAGCAACAAACCGACCGTCGCCCCGACGTGAACGGCTGCAACGCAGTTTCCGCCCTGAAGCGCCAGAAGCGATTCTGGCTGGCTCGGCAGGCCCTTGACGATAGCGCCGTACTCCTCAGCAAGCGGCTGAGCGTAATTCGAGCCTTGCGATATGCAGACTGGCTTGCCCTTGAGATCGGCCCAGTCTTTCAAGCCGCTGTCTTTACGAACAACGGCAGCGCCCCCGGCACGATCATAGGGTGTCGGCACGTAATCAAGTATTTTCGCGCGCTCTTCGGTGTATTGCATATTTGCGATCAGGATATCGACCTTACCCTGCTGCAGGAATTGTACCCGGTTTGGCGGTGTCACCGTCACGGTTTCCAGTTCTACGCCGAGGTCAGCGGCGAGCGCTTTCGCAAGATCGACGTTATAGCCTTTTTGCTCCTGCGATTTAGGATCGATGAAGCCGAATGGAGCACCCGACAGGATAACGCCGACGGTGAGTTTTCCTCGTCCCTTGATGCGATCCAGCGTAGCGTCTGCCGATGCTTGAGTTGCGGCAAGAGTAGCTAGCGACAGGGAAAGGGCGAAGACGGTCTTGGTGAAGGCTTTGACAAACATCGATGACTCCTAATTTGCCGCAACATATTTGAACCCTGTAGTGCCCACGAGGAAATTTGTTCTTTGTTTATGGGCGGGCGCAGAAAAACCGTCTCGCAGGATCGCTATTATATGTCATTTTCGTTCAATAGATCACGGGAGTACCGGTTACAAGTCGTATGCCATGAGTACGTCCGAGAGCAAGGATAAATCGCAGGCTTTTATAGGCCTTGCTAAGGGGCAGCAGATTCCATTCTTCCTGACATTTTTATGCGGCTCAAGGAGTTGAGGGCCGCCGTCAGTTGACCTTCGAAAAAGGCATGATGAGCGGCTGTGCCAGTGTCATTGGGTTGCCCCGCGGCACGAGAAGAATGTTCCTACCAGCGTCTCAGTTTCGAAGTGTTCTGGACGCTGGCATTTTTGATATCACAATCAAACGCGTTCAAGTGCAACGGCGATACCCTGTCCGACGCCGATGCACATTGTGGCCAATGCGTAAGAGCCATTGGTCGTTGCGAGTTCCAGCGCCGCTGTCCCCGCTAGTCTGGCTCCCGACATGCCCAGGGGGTGCCCCAGTGCGATGGCACCGCCGTTTGGATTTACTCGAGGATCGTCATCAGCAATGCCAAGGGCACGCAGCGTTGCCAGTGACTGAGATGCAAATGCTTCGTTGAGTTCGATGACGTCAAACTGGTTCTGCGTCAGGCTGAGCCTTTCCATCAGTTTTCTCGAGGCCGATACCGGGCCGATGCCCATGATGCGGGGCGGTACACCCGCTGCCGCTCCCGCCATCACCCGGGCAATCGGTGTCAGTCCATATTTCCGGGCCCCGGCTTCCGATGCCAGGATCAAAGCCGCTGCCCCATCATTGACGCCAGACGCATTTCCGGCCGTCACCGTCCCACCGTCTTTCCTGAATGGTGTCGCAAGCTTTGCAAGTGCCTCCATCGTGGTTGCGCGGGGGTGTTCATCCTTCGAAACAGAGATCGGATCGCTCTTGCGCTGTGGAATGGTGACGGGAGTAATCTCTCTGGCCAGTCGACCATTTTCCTGGGCGGCGGCGGCCTTGCTCTGGCTCGCCACTGCAAAGGCATCCTGATCCTCGCGAGAGATCGTGTAATCCGCAGCCACGTTTTCGCCGGTCTCCGGCATGGAATCCACGCCGTACTGCTTTTTCATCAGCGGGTTGACGAAGCGCCAGCCGATTGTCGTGTCATAGATTTCGGCGTTTCGGGAAAAGGCGCTGTCCGCCTTGGGGATGACAAACGGCGCGCGGCTCATGCTTTCCACGCCACCGGCGATGACGATGTCCGCCTCACCTGATTTGATGGCGCGGGATGCGGTGATAACGGCGTCCATACCCGAACCGCAGAGGCGATTCATGGTGGTGCCTGACACAGACACCGGCAACCCCGCCAGAAGCAGAGACATGCGCGCAACGTTGCGGTTGTCCTCACCGGCTTGATTGGCGCACCCGTAAATCACATCGCCAAGCGCCTCCCAATCGACGTCAGCATTTCTCTCGATCAGCGCTTTCAAGGGTACTGCGCCCAGATCGTCAGCTCTTACGGAAGACAGGGAGCCGCCGAAACGGCCAATCGGAGTGCGGATGTAATCGCAGATAAAGGCTTCAGCCACGTTGTTTCTCCTCAGCAATCTGGAACGACAAGGGCCGCAACCGCACCCTCGATATGAAGCTGGGCACCCGTTATGGATTGCAGTTCTTCGATGCTGATTGCGGAAAGTTTCTCACGCAGCACGAACCGTCCCTTGACGACATCGATGACTGCATGGCTGGTGTAAATTCTTGTCACACAGGCGACCCCCGTTAGCGGAAACGTGCATGTCTCCACCAGCTTCGGCTCACCGTTTTTTGTGGCATGTTCTGTGATGACGAAGACCTGCTTTGCCCCGTGGACCAAATCCATCGCGCCACCGACTGCGGGCACGCCCTTCGAGCCGACCCGCCAGTTGGCAAGATCGCCATTTTGCGCCACCTGCAAGGCACCAAGGATTGCGATATCGAGATGGCCACCGCGCACCATCGCGAAGCTGTCGGCATGGTGGAAGAATGCAGCGCCAGGCTTCAATGTCACCGCTTTCTTGCCCGCATTGATCAGATCCCAGTCCTCTTCACCTGCCGCCGGAGCATTGCCGAAATCGAGTATGCCGTTTTCGGTATGAAAGATCGCTTCGCGCCCGGGCGGCTGGTAGCGCGCGACCATTTCGGGAAAGCCGATGCCGAGGTTGACATAGGCTCCGTCCGCGATGTCCTGAGCAGCGCGCCAGGCAATCTGGGCGTTGGTAAGTTTGATGGTGTCAAAGGTCTGGTCTGTCATGCGTAGGTCACTCCGGCGCGAATGAGTTCCTCTTCCTGCTGGGGCTGCGAAACCTCAACGATACGATTGACGAATATTCCCGGCGTGATGACGTGCTCTGGATCGATCTCGCCTGCGTCCACGATCTTTGACACCTGCACGATTGTCTGCGTGGCCGCCATGCACATCAACGGATTGAAGTTGCGCGCCGCCTTGTTGTAGGTCAGGTTGCCGTGGCGATCTCCGATATGCGCCTTGATGATAGCGAAATCCGCTTTCAGCCAACGCTCCTGAACATAGTGCCTGCCATCGAACTCCGCGGTTGGTTTGCCCTCTGCAAGTTCGGTGCCGTAGGCAGTCGGGGTATAAAAGGCCGGAATTCCTGCGCCGCCGGCACGAATGCGCTCTGCCAGCGTCCCTTGAGGGACGAGTTCAAGTTCGATTTCACCAGCGAGATATCGATCCGTAAATGCACGCGGATCCGATGATTTGGGAAATGAGCAGATCATTTTCCGAACCATGCCTGCATCGATCATCGCGGCAATTCCGATCCGGCCATTGCCTGCGTTGTTGTTGATGACCGTCAGATTTTTCGGCCCACTGTCAATCAGCGCGTGGATGAGCTCGATTGGAGCACCTGACCCGCCAAAGCCGCCGATCATCACTGTCGCGCCGTCTTTGATCTCCGAGACAGCGTTTTCAAGGCTCGAATTCGTTTTATCCATCCACGACCTCCCAGGGATGAGGGTATTCCGACTTCCTGCTGAAGCCGCTTCACTAAGTAATCCCGCAGCCTCTGGACCTCAATCATTTTGTGCGATATGCGTATTTTGTTACCATATCGCACAAAATGGAGTGAGGTTTGTCCGGAAAACAAGCAGACCTGATGAGTGGACTGGCGAAGGGGTTGCGGGTGATTGAGGCTTTTACGGCAGAGACGCCGCGCCTGAGCATCTCGCAGGCTGCCGAACTCGCAGGTCTGGATCGGGCAACGACGCGCCGGTGCCTGCTGACGCTGGCAGAGCACGGGTACTGCGCCTATGACGGCAAATTTTTTACAGTCACACCGCGGGTCCTGCGCCTAGGTACAGGCTGTCTTGCATCCATGCCACTGCCGCGGATCGTCCAGCCATGGCTTGACAGGCTGTCCGAAGAGATCGGCCAAAGCACCTCGGTAGCGATCCTGGACGATGCGGACATTGTCTACGTAGCGCGGGCCGCGCAACGCAAGGTGATGTCGATTGCACTGATGCCGGGTTCGCGTCTCCCCGCATTCTGCACCTCGCTGGGACGCATCATGCTGGCTTCATTGCGTGAACAAGAGGCTCGTGATCTCTTGGATGCACATCCGCCGCAGGCCAGAACTGCGCATACCCTTGTGGATACCAATGGTCTGGTGGCTGAACTGCAGCGGGTGCGAAACCAGGGATACGCCGCAGTCGATCAGGAGGTCGAAGAAGGCTTGCGTTCGATTGCGGTGCCACTGAAAAACGCGCGTGGGGTTGTCGTGGCGTCTCTCAACACTGGGCTTGCCGTCTCTGCGGAACCGATGGACGACCTTGTCAGGAAATATCTTCCGTCGCTTCAAAAGGTCAGCCGGGAGCTTCAGGGCGTTCTGGCGTGAGGCTCAAATGATATGACGCCGCTCACAGGAGGCTCCTTGACGCAGCCGCCTCGCGGATTGTTTGCAACAGAAGAGACATTGCCACTGAGGGAACGGCGTCCGTGCGCGTCGTGAGACCCACCGGCCCGCGGGTGTCGCTCGTGTCTATCGGCAGCGTAGAAAGCCACCCCGCCTCGACGTCGCGGGCGACAACGCCGGCGGAGATGATCCAGACCGCATCGCTTGTCGAGACAAAAGCACGGCCAAACGAATCCGACACGGTCTCGATCTGGTTCGGCAGGCTGGAAATGCCGTTTGTGATGAGAAACTGGTCCACGAATGGCCTGATGATCGACGATGTGGTGGGCATGAGTACCGTGTACTCGCCTAAATCCGCGAATGCAGAACGAGTTGAGGTCAGCAACGGATGTCCTGCGCGCACGGCGAACACGACCTGCTCGGAATAGAGATGTTCGAAAAGGAACCCTGCCATCTTGTCTGCGCCCGCGAGACGACCGACAACGAGATCAAGTTCACCAAATCGCAGTTGCTCCAGAAGGACCGAATTCTCGCCGGTGACGATCCTGATGCGGCTCCATGTTTTTTCTTTAAGGAAGAGATCCATAGCATAGGGCATGATGTGACTGGACACTGTTGGCAGTGTGCCGACGCGCAAAAGGGGCGCGTCTCCAGCCCGGGCCTGCGACACGGAGTCTACACCTTGCCGGAGTGCGGCAATCGCTGCACCCGCATGTTTGAGAAAAACTTCACCATACCGGGTGATCCGGATTCCGCGACCGTCACGCTCCACGATGGCGATGCCGAGCGCATCCTCCAACTCTCGGAGGGTTTTCGTGACCGCTGGCTGGCTGACATTGAGAAAGCCTGCCGCCTTGACCACGCTTCTGTGACGCGCGACTTCGATGAAGGTTTGCAGATGGCGAAACTTGACGCGATGCTCGTTCATTGAATTGATAACCATTTGGGTATGGATAGCGCCGAAAAAGTCATTTTACCTAACTGCTTCAATATACCAAGATACCGCCGGGAGAGATTTTCAATGCAATTCGCACGTATCAACGACATCGCTATCCATTATCAGGTCATTGGCGGGCCTGCCGACAAACCGGTGATCGTCTTCGCCAATTCGCTCGGCACCGATTTTCGTATCTGGCGGGATGTGGTTGTGCGCCTTGCGGGCGATTTTCCCATCGTGCTTTACGACAAGCGGGGCCATGGCCTTTCGGACATCGGCGCGACGCCTTATTCCATCGCTGATCATGCGTCGGACCTTGCAGGCCTGCTGGATCATCTTAACGTCAGGAATGCCATCATCTGCGGCTTGTCGGTCGGAGGGCTGATTGCGCAGGCACTCTATCAGACGCGCGCCGATCTCGTTCAGGCGCTGATCCTGTGCAGCACGGCAAGCAAGATCGGCACGGAAGAGACCTGGAACAGCCGCATTGCAGCAGTCGAAGAGGATGGGATCGAAAGCATTCTGGATACGGTTATGGAGCGTTGGTTCACGCCAGTTTTCCGTCGTCCGGATAACGTCGCCTTTACGGGATATCGAAACATGCTGGCGCGTCAGCCGCGCGAGGGTTACGCGGCGACCTGTGCAGCGATACGCGACGCCGATTACACCGAGGCTGCAAGGCGGATTGACGTTCCCACGCTTTGCATTGTCGGCGATCAGGACGGTGCGACGCCACCCGATCTCGTTCAATCAACAGCACGGATAATTCCCGGCGCTCGTTTCGAGGTCATCAAGGATGCGGGGCATATTCCATGCGTTGAACAACCCGAAGTCCTGACTGAACTCGTCAAGGCTTTCATAGGCAGTATCAATACCGGAGGAAAACCTGCATGACCGAGGTTGAAACAGATCGCCACCGGCAAGGCATGGCAACCAGACGCGCAGTGCTTGGAAACGCTCATGTCGACCGGGCCGAAGCCAATTCAACTGAATTCGATCAGCCTTTTCAGTCTTTGATCACGGAAGCTGCTTGGGGTCACGTCTGGTCGCGCCCCAATTTTACAAAACGCGAGCGCTCGATCGTCACCATCGCTTTGCTCGCAGCACTTGGTCAGGATGACGAGGTTGCGATGCATGTTCGGGCAACCGCCAATACCGGCGCATCGCGTGACGATGTTCGCGAAGCCCTGTTGCATGTCGCCATTTATGCGGGCGTACCGGCAGCTAATCATGCGATCAAGATTGCCAAGCGGACCTATGAACAGATGGATGCCGAAGTCGCAGCGCAGGGAGGAATGTGAGGATGTCCACCAACTCAAACAGGAAGCCCGAAACAGGTGCATTTTTTGCCCGTGACATGAACTGGCACGCCCCGGCATTGACCCCGGGCTACAAGACCTCGGTGCTTCGGTCCCCGCAGCGTGCGTTGTTATCGCTGGATGGAACGATTTCGGAAACGACCGGCCCGGTGTTCGGGCATTCGATGATCGGCGAACTGGATAATGACCTGATCTTCAACTATGCCAGCCCCGGTGAAAGCGCCATCGGTGAGCGTATCATCGTTCATGGAAGGGTACTGGACGAGAGAGGACGGCCGGTGCCAGGCGCTCTGCTGGAGTTTTGGCAGGCAAACGCGGGCGGGCGATATCGGCATAAAAAGGAAACCTATCTCGCGGCCATCGACCCGAATTTCGGTGGTTGTGGACGCGCGATCACGGACGATGACGGGCACTACGCATTCCGCACGGTAAAACCCGGCGCATATCCTTGGCCGAACGGCGTAAACGACTGGCGGCCTGCCCATATCCATTTTTCGGTCTTCGGCTCCGGCTTCTCCCAGCGTCTGATCACCCAGATGTATTTTGAGGGAGACCCGATGATCTGGAAATGTCCGATCGTGAATACGATACCTGACAAGGCCGCTATCGAACAGCTGATCGCTCCGCTCGATTGGGGCGCTACCATCCCGATGGACTCACGCGCTTTCAAATTCGACATCGTGCTTCGGGGGCGCCGCTCGACGCTTTTCGAAAACCGGATGGAGGGCAACTGATGGTACAGAAACTTCATACCCTGAAAGAGACGCCATCACAAACGGCTGGCCCTTATGTCCATATCGGGCTGACGCCGAATTTCTGTGACATTCGTGGCGTCTACGACAACGATCTCGGGACGGTAATGGTCAACGACCAGACCGTGGGCGAACGCATCGCCATCCGCGGGCGTATCTTCGACGGAGCCGACATGCTTGTGCGCGATGCGATTGCAGAAATCTGGCAGGCCGACAGCGCTGGCCTTTACAACAGCCCTTCGGAAATGCGTGGTAGTGCCGATCCCAATTTCACCGGTTGGGGGCGCTGTCCCACCAATGGAGATGACGGGTTTTTCCATTTCGAAACCATCAAGCCGGGCAAGGTTCCATTTAAAGACGGACGCTGGATGGCACCGCATATCACGCTTTGGATTGTAGCGCGCGGCATCAATATGGGCCTGCACACACGTATCTATTTCCCCGAGGAAACCGACGCCAACGCGGTCGATCCATTGTTGCTGCGCATAGAACATCGCAGTCGCGTCGAGACGATGATCGCGCAAAAGGAAGGTAACAGCTATACGATCGATATCCATCTTCAGGGACCTAAGGAAACGGTCTTCCTCGATATCTAATCGTCTCGATCTTTTGGCCCATTCAATCCGGATTTCTCATGCCTCTGTCCCCCTTCGATCATCCTTTTCTGTCAGGCATTTTCGGGGATGATGAAATCGCGTCCCGGCTTTCGGCGGACGCCGATCTGAATGGAATCCTTGCCTTCGAAGGCGCTTTGGCTCGCGCTCAAGCAGGCCTTGGCATCATCCCTTCGCAGGCCGCTGACAGAATCTCGACTGTATGCGACAGTTTCGTTCCGGATATGCCCAAGCTGAAAGCCGCAGTCGCATCAGACGCCGTCGTTGTGCCCGAACTGGTCAGGCAGTTACGTGATGCGCTCGGCGGCGATGCTGCCAGTCATATCCACTTCGGCGCCACCAGTCAGGATGCCATCGACACCAGTCTGATGCTCCGGCTCAAGGCCATCGTGCCTGTCTTCGAAGAGCGTCTGTCGAGGATCATAGCGCTGCTTGAAGGTCTGGATAAGCGCTTCGGCGCAGTTCCTTTGATGGGCTATACCCGCATGCAGGCCGCCATCCCGATTCGTGTTTCAGATCGTTTGAAAAGCTGGAGGGCTCCGCTGGAGCGGTGTGTCGCATCGTTTTCCAGTTTCGAATTTCCGGTTCAATTGGGTGGGGCCGCCGGTACGCTCGATAAATTGGGACAAAATGGCCCTGCCGTTCGAGCAGCACTAGCAAGAGAACTCGACCTTGTAGACGTTGAGCAGTGGCACAGCCAGAGAGACCCTATTGTGGCCATCGGACAGCAGTTGTCCTTGGTGACCGGCGCGGTCGGCAAGATGGGGCAGGATATTGCGCTTATGGCTCAGGATGGGCGTGAAATTACCATGGTGGGTGGCGGTAAGTCGTCCGCCATGGCGCATAAGCAAAATCCGGTTGCCGCAGAAACACTGGTCGCGCTTGCGCGGTACAACGCCATGCAGGTCTCTGGATTGCATCATTCGCTAGTGCATGAACAGGAGCGCTCCGGTGCAGCCTGGACACTGGAGTGGATGATCTTGCCGCAAATCGTGCTCGCAGCCGGTGCCTCACTGCGTCTGGGCGAAGAGGTGCTGAAAATGGTGAGAAGGATCGGTGCGGCTGATAGCGTCGGCTAAGTCACCATGCCTTCATAATTTGGCGATCTCACGAAGGTTCTCCGCCGTCGTTGTCGGCAGGCCAAAGAACTCCAGATAAGCCGGGATTTGTTCGAAAAGCATGTCCGTGCCGACCTGATAGTCGCAGCCTTGCGACCGCGCAGCAGCCAGAAACGGGGTGATCTCCTTGCTCAAGACGACCTCACCTGCGAAAGCGCTGGGAGATATGCGCGTGACATCGAATGGAAGAGGATCGCCTTCGTTCATCCCAAGCGGCGTCGCATTGATAACGATGTCGTATCCTGCCGGATCGGAATGGCCAGTCAGCACTTTCATATCCGGGCAGTAACGACGCAATCTGCTAGCAAGCCCCTCCATCATGGGGATCGATGCGTCTGATAAAGCCAGTTCCGCAAGGCCAGCCTTTGCCAGCGACGCGGCGATTGCCGAGCCGACACCGCCGGCTCCCGCCATGATTGCTCGACGTCCCTTTATCTCCCTGCCGCGGCGCAGGGCTCCACGCACGAAACCTTCGCCGTCAAACATATCGCCAACGAGCCCGCCATCATCACGAAGCCTGACGGCATTGCACGCACCCGCGACCTGCGCGTTGACGGAAATCTCGTCCAGCAATTCCATCGTGGTGATTTTGTGCGGCATGGTGATCAGCGCACCATGGATATTGGACAGACGAAAAACCAGTTTCAGGAAGGTGCGGTAGTCTTCCGGCTTGCATCCCATCGGGACAACGACCGCATCGATCCCGTTCTTTTCGAAATAGGGATTATAGATCAACGGTGCCTTGAAAGAGTGTGTCGGGTACCCGAGATGTGCAATGAGTTTCGTGTTGCCGCTGATCATCGGCCTGACCTCCCGGCTGCAAATTCAAACCGCATCAATGCCGCCCAAGAATTTCACCCAGGAACTTCCGGGTACGTTCATGTTTGGGATTAGAGAAAAATTCGGCGGGAGGCGCCTCCTCGATGATTGCGCCGCTTGCCATGAAGATCACGCGATCAGCAACCTGACGCGCGAAGCCCATTTCGTGAGTCACGCAGATCATCGTCATACCCTCATCGGCCAATGCGATCATCGTGTCGAGAACTTCCTTGACCATTTCGGGGTCTAGCGCTGACGTCGGCTCATCGAACAGCATCGCCTTCGGCCGCATGCAAAGCGCGCGGGCAATGGCGACGCGCTGTTGCTGCCCACCCGAAAGCTGTGCTGGATATTTGTCGGCCTGTTCGGAAATCTTGACTCTTTCCAGCAGTTGGCGCGCGCGCTCCTCGGCCTGCGATTTATCGAGACCGAGCGACTTCACGGGGGCCAGCATGCAGTTCTGCAAAACCGTCAGGTGAGGGAACAGATTGAACTGCTGAAAAACCATCCCGACCTCGCGGCGCACCGCATCGATCGATTTCGAACCGTGTCCAAGGGGTATTCCACCCACATGGATGTCACCTTTCTGATAGTCTTCAAGATGATTGATGCAGCGGATGAGGGTGGATTTACCACTGCCGGAAGGGCCGCAGAGGACGATCTTCTCGCCCTTGGAAACCGATATATTGATATTGTCCAGTGCCTGAAAAGCACCGTACCACTTGCTCACGCCAGACAGGCTGATCATCGGTTCGGCGAGATTTTCTCTCGCTACGGTCTGGTTCATCGGTGAAACTCCGGTATTGATGGGATCGCGCCACATCTATCGATTGGCAGCTACAAATTTGCGCTCGAGACGCGCGCCGTAGATGGTGAGCGGGCAGCACATGAGGAAGTAGAGAATTCCCACCACGCCGAAGACTGTCAGCGGCTGGAAGATCTGATTGGATATGATGTTTCCTGCACGGGTAAGCTCGGTAAAACCAACGATCGAAGCAAGCGAGGTTCCCTTGATCAGTTGCACGAGGAAGCCGATCGTTGCCGGAAGCGAAATCCGTATTGCCTGCGGCAAAACAACATCTTTCATGCGCGATATATAACCGAGGCTCAAAGCTTTTGCCGCCTCAGTCTGGCCGCGCGGAACCGCTTCAATCGAGCCGCGCCAGATCTCGCCTAGAAAGGCGCTGGCGTGCAGTGTTAGCCCCACCGAAACCGCTGCCCAGGCATCCATCTGGATGCCGATCAGTGCAAGACCATAATAGACGACGAACAGCTGCATCAGAAGCGGCGTTCCCTGAAAGACGGCAATGTAACCGGCTGTCACGCGTTCTAAAACGGCGATGCCGGAAGTGCGCGCCAATGCCACCAGAAGTCCGGCGATGCACCCGCATACGAACGCCACAACGGACAGGGCTACCGTCCACTTCAGCCCAATGAGAAGGAATAGAAACTCATCTTGTCCCATGTGATTTCCTCCTCACTTGACCGGATAGCTGAAGTAGCGGGCAGAGAAGATGGCAAAGATGCGCATCATCACCCAGGAAATGACGAGATAGAGCGCCGTCACCGTGAAATAGACCTCGAAGCTGCGGAAGCTGTCGGATTCGATGCGTTGCGAAACCGAGGTCAGCTCATAGGCGGAGATTGCCGATGCGATGCTGGTCGTGAGCGTCAGCAGAATGAACTGGCTTGTTAGTGACGGATAGATTGCTCTCAAGGCAGGCTTGAGGACGATAAGCCTGAAGACCTGAGCTTTATGCAGGCCGAGTGCAAGTCCAGCTTCGATCTGTCCCTTCGAGATCGACTGCACGCCGCCTCGAATGATTTCTATGGCGTAGGCACCGCCATTGATGCCGAGTGCGATAATCGCGGTCGGTGTGGGATCAAGACGAATACCGGCCAAGGGCAGCGCAAAATAAATGAAGAATATCTGCACCAGAAAAGGCGTGTTGCGGATGATTTCCACGAAGCCGATAATCAGCCAACGCAGCGCCTTGACCGGCGACTGACGCAGGACAACTCCGCCGATGCCGATTATGATTGCTAGAAACATGCCGCAAAAGGCGAGCGTCAGGGTTCCGAGGCAGGCCCACAGAAGATTAGGCAGCCCTTCGATAACCGGTGTAAAATCAAGAGTGTAATTCATTGCCTCTCCTGCTTCCCGTCTTCAGCGCGGTGCAACCATTCCGGCCATAGCCTCGATTGCGAGTTCATAGCCGCGCGCGCCAAATCCAATCATGATCCCGGTCGCTGTGCGGGAAATAAGGGAATTATGGTAGATGCTTTCGCGTGCGTGCACATTCGAGATATGCAGCTCGATTTTGGGCCCTTCGAACGTCTTCAGGGCATCTAAAAGCGCGATAGACGTGAATGTATACGCCGCTGGATTGATGATGATGCCGCAGGCAAGCTTGCGTGCCTGGTGAACGGATTCGACCAGTTCGCCTTCGAAGTTTGTCTGGCGAAAGTCGACTGCAAATCCGAGGGAAGCTGCCTTTGCCTCACATGCTCCCTTAATATCGGCAAGGGTCGCGGTGCCATAGATGGAAGGTTCACGCTCACCCAGAAGATTGAGGTTGGGACCGTTCAGCACAAAAATAGTCTGGCTCATCGCAAATGGCTCCGGCCGCACCGGCGCGCCGGCATAACGGGGCACCGATGCTGGCGCCCGCAGTTCGGGCGCCGTCTCGTGTTTTAGAATGGGACGGAATACGGCTTAATTCGCTGTGAACGAAATGCCTTCCAGGCTCTTCGGGAACTCTGGAACGGGAACCTTCATCCACTTGTCGTAGATTTTCTGAAGTTCGCCATTTGCCTTGATCTTGTCGATGAAGGCATTCACCGCAACGTTGATTTCCTTTTCCCCTAGACGCGTGCAGGCACCGTTGTAGAGTTTCTGGAATTCAAGTTTGTTTTCGTACTTTCCAGGTACGGCCTTCTCAACCCTATCCAGGTAGAAGATGTTGCCACCGAGAGCGTCGACCTGACCGGATGCGAGCGCCTGTACACTGGCTGCGTCGCCATCATATCGGCGGATCGTTGCGGTTGGGGGTGCATTCTTGGTGACCTGCGTATCCTGCGCTGCGCCCTTGGCAACGCTGATCGTAAGACCAGCCATATCTTCGTTCGTCTTGATGGATTTGTCCTTGGGGCCGATAAGGACGATGGCATTGGCGTTATAGGGCTGGCTGAACTGAACGGCCTTCGCGCGGTCCGGCAACATTGCCATCGTCGCGAACAGGATATCGACACGACCGGATGTCAATGCGGGAATTCTGTTGTTGACCTCAAGTGGAACGAATTCGACCTCGACGCCAAGTTCCTTGGCGAACAGGGTGCCCATTTCGGCATCGAAGCCGTCCTGCTTTCCGGCGCTGGTCACAAAGCCCCAAGGTGGGTTGTCGCCCTGAATGCCCACGACGAGCTTGCCCTTGGCCTTGATTTCTTCCGGTGTGATGGCCGCTGCCGGCTGTGATAGCGATGCCGCCGTCATAAGCGCTGCTGCCCCCAGAAGCGCATTGCGGCGGCTAATTTTCAATCCGAACATATCATTTCCTCCTGTGATAGCTCTTTGCCAGCCACGTGTCCTCCAGCTGGTATCAACCAGAAGCTCGCATAAGGCCTTCATCAAATCAACCGAGTTTTTTAAAAATCTATGATAAAAATTGCTTAAGCGTTGATAGTCTGCTTTATACTATGGGTCTAGCGCCTGAGTTTGTTGTTTGGAGGAGCAAGATATGAAGACGTCGATCGCTACGGTTTCAATAAGCGGCGAGCTGCCAGAAAAGTTGAAGGCAATTGCGGCTGCGGGCTTCGACGGAGTAGAAATTTTCGAGAATGATTTTCTCGCTTTCGATGGCAGTCCTGTAGACGTTGGCAACATGGTGCGCGACCATGGACTCGAAATCACTCTCTTTCAGCCTTTCCGTGATTTTGAAGGAATGCCGGAGCCTTTGCGCAGCCGCGCCTTTGACCGCGCCGAGCGTAAATTCGACGTCATGCAACAGCTTGGCACGGATCTGGTGCTCGTCTGCTCCAACGTGTCTCCAGCTGCCCTCGGCGGTATTGATCGCGCTGCTGCAGATTTCCACGAGCTGGGAGAGCGTGCTGCGAAACGTGGCTTGAAAGTGGGTTTCGAGGCTCTCGCGTGGGGCCGCCATATCAACGATCATCGTGACGCCTGGGAAATCGTCCGGCGCGCCGATCATCCTAATATCGGGCTCATACTTGATAGTTTCCACACATTGTCGCGCAAAATCGACATCAATTCGATCCGCTCCATTCCAAAAGACAAGATCTTCATCGTGCAGATGGCGGATGCGCCGCTGATCGATATGGACCTTCTCTATTGGTCAAGACATTTTCGTAACATGCCCGGCGAAGGCGATTTGCCAGTGACTGAGTTCACCAGAGCGGTCGCGGCAACGGGCTATGACGGTTATCTGTCCCTTGAAATCTTCAACGACCAGTTTCGTGGCGGTTCTCCCAAAACAATTGCAGATGATGGCTACCGCTCCCTGATTTACCTGGGTGACCAGGTTCGCCGCAGTCCCGAGGCTGCGACCCTGACGGTGGCTGACATGCCGGATCGCGCTAAGGTGAGCGGTATCGGGTTCGTGGAGTTTTCCACCGACGAGGAT
Organism: Agrobacterium larrymoorei; assembly: GCF_013322225.1. Lineage (GTDB taxonomy): Bacteria > Pseudomonadota > Alphaproteobacteria > Rhizobiales > Rhizobiaceae > Agrobacterium > Agrobacterium larrymoorei_A. The sequence continues at coordinate 87,294 of NZ_JAAMFB010000031.1, forward strand.
GATGGCAAAGTACTCGCAGGTATTTTAACGACTCTCGGGTTTCGAAAGACCGCAGTTCACCGTTCAAAGAATGTAAGTCTTTTTGAGCAGGGAAACATTCGTCTTTTGCTGAACACTGATGACAGTGGCTTCGCCAACGCGTCCTTCGCTGTGCACGGTACATCCGCTTATGCGATGGCGATGATAGTCGATGATGCGGAAGAGGCACTGCGGCGTGCGGTTGCTCTGGGTGCCGAGCCATTCGAGCAGCCAGTGAGGGAAGACGAAATGAAAATTCCCGCCATCCGTGGTCTTGGAGGCGGGCTGATCTATTTCATTGATGGTAAAACTGCCCTTGGCAGATTTGCCGAAATCGATTTCAAACCTGTTTCTGAGGATGCAGACAACACAACTGCGCATCTGGCCCATATCGACCATGTGGCCCAGACCGTGGCTTATGACGAGATGCTGACGTGGCTGCTTTTCTACACGTCAATTTTTGAGGCCAGCAAGACGCCGATGGTGGACATCATCGATCCTGCCGGTGTGGTACGTAGCCAGGTCGTTGAAAATGCATCCGGCAGTCTGCGTCTCACGCTGAATGGAGCGGAAAACCGGCGCACATTGGCGGGGCATTTCATAGCAGAGAAATTCGGCTCCGGCATTCAGCATCTGGCTTTTCACACGGACGACATTTTCGCTACAGCAAACGCCTTGCGCGCCAATGGCTTCCGGCCTTTGCCCATCTCACCGAATTACTATGACGATCTGGAAGCCCGCTTCGGACTGGACCCGGAACTGGCAGAACGGCTGAAAGCCGACGATATTCTCTATGATAAAGACGAAAACGGGGAGTATTTTCAGCTATATAGCACGACTTTCGGCGAAGGCTTCTTCTTTGAGATCGTTCAACGGAGCGGCTATCGCGGCTACGGTGCCGCGAATGCAATATTCCGCATCGCTGCACTCAGAAAATCGCTGCGACCCGAAGGCGTGCCAAGGGTATAAGGAAAATTTCTGGAAATTCCCGTCAATCATCGTGGAACTCTCTTTTTCGTGATAGAGCTGCTTCGTGGGCATTCTCAAGAATGCATGACGATCTTAAAAATGTTTGAGATATGAGAATTTCATTGGATCAGCAGAGCGAAACCGTTGCCGAGAGCAGCTACAGGAAAATTCGAAGCGACATTATATTTGGCCGCCTTGCCCCTGCGCAAAAGCTGAAGCTCGAGAAGCTGAAGGAAACCTACGACACGAGTGTCAGCACCCTTCGGGAAGTGCTCAATCGGCTCGCGTCTGAAGGTCTCGTCCTTGCGGAAGGGCAGCGAGGTTTTCAGGTTACACCGATGTCATCCGTCGACCTAAGGGAGATTGCTGGCTTGAGGCTGCTGCTTGAAACACATGCATTAGAGCAATCCTTTGACTACGGGGATGTCGACTGGGAGGCGGATCTGGTCGCGGCCCACCACAAGCTGGCACGCATGGAAATCGTCATGGCGTCTGGAGAAACGGGGCAAACCGAGGAATGGAAACGTTATGACTGGGAATTCCATCAGGCGCTGATTTCCGCATGTGGGTCGAAGCTTTTGATGGAAACGCACGCAGCCGTGTTCGACAAGTACCTCCGCTACCAGATGGTCGCATTGTCGTATCGTGGCAAAATAGCCTCGGATGAGCATAAGCAGCTTTTGAACGCAGCACTCGGACGCGATAAGCAGGCCGCCAAAGCGATACTCGAGCGGCATATCAACGGTGGCGTGGAGCACGCCCTGTCCCTCCAATCGCCGCTTCAGGATTAAACGATGAGCGAGCATGGCCCCGGAGATCATCCACAAACGAGCCTGGTAGAAGGGGTAAGTGACGCCGTCTTCCGGCGTTTGCGGCAAGATATAATTCTCGGCGCGCTGCCGCCGGGATCCCGGATCCGGCTGGAACAGGCGCGCGAGCGCTACATGATCAGCATTTCTTCCCTGCGTGAAATTCTTTGCAGGCTATCGGCAGAAAATCTGGTTCTGGCAGAAGGGCAACGTGGATTTGAGGTAAGCCCTGTATCAGAGCAGGAGCTCGTGGAACTTGCCGATCTTAGAATAGTCCTCGAGTGTCACGCGATAGACCGAGCGTTCGCTTCTGGCGATCTGGAATGGGAAGGGCGCATCGTCGCCGCTCATCATCGATTGGCTGCGGCGGAACGAAAACTTCTTGCGGACAACAGTTCACGTGCCGCCGAGTGGGTCCGATATGACTGGGAGTTTCATAAATCGATAGTCTCGGCGTGTCATTCTGCGGTCCTCATGCAAAACCTGTCATCCGTGTTCGATCGCTTCCTTCGCTACCACATGCTTGCAGGCAGCTTTCGGGGCAAGGCGGTCGTGGACGATCACAAATTGCTGTTCGAGCACGCCCTCGCAAGAAACACAAAGTCCGCCAAGGCGATATTACGAAGCCACATTCAGAACGGCGTCGAGCACATCCTCAAGGACCGATCATTTCTTTCCTGAGGTTGCGCTAGAAGTCATTATGGCTGCGGCGCGTGCGCTCGCCGCAGCCATATGTGAGGCTTGTCACGGATAGGCCGTGGCACCGTCAGGCTTGCGGGTGATCTTTCGTTCCCAATGAACGTAATCATCCGACTGGAGTACCTTTTCGTCTATCTCCAGACCCCAGCCGGGGCGGTCTGGGCGTAGCTCCATGTGACCATCGACCGGCATATACGGATCGATAGCCCATGGTGCGTAAACATGGGGCTTGAACTCGAGCACTTTAAAGTTCGGCTGGGCAGCGCAGAAGTGGATGTTTACCGCCGTAGCAAGCGGACCCATGGGGTTGTGTGGGGCGATTGTTACATAATGCGCTTCGGCGATAGCTGCGATGCGGCGCATTTCGCTGACGCCGCCAACCACGCAGATATCCGGCTGGATGATATCGGCACCGCGAGCCGAAAGAAGCGACAGGAATTCAAAGCGAGAGTAAAGGGACTCGCCGGTCGCCAGTGGAACTGTAACCTTCGACTTCAGTTCTGCCCAGGCAGGGATATGTTCGGGCCGAATTGGCTCCTCGTAGAACAGAGGATCATTGGGCGCGATGGCGGCGGCAAGCTGTACGGCCTGGTAAGGCTCGAAAATCTTCGCGTGTGCATCGAAGGCGTACTCGAAATGAGACGGTGTAATTTCGCGAATCCTGCCGAACCAGTCACCGGTTTCCTTCACCAACTGGCCCCACCTGCCGGAATGAAGATCGCGGCGATAGGGGCTGAGTTTGAAGGCGGTATAACCGTATTTCTCGTTGAGTTCGATTGACTGGTCACGCGCTGCTTCCGGGTCCGGTGCCGTATAAACTCCGCAATAGACCTTGACTCGATCACGCACATTGCCGCCGAGCAGCATGTAGACCGGCAGCCCTGCGGCTTTGCCTGCAATATCCCAGAGCGCGTGGTCTATTGCCGAGATGGCAGCTAGGCCGAGCGCGCCCGGTGGAAAGCGGCATTGCTGATTGAGCTTGAGAACAAGAAATTCAACCCGGCGTGGATCTTCGCCCTCTATCTGATGAAAGAGATAATCGAGAAGCGGTGGCAGCGCCCAGTCCGGGCCGTGGTTGTAGCACTCGCCCCAGCCGGAAATGCCTTCGCTGGTTTCGATCTTGAGAAGCAGGCGCGGGCGTTCGTCCACGCGTTGCATGTAGGTCTTAAAGCCTGTGATATGCATTGAATATTCCTTAAGCCGCGCGGCTCTTTTCCGAGACGTTGTCCACAATGGCACGCAGTTCAGCGCGCTCGGCTTCCGTCAGTCTTTCGACGCCCGGTACACGGACCGGTCCGACATCCGTTCCAAGCATGCCGAGCGCTTCCTTGACCACCGTGACATTGGCACCGTTGAGATACTTCGTACGCAGTGCCTCGAAACCGGCGATGTCATCAATGAGCGCGCGTGCTGCTGCGTAGTCACCCTTCTCAAGCGACTGATGGATGGCATGTGAACGTTGCGGAAAGACATTGACGAGGCCGGACGTGAAGCCTCTGGCACCCATGGCGTAAAATGCGGGCGCCCAACCTTCGGCAAGCCCGCAGACCCAGATCGCCGGGGCGTCCTTCGTTGCCCGGATCACCTCGGACAGAAGCATGAGGTTGCCGGACGCGAACTTGATACCTGCAATATTTGGATGAAGGGCCAGCTTGCGAAAATCCGCAACGGAGAACGTGTCGCTCCGGACATAGGCGATCACGGGAACGGTGCTGGCATCGGCGAGTTCAAGGAAATACCGTGCCTGATAGCTTGGGCCAGCGAATGGGTCCATCGGGTGATGTCCCATGATCGCGTCGGCACCTTCTGCAATTGCAGTGCGTGCAAGAGCCTTGGCTTCGGTGAGGGAGCGACCGACAGCGGCGCTGACGAGGGACTTGCCCGCAGCAGCCTTGATTGTCGTGGCATGCACGGTCCGCACTTCATCCATTGTCAGGGTGAAGAACTCACCCGTGTTGCCAGCGGCCATCAAATTGTGGACCCGCGCGTGCGCGAGGCCCGTGATCAAGGCTGAAAGCTTGGCAGTATCCACGCCACCCTCAGCATTATAAGGGGTAACAGGTACGCCCGATATGCCCGTCAGGGCCTTGCGGATTTTTTCCATTGCCTCGGTCACGTCAGATATCCTTCGTCTTGAATACTATATTGAGGTAGGTCTCGCCGGAGCGCACCACGTGGTCGCGCATCACGCGTTCGGCGTTGTCACTATCGTTGGCTACGATCGCGGCAGCGATTGCAGTATGTTCTGCGAGCGCCTTGCCGCGTTCCAGCGGGTTTGAATGGATGATGCGGCGGATGCTGCCATCATAGAACTGCTGCCGTTCGATCATTCGCGACAGATACTGGCACCTCGATGCGATGTGGATTTGCTCATGAAACGTCTCGTTGAGCGAAATCAGATCGTCTGCCGCACCGTCTTCGGTCGCTTTTCGCATTAGCTCAGCGATCTCCTCCAGCTTCGCGGCCTCGGTCTTTTCGATCCGCTTAGCGGCAAGGTGAGCGATCATCGATTCCAGTGCGGCACGCGCCAGAATCATTTCCTCGGCCCAGCCTGCATTGAAGCGGATAAGAACGCCGCGGCGAGGCAGGGTTTCTACCAGGCCTTCTGTTTCAAGCTGCCGCAGTGCTTCCTTGATCGGCGTTGTGCTGACGCCAAGCTGTTCGGCGAGTTGGCGTTCATTGACCCTTTCATTCGGCGCAAATCGACCGGAAAGAATGGCTGTTCGCATACTCTTGTGAACGTGATCACGCAAAGTCGTCAAAAAACGCGCGTCGATCTTTTCCATGCGTTCTGCGCCAGCTTCTGCCGGGGCCTCATTTTGCATTTTCGAAAATTCCCGTTGACGACAAATATGTTTCGTGAGATCTGATATACCAGATTTCACATCGATGTCGATATGAAAATTTGCGCTCCGGGATGAGATCTGGGGCGTCAGGGAGGAGAAAAAACAATGAAAAGACGTAGTTTTTTGATGGCTTCAGCCATGGCTGCATCAATTCTCGCCATGCCGTTTGCAGCTTTGGCAGCAACGCCGAAGGACCAGCTGGTGATCGCCACCAACATGTCCTCCATGCGCGGTCTTGATCCCAATGAACTCAATCAGCTGGAGTCGGCGGAAATCGTCGCCAATCTTTATGAACGCCTGATTGTTCTTTCCGCCGATGACATCACCAAGCCGCAGCCGGGCATCGCCGAAAGCTGGACCGTGTCCGACGATGGAAAGACTTTCACCTTCAAGATACGTTCCGGGGTCAGCTTTCATTCCGGCAACGCACTGACAGCCAAGGATGTCGAGTGGTCGCTGCGCCGTCTGGTGAAGCTCGGGCTGGCGCCCTCGGTTGACCTTCGCCAATGGGGCATCACCGACAAGAATGTCGATGAGCTGATCAAGGCGAGCGATGATACGACGGTGGTGTTGCAGACGCCTGAAGTCTGGAACCCGAACCTGATCCTTTTCTCGCTTGCTAGTTTCTCGACCTCCATTCTGGACAGCAAGTTGCTGGCGGAAAACGAGAAGGACGGCGACATGGGCCGCCAGTACCTGCAAACCAACGATGCAGGCTCAGGCCCCTATACGCTGCGGACATGGCGCGTCAACGATCTCCTGATCTCCGAAGCATACAAAGACTATTGGCAGGGTGCGCCCAAGATGCGTCGGGTGGTGTTGCGCCACATGCCGGAATCGTCCGGCCAGCGCCTTCAGCTTGAAGCAGGTGACGTGGACGTGGCAACACGCCTTTCATCGACCGATCTTGCGGCGATAGAGACGGGTGGCAATGCCGATATCCAGAAGACGCCGGGCTTTGGCTTCTACTATCTCGCACTGAACCAGAAGGACGAGATACTGTCCAATCCAAAGGTTCGCGAGGCATTCCGCTATCTCATCGACTACGATGGCTTGGCCAGCACGGTGATGAAATATTACGGCATCAAGCAGCAGACGATCATTCCTGGCGGACTTCCCGGTGCCAGTACGGAAAATCCCTACAAGCTGGACATCGAAAAGGCCAAGCAACTTCTGGCGGAAGCTGGTTATCCCAACGGCTTCTCCAAGGTCTATTATGCGACACCCGTTACCCCGGAATACGAGGTAGCCCAGTCGCTACAGGCCAACGCCACCAAGGCCGGTATCAAGCTTGATCTGCAGGGCGGGGACCACATCGGCAAATTCCGCAATCGCGAGTTCGAAATATTTTCCGCGCGCACCGGCGAGCGCCTTCCAGACCCTCATGCGGTGCTGGCGTCTTACGCGACGAACCCGAACAATGCCGATGATGCAAAGCTTGCCGGCCTGATTGCCTGGCGCTCTGCCTGGGAAGTGCCGAAGGACATTCAGGACATGGTCACGGCTGCCGCGCATGAGACGGATCAGCAAAAGCGGACCGATCTCTACACGAAGATCAATAAGGCCTATCTGGAAGCCTCGCCTGCGCTCATCACATCGTTCCAGCGCACGGATGCCAAGGCGGTGCGCAAGGAGGTCAAGGGCTATGTCGGCCATTCGACCTGGCTCACCCGCTGGGACACCGTCTCGAAGAGTGACTAAGGCTTTCCTGTCGAGGAGAATAAGGTGAGTATCTCACAAACGTCTGAAAGCGCGTCGGCAAGCGGCCGTGCGGCGCTTGGCGCCCTTCGCAAGGTGACGGCATCATTTGCCGTCATCCTTACAACACTGCTTGGCCTACTCGTGATAACCTTCGTGGTTGGTCGCATGGTTCCTGCCGATCCGGTCATCGCCGTCATCGGCGATCAGGCCGATCACGAGACTTATGAGCGCGTCTACAAGGAGATGGGTCTCGATCAGCCGCTTTATGTGCAGTTCGCAACCTATCTCGGCAACGTCGCTCATCTGGATTTCGGGCAGTCGCACGTCACGAAAAATCCTGTCGCAAGCGATCTTGCCCGCGTCTTTCCGGCAACGCTGGAGCTTGCGACGCTGGCCACGATCATCGGTGCTGGTTTCGGCATTCCGCTTGGCATCATCTCCGCTGTCCGCAAAGGCACGTGGGTGGATCATGTTGCACGTGTCGTTGGACTGCTCGGACACTCGACCCCGATTTTCTGGCTCGGCACGATCGTCATCCTTATCTTCTATGCGAAGTTCGGCCTCATTCCCGGAAGCGGTCGGCTGGACGTCTATAATGAGGGGCTCGTCGAAGGCCCGACCAATTCCATCCTCATCGATTCCATTCTTGCGGGTGAGTGGGGAGTTTTCTGGGATGCCCTGCGCCATGTAGCCGCGCCCGCACTTATTCTTGGCTATGCGGCGATGGCTTATCTCAGCCGTATGAGCCGCAGCTTCATGCTGGAACAACTGCGACAGGAATACGTGCTGACTGCCAAGGCCAAGGGACTTGGACAGCGAGCAATCGTCTGGCGACACGCCTTTCGCAACATTCGTGTTCAGTTGCTGACGATTGTTGCCCTTGCCTATTGCGGCCTGCTCGATGGCACAGTGCTGATCGAAACGGTGTTCGCATGGCCGGGACTTGGACAATACCTGACGTCCGCTCTGTTTTTTGCGGACATGAATGCGGTGCTTGGCAGCGTACTCCTCATCGGCATCATTTCCATTGCCATCAATCTTCTATCGGACCTGACCTATCGGTTCCTAGACCCGCGTACCCGGTGACATCATGGCGACACGATATCTCAACGATTTGCACGAATGGCTGATCAACGAGGATTTTTCCTCCACCCGTCAGGCGCGATTGCATAAAGCCTATGTGCTCTGGCTCAACCTCATTGCCAATCCTCTGGCTTTCGGCGGCTTTCTGGTCGTCCTCATGTTGGTGCTGATCGCTCTCTTCGCGCCGCTGCTGGCCAATCACGATCCAGTCCTGCAGGATTTGACCATGGCGCTGAAGCCGCCATCGTCCGCGAACTGGTTCGGCACGGACGAATTTGGCCGGGACGTGTATTCCCGCCTTGTCTATGGCGCGCGCACGACGCTTTATATCAGCATCCTCGTTACGGTCATCGTCGCGCCAATCGGCTTTGCCATCGGTGCGACGGCGGGCTATCTCGGCGGCTGGGTCGATGTCGTCTTGATGCGCATCACCGATATTTTCCTGTCGTTTCCGAGTCTGGTTCTGGCTCTCGCCTTTTCGGCGGCGCTCGGTCCGGGCATCGAGAATGCGGTGATTGCGATTGCGCTGACCGTCTGGCCACCCATTGCCCGCCTCGCGCGTGCCGAAACGCTGACGTTCCGTGCTGCGGATTTCGTTGTTGCCGCGGAGTTGCAGGGCGCGGGAATGGGCCGAATTCTGTTTCGCCACATCGTGCCGCTTTGCGCGCCCTCTATCATCATCCGTCTGACGTTGAACATGTCGAGCGTCATCCTGACGGCTGCTGGCCTTGGCTTCCTTGGGCTCGGCGCTCAGCCGCCAATGCCGGAATGGGGCGCGATGGCGGCGTCCGGCCGGCAATATCTTCTCGATGCCTGGTGGCTGACGACAGTGCCCGGTATCGCCATTCTCACGGTCAGTCTCGCCTTCAACCTCCTCGGCGATGGACTGCGCGACATCATGGATCCACGCAATGCCTGAACAGTCCAAGCCGATCCTGTCGGTCAAGAACATGTCCGTGGAGTTTCCCACGCTGTCTGGCGTCGTAACCGCCGTCAAGAATGTCAGCTTCGACGTTGGACGCGAGAAAGTGGGTATTATCGGTGAATCCGGTTCCGGAAAAAGTACGACCGGACGCGCAATAATGCGCCTGCAACCGCACACGGCCCGCGTCGTGGCAGATGAAATGCGCTTTGAGGATGTCGATTTGCTCTCAGCCAGCGAAGCGGACATGCGCGCAATTCGTGGAAGCAGGATTTCGATGATCCTGCAGGACCCGAAATATTCGCTCAACCCCGTCATGACCGTGGGTGAGCAGATTGCAGAAACCGTCATTCTTCACGAGCGGCTGGGGAAGAAGGCAGCGCGGGAACGCACGCTGGCCATGCTAGAACGGGTCAACATCCGTGACCCGCACCGGGTCTTCAATCTCTATCCCCACGAAGTTTCCGGCGGCATGGGCCAGCGCATCATGATCTCGATGATGCTTATCTCGTCGCCTTCCCTGATCATAGCCGACGAGCCGACCTCCGCACTTGATGTTACGGTGCGCCAGCAGGTTCTCTCGATCCTCGATGACCTGATTACGGAAAGAAATATCGGCCTGATCTTCATTTCGCATGACCTGAACCTCGTGAAGAGTTTCTGCGACCGCGTCATCATCATGTATGCGGGCCGTATCGTGGAGACAATCGAAGCTTCCAGACTTGATGAGGCAACGCATCCTTACACACGCGGTCTCCTCGAAGCGCTTCCGAGTCTGGATCATCCCCGGGATCGTCTGGAGGTTCTGAAGCGTCAGGCAAACTGGACGGAGGTGTGACATGTCCATCATATCGGTGAAGGACCTCGCCGTTTCTTTCGGCAATGGCGCTGACTTCAAACAGGTCGTGAAAAGCGTTTCGTTCGACGTGGCACCCGGCGAAACATTCGGTCTGGTTGGCGAAAGCGGATGCGGAAAGTCGACCGTGCTCGGCGCTTTGGCAGGACGAATCAAAAAATGGGACGGCTCGGTTTCCATTGACGGAGATACCATTTTAGCGACGCGGTCCCGTGCGCAGCTTGCCAAGCAGCAGATGGTATTTCAGGACCCGTTCGGCTCCCTGCATCCGCGTCATACAATTGGGCGCACACTGCTTGAGCCCCTCGAAATCCACGGATTGGACCGTAGGCAAGAGCGTGTCGAGCAAGTGCTGCGCGATGTCGGTTTGCCACCCGGCTTTCGCCATCGCTTCCCGCACCAGCTCTCCGGCGGACAGCGCCAACGCGTCGCCATTGCCCGTGCGCTTATTCTGGAGCCGAAAATTCTCTTGCTCGATGAGCCGACCTCAGCGCTCGATGTCTCGATTCAGGCTGAAATACTCAATCTTTTGAAAGACCTGCGTGAACGGTCAAATCTGACATATATACTTGTCAGCCACGATATGGCGGTCATCGCGCATCTCTGCAACCGGGTGGCAGTCATGCAGGATGGTGTCTTCGTAGAGATCGCAACGCGTAGTCAGCTACTGGAGAACAATGTCGAGCACCCATACACAAGAACCTTGCTCGATGGGAGCAGAGGGTATGTGCCTGCGCGGCGGTTGATTGCATAGGTGACGTAAACTAAGAAGTCGCGAGAGGGGTGGGTTACGCTTCGCGACGACTTCCGAAACTCTTCTAGCGCGTGCTATCGCGACCAGCGATGCGCCGGACCTCGTTTGAAGCAGCATCGAGTACACTCGTCGAGAGATGTTCATCCTCAATGATTTTGGAAAGCGTCACCGCTCCCACCATCATCGACCATATGGCCATGGCCTTTTCGCTTCGAGCCAGACCGTCGCCTTCGCCAATAAATTCCGCCAGACGCTCGAAGCGCTCTCGAATGCCATCTTCAAAAGGGCGACGAACTTGAGGAGTTTGACGGGCGGCGTCCGATCCAAGAGACACGAGGGGACACCCTTCAGCCTGCTCTCCACAATGATCTTTCGAGAGATATAAGCTTATGATCGATTCAAGGGGATCGGAAGCGTCTGCTGTGGCATCAGACCATCTCCTTGTACTGCTATCGAGCGCGCGCTGTGATGCGAGTGCCGCAAGATCGTCCTTGGATTCGAACTGCTTATAGAACCCGCCCTGCGTCAGGCCGGCACCTTTCATCAGGTCTTTCAGACCGATCCCATCGAAACCATGCTCTCTAAACAACCGGCTCGCGACATCGATTACGCGTTCCCGATTTGCTTCTGCCTGTGCGCGGCTCACTCTCATGTGGACCTCCAGTTAGATTTCATTTGACATCTATAGGTCTTTTAGAGTTAGGATGCAATCTAATAGTTTGATGTATTGCGTCAAGAAGGGGCGACGAAATGAAACGAAAACTTATTGTCACTGCAGCCGCTGTGGTGGCGCTCGCCGCAGGGGGAGCCGCATCCCTGCTGCTGCCGGTGCACGTGCCCAACGCTGAAGCTGCCGACTCGCGAACCGCCGCGCCACTCGTCAACTTGGCCACTGCCAAGCTTCCTGGCAATTCGAGCCGCAGCTTTACCGGTACGGTCGGTGTGCGAGTGCAGAGTAATCTCGGTTTCCGCGTTCCCGGCAAGATCATTGAACGTTTCGTCGATGTCGGTGAGCAGGTGAAGGCGGGACAGCCGCTGATGGGTCTCGACCCGACCGATCTTCGCCTTGCTTTGACTGCGAGACGTAACGCTGTCATCGCCGCTCAGGCAACATTCGTCCAGGCGCAAGCCGATGAGAGACGTTTTGCGACGCTCGTAAAGACTTCTGCCGCATCATCGCAGCAATATGAGCGAGCCAAAGCATCGCTGGACACCGCGACAGCGCAGTTGGCCGCTGCTCAGGCCGATGCGAATGTTGCCGAAAACGAGGCCAAATATGCGGTTCTCGTTGCCGATGCAGATGGAACGATCGTTGAGACGCTTGGTGAGCCAGGCCAGGTTGTAACGGCCGGTCAGGCCGTCGTGCGGCTTGCAAAGTCCGGCCCGCGCGAAGCGATTGTCTGGCTTCCAGAGACCCTCCGCCCAGATATTGGAGCACAGGCTACCGCTTCAGTCTATGGCAGGGGCGATACGGAAAAGGCGACGTTAAGACAAATCTCCGATTCTGCCGATCAGCAGACCCGCACCTATGAGACAAGATGGGTGCTTGAAGGGGCGGCCGCCAACGCGCCGCTGGGCGCCACTGTTACCATCGAGATCGAAAACAGGGACGCGCAGAACCACGCAGAACTGCCAATCGGTGCGCTGCTGGATGACGGGACGCGAACAGGCGTGTGGATCATCGATCAACAGGCATCTGTCGTCAAGTTCCGTGACGTGAAAGTGGAACGATTGAGCGAGGAAAATGTAGTCGTGACCAACGTCAAGCCGGGAGAGGCAGTCGTTGCATTGGGCGCACATCTTCTGAAGGACGGAGCGCCTGTGCGCACTGGCCTTGAGACAAAAGAGGCGGCAAACTGATGAACCTCAATCTTTCCGCCCTGGCCGTTCGCGAACGCGCTGTGACGCTCTTCTTCATCGTGCTCCTGTCGATCGGTGGCGCGTATGCCTTCGTCAAACTTGGTCGCGCTGAAGATCCGTCATTTACGATCAAGACACTCACGGTTACGACCGTCTGGCCTGGCGCGACTGCCCGCGAGATGCAGGATCTCGTTGCCGAACCACTAGAGAAGCGTATTCAGGAACTGGCTTGGTACGATCGTGTCGAGACCACGACGCGGCCCGGCTTTGCTTACCTTACCGTGACGCTGAAAGACAGCACGCCGCCGAGTGCGGTTGCGGAAGAATTCTACCAGGCCCGCAAGAAGCTTGGGGATGAGGCCAGAAACCTGCCTCAAGGCGTTCTGGGGCCATTCGTCAACGACGAATATTCCGATGTCAGCTTTGGCCTTTACGCCCTCAAGGCACCAGGCATGCCCATGCGCGATCTGGTCCGGGAAGCGGAAAAGATAAGGCAGGACATGCTGCATGTTCCTGGCGTGAAGAAAATCAATATTTTGGGGGAGCAGCCAGAGCAGATATTCGTCGAGTTCTCCTATCAGAAACTTGCGACACTCGGCATCTCGCCGCAGGATATTGCCGCAGCGCTTCAACGGCGTAACACGGTAACGCCCGCAGGCTCGATAGACACACAGGGTCCGCAGGTCTTCATCCGCTTCGACGGCGCTTACGATAGCATTCAATCGATTGCCGATACACCTATCGTCGCTTCAGGGCGAGCACTCAAACTTTCCGATATCGCAGAGGTCCGTCGCGGTTATCAGGAGCCATCGAGCTACATCATTCGCCATAATGGCGAAGCGGCTATCATGCTTGGCGTCGTGATGCAGCAGGGCTGGAACGGTCTCGATCTGGGTAAAGCTCTGGAAGAGCGGTCCAGCCAGATCGCACAATCCCTGCCACTCGGCATCACGCTGACGAAGGTCAGCGATCAGGCGGTCAACATCGATGCTGCCGTTGGCGAGTTCATGGTGAAGTTTGCGATGGCTCTCGGCGTCGTACTTTTCGTCAGCCTTGTTGCGCTTGGCTGGCGGGTGGGCATCGTCGTTGCGCTCGCAGTGCCGTTGACGCTTGCGGTCGTCTTCATCATCATGCTGGACACGGGACGCTTCTTCGACCGCATTACCCTCGGTGCGCTGATCCTTGCGCTTGGACTGCTGGTGGATGACGCAATCATCGCCATCGAAGTGATGGTCGTGAAGATGGAAGAGGGCATGGACCGCATCAAGGCTGCGGCTTATGCCTGGAGCCATACTGCGGCGCCCATGCTGTCGGGCACGCTCGTCACTATCATCGGCCTCATGCCGGTTGGCTTTGCAAGCTCTGCAGCCGGTGAATATGCGGGCAACATTTTCTGGATCGTTGGTTTTGCGCTGATCGTTTCCTGGTTCGTTGCGGTGATTTTCACGCCCTATCTCGGTGTGAAGCTGCTGCCGGATATCAAGCCGGTGCAGGGTGGCCACCACGCGATTTACGACACGCCGAACTATAGACGCCTGCGCGGTGCAATCGAATTCACCGTCAAGCACAAATTCCTGACCTGCGCTGTCGTTGGCGTCGTGATGGCCCTTTCCGTCGTCGGAATGGGCTCGGTGAAGCAGCAGTTCTTCCCGACATCCGACCGGCCAGAGGTACTCGTCGAAGTGCGCATGCCCGAAGGCACGAGCATCGAGACCACCACAGCCACAGTCAAGAAGCTCGAAGACTGGCTGAGGCAGCAGCCGGAATCCAAGATCGCGACGAGCTATATCGGTCAGGGCGCACCGCGTTTCTTCTTTGCCATGGCGCCTGAACTGCCCGATCCGGCTTTTGCGAAGATCGTCGTTCTGACGCAAGATGCGCATGAGCGCGAGGTGTTGAAACTGCGCCTGCGGGAAGCGGTGGCGCAAGGGCTTGCACCTGAGGCATTCGTTCGCGTAACGCAGCTCGTCTTTGGCCCCTATACGCCATTCCCGGTCGAGTTCCGCATCAAGGGCCCGGACGCCGGAGAACTGTACAAAATCTCCGAGCAGGCACTTTCTGTTATGAACACAGTGCCGGATGTCAGAAATGCCAACCGCGATTGGGGCAATCGTACACCTGTTGTCCGGTTCGTTCCCGACCAGGACCGTCTTAACCTGATCGGCATGTCCTCTGCCGAGGCTGCCCAGCAGATACAGCTTCTGTTGAGCGGTCTGACCGTCACGCAAGTTCGCGAAAATATTCGTAACGTGCCTGTCGTGGCCAGAAGCGCAGGTCAAATCAGGCTCGACCCTGCAAGGCTGGCAGACTTCTCAGTTGTGACGAGAGAGGGCCGTGCTATCCCGCTCGACCAGATCGGCCATACGGAGGTGCGCTTTGAAGAGCCAATCCTCAAGCGTCGTGACAGGACACCTGTTGTCACCATAAGGTCCGACATCGATGAAGCTACTCAGCCGCCGGAAGTTTCCCAGCAGGTCATGACCGCGCTGCGTCCTCTCATTGCATCTCTCCCGGCTGGCTACAGCATCGAGATGGGAGGAAATATCGAGGAGTCTCTCAAGGCGAACGCAGCCTTGGTGAAGGTGTTCCCGCTCATGATTGCGGCAACCCTGATCATCATCATCCTTCAGGTGCGGAGCCTGTCGACAATGACGATGGTGATGCTCACTGCGCCGCTCGGTTTGGCGGGTGTCGTGCCGACGCTCATCCTCTTCAACCAGCCTTTTGGCTTTAACGCGATCCTTGGGCTGATCGGCCTGGCGGGCATACTTATGCGCAACACGCTGATCCTTACCGAGCAGATCAAGGAGAACAAGGCGGCAGGACTCGATGACTACCATGCCGTAATCGAAGCAACTGTCCAGAGAACAAGGCCCGTCATCCTGACGGCACTGGCAGCGGTTCTCGCCTTCATCCCTCTGACGCACTCTGTCTTCTGGGGATCAATGGCCTACACGCTGATTGGTGGGACGGCAGTCGGTACGCTGATCATCCTGCTTTTCCTGCCAGCACTCTATGCAGCATGGTTCCGCATCAAGCCGCCAAAAGCGGAAATGCACTCCACGGCGCAAAGCAATGTGGAGACAACCCAGCATTCACTCGCGGCCGAATAGCGAGCTTCATTCCTCCGCAGCAGATGATGTTGCGGAGGAATTTTCATCCGGCGTCGAGTTTTATTGCAAGGCGAGATAGGGCGTATGTTCGCTCGCTAACAAAATCTTTCGGACTTCACAGGTCCTCCCCTTCAATGCGCCAATGAAGTGCCTCGATATAAACATTCCCGCCCATATCAGTCTTCATTTATTGCGCTGGGGTAGGGCTATCTCAGGGATCTGCGTTTAGATCGTCTCTTGGGACAGTCAGACATACTACGCACTAAAATCTGACGTTCGCCAAATTCCCTAGTCGCGGGTATCTGCTGGATCGGGTGGGGTTTGCAGAATTACCTCGAAACAAGCGAGCAGCTATCGGCGTTCCGCTGCCGATTGGGAGAGCGGCGTACCCGTTTTGACCCCGTCATGGGCCGTGGTAACTCTGCGCTGGACAAAAAAGTTATCAGAAAGTCTATTTGACTAAGTTGGTGGCAGCTTCGGCGCGCGGGATGTCCGACCAAGCCTTGGCAACGGCGTCCTCAACAGAATTGAAGAGCGTTGGATAAATCTGTTTCCCGCTCCACAACACTGCGCCAAGGCAGGTACCATTCCGATCCTGTCTGGAAAAAACAAAGGTTCCTGACGGCAGCAAGCTTCCGGAAATTTCAGTGAATACATGCGTGCGTATCGCGTTCCAGCGTGAGGGCGGAATGCTGTTGCCGATCAAGGCGTGACTGGCGTCCCAAAAGGGATAGGGCTCGATTTTTCCGGAGCGATCCTGCACAGCAACAACATATCTGAGCCCCCGCCGCAGCCTTAGCAGCTGGATTTCATCCATTACATGATTTTCCATTATGCCTGCACAACCATGCACGTCGACGTACCGTGCGCAAACAGCTTTCCTTCCCGGGACGTGATAGATCCTTCAAGTGTTATGACCGTCCGGGTACGAGATATGACGGTTCCGCTGACGTGGAGAGGGCCGGCATCAACCGATATCGGACGAACAAACTTGACGGACGTTTCCAGTGTCGGAGCGAGTTCTCGTCCTTTGAGCGTTGTATGGGCTGCAAGGTTCATGGACGTATCGAGCATTGTCATCGCCCAGCCTCCGTGGACCGTTTGCAGAGTATTCGCGAAGGACGGCTCGGGTGTCGCGACAAGCATAACCTTGCCCAACTCAGGCGCGAGCAATTCAAACGGCAGAATGCGGGCCATAGGCGGTCGCTCTATCGTTTCATCGAAAAGCGACCGGACGAAATGAAGTCCCGCCTGATCATCGTCCATTCGCGCGTGCGGCGAAGGCGTTTCGGTCGTGCCTGGCATGGCTCTCTTGCTCCTCTAATTTCGCACATGCGTTTTATTTCACTTGTAATCTAATGGCAATATAGATTATGAGTGAAATCTATATTGAGTTCCCAGAGTTTACCAGTTTCGGAGAGCAAAGAATGTCTGAAAATAAGAGTGTTGTGGTGACCGGAGCATCTTCCGGTATTGGGCAGGCGACGGTCAAGTTGCTGTCGCAAAATGGTTTCAAGGTGTTCGCAGGCTCACGCAATCCGGATAAGAATGGACCGGTCCCAGGGGTTGAGTACGGTCGCCTCGACGTGGATAGCGAGGATTCGGTCAGGCAGTTCGTGGAATGGGTTCTGTCGCGCTCTCAGCGTATCGATGTGCTGGTGAATAATGCTGGCGTCTCCCTCGTCGGTCCGGTTGAAAGTACATCGGATGAGGAGGCGAAAGCCATCTTTGAAACCAACCTTTTCGGCCCGTTGCGCATGTTGCGCGCTGTCTTGCCTGCTATGCGCAAGCAGAACTCCGGTCTGATCATCAACGTCAGTTCGGTCCTCGGCTTCCTTCCAGCGCCTTACATGGGCCTTTATGCCAGCAGCAAGCACGCGCTGGAGGGGTTGTCAGAGACGCTCGACCACGAAGTTCGGCAATTCAACATCCGCTCCGTGCTTGTCGAGCCGACATTCACGAGGACGGGTCTTGACGTCAACGCACGGCAGACCGAAGCCCGCATCGATGACTACGCCCACCAGCTGGCGAAGTCCAATGAGGCAGTTCTCACCGCTATAAAAACTGCAAGCAGCCCGAAATTCGTTGCCGAAGAAATCATGAGCGCGATTAATGGTCCGCACAAAATGCGCAGACCAGTCGGCAAACAAGCCACGCTTCTTAGCCGTCTGAAAAGGTTCGTCCCGGCAAAAGCCCTGGATGGCGGTATCAGAAAGACGTTTGGCCTACCAAAGGCGTAGGCACTCAAAGCTCGCTAGAGCAATGCGCTGGCGCGAGCAGTAATTGGCAATCTCGTTCCACCGTTCGCCAATTCCTAGCGCATTTCAAAGTCCTTGGGGCAAAGCGCTTGCCTTGAGGACTTTATCGGCGGTCAGGTTACGTGGTAGCTGAAGATGCACCCCTTCTGAGGAACTCCACATCTCGTTTTGGCGGAGCGCCGAACATTCTCGCATATTCGCGACTGAACTGCTGTACACTATCGTAACCCACCTTGCCCGCTGCTCCATTGGCGGTGATACGCTCTGTCAGCATCAGATTTCTTGCCGCATGAAGGCGCAGTATTTTCTGGTATCGAAGTGGGCTCGTTCCCGTGAGCTGGCGAAAATTGTGGTGAAAAGTCGAGACCGCCATTCCCGACAGGCTTGCAAGTTTCTCGATCCGCAGCGTTTGCGCGTAATTCATTTTCAGCCACTCGAGCGCCTTGACGATACCCGCTGCCTTGTACCCATCGCTTGCCATCAGTGAAACCCAAAGCCCTACCTCGCTTTGAAGCAATCGGACGTAAATTTCCGATTTGATGGCATCGACGAGAAGCGGAATATCGTTTGGGCGATGTGCCAGATCAATCAGGCGTTTGAACGCAACGAGCAGTTCTTCCGACGCGCGCCCGGTCGCGACGCCTCTTCCATGAGCAGTCCCTTCCGGCCCGGAAAACTGCATCTGCCTGGCCAACTCGTAAAGCCGAGTTGAGTCGACTTTCATGATTATCGAGACATAGCAGTTGTCTGGTGACGCCTCGATTACATGGGCAGATGTCGGTACATCGATGGACGTGACAAAGAAATCACCCGGATGGAAAAGCATCTCTTCCCCATTGAACACGATGCGCTTGACGCCGCTCAGGATGACCGCAATGCAGGGTTCATAAAAGCACCTGTGTGGCTCGTCGGGTTTCGATAGGCGGAAAAACTTCAGCCCGGGGACGAGACTGGGATTGACCTGTTCTTGAGGGCACAACTGCTGGACGGCGGCCGCCAACATGGAGGCACTCGTCCAGGTTGGCAAGGCGTTTAGATCATCGATACGTTTAAACTGGTTCATGCGCGCGCCTCTCGCTCCACTCCTTAGAATGTGATCGAAAAATATGTTGCGCACAAGGCAATCGACAGGATCGTGCAAAAAATCGGCAGGATCAAGCTAACGCACTGGCTGAACGAAACCCTATGTTCTCCGGCATATTCAACCATGCCTGTCAGTACAACGCGTCAACATTTACCGAAACCGGCAGGCAACTTTCTGGAGACAGACCTTGAACAAACTCGTGTTCGCTATCAGCATCGCGCTTGCATCCGTGGTAACGGGTGCGTCAGTGCAGGCTCAGGAAGCGGTTGTTGCTTCGCCCAACCCCGACGCGTTGTTTACCAGCCCGGATCCAAAGCTTCACGCAAACAAGCAGGTTGCCTACAAGATCATTCTGGAGCTTCTGGAAGCGGGACATTGGGACAAGGCAAGCCAGTATCTGACCGATGATTACATCCAGCATAACCCGAATGCACAAAGCGGTCTGAAGCCGGTCGTGGCTTACTTCACTGAAGTCCTCAAGGTACAGCCCAAGCCCATCCCGGACAAAATTTCGATGAAAGTCGCGGATGTGGTCGCTGAGGGCGATCTGGTTATCGTGACCTATGCACGCACCGAGAAGGATCCAAAGGATCCGTCCAAGACCTATAGCACGACATGGTTTGATATGTGGCGCATCGAGAATGGCAAGGCGGCGGAGCACTGGGATTCGGCGTTGCTGAATGAAGCGCCCGATCTGCGCTGAACCGTCTCCGTAATTCATCTCGGATCATAGCCAAACGCTTTTCCGCGTTGCGACCCTGTCGCAACGAAATCTTTCCTGTTTCCAAAATTCTGGAGTTAATGATGGAACGTCGCGATTTTTTGACTTTTGCAGCTACAACCGCGGTTGCTAGCGCTATCGCCCCAAGCCTTTTGCGGGCGCAGACACCTTCGTTCGAGGCGCAAACGGTTCAGGGAACCGTGATGCCGACTGTCGGCAAGGTCACTCGAACATCGCTGCCGTTGAACGGCCCCGCTGAAAACGGCATCAGATATCGCCCGCGCTATCGTTTCGGAATGGGTGGAACTCAAATCGGCAACATCTTCGCGCCGATCAGCGACGCGCAGGCACAGGCTACTCTCAACGCAGCCTGGGACGGCGGCGTCCGCCATTTCGACACCTCGCCCTTCTATGGCCATGGCCTTTCGGAGCATCGTCTCGGCACCTTCCTCAGAGGCAAGCCTCGGGACCAGTATCTGGTTTCTACGAAGGTCGGACGTGTGTTCAGCGCAAGCCGGGAACCGTTGAAGCCGGATTTTTGGACAGAAAAACTTAATTTTTCTTATGAGTATGCTTATACGGCAGAGGGTGCACGCCGGTCGGTTGAGGACAGCTTGCAGCGTCTGGGGCTTTCCAGCATCGACATCGTTTACATCCACGATCTGGGACCGGACAACACCGAGTTGCCACAGCCTTGGACGAATTCCTTCGAGATTGCCCGAACCGGCGCTATGGTCGAACTGGAACGTATGCGTAATGAGGGCCTGATCAAGGCTTGGGGTTTCGGGATCAATCGACCGGAAGCCGCCGTACTGGCCGCAACAGGCGATGGTCCGACACCCGATATCGTCCTTCTTGCCTGCCAGTACAGCATCATCGACCATGAAGAAGCGCAGACGAAGACCTTCCCGGCATTGGCTGCCAAGGGTATTACCGTGACGGTGGGCACGCCGCTCAACGACGGCTTCCTCGGCGGTCGTAACCGTTACCACTTCAGCGACAAGCTGCCTGCCGGTGTGGTCGAAAAGCGTGCGCAGCTTGCAGAGGTCGCGAAGCGTCATGGCGTCGATATACGAACCGCCGCACTTCAGTTCGCTGCTGCCCCGTCGATCGTCTCGGCAATCGTACCCGGTTCCCGTGTGCCAGGCCAGGTCGAAGCCAACATCCAGTCGATGAAGGTTGCGATCCCGGCAGCATTCTGGGACGAGTTGCGCGAACGCAAACTGATCCTGAAAGACGCACCGGTTCCCGCTTGATACCTGGCGCTCCAAGGTTCGCCCACATGATGAGTGACGTTAAAGCATAAACCCGAGCGCCATCGGGTAAGCCGTTCTAACGTTAAGCCGCGAATCTCGGAGCGTCGCCCTTGGTCCTTCGAAGCGGGATTAGTGGGCGT
This sequence comes from Agrobacterium larrymoorei, assembly GCF_013322225.1. GTDB lineage: Bacteria > Pseudomonadota > Alphaproteobacteria > Rhizobiales > Rhizobiaceae > Agrobacterium > Agrobacterium larrymoorei_A. Next base: position 108,383 of record NZ_JAAMFB010000031.1, read on the forward strand.
CTGGCTCGTGTCGGCCTTTCCGATAGGCCGACACGCAAATGAGCTATCTGTGTGATCGGCACGCCAGTTGAGTGGGCCTGCAGATCAATGTCTGCCACCTGATGAGGGGGAACCTCGAAAAGAACGCGTCGATTCACTCGTTGTCGGCGCGCGGTCGAGTTCCTCTCGTGCTTGATATCGTTCCTGTGCCATAAGAGATCTATGGAAAAAGAACGATTCGATGCCAAAGCAAGCTGATACGACGCAGAGACTTTTCGACAGCGCGCAAATTGAAGAGCCGCGTGCGGTCCTCAAGCGGATTTACGGTTATTCGGAATTCCGCGGAAGGCAGGAGGAAGTCGTCGGTGAAGTCGTGCGTGGTGGCGATGCGGTTGTGCTGTTTCCCACCGGCGCCGGAAAGTCCCTGTGCTTTCAAATCCCTGCCCTATGCCGCAAGGGTGTGGGTATTGTCGTATCGCCGCTGATCGCGCTGATGCGTGATCAGGTCAATGCATTGAAGCAACTCGGTATCCAGGCGGCAGCACTCAACTCCTCGCTCTCGCGGGATGAGTTCTTAGACGTTCGCCGTGCGGTGCAACAGCAGGAACTCGATCTGCTATACGTCACTCCCGAACGCATCGTGACACCAGCGTTCAAGGATCTCATCGGGTCGGCAACCATCTCTCTTTTTGCCATTGATGAAGCACATTGCGTATCACAATGGGGGCACGATTTCAGGCCGGAATATCGTGAGTTGGGGCGGCTTGCGCAGGACTATCCCGGCGTTCCGCGCATGGCTTTGACGGCAACAGCCGATCCGCAGACGCGCGAAGACATCATCGATAGGCTTGGACTACATTCTGCCGAGGTTTTTACCACTTCTTTCGACCGGCCGAATATTGCCTACGAGATTGTTGAACGCGATCAACCAAGGCAACAACTGCTGCAATTCCTGTCACGACATAAGGGGTCAAGCGGCATCGTATACTGCCTGTCCCGTGCCAAGGTTGAAGACACGGCGCAGTGGTTGAACGCGCAGGGCATCAATGCTCTCGCCTATCATGCAGGCATGGAGAGGGACCTGCGTGACCGCAATCAGGATGCCTTCTTGAATGAAGATGAGCTCTGTCTGGTTGCGACTGTGGCGTTCGGAATGGGCATCGACAAGCCGAATGTTCGCTATGTCGCTCACCTCGATTTGCCGGGTTCCGTCGAAGCCTATTACCAGGAGACGGGTCGCGCGGGCCGTGACGGCATGCCTTCCGATGTCTGGATGGCTTACGGAATGGCCGATGTCATACAGCGCGGCCGTATGATCGACGAAAGCAATTCCAGTCCCGACATAAAGCGTATCGAGCGAGCCAAACTCAATGCACTGCTGGCGATTTGCGAGACTTCGGGCTGCCGCCGGCAGGCGATACTCAAGCATTTCGGTGAGTCATATCCAGACCGATGCGGTAACTGCGACACCTGTCTGAAGCCTGTAGAGACATGGGATGGGACCGAGGCCGCGATCAAGGCACTGGCAGCGGTTTACCGCACCGGCGAGCGATATGGAACAGGTCATCTCGTCGACGTCTTGGTTGGTAATGAGAACGACAAGACCATTCGGGCAGGACATGTGGGCATGCCCGTTTTTGGCGCAGGCAAGGAACTATCCGCGAAGACCTGGCAGTCTGTCTATCGCCAATTGCTGGCGGTGGGGTTGGTGCGCGTCGATCACGGCGCTTTTGGCGCCCTGAAACTCGAACAGGACGCAAAGTCTGTTTTCAAACGGGAACGGGAGGTTCGGTTTCGCAAGGATCGACCTTCGGGAGGTAAGGCAGGACGGGCCGCCTCATCGCGCTCGGCGAACGCGCGGGCAGGGCTGGACGTTGCGGACGCGGAGTTGTTCGAGGCCCTTCGCAGTGCGCGCATGACAATTGCCAAGGAGCTCGGAGTGCCTCCATATGTCGTTTTTCCAGATACGACACTCGTTGCATTCGCAAAGGAGCGTCCTTCGGACGAAGATGAAATGCTGGACATATCCGGGGTAGGGCCTTCAAAGCTCGAAAGATTCGGCGAGGCTTTCCTTGAGGTGATCATTGCGCATTCAAGATAAGCGTTCGTACTGAACCGTACACAGGCGCTCAAAACAAAGATTTGTCGGCACAATACTTATCTGACGAAACTGAAATTTAATGTCTCCTCAATAGCCTCGGGTTCTCGAAACAGGGGGAACTTGCTGATGGCAACGAAATGCAAGGGTTGCCACGATGGCGCGGAAGGTTTCGACATTCCGTTTTCGATGGCGTTCCAGCCCATCGTCAATGTTGATACCAACAAGACCTTCGCTCACGAAGCTTTGGTGAGAGGTCAGCAAGGCGAGGGCGCATGGCATGTTCTTTCGCAGGTGCGCCCTGACAACCGATATGCGTTCGATCAGCAATGCAGGGTGAAGGCAATCGAGCTTGCGTCGAAACTGTTCGATCGCACAGAGGACACGAAACTATCGATCAATTTCATGCCGAACGCGGTGTATGAGCCCCGCGCCTGTATCCGCCTTACGTTGGCGACGGCTATGCAGACCGGATTCCCGGCCAATCGCATTATTTTCGAGTTCACCGAAAATGAAGAACTCGATATAGATCACGTCCTCAATATTTTGCGGACGTATCGCACGTTGGGCTTCAAAACGGCTATCGATGATTTCGGTGCCGGGCATTCCGGACTTGGTCTATTGTCTCACTTCCAGCCGGACATCGTCAAACTTGACATGGGGCTAATCCGTGGAATCGATCAGGACCGTGTGAGACGGACTATCGTCAAACATACGCTGGCGATGCTGTCAGATCTTTCCATTACGCCGATATGCGAGGGGGTTGAAACCCACGGGGAGCTTTCCGCCCTGCGCGACTTGGGAGTGGAACTCATGCAGGGCTATGCGCTGGCAAGGCCGTCTTTCGAGGCATTGGCCTTTGCACAGGCCGCATAATGCCGGTCATCGATTTCTGAATACCGTACAGGGGACCGAAGCGGCTCGAATCTGCTCGCATAGCTTGATGGCTTGCGCGCGCGTTTCACGTCCTATTCTGGCTGCGTAGCGAGGGCGATATCCAAAATTGCCACCTCGCTGGCGCACGATAAGCGCCCGCTCATCGTTGAGCGGTGCAGGCAGACGGCTGACGGCGCGCGTGAATAGGCTGTCCACGACGGACGGACGAAAATGTGCAGACAGTTGCACACCCCAGGGAGCCCAGTCGGCTGACCCTGCAAATACAGGTTCATTCATGCGCCTCTTATCTGCCAGTGTCACGCAGGCGTCCTGAAAAGAAAGGCGATCATCCAGTTTCGGCGCAGCATTTTCGGGAGGTGTATCCCGCCAGGTTTCGGCTGTGTGTCCGGTAATGGCAAAGACATAGTCGCGTGTCTCTATGGGTAGCCGACCTTCGGCAATGAAACGCGAAGCTCCGCCTTCTCCAGCATTATATGCCGCAGCGGCAAGACCGAAATTGCCGAAACGAGCGGCTAGATCTTTCAGGTAAGCCGCAGATGCATCCAACGCTTCGATGACGTCGAAGCTGTTGGCCAACCCCCGCAGCCTTGCAGTGGCAGGCATGAACTGGGCTATACCTTCCGCCCCTTTGTGGCTGACCGCTTCCGGGCGGAAAAGGCTTTCTCGCCAGATGAGACGTGCAAAAAAAGCCGCGGGAACGCCGTGCCTGTCTGCAAAGTGGTCTATGGTCCGGCAAAGATCGGCGTTGAAATTCGTCTTGCTGATACAGAGGCCCGAGTTGCTGTCTTTTCCTTGATACAGGCACATCTCGGTCGGCGGCTTGTCCTCAGCCTTCAGGGGTAAGGTTGTTCCAGCCACGAATGGGAGAACGGCGATAAAGGCCAGCCAACGCCGAAAACATAGAGAACGCATTCAGCCTCTTCCTCCGCTAGAGCGCTTCATTGTTAAATGGAAGCAGTTCTGTTGGTTCAAACGGGATCCTCTGGTTGTTCGGACGGCGCGTGTCGTAGCAATAGCATACGGTCAAGCCGTACGAGCAATCGGAGGGTCCCGTTTCAACCAACCCGGAGGGCCGGGCATCTTTCCGCCAGGATCAAAGGCGATTGGCTCGACCGTACCTTCGGGTATGCCCTTCGCCAATCGCCTTTGCCCTGTCGAAAACCTGCTCCGGTAGAACGCTTCCATTTAACAATGAAGCGCTATAGCCGCGTATGATAGCCAGGCCTGCCTCAGAAGCACAACATGCTCTTGACTGATGGCGTTGCAGTCCGTGCAAGGGCCTGCGCTATCGCGGAAGGCTCGTTTTGCTGTTGGCGTCCGCTACCTGGATGGTTGAGGTGGTTCAGGGGGCCGGGAGGCGGGAAGAGGAATGTTCTCAACATTGTCACTCATCCAGGTCGAGATATTGTGAGTGATCCCGGGTAAGTTATCGCTGAGATATGTTGAGTGTCCCGGCAGTCCCATCGGATAAAGCGCTTCGCGGCTCGCCTCGTATTCTACGCTCTTGTCGGTGCAAAGCTTGATACGCATATCTTCGGGACTGATTTCTGGACGGTTCGTGACCGTCTCGACAGTTTCCGGTCCCTGTGTCAGTTCCCCACCGAATGCCTGCGTCATAAATTGCGCAGTACGTTCGTTACGCTCCCGCTCCGTCGTTGCACCAAGCGTAACCACCATGATCCTTTTGCCATCACGATTTGCGAGTGCCACGAAGTTTCGGCCAGATGCGCAAAGAAACCCTGTTTTAAGGCCGGTCGTTCCGCTGAACTGGGTCAAAAGAAGATTGTTGGACTTGATTTCCTTGCCATTGATGGTCACTGCGGACGGCAGGAAGAACTGCCTGTATTGCGGGTATCGCGCATCCACGGCAAGTCCGAGCAGCGCCAGATCGCGTGCCGTCGTATAATTGGCCTTATCGAAAAGACCATTGGCATTGGTGAAATGCGAGCCTGTCATGCCCAACTGCTGAGCGGCGACATTCATGCGTTCGACGAAGGCCTGTTCGCTGCCAGCCACCGCTTCGGCCACGGCCACGGCCACGTCGTTTGCAGATGCGACGAGCATTGCGAAAAGGGCATCTTCAAGTGTCATGGTCTGGCCCAAAACGAGGCCGGATTCCAGAAATCTCTGGCTGACTGCACGTTTCGTCATGGTGACGGGGTCGGAGAGCCGGACCTGCCCCGCCTGAAGCGCCTCGAACACGACATAGGTCGACATCAACTTGGTCGTGGACGCCGGATACCACGGATTGCCGGCCTGTTCCTGATAGAGAACACGATGACTATCGGCATCGACAACCAGAACAGGGGTGGCATTGGTCTTCCCGGCCATCAAAATGGATGAGCAGAGCAACAGTGCACGTGAAACTGTCCGTACCAATTTCGTTTCCTTCGCAAGCGGCATAAGACGGCTTGATGCCACAGCGGTGCAGCAAGATGCAATAACGTGGGGGCCACAAGTGCCGGAAAGCTGATGGCATTGGGGATGATCGGGGTGGTTTTTCTTGCAAATAGGGTGACTGCCGCCGTTTGCACGCAATGTTCAGGGTTCTTTCCTGTGGCCTTCCTACACCCATGCGGCTGGAACATATGTGCCATCTCTTGCATCCTGCGAAAAGCGGAGGCAAATAGCGTTCAGCTTCCACTCACCAAGGTCGATTGATTGGCTTTGGTCCAGCAAAACGGTACTGCGATATCATGAAAGATTTTCCAGAATACCTTCTCAACGGCTACAAGAACTTTATGAGCGGTCGTTACGTCGATGAGCGCGAAAGATATCGCGTTCTGGCGGACACCGGCCAGAAGCCGCAAACACTATTCATTGCCTGTTGTGACTCCCGTTCTGCACCGGAAACCATTTTCGATTGCGGTCCGGGAGAGCTTTTCGTTGTCCGAAACGTTGCGAATATGGTCCCGCCCTTCGAGCCGGATGGTCAGTTCCACGCCACATCTGCTGCAATCGAATATGCGGTTCAGGTCCTGAAGGTTAAGGATATCGTGGTGATGGGCCATGGCCGTTGCGGCGGTATTCAGGCAGCACTCGATCCGAACTTCGAATCCCTGTCGCCGGGCGATTTTATCGGTAAGTGGATGCACATGGTCAAATCCGCCGCCGAACAGATCCAGAGCAACGACGTGATGACCGCCTCCGAGCGTCAGACGGCTCTGGAGCGCGTATCTATCCGCAATTCAATCAGCAACCTTCGTGGCTTTCCTTTCGTAAAGGCCGCCGAAACGGCTGGCAAAGTGAAGTTGCATGGCGCCTGGTTCGATATTTCGACCGGAGAGCTTTGGGTGATGGACAACAAAACGGGCGACTTTCGCCGCCCGGATGCCTGATAGTTGAGTGTGGTCGGCGGTCGGGTTACTGGCCGTCGATCTGCTGGCCGATGTAGGCGATGGACTGCTGATAGACGTTCGCCGCATTCCAGCCTTCGATTGCCCGGAAGTTTGCCTGGCCCTGCTGATATCCTGCACCGCGCTGCCAGCCGTGGCCGACGAGGAAGTTTGCCGTAGACGCCAAGGCATCCGCGCGCGAGCCAACGAGATCGATACGGCCGTCGCGGTCGAAATCTACGCCGTAACGAACCACGTTGAGCGGCAGGAACTGCGTCTGGCCGATTTCGCCGTGGGCCGCTCCCTTGGCATTAACGTTGAGCGAGCCATTGCCGACGAGCTTCAGAGCGGCATAGAGCTGCTCGGTAAAATAATCCGAACGACGGCAATCGTAGGAGAGAGTCGCGACGGCGGAGAGCGTATGCTGGTTGCCCAAGAACCCGCCGAAGCCGGTTTCCATGCCCCAAATCGCCAGCAGTGGACCGGCGGGAACGCCATAGGCGCGTTCTATGTTGGCAAACAACGAGGCGTTGTTCTTCTTCATCGTCTTGCCGCGAGAGATGATGGCCTGGCCACCGCGCTTCTGCATGAATTGATCGAAGGAAAGCTTGAAGCTGTGCTGACCGCGGTCGGCGCGGATGGTGGCCTGATTGTAGGACACGTTGGCGAAGGCGCGATCCAGAACAGAAGCACTGACGCCACGACCGGCGGCTTCCTGCTTGAAGGACTGCACCCAGTTGCCGAAACCCGCTGATGTGTTACCGCACTGCGCTGCCAGTGCCGGTGTTGCTGCCAACATCGCAGCCACTGCTGCGCCAACGGAAAATGCTTTCTTTGCCCGCATTGGAATCTGCCTTCGATATCTTCCGGAATCCGTCCGGTTCTGCCGCCACTCGACAGAGAATTAAGAAGCTTTAATGCCTGCCAGTTGCATAACCGGCAAATAAACTGGCCGTGATAAACAACGCAAGAAAAAACCCGCCCATTCTCAGGTGGAATAGGCGGGTTATAGTTAATAGTTATTAAAAAAACGTATCAGGCTGCTGCCTTGCGTGGCTTGATGAGCCCACGGTTGACCAGAAGTTCTGCGATCTGGATAGCATTAAGGGCTGCACCCTTGCGCAGATTGTCCGAAACGACCCAGATGTTGAGACCGTTTTCAACCGTGGCATCTTCGCGGATGCGCGAGATGTAGGTCGCATCTTCGCCGGCACTTTCGACCGGCGTGATGTAGCCGCCGTTTTCATGCTTGTCGATGACGAGGCAGCCCGGTGCTTCGCGAAGGATATCGCGCGCCTGATCAGCAGTGATCTCGTTTTCGAATTCGATGTTCACGGATTCGGAGTGACCGATAAAGACGGGAACGCGCACGGCCGTGCAGGTTACCTTGATCTTCGGATCCAGCATCTTCTTGGTTTCTGCCAGAACCTTCCACTCTTCCTTCGTGTAGCCGTCTTCCATGAAGACGTCGATGTGTGGAATGACGTTGAAGGCGATACGCTTGGTAAACTTCTTGGATTCGACCGGATCCGCCACGAAGACGGCGCGGGTCTGCTGGAACAGCTCATCCATGCCTTCCTTGCCAGCGCCGGAAACGGACTGGTAGGTGGAGACGACGACGCGCTTGATCTTGGCTGCGTCATGTAATGGCTTCAGGGCAACGACGAGCTGCGCTGTGGAGCAATTCGGGTTTGCAATTATGTTCTTCTTGGTGAAGCCTTCGACGGCATCGGCATTGACTTCCGGCACGATGAGCGGAACTTCCTGATCGTAACGCCATGCGGACGAGTTATCGATAACGACGCAACCCTGCGCGCCGATCTTCGGGGACCACTTCTTGGACACATCGCCGCCAGCAGACATCAGGCAGATATCGGTGTCGGAGAAATCGTAGTTCTCCATGTTGGAGACCTTCAGCGTACGGTCGCCGTAGGATACTTCCGTGCCCTGGCTGCGGGCAGAGGCCAGTGCTACGACCTCATCGGCAGGAAAGCCGCGTTCAGCCAGAATGTTCAGCATTTCGCGACCGACGTTACCGGTGGCGCCTGCGATTGCTACTTTGAAACCCATGATCAAGCTCTCTTTCTGCCTCTCCTCTTTTTTGGTGAGGGGAACCCGCAAGACTGCGGCTTCCTTCTTCCCCGACCATACCGGGGAGAGAGCGGCGGGCCAGAGACGTTAGACGGTTTTAATCGTCGTTTTGGCCGTAATTCGGGTAAAATGAGAAAGGCGTGCGGGATCACCGGCATAAACTGCCGGACTTTCACTGACAACCATGTCTGCGACATGTCTTATCAAGATCGTGCTCCCTTTCGTGGCAAAGCTATTAGGATGTTTGTATTTTCTGTCAAGCGCAAACATAATGGATTTCGGACGCTCTTCACGACTCCACCAATGCTGTTCGCAACAAATATGTGCGTCGGCCTTAGACTAAAGTCATACGCCGAAAGCATTGCTCTTCCTTTTGTTAATTTTCTGTCACTCTGCCTTCAGGTGCATCGCGCCAAAAGACAGCCCGGGGGAGAGTTGGGCTGTCGCGATGTGTCATTTCTATATCTGTGGAGGACAGACAATGGCAAACATAGCAGCGACAGGGGCGGAAAAAACCCGCCCCATGACCGGTGAGGAGAAAAAGGTGATTTTCGCCTCCTCCCTCGGAACGGTCTTCGAGTGGTACGACTTCTATCTCTACGGTTCACTCGCCATTTATATCGGCGCAAACTTCTTCAGTCAGTATCCTGAAACGACACGCAACATCTTCGCGCTTCTCGCTTTCGCTGCGGGCTTTCTGGTTCGCCCCTTCGGCGCACTCGTCTTCGGGCGTCTGGGCGATATCGTCGGCCGTAAATACACCTTCCTCGTCACAATCCTGATCATGGGCTTCTCGACCTTCGTGGTCGGCATTCTGCCCGGTGCCCAGCAGATCGGCATAGCGGCTCCGATCATCCTCATCATCCTGCGCATGCTTCAGGGCCTGGCGCTCGGCGGTGAATATGGCGGCGCTGCTACCTATGTGGCCGAACATGCGCCGAATGGCCGTCGCGGCTATTACACCTCGTGGATTCAGACCACGGCCACGCTTGGCCTGTTCCTGTCGCTCGTCGTCATCCTCGGCGTCCAATTCGCAGTCGGCAAGGAAGCCTTTGCTGCATGGGGCTGGCGCATTCCGTTCCTGCTGTCGGTCATCCTGCTGGGTGTTTCGGTCTGGATTCGTCTCAAGATGAACGAATCGCCTGCCTTCAAGAAGATGAAAGAAGAAGGCAAGACCTCGAAGGCACCGCTCAGCGAAGCCTTCGGCCAATGGAAGAACGCCAAGATCGCCATCATCGCGCTGGTCGGCGCCGTCATCGGTCAGGCTGTCGTCTGGTACACGGGCCAGTTCTACGCGCTGTTCTTCCTCCAGAGCATTCTGAAGGTCGATGGCCAGTCGGCCAACATCATGGTTGCCTGCGCACTTCTGCTCGGCACCGGCTTCTTTCTTCTCTTCGGCTGGCTCTCCGACAAGGTCGGTCGCAAGCCGATCATCATGGCTGGCCTTGTGCTGGCGATGCTGACCTATTTCCCGTTGTTCAAGGCACTGACATGGGCGGGTAATCCTGCTCTTGCCCAGGCTCAGGCTTCGGTTCGTGCAACCGTGACCGCAGCACCGGGCGACTGCAAATTCCAGTTCAACCCGACAGGCACGGCGAAATTCACCACGTCCTGCGATATCGCCACATCCTTCCTGACGAGAAACTCCGTTCCTTATGACGTGGTTGAAGGTCCGGCAGGACAACCGGCAACGGTGAAAATCGGTAACGACACTGTCACCAGCTATGACGCCACGACCGCAGGTGCGGATGCCGCTGCTCAGGACCGCGCGTTCCAGAAGCAGATCAACACTGCCCTGCATGATGGCGGTTATCCGCTGGTGCGTGGTGCAGCACAGGTTCCTGCTGCAAAGCTCGATGCCTTCATTGCGGCCAACCCGGAACTTGGTCTGAATGCGGACGCTGTTCGCGCAACGCCAGCAAAGACTGTGCCGGCCGACAAACTGGTTGCGGACAAGCTGCTGACGCCTGCCGAAGCCAATGGCGTCACGGAGATGCAGGTCTATACCGTTGCTGGCGGCGGAGCCTTCGCCATGGTTGCCGACCCCGCAGCCGTCAACTGGGTCGTCATCATCGCGGTGCTGACCGTCCTCGTCATCTATGTGACGATGGTCTACGGCCCGATTGCTGCTTTGCTGGTCGAACTGTTCCCGACCCGCATCCGCTACTCCGGCATGTCTCTGCCTTACCATATCGGCAACGGTTGGTTCGGGGGTCTCCTGCCCGCAACGGCATTCGCGATGAGTGCTGCCAAGGGTGATATCTACTACGGGCTCTGGTATCCGATCGTCTTCGCAGGCATCACGCTGGTCATCGGCCTGCTGTTCCTGCCGGAAACCAAGGATCGCGACATCCACAAAATGGACTGACTTTTGCATTGTTAACTGAAAAACCCGGCGAGATGATCGCCGGGTTTTTTAATGGTTCAGGCAGAGAAACGATCAGTCGCACAATCGTTTGAGCTCGCTATTGACCAGATCGCGCCAAGCTCTGTTTTGAAAGAGCGAAGCGGAAAACAAGCCATCGACTGCAAAGAAAGCAGCAGAAGGATCACTCGGGTCAACGTTGTCCGCTGCTGTCAGGATTTCATCCCGGCGGGGATCGTTCAGCTCCCCGCGTTTTTGGATCGAGGCTATCCATAGAGCAACGACATAGGCAAACTCCGCAGCGTCTCCGCCTGCTTGAAGCGTTTCCTCGGCCGCCGCGAGAATACGCTGTGGCAGCTTCTGGCTGGTGTCCATGGCGATCTGGACATTGCGATGGGCAATCGTTGGATTGGCGAAGCGCTCGAGTAACTCATCCATATAGACGGGTAGATCGATACCCGGAACCGGATCGAGCGTCTGTACCGCAGCCTGCATGTGCCGCTTTACCTTCGCAACGAATTCCGGAACTGCCATCACATCGCGTACGAATTCGAGATCGTGCAGGATGCCGAGATGAGCGATCATGGTATGCGAGCCGTTGAGAAGTCGCAGCTTCATCTTTTCGTATGCCTCGACAGCCTCTGCAAAGACCGCTCCGCCGGCCTCCCATGCCGGACGACCGGAGACGAAATCATCCTCGATAACCCATTGCATAAACGGTTCCGTCTCGATGGACAGAATATCATCCACGCCGAGCAGCGCCTTGGCGCGTGTGCGGCTTTCATCCGTTGCCGCTGGGACGATGCGGTCCACCATGCTGCATGGGAATTTCCCATTCTCCTCGATCCATTTCGAAAGCGTTGGATCGCGGCGCTCAGCCATCTCCAGCACCAGCCTGCGCACGACATGACCGTTGGACGGAAGGTTATCGCAGCACAACACGGTGTAAGGCGGGATGCCGAGTTCCCGACGCTTTGCCAACCCTTCCACTAGAAATCCAATGACCCCGATAGGAGTATGGGGATTTTCGAGGTCGGCGGCCACGGACGGATGCCTGAGATCAAGCTTACCCGTCACTGGGTCCAACCCGTAAGCCTTCTCGCTGACGGTCAGTGTGACGATACGGATGTCAGGGTTTACCAGATAATCGAGTACGTCTTGCCCGCGCTCTGCTGCGCAGAGCCAGTCTACCGTGGAACCGATCACCTCGACATTATCGCCCTCGGCGCTTCGAACGACCACCGAATAAAGACCGTCCTGTTCGGCAAGTGCACGAACGGGATCGGCTGAGCGAAGATTGACCGCGACGATTCCCCAGGGCCCGAAGTTCTTCGCAAGGGCGCGCTGCGTGTAGACCGCCTGGTGCGCTCGGTGAAACGCGCCGAGGCCGATGTGAACGATGCCCGGCTTCAGCTTCTCGCGATCATAGGCAGGTGTCGCGACTGTTGCGGGCAGTTTGCCTGAGGAAGATAATCTGCTCATGGCTTAAGCCGATCCATATCGTGGATGGAGAAGCGCCCGCTCAATACCGCGCAGTTCCGCCAATCCCTTCAACCGTCCGATTGCCGGATATCCGGGCTGTGCTCCACGCTTGAGATCGTCCAGAATTTCCTGTCCGTGATCGGGGCGCATCGGGATCTCATGATCGGAAAGTCCAGCGTCCTCTCGGCGCTTCTCTTCCTCCAGAAGGGCCGCGATAACGGCAACCATATCCGTCGCGCCTTCCAGATGCTCATCCTCAAAGAAGGAGCAGGGCACCGTTTCGGTATCGCGTGTGACATTGCGCAAATGCACAAAATGGATTCGGTCGGCAAATCGCTTGGCGATGAACGGAAGATCGTTGTCCTTGTGGGCACCGAGGGAACCCGTACACAGAGTAACACCATTGGCGCGGTTGTCGACCTGGCTCAGCATATGCGCGTAATCCTCTTCCGTAGAGAGAATGCGCGGCAGGCCAAGCAGGGGCCAAGGCGGATCGTCACCGTGGGCGCAAAGGTTCACGCCGACCTCTTCCGCCACCGGCACGACTTCCGAAAGGAAATCCACGAGATTCTGCTGAAGCCTTGTCCGGTCGATGCCGTGATAGCTCCGCAGCTTTTCGAGAAGCTGGTCGAGCGTATAGCCGTCCGCCGAACCGGGAAGACCCGCGCCAATGTTGCGGCCAAGCGCTGCGATCTTTGTGTCCGGCATGTCGGCAAAGCGCCTTGCCGCCTCTGCCACCAGCCACGCAGGATAATCCGATGCTGCATCTGGCCGCTTCAGAATGTGAATGTCGAACGCCGTAAAATCCGTAAGATCGAAGCGCATCGCTTTCGCACCATGACGTGTCTCCCAGCGTAAATCCGTACGCGTCCAGTCTAGAACGGGCATGAAGTTGTAGCAGACGGTGCGGATGCCGCTTGCCGAAAGTCTCCGCAATGTCTCCTGCCAGTTGGCGATATGCGTTTTCCAGTCGCCGGTCTGGGTCTTGATGTCTTCGGACATCCAGACGCTTTCCACCACATCCCAGTAGAGGCCACCCTCCCTGATTTCCGCGTGACGCTTTTCGATTTCCTCGGCCGGCCAGACATCGCCCGTCGGAATATGATGTAGCGCGCTGACGATGCCGACTGCACCCGCCTGTGCCGCGTCCTGAACCGTTACCTTATCGACCGGTCCAAACCAGCGCCATGTATGTCTCATGCTTTTATCCTCTGAAAATCAATGCTGACCGCTAAAGGTGATCTGCACCTTGCAGGCCACGGAACGGTCGCCAGCCTGTTCGAAGGCTTCGACCGCCTGCTCGAGCGGAAAATGGTGCGAAATGATCGGGCGCACGTCTATTGCCCGTGATGAAATCAGTGACACGGCCTCGTCGAACTCACGGTCGAAACGCTGCGATCCGCGCCAGACGATCTCCTTGCCGACCAGCATGTTGAGCGGAATAGTCATATCGCCCGTTACGCCCACCTGCACGATAACGCCGCGTGGCTTGATGGCTGCGAAGGCAGAGCGCAGGGCGGGACCTGCCGCAGAACAATCGAACACGACATCGAAGCTGCCCTTACCTTCCTGATAAGGGGCGAGGCCCTGCGGGTCGGAGGCGACATTGATGGTACGGCTGGCACCCATGGCCGGTGCCCGGGAAAGTGCAGCATCAGCAAGATCGGTAACGACGATCTCCGCTGCTCCGGCGTGACTGGCGGCAGCAACCGTCAAAAGCCCGATTGGTCCTGCTCCAGTGACGAGAACCCGTTTATCGGAAAGGTCGCCCGCTTGTGCAACGGCATGGAGGCACACGGCAAGCGGTTCGGAGCAGGCAGCTTCGTCGGGGCTCGTCCCGTTCGAAAACGGAAAGCATTGTTTGGCAGGAACGACCAGCCAGTCGCGGAACATTCCCTGCTCATGCGGAAGACGCATGGCGCTGCCCATGAAGCGCATGTCCAGACAATGAATCGGCTGGCCGATTGAGCAGTAATGGCACTTGCCGCACGGCTGCGATGGATTGACGGCGACCAGAGAGCCAAGCGTCAATCCGCTGACGCCATCGCCAAGCTTTTCGATATAACCGGAAGCTTCGTGGCCTGAAATAATCGGCTCACGAACCTGCACCGGACCAAATCCGCCGTCCTGAAAATAATGAAGGTCGGAGCCGCAAATCCCGCCCGTTGCCATACGCAGCAGCACTTCGCCAACACCCGGTTCGCTATAGCCTTGGTTTTCGACCTTCAGGTCCTGTTTGCCGTAAAGACGTGCCACGCGCGTTTGCATTTCGGTTCAGCTTTCTCTTTGAATTTGGAATGCGCCCGCGCCGAAGCCACGGCACGGGCGCGTAAATTACCTGATCAATCCCAATTGGGTTGGTAGCCAAAGCGTGATGGCCGGGACGAAGGTGATCAGCAACAACGCAACGAAAAGCGGAATCATCCACGGTAGGATCGCCAGCGTCGTTCGCTCGACCGACATTTTGGAAATGCGTGAGAGAACGAAAAGAACCATGCCCACTGGTGGCGTCAAAAGCCCGATCATCAGGTTCAGCGTTATGATGATGCCGAGATGGACGGGATCGATGCCGTATCGGGCAGCAACCGGCATCAGGATCGGCACGAGAATGCTAATCGCGGCAATGGTATCCAGAAACGCACCAACGATTAGCAGCAGGACGTTGACGAGGATCAGGAATGTCCACCAGTTGTCGGTCAGGCTGAAGATGAAGTCCGAGAACAACTGAGCAGCCTGACTGACGGTGAGCAACCATGCAAAGATCGATGCCGCAGTGACGATGAAGAGAACCGACGCTGTTGTTTCAATCGTGTCGAATGAGGCTTTGGCCAATGTTCTCATCGTCATCGTGCGGTAGCGAACAAGGCCAAGGAACATCGACCACATGACCGCCGCAACCGCCGCTTCAGTCGGCGTGAACCAGCCCATCGTCATGCCGCCGATCAAGAGCACCGGCGTCATCAATGCCATGACGGCGGAGAAGTCGAAGTACCAGTCCAGTGCCACCAGAGCGACGAGACCGATCAGGACGGCGATGTTGACGGACAGCCCTGCTAAAACCAGCAGGTAAACCGCGACCGGAAAGCTAAGGACGATGACGACTTCCAGCGATGCGCCCATCAGCTTGCGGAATTCAAAAGGCGTATCGGAGCCCCAGCCCTTGCGGCGGGCGAAAATATAAACCGTCAGCATCATCAGGACCGTCATGACGATGCCTGGGATGATTCCGGCCATGAACAGCGCGCCGATGGAGGCATTCGCCATCATGCCGTAAATTACGAAGGGCAGGGATGGCGGAAAGATCGGGCCGAGTGTTGCGGAGGCGGCAGTCACGCCGACGGCCGCCTCGGCCGGATAACCGTGATCCTTCATGGCCTTGATTTCGATGGTGCCGATACCTGCGGCATCGGCAAGGGCGGTGCCGGACATGCCGGAGAATACCACCGAGCCGATGATATTGACCTGCGCCAGTCCACCTTTCATCCAGCCCACCAGAGAGAGGGCAAAGTGGTAAATCCGACCTGTAACGCCTGCAATATTCATGAGATTGCCGGCCAGAATGAAGAACGGCACGGCAATCAGCGGAAAGCTTTCCACCCCGGCAATCATGCGCTGTGCGGCGATGATATCCGGCGCGACGCCATAAAGGACGAGATAAAGAAGTGACGAAACAGCCATGGATACGGCAACGGGTGTGCCGATGATCATGAGCAACAGAAATGAGCCAATCAAAAGCAGCATCGATTAAATTCCCTGTACATTCACGGCTTCATCAGCCTGCTCACGGACGGTTTTCTCGCCTGTCATGTCCTTTATGAAGTTCTGAAGCGAACGCAGGAACATCAACAGAAAAGCTGCAAACACCGTGTAGAAAACGATACCGCGGGGAAGGTCGACGGTGACCATACGCTCGTCGCCGACGATTTCGAGATAGCGCCACATCAGCCAGGTGATGTAGGCGAAGAAGGCGATATTGATGAGGTCCACTATGACCTCCAGCACCCGTCCCGCCCGGCGTGAGAGAAAGCGGTAGATCAAGTCTACCTGAATGTGCCTCAGCTGCCGTACACACATCACCGAACCCAGGAAGACGACGACGACAAGGCAGTTCGCCGCGATCTCCTCGGTCCAGGCGAGGCTATTGTTCAATGCGTAGCGCGTGAAGAATTGCAGGAAGACGCTTGCCGCCATCCCCCAGAATACCAGAAGCGTCAGCCAGTCTTCGAACGAATAAGGGGAAAGGTCGACAGTCCCGACATCTTCTTCAAAGGCATGCGCCATCTCTTCCACGCTTATGGGCGCGCTTTTTTGATCGGTCATCAAGTTGCTCCAGCAAACAGGGCCAGTAAGGACCCGGCGTCCTTAGCCGCCGGGTCGGAGGGATTACTGGATGGCGCGAATTGCTTCCCAGTCGGCTTTCTCATAGCCAAAGTCCTCGAACTTCACTTTTTCGAGCACGTTCTTTTCGAAATCTGCCTTGTCGACTTCCGCAACTGTCAGGCCACGCTTCTTGAAGTCTTCGACAAGTGCTTTCTCACGCTCCTCGATGATCTTGGTGGTTTTGGTCGCAGCTTCCTGCATCACTTCCACGAAAATCTTCTTGTCCTCGTCTGAGAGGCTCGCCCAGCGTGATTTCGAAATCACTGTATTCAGATGGTCAACGATGTGGCCGGTCAGAACGATGTTCTTCTGCACTTCGAAGAACTTCTTGGCTTCGATGGTCGTCAGCGGATTTTCCTGCGCGTCCACGGTGCCGTTCTGAAGTGCGAGATAAACCTCGGCAAACGCGATAGGCGTCGTATTCGCACCGCAAGCGCGGGGCATGGCGAGGTAGGCCGGAACATCCGGCACACGCATTTTCACGCCAGCCAGATCGGAGCATTTTTCGATAGGCTTGTTCGATGTGGTGTGACGCGTGCCGTAATAGCTGACAGCCGTAATTACGTTGCCGGTCTTGTCTTCGTAACCTTTTGCCAGTCGCTTGAAGACGTCGCTCTTGGTGTAGGCGATCAGATGGGCCGGATCGCGGAATATATAGGGGAAATAGGTGACACCGATGGGCTTGAAGTCGCGTGCCGCAAAGCTGGAGCCGGAAATGATCATGTCGACCGTCCCAAGCTTCAGGCCTTGATTGATGTCGGCTTCCTTGCCCAATTGAGACGCGGGGAAGACATCGATCTTGTAGCGGCCTTCAGTGCGCTTCTCAATTTCCTTGGCGGCCCATACGGATTCCGTGTGGAACGGCTCGCTCGTTTCGTAAACATGCGCCCATTTCAGCATGGTCTGCGCCTGGGCTGAAAGTGCGGATGCGACGACCACAGCTGTCGCACCAAGTAGAGTTGTCAATCTGAACGTCATTTCTTTTCTCCTCCCGAAATCGATGTCAGATGTTCATGTATTGCCGTCAGCGAGCCCGCGGACGGCTTTCTCCTCCTTCAAGCCTCCTCTCCGAAGCTTTCAGAAAATCTTTTTTGCGACAGCGTAAGGTGACGCCGCATGGCTTCCCGGGCCGCCGACGGGTCGTTCGCTGCGATTGCGTCCCGGATTGCGAAATGTTCTTCCAGCGCTCGCCGCCAGCTGTCGGGGTTTTCAAACAGGCTGGCCAGTCTCTCGAAATAGGGCGTCATGCGCCGGTCGAAAATTTGCCCGGTGAAATGGTGAAGGGTCGTATTGCCGATGATATCGGTAATCGCCGTATGAAACGCACGATCATGGACCAGCATTTTTACCGGATCGCCTATCGCCGTTTCCATACGTCTCAGGCTTTCATCCAGAAGCACGATATGCCTAGGGGTTGCCATGCGGGCGGCCTCTTCGGCAATTGCGCTTTCGATGATGCTGCGCGCCTGAAGGATTTGAAACGGGCCGTCACTGTCGTCTGCCGGAAGAACATCTTGTGCCGCCACAGGGCGCTGGGTCACGTAAATGCCAGAGCCCATGCGGATCTGGACGTAACCCTCGACTTCCAGAACAATGAGCGCTTCCCGAACTGTCGGGCGCGATACCGCAAACCGCTCGGCAAGATCGCGTTCGGCAGGAAGCTTCGCCCCGTAGGGCAACTCTCCCGCTTCGATAAGCTCACGAATCTGATCCGCGACCTGCCGGTGAAGGCGGCGCGGCTCCAGTGCCACGAACATTGATCTCTCCCAAATCCACCCGATATAGTTTGGTCAGGTGGTCTTACCAATTGCAATCTGTAGAGTGCTTGGGGCGTCTATGTCAACTGAGAAGTTCAGCGCCGTGCAAGTTAACCTTCGGCTTTCTTCACTTGGGGAAAGGCAACGTCAGGGCGTAGGTGTCCGAAAGCTTTTCGAATTCGGCGGCTGTCGACGGGTCGAGCATCACGCCGTCACGTTCTCGATCCGACGCGACGATCCATTCCCGGTCTCCCGGCGCCATGACCTTGCAATCCTCTTTTGCCGGCGAATTTCGAAGTTCATGAAGATAGCGCTGCATCCCTGCCGCAAAGGTAGCTTCGTTGACGAAGGCTTCCGGCTTGATGGCGAGAACGAATGCGCCCATGCTTCGTGGCGTCGAAAAGTCCGGCCCGCCCATTGGTAGAATGTCGAAGCTCAGTTTCATGCCCGTCAGCACGGCGCTGAAGATTTCCACCACACCTGCAAGCGCGGCTCCCTTGAAGCCGAACTCGCCGCCAAGCGGTGCAAGCATATCGGTATTCCCGGCATCTTGCGTGTCCTCACCGCGAGCGTCTGAGGCGGTTGAATGGGGAAGCGCAAGACCGAGGCTGCGATAAAGCAGGACACGATTATAGGGGATTGAACTGGTTGCCATATCGAGAAGCCAAGCCTCTCCGGCAGGTGTCGGTACGCCGACGGCTATCGGGTTGGTGCCGTGAAAACGCATCGCGCCATCGTGCAGGCGCACGAAGCTGTCCGAATTGCAAAAGGTCAGGCCGATATAACCACGCCGCGCCGCTTCCAGAGAGTAAGCGCCCGCCGGACCAAAGTGCGAGGTGTTCTGGATCGCCACGGCTCCGATGCCGAAGCTGGAGGCAAGCTGCATTGCATGATCCATGGCAGTATAGGCGGCCAGAGCACCGTGCGCATTGTCTGCGTCCAGTGTTTCGACGGCACCGAACTCTGCAACTTTCTTGATGTTGGGCGCACGGTTAAGCCGCCCACCGGTGAGCGCCTTGACGTAATGAGCGAGAAGACGAACGCCGTGGCTGTCCACGCCGTAACGCGTGCCATGCATCATTGCCCGCGTCGCCGCATCGGCCGTTGCAGTATTTGCGCCTGCAGATGCGAACACGGCCCGGCAGAAGCGGTCCAGAAAACTGAGCGGCACGTTTACCCGTGCCTCTGTCTCCAACATTCCGGATTCCTCCCTCTCCAAAAATGTCTTGTGCATACACTAGACATCAAATTTCGGCTGTGCAATCCCTGTATTAGAAATTGTCGATTCATTCCGTAGTGAGACCCAAAGAAATGTCGGGTGCTAAAACTGGAGCCGCACCCCGTCTCTACAGGCGGGCATGTGAAATCGTGGCGGCGGAGATCGTTGGAGGCGTTATCGCTTATGGTACACGCCTGACCGAGACGACCATTGCCAATCGCTTCGGTATCAGTCGCGCCCCGGCGCGTCAGGCGTTGATCGAACTCGAGCGGCTTCATCTAGTTCGCAAGGCGGAAGCGAGAGGCTACACCGTCATCGCGCGGAGCAAAACGACGAGAGAAGGCGCTGTTGCGCAATATTCGCGATCATTGGCTCCAGATGAGGCAAAAATTTATTCCCAGGCCAGTTGGGAACGCATTTACAGCGACATCGAAATTGAGGTCGTTTCCCGCACGTCCTTGGCCAGCTGGCGCATCAACGAGGCGGCCTTGGCCAAGCACTACGATGTCAGCCGAACCGTTGCGCGGGATGTGGTGGCGCGGCTCCAGCAGCGCGGTATCGTCCGCAAGGATGAAAGCGGACGCTGGTACGCGCCAGCTTTAACCGCTAGGCATATCGAAGAACTTTATGAACTCCGCTGGGTGCTTGAGCCACTGGCGTTAGCAAAGGCCGTACCGAACCTGCCCGAAGGTCTGTTGAAGAGGCTTAGGGAGAACGTCGCTGATGCGATCGCGTCCTTGGAGGCGATCGATGGTGAAACACTGGATGCGCTTGAACAGCAACTCCATGTCGAATTGCTCAGCCATTGCGGAAACGAATCCCTCATGCGTGCGATCAGTCTGCCGCAGGCTTTGCTGGTCGCGCATCACTTTCTTTATCATTGGACCATGAAGCTTTTTCCGACGGAGCCGTTTCTGCCGGAACATCTGGCCATTTTCGACAGCCTGCTTTCGGGCGATGTGGCATCCGCGCAAGCTGAACTGGTTCGGCATCTGCAAATCTCGCGCAGCCGCGCCATGATGCGCATTCAGGCTGTGGCAGAGGTGATTTCACCGGACGCGTTGCCCTATCTCGAGCGACAGGAAAGCGCCATCTCTTAAATAGCCGTAACAACCATCAGATAATCGGAGGAGGATTATCCGACATGAAAATTGCATCCGTTCAACCCTTCATTTTGCATCTGCCACTGACCTCGGACTCGATTTCAGACTCCACTCACAGCATCACGCATTGGGGCGTGGTTGGAACGAAAATTGTGACGACTGACGGGTCGGAGGGCTATGGCTTTACCGGCACGCATGCCCATCTGGCGTCCGACCGGCTCATCACGTCCTGCATTCGTGATTGCTATGCGCCACTGCTGATCGGCGAGGATGCCAACGATCATTCACGGCTTTGGACCAAGCTGGCGCGCTATCCTTCTCTGCAATGGGTAGGCAGGGCCGGTATAACGCATCTCGCGCTTGCCGCCGTGGATATCGCGCTGTGGGATTTGAAGGCCAAGAATGCGGGAGTTCCGCTCTGGAGCTATCTCGGCGGTGCACGTACCGACCGGCTCGAAGCCTACAATACCGATATCGGCTGGCTATCTTTTTCGAAGGATGACCTGCTGAATGGCGCGGCGAAAGCGGTGGAAGAGGATGGCTTTACACGCATAAAGATCAAGGTTGGACATGATGATCCCAACATCGACATCGAGCGACTGACCGCCGTGCGAAAACGTTTGGGGGCATCCGTCCGCATCGCGATCGATGGAAACGGAAAGTGGGATTTGCCGACCTGCCAGCGGTTCTGTGAGAAGGCTCGCGACCTGGATCTCTACTGGTTCGAGGAGCCGCTGTGGTACGATGATGTTGGCAGCCATGCGGCGCTGGCGCGAAATACCTCGATACCGATTGCGCTGGGAGAGCAGCTTTATACGGTCGATGCGTTTCGCTCTTTCATTGCTGCTGGAGCCGTCCACTACGTCCAACCGGATGTGACGCGCCTCGGCGGTATTACCGAATACATCCAGGTCGCTGATCTGGCGCTGGCCCACCGATTGCCGGTCGTTCCCCATGCGGGAGAGATGAGCCAGGTGCATGTCCACCTGAGTTACTGGCACCCCGCATCGACGATCCTCGAATATATTCCCTGGATCAAGGATCATTTCGAGGAGCCTGCCAATGTATATGGTGGCGTCTACAAGCGACCCGAGCAGCCCGGGGCCGGGACGACCATTCTCAATGAAAGCTTCGCGCGTTTCGGCAAAGGCATAGACTGACGGGTGTCGATCAACTCAAAGCGTTCGGTAGCCTCGCTTGAAATAGATCAAAGCCTCTTCGCCGGTGCCGATGGTGGTCTCGAGTACATCGCAGATAAGAATATCGTGCGTGCTGCCATCGTGAATGGTTCGCACTCTGCAATCGAAAGAAGCAAGTGCGCCCTTCAGAACCGGCGACCCGGTTTCCAGCGTTGTCCATTCCCCTGCTGCGAACCGTAAATCGGTGGGCGTCCGCCCGCCGAAAAGCTGGCTCAGCTCCTGCTGGTCGCCCGCAAGCGTGTTGACGCAGATGACACCATTTTCAGCCAAGAACCTGTGTGCCGAGGAATTACGATTGATGCAGACCAGCATGGTGGGCGGATTATCGGATACGCTGCACACAGCGGTTGCCGCAAAGCCGGCTATGCCCGCAGGACCATCCGTCGTGACGACGTTCACCGCACCCGCCAGCTGCGCCATGGCGTTTCTGTAATCCAGGCTGCGCTCTTCCGCAGTCTTGGTCTCCATCATGTCTTCCTTCTTAAGAGACGTTGTCTGCATCTAACCCTGCCTTTCCTAACAAGTCATCAAGCACGGAAGCAGGCGTCTGCGAAAGTTGGGCTGTTGCGGGCCTGGAGAGTAAAAATGATTCTA
The DNA here is from genome assembly GCF_013322225.1 of Agrobacterium larrymoorei. Classification (GTDB taxonomy): domain Bacteria; phylum Pseudomonadota; class Alphaproteobacteria; order Rhizobiales; family Rhizobiaceae; genus Agrobacterium; species Agrobacterium larrymoorei_A. The sequence goes on from NZ_JAAMFB010000031.1 coordinate 130,882, forward strand.
TCGTGGTGTTGAAGCGTTCGGCTTCGGTAATGTTCATGGCATGTGCGCCATGGTCGAAAAGCGAAAGCACTGCGTTGGAAAGGCCCTCAGCCAACCGTGCTGAACGCGTGTAAGGCACAAGCAAATCATCTTTGCTGGCAATGACCAGAGTTGGAGAAGCGATCCGCGAAAGCTGCACGTCAACGTCAAATGCTCGCAGGGCAGCGATGCGTCTCAGCACATTTGTCCTGCCTTGAAAATGCGTTGTGCCATGTGCGTCGTCATGGGCGAGACGTTCGGCATTTTCCGACATCCACGCCGCCGGATAGAGAAACAGCGGCTGTGCCTTGACGAAAGCCTCGACGCCGGAATTTTCCAGAAGCGAAATTCGTACATCGAAACAGCGCCCCGAATGCGGATCTGCCTTGCTCCAGGCATTAACCAATATCAGTCGGTCGATGAGTTCAGGTCTTCGTAGCGCGATATCCAGCCCGATCAGCCCACCCAGTGCATGTCCCATGAAGTGAAATCTGTCGAGCCTCAAGTGGGTGACGATTTCCAGAACGTCATCCGCCATGGCGGAAATACCGCCATGTTCGGGAACTTCACCGCCCGTTCTGCCAGTGCCGCGGTGGTCGTACACCACAACACGGAAATGCTTCTGCAGCATCTCCATCTGCGGTGCCCAATAAGTTGCCGAGCCGCCGAGACCGGACGACAGGATGATCGTCTCGGCATCGGTGTCGGTCCGGCCATGAACCTCATAATAGATCATGCGAACTATCCGATCGTCACTTGCCGATATGTGCAACGGTGGCGATCTCGATCAGCGCATCGGGCTTCACCAAGCCGCACTGAATGCAATAGCGGGCGGGCTTGTCGCCCGGAAAATACTCTGCATAAACCTTGTTTACCGCCTGATAGTTAGCCCAGTCCGTGATGAAGATATGGTTCATCGTCACATCCTCCATGGTGCCACCAGCCGTTTCTATCACGGACTTGATGGTCTCCAGCACGTGGCGGGTCTGTGCAGCAGCGTCACCCACATGCACCACATCGTTATTCTTGTCGAAGGGCAGGGTGCCTGAAACATAAACGATGCCATTTGCCAGCGTGCCGGGCGAAAAGGGCGCGATTAGCTTCTGCGTGCCTTCGGGAACGATAATCGTCTTTGGCATTTGGTTATCCTCTTGCTTGTTTGTTTACACTTCAGCAGGTGCCGCTTGGGAAATTACCGCGCAGAAATCGTTCACCGTCGCCACCCAACCGAAGAATTTTTCGACGTTGTAGACGGTCGCCTGCTGGATGAAGTCTGGCCCGAGATGGTGGGTAGCGTCCTCCAGCATCACGCCGAAATATTCGAGGTGGAATGCATCACGGAGCGAGCTTTCGACGCAGACATTGGTGGCGATGCCGACGAAAACCAGGTTGCGGATTCCGCGTGCTCGCAAAACGCTGTCCATATTGGTGTTGAAAAAGCCGCTGTAACGGGTCTTTGGAACTAGGATATCGCCGGGTTTAGGCTGTAATTCATCAACGATGGCATAGTCCCATGTGCCTTTCGCGAGCAATTGGCCTTGCAGTTCCGGTTTCGCGCGCATGGTCTTCAGGGCGTTGGACTTGTGCCAGTTCGGAGAGCCGGGCCCGCCTGCCTCCACATAGTCGCTGTCCCAGCCATTCTGGAAATAAATGACCTGCACACCCGCCGAACGCGCCGCATCCAGCGTTTTCTTGATGTTGGAAATCGTAGACTTTGCACCAGCAATATCGAAACCTGCAAGATCGACGTAACCGCCTTCCGTTGAATAGGCATTTTGCATGTCCACGACGACAATTGCTGTTTCCGAGGGGTTAAGTGAGATCGGTTCCGGGCGGGCGGGCAGCGTTACGCTTTGCGAGCGTGCCTTCGGAGCGTGATATCCCGTAACTGTTGTTTCGCTCATTCTGCAGCCTCCAGCGCAGGCTTGATGTGGGCACGACTTTTCATCAGCGGCTGCACATATGTGCCGAATTTCTCGACGCCTTCGACAAAGTCATCGAATGTCAGCATTGCACCGCCGGTACCTGGCACTTCAGCCATTTCATCCAGCATCGCCGCTACTTCTGCGTAAGAACCTATCAACGTGCCCATGTTGATGTTGACGGCCGAAACCGGGTTAGACATGTGACGAACATTGGTATCGGAGCCGGATTTCGTATCGGCCGCACTTTGCAGACCGAGCCACTTGATGGCTTCCTGATCGGCGCCAGCCTTGTAATGTTCCCACTTGGCCCAGGCGTCTTCGGATTTTTCTTCGGCAATCACCATCGTCAACACGAAGGATTTCACATCGCGACCGGTTTTTTCGGTGGCGGCCATCAGCCTTTCATTGGTGGGAGCGAAAGCCTTCGGCGTATTGACGCCAACGCCAAAGCAGAAACTATAGTCCGCGTACTTGGCAGAAAACGCCATGCCCTTGTCTGAAGAGCCGGCGCAGATGAGCTTTACCTCACCTTCCGGCACTGGCTTCATGCGGCAATCTTCCATGGTGAAGTATTTGCCCTTCAGGTCCGACTGGCCTGTGGCAAGCAGTTCCTGCAAAACGGTGGTATACTCGCCGAGATACTCATAACGATCACCGAAATAGTCATCACCGGGCCACAGACCCATCTGGCTGTATTCGGGGCGTTGCCAACCCGTGACCAGATTGACCCCGAACCGCCCACCGGAAATGGAGTCGATTGTTGTCGCCATGCGCGCAACGATGGCAGGTGGCATCACCAGAGTAGCAGCTGTGCCGAACAGTTTGATCTTCGATGTTACCGCAGCAAGTCCAGCCATCAGGGTGAACGATTCAAGGTTATAGTCCCAGAATTCCGTTTTCCCTCCAAAGCCACGCAGCTTGATCATGGATAGGGCGAAATCGAAGCCATATTTCTCGGCTTTGAGCGTGATTTCCTTATTGAGTTCAAAACTCGGCTTGTATTGCGGCGCATTCTCAGAAAGCAGCCAGCCATTGTTTCCGATTGGGATAAAAATACCGATTTCCATCTGTCACCCTCCAGTCTGGTTCCGTGGTTGGATTGACAGATACAAAGCAGATTTTGTGCCAGTTATTTTATCCTATCGAAAACAATGGCTTGAGTTTTGTCGCGCTTAATTATTTTATCAAATGATAAATTTTTTATCGTTCGATAAAAAATATGCTCAAATCATCGGCAGCGGTTATCTCCGGGCGCGCAGGGGTGGGACATATGGAGATGGCTGGTAGTGCGTGAAAGTGCGGGGACCGGCTGGTTTGACGCGCGAACAACCACGCCTTGTTGACCAAGGCGTGGTGCGCAACAAAGCTACGATTAGTCCATTTGGACGTTTGCGTCTTTGACGACAGGCCCCCACTTGGCGATTTCCGCAGCCACATGGGTTTTCAGCTCTTCAGGCGTAGAGCCGACGATCGTCGCGCTGAACTCCGCCATACGTGCGGCCACGCTGGAATCGGCAAGCGCCTTATTGGCGGCTTCGTTCAAACGGTTGATGGCCTCGGGCGGCGTGCCGGCCGGGGCAAACAGCGCATTCCAGGTATAGGTTTCGTAAACCGGAATGGTCTCGGCAATGGTGGGAACGTCGGGGAATGAAGAGGCACGCTTTGCGGTGGTAACACCCAGCGCCTTCAGTGTGCCGGATTTGATGTGCCCGGATGAGGAGGGCAGATTGTCGAACATGATCGAAACCTGATTGCCCAGAAGATCGTTCAGCGCAGGACCAGAGCCCTTGTAAGGGACGTGCTGCATCTCGACGCCAGCCATGCTCTTGAAAAGCTCACCGGAAAGATGAAGCGGGGTGCCGTTGCCGGATGAGGCGTAGGCATGTTTCTCCGGCTCTGCTTTCAGAAGCGCGATCAGTTCCGCCACGTTATTGACTGGAAGCTGTGGGTTCACGACCAAAACGTTTGGCACCACCACCAGCAGCGAAACTGGCGCGAAGTCTTTTTCAGGGTCATAAGGCTTGGTTTTGAGAATAAGGGGATTGAGCGCGTGGGTCGCGACCGTTCCCATCAGGATTGTATAGCCATCCGGCTCGGCACGCGCGACGCGATCCGCCCCTAGATTGCCACCAGCACCAGCCACATTCTCAACGACCACCTGCTGGCCAAGCTCATCACTCATTTTCTGCGCGATGACGCGCGCCACCACATCCGTCGAACCACCCGCCGCAAATGGCACAACCAACGTGACCGCGCGATCCGGAAATCCTTGAGCGCTTGCATAGGTGCCAAAAGATATCAGCGCGGCGGCGGATGCCGCGAGTGTTATCAGCATACGCCGTTTGAAAATCTGCTTGTTCATTGAACCTGCTCCTACACGGCCTCCCCGCCGTGAGGACATAGTACCGCAATCGCCCTTGAGAGCAAGGAAGTGCTTTTACTGGAGGTTGTCGAGCGGGCTTTGTTGTCCAGTTCGAATGGCTTCTTGCAAACGCGCGGTTGAAGAAGGGGAGTTAACGCGGTGTGTGAACGTCTTACAACGCTATCAACGAACTGCTAAATTATATGAGGAGAAGGTTTGGTGGAGCTAAGCGGGATCGAACCGCTGACCTCTTGCATGCCATGCAAGCGCTCTCCCAGCTGAGCTATAGCCCCATAAGGGTTCCGGTATTTGATCCGGTTCCGGGAACCGAAGCGGTTGTTTCCGTTCGGTGGCCGCTTGATACTTGCGCTTCTTGCAGAAGGCAAGTCGAAAAATTCGCCCGGCGACATTTTTTTGTGGCCGGGCAAAAATTCGTTGGAAAATCAGGACTCTTCGTCGTCGCCGCCGACGCCGATGATGCCGGAAACGTCATCGTCTTCGTCGTCTTCGTCTGCTTCGAGGAAGGTGTCGTCGTCATCGTCGATTTCGACGTCGTCGTCATCGCCCATATCTGGAATGTCGTCGCCGCTGTTGTCGCCGTCCGCATCTTCCAGCGAAACGAGTTCGACATCCGTGTTCTCGGTATCGACTTCCGCGACTTCCTCTTCTTCGGCCTGTTCCATCTTGGCCTGAGCCGTGGTTTCCTCAAAGAAGGAAAGGGGCCAGGATTTGCCGCTGTAGGGAGAGACGACCGGGTCGCGGTTCAGATCGTAGAATTTCTTGCCTGTGTCCGGGTCGGTACGCTTGGTTCCAAGTTCCGCTTTTGCCACTGTCAAAGCCTCGAATTTTTGAATGAGTTCGGTCTTAACGCCGTCAATGCGGCAGTAGACGGTAAATTTCTAGCCGGTCCCCTTAATCGTTGCGGTGTTGCCTGTCAAAGATAAACTTCATGCAAAGCCGCAGTGAAGTTTTTGCCAAGGGCGGGGTGAATGCAAGCACTCATTATGATAATGCCGCGCAAACGACGTGAACATCGAGCCGGAATATCATTCATATGAGCTTCGTTATCGCCATAGATGGCCCTGCAGCTGCTGGAAAGGGTACGCTTTCGCGTAAAATTGCCGACGCATATGGCTTTCACCATCTTGATACCGGCCTCACCTATCGCGCTACGGCAAAAGCTCTGCTGGACGCGGGTCTGCCTCTGGATAATGAGATCGTTGCGGAAGACACCGCCTTGCGGCTGGATCTTGCTGGACTCGATCGCTCGGTCCTTGCAAAGCATGAGGTGGGCGAGGCAGCTTCGAAAGTGGCCGTGATGCCTGCGGTGCGTCGGGCTCTGGTGCAGGCGCAGCGAAACTTTGCTGGCCGTGAACCCGGCACGGTTCTGGATGGTCGCGATATCGGCACTGTCGTCTGCCCCGATGCATCGGTGAAGCTCTACGTCACCGCCTCGCCGGAAGTGCGGGCGAAACGGCGTTATGACGAGATCATTTCCGGCGGAGGAGATGCGAATTTTGATTCCGTTTTCGCAGATGTGAAGAAGCGTGACGAGCGCGATATGGGCCGTGCTGATAGTCCTTTGAAACCTGCAGAAGACGCGCACTTGCTTGATACGTCGGAAATGAGTATAGAGGCGGCGTTTCAGGCAGCGAAAGCCATTATAGACGCTACCTTGAAGAAATGAGAATTCTCGGGAACCGGTCGATCCGGTTTTCGTTTTGGAATATCCCGAAAGCATGCTCTGCGCCGAAAGCCTCTTAAAATATGAGGCGGGTATGCATTTGGGAGTGATCAACACAAACCCCGGCGCTTGTGTGTTCCTTTGCGAACACTTCAGGAGATTTAATGTCTGTAGCTACCCCCACGCGCGACGATTTCGCAGCCCTGCTCGAAGAGTCCTTTGCTTCCAACGATCTGGCCGAAGGCTATGTTGCCAAAGGCATCGTAACAGCAATCGAAAAGGACGTTGCGATCGTTGACGTCGGCCTCAAGGTTGAAGGCCGCATCGCGCTCAAGGAATTTGGTGCACGTTCGAAGGACGGCGGCCTGAAGGTCGGCGACGAAGTCGAAGTTTATGTCGAGCGCATCGAAAACGCTCTGGGCGAAGCCGTTCTGTCGCGCGAGAAGGCTCGCCGCGAAGAGAGCTGGGTCAAGCTCGAAGCCAAGTTCGAAGCTGGTGAGCGCGTTGAAGGCGTCATCTTCAACCAGGTCAAGGGTGGTTTCACCGTCGATCTGGATGGCGCAGTTGCCTTCCTCCCGCGTTCGCAGGTGGACATTCGTCCGATCCGCGACGTAACGCCTCTGATGCACAACCCACAGCCCTTCGAAATCCTCAAGATGGACAAGCGCCGTGGCAACATCGTCGTTTCCCGTCGTACGGTTCTGGAAGAGTCCCGTGCAGAGCAGCGTTCTGAAATCGTTCAGAACCTGGAAGAAGGTCAGGTTGTTGACGGCGTCGTCAAGAACATCACCGATTACGGTGCGTTCGTTGACCTGGGCGGCATCGACGGCCTGCTGCACGTTACCGACATGGCATGGCGCCGCGTCAACCATCCTTCTGAAATCCTCAACATTGGCCAGCAGGTCAAGGTTCAGATCATCCGCATCAACCAGGAAACCCACCGTATCTCGCTCGGCATGAAGCAGCTCGAGTCCGATCCTTGGGATGGCATTTCTGCCAAGTATCCGGTTGGCAAGAAGATTTCCGGTACCGTTACGAACATCACCGACTACGGTGCATTCGTTGAGCTGGAGCCGGGCATCGAAGGCCTGATCCACATTTCCGAAATGTCCTGGACCAAGAAGAACGTACATCCCGGCAAGATCCTGTCCACGAGCCAGGAAGTCGACGTTGTCGTTCTCGAAGTCGATCCGTCCAAGCGCCGTATTTCGCTCGGTCTCAAGCAGACGCTGGAAAACCCATGGCAGGCATTTGCCTATAGCCACCCGGCCGGCACTGAAGTTGAAGGCGAAGTCAAGAACAAGACCGAATTCGGCCTGTTCATCGGCCTCGAAGGCGATGTCGACGGCATGGTTCACCTGTCCGATCTGGACTGGAACCGTCCGGGCGAACAGGTCATCGAAGAGTTCAACAAGGGCGATGTCGTCAAGGCTGTTGTTCTGGACGTTGACGTCGAGAAGGAGCGCATCTCGCTCGGTATCAAGCAGCTTGGCAAGGATGCTGTCGGCGAAGCCGCAACTTCTGGCGAACTGCGCAAGAACGCCGTTGTTTCCGCTGAAGTTATCGGCGTGAACGAAGGTGGTATCGAAGTGAAGCTCGTCAACCACGAAGACATCACCTCCTTCATCCGCCGCAACGACCTGGCACGTGATCGTGACGATCAGCGTCCTGAGCGTTTCTCGGTTGGTCAGGTTCTCGACGCCCGCGTCGTCAACTTCTCCAAGAAGGATCGCAAGGTCATGCTTTCGATCAAGGCTCTGGAAATCGCAGAAGAGAAGGAAGCTGTTGCTCAGTTCGGTTCGTCCGACTCTGGCGCTTCGCTCGGCGACATCCTCGGCGCGGCTCTGAAGAACCGCGGCGAGTAATCGTTAGCCAATTGCAAAAAAAGAGCCCGCTGGAGCGATCCAGCGGGCTTTTTTGTGGCCCGTTTTAAGGGTCTGCCACACTTCTGAAATTTCGCTCCCCCGGGCTTCGGTAACGCCGACTGCAACCTAATGCTCCCAAAGCTGAGCCTTCGGATTTACTCGCACCCAAAGCGCCGTGCCTTGCGTAAGGCTTGGGCGGATAAGGCACGCTATAACCCTTCGAAACACCGCGTCTTGCCTCAAGCTTTAGGCAAAATTGCTCATTTTGAGATAGTAAGATTCCGCGTCGCCGATACCATTTTCGATAACGCCTTCGGAAACAGAATGGTCCTCTTGGGGGTCATTTGCGGCAACGCGTTCCTCTGCCGGAGGTTCCTCTTGATTTTGCTGCCCATCTTGCTGTTCCGGGTCAGGATCTTCGCCCGAAGATGATGGCCAGCGGCCGCGTGGAGGCGTGTCGGATTGAGGTTCGTCTTTGTCGGCAGGGTAGTTTATGAAGGGAAGGGGCGTCCCTTCCTTCGTCACCATAGCCGCGACCATGGACTGCAATGTAGGCAAATCCGTAAGAGCGCTACGCAAATCTGCCGCTACCGCGGCCTTTTGTGCGGCCTGAAGCTCCGGACGGGTTTGTAGATTCAAATCCTGCATGTGTGTTTTGCCCTCACCCTCTGCCATGGCAGCGTGCTGGACTGACCGGTTGTTTTGCGCGGGCTCTGCAGTTTGAGGGAGGGAAGGCGGTGGACTTATGGTTTCTGCAGTCGTTTCTACCGGACCCGTCAATGTCCCTCTCAGCACAGCAAGCAGCAGCTTCTCGATTTGACTTGGACTTGCGCCATAAAACTGCTGGCGAACCAAAGCATCGTCAAAGGTCGGCGCTTGTAGGTTGGGCACGGATACCGGAGTGAAGTTGGATTTTGTTGGCTCCAGCCTGTTGCTCTCCTCCAACTCGGCAGGGCGGGCGGGTGCGTGTTTCTCACCCTGAATGACGGGCTTTTCTCTCGGTTCTATTGGCTGTTGACGACCAGGCAGCGCCAAGGCTGGCGCGCTTGCAGGCACCTCGACTTTGCCGGGGTTGACTATTGCGGGAGACCTGGACGCGTCACCACCCTGGACAGAAAGTTTCTGCGTAGCTGCGGGCTGCTCGAGCGATTCGAAAAGAAGGTTCGGCGATGCCGAAAATTTGGGTGCCTGGTTATTGTTCGTCGCTTTTTCAGGAATGCCGTTATTTGCAATAACAGGCCGTGTTTGATTTACGTTTGCTTCCAATTCTGCGCCAACAGGATCAGCAAAGGGGAGGCTTGCGGGGATCAGAAGTCTTTGCGTACCGCTCGAATTTGCCGGGAGCGGCGGAGCAGAAGACAGGGCGAGATCTTGCAGATAGGCGGGGCGGCCTATGCGACTTGTTTCGTTTTCCTGCATCAGTTCGAAGGCGGCGGCGAGCCGCGCAGCTTCCGGACCAGCGGAGTTCTTGAGAGCCTCGAGTAGAACGGTAAAGGTCAGCCCTTTAATCAGCTGGCTGAGCTGCTGTTCGAACAAAGTCTTCTGCGCTGCGGATAACGTTTGTAAGGCTGATATGAGGCGCGTGACATAGGCGTCGGATGTCTCGCTATCCATTCTACGGATATCCAGAAGCTTTCCGAGCGCATCTGCAAGTATGCCGACATTCTGGGAGAGTTGGAGCTCGCCCGAAGCGGCTCTCAGAGCAGCGCCGACAGAGGTTGCGGCAGTTTCTGGCTCTGCTTGCGTATGGAGAGTTGGGGGCGACGATGTAGGTGCGTTGTCCTGCTTCGTATCCTGAGGCTGGAATGAAACATCGGCTGCCGAGACTGCGCTGATGGGTGTAAGCACGGTGCGCATCCTTTCAGATGGCAAGCAAATGTCCGTGCTTGCCAGCTTCAATGGCCCACGTCTGCGGCCTTGTGACGACACATTGGTTAATATCAACCGCTCATGCGGCTGTCTTCCCAGCTGTGCGATGACGATTAAGTCCTATCGAAGCGAAGGTAATAACCACAAGCATGATCGGGAAAGATTAATGTTTCGCTAAGTATCCGTTAACTATGAGCGAAAATGTCTGTGTCGTCCCAGCCTAACAAATCCAGCTTGGCGCGCGTCGGCAAAAATTCGAAGCACGCAGTTGCGTGGTCCAGACGGCCATCACGGATCAATCGCTGGGTCAGCTTTTCACGCAGCGCATGAAGATGAAGGACGTCAGAGGCTGCATATTCCAGCTGCGCGGGCGAAAGCGTTTCCGCAGCCCAATCGGATGATTGTTGCGCTTTTGAAATATCCACCTCAAGCATTTCCTTGAGATTGTCTTTCAGTCCATGCCGATCGGTGTAAGTACGGGAAAGACGTGACGCGATCTTCGTACAGAATACTGGAGTGGTCGTCACTCCGAACGTGTGGAACAGAACCGCGATATCGAACCGTCCATAATGGAAAATCTTCTGTCGGGTGGGGTCTTCCAGCATAGCCACCAGATTGGGGGCTTGTGTCTGTCCGGCTGCGATGCGGATGACGTCCGCAGAGCCATCTCCCGGTGATAGCTGCACAACGCAGAGGCGGTCGCGTCGAGGCACCAGTCCCAGCGTCTCGGTGTCGATCGCGATAGCGCCTTTGTAACGCGCAACGTCACTCTGGGAAATATCCCCTTCATGAAAACGGATCGTAGCTGGCATGGTGAACTCCGGTATGACTTTTCAGTCCCGGCTATACCGCATGGCAAAGAAATAGCATACCCGATTTTCGCCCGGCTGGGCTTGCTATCGCTGGTGACTACGTTTTACGGTATTCCTTCAATGTTTTGCTCAAATATTCCAAATCATCAATGACCAAAAAAATCTATTTAGCCGGGCCGGAGGTCTTTCTCCCGAACGCCCGTGAAGTTCTGGATGCGAAAGCGCAACTGACCCGCGAGGCGGGTTTCATACCGCTTTCACCCGGTGATCTCGAAATTCCTGCGGCAGATACGAAGATCGGTCATGGCTGCAACATCAATGCCGTCGATGAAGGCATGATGCTGCAAGCGGACGCGATTATCGCCAATCTTACGCCTTTCAGGGGGATTGCGGCAGATACCGGCACGAGCTTCGAACTTGGGTTTATGTGTGCCCAGGGCAAGGCCGTCTTTGCTTACACGAATGTTGCGGCAGATCATTTCACCCGCATATCAAAGCATTATGGTGGAGCCATCGCGGTGGACGAAGGCGGACGCCATCGTGGACCGGATGGGTTGTCCGTCGAGAACTTCGATATGGTCGACAATCTGATGCTACATGGTGGCATCCTTCGTCGAGGCGGTATCGTCGTCGTGAGAGACGCGGCTGCGGCTGAGCTTTACACTGATCTCACGGCGTTCAGGGAATGCCTTTCGATTGCGGCCGCAAAGCTTCTGAAGATCGATTAATATGGGAGACTTCACAATGACCGGAACAATTCTCATTACCGGCGCGACGTCAGGATTTGGATTGGCAACCGCGAAACTTTTCGCGCAGAACGGCTGGAAGGTCGTTGGCACTGGTCGAAGGGCGGACCGGTTGGAAGATCTCAAGAGCGAAATTGGCGAAGCGTTTCATGGCCTGATCTTCGATATTACCGATGAAGCCGCGATGCATGAGGCTTTTTCAAGTCTTCCTGCGGGGTTCAAGGACATCGACATACTGGTCAATAATGCCGGTCTGGCGCTCGGAACAGCGCCAGCGCCACAGGTGCCGCTTAAGGATTGGCACACCATGGTCAACACCAACATCACCGGCCTGTTGAACGTGACACATCATCTTCTGCCGGTACTCATCGAGCGCCGCGGGATCGTGATCAATCTTTCCTCGGTCGCGGCGCATTGGCCATACGCGGGTGGTAATGTGTATGCGGGTACAAAAGCATTTCTCCGGCAGTTTTCGCTCGGGCTTCGGTCGGACATGCACGGGAAAGGCGTCCGTGTGACGTCTATCGAACCGGGAATGTGCGAGACGGAATTCACCCTGGTTCGCACCGGCGGCAATCAGGAAGCTTCGAACACACTTTACAAGGGTGTGCACCCGATCTTGCCTGAAGATATTGCCAACACCATTCACTGGGTGGCGTCTCAGCCGAAGCACATCAATATCAATAGCATTGAAGTGATGCCGGTGAACCAGTCGTTCGCTGGCTTCCAGGTCCATAGAGACGAATAACTCTCTTGGATGATTAAAAACGCGGCACCAGTACAGCAGGTATGCGTTTGACGCAATGCTGCTCTGCGAGAGCTGCTCTGTTAAAAATCGGAAATCGAGCTATATTTAAATCATCGAAGCGACGCACTCCTCCTCCCAGCGTCGCGAGATGTGGATCGGCAACACTCCTCCTCCCAGTTGTCGATCAAGTTTAAAGCCTGCCGCACCTCCTCCCGCGGCAGGCTTTTTTCGTTGGCGATACTTTATCAAGCTCCTGGTCCGGTCTTCATGCAGACGTCAGGGCGAAATAAGCGTGCGCGACCAGCATCCCCGGTTCCCAACCGAACACCGCATCTAAAAATCGTGATTTCCGTTACGCTAACACGCGTTGAAGAGCCGGTTGATGGCTGCTAACGTTCGAGCAGGTGGGCAGGAGGAGCCTTACCTGCCGGATCGCATGGAGACATGCTGCGACCTGCGCGGCGTTTGAGGGCAATCATTTTCATTAGTCGGATGTTCTGTCAGGAAAACCGAATGGTCTTGACAGCTCGATATAACCGGTTTCAATAATATATTGTAACCGGTTACATAACCGGAATGATGCTGGAGGAGCACTCATGTATAAATTCCTAACTGCTGCGATGGTACTCGCGTCGAGTATCGCCGTGACTGCGAATGCACAGGAGCAGACCTACAAGATCGGCCTGTCCAATGGTTTCGCAGGAAGCGAATGGCGCACTCAGATGATCGAGGAGGCTCAGGCCGCAGCCGCTGCCTGGGGTGAGAAGGGCGTAAAGGTCGAAGTCGTCGTTCAGAGTGGAAACGTGGACGTTCAGGGCCAGATTGGCCATGTCCGCAACTTCATCAACCAGGGCGTCAATGCGATCCTGATCAATCCGAACAGCCCAACGGCTTTTGATCCGGTTTTCAAGCAGGCCAAGGCACGCGACATCCTCGTCATCGCAACCGATGCCGAAGTTTCTTCCAAGGACGCCATCTATGTCGGCATCGACCAGAAGGCATGGGCCGCGCAGTCAGCGCAGTGGCTCGCAGATACGCTTAAGGGCAAGGGTAACGTCGTTGCGATCAACGGTATTGCTGGCAACCCTGCAAATGAAGCACGCGTTGCAGGCTACAAGCAAGTTTTTGAGAAATACCCCGACATCAAGATCTTGAACGAAGCCAATGCGGGTTGGGATCAGGCGCAAGGTCAGCAGACCATGCAAAACCTGCTCGCAACCTACCCGGCCATCAATGGGGTCTGGGTTCAGGACGGCATGGCCGATGGTGCATGGCGTGCAATCGAGGCTGCTGGCAAGACCAAGGACATTGCTGCGACTGGCGAAATTCGCAAGGATTTCATGACCCGTTGGGCAGCTGAAAAGTTCAACTCAGCTGCATCGGTCAATCCTCCCGGCGTAATGGCAAGCGCATTGAATGTCGCTGTCCTGAAGCTTCAGGGCAAGGAATTCAAGGACGGTATCTTTGGCGGTACCTACGGTAACGCCATTTACATCCCTATTCCCTTCGTCGACAGTAACAACGTCGCTGATAACCTGAAGAATGCGGAAGGAAAGCCGGGTTACTGGTCAGTTACCGCAACCGTCAGCCCTGAGAAGGCTGCAGAATTCTTCAAATAATCCAAAATTGACATCGATCATCGCGGGTCGGCGCTTCGCGCCCGCCCGCGTCTCAACCGCAGCGAATTTTCGCGCCAGGAAATAAAGAAATCTCTCGGAGGCACGCCATGGCTCATGCTTTGGAGGCGGCTGGAATCACAAAAAATTTTGGCGCCGTGCGTGCGCTAGTCGATGGTCGCCTTACCGTGGGCAAGGGCGAAATCCATGCTCTGCTCGGCGCCAACGGCTGCGGCAAGAGCACACTTTGCAAGATCATCGCGGGTGCGGTCGTGCCTACTACCGGTTCGATTCGCTTTGAAGGCAAAGAGGTGCGCTTCGGCAGTCCGCGTGACGCGGAGCGTGCTGGCATCGCACTTTTTTACCAAGAACTGAGCCTTATTCCGCAACTCTCCGTCGCGGACAATATTTTCCTTGGCCGTGAGCCGCGGCGTGGTCCTTTTGTTGATCGCGCTGCGCTGAACACACGTGCTGAACTGTTGATTTCATTGTTCGATGGCGTGGCCGGAGACGGTTTGGTAGCCGATGCCGTCGTCAGCGACCTTCCCCCCGACCAGCGCCAGATCGTCGAAATCCTGAAGGTCTTTGCGCAGAATGCTCGTTTGATGATTATGGACGAGGCGACAGCGGCTCTTGACGGTCGTCAATCGCAGCGCTTCTTCGAGGTGCTTCAGGCCAAGAAGGCCGAGGGTATTTCCACCATCATGATTTCTCACCGCCTTGATGAGGTCTTTGCCGTGTGCGACCGTGTAACGGTGATGCGCAACGGCTCAACGATCTCTGAAATGGATACAGCTTCGACCACTCGGGAGGCCGTTGTCCATAGCATGGTCGGAGATGTTCGGGCCGCCGCTCCAAAGTCTGCCGTTACTTTACGCCAGACACCGAGCCTGCGTGTCAACGATGCGATCAGCAGCGCGGTGCGTGGCGTTACATTCGATGCCTATGCAGGGGAAATTCTCGGCCTTGCAGGTCTGCAAGGTCAGGGGCAGTCCGCTTTGTTGAGGGGCCTGTTCGGCTCTACTCCGTTCATCGCGGGAACCCTTGAGTTTGAGGGCAAGCGAATGGACATACGTCGTCCGGCGAACGCCGTGGCCAATGGTTTTGCCTATGTGTCGGGCGACCGCGGGCGCGACGCTGCCTTTCCGGGGCGTTCCATTTTCGAAAACCTCGTCGCTGCGCTGACGGTGCGAGAAAACATGAGGCTTATCAATCCATCTACCCTGCGGCCTCGCGTCGATAAGGTTGCGAAGGATATGAAGACGAAGTTCGCTGGACTGGATGTTCCAATCGGAACCCTGTCGGGCGGAAATCAGCAAAAAATCTTCATCTCCCGCTGGCTGGCCACGGCACCGAAGCTTCTTCTGTTGGACGATCCCACAAAGGGTATCGATCTTGGGGCCAAGGCCGATCTGTTCGCGCTCATGCGCCAGCAGGCGGAGGCAGGAGCAACCATTATTTTCTATTCTTCCGAGGATTCAGAGATTCTCGAATATGCCGACCGCGTTCTGGTGTTCAACGGTGGCCGCATTTCCGCTGAGTTGACCGGGGCCGACATGAATGCAGTCAGCATGACGCGCGCAGCCTACGGAGATGCCGCATGACGTCCCTAGTCCTGTTGAGGCGTCAGCCCTGGCTGATTACCATCTTTGTTCTTCTGGTGCTGATCGTGGTGAACACGGTTCTGCAGCCCAGCTTCATTCAACCCAGCGTGCTGCAATCCAACCTCACGACATTCCTGCCGTTGATCCTCGTTGCCATTGGCCAGACCTATGTGATCCTCGCAGGCGACATCGACCTGTCCGTCGGAAGTATCGTCGCGCTTGCCAATGTCGTGACGGTAACGATCATCGACATGCTCGGAGGCTCTGTTGCCTCGCTTTTCCTCGGCATGGGCGCCGGAGTGCTGGTGGGTGCGATCTGTGGTCTGGTGAACGGGATATTCATTTCCGGTTTGCGGTTTCAGCCAATCGTGACGACCTTCGCAACTGGCATTATTTTCGCCGGAATCGCGATCTGGGTCATGCCGCAGGCTGGGCTTCCCGTTCCAGAAGCCTATTGGCAGACCTATTCCGAGAGTATTCTTGGAGTTCCCTTCGTTGCCTGGGTTTTGGTAGCGGGCATCATATTTACGCTTGTGGTAGCGCGCATTCCTTTCCATTCCCACCTGCTTGCCGTCGGCGGTAACCGGACCGGCGCTTTCCAGACGGGTTTGCGCTTGGGAGGCATCCGCATCGGCTCCTATATCATTTCGGGCCTGTTTTCAGCGCTTGCCGCACTTTGCCTTACAGGTGAGACCGCATCTGGAGATCCTCTTCTCGGGGCGAGCCTTGCCCTGTCTTCCATCTCGGCGGTCGTCCTTGGTGGCACCGCCCTATCCGGCGGCTTCGGCAGTTCTACCGGGTCTATCGTCGGCGCGCTGGTTCTTGGAATGATCGGCAATGTGATCTTTTTCGCGGGTCTTCCCTTTGAATACCAGACACTGGTTCACGGACTGATTGTGCTGACCGCGCTTGCTGGCGGCGTGTTTGTGACGAGGCGCTGATCATGAAGAATATGACATCGCGTTTTATGACGCTCGCTTCCGATCCCCTGACCCTCGCCATAGCTGCCTCTGTCGTTCTGCTCATTGTTGGTGAAATATTGTCCCCCGGCTTTGCGCAGGGCACGCAGATCGTAAAGCTTCTGACCGTCGCCGCGATTCTCGGCATCGTCGCCGCCGGCCAGAACCTTGTGATTCTCGGTGGCCGCGAAGGTATCGACCTGTCTGTCGGGTCCATGATTTCGCTGGGCGCCGTGCTCGCAGGCAACATGATGGATGGGCAGAATGGTGGCATTCCACTGGCGATTCTCGTTGCTGGAGCCGTGCCGTTTTTGATCGGTCTGATCAATGGCGTTGGCGTTACCTTTGTGCGTATCCCGCCGCTTGTGATGACGCTCGGCATGACGGCGGTTATCCAGGGTGGGCTGATCGTATATTCGCAGGGCGTGCCTTCGGGCGCAGCAGCACCGATGCTTGCCGCTTTCGTCAACCGCCCACTGTTCTTTGGGATTCCGGGTGTTCTGTTCGTATGGCTGTTGATCGCCTTGATCATGCTCTTCGTGTTGCGGCGGACCGCATTTGGCTTCGCCATCTATGCCATCGGCTCCAATGAGCGTGCGGCAACGCTCGTCGGTCTGCCGGTTCCGCTTATTCGCACGCTGCTTTACGGCTTTTCCGGCCTGTTTGCCGGTCTTACCGGTGTCTGCGTCATTGGTTACACAGGCACCTCGTTCATTTCGGTCGGCGATCAATATGTGCTGCCGTCCATTATCGCCGTGGTCATAGGCGGCACCTCCCTTGCTGGAGGGGCCGGTGGTTACATCGGTACCATGGCAGGCGCGGTGGCGCTGACGATCCTACAAAGTGTTTTGATAACCCTTAATCTTGACGTTTGGGCACGCCAGATCATCTTCGGATGCACATTGCTGACGTTGATGCTGCTCTACGGCCGCCAAAAGAAGTTGCGAGTATGAGTCACTTGTCGCGGCCGCTGAATCCCCAAATGGGTAGCGGCCGCGAAACACATAACTGAAACGGAACTGCCGGTTCGCGCCCAAGATCCTATACCTCCCGCGAATGGGCATAACGAAAGGAAGCTTTGATGAAGACGCTTAAAGGCCCCGGTATTTTCCTTGCCCAGTTCATTGGTGCGGAAGCGCCATTCGATACGCTCGATAATCTTGCTGGCTGGGCCGCATCTCTTGGCTATAAAGGCATTCAGGTCCCGACCGATCCTTCCTTCTTCGATCTAGAAAAGGCCGCCGGTTCAAAAGATTACTGCGATGAGATCAAGGGGCGTCTGGCTGAAAAAGGCGTGGAGATCACCGAGCTTTCCACGCATATTCAGGGTCAGCTCGTAGCCGTGCATCCTGCCTACGATGAGATGTTCGATGGTTTCGCGCCGCAGGCTGTACGTGGTAATCCGAAAGCCCGGCAGGAATGGGCTGTCAATCAACTGAAATACGCAGCAAAAGCGTCACGTCATCTCGGCCTTAAAAGCCATGCGACCTTTTCCGGCGCACTTGCCTGGCCCTTCGTCTATCCCTGGCCGCAGCGTCCGGCTGGCTTGATCGAACAGGCATTTTCCGAACTAGGCAAAAGATGGAAGCCCATCCTCGACGTTTTCGAGGAGAACGGGGTCGATGCCTGCTTCGAACTGCATCCCGGTGAGGATCTGCATGACGGCATTACATTCGAACGCTTCCTTGCCGAAGTCGGCAATCACCCCCGTGCAAACATTCTGTATGACCCATCCCACTTCGTTCTTCAGGCGATGGATTACCTCGACTTCATCGATATCTATCACGAACGGATTCGCGCCTTCCACGTTAAGGATGCGGAGTTCAATCCGACTGGTCGTTCCGGGGTTTATGGCGGATATCAGGGGTGGGTGGATCGCCCAGGTCGTTTCCGTTCGCTTGGCGATGGTCACGTCGATTTCGGTGCGGTGTTTTCGAAACTCGCTCAATACGATTTCGATGGATGGGCGGTACTGGAATGGGAGTGCGCTCTCAAGCATCCCGAGGACGGCGCGCAGGAAGGCGTCGACTTCATAAACAATCATATCATCCGTGTAACAGAACGCGCTTTTGATGACTTTGCAAAAAGCGGGGTGGACGAGGCTGCCAACCGTCGTTTGCTTGGTCTTTGAGGAGAGATGATATGACCCGTAAATATGAAGGACGTCGCATTCGACTTGGAATGGTAGGTGGAGGGCAGGGTGCGTTCATCGGTGCCGTCCACCGTATGGCAGCGCGTCTGGATGACCGGTACAAGCTTGTTGCGGGCGCCCTGTCTTCCGACAGGGATCGCGCCAATGCTTCTGCGCTTGAGCTCGGCATTGCTCAGGATCGCTCTTACGCAAGTTTTGCGGATATGGCGAAGGCTGAGGCTGGGCGCGAGGACGGTATTGAGGCCGTGGCAATCGTGACGCCGAACCATCTGCATTTCGCGCCGTCCAAGGCATTTCTTGAAGCCGGTATTCACGTCATCTGCGACAAGCCGGTTACCGCAAGCCTTGAGGAGGCGTTGGCACTCGAGGAGGCGGTGAGGAAATCCGGTCGCCTTTTCATCCTGACCCACAACTACACCGGTTATCCGATGTTGCGCCAGATGCGGGAAATGATCGCTGCTGGAGAGATCGGAAAGCTGCGCCACGTTCAGGTCGAGTATGCGCAGGACTGGTTGACGGAAGCTGTCGAAAACACCGGTGCGAAAGGTGCCGAATGGCGAACCGACCCGGCGCGATCGGGTGCTGGTGGTGCAATCGGTGATATTGGCACACATGCTTTCAATGCTGCTGCATTCGTGACCGGCGAGACCCCTGCGGAGCTTCTGGCTGACTTGACCTCGTTTGTTCCGGGGCGTCGTCTGGATGACAGTGCCAATATTCTGTTGCGCTATGGCAGCGGTGCCAAGGGCATGTTGTGGGCAAGCCAGATCGCGGTCGGTAACGAGAACGAACTGTCCCTGCGCGTCTACGGCGATAAGGGCGGGCTTGAATGGCACCACCGCTCCGTCAACGAACTTCAATTCACGCCGTTTGGAAAGCTCCGACAGACCATAACACGCAATGGAGCAGGTGCGGGTGCCGGAGCAAACCGCGTCAGCCGCGTTCCATCCGGTCATCCTGAAGGATATCTTGAAGGATTTGCCACGATCTATCGTGAAGCGGCGGATGCAATCATTGCGGCAAGAACAGGGGATAAGCCTGCAAAGGACGTGGTTTATCCAACCATTCGCGATGGCATCGAAGGTCTGGTTTTCATCGAGGCCGCTGTCGAATCCAGCCGCACTTCCTCATGGGTGAAGCTATCACGTTGATAATAATGGTGGGTCGCCTACGGGCGGCTCGCCTCAGGCGCTCAAGGGAAGTTGTGAAGAACGCAGTGTTTTGATTTTCTGGAGATAGTCATTTGAAAAATAATAATATTTCTGGATTTTCCTGAAACCATAATTGCCAGGTGAACTTGGACCAGCGTTCAAAATTCCGCTCAGGCCAAGCAGCCCGATTTTGATATTGGACTATCCAGAATTGCTCCTTAATTTGGCGATGACGCGGGGCGCAAACGGAAGCAGTGATTTAGTGATTGGCGATGACAACCAAAAAATCCATTCATGAGATAGCAAAACTGGCGGGGGTCTCAGCCGCTACGGTGTCGCGTGCACTTCAGAAGCCAGCGATGGTCAATAAGGAAACCTTGCGGAAAGTTTTGAGCGTGGTGGAAGAGAATAACTTCATTCCTAATGCTCAGGCCCGCTCGTTTCGCCAACAATCGACGCGAACGGTCATCCTGCTTGTCCGTAATATTTCCAATCCGTTTTATCTGGAGATTTTCAAGGGCGTAGAGGCTGCCGCAAGCGAGGCTGGATACAAAGTGCTGATGGCGGATGCCAATGACGATGCCACGCGCGTCAAAAGCTATATCGACATGGTGCAACAGCGTCAGGCCGACGGTATCATTTTAATGGTCGGAGCGATTCCGCTCGATCGTTTGCCTGATCTCAAGCAGACTCCCATCGTCGTTGCGTGCGAGGCGTTGCCTGAACCCAGTTTGCCAATGGTGAGCATCGACAATGTTGCTGCAGCCGAAGAAGCCATTCGATATCTCGTGTCTCAAGGGCACCGCAACATCGCTCACATCAGCGGTCCGATGAGTGACTATCTTGCCGTGGAGCGCCTCAAAGGTTATCGGCTTGCTCTGGAGGCATCCGGCATAACCTACTGTTCGGAACTCGTTGCCGCTGGCGATTACAGCATCGCGGCGGGACAACGCGCAACGGTGGAACTCATGGCGCGGAAGAAGCCGTTTACTGCGATTTTTGCGTCAAGCGACCAGATGGCCATCGGTGCAGTAGGCGAGCTGAGACGCGCTGGTGTTAGGGTGCCAGACGACATTTCCGTAGTCGGATTCGACGATATCATTCTCGCGGAAGCCTTTTATCCGCCGTTGACGACGGTGCACCAGCCTCGTCTGGAGATCGGGCGCACGGCAATGGAACTGCTGATCGGCCTCATCGAGAAGAAGCAAAAAGTGCGGACTCATCAGCTTCAGACGAGCCTCGTAATCCGGTCATCCGTCGCTCCTGTTCATTCATGAGCCGCTCTCAATTTGTATCCCCCTATATATCTTTGGAGGGCGTACGAAACTCTAACTCGTTGGAGGTGTTAGTGAACTTTTTTGCGAAGACGCCGTTCCTGTGTGGTCGTTCCCGTCGCGCATGCACATTCATCGTATCGACCGGACTGGCTTTGCCCTCTCGTGCGCCGGAAATATCTGGCGCAGCCTGAACAGCTTTGATTTCATCCACGCGTGAAGAGCGTGTCGGATCAGCAGGGAGTACATCATGACAATCAATACCGTCGTATGGGGCGAGAATATTCATGAGCATATCAATGAAACGGTGCGCTCAATTCACCCGAATGGAATGCACAACACTATCGCCGACGCGCTGAACAATGTGCCTGGGATCAACGCTACCACGGCGACGCTTCAGGAGCCGGAGCATGGTCTTTCCGAGGCCCGTCTGGAGCAGACCGATGTTCTCGTATGGTGGGGCCACAAGGATCATGGCGCTGTTGAGGACGAGATCGTTGAGCGTGTGGCGAAGCGCGTCTGGGAGGGCATGGGTCTTATCGTCCTGCACTCGGGTCATTTTTCCAAGCCGTTCAAGCGCTTGATGGGAACGCCCTGCGCCCTGAAATGGCGGGAAGCCGGAGAACGTGAACGCATCTGGACGATCAATCCCCGTCACCCAATCGCTGCCGGTCTGCCGGAATATTTCGAGCTTGAGAACGAGGAGATGTACGGGGAGCAGTTTTCTGTCCCCGAACCGTTAGAAACGGTTTTCATTTCCTGGTTTCAGGGCGGCGAAGTCTTCCGCTCCGGTCTGACATGGCGTCGCGGCGCTGGTAATATCTTCTACTTCCGTCCCGGACACGAAACATATCCGACCTACCACGACGCCAATGTCCAGAAGGTCATCGGTAATGCGGTGAAGTGGGCCTATAATCCGTCCGAAGCGTTGAAGAGCATTCACGACGCGCCCAACGTTCCGGTCAATGAGGCACCCGAGCCCATCGAGGAACGTGGTCCTAAACTGCACAAGGCTGGCGAAGCAGGTTACAGGTAATAGACATGAAACTCCTTATCCTCGGAACCGGTGGCATGGCAAATACCCATGCTACCTACTTCTCTGAAATTTCCGGTGTGGAACTCGTTGCTGCTGTGGACGTAGATGAGGTGGTGGTTCGCGCTTTCGCTGCCCGACACAATATTCCCTTAACGTTCACATCGCTCGATGACGCGCTGGCCTGGGGTGAGTTCGATGCCGTGGCGAATGTTACGCCCGACGTCATCCACCATCCGACCAGCATGAAACTGCTCGCCGCGGGCAAGCATGTATTCTGCGAAAAACCGCTGGCGGAAACCTATGCCAAGGCCGCTGAAATGGCCGACGCGGCGGAAAGGGCGGGCGTGGTCGCGATGGTCAATCTCACCTATCGAAACGTCGCCCAACTTCAAGCCGCCCGACAGATGGTGCAGGAGGGACGAATCGGCAAGTTGCGGCATCTCGAGGCCTCCTACCTCCAAAGCTGGCTGGTTTCGAAGGCCTGGGGTGACTGGATGACCGAAAGCAAATGGCTGTGGCGGCTTTCCACCAAGCATGGCTCCAATGGCGTGCTGGGGGATGTCGGCATCCACATTTTGGATTTTGCATCTTATGGCGCGGGGAGCGACGTGGAGCGCATCTTCACAAGGCTGAAGACCTTCGACAAATACGAAGGCAACCGCATCGACGTTTATGATCTCGATGCCAATGACAGCTTCACCATGACCGCTGAACTCGAAAACGGCGCGATGGGTGTCATTCATGCCAGCCGTTGGGCAACCGGTCATCTCAACGAGTTGCGACTTCGCCTCCATGGAGACAAAGGTGCGCTGGAAGTCGTCCACACGCCTGAATATTCTACCCTGCGAGGATGCCTTGGGGAGGATGTGGAAAAAGCAGTCTGGCGCGACATTGAAGTGGAGCGCGTTCCAAGCAATTACGAAAAATTTGCTGAGGCTGTCATGGGTGGCGGTCTGCCCGATCCCACGTTCCGCCACGCTGCAAATCTTCAGAAAGTGCTCGACCTGTCGATCATAACCGACCGGGAGCGTCGGGAAATCGCTGTGTAAAAAATGAAGCGATACCGGCAGTATAGTCGCCGGTATCGCCACCTCGGCTTATTTGAGGTCGCCGTTATTGAGCACTTTGTCACCGTAGGAGAGCTGTCGAATATTACGAAGCGCGTCGTTGATGATATCCAGCTTTCGCATGGTCCCTGTTGCAAGCCCCTCCGCCACGACGACGTCTACTTCTTCTATATCAAGAAATGCAAAAATAGACCGAAGATAGGCCTCTGCATGTTCGGTGGGCGCCAAGAACACTGACTGTCGATAATATTGTCCGCGTGCCACAGCCAGGATAACGCGCTTGTCCGAGCAGAGGCCATCGGCTCCCTCTGCGCTGAATTTGAAGGTTTGTTCAGGGATGACGATCCGGTCGATCCATGCCTTGAGCTGGCTGGCGACGGAAAGATTATAGAGACCGACACCGATCACGATGATGTTCGCATCGAGAAATTCTTCGAGGACTTGTCTGGATAACGCCTCATCCCGCCTACGATGAAGATAGATAAGCCGATCACTGTCCTCGCTTCCGGGTTCGTTGGCTAGATGATCGAGGGGATTGGCGACGACGTCGCGATAGGTCACGATCAGCCCGGGGTTCAGCTTCTTGAAGTGGTCTACAACAGCATGGGAGAGAAGGCGACTGACGGATTTTTCGCCGGAGATACTTGAATCGATATGCAGCAGTTTCATTGTCTCTTGCTTTTTACGGCGCAAGCGGAAGGGCGCTTGGAGGGTATGGAATTTGGTTGTGTTCAGCGGGCTTCGTTGATTAGAACGATTGAGTTCAATGCCTAGCGTTACCCAGAGAATTGCATGCCTGAAATGCCAAATACCCTTCAAATTCTGCCAAGCACTCAAAGAACAATAGAAATCCTGGCATTTCCCAATATTCAGATTCTTGATCTTACCGGGCCGTTGCAGGTTTTCGCCTGTGCCAATGAACTCACGAAGGACACCGTAAAAGTCCCCCATACAGGCTTAAAGTGGTGTCGCTTGAAGGGGGAGCGATACAGAGTTCCGCGGGTCTGCCTGTTCTGACCGAAGAACTTTCGGATACCTCATCGCCGGTGGACACACTCGTGTTGCCTGGCGGTATGGGCGTGAATGATGCGGCTGGGGATGAACGATTAAGGGATTGGATAAAGCAGCGCTCCAAATCGGCACGGCGCACCATATCGATTTGTTCAGGCGCATTTCTCGCTGCTGCATGCGGCCTCTTGAATGACCGGCGGGCCGTCACTCACTGGGAACGGTGCAGCGAACTCGCTGACAGTTATCCGGGGGTGAAAGTGGAGGCAGACCCAATCTTCATTCAGGACGGGCCTATCTGGACCTCTGCTGGCGTTACAGCGGGTATAGATCTTTGTCTCGCACTTGTTGAAGAAGATCTCAGTCGCGATCTGGCGTTGATGATTGCACGTGATCTCGTCATCTATCTGAAGCGGTCGGGAGGCCAATCGCAATACAGTGCGGTCCTGTGTCTGCAAGCTTCAGACGTTTTCTCGGAACTTCATAGCTGGATCATCGAAAATCTGGATCAGAATCTCTCGATTTCGGTGCTCGCGGCGCGATGCGGAATGAGCGAACGAAACTTTGCCCGACGATATGCCAGCGAAACAGGGACCACTCCGGCACGTGGAGTCGAACGGCTCCGCACCGAGATCGCCAGATCGATCCTGGCGGATACGACACTGCCGATGAAGAGCGTTGCGACGCGATGCGGTTTTGCGAGCGAAGAATCGTTGCGGAGAAGTTTTTCGCGCGCTTTTTCCATGTCTCCTAATGAGTACAGAAAAATCTGGTCCTGTGGCAGGTCTCGCGGTTAGCGCGATATTGTTGCGGATTGAGCAAGAAAAGTCGCGGCAAACGGTATGTTAACACGTCACACTCTAGAATGATCTCGGAGAGTGTCTGGTTTGACCGCTACTATACTCAGGCGATTATCAATCAAACTTGCACCTCTCTTCGTTGCGAGCGGTGGTGGTCATCCATGCTTCACCAGTTCCTCGCCTGTTTCGGGTAGTGAGTAGATAGGCCGGTGGACTGATATGGCGACGAGTGAGGCAGTGATGAACGACGCACCGTACCGCGAACCGGTGCATGGTCCGGAAAATCTTCTGCGGCTGATCGTTCTTCTTTGGCGAAATGCCATCAAGATCATAGGCGCTGCAATTGTTTTCGCCCTTCTCGCTTTCGGCGTGTCACTGCTCATTCCTAACTATTATACCTCGACCGCACAAATCCTGCTCGATCCTGAAGGCTCCCGTGTTCTGGAAAGCGATTTGCCCGGGCAGCCGCGCCAGGTCGATGCGCACGTTCTCAATCAGCAATATATTCTGACATCGAACGAGGTGCTGACGCGTGTCGTCGAAAGCGAGAAGCTTTTCGATGATCCCCAGTTCGGGGCCGCAGAGCCGGGATATTCGGACCACGGCAGCCGCGTCCAACTGGCCGTCGACACTTTGCGGAAAGTGATATCGGTCGCCGTCGTGGGTAAAAGCTTCGTCCTCAACGTCACGGCGCGCTCCGAAGACCCGCAACGCGCAGCACAACTCGCCAACGTTCTCTCCAATACCTATATCCAGGTGCGCACGGAGATGAACACAGATGTTCTGAGGCGGACCAGTGGAGGCCTCGCCTCGCAGCTCGACCAGCTACGGAAAGCTGTTGAGGATGGTGATCGTGCGGTTCAGGCCTATCGGGCGCAACATAATCTGGCGGATATCGCCGGAAGACCAGACAGCGAACAGCAGATCGCAGACGCGAATGCGGAAATTACGCGCCTTTCCGGCACCATAGCGGAGAATGAGGCTCTGGTTGCGGAGCTGACGCGGGCACGCACCGATCGCCAATATCTCCGCTCGATTCCCGACACCTCTCTGACGCCTGCCATCATTTCTCTCAGGGCCCGCTATCAGCAGAGCCAGGAGGAGGAAGCGGTGCTTGCCCGCTCCCTGGGCGCGCAGCACCCGAGCCTTCAGGCCGCAAGGGCGCGGACACAATCGCTCGCCAATATTCTCGATGAACAACTGCGTAATTTTTCTACCGCTAACGCACGGAATCTCGAGCGATTGAAAAACCAGCTGACCTTGTTGGGAAGCAATGCCGACCGGCTGAAGAGTGACCTCAACAGCGAAGAGCAGACGATGGTGCAGCTGCGGGAACTCCAACGCAAGCTGGATAGCGACCGGGCAGTCTATGAATCTTTCCTTTTGCGCACGCGTCAGCTCTCCGAGCAACAGGGTGCATCCAGCGAAAACCCGACGATCATATCCGCCGCTGAACCACCCCTGCGCAAGGCAGGACCTTCACGCGGCCTTATTCTGGCAGGTGCGGGCATCTTCGGAGCCATCCTTGCCGCAGGTGTCATTCTGCTTCGTGATCAGTTCGGCAATCGCTTGCCGCAGACTGGCGGGACGGCCCCGGCCTCTTCTGTAGACATTCCCTCGCGGCCTATTGCCAGTGGTGGAGAGCCGCTGAGAATAGCGGGCAACGCTGTATCGCCCCGCGATATCACTCCGCTCATACGGAAAAGCGACAGCGATGCGCTGATTGCTCCTGCGAACGAGGATTATGCGGGATTGGCGCGACTGCTGACGTCAGCCCTGCCGCCCGGTGCTGACAATCGCGTGCTGATCGTTTCGACCGGACCGAAAAATCGTTCGTCACATGTCTCCTTCAACCTGGCTGCCGCCGCTGCCCGTCTGGGGCGGCGTGTTTTGCTGGTGGATGGTGTGCCGAATGAACGCGTATTGACGAAACTGCTGGTGCCTGAGACCTCGACCGGTGAAGATGCTGTCCAAACACAGTCAGCTTTTTTTGAATTCGAAGCGATGTCTCTTTTGAGCTTTGCGCCAGCCGGTGGGCTGAGTTCAACAGTCTGGTCGGATGACGAGCCTGTCGATGAAGACGGGCAGGCGTTTGATCTGGTCGTGGTCGATGGCGGCATCGCTGGACGGGTTTCGAATGCATCGGACTTTCACAAGCATATGGATGAAGTGGTTCTGGTTCAGCATGAGGAGGATGCCGGAAACGTGGTTCTTGCGCTCATCGCCCTTGAGAAGCATGGTCTCGACCAAGCGCGCGTGGTTCGGATGAACCATTCCGGTCTTCAATACTGAGGTCCATTTTGGCAGACGACACAAACAGGGCCGCGATCCGCATCCCGTTCCTTCAGCGTACTCTTTCCCGTGGTGGTCTCGGCGTCCTGTTCAACATGGGTTTGCGCGGTTCCACCCTCGTGCTGCGCTTTGCGCTGTCCTTTTACATCGTAAAGTTCATGGGGCTGGAAGCGGCCGGTATCTATGGTTTGGCGCTTGGTGTGGTCAACGCCGCACCAGCCATTCTCGGGTGGGGCCTGAATTACTTCATGTCTCGCGACGTCAGCGGAAGACCGACCAGCGTCGCCGGCGTCTATATGAAGACACGGTTGCTGGTGACCGTAACGTCACTTGCGATTGCAACCCTCATCTTGCTGGCGGCATCCTATGGGTTCGATCATCCGATCATTCCGCTTTATCTTCTCATTTTGCTGATCGTCTGGATGGAGACCATATCCTGCGACATTCACGTTCCCCTGATCGCGCAGGAAATGTCGAACGCCGCCAACATCCTGTTTTTCCTGCGAACGTCGTCCTGGATATTACCCGTCATCGGACTTGGGCTCATCTTCGAGCCTTTTCGCAATATCGAGACGGTTCTTGCGGCCTGGAGCATCGGCTATATCGTCATGTTCGCCGGTCTGGTCTACTTCGTAAGGCAGTGGCCTTTCCAGCGGATCATGAAGGCGCCTGTCCAGCTCGACTGGATCAAGAGCAGAATGCGCCGCTCGTGGCTCATTCACATCAGCGACATGAGCAATGTCGGGCTGGTCTACGCGGATCGTTACATCGTCTCGATACTGCTCAGTCTATCACTCACCGGCGTTTATACATTCTACTGGTCTCTGGCGAATGCCTTACAGACATTGATTTCCACGGCGGTGTTGCAGGTCGCCATACCCATGTTGTTCAAGGCCTCGGCAGACGGTTCCATGACCCAGTGGCGGGCGGTGATGACGCGGCAATTCGCAAAGACGGCGGCAGTGGCGCTGTCTTTGGGCATAGCGATATTCGTCAGCGGCAATATCCTCGTGAATTTGATGAACATGCCTGCACTGGGAGAGCATCAGGGCATTTTTGCACTGCTGCTTTTAACCGCAGTCGTGCGTTCATGCACCGATCTCATGGGCTTTGGATTGAACAGTCTCCACAAGGACGGCCATTACGCCTTCGTCAATCTCTCCAGCGTCGTCCTGTCGGTGGCCATGAGCTTTGTGCTGATTAATGCATTCGGGTTCATGGGGGCTGGATTGTCGGCTTTCTTTACAGCGCTTGTGACCGCAACCATATCGGCGACCATGCTCTGGAAGGCGTCGAAGACATTGTGAGATATCCGGTGCAGCAAACCGGTACGACTGACTATTGGGCAGGGGAAAGACATGGCAGTTGGGCAGCCGCAGCGCGGCTTCGTGAAGCAGACGCTCAAGAAGATTTATCACGCTACGATCAACGCCCTGCCGATCAAGCAGGCGACACAGCTTCAATATTACCGGTATCATCGACTTTGGCCGAATATCGATAATCCAAAAACGCTCAACGAGAACATCGTCGCCCGGAAAATAAAATGGCGCGAACCCTCATCCGATCCCAGGCTCATCGTGCTGAGCGACAAGCTGGCGGTCAAAGCCCATGTGGCACAGTTATTGGGCGATAGATGGGTTACACCGACTCTATGGCGGGGTAAGAACCTGGATGACTGCCCTGAACTGCCGTTCCCTTACGTCATCAAGGTCAACCATGGATCGGACAGGAACATCTTCGTCTATGGCCCGGACGATCTGGTGGGCGCAAAGGAGAAGTGCGATGCCTGGCTGCGCGGACGAACGGCCTGGCGACTGGCGGAAGAGTGGTACAATCATATAGAGCCGGAAATTTTCATCGAGCCATTTATCGGGGATGATGGCGAAGCGCCGGTTGATTACAAACTGTTCTGCTTCGAAGACGATATTCCGTGCATTCAGATCGATACCGCTCGCTTTAGCGATCATCGCCGCTGCTTTTACGATGAAAACTGGAAAAAGCTTTCATTCGGACACTATTACCCCATGGAAGAGGGGGAGCTGCCGCGACCGCCGCATCTGGATGAGATACTGGCCGCTGCGAGAACTTTGGCACAGGGGTTCGAATTCGTCCGTATCGATTTCTACGACAAACCGTCTGGACCGATCTTCGGAGAGATGACGTTCTCGCCAACATCCGGATTCGGCGCGTTCCGCCCGCCGTCTACAGACGCATGGCTTGGTCAGTTCTGGCGCAAGAATCCGCGGGGAAGGTTCAATTCAACATCTGCTATCAAGTGACTTGATGTAGTCGCTCACCGGGCCGGAGGCGCTTGCGCGATCCTTTGCGAAGGGTTTGCCACAGGTGACAGGAGCCAGGACAGAATGATGCCACCGGTCAGCCAGGCGATGACGACGTATACGTAGTAAAAGCCGGGCGTGAAGACGGTATTGAACATGAAGAGGAAGGCGATGTAGCCGCAGGCAACGCGCCTCAGACCGAGCCGGTTTCTCGGCAGATCCGTATGCACCCACATGTGCAGCTTTCCAAAGTAGTATCCGAACAGTAGGGCTGCAAAAATGATGCCGGGAACGCCGAAGTTCAGATAGGCTTCGCCAAACAGTGTCGGGCGCAGGCCAGCATGGAATTCGGGGTCTAGACCCGCCAGTGTCGTGGTGATGATGCCCGTCCTGTAGTCGTTTCGGAACTCGCTGATGACTGAGGGCACAAGCGCCATGTAGCCCGCCAGATACGTCATGCCATGATAGAACTGCCCTTTGAAGCCGCTCAATATCCAGGCGTAGTCTCGGAAATCCGAGAAATTGTTGCCATAGAATATCTGGTAGGTCAGTGTTTGCCACAAATCCGGTGCCGCTTCACCATCCGCAGTCGAGCGCAAGATGCCGATGGCAATGGCCACCACGATGAAGCCGGCGCAGGACAGCGCAAACATCGCGATATTGCGATATCGGTAGGCGATGATGAGGCAGACCACGAAAGCGAAAAGCGTTTCGATGCTGGCCCCGCGCGTACCTATCATCAGGCCGAGCCCGCTGCACATGAAGCCCATGACAAAGAAAAAGCGATTATGCGAGAAGCCGTAAACCAGCAGGCTGAGCGTAATCGTCGGCAGAATGACCGAATATAGATTGATAGCGGGGCGTAATGAGGTGTTTTCGAAGGAGAATTGTCTCCCCTGAAACGGTCTTACCCCCAAGGCAACGAGGCCCATGGTAGCGATAAGGATGACGATCAGTGAAATCCATGCTCCCGTCTTCGTTTGCCAGAAGGAATAGCCCTTTTCTATGAACGTGAAAGCGACGCTTTTGCCTGAGCTGAATGTCGCCAACCCCATCCCGACGATCAGAAAAACGGCGCCGATGACGGAAAGATAGAAGGCTTCGTTGATGTGCTGACGGATCGCATAAAGCGCGTCTCCAACGGCCTCTATATTGCGCTCATGCGATGCAAAAGGTGGCATTACGAGGATCGGCAGAACGTTGTAGCGGATCCAGAAATAGGAAGAGAGCGTCAGCACGCCCCATTTGAAAAACGAACCGATATAATAGATGAGAAAAACCAGCCAGCCGATGATGAGGATGAGCCAAGCCAGATCGGACATTTCCAAACCTTTTTCAAATGCTTGGCTTCATAATCGTTCAGAAGAGCCTCTCGCTCGATTTGAACGATCCGGAGACGGATACAAAAAGCACTCGCCTCAAGGGAATACTTCAGGCTCAATTACGTAATGACCAAGCTTAGGCTTAATAGCTTAAGAATACATTAGCCATATTGAGTGGCTGGCCGCGCCCTAAATGCAGCGGGCCGCTTTGCTTGATCTAAACGGATACTCTAAGCGAATATTTTGGCCCGCTGCTGGCCGGCGGCTGTGAGGAGGATATCCTCCAGCTTCGTATAGTAATCCGATTCCTCAGACGTGCCCTTGAAGGATCTTATTCCAGGAAACAGTTCGTTGCGCCTTGCCCACCACTCATGCTGGCCAATCTCCAGTGCTTTGTTCAGCAACTGTCCCAGTGCGCCTTTTTCGTCCGGATCGTAGCACCAGCCGGTTTCACTATTGCGGAGAATTTCAGGTGTACCGCCGCGATTACTGCCGATTACCGGAACGCCATGCATCGGCGCTTCGATAAGAACGCGGCTTTGTGGCTCATGCCAACGGGAGGGCACGACCACGGCGTCGGCGATGCGATAAATCTCCTGCGGCGGCACGAAGCCGCGAAACTCTATATTTGCGTCTTTTGCAATGCTTTTCAGATGCGTTTCGTCACATGCACGTCCTCTGCCTGCGATGACCAGACGTGCGCCGTGTTTTGCGGGCAGTGCAGTGAAGGCGTAGATGAGTTCTTTCAACCCTTTTTCTTCGGCGACGGCACCCAGATAAGCGAAGGTGAAAGCGAAGCTTGCAGGCTTCTTCCGGTGCAGTAAAGATTTGTCGAAATAATCCGCAGCTGTATTGGTGTTGTGCATGACGTGCCAATGAGCTTCCGTCAGCATATCGTTTTCGAGAAAACGTCGCCTTAGTGCATCACTCACCGCGATTGCGGTCATACCCGCCCCCGTCGACGTCATGCGACGGGTCAACAGGCTGCAATCGAAACACTGTTTCTCGCAGTTGTCGCCACGTCGAAACATACTCGTTTTGGGACAGAGAAGCGCGTAATCGCGGAGATGAAGACAGATCGGGATACCAGTTTCTTCAGAGGCCTGAAACAGCGCTGGCTGCATGAAGGCAGAGTTCTGCGCATAGATGAGATCGAAATTCTCGCGCTTGAGGAAGTTTGAAAGTGTTGTTTTGCAAACAGCGCCAAGTGCCGTTTTCAGATGCCATTTCGCTCTTTGAACGATGTTTATCGATGGCTTGCGGGATGTGGGCAGGTAGGAGTTGCTCCATGGAAGACGAACGACCCTTATTCCACCTGCCAGTCGTGTTTCGCCCGGCGGAACCAGCGGGTCCCCGTCCTTGCCCAGTGCAAGAACAGTCACGTCATGTCTTTTTCCCAGATGTAAGGCACCCATGCGCGCAGATATCTCAGCGCCACCCTCCTCTTGAGGAGCAAAAGTCTGCGATACGATGCAGATCTTCAAGCTGGTTTCCTTTGCCTACGGGGATGCGCATATTTGCTCGCTACATTCTATCGTCCGAGACCATTTAAATATGTTGAATCCGTCATGTGGAAAGCAACAATATCAGGCGTTTTCCTTGGACGATAACCAATTTAGTCATTGTCGTCACAAGATTAGGGCCTTCGTTGATGAAGTGAAACTATTTTGTTAGGAGATGATAAACGACAAAGGCGTATTTTCCCCTTTGATTTGCTTAATAATTTTCGGCGAAAGTTCCCGTCACACGTAGCCGGATGACGTCTGACGCTGTGACAGGGTGAATAATATGCGCATTTTGCACGTTTTCGAGACTATGCCCGGAGGCCCCGCGACATATTTCAACGAAACCGTCCCGTTTCAGATCGATCTTTTCGGACAGGAAAACATCCGGACAATTGTTCCTGCTACCCATGTCGGACACCTCAAGAACGTTCCACTGGATTCTATCGCGACCTTCAAGAGATCGAGCCGATACCGTGCGCTCCCAGCTCTCGCATCCAAGATTCGAAGTGAAGTAAGGCGTTTCAAGCCCGATATCATCCACGCGCATTCCACTTTTGCAGGGGCACTTGCCAGGATTTTAGGGGCAGTCACGAAAGATTTTCCTCCAATCGTCTATTGCCCGCATGGCTGGGTTTTCGACATGGAAACGCTTGGACCTTTGAAACTGCCTGCGCAGTGGGCGGAACTAGCTCTTTCTCCCCTGTGCGATAGTATCGTCGCGATTTCGCAGCACGAGTACGGTCGGGGGCAGAATATAGGCATTCCGGCAGATCGGATGGTAGTCATCGAAAACGGCATATCTCCTATGCGCCCGCAATTTCAGCCTGTCGATTGGAATGACAGTCGAACCAAGGTTCTGTTCATCGGCAGGCTCGATAAACAGAAAGGCGTCGACATCCTCTTGCGGGCCGCGACTGATCTTGGCAAGCAGGCCACTTTCAAAATCATTGGCGCACACGTTACGACGAAAAACGATCTGGCGAAGACACTTCCGGACAATGTCGAGCTTTTGGGATGGAAATCCCCGCAGGAGATAACGGCGTACCTCCACGCCTGCGATGTCGTTGCAATGCCCTCCCGTTGGGAGGGTTTTGGGCTCGTTGCGCTGGAGGCGATGCGGTCGTCGAAGCCGGTGATTGCGTCGGCGGTTGGTGGGCTTCAGTCGGTCGTGAAAGACGGAGAGACGGGGGTGCTGTTTCCTGCGGGAGATCACGAGGCGCTCGCCCGCGCCATCACGTCGCGAGACCAACAGGAATGGTCGAAGCTTGGTGAAGCGGGCCATAGACGCTTCATGGCGCGCTACACCAGTGATCGAACCAGCGATCAGCTTCTGGCGCTTTATCGCAAGATCGTGGAAAAACAGTCGCCTGCATTCCGGGTCCTTGCATGATCAATTTCATCAACGGCCGGTTCCTTACTCAGAAGACCAGCGGCGTGCAGCGCTTTGCGCGAGAAATCGTGACTGCACTAGACCTGTATATCGGCGACCTTGGTACCGGTGAGGAATGGATATTGCTGACGCCAGATGGTGCGGCTGAAGACCTCAAGCTTTCATCTATTCAGCGTAGCAAGATCGGCGGGGCTCCCGGTCATTTTTGGGAACAGACAAAACTCTACGCGCATGCTCGCGAGGGAAGGCTGGTCAATCTCTGTAACAGTGGACCTGTTCTTCACCCGCGCAGCTTGACCGTCATCCACGATGCCATGATTTTCCGCACTCCTGAGAATTTCTCCCGTAGCTATCGGCTGGTGCATAGAAATCTGGGGCGAATTCTTGCCCGCCGAGGACAGATAGCGACCGTGTCGAAGTTCTCCCGTCAGGAACTTGCCGCTACCATAGGGGCGATGGATGTACCCGTCATCAATAACAGCTGTGAACACCTGTCAGAGATTTCTGGCGATCACTCCATTCTCCAGCGGCTGAACCTTGAGGCAAGTCATTATCTGCTCTTTGTCGGATCACCCACACCAAACAAAAACCTGCTGAAAGCAATCGAGGCCGTTGGGCTGATGGGGAAAGATGCTCCGCCTTTCGTCATCGTTGGCGCCGCCGCGTCCAGCGTTTTCCAGGCAAGCGAAAAAGGGCGCGAAGCTGACCAGAAACCCATGTCCAATCGGGTGTTATTCACGGGTCGTCTTTCCGACGAGGAAGTCGTTGGGCTTTATGCAAATGCTGGCGCGCTTCTTTTCCCGAGCCTTTATGAGGGCTTTGGCATCCCGCCGCTCGAAGCCATGTCGCTTGGCTGTCCGGTGCTGGCATCGAACATCGCACCTGCAATCGAAGTCTGCGGAGACGCTGCGATCTACTTCGATCCGTACAGCACGACAGAAATGGTGCGCGCGATCAAGGAGTTGCTAGGGAGCCCGGAACGCCGCTCGGAGATGATTGCCCGGGGATATTCGCGTGCCAATCAATATTCTTGGAGCAGAAGCGCCAAGCTTCTGTATGACGCAGTCGAACGGCTTTGATGCAATTTTTACCAGACAACCCTAGTATGATGTTCTGTGGACCGAGTTATTGAGCGCATGATGGAAAAAAGGCAGAGCTGATGAAGATCTGTATCGTAGCTCAAACATTCGCTCCACAGGAGGAGGGCGGTGCTGAGATCGTCGCTCGCATGTCTGCCATCGAGCTTTCACGCCGTCACGATGTTTTTGTTCTGGCACTCGGTCTCGAAGGAGACGTCGCTCCGCCGGGAGAAACCGTCGGTGCCGACGGCATAAGGGTGCTGCGCGTCAGGTGGAAAAACAGTTACCTTCCCGGGCCTCGAAAGCCAGCGGTGGGGCGAATGTCGAAGCTGGCATGGCATCTTCGCTCGGCCTGGGGAGCAACCTCCGCGCGGGACCTGAAGCAGCTTTTATCTCGTGAGAAGGTCGATCTGGTATACGCGCATAATTCCGCCCGTATGCAGCCTGCGCTTTTCGATGCGACCCGTGCGCTTGGCATTCCGCTCTGCCTGCATCTTCACGACTACGCGCTTCTGTGTCCCAAGGCCAGTATGTTTAAAGCGGCGGGAAACTGCGAGACGCCCTGCATGGAGTGTCGCATTTTGACGTCGCGTGTCAAAGCAAGCGACGGAAGCGGTGTTACTGCTATCGCAGTCAGTGAAGCTTTGAAACAGCGATTTCTTGACAATGACGTGCTGCCAAAAGCAGATTGGCACATTCTGCCCAACACCTATGTGCGTGAACAGGATTTGCCCCGGGATTTTCTCCGCAGAACCGGTCCGGCGGATGGGTCATTCACCTTCGGATATGTGGGGGCACTGTCTGAAGAAAAAGGGATTGAAGACCTTATAACCGCCTTTCTCGCCATTTGCGGCGGCCATGATGTCCGATTGCAGATCGCTGGCAGAGGACGAAAGGACTATGAAGATCATCTCAAGTCGTTGACGCGTGGCGCCCCAATCGAGTTTCTGGGCTTCGTCAAGGCAGACCAGGTGTACCGTGAGGTGGACGCGGTGGTCGTTCCATCCGTATGGAATGAGCCTCAAGGCATGATCCTGATAGAGGCTGCGGTTTATGGTGTGCCAGTGATAGGTGCGGCACGCGGTGGCATTCCCGAAATTGTTGTCGGGGAGCGAACGGGCTGGTGTTATGAGCCGGACGAGGAGGGCGCGCTTTCAAGCCTGTTGGTGAAAGCTGCGCGCATAGGCAAACGTGACTGGTGGCTCCAGCGTGAGATTGAATTCCCCGGTACCCTTACCTTCAAAGGGACATCGGAAGCATCAGGCTACTACGAAAAGCTCAACGATTTACTGGTTCAGGCGGGGACCGTTTCTCTTTCCGAAGGAACTTGACGCCCCTCATACATGAGGAATGCGTTTAGTAGATTTTAGCCATATAATCGCATAATTGGTGATCGGTTCGAATATATTTATTCTCCTATGACATCATCGTATCGTTCGATTTAAAGGGACGCGGGGGGAGATGGCGATGAATATGGGCTTCGCTATGGCTGACAAGAGCCGGAAAGCGGCACAGGCTGCTGCCGATCATCCCGTGACCTTTGCAGGGACAACCGGCCTATACCGTCCCGGTGATATTATGTCGTACAGGTCGACAAGCGGCACCAACAGTCGCGACTTCGCTGTGCTTTTTGTCAGCTCGTGGGGCTTCGAAGAGCTTTGTGCCCGTAAGTTCTGGCGCCTGCTGGCAGCTGACCTCTCTAAACAAGGAATTGCAAGTCTTCGGTTCGATTACCCAGGAACGGGCGATGCGCTCGATCCAGTGGATTACGAAGGCGGACTCGATGTCTGGCTGGACAGTATCGGCGCTGCAGCGGCCAAGTTGCGGGAAATTTCCGGTGCCAGCAAATTGATCCTTATCGGTCATGGGATTGGCGGAGCACTTGCCTGGAAAGCTGCCGAGACGCTGCATGGTGTGGAAGGGCTGGCTCTTGCCGCAACAGCGATCTCCGGACGTAACTGGCTGCGCGAATTCGTCGCGATGAGCCGCATCGCCAATCAAGGCGCGATTCAACATCGGGAACCGAACTGTTGCGGACCCGCCATGGGAGAGCAGGTAATCCCGGAGAGTGTCGCAGCGGGTCTTCGCGCCATTAACATTTCCAAGGTGACCGCTGCTCCAGCTTCCAACATATTCATTTTGAAACAGGAGAACCGCCCTGCGGATGCGATGTTTGCCGAGCATCTCGCGGCACTCGACATCAAACTTCGTTCAGAGATATTCGAAGGCTATGATCGTTTCGTTCGGGACGTGATGTTTTCCGTTCCGCCAAAGAAGGCGATATCCGCACTCGTTGACTGGTGCGCCGATGTCGCAGTGCGCGATAAAGGCGAGACCACTGTACCTGATTTCGTTCTTGGCGATGTCGTGGTGCCGGAGGCTGGTCGCCTGCATGGCGATGGCTTCTTTGAGGAGCCGATTCGATTCGGCGACGCTGACCGACTTTATGGCATTGTCTGCCAGCCTGAAGCAGAGCGAAAGGGAGCAACTGTTCTCGTCGTGTCAACCGGATATGACCGTATGGCTGGCTGGGGAAGGATCACCACACGGCTTTGTCGCGAGCTTGCGCGCAATGGCATTGCATCGCTCCGCTTCGACATGGCGAATATCGCCGATAGCCCACCTGAGGCTGATGCCCCGGCGCAGATCATCTATAATAAATGCCAGCTGCGTGATGTCGAAGCGGCGATGGATTTCCTACAGGAAAAACAACTGTTCCCCGTTGTGATAACAGGACGCTGTAGCGGAGGTTGGGTCGCGTTCAGAAGCGCGGTCAACGATCCGCGTTTCAGTGGCGTGGTGCCTGTGAATGTGTTCGACTTTTACATTCCTGCCGACGCCGATGTGGAGGCATTGCTGATTTCGTCGCGTCAGCCTCTGTCAAGCTACGGCGCGAAGCTGATGAGCGGGTGCTTCTGGAAACGTGTGTTGAGCGGGGAAGTCCGTGTCAAGAATGGCATTGTGAATATGTGGGCGATGATTGTCGGAAAGGCCATCTCCCTGACGACGCCGGTCATGGTGCAATTTCCTTTCCTCACGAAACGCTTCCATTCGGTTTCTCAGGATTTCCGCAAGATTGTCGCCAACGACACGAAAATGACGGTTGTTTACACCGAGGGAGACGTCGGCGCGGCCATGCTGGAAACCAATTTCGGCACACGCGGCCATCTGATGACGAAGCGATATGGCAATCCACGCATCGTCTTCATTGAGGGTGCCGACCACAATCTGACCACTGCCGAGGCGCGTCATGCATGGTCGGATGAGGTGAAGAAGATTGCATTGCAGTTTACGCCGAAAGGCCGGACGGACTAACCACCGTCTCCGGTAAAGGCAGCCGAACGCCGGACGAAGGTTTTAGTCGCAAAATTGGTCTGGATCCGCGCCACGCCCGGCACGGTTGTCAGGAAATCCAAGAGCTGCTGGTAATGGGGCAGATCGCGCACCATGGCGTGGATCAGGTAGTCCGAACTGCCACTGGTCTGATAGCCTCCCACGACCTCGGGCATGGAGGCGACGCTGTGCTCAAATGTTACCAGCGCATCCTTGATCTGCCGTTCCAGCGTTACCGATATGAAAACGCCCATGGTCCCAAGCAGCCGGTTTTCATCGAAAACAGCGGTGTATCCGCGAATGATACCTGCCTCTTCCAGCTTGCGCACACGGCGAAGCGTTGGTGAAAACGAGAGGCCAATTCTGCCAGCGAGATCGCGCCAGCTGATACGCCCGTCTTCTCCAAGAACATGCAGAATTTTCAGGTCAAAACTATCGAGTTCCATATTGGATCAAATGATCTAACGTTAAGCAATATTCTGGATCAAAATTACGTCATTGGCAACAACTGTCAATCATATTGCTTTTGAAATGGATTCGAGAGGGTGTTATCGTTCTAGTGTTGGTTGGCAGGGCTATTGTGCTTACAGCCACCGTTTTCGCCCTTGGAGGAGGGCGAAGCTAAGTCTGACTCTTTCCAGGGAGGTGGAAAGTGATCGCAGATCATATCGGCGACGATGCTTTTGCCTTCCTGAAGGAGGCGAAATGCTTTTGAGCGATGCCCATCAGCAAATCAGAGATGTTGCCCGCGCCTTCGCGCAGGAACGGCTTGCGCCTGGTGCTGCCGAACGCGACAGATCGAGCCTGTTTCCTAGAGCGGAACTGGCGGAAATGGGAGCGCTCGGCTTCCTGGGTATGCTGGTTCCCGAAGAATATGGCGGTTCTGATACCGGCGCTGTCGCCTACGCGCTTGCTCTGGAAGAGATCGCTGCCGGCGACGGCTCATGTTCTACGATCATGAGCGTGCACAGTTCTGTCGGTTGCGTGCCGATCCTCAAATTCGGCTCAAGCGAACAAAAAGAGCGGTTTTTGCCGAAGCTCGCCAGCGGTGAGTGGATCGGAGGTTTTGCATTGACCGAACCACAGGCCGGTTCCGATGCCTCCAATCTCAAGACACGAGCCCGACGCGACGGCGATTCCTATGTCATCAACGGTGCAAAGCAGTTCATCACTTCGGGTAAAAATGGTGATGCCATCATCGTCTTTGCCGTCACGGATGCGGAGGCGGGCAAGAAAGGGATAAGCGCATTCATCGTGCCGACCAGCACGCCCGGTTATGAAGTGGTTCGTGTCGAGGAAAAGCTCGGTCTCCATTCCTCTGACACCTGCCAGATCGCGTTCACCGACATGCGCGTCCCTTCCGATCTGCGATTGGGGGAGGAGGGGCAAGGCTATCGCATCGCGCTCGCCAATCTGGAAGGCGGCCGCATTGGTATTGCAGCGCAGGCAGTGGGCATGGCGCGGGCCGCCTTCGAGGCAGCGACTGCCTATGCAAAAGAACGAGTGGCATTTGGCAAGCCGATAGTGGAACATCAGGCGGTTGCCTTTCGTCTGGCAGACATGGCGACGCGGATCGAAGCGGCGCATCAACTGGTGCTTCATGCCGCCGCTTTGAAAGAGGCTGGCGAGCCCTGTCTTTCACAGGCCTCGATGGCCAAGCTTTTTGCATCGGAAATGGCCGAGAAGATCTGCTCCGATGCGATCCAGATTCATGGCGGTTATGGCTACATGGCCGACTATCCGGTCGAACGCATCTACCGCGATGTGCGCATCTGCCAGATTTACGAAGGAACGAGTGACGTGCAGCGCATGGTGATAGCGCGCAATCTATGAAGCATGCGTGGCGCTTTGGGAGGAGCGAAGCCTATGACGGATATTCAACGCCTGAGCCTGCATGTACCCGAACCTGCGGTGCGCCCCGGCGGTCAGCCTGATTTTTCCAATGTGAAGATACCTGCCGCCGGTTCAGTACCTCGGCCAGACGTCGATGCAGCGCCGGAAACCATGCGCGATCTGGCCTATTCCATCATCCGCGTGCTCAATCGTCACGGAGAGGCTGTTGGCCCATGGGCGGGAACGCTGTCGGATGACGATCTGCTGGTCGGCCTGCGCAACATGATGCGGTTGCGTGCTTTCGATGCGCGCATGGTGATGGCGCAGCGGCAAGGCAAGACATCGTTCTACATGCAGCATCTGGGTGAAGAGGCTGTCAG
This sequence comes from Agrobacterium larrymoorei, assembly GCF_013322225.1. Lineage (GTDB taxonomy): Bacteria > Pseudomonadota > Alphaproteobacteria > Rhizobiales > Rhizobiaceae > Agrobacterium > Agrobacterium larrymoorei_A. Next base: position 170,991 of record NZ_JAAMFB010000031.1, read on the forward strand.
CTGCGCCTTCAGAAAGGCGCTGTCGAAAGGCGACATGAATTTTCCGACTTACCGTCAGGCGGGGCTTTTGATTGCCGATGATTATCCGCTCGTCACCATGATGAACCAGATTTTTTCCAACGAAGAAGATCCTCTGCATGGGCGACAGATGCCGGTGCTGCATTCCTCCAAGGATCATGGCTTCTTTACCGTCTCAGGCAATCTCGCCACGCAATACGTGCAGGCCGTGGGCTGGGCCATGGCATCGGCCATAAAAGGCGATACTAAAATTGCTGCAGCGTGGATCGGAGACGGCTCCACGGCGGAATCTGATTTCCACTCCGCGCTGGTTTTTGCCTCCACCTACAAAGCGCCCGTTGTTCTCAACATCGTCAACAATCAGTGGGCCATTTCCACTTTTCAGGGGATTGCACGCGGCGGCTCCGGCACCTTTGCCGCGCGAGGTCTCGGATTCGGCATTCCAGCGCTGCGGGTGGATGGAAACGACTACCTGGCCGTTCATGCCGTAGCGGGCTGGGCGGCGGAGCGGGCGCGGCGCAATCTCGGGCCTACGCTTATTGAATATGTGACATATCGCGCAGGCGCGCATTCCACCTCGGATGATCCGAGTGCCTACCGTCCCAAAACGGAGTCCGAGGCTTGGCCGCTTGGCGATCCGATCCTGCGGCTGAAGAACCATCTGATCCTGCGCAGCGTGTGGTCGGAAGAACGCCACGCACAGGCCGAAGCCGAAATCATGGATGAGGTGATCGAAGCCCAGCGTGAGGCCGAAAGCCACGGCACGCTACATGCGGGCGGAAAGCCTTCGGTCCGAGATATCTTCGAGGGCGTTTACGCAGAAATGCCACCGCATATTCGCCGCCAGCGCCAGAAGGCGGGGTATTGATATGACCAGAATGACGATGATCGAAGCCGTTCGTAGCGCCATGGATGTTTCCATGGGCAAAAACGAGGATGTGGTCGTATTCGGGGAGGATGTGGGGTACTTCGGCGGCGTGTTCCGTGCAACGCAGGGCTTGCAGGCCAAGTATGGCAAGACACGGTGTTTCGACGCGCCCATCAGCGAATCCGGCATCGTCGGAACAGCCATCGGCATGGCAGCCTATGGCCTGCGCCCCTGCATAGAAATTCAGTTTGCGGATTATATGTATCCCGCCTACGACCAGATCACGCAGGAAGCGGCCCGCATTCGCTATCGCTCGAATGGCGATTTCACCTGCCCCATCGTCATCCGCATGCCGACGGGTGGCGGCATCTTCGGCGGCCAGACGCACAGTCAGAGCCCGGAGGCGTTATTCACCCATGTCTGCGGGCTGAAGGTCGTCGTTCCCTCCAATCCTTACGATGCTAAGGGCCTTTTGATCTCAGCCATCGAGGACCCGGACCCCGTGATGTTTCTGGAGCCGAAGCGGCTTTATAACGGCCCCTTCGATGGTCATCACGATATGCCGGTCATTCCGTGGTCGAAGCATGATCTGGGCGAGGTGCCGGAGGACCACTACACAATCCCGCTCGGCAAGGCGCAAATCCGCCGGGCAGGAGCGCAAGTGACTGTCATCGCCTACGGTACCATGGTGCATGTGGCGCTGGCTGCTGCTGCTGAAACCGGCATCGATGCGGAGGTTATCGATCTGCGCAGTCTGCTGCCGCTCGATCTCGATACCATCGTACAATCCGTTACCAAGACCGGGCGCTGCCTGATGGTACATGAGGCCACGCTCACTTCCGGCTTCGGCGCAGAGGTTGTGTCTCTGGTGCAGGAGCATTGCTTTTATCATCTTGAGGCTCCCATCGTTCGCGTCGCAGGCTGGGATACGCCTTATCCGCATGCGCAGGAGTGGGATTACTTTCCCGGCCCTGCGCGCGTGGGGCGCGCACTGACCGAAGTGATGGAGGCGTAAACCATGGCTGAATTCACCCTAAAAATGCCGGATGTCGGGGAAGGTGTTGCCGAAGCCGAGCTTGTGGAATGGCATGTGAAACCGGGCGATCCCGTGCGCGAAGACATGGTTCTCGCAGCCGTCATGACGGACAAGGCGACGGTGGAAATTCCGTCGCCGGTAGCGGGCGTCGTAATATGGGTCGCAGCAAATGTTGGAGATACGGTTGCCGTGAAATCTCCTCTGGTGAAAATCGAAACGGATATCGACGCGATACAGGCGGCAGTATTGCCGGAACCCTCAAACTCCGCTGAGGAAAAGCCGCAACCTACGTCCGCGGTACCGAAAACGCAGCCAGCAAAGGCCGAAAGCCATTCAGCACCGTCCTACAATACGGAGCCGCCACAAAAGCCGCTCGCTTCTCCCGCCGTGAGGCGGCAGGCGCAGGATGCAGGTATAGATCTGCGGCAGGTCAAGCCAAGCGGACCAGCGGGCAGAATTACGCACGATGATCTGGACGCGTTCAAGCCATCAGACGCTCAAAAGATCGCCTATCACTCTTCACTTGCAAAGAACACGTCGATTGAGGAGGTCAAGATGACTGGCCTTCGACGCAAAATTGCGGAGAGGATGGCGCTTTCCGTGTCTCGCATTCCCCACATCACCTATGTCGAGGAAGTGGACGTGAGCGATCTGGAAGATTTGCGGGCGACGATGAATGCCGGGCGAAAGCCGGATCAGCCGAAGCTAACCCTCCTGCCGTTTCTGATGCGTGCGCTCGTCAGGACGATTGCCGAGCAGCCTGCGATGAATGCCACTTTTGATGATGAGGCGAGCGTCATAAAACGCTATGGGGCGGTCCATATCGGCATTGCCGTGCAGGCCGCGGCAGGGCTGATGGTACCGGTGGTGCGCCATGCGGAAGCGCGTGGCATATGGGATTGCGCGACGGAGCTTGGCCGCGTGTCCGATGCGGCAAGAAATGGCAGTGCGCAAAGGGAAGAGCTATCGGGTTCCACCATCACCATCAGTTCGCTGGGCGCTCTGGGCGGCGTCGCTTCCACGCCGGTCATCAACCATCCGGAAGTCGCGATTATTGGCGTCAACAAAATCGCCACTCGTCCGGTGTGGGATGGCAGCCAGTTCATTCCGCGCAAGATGATGAACCTGTCATCGAGTTTCGATCATCGCGTGGTCGACGGTTTCGATGCTGCGACATTTATCCAGCGCATCAGGACGCTGCTTGAAACGCCAGCACTGATTTTCATCGAAGGCTGAGGCACCCATGAAAGAGATCGCTTGCAAACTTCTCGTCATCGGCGCTGGACCAGGCGGCTATGTCTGCGCCATTCGTGCAGGCCAACTGGGCATCGATACGGTGGTTGTCGATCAAGGCAAGCCCGGTGGCACCTGTCTGAATGTCGGCTGTATTCCCTCCAAAGCACTTATCCACGCAGCGGATGAGTTTCACAAGGTTCGGCAGATGAGCGAGCGTCGCTCGCCGCTGGGAATATCTGTCCAGAGTCCTTCAATCGATCTCGGTTCCACCGTCGATTGGAAAGACGGAATCGTCAGCCGTCTGGCCGGCGGCGTGACTAGCCTATTGCAGAAGGCGCACGTGAAAATCGTGCCTGGAACGGCGCGGTTTCGCGATGGCAAGACGGTGGAGGTCGAGACCGAAACCGGATTGCAGGTGATCCGCGCCGAGAACATTGTGATCGCCACTGGCTCCCGGCCTGTTGAACTGCTCATACTTCCTTTCGGTGGAAATGTCATTTCATCGACCGAAGCGCTGGCATTGCGAAAGGTTCCTCAAACAGTCGCCATCGTCGGCGGGGGCTATATTGGCATAGAGCTTGGCACTGCATTTGCGAAGATGGGAGCAAAGGTTTCGATTATCGAAGCAACGGACAAAATTCTGCCTCAGTACGACAGGGAACTTGTAAAGCCGGTAATGAGACGACTGTCCGAACTCGGCGTGCGTGTTTTGACAGATGCGAAGGCAGAAGGTGTCGACGGAGCGGGCGCATTGGCCATCCGCCTGGTGGGCGGCGAGCTTGAGACCTTAGCGGTCGACAAAATTCTAATCACCGTTGGGCGTAGGCCGAATACGGACTCGGTCGGCCTGGAAGAGCTCGATCTTGATATGGCCGGTCAGTTCATACGCATCGATGAGCGGTGCCGCACCTCCATGCGCGGCGTGTACGCCATTGGTGATCTCACAGGAGAGCCGATGCTTGCACATCGTGCCATGGCGCAGGGAGAGATGGTGGCAGAGGTGATCGCCGGAAAGAAGCGGATATGGGACAGGCGCTGCATTCCCGCCATCTGTTTCACCGATCCCGAAATCGTCAGCGCCGGGCTGTCCGCTGATGAGGCGAGAGCGCAGGGTATCGAGACGAAGATCGGCCAGTTTCCCTTCAGCGCCAATGGACGGGCTATGACAGTTGAGGATGAAAGCGGTTTCGTGCGGGTCGTTGCGCGGGCGGATAACCATCTCGTTTTAGGCATTCAGGCGGTTGGCGCGGGTATTTCCGAACTAGCGGCAAGTTTTGCATTGGCTATCGAGATGGGTGCGCGTCTGGAAGACGTTGCGGGTACGATCCACGCACATCCAACTCGTAGCGAAGCGTTTCAGGAAGCGGCGTTCAAAGTTCTGGGCTACGCGATCCATATGTAGAAAGCGGAGGAAAGACATGGCGACGATTGGGTTTATGGGCCTCGGGCACATGGGCGGACCTATGGCGGCAAATTTGGTCAAGGCGGGACATGCGGTCCAAGGCTTTGATCTCGTCGCGGAACTGCGGGAACGAGCGGCGCAAACCGGCGTCGATGTGCGCGCGTCGATAGAGGATGCAATAGGCGAGGCATCCATCGTCATCACCATGCTTCCCGCAGGCCAGCACGTCGTGACTGTATGGGAACAGCTCGTTTCGCTAGTGTCAGCGAACACGCTGCTCATCGATTGCTCTACTATCGATATCGAAAGCGCACAGCGTGCACATGACATGGCGCTGGCAAAGGGTTGCCCTTCTCTTGATGCGCCCGTGTCCGGTGGAACATCGGGCGCGGAAGCTGCCACTCTCACCTTCATGGTCGGTGGAGATGCTCAGGCTTTCACTGTTGCTGAACCAATCCTGCAAGTCATGGGCAAAAAGGTCATCCATTGCGGTGCAGCGTCGATGGGGCAAGCGGCCAAAATCTGCAACAACATGATCCTCGGCATTTCGATGATCGCTGTCTCTGAGGCCTTCGTTCTGGCGGAAAAGCTCGGTCTGTCCCAGCAGGCGTTATTCGATGTCGCATCCGTCTCTTCCGGCCAATGCTGGTCACTCACAACCTATTGTCCAGTTGCTGGCCCAGTACCAGCCTCTCCGGCGAACAAGGATTATCAGCCCGGCTTCGCCACTGCTTTGATGCTGAAGGATTTGGTGCTGTCGCAAGCCGCTGCGGATTACAGCGGTGCCGATACGCCGCTCGGCAAGGAGGCCGCTAAACTCTATCAACAATTCAACGATACGGGTGCATCGGGGAAGGATTTCTCAGCAATCATCGAAATGCTGAGAAATCCAGCCTGAAACTCAAATCCGTTTTCCATGCTTGTCGAACAGGTGGAAGCGGGAAGGGTCGGCGGTGATCGACACGGTTTCCGTGATCTCGATAGCTGAGCGTCCGGGAACGCGGAAAACGATGGTTTCGCCATTCGACATTTCGCCGTGAACATAGCTTTCCGCGCCGACAAGTTCTACGGCTGCAACATTGACCGCAAGCTTGAAAGGGCTCTGGATCGCGCCATTGTGGATGACGATATCCTCGGGCCGAATACCGATGGTCGCCGCATGTGCGGGAATAGTGCCATTCGCTGGCGCAGTCCAAACGGAATCGTTGAGCGGCAGCAGGTTCATCGATGGTGAGCCGATGAAGGTCGCGACGAAGCTGGTCGCGGGCTTTTCATATAGCTCGATAGGCGTGCCGACCTGTTCGATGCGCCCGGCATTCAGTACCACCAGCCGGTCGGCGAGCGTCATCGCTTCCATTTGATCATGCGTTACATAAATGCTGGTCGTAGCGAGCGAGCGTTGCAGGCGGCGGATTTCCACCCGCATCTGGACGCGAAGTTTTGCATCGAGATTGGAGAGCGGTTCATCGAAGAGGAACGCGGCAGGTTTGCGCACGATAGCGCGACCCATGGCAACACGCTGACGCTGACCGCCAGAAAGCTGGCGCGGCTTGCGCTCCAGAAACTGCTCTATTTCCAGCGCCCGCGCGGCTTCCGTAATACGGCGGTCTATTTCTTCTTTCGGTGTATTTCGGTTCTTCAGGCCATAGGCCAGATTTTGGCGTACCGTCATATGCGGGTAAAGTGCATAGTTCTGAAACACCATGGCGATGTCGCGCTCGGCAGGCTCCAGATCGTTCACACGTTTGCCTGCGATGTTCACGTCGCCGGAGGTGATACTTTCGAGACCAGCCACCATGCGAAGCAGGGTGGATTTGCCGCAGCCCGAAGGGCCGACGAGCACGATCATCTCTCCGTCCTTGATATCCAGAGACACGCCCTTGATCGCCTCGACATTGCCGCCATAGACCTTGCGGACGTCCTTGAGTTCGATAGTTGCCATTACTTTTCAGTCTCCACCAAGCCTTTGACGAACCAGCGCTGCATCAGGACAACGACGATGACGGGAGGAATGATCGCCAGGATCGCTGTGACCATGACGTAATTCCAGGGTGTCGAGGCGTCGGTAAAATCCACCATGCGGCGCAGGCCGATAATGATCGTGTTCATGTCGGCGCGATCCGTCACCAGCAGCGGCCACAGATATTGCGTCCAGCCGTAGATGAAGAGGATCACGAAAAGCGCCGCGATATTCGTGGTCGATAGCGGCAGAAGGATATCCTTCATGAAGCGGAACGGCCCGGCATTGTCTATGCGCGCCGCCTCCACCATCTCGCCCGGTATCGTCAGGAAGAATTGCCGAAACAGGAAGGTCGCCGTGGCGGATGCCATCAGCGGCAGCGTCAGTCCCGCATAGGTGTTCAGCAGGCCGAGATCGACGATGACCTTATATGTCGGCAGAATGCGGACCTCCACCGGCAGCATCAGCGTGACGAAGATCATCCAGAAAAAGCCCATGCGGAATGGAAAGCGGAAGAACACGATGGCGAAGGCCGACAGAAAGGAGATGATGATCTTTCCAACCGCGATCAGCAATGCCACGACAAAGCTGTTGAACAGCAATCGTTCGAGACTGACACCGACCACGCGCTCTACGCCGCCGGAGATGGCCTCGCTGTAATTTTCGGTGAAATGACCGCCGGGCAACAGCGAAATCGGTGGACGCAGGATGGCGTTCGATGTCGCGGTCGATGCAATGAACGTGTAGTAGATCGGGAAGGCGACGATTATGATGCCGATAACCAGCATCAGATGTGCCATGAGGGTCGCCAACGGGCGATTCTGAATCATTTTTCGCCCCTTTAACCGTAATGAACACGCCGCTCAACGAAGCGGAACTGGAAAGCGGTCAAGGCGATGACGATGACCATGAGAACGACGGATTGCGCTGCCGAAGAGCCAAGGTTCAGATTGACGAAGCCGTCATTATAAACCTTATAGACCAGCGTCTCAGTCGCTTTGGCAGGACCGCCGCCCGTGACGGCGTGAATGATGCCGAAGGTGTCAAAGAAGGCATAGACGGTGTTGACGACGAGAAGGAAGAAAGTCGTCGGCGCAAGCAATGGAAAGATGATAGTCCAGAACCGGCGTGCACCGCGCGCGCCATCGATGGCGGCGGCTTCCAGCAGCGACTTCGGGATCGCCTGTAATCCGGCAACGAAGAACAGAAAGTTGTAGCTGATCTGTTTCCATGCTGCTGCCGCTACAACAAGCGTCATCGCCTGATTTCCGTCGAGCAGTGGATCCCAGGCGATACCGTTGCGGCGCAGAATGTAGGAAAGCGTACCCATTGCCGGGTTGAACATGAAGAGCCACAGCATGCCCGCCACCGCTGGCGCAACGGCATAGGGAATGATCATCATCGTGCGGTAGAAGCCCTTGCCACGGACTACCAGATCGGCGGCCGTGGCAAGAAGCAGCGCGACGGCCATGGAAAGCAGCGCTGTTGCTATGCTGAATACCACCGTCACTTGGAGGGAATGCAGATAGCTTGAGTCAGACAGGATCGCTGAGAAGTTGGCGAAACCGACAAATGTGCTTTGCAGCCCAAATGGGTCTTCGCGCATAGCGGACTGATAGAGAGCCTGACTGGCTGGCCAGAAAAAGAAAATCACCGTGAGGATGATTTGCGGCGCAACCAGAAAATAGGGGAGAATCTTGTTTGGAAAGACGACGCTTTGCACCGCGTACTCCTCAGACATTGCGACTGCCCGCGACTCTTCTCGAGGCGCGGGCAGCGAATACTGTGTTAATTGCCGATTGCGGTTTGAATGGCCGTGTTGCCGCGTTCCACGGCTTTATCGAGAGCGGCCTTGGCATCCTGCTTGCCAGCCAGCATAGCTTCGAACTCTTCATTCATGATGTCGCGAACCTGGGGCAGGTTCGGAAGGCGAACACCCTTGGAATTTTCCGTCGGGGCCTTGCCCATCATTTGTAGCAGCGGCGTCTCACGAGCCGGGTTCTTCTCGTAGAAACCGGACTTCTTGGTTTCCTCATAAGCAGCCAAAGTTACAGGCATATAGCCCGATACCTGATGCAGGCGTGCCTGAATTTTCGTCTGCGAAAGGAAATGGAAGAACTCGGCCGTTCCCTTGTACTCGTCATCCGACTTGCCGCCGAAGACCCAGAGGCTGGCGCCGCCCGGAATAGTATTCTGTGGCCGACCTTCACCTTCATAGTAAGGCAGCTGGCCGATACCATAATTCATGCCGCTCTTGACGATATCGCCAAGACCACCAGACGATTCCGTCAGAATTCCGCACTCGCCTGATGTGAACAACTGCTTCGCCTCGGAGGTCCGACCGCCGTAACGGAACGTGCCATCTTTTGCCAGATCAGCAATCGACTGGAAATGCTTGACGAAAGGCTCTGCATTAAAGGCAAGCTTCACATCCGTGCCGCCAAGACCGTTTTCGTGGCTGCCATAGGAAAGGTTGTTCCAGGCCGCGAAATTCTCCGTCTGGATCCAGGTCAGCCAGGTCGAGGTAAAGCCGCAGGACGAAGCGCCGCTGGACTTGATCTTCTTGGCGGCTTCGAACACTTCTGGCCATGTCTTTGGCGGGTTTTCCGCATCCAGACCGGCCTTCTTGAACGTGTCCTTGTTGTAATAAAGGATTGGAGACGAAGAATTATAAGGGAAGGACAGCATCGTGCCGTCAGGCTTGGAATAGTAAGCAACAATACCCGGAAGATAGTCCGCTTTGTTGAAGCTGAAGCCACCCTTTTCAAGCACGTCTGCCACAGGGACGATTGCGCCCTGCGCGCCCATCATCACGCCGCTGCCCGCATCGAATACCTGAATGATGGCAGGTGGCTGCTTTGCGCGAAAGGCGGCGATACCGGCGTTCAGCGTTTCGGGGTAGGTTCCTTTGAAAACCGGAACGACTTTGTAGTTTGACTGGCTTTCATTGAATTCCTTGGAAAGCTGTTCCACAACCTCGTTGTTCGCGCCAGTCATGGCATGCCACCATTGAATCTCGGTCGCGGCCATTGCACTCGAAGCAAAAAGCACGGCAGTCGTCGTGGCTATCGCAGAAGCGAGAACGGTTTTCATGGGTCTTCCTCCCTTTCCATGAACTATGTCAGCTGATCTCCCGGAATCGGCTCAGGCGATCCTCTAGATATCGGCACAGTTGTTCAAGCGAAATCTAACGCACGAACGAAATTGTTGTTTCGTAACGTTCTTTCGCACCATCAAGTGAATGCTGAGGGCTCACCGGTCTTCTGAAAAGCCAGTGCTTTCAAACTTACGCGTCGAAGCCAAGCCTTGCCTTGAATCTCTTCAGCAGGTTTTCGACGTAGACGTCCAGCTTCTTCCATTCCCGCCGGATACGACGCCGTGTGTTTGACACCAGCGGTTTATTCTTCCAGGGCGTATTCTGTCTCTGCGTCAGATAGAGGTCGCGGGCAGGGTGTTCGCAATGGGCGAGGTTCGGCTTGCGCCAAGTGTAGTGGAGAATACCTGCCTGAAGGAAGTATTCGCGCGGGAAATTGGTAGAGGTGCGCTCAGTAAAATTCCATTTCTTGCCGATATCGAGCCACTTATCTCCTAGCGTCATATTGAGCGCGTCCTGGTCGGGATATCCACCCGTATTGGCGTCGAGATAGGCAAGACATTTTTCGCCAATCCCATCAGCGCGCCAGCGGTCCAGATCTATGAGAAGTGTACCTGAATTGAGATAGCGCGCATCAGGTAGTCGCCCAAGACGGACATTTCTGCTCTGAATATGACTTGGGTAGTCCGCATCTTGAACAGCGCCAACTACACAATCGCCCATAGGAAGATCAAATAGCGGACGCAGGCTTTCCAACACCAGCATATCGCTATCCAGATAAAGCATACGGCCACTGTCTTCGATAAGGTCGGGAAGAAGCAGACGGCAATACATTGCTCGAGACCACGAGACGGTACGCATATATGAAGCCAGCTTCTGCTTCACCACGTCTTCGATGCGAACGAAGTGGACAGGCCGCCCCATTGCGCAGGCTCGAATATTATCGCGATCCTTTTCTCTGAGATCGTAGTCGCAAATGACGATTTTAGCATCGGGCACATCGCCTTTCATGACGACTGAATTGATCAATACGCCTGCCAGTTCAGCATAATGGCGGTCAGTCGCGCAGGCTATAATCATCGTGTGCTCTTAAATGGAAAACCGAAGAATGGAGGTTCAAGCAGGCTTACGCCTGCTCGAAAATGCCGTGGCAGTGCTTGTACTTCTTGCCGGAGCCGCATGGGCAGGCTTCGTTGCGGCTGATCTTGCCCCATGTCGCTGGGTTGCTCGGGTCGCGCTGTTCCGGTGGAACGTAAATTGCCGAAGCACCGCCTGCCGCTTGGGAGAAATCATCCTCGCCAGTGATGGGATCGAGATGATGCGCGGTCATCTCCGGCAGTTCCGCTGGTGGCGGCGCGTCGCGCACGAGTTCCACACGCATCAATTGCGCCGTAACGGCTTCACGCAGGTTCGCGAGAAGAGCTTGGAACAGTTCGAAGGCTTCTGCCTTGTATTCCTGCAATGGATCGCGCTGGGCGTAGCCACGGAAACCAACGACAGAACGGAGATGATCGAGGTTGACGATGTGCTCGCGCCACAGGTGATCAATGGTCTGGAGGATAACCGAGCGCTCGACATAGGTCATCACTTCAGGGCCGAAACGTTCCGCCTTCTCCGCCATGACCTTGTCGGCGGCTTCGGTGACGCGCTGCTGAATATCGTCCTCGGCGATACCTTCTTCCTTCGCCCATTCGTCGACAGGCAGATCGAGGTTCAGTGACTGTTGCAGGGCGGCCTTGAGGCCTGCCGTGTCCCACTGTTCCGCATAGGCGTTTTCGGGAATGTGCTTGGCGACGAGGACTTCGATCACTTCATTGCGCATGTCCGCTGCGGTTTCGCCGATGTTCTCGGCTTCCATCAGTTCCAGACGCTGATCGAAAATGACCTTACGCTGATCGTTCAGCACGTCGTCATATTTGAGAAGGTTCTTACGTGTTTCGAAGTTGCGAGCTTCGACCTTTTTCTGCGCACGCTCTAGTGCCTTATTGATCCAAGGATGAACGATGGCTTCGCCTTCCTTCAGGCCGAGCTTCTGCAGCATCGAATCCATACGGTCCGAACCGAAGATGCGCATCAGGTCGTCCTGTAGGGACAGGTAGAATTTAGAGCGGCCCGGATCGCCCTGACGACCGGAACGTCCGCGCAGCTGGTTGTCGATACGGCGGCTTTCATGGCGTTCCGTTGCTATGACGAAAAGGCCACCGGCGGCGAGCGCCTTTTCCTTGAGAACCTTGATCTCGTCGCGCACGGCCTTTTCCTTGGCGGCGCGCTCTTCTTCGGACTCGATACCCTCAAGTTCGCGCTCGAGACGCATGTCGATATTACCACCGAGCTGAATATCGGTACCGCGACCGGCCATGTTGGTGGCGATCGTTACCGCACCCGGAACACCGGCCTGCGAGACGATATAGGCTTCCTGCTCGTGATAGCGAGCATTCAGAACCTGGAAGTTCTCAAAGCCCGTCTGGCGCAACATCGTTGCGAGAAGCTCGGATTTTTCGATGGAGGTCGTACCCACGAGAACCGGCTGACTACGCTCATGCGCGGAGCGGATCTCCTCGATGATGGCTTTGAACTTCTCTTCGCCCGTACGATAGACTTCGTCGTCTTCATCGATACGCTGGATCGGCAGGTTGGTCGGCACTTCAACGACGTCAAGGCCGTAGATGTTGCCGAATTCTTCCGCTTCGGTCGACGCCGTGCCGGTCATGCCGGAGAGCTTCTTGTACATACGGAAGTAGTTCTGGAAAGTAACGGAAGACAGCGTCTGGTTCTCAGGCTGAATCTGCACCTTTTCCTTGGCTTCAAGTGCCTGATGCTGACCTTCCGAATAACGGCGGCCCGGCATCATGCGGCCGGTGAATTCGTCGATGATAACGATTTCGCCGTTGCGGACGATGTAGTCCTTGTCGCGCTGGAACAGCTTGTGAGCCTTCAGCGCATTGTTGATGTGGTGAACGATGGCGACGTTTTCCACGTCATACATCGACTCACCCTTGAGAAGCCCTGCCTGACGCAGCAGGTTTTCGAGCTTCTCGGTGCCTTCTTCGGAGAAGTTGGCCGAACGCTGCTTCTCATCGATTTCATAGTCATCAGGCGTCAGCATAGGGATGAAAGCATCGATCGTGTTGTAAAGATCGGAGCGATCGTCCAGAGGGCCGGAGATGATGAGCGGCGTGCGCGCCTCATCCACGAGAATGGAGTCGACTTCGTCGACGATGGCGTAGTGATGGCTACGCTGAACCATCTGCGCCTTGTCGTACTTCATGTTGTCACGAAGATAATCGAAACCGAGCTCGTTGTTCGTCGCGTAGGTGATGTCGCAGGCGTAGGCTGCACGGCGCTGGTCATCGTCCAGGCCATGAACGATAACGCCCGTCGTCAAACCGAGGAAGCCATAGAGACGAGCCATCGTACCGGCGTCGCGCTGGGCCAGATAGTCGTTGACGGTAACGACGTGGACGCCTTTGCCTTCCAGCGCGTTGAGATAGACGGCCAGCGTCGCCACGAGCGTCTTGCCTTCGCCCGTCTTCATTTCGGCGATGTCGCCCGAATGAAGAATCATGCCGCCTGTCAGCTGCACGTCGAAGGGGCGCATGCCGAGAACGCGGAGCGAGGCTTCACGCGCAACGGCGAACGCAGGAACGAGAAGACTGTCCAGCGACTTTCCTTCAGCAAGTTGCTGGCGAAACTCTACGGTCTTTGCCGCAAGCGCCTCGTCGGAGAGCCCCTTCATCTGCTCTTCAAGAGCACCTATGGCGGCGATATTGCTACGATATGAGCGCACGCGGCGATCGTTTGACGAGCCAAACAACTTGCGGGCTATTCCGCCGAGACTGACCATCCAACTGGCCCTTTCTGAAATTTCGTTTCCCTTGGGCTTGAAGCTCGTTATTTGGAATAACACACAAATGACGAACGACACCCTGAAACGCATCTGGACGCGAGGTTGCGTGACAGATAAGAGGGGGGGCAAATGATGTCAACGGTTCTGCCCGTTACAGAATGGCCACATTCCGATGTTTGGAAGTTTTTTCAGCCGGAAAACCACGTCTGGAGCCGGCTTTGTCTCCGAAAGGTTCAATATGTTGCGCTACAATAGAATTGCCGCTGCTGTGATCGTGGCTGGTCTTGGTCTTCACTTTCCAGCATTTGCGCAAGAAGATGCCGTTGTTGCCAAGGTCGGCGATCTAGAGATTCGTCAGTCCGAACTCGATCTGGCCATGAGCAATCTCGATCCCCAACTGGCACAGCTGCCAGATGAGCAGAAGAAAGTTGCGGCACTTTCCGGCGCCATCGACGTCAAGTTGATGGTCAAGAACGCGACTGAAGAAGGTCTCGAGAAGACCGATGACTTCAAGAAGCGTCTCGAGTTCATTTCCGACCGGGAGCTCCATAACGCCTACTTCCGCAAGCACGTTGTCGACGCCGTGACCGACGATGAAGTCAAGGCACGCTACGACAAGGAAGTCGCCGGTCTGCCTCAGGAAGAAGAGGTGAAGGCGGCTCACATTCTGGTGGCGACCGAAGAGGAAGCCAAGGACGTGATCAAGCAGCTGGACGGTGGCAAGGATTTTGCGGCGCTTGCAAAGGAAAAGTCGACCGACTCCAATAAGGATGATGGCGGCGATCTCGGCTGGTTCGGCAAGGGCCGTATGGTTCCCGAGTTCGAAGAGGCCGCGTTCAAGCTGGAGAAGGGCGCCTACACAAAGGAGCCCGTCAAGTCGCAGTTCGGCTTCCACGTCATCAAGCTGGAAGATAAGCGCATTGCTCCGCCGCCAGCATATGAGCAGGTCGAGGCGCAGGTTCGTCAGCTCGTCATGCGCGACAAGTATGTTGCGCTGATCGAAAAGGCCAAGGCCGAGCAGAAAGTTGAAATCACCGATGAGGCGCTGCGCAAGGGTTACGAAGAAGCCAGCAAGCAGCAGGACGCTGTTCCTCAGCCGCAGCAGTAATATTTCGTGAGTTGCGGGGCGGCGATAAGCCGCCCTGTTTTCGTTCTATCTTTCATGTCTTGACCGCAGGTTTGCCCATGTCCGCTGCCGTTTCCCCGCTTGCTCCAAAATCCTATCCAGACATGCCTGCGATACGCGGCGTGCGCATGGCAACGGCTGCCGCTGGCATCAAGTACAAGAACCGCACGGACGTCCTGCTGATGGTGTTTGATGCGCCGGCCTCGGTTGCTGGCGTGTTCACGAAATCGCGCTGCCCCTCGGCGCCGGTTGATTACTGCCGCGCCAACCTGCCAGGCGGCGTTGCGCGTGCCGTGGTGGTGAACTCCGGCAATGCCAACGCCTTTACGGGACAGAAGGGCAAAGCCGCTACGGAGCTGACCGGCAAGTCCGCTGCAGAGGCAGTGGGCTGTTCTGAAAGCGAAGTCTTCCTTTCGTCGACGGGCGTCATCGGTGAGCCGCTGGACGCGACTAAATTCGCAGGCGTTCTGGGACAGATGAACACGGATGCGACTGGCGATTTCTGGCATGAAGCCGCAAAGGCCATCATGACGACGGATACCTATCCGAAGGTCGCAACCCGCATGAGCGAAATCGGCGGCGTAAAAGTAACGATCAACGGCATCGCCAAAGGTGCGGGCATGATTGCGCCCGACATGGCGACGATGCTGTCTTATGTGGTGACGGATGCGGATATCTCGCCGTCTGCCTTGCAGGTACTGCTTTCCGCCGGCGTCGGCCCTACATTCAATTCGGTCACGGTCGACAGCGATACATCCACCTCCGATACGCTAATGCTTTTTGCTACCGGTGCTGCCAAAGCTGATGGTCAGGCTCGCATTGAAAACGCTGACGATCCGAGGCTGGAAGGATTTCGTGCCGAACTGAACGATCTTCTCAAAGATCTCGCGCTTCAGGTCGTGCGGGACGGTGAGGGTGCCCGCAAGATGGTCGAAGTCACGGTGACGGGTGCTGAAAGCGATGCCGCTGCGAAGAAAATCGCGCTCTCCATTGCCAATTCGCCTTTGGTGAAGACTGCCGTTGCCGGTGAGGATGCCAACTGGGGCCGTGTTGTCATGGCCGTGGGCAAGTCCGGCGAACTGGCTGACCGTGATCGTCTGGCGATCTGGTTCGGCCATGTGCGCGTTGCCGTGAATGGCGAACGGGACCCAGCCTACTCCGAAGCCGAAGCGTCTGCGGTGATGAAAGAGCAGGACATTCCCGTCAAAGTCGATATCGGGCTTGGCAATGGTACGGCCACCGTCTGGACTTGCGATCTGACGAAGGAATACGTCGAAATCAACGGCGACTACCGGAGCTGATCGGTGGAGGCCAACGACATGCACAGCAGCGCCATAAACCTTCCGCTTGTTCGCCGTCTTGAAGCTGTGGGTTTTCGCGCATGGCCAGCCTCATCGGTCATCTACGACGGCAGCTGGCAGTTACGCCTGACGGGTTCCCATCCATCGAAGCGGATCAACTGCGTTGTCCCGCTGGACCCCTCCGATTATGGAAATTGCGGTTTGCGGCTGGAGAAGGCGCGTAAACGTTTCGAAGATTTCGGTCGCCCGCTGATCATTCGCGAGACGACGTTAATGCCTGCAGAACTGCGGGCTCATCTTTACGATAACGGCTGGACCGTGTTCGAGGAAGTCAAGGTGATGACCTCCGATCTCATTCGCGCCGAACTGCCGGAAACAATTGCTCATCTGCCCAGTCACGATATCGGACGCTTTGTTGAAGCCAGCCTTAAGGTGAGCGGTGACGATCCGGCATTGCGCCCTGCTATTGCTGAAATCGTCAGCTCCATCAAGCCGACGCTAGGGCTCTTCATCAAGGAAGAGATAGAGGGCGATCCGCAGGCGACCGTAATCTGCGTACAGGATAATGACCTTGCGGGAATTCTATCGCTCGATGTGGCCGAGACTGCGCGCCGACGCGGAACGGGCAGTGAGATTCTGACTTCGGCGCTGCGCTGGGCTCGTATCAGCGGGGCGAAGACTGCCTGGCTGCAAGTCGTTTCCACAAACCTGCCTGCCCTGGCGCTTTATGAAAAATTCGGTTTTTCTGAAGCATACACCTACCGCTACTGGGGCAAGGACAATAGCTGATGGAGGAGGCTGGCAAAAAAATCTTGCTCGTCGCGGCCTGTGCGCTGATCGATCAAGACGGGCGAATTTTGCTTGCGCAGAGGCCGGAAGGCAAGTCGCTTGCCGGCTTGTGGGAATTTCCCGGCGGAAAGGTCGAGGCCGGGGAAACTCCGGAAGAGACCCTTGTTCGTGAACTCGAAGAAGAACTCGGAATTAAAACGAAGGTCGCGTGCCTTGCTCCATTGACCTTTGCAAGCCACACTTACGAGACCTTTCATCTCCTGATGCCGCTCTACGTCTGCCGACGCTATGAAGGTATTCCGCACGGAAGGGAAGGGCAGGCCATCAGGTGGGTGAAACCGAAGGCATTGCGGGATTACCCCATGCCACCCGCAGACGAGCCGCTTATTCCTTACTTGCAGGATCTTTTATAAACAGTTTGTGAAAAAGCCCGAAAATCTGGTTTTTCCATAGCCTTGTCTGCCTCAAAACGGGTCGCCATTAACTGATCGTTTAGTAAGCTCTGGCAAATTCTAGGGCTGAAGATTTGGTAAATGGCGCGTAGCGAGGCCGAGCATGAATGAGGATTTCTGGAAAACTGTCGAGGATCGCCAGTCTTATTCTGCCAAGTCGCGAAGGATCGGCGTTCTCAATGTCGCGCTGCTATTTGGTATGGTGGCAGTCGCTCTTTCGCTGATCGTTACGCCGATGCTTGCGGGCAAAACATCTCCCACACGCTTCGCTCAAAATCCCGAAACCTTTGACATGATCAGCACCGGTTCGATCAATCGTGGTGAACAGCCGAAGAGCTACAGCATTCGCCGTAGCATAACGCAGCCGATGCCTGGTTCGGTGTGCATAGTCGACGGGTATTCTAGCCGCGATTGCTAGGTCGCGTTACCATTCGCCGCGGAACTTTGGATGAAGCGCATGCCGCTAGAAACGGTGCCGGTCGCTGACCAGCACCCTACCAGTTGATATCAGGTCACGTC
This sequence comes from Agrobacterium larrymoorei, assembly GCF_013322225.1. Taxonomy (GTDB): domain Bacteria; phylum Pseudomonadota; class Alphaproteobacteria; order Rhizobiales; family Rhizobiaceae; genus Agrobacterium; species Agrobacterium larrymoorei_A. Next base: position 188,639 of record NZ_JAAMFB010000031.1, read on the forward strand.
AGGGTTTCACGAGTGCAACACTCCGGCGTCCGTCCACGCCGACAGGTATATCGCCATCCAGCGTCACGCGCCTTACGACGCGATGAGCGTTGCCATAGTCATTTACTGCGTAATGCTGGGTCGCTCTATTGTCCCAAATGATCACGTTGCCCTGCTGCTATTGCCACCGCAAACCGAGCAGTTAGAGAAAGACTATCCGCGGGTCATTGGCGTTGTGACGTCGGCGCTGATTGCTTGGCTTCCATAAAGTTATGGGGTTTCCGTAACGAATTGAACATTTTATTGCCGTACAGTTAGAGAGTGTATCCACTGTGGCAGGCCTGCGCGTGCCTCCCGTCCAGAAGGTTTCCATGTTGCGCAACAAAACCGGAATTCAGCAACGGCTGTGGGCCCTCTTGGGCGACAATAGGGGCGCTACCGCTATCGAGTACGGACTGATCATTGCTCTTATTTCCGGCGCGATGATACTGGGTCTCGAGAGCGTGAGAGACAATCTACTGGCGATCTTCCAGGTTATAGCCGACACGCTTGCTGGCGCTATTGCGTAATACAGCCCGAAACTTTTCCAGCCGATTGAAGGTTACGTCAGCCCTTTGAGGGCGTCCGCCAGCCTCACTTTTGCAGATCCGGGCTTTAGCGGCTTTTGCTGGCTTTGATGTGGAGCCCAACCGGAAACATAGATGATCGAGAACGTTGCGCGAATACGTCCATCAGGGTCGCTATAACGCTCGGCATAGAGCTCGGCCGCACGCATGAAGAACCGCCTCGTCAAGGGTGTTCTGCTGCGCCCGATCAGTGGATTTGCCATTCCCATGGCGCGTAGATCTCGCATCAGCGGAAAGATGGAATCGTATCGAACCGTGTAGGTTTCGGTGTCCGTTACGGGCAGGGCGAAGCCAGCTCTCTGTAAAAGCGCGCCAACATCGCGAACATCCGCGAATGGAATGATGCGCGGGCTGGCGCCGCCCAGCAGTTCTGCCTCCGCCATCAGGAGAACGTCCCGAAGCTCTTGCAATGTACCGCTGCCGGGAATTGCCGCCAGGAATAGGCCATCCGGCTTCAGGGTTTTCCTGATCTGGATCAGGGTGCCGGGTGTATCATTCGTCAGATGCAGGGAAAGCGGTGAAACGACGAGATTCATGGAGGCGGGCTCCAGAGGCAGGTCTTCTATAGGGGCGACCAAAGGAGCGACGCCATCCAGAGTGAAGTCAGCGCGCGTTTCCACACGGATCATGGAACCGACCTTGCCGGTTGCCAGGATACGTTGCGCGGTGATACCGGTCGCGCCGTGCAGTTCTACGGCTGTCTCAAACTGGCGCTCGACGATTGCGATCCGGTCCGCCAGCTCTTCCGCCGCCAGGTCGAGCAGGAAAAGCGCCTTGCGATCTCCCATCTGCCATGCGCGTTTACGATTTTGCTCTACGAGCGCCCGGTCGAAAAGAATGTCCATGCCGTGACCTACCAAAACTTTGCAGTCGCAAAGGCACCTCTTTGCCTTTAAAGTCAATGCGATGCGTGAGGAGAAGTCATGTTTTCAAGGCAGAGCGTTGCGCAACCCATCGGCTGGTTTCTTCGCCATGCACGTGACTTCGTCTATCCGCCCTCCTGTGCCGGATGCGGACGCGCTACAGGTGGCGCCGGTGGTTTCTGCATTCAATGCTGGTCGGGTATCAAATTCATCGAACGGCCCTATTGCGAGATACTTGGTATTCCCTTTGCCTATCACCACGGCGATGGTTCCATTAGCGCCGAAGCTATCGCAAATCCGCCGCCCTTTGACCGTCTGAGGTCGGCCACCTTGCACGATGGCCCGGCTCGAAAGCTCGTCCATCAACTGAAATATCTGGACCGAACCGATCTCGCCCGGCAGATGGCATCGTGGATGCTAAGAGCAAGCGACGATACGGTGGCGAATTGCGACTTTATCATGCCGGTGCCACTGCACCGCCGCCGCTTTTTAAGTCGCCGCTTCAACCAATCCGCAGAACTGGCACGGCATCTATCTGCTATGTCCGGGAAAGCTTTTCTTCCTTCCACGCTGGTGCGCGTGAAGCCGACCAGCCGACAGGTGGGGCTTTCCGCGCGCGCAAGAAAGGACAACGTTCGCGGGGCATTTGCCATTTCACCTGGACGGGAAACCGATGTCATGGGCAAACGGATTGTGCTTGTCGATGATGTTTATACGACTGGCGCGACGGTCGCCGCAGCCGCCAAACGGCTGAAGAAATCCGGTGCCGCAGATGTCACCGTTTTGACCTTTGCAATGGCGATTTCCGGGCCTATATGACAGTTAGAAGCTGGACGTTTCCAAGCATTTGCGAGGTTTATACATATGGCATCCGTAACAATCTACACGCGTGATTTTTGTGGCTACTGCGCTCGCGCCAAAGCATTGCTGGAAGGCAAAAGCGTAGACTTCAAGGAATACAATGCGACCGAAAATCCAGATTATCGTCAGGAAATGATGGAAAAATCTGGTCGAAACACATTCCCGCAAATCTTTATTGGCGCACAGCATGTCGGCGGTTGTGACGACCTCCATGCGCTTGACCGCGACGGAAAGCTGGACGCGCTTCTGGCCGGGTAATGTGCAGTAACTGACTATGAACATTGGAAACAGAGACATGAGCTTCAAGGCCGCAGCAATTCAGATGTGCTCCGGGGTTGACCCAAGGAAGAACGCCGCCGACATGGAGCGTCTTGTTCGGCAGGCGGCCGCTGAGGGCGCTGTTTATGTTCAGACACCGGAAATGACCGGTGCCCTGCAACGGGATCGTTCTGCTCTTCGTGCTGTGTTGAAAGATGAAAAGGGCGATGTGATTGTCTCAACCGCCGCCAAGCTTGCGCGGGAACTCGGCATCTATATCCATGTCGGCTCTACTGCGATTGCGCGCGCAGACGGAAAAATTGCGAATCGTGGTTTTCTGTTTGCACCGGATGGCGATCGAATCTGTACCTACGACAAAATCCATATGTTCGACGTCGATTTGGACAACGGTGAAAGTTGGCGCGAGAGTGCAGCCTACGAGCCGGGCAACGAAGCGCGTATCGTTGAATTGCCACTCGCTACCTTCGGCTTTGCCATCTGCTATGATGTCCGTTTCCCGTCACTTTTCCGCACGGAGGCGGTGGCTGGCGCTCAGGTGCTGACGGTCCCTGCGGCCTTCACGAAACAGACTGGAGAAGCCCATTGGGAAATCCTCCTTCGCGCCCGTGCGATTGAAAACGGTGCATTTCTCATCGCTGCCGCACAAGGCGGCACGCATGAAGACGGTCGTGTGACCTATGGTCACTCCATGATGATCGACCCGTGGGGAAAAATTATTGCTGCTGCTGGAGGGGATGGCGAGGAGATTATCTATGCGGATATCGATCCCTCGCTCGTCGCTTCCGTTCGGGGCAAAATCCCTAATCTCAAGAATGCTCGTGAGTTTCAGCTCGATTCCGTCACCGCTGCCACGATTAAGGGGAGTGCCGTGGCGTGATCCGTTATTCGCTCAGTTGCGAACGTACGCATGAGTTCGAAGGTTGGTTTTCAGGCAGTGCGGATTATGACAGCCAGCTTGCGCGCGGGTTGATCGGCTGCCCCGTCTGTGGATCGCAAAATGTGTCCAAGACGCTGATGGCACCGTCGCTTTCAACGTCGAGAACGAAAGAAGCCATGCGTACCTTGGCGATGGACACTGCGCAGAAAGAGGCCTTCGCCAAAATCAAGGAAACGTTGGCCAATATTCGTGCCAATGCCGAGGACGTTGGCGACAAATTTGCCGAGGAAGCCCGTAAGATTCATTATGGCGAGACGGAAGAACGCGGTATCATCGGCCAAGCTTCTATTGAAGAAGCCAAAGCGCTGCTGGATGAGGGCATAGAGGTCGCAGCATTGCCAGTGCTCCCGGATGACGTAAATTGAGGTACTGGGAGTAGCACTGGAATCGGCAGGCTCCGCCTTGGTTATGTTACCTCATCAGTCGTGAATTTCCGGCCAGAGGAGGACCAACATGCCAAGCACCGTTACGTTTCACCGGGTTCTATCCACCAAGCCGGAGAAAGTTTATCGAGCATTTCTCGAACCGGATGCGATGGCGAAATGGTTGCCACCAAACGGCTTTCTGTGCACCGTTCATCTGTTCGAACCGAAAGTAGGCGGCATTTTCAAGATGTCGTTTCGTAATTTCACGACAAACGAAATTCACAGCTTTGGCGGTGAATATGTCGAGCTCATTCCGAATGAGTTGATCCGCTACACCGATAAGTTCGATGATCCGGATCTGCCCGGCGAAATGAGCGTAACGGTCCGCTTAAGGCAGGTATCGGTCGGGACGGAACTGACGATAGAGCAAGCTGGAATTCCAGACGTTATCCCCGCCGAAGCCTGTTATCTCGGCTGGCAGGAATCGTTGCGAAACCTTGCCCGTGTCGTGGAGCCCGATATTCAAGGATGATGGTTCGTTACGCCGGGCGCTTGGCGAGAACCATATAGTTGACATCCATGTCCGGAGAAAGGTTCCAGCGATCCTGAACCAGGTTGTAGAACACACCGGTACGGTGAATGACATCCATACCGCTGGCTACGATCGGTTTCTCCAACTCATCCGGTCGCACCAGCTTTTCGTACTGGTGCGTTCCGCGCGGCAACCATTTGAGTACGTTTTCAGCCGCAAAGATCGCAAGCGCACGCGCCTTCAGTGTTCGATTGATTGTTGCTGCAAACATCAGCCCGCCCGGCCGCACCATTTGCGCACAAGTGCGGACGAACAAATCGACATCGGCGACGTGTTCCACCACTTCCATGTTAAGTATGACGTCGAAGGTTTCGCCGGCTTCCTGCAATTGTTCGGCAGTCACTGCGCGGTAATCCACTGTTACGCCGCTTTCACGAGCATGGGTGGTGGCGATTCCGATATTCTTTTCGGAAGGATCGGCGCCCACGACATCGGCGCCCATGCGTGCCACAGGTTCGGAAAGTAGTCCGCCGCCGCAGCCGATATCAAGAACGCGCAAGCCCTCTAGCGGGCGATGCGCTTTAGGGTCGCGGACGAAATTTTCGCACACGCGATTACGGATATATTCGAGCCTGACAGGATTGAACTTGTGAAGCGGGCGGAACTTCCCGGTCGGGCTCCACCACTCTGCCGCCATCGCGGAGAAACGGTCTACCTCGCTCTGGTCGACGGTCGTTTTCGCGGTCTCGCTCATCATCCTGCTCCATCTTCGCTATAGGTCTGAAGTCGGATGATTGACCTTCGAAGTCAAGGGCAGGGCTTAATATCCTTTACGGAAACGGCCATGCACTGGGGACGGCAGGGAACTGATATGAGCCAATTTCCGTTTCATGCTGCGTTCATGAAGGCAGGCGTATTTTCCAAATCAGACGCCGAAAATAATCGGCGCGCGAGCCTTTGCTTGAGGAGAATGAAGTGAAGAATAAACTGTTTGGTGCAATTGCGCTGCTCGCGCTTGTTGCTGCTCCGGCCTTGGCCGAAGCCGCGACGAGAGGCTTTGCCACCGCTAATGTGAATATGCGTTCGGGACCAAGCACGGCATATCCAGCCGTCGTCGTTATCCCCAACGGTGCGCCGCTGACTATCCATGGATGCCTGTCCGATACGCCGTGGTGCGACGTGTCCTTCAGCTACGGTCGTGGTTGGGTCGCCGGTCGTTATGTTCAGGCGATGTATCGCCAGAACCGCGTTTACGTGGAACCACGTTACTATCGCGATCTCGGCGTTCCAATCGTCACATTTGAAGTCGGCCGTTACTGGGATCAGAATTACCGTGACCGCGATTTCTACCGCGAGCGTGATCGCTGGCGTCGCCCCCCTCCCTCTGGTGGTTACTGGAATGCGCCTCCGCCGTGGGCCGACAGGGATCGTCCGCGTCCTCGCGAAGAGTGGCGCGATCCCCGTGGTCGCGGCCCGAATGACGGTCGCTGGGAGCGGCAGTACGGTAATTGGGACCAAAATGATCGTGACCGTCGAGACGGCGACCGCGATCGTGCGGACAGAGACCGCCGCGATGGCGACCGGGAGCGTTGGGAACGCGACCGCGACCGTAATAGAGATCAGGATCGCGCATGGCGTGAACAGCGCTCCAATGATGACCGCCGTCAATGGGATGTTGACCGTCGGGATGGCGACCGCAATCGTGACGGCGAACGCGCTCCGCGCCCACCACGTGATGGACAGCAGTTTGGCTGCATCGTGGGTTCACCGGGTTGCCCTAACCCGTAACCCTGTGAGTAAGCGAATAAAAAAACCGGCGGATTGCTCCCGCCGGTTTTTCAATTTTAGTGGTCTTTTTTCTTAGGAGTGCGCTTTTCGAAGGGCTTGTCTTTCTTTCCTTCGAATTTCGCAGGCCGATCTCCACGAGGCGCATCGTTGCCCGGCTTCGACTTTTTCTTCCAGGGCTTTTCGTCGGTGCGGCGCTCGCCGCCGAAATCTGCCTTGGCGCCGAATTTCTTCTGGGCTTTCGGCGGGCGGGTGTCTTCGCGTGGCTTGCCGGTCATATCCGGCTTGCCTTCCATGGCCTTGACGCGAATGCCCTTTTCCAGAGCCATATCCTTGCCAAGCGCCGATTCAAAACGGTCGACCGCATCAGCCGCCAATTCGACGTAGGTCTCGGTCTGCTGCATACGGATCGCGCCAATGTCCTGGCGGGTCAGCTTACCGAAGCGGCATAGCATGGGGATGAGCCAGCGCGGCTCGGCATTCTGCTTGCGGCCCACGGAAAGCGTGAACCAAGCGCTATCGGCAAAGTCGGAGCGTTCGCGGCGCGGTGCATTGTTTTCCACATGCTCGAAGCTGTCGCGGCGTGGCTTGCGGCCATCGAGAGAGACTTCGGAAATGTCTTCCGGCGCAGAGCGACCGGCGTGGAACAGGCGCACGAATGCAGCTGCAACTTTCTCGGCACCATGCTGCTCCAGCAGCTTGGCCACGAAATCGCGCTCATCATCACTGACATCTTCGTTAAGCGAAGGATCGGCCAGCAGTCGTACGCCATCGCGCTCGACGATTTCTTCGACGGTTGGTGGGCGAACCCATGCCGGGCTAACCTTTGCACCGTCAAGCAGGCGTTCTGCCTTGCGGCGCTGGCTGACCGGAACCACGATGGCACTTACGCCCTTCTGACCGGCGCGGCCAGTACGGCCCGAACGGTGCAGAAGCGTTTCGGAATTGGTCGGCAGATCGGCGTGGATGACGAGCTCAAGACCGGGAAGGTCTATACCACGAGCGGCAACGTCTGTTGCCACGCAAACGCGGGCGCGACCGTCACGCATCGCCTGGAGCGCGTGTGTCCGCTCATTCTGGCTGAGTTCGCCGGACAGCGCCACGACGGAGAAGCCGCGATTGTTCAAGCGGGCTGTCAGATGGTTTACCGCTGCACGGGTGGAGCAGAACACGATGGCGTTGCGTGCTTCGTAATAACGCAGGGCATTTATGATCGCGTTTTCGCGGTCCGATGGCGTGACGAGCAAGGCACGATATTCAATATCGACGTGCTGCTTCTGCTCGGATGCGGTAGCGACGCGAACGGCGTTCTTCTGATAGCTCTCGGCGAGCTTTGCAATGCTGCGCGAAACGGTGGCCGAGAACATCAGCGTGCGACGATCTTCCGGCGATTCTTCGAGAATGAATTCGAGGTCTTCGCGGAAGCCGAGATCAAGCATCTCGTCGGCTTCATCCAGCACCACGGCGCGAATGGCGGAGAGGTCCAGCGCGTTGCGCTTGATGTGATCGCAAAGACGGCCGGGTGTGCCGACGATGATATGCGCGCCACGTTCCAGCGCACGGCGCTCGGTGCGGATATCCATGCCACCAACGCAGGAAGCGATGGAAACGCCGGTAAATTCATAAAGCCATTCCAGCTCGCGCTTCACCTGCATGGCAAGCTCGCGGGTAGGGGCAATTGCAATGGCGAGCGGGGCCCCAGCGGAGCCGAAACGGCCGCTTTCCGGGAGAACCGTTGGAGCAATGGCAATACCGAAAGCCACGGTTTTGCCGGAGCCGGTCTGGGCGGAAACGAGTGCGTCCTTCCCTTCCAGTTCGGGCGCAAGCATCGCCTTCTGAACCGGAGTCAAATCTTTATAGCCGCGTTTTTCCAACGCCTGTGCAATCGCCGGGGCGATACCCTGGGTGTCTGTCATCTACCGTCTTTCGGATATGGGGCTGCCTGCATCCGCCCAAAACCCAATAAAACCCGAGGTCATAGAGCAGCCGATACCGGCCTTTTCGGCCATCTGGCCGGTTGAATTGCCGCGCTCTTACTGCGAATGGCGCGGTTTGTACAGGCCACTGCGGTACGGTCGCGCTTGAAAGACGTACCGCATGGTTCAGAATCGGCATTGCGTGGCTGATACCTTTTCGCTAAGAGACCCGCAACTTGAGGCCTTCATAACTAGGCCGACTGGTTTGTGCTCTTGCTCTGCCGCATAAGCGCGGCAAAATGGGATGGTACTGGTCAAAACTATGGCTCGCATTGTCATGAAATTCGGCGGCACGTCCGTCGCCAATCTGGAACGCATTCACAATGTCGCTCGGCATGTGAAACGTGAAGTGGATGCAGGCCATGAAGTGGCCGTCGTCGTTTCGGCCATGTCCGGAAAAACCAATGAGCTGGTCGATTGGGTTCAAAACACGCCTAAAGTTGCCGGTGCCGCGGGCGCTGCTTCCTTTTATGATGCGCGCGAATATGACGCCATCGTCGCGTCCGGCGAGCAGGTGACCTCGGGTCTTCTGGCTGTTGCGTTGCAGTCCCTGGGTGTCAATGCCCGTTCGTGGCAGGGTTGGCAGATCCCCATCCGTACCGATAACGCACATGGTGCTGCCCGCATTCTCGATATCGACGGCTCCGATATTATTCGCCGCATGGGCGAAGGCCAGGTCGCCGTGGTAGCAGGTTTCCAGGGCCTCGGCCCGGATAACCGTATTGCTACGCTCGGTCGTGGCGGCTCGGACACCTCTGCTGTCGCCATCGCTGCTGCCGTCAAGGCGGATCGCTGCGATATTTATACAGACGTCGATGGCGTCTACACCACAGACCCGCGCATCGTACCCAAGGCACGCCGCTTGAAGAAGGTCGCCTTCGAGGAAATGCTCGAAATGGCGTCGCTCGGCGCAAAGGTCTTGCAGGTTCGCTCGGTCGAACTTGCCATGGTGCACAAGGTTCGTACCTTCGTGCGCTCTAGCTTTGAGGATCCCGATGCACCGGGCATGGGCGACCTCATCAACCCGCCCGGTACTTTGATTTGTGACGAGGAAGAAATCGTGGAACAGGAAGTCGTAACCGGCATTGCCTATGCCAAGGATGAAGCACAAATCTCACTGCGCCGCCTGTCGGATCGCCCGGGTGTTTCGGCTGCCATCTTCGGACCGCTGGCCGAGGCGCACATCAATGTCGACATGATCGTGCAGAATATCTCGGAAGATGGTTCGCGCACCGATATGACCTTCACTGTCCCTTCGGGCGATGCTCCCAAGGCGCTGAAGGTCTTGGAAGACAACAAGGCACAGATCGGCTTCGACGTCGTTCAGAACGAAACAGGCCTTGCCAAGGTTTCGGTCATCGGTATCGGCATGCGCAGCCATGCGGGCGTTGCCGCAAGCGCGTTCAAGGCGCTGGCTGAAAAGAATATCAACATCAAGGCCATTACCACCTCGGAAATCAAGATTTCGATACTTATCGACGGTGCCTATGCGGAACTTGCAGTTCGCACTTTGCATTCTGCCTATGGTCTGGATAAGAGTTGATTTGTTGAACCTCGGCACATGTCATCCGATTCTTCAAAACGGTGTAATGTCTCGATAAGACGTCGTTAATACGCTTGTTAGTTGTGTTGTCGACGCTATAGTTTTGATTGAGCCTTCCGTGCGGGCCATGTCGGCTCGCACGTTCGGTATTCGGGAGCATACGCGATGAGAGACCTTTCCGCAGGTCCGCGCGTCCTCCTCAGGCGGCTTCGCGAAATGATGGCGGAGCATCTTGAGCCGCAGGAGCGCCTCGACCAGATTGTCCGGCAAATTGCCAGCAACATGGTGGCAGAGGTGTGTTCCGTCTATGTGTTGCGTTCTGACAGTATACTCGAGCTTTATGCCACTGAAGGCCTGAACAAGGATGCCGTTCACCTCGCCCAGCTGAAAATGGGGCAAGGTCTTGTCGGTACTATTGCCGCGTCTGCCCAACCACTCAATCTTTCCGATGCGCAGGCGCATCCTGCCTTCCGCTATCTCCCTGAAACGGGAGAGGAAATTTATCATTCCTTCCTCGGTGTGCCGATTTTAAGATCCGGTCGCACTCTTGGCGTTCTTGTCGTTCAGAACAAGACCAGCCGAACATACCGGGAGGATGAAGTTGAAGCGCTTGAAACAACCGCGATGCTTATTGCGGAAATAGTGGCGAGCGGCGAATTGAAGAAAATCACCCGTCCCGGCGTGGAACTGGATTTGACAAGGGCTGTCTCCATCGATGGCGACGCCTATGGTGAAGGCATCGGCCTTGGCCATGTCGTTCTGCACGATCCACGCATCGTCGTCACCAACCTGCTGAACGAAGACGCAGACACCGAAATTCGGCGGCTCGCCGAAGCGATCGGCTCGTTGCGCCTGTCCATCGACGACATGCTGCAACGGCGCGATGTCGCAACGGAAGGTGAGCATCGCGAGGTGCTAGAAACCTATCGCATGTTCGCGCACGACCAGGGCTGGGTTCGCCGCATGGAAGAGGCGATCCGCAATGGTTTGACGGCGGAAGCGGCGGTCGAGAAGGTTCAGAGCGATACCAAGGCGCGCATGATGCGCCTGACCGATCCCTATCTTCGGGAGCGGATGCATGATTTCGACGATCTTGCAAACCGGCTTCTGCGCCAGTTGATCGGTTTCGGCGGACGCGGGCCGGAAGAGGATTTTCCCGCAGACGCTATCGTTCTCGCACGTGCCATGGGCGCTGCCGAGCTTTTGGACTACCCCCGTGAGAAGCTGCGCGGTCTGGTACTGGAAGACGGTGCGGTAACGAGCCACGTCGTCATCGTTGCGCGTGCAATGGGCATACCTGTTATCGGTCAGGCAACCGGCATTGTTGCGCTGGCCGAAAACAATGATGCGATCATCATCGATGGCGATGACGGCCAAGTGCATCTTCGTCCAATGACGGATTTGCAGCGCGCTTATGAAGAAAAAGTTCGCCTGCGCGCCCGGCGTCAGGAGCAGTTCCGTGCGCTGAAGAACGTCGAATCTCTGACCCGGGACGGTCAGAAGGTCAGCCTTAACATGAATGCTGGTCTCTTGGTCGATCTGCCGCAGCTGGAAGAATCCGGTGCGGAGGGCATCGGCCTGTTCCGTACCGAGCTTCAGTTCATGATTGCTTCCAACATGCCTAAGGGTGAGGAGCAGGAAGCGTTTTACCGAAGCGTGCTTCGCAATGCGAAGGGCAAGCCTGTTACTTTCCGCACGCTGGATATCGGCGGCGATAAAGTCGTGTCTTACATGCGGGGACAGGAAGAGGAAAATCCGGCACTCGGCTGGAGAGCGATCCGCTTGTCGCTGGATCGTCCAGGGCTGATGCGTACGCAGATGCGCGCGTTGCTGCGTGCTGCATCCGGTGCCGAATTGCGCATCATGCTGCCGATGATTACCGAGGTGGCGGAAATCCGTGCTGCTCGAGATCTGCTACAAAAGGAAGTCCAGCACCTTTCGAAGTTCGGCCATTCCTTGCCAAGGAAACTGCAATTCGGCGCGATGCTGGAGGTTCCTGCCCTTCTTTGGCAGTTAGACGAGTTGATGGCAGAGGCCGACTTCGTCTCGGTCGGTTCAAACGATCTGTTCCAGTTCACGATGGCAGTGGACAGGGGCAATGCGCGCGTGTCGGATCGTTTCGACAATCTTGGCAAGCCGTTCCTGCGCATTCTTCGTGATGTTGTGCGGGCTGGCGAGCGCAATAATACGTCCGTTACATTATGCGGCGAAATGGCGAGCAAGCCTCTGTCGGCCATGGCATTGATAGGGCTTGGTTTCCGCTCGGTTTCCATGTCCCCGACTGCAATCGGTCCGGTCAAGGCAATGCTGCTGGGGCTGGACGCGGGTTTGCTTGCAGAAGAATTGAATGCAGCGCTGGACGATCGAAAATCGACCGAAAGTCCGCGGGATTTGCTCTTACGTTTTGCCGCGGCCCATTCGATCCCTATCTAAAGCACAAAACAGTATGGAAATGGAGTACGTGACAGGTGGCGAAGCTTCCCGTCGAGAAAATGCGTGAGCTTGAACGTCGTTTCGGAGAGATAGAAGCGCGCATGTCTGCCGGTCCCGCTGCGGACGTCTATGTAAAGCTGGCATCCGAATATTCCGAGTTGCAGCCGGTCGTGACGACAATTCGCGAATTCGAAAAGGCGCAGGCAGAGGCTGCCGATCTGGAAGCTCTGCTCTCGGACAAGTCCACCGACCGCGACATGCGAGAACTGGCGGAAGCCGAGTTACCAGAGATATCCGAGCGTATCGAAGCGCTCGAGAAGGAAATGCAGATCCTTTTGCTGCCAAAGGATGCGGCGGACGAGAAGAGCGCGATCCTTGAAATTCGTGCAGGCACCGGCGGCTCTGAAGCGGCGCTTTTCGCAGGCGATTTGTTTCGCATGTACGAGCGGTTTTCCAGTACGAAGGGCTGGAAAGTCGAGGTGTTGTCAGCAAGCGAAGGTGAAGCGGGCGGTTTCAAGGAAATTATTGCCACCATCACCGGACGCGGCGTGTTTTCCAAGCTCAAGTTCGAGTCTGGTGTGCACCGCGTACAGCGCGTGCCGGAAACGGAAGCAGGCGGTCGTATCCATACATCCGCCGCCACCGTGGCGGTGCTGCCGGAAGCGGAAGATATCGATATCGAAATCCGCGCCGAAGATATCCGTGTCGATACGATGCGCGCATCGGGTGCGGGTGGTCAGCACGTTAATACGACTGACTCTGCCGTTCGCATCACGCATCTACCGACCGGTCTTATCGTAACCTCCTCCGAAAAGTCGCAGCACCAGAACCGTGCCAAGGCCATGCAGGTACTGCGCTCACGGCTTTACGATATCGAGCGCCAGAAGGTGGATAGCGAGCGTTCCGCTGATCGCAAAAGCCAAGTGGGCTCCGGTGATCGTTCAGAGCGTATCCGCACCTACAACTTCCCGCAGGGCCGCGTTACGGATCATCGCATCAACCTCACGCTTTACAAGCTGGACCGGATGATTGAGGGCGATATCGATGAAATCGTCGATGCATTGATCGCCGATTATCAGGCCGGTCAGCTCGCGCAACTCGGCGAACAGCAGTGACGGTCGGCCAGAAGACCGTTCAGACATATTTACTTGAGGCGCGTAAGCGCCTTGACGCTGCAGGTGTTTCCGATCCGACGACCGATGCGCGGTTGCTGATTGGAGAGGTGATCGGTTTTTCGCTAACGGACTTTATGTTGAAGGGCGAGCGGCCTTTGAGCAATGACGAGCTGGCCGGGATCGTTCCGATGATCGCCCGTCGGGAACGAGGAGAGCCGGTTCATCGCATCCTCGGACATCGCGAGTTTTACGGTCTCGATCTGCTGCTGTCTTCCGGGACGCTGGAGCCGCGCCCGGATACCGAGGTGCTGGTGGATGCTGTGTTGCCATATCTCCGCGGGTTCACCGAACGAAACGACACGGCACGCATCCTTGATATGGGCATCGGCACTGGTGCCATCTGTCTTGCGTTGCTGCACAGCGTTCCAGAAGCTACTGGTGTCGGCAGCGATATTTCGCTCGACGCACTGGCGACCGCAGCGCGAAATGCTGAGCGACATGGCCTGCGAGACAGGTTCGAAACTGTTGAAAGCAACTGGTTCGACAATATTTCCGGTAGCTTCGACATAATCTTGTCGAATCCGCCCTATATCAGGACGGAAGTCATCGATAGCCTTGATCGCGAAGTTCGTGATTTCGATCCTTTAGCCGCACTTGACGGCGGCGAAGATGGCCTTCTTCCCTACAGAGCCATTGCCGAAAAAGCTGTTGATTTTCTGAATGATGGTGGAGTGATCGGCGTTGAAATCGGCTATGATCAAAAGGTTGATGTCGCTGCCATATTCGCTTCGAACGGATATGATTGCGTCAAGAGCGTGAAAGATTATGGCGGTAATGATCGCGCATTGATCTTTTGCAGACAAATGAGATGACGCGCACATGCGTTTTGTTCAAGGATATTTTGCAAAGCAAAAGAAAAGGCTTGGATTTCCGCATGAAGCGGGCTAGTTTGCGGCCACATGCCGGGTGGCTGAGGGCGAAAGAAGATTCGCCAGAGTTTGGATCAGTCCCGAAGCGGGTTCCCTTTAAGAGCCCTGAAAGGCTGGGCATTTCCGGCATGTGATTCAGGAAACTTCGTTCGCAGGCGGCTTGATGCAGCATTTGCGCATCCGGTCCGTTAAACGCGAGGTCTTGTCTTTAAATCAAGGCGCGTGATGGGCGCAGTTCAGAAAAGTCCCCTTGGGTTCTTGTCCGGACTGCTTCGAAATAATGAGAATTGTCAGCACAACAGAATTCAGGTGAGCAATTGATGAGGCCAGGACAGCAAAACAAGCGCGGCCGGGGGCGTGGTACTAACAACAACAATAACAATGGCGGCGGCAACAACAACAATTTCAACCGCAAGGGTGGAAATCCGCTAACCAGAACCTACGACAGTTCCGGCCCCGATGTTAAAATTCGCGGTACTGCCCAGCACATAGCGGAAAAATACGCAACACTGGCGCGGGATGCTCAAAGCTCCGGCGACCGTGTTATCGCTGAAAACTATCTCCAGCACGCCGAGCACTACAACCGCATCATAGCGTCGGCACAGGCGCAGATGCAGGAACGCTTCCAGCAGGCCGATCGTGATTATGGTAGCGACCGCGATGCTGACGATATGGATGGAAACGAAAATGACGATAATGTCGTCGTGATGCCTGTTGCTCATGAGCAGCACGAGCAGCGCGCGCCTCGTCAGGATCAGCCAGAGCGCCAGGATAGACAGGAACGGCAGGACAGAAACGAGCGTCGCGACCGTCGTGAGCGCCCGAACCGTCCAGAGCGTCAGCCGCGTGAAGCTCAGGCCGAAGATGGTTCCGCACCAGTCCCCGTAGCGCCACCTGCCGCACCTGTTTACGATGCAAGCTCTGCTCCGCAGCCCGTCATCGAAGGTACGCCGAAGGAAGTTGCGGTTGAAGAAGAGGCCCAGGCCGAATCCGCTACGACAGAACGCGCGCCCCGCCGTGCCCGAAGCGCAACGCCACGCCCACGTCGCCCGCGCCGTTCGACATCTGCGGAAGAGGGTGAAGGCGCTGCCGAAGGTGGCGAACCAGTAACTCTGGAAAATGCCGCAGAATAAGTTCGCGGTACAGTTCAGCTTGAATCAAAAACGGCGGCCGGCAACGGCCGCCGTTTTTATTTATCTTGAGCGGAAACAGGTTATCAGCAGGTGGTCGCTATCTGGCTGAGTCCGAGCGAGCGCTTTTTGAGAGGTCAAGCAGTACCCTTACGCCCTATAGACCTTATCCGTTCACGCAGCATTTTGGCTAGATTTCTGGTGTTGCGGTACATGTGAGCTTGTGCGGCAACCTGGCGAACGTCGCGGTCGCTGTTCTGTGACAGGCCGACGACCAAGGTGCCCATTTCGCTCGATTGATTCCAGAATTCATGCAGTGGGAGGTCTTCCTCCGCGGCACAGCTGTCCGTCTTCAACGTGTTGGCATCGTCCAGTTGCCACTCGGTCAAACGGTGCGCCAGCAGGCGATCGGTCATGTAGCTGGCAAAGCTTTCATTAAAGGCGGCTTTCCAGATATAGGCTTCGCCCATTGCCATGAAAATTACCATCGAGGCGATGGCTTCGCCGTTGAAGTCGATGGTGTGAATGCGCACCGCATCGATTTCCGCAAGATTGGTGATAGCCTCCCGGGCAAAGGCTGCGCGGTAGCGGTCGTTGACGAGTGCAGCGCGTCTGCGGCCCTTCACACCATTCGCTTCCAGCGCAAGAAACTCCTCCATCCGCAAGCGCACGTCCTGCGGCTGACGGGCGATCTCGTAAGTCAGCGAGCCGGTTTGTTCAAGCTCGCGCCACTTTTTCTGCAGAATTTGCAAATCACCGGCTGGCACTTTTTCCTTTAGATAGGCATCGGCGTCCGTGCCGCTTTCCAGCATCACGCGACGGTGCGGTTCCGAAGTCGTCAACGGAAGGTTCCGGCTGAGTGCGATGGCCTTGATCATCCGCACGAAAGGCCCGTCGAGCCGGAGGAATGGAAGCACCAGAACATTGGGAAGGCGCAATTCCGGCTGGGCCAGAGCATCGAGAAGATTGTCGATGGTTTCGGCAGCACCCTCATTATCGACCAAGGGCGTGCCCAGTGGGCCAAAGGGGTTTGCCCAGGCGCGAAGAATAGATGGGCCGACGGAAAACCCAGGTTTTTCAACCGTGAAGGGCATAAGGAAGCGCATGCGACTACGCTTTCCATTTTCATCGCGCATCAGAGCAAAGCGAACAGACCGATCATCGATGCGCGGCATGGCGGGCGCAAGCAGGCGACCGGTGAAGAAAATATTCGGCTCCATGACCCGGTTTGAAAGAAAATCCAGTTCTTCCTGAAGGTCATAACCCAACTGTGCGGGATAAATGCAGAATTCACGGCCTTCCCGGCCCACGCGAATGCTGCTGTCGGCGGCTGGCCGTTCCAGTTCGGCAGATGCCAGAAGCATCGCAAAGCGGTTGTCGCGCAAATCTGGATCGTTGGGATCGCTAGCCATGCTCGCCTATACAATTTTCCGCTGCATTTTATTCTCAACTGCCACGCGATGGATCATATACTGTTAAAACGTGAATGTTGAGAGCAATTAAATAGAGAAAAGCTAAAATGCTGCCTATCATTCTATCCGTGAACATCCGGCAGGGTGCCTGCGCTTTTTCGCTTCGGCACAAGCCCAAGCACCAGGGCACAGCCAATGATGATAATCGCCGCGCCCGTGAACTGAGCTGATGACAGAGGCTCATCAAGCACGATCGCACCGATGAAAACGGCGATCACGGTGACGACGAATTCGACGCTGATGGTTTTTGTTGCTCCAATTGTCGCGATGAGCCGGAAGTAGGTAATGTATGTCAACGCGCTCATGACAACGGCGAGGGCGAAAAGATAACCGATATCGGCAAGGCTTGGCGTGCCGGGGATAGGCACGACGAAGAGGAAGGGCAACGTCATAATGCCGCCTGCAAGGAATGAGCCGATGGTGATTTCCCAGGAGCCGGTCCCCTTGAGGCTGCGACTGGCATAATTGCTGCCGAATGCCGCGCATATGCAGCCGAACAGGCAGGCGAGACAGCCGAGAACGAAGGATTGCGTCACCGGAACAGCGGGGAAACCGACAAGTATGACGATGCCGCTGAAACCGAAGGCCAGTCCCAGCAGACTTTGTGCCGAAATCTTCTCCAGTCCCCAGAACTGACCGATCAGCATGGAAAAAAGAGGAATGCTGGCGACAAGAATTGCCGCCATGGCCGTGCCGATCAATGGCGTGGCATAGGACAAGCCGATCAACTGACCTGCCACTGTCGTCGCGCCAACGACCGCAAAGGCCCTCCAGCCCGCCGAGAAATCCAGCTTGCGCTTCGTGGCCCTTGCGATGAGGTAAAGCGTGATGCTGGCCATGAAACACCGCAGTGACACGGCACCGACCCAGCCAAACGCCTCAACAGCGTGAAGCACGAGAAGAAACGAAAGCCCCCAGGCTACGGCGAGGAACATATAGGCGGCGAGTTCACCCGGTTTCATGATGGTGGTTATCCCGGCAAGAGCGAAGTATTGCCTGTACGCACAACTCTACTGCGGTTCAGAGGCGACGACATGTGCAATGTGAACTGGAGCACCTGCCTAGGCTCGAAAAAGGGCATGTACTTCAGTTCACAGTTATGAAAGGCCGGGCTTGCCGTCAATGGAATTTTCAATGGTGTCTGAGCGACCGAGTATCTTACAGTGTTGCGAGCAGCCTGTTGCTTAATGTCCCTGCGGAAGCGAGCTGCATGGCGACTTTCTTTTCTATCGCTTCGATAACCGTATCCGTGAAATCGACATTGGTGAGTTCACGGATGTGCCCGAGGCCGCCGGGTGAAAAAACGTTGACTTCCAGTATCTTGTCGCCGACGATGTCGAGCCCGACGAGGAACATGCCATCTTCCACCAGCTTCGGGCGCATCATTTCCGCAAGCGCGATCACTTCGTCGGTTACAGTCACCGCCTCGGCAGTACCAGACGCGTGGATGTTGGAGCGCAGATCGCCCTTTGCGGGTACACGCCTAAGGGCGGCGTAAGCACCGTCACGCATCAGCGGCTCGCCATTCATCATGAAGAAACGGATATCTCCGTTCTTTGCGGCGGGCAGATAAGCTTGGGCGATGAGGTAGCCCTCTATGCTGATAGCCTCGAAAATCTGATTGAGATTGGTCTCTTTCGAAGAGCCAATCTTGAAAACGTTCTTGCCGCCCGAGCCTTGCAATGGTTTGACGATGACGCCTTTTGGATGTGCGTCTGCAAAGGCGCGGATTTCTTCAACATTGCGGGAAATCAGGGTCGTCGGCCGCACGATTTCCGGAAAGCTCTGGAAGTAGAGCTTGTTTTGCGCCAGCGCCAGTCCCTCGGGGTCGTTCAGCACCAGCACGCCGCGCTGTTCCGCCAAACGGCCGAACAGGATGCCGGAATGGACCGCCCAAGGCCTCGCGGTTTGATCCAGCGAGGGGTCGTTGCGCAGCATCAGAGCGTCGATGTCCTCAATGTTGATGGTCTCGCGCTGGAGCGCGCGCTCCTGCAATGCTGCGTGGAAAGCTTCCATCTTTTTGTATTTCTGCCGAGGCATGACGAGGCCGTGCACGACCAGCGTATCATCGCGGCGAAGCGTGAAATCGCCGGGTGTGAGATAGACGACCTCGTGGCCCCGGTTCAGCGCAGCCATTGCCAGCAGTCCGGTGGCGAAGCTTGGAAGTTCGCCTTCGATGGAATTGACGAAGAATGCCAAACGCATGGTCCGCTCCTTATAGTGTTGCCATTTCGGCGATTGATAGTCCGGCTTTGATCTTTTCCAGCCGCTCGCTGGATTTTGCCGGTGAAAGAAAAGCGGGGCGAATACCCGGCGGACGCAGTAACCCACGAAGTGCGAGTTCCTGCATAACCGGAAAATGTGCAGCTGAAATCTTACCCATCCAGAACGGATCGAGCGCGCCACCCTTTTGCAGGTGCTCGACAATTTCGCCGAGGCCGCGCAGATAAATCGCGTCTTTCGAAAGCCCGCCGCCTCGATAGATACGCAATACCATGTTGAAGGCACTCGCGTCGTCGAAGCCATGCTCTTCCGTCACGATACGGAAAGTTTCGACAAAGTCCGCGCCATCGAGCATTGCATCGCAACCGACCACACGACCAGCGATCAGGCGCAGGCGTTCCCGTGTCATACCGCCCGCCAGATGTTCGGCAAGAACGGCTAGACCCTCCTGTACGCCTTCGTACCCGGAAAGCCCACTGCGGAAGAGACGTAAACCTTGGGCAGAGCCGTTGAAATAGGTCAGTAGATGAACACCGATCTCGTGGTGCAACAGAGCGTCGACACGACGTCGTTCCATGATGGTGTGGCGGGAGATCAGGAGTTTCTCGCTGGTCACCATCAGTCCGGGGGGAAGGTCGTCGCGGATTTCGATGCGGGCCTTGAATTCCGGGTTCTCCAAGCGGTAGGCGTCCACCATCGCACGCGCCCTTTCGGCCACTTCGTAGCATGTGACCATTGGGATGTCGTCTTCACCCTCCGGGCGTTTGCAGCGTGCCAGCACATCCAGCGCCTGTCCGAGCAGATGGCTTTCAACTGAACCATAAAGCGCGCGGCTGAAATCTGTAAATTGGCGGCGATGCAGGTGAGCAAGCATCGTCAGTTGGAGATCTATTTCCTGCTGCTTTTCGCGATAGAGATGGTAAAGGACAGGATCTTCAAGCCGGTCGAAGGCGACGGAGTAAAGTTTGCGCTTCTGCTCCTCCACGTCGACACCCAGGGGCCGATAAAGGAAATGAGGCGCATATTGAAAGCCGCTCTCCTTGAATTCCTCGAATGCCTGCCGAGCGTTGATAGGCGTCACGGAAAGCAGGAAGTCAAAGGATAAGGATATGTCGTCGATGGAGCGATCCGCGCGCCGTACCGCATCGACAAACGCCTTTCGACCGAGAGCACGGTGGGTACTGACCTGCAGCGCATTTTTATCCGTGGCAAAGGCTGCAAAGGCACGCAATCCGGCATCCAAAAGGTCGGCGATCATCGTCTCCCGTAAACCGGGGTAATCACTGCCGGATTCCGGCTGACGGTAAATAGGTGCAAATCGCACGCTGATGCAGGGGAATGAAAGGCCTGCTGCCCGCAGCTTCGCTACCGGATCTGCATCCAGTTCGGGCTTGGTTATCCTGGGCGTTCGAAAGCGGATATCCGCATCGCAAACGGCTTTTATGAAAACCCGTTTAGCGTTCTGCGTCTCAGGTTCCGGCGTAGCCGAAACGGAGACCTCGTAATGCGGCAGGAACGGGGAGTCGTCGGCAAGCAGGATATCGTGCTCGAGTTCGCCAACGTCCAGCACGATAAATGAGCCGAAGCGCGCCTGCATCTCATGCCCCACGGCCTCGATCAGTGGGGCGGCTTCAGAGAGATTCGAGGCGATAAGATAGGAAGCATGGGCCGATGCAATGTCTCGCGCAGCCAGGTTTTTGGTGCCGCCTGTCAGGTGAACACATAGGAATGGCAGTGGCCGGTCTATGTGAAGGCGACCGTCCTTGCCTATATCCTGCCGTATCGCTTTGCCAGCGGTTAGAGCCGCCATAATATCCGTGTATTGACTGGCTGTAGCCTCGGCTTTTGTCGCTACCGTGTGCGTCATGGTCGGCTCTCGAGCATTCTCTCGAGTACGACCTCCAGCGACGCCAGCGTCTCGGATATGTCGCTTAGCATGTCGGTGTCTGGTTCACCGGTCCACTCGTCCATGAATATCTTCTTGAATTCGACCGCGATTGCGCACCCGTTCTGGCGAAACTTTTCGTGGATGAACTTCGTCTGCTCGCCTCGTCCCTGAAACGCAATATTTTCACGAACGTCGAGATGGCGTCCACCGATTTTGGCTTGGGCGAAGTGGTCGATTACGCCATCTACAATATATGCCCAGCGGTCACGGTCCATCGAGGAGGTGCCGATATTGATATCCGGTGCATCGCTCGCCGTGGTTGGTGCTGCATCTGGGCCGCTTCTGCGGTGATTATAGGTATGGATATCCAGCACGACGAATTGACCGAAGCGAATTTCGATACCAGCCAGATAATTTTCCAGCATGGAATAGTACTGTTGATGCGAGGTTAGCGAACGCCTCAGTGCCTCGTCATCTGGACGATCTTTCCAGACCTCCAATCCCCAGGACTGCTCGGGTGTCAGATAAATCGCCTGTTCCCGAGCGCGGTTGAGGTCAATTTCGAAGCGGGAACGGTGGAATGCGATCTTGTTCGTCAATCCCGAAATCATCTGCGCGGTGAACGGATCTTCTTCGTAAAGACGCTGCTGGTCTGAAAGGTTCATCAGCGGCAACAGTTCATCGCGAACGTGATGACCGTCATGGATCGCGGTACCGATCACTGGCGAATGCCCGTAAGTCAGTGACCAGAGTTGCCTTGGCCTCGTAATAGTGCGTCTCGTGAAATCGTCCATTTGCCCTCGCATTTTCACGGGGCAAACAGAAACGGCGGAGACTTGGTTCCAGCTGCTTGTGGCACTCTGGTACGAAAGTTTTACCTGCAAGTTCGTGGAGGCGGGGAGATCAATCAGCCTTTGCGTATGCGGAAGCGGTGTCCGTCCTGCGTCGCGATCTTTTCGATCAGCGTGTGGCCTTCTTCATTGCACATATGCGGAATGTCGATGACGGCCAGCGGATCGGTGGTGTCAACGAGCAGTTCGTCACCCACGGTCATGGCGGATAGTTTTTTGCGGCTTCTCATGGCGGGAAGAGGGCATTTGAGCCCTCTTAGATCGTAAAGAACCGCCGACCGTACGGTCATTCCTTCGCCCAGAACTTCCAGAAAGGCTTCTTTGCTGCCTGTTCGTCTGAAGGTGCGGAGGCGCTGAAGGCGAGCGGATTGACCGCAGGAACCGGAATGCCCTGAGATGCATTCGCCTGTGGGGTTTGGGTGGCAGATGCCACCATAACCGAGGCTGGACGTGCCTGCGCCGCCGGTTGCCCTACAGTTGGCTGTGGTGCAACGATCCTCGGGGTAGAAGCAGACGCGATTGCTGTTGCAGCCGGTGCGGAAAGGCCTTTTGCTGCCTTCTTTTCAAGCAGCGCAGCAAACTCGGTTTCCTTCATCAGCTTTCCAGCCTTCAGGGCGGAGCCGGTCGGCGCATATGCCGGTTCGCGACCCTTTCGCTTGTCGGCAACCAGCACCTTGCGCTCTGCCTCACTCGGGTCATACCAAACCATGCCGTCAAACTTCTTCATCGCCTTGTCATAGGCAACGTCATAGGTCTTGTCATAGCTGGAGAGCGCACTGACGAGCGCAGGCGGCGTACTCATCGCGGGGCAAGCGGCAGCGGCGTTGAACTGTCCGCCCTGTGTTTGCTGATTGAACGTGTACTTCTTTTCACAGACGTTGACTTCCGGCGGACGCTTCGTGACTTCGAAATGGTCGTAGCCGACCTTCAGCATTTTCCAGAATTCGTAATTCTCGCTCTTGTGATGGCGTGCCATGTTTTCCGCCGTCATGCGGAAAGGTAAAGCCTGAAGCTGGATTGCCTTTTGCCCGCCCTTGAAGGCGTCGCGCGCAAAGCCGTAAATTTCCAGCATCTGCGCATCGGTCATGGAGTAGCAGCCGGAGGAAGAGCAGGCACCGTGGATCATCAGGTTGGTGCCGTTACGCCCATTGGCCTGATCGTAGCGGTTGGGAAAGCCGGTATTGATGGAAAGGTAGTAGCTGGAATAGGGGTTCATATGGCCGGGCGAAAGGTTATAGAAACCTTCCGGCGCCTGCCTGTCACCTTCTTTGACCTTGGGGCCGAGTTTACCCGACCATGCGCAAATATCATAGGAAGCGATGACCTCGAAGCGGTTGTCTCGCTTAGCTTTCCAGACTTCGAGCTTTCCCTCTTCCTTCAGAATACGGATCATGATCGGCGCATTGCGATCCATATTCTTCTTGTCCATCTCCGCAAGGATGGCAGGAGAAAGAGGATAATCGACCTTGTTCTTGACGTGAGAAACATCGCGCTCGACGGTTTCGAGCGTTTCGTTGCAGCCCACGAGCACGAACGCCGTGCAGGCAAGAAGAGCAATTTGTCTCAAACGCATGGCTGGCGCACCAATTTGCAGGATGTCGAATGGTGGTATGATAAATCGAAATTGATTACAAGAGTGTTGTTTTTTCACCTTATTCGTAAAGTTGCAGGTAACCATGGGATGATTATATTTCGAATATGATAGATCTGTTTCATGCCTACTGGCCGCATGTGCTGGCGCTCCTCTCCGTAATCATGGGGACAGGCGCTGCGGTTCACGCCACCATGACGAAACAGGAAGTGCGCTCGGCACTCGGTTGGGTGGGTGTCATCGTGCTTTCTCCCATCATCGGCGCAGTCATTTATGCCATCGCTGGCATCAACCGCATCAGGCGCAGTACCGTTGGTCAGCAGCGGTCATTGATGCACGGCACTATCATGGATCGGGTTGCCCGTTTCGATGCGGAAAATTCGATCGTGATCGAGCGGTTTGGACGGCGTTTCGTCTCGATGAAGACGGTCGGCGACCGTGTGACCCGCACGGCGCTGACGACCGGCAATAACATTCAAACACTTTCCGATGGAGATCAGGCCTACGCCGCAATGCTGGAAGCGATTGGGCAGGCGAGGCGCTCCATCATTCTCGAAACCTACATTTTCGACCATGACCGTATCGGTCTGCGTTTCGTGGAAGCATTGTGCGAAGCCAAGGAACCCGGCGTGGAGGTGCGTGTGCTGGTAGATGCGGTGGGCGCGCGATATTCGGTTCCGAGTATCCTGAGTAGCCTGCAAAAGCGAGGCATCACCTCCGCAGTCTTCAATGGCAACGTCATCATGGGGTTGCGTCTGCCCTATGCAAACCTGCGCACGCACCGGAAAATTCTTGTCGTTGACGGGAAGATCGCGTTCACCGGCGGAATGAATATTCGAGAAGGCTTCACGCGCGAGTTCAACGGCGACAAACAGTCCCATGACACGCACTTTCGCGTGCTGGGGCCGGTCGTGGCGGATCTTTTTACCGTGGCCGCAGAGGACTGGAGGTTCACAACGCGCGAACGGCTGGATGGGCCGGTCTGGGACATTACCCTGCCTGAAGGAACACCCGGTTCGCCAATCCTGTCGCGCGCGGTCGCTTCAGGCCCCGACAATGCCGTCGAAACCAGCCACAAGATGTTGATGGGAGCGTTTTCAGTGGCGCGGTCCTCTATCCGCATCATGTCTCCCTACTTCCTTCCGGACAGGGAACTTATTTCCGCCCTGGCGACCGCGGCACGAAGGGGTGTCAGCGTCGATATCATCGTGCCTGCCACGAACAATCTCATGCTGGTGGACCGCGCCATGACCGCGCAGTTCGATCAAATCCTGAAAAGCTACTGCCGGATATGGCGGGCGACCGGGCCGTTCAATCACTCGAAGCTCCTCGTGATCGACGATCGATGGTCCTACGTGGGATCATCCAATATGGACCCGCGTTCATTGCGATTGAACTTTGAGGTGGATCTGGAAGTTCTGGACGAAGGATTTGCACGATCCGTTTCAAAGCGCATTGCCGCCGCCATGGAAAATGCAACGCCGGTGAAGCTGGATGAATTAAGGGCGAGGCCGTTCTTGGTGCGCCTGACGGAGCGTGTGCTGTGGCTGGCTTCGCCTTATCTTTGACCTGAGGCTGGGGTGATGAAAACGTGGATGCTAAGGGACAGGAAATTGATGCGAGCCAAAAACAACAGCCTTCCCGCCGCACTTATGAGATCACTCCGAAACCGGAAAAATCGCGGGGATCTGACTGCTGATACCGAAAAGCAGGGCAGTCCCATCATCGCATCCTACAATGTCCACAAATGCGTCGGTCGTGACCGTAAGTTCGACCCGGAGCGTACCAGCCGTGTCATTCAGGAGATCGGTGCGGACATCATCGCTTTACAGGAAGCGGACAGCCGTTTCGGTGAACGCACAGGTCTGCTCGATCTTGCGCGGCTGGAGCGGGAGTGTGGGCTGGTGCCGGTTCCTATCGTTCCAGGTGCGAAGGCGCACGGATGGCACGGTAATGTCGTCCTCTTCAAGGAGGGGGCTGTGCGTGACGTTCACCCTTTGAAGCTTCCTGGTCTTGAGCCCCGCGGCGCGCTTGTGGTTGAGCTTGATCTGAAAAACGGCGGGACGCTTCGCGTCATCGCCGCTCACTTCGGACTTTTGCGTCATTCCCGGGCTCAGCAGGCGAGGGCGCTTGTCGAACTGCTCAATACGCGCGATCAGCAACCGACAGTGCTGATGGGGGATCTCAATGAATGGCGGTTGGGCAACGGTTCATCCCTGAACACCTTCAGGGATGCGTTCGGTCCCCTTCCTCCTGCCGTACCGAGCTTTCCCTCCGGGCTTCCGGTGCTTGCGTTGGATCGCATTATTGCCAATCGCGAAGGGCTGGTGGTAGGCGTGGAGGTGCATGACAGCGTGCTCGCCCGCATCGCTTCAGATCACCTTCCGCTCAAGGCTTCGATTTGCACCGAAATTCTGCAGTCATCGTAAACGAAGATCGGTACACGCCTCGCGACAGATCAACTGCCCTTATCCCGCCAAAATGGCTGAATATCTCCATGAGGTATTCTTTAACCACGCGCGGAATTTCAAACGTGATCGTCATTTTCGGATCAATTCGAGGGAACAAACGTTAGTCGTGCGCAATTGAATGCCCAAGAAGAAAAATGGGTGCTGCCGGTTAAAAGTTAAAACAGGAGAAGACAAAATGAAAAAGACGATTGCCGTAACCTTTGCAGCAGTGACGCTCGGTTTGGCTGGAACGGCCAGCGCCATTGCAGCCGACATGGCGACATATCAGGAAACCTATCAGGCGCCTGAGGACGACCGTAATGGCGTCAAGATTGGTTATTTGACATGTGATGTCGGCGGCGGCGTAGGTTACGTGATCGGTTCTGCAAAGGAGCTCGACTGCGTATTCCAATCAACACTCGGCGCGCGCCGTACGGATCACTACACCGGCGCGATTCGCAAAATGGGTGTCGACCTGGGCTTCACGACCCAAGGCAAGTTGGTCTGGGCAGTATTTGCTCCGACCGCAGGCTACCATTCCGGTTCGCTCGGTGGTCTCTACCAGGGCGCAACTGCTGAGGCGACTGTCGGTGTTGGCGTAGGTGCCAATGTTCTCGTGGGCGGTACCTCTGGCTCCATCCAGCTTCAAACCGTGAGCGTTACCGGTCAGGTCGGCTTGAACCTCGCAGCAACGGGTACATCCGTTACGCTGACGCCTAATCGCGGCTGATCGGTTCTATCGGTGTAGGCCGAACCTTCGCATTATATTGCACCCTTTCCGTTTTGAACGACGGGGAGGGTGCTTTATTATGGAAGTGAAACAGATCGTTTCGAATGGGTCGTGTCACACGTTATGAAAACAATGCTTTTCGTTCTGTTGCTCTGGGTGCTCGCATTAGCCGCTCCGGCCATGGCGGAGGGCGATGCGGTGCGAGGGGAGCGCTCCTTTGCGAAATGCTCGGTTTGTCATGACGTCGATCATCCCCGCACACGCATGGGCCCCCATCTGATGGGCGTGGTCGGACGACCTGCCGGGATCGTTGTGGACTTTGCGAGCTACTCGGATGCAATGAAGGCTGCCCAGGCGAACGGCGTCGTCTGGAACGAGAATGAATTGAGCCAGTTCCTCGCCAGCCCGCGAAAGTTCTTGCCCGGAACTTCAATGCGTTTTTTTGGGTTGTGGAGCCAGTCTGAAATAGACGACATCATCGCCTATCTGAAAACCATTCCAGCTACCCAAAAATAACAACGATGTTGCTTTTTACAGCCGTGCAAGGATTTCTTCGGCCTCCTCAAGCTCCATGGCGAGGACCCGGTTGGCAATGTCAAAGCTATAGCCATTACGCGCCAATGCAGCCATTTCCTTGGACAGGCTCTTTGCATCGCTGCTTTCATCTCGCCTGAAAGGCCCAAGTCGCCTTTTGCGTGCCAGAACCACTGCGGAAGAGAGATCATCCGCCTCCTCGAGGGCTGCGGCAGTCACCTCCCTGTCGACGCCTTTCATGCTTAGCTTTTGCGCGATTGCTCTTTTGGACTTGCCGTTACGAAGTGCGGTGCGTGTCGCGCTTTCAGCGAAGGCTACGTCATCCAGTGCCTTGATCTCATAGGCGAAATTTACTGCCGCCTCTGCAAGACTCTTGATCTGGGTGGGAGAGATGTCATCGAATTTGGATTTCGCTTTTTTCGTTATTGCGTCGAAAAGCTGCTTTTCCGTCATCATCCGTCTCTCCAACCGATAGATGGTGGAGTTTCGAGCCCAACTCAACATGCGTTTCGATGGTTCGTCCTGCTCAGCATTCTTGGATGTCACGGCTTGGGCGCTTCTATCGTTTCTATCAAACGGTGGATATAGTCGGAAAAGACCGAGAGCATATCGAATTGTTGTGGTTTGCGCAGCCAAAGCATTTGCAGGCCATCCATGATCGCGATGAGTTCGGCGGCGATGTGATCTGGCTCGATTTCCGATCGAAGCTCACCGGATTTGATTCCCGCCTTCAGGACAGTGGAAATATAACCGGTTGTCTTTGCTACCCTATCGGCAAACCAGTTTTCTGCCGGATGATCTTTGGTGATGCTTTCAGCATTGAGGATAGCGAAGGTGCGAATGACGCCCGGTATCGTCTGATTATGCTCCACAATGGAGATCAGACCAAGGAGGCACAGCCGCCAGCCATCGCTCTCTTTCGTCAGATCTTTTACGATTTCCTCGTCCCTCTTGCTCAAAACAGCGAGAAGGAGGTCAACTTTGGTCGGAAAATAATGCAGCAGTCCAGGTAATGTCAGACCGACGTCTTCCGCTATCGCTGCAAAGGATGAGCTTTGATATCCATCATTGGCAAAGTGGCGCATGGCGGCGTTCAGGATTTCTTCTCGCCGCCGCTCCCCTTTGGGAGATTTGCGGCGCCGTATCCCGTCTTCGGCCTTCTTCAATACTCTCTCCGTTTCTCTTGATCTTCCACAACTAAGCGTTCCGCTTACGTTCTAACCGAGAACGAAGGCTTTGTCATCTTTAGCGCCGTCTAAATCGTGCAGGCGCGGCATCGATCGACATTAGCGGGGACTGTCCGATCCCACGCTCTATTGCGACGATGGCTCGCGCATCGAGAAGACATGGATTGGCTGCTCAAGTCCACGTAGATGTTGCATTCCCTCAGATTGAAATGCCGCTTGGTCTTTGGCCAGATGGACAAACGCCTCGGAGAACAGCACCTGCTTTCCAAGCGATTTCGTCAGCGTTTCCAGTCTGGATGCGATGTTTACGGCGGGGCCGATAACGGTGAAGTCCAGGCGACTCTTGGAGCCGATGTTACCGTACATCACATCGCCCACATGGACGCCGATACCGTAGCCTAGTGGCTCATGACCGTTTTGTATGTTTCGCTGATTGAGGCGCTCCAACTCAACCTGTGCTTCCCGGATGGCAGACATGAGGTTGGAACTCGCTCCCTCATCGCTTGTTGGGAAAATCGCCAGTAACCCGTCTCCCATGAATTTCAGTATCTCGCCACCATATCGCTCGATGGGTTCTGACATGGCATCGAAATAGTCGTTCAGAAGCTCGATGACATCGTCCCTCGGCCAAAGGTCGGATATGCGCGTGAAGTCCCTGAGGTCGCAGATCAGGATGGCTGCGCCGACGCTTGCCCCGCTGCCGCGCCTTGTCGCCCCGTCCAGAATTTCCTGGCTCGCGTGGGGTCCGACATAGGTTTCGAGAAGCGTCCTCGCCATGCGGTTCTTGAGCCGGATTTCCGATACCAGTGAAATCGCAGGAATGAGACTGCGGAGAACCGCGATCTCATCGGAAGAGAACCCGCCGGAACGGTCGCTTGCAAAAGAAATGACATGACGCTTGCCAAACGTATGCTGAAGCGGCCAAGCGGCATATTCAGTCAATCCCTCGGCTGCCAGATCATCGTAGATCTCATACTGCTGGTCCCGTGACGGAGGTACATCCAGCCTGTGCCTTATCTCGTTCATCCCCGTCAGAATATCGTGGACGGGACTGTTGAGGTATTCCGTGGAGGTCTCCGTTCCATAGGCATAAGTCGTGAACTCGGCTTCAGTCTGCCCCACCCGCCACAAAATACGTGCACCCCTCCATTGCGGGTGTTGCACCAGAAAACTGAGAGAACCTCGTGCGACGGAAATGTTCTGGCTGTGCAGTCGCATGCACATTTCGACAAAGATATTGTCGATGTAGCGGTTGTTGCTGGTATCCGTGACAAGCCATTCCAGCACATCACTTCGTTCCGAAGGCCACAATTCCTCTTCGATAGGAATGTGCGATGCTGTTTCGCGATCGGTAGCGGCCATTGCTTTGCCCCATGAACAAACGCCGCTGTGCTCGTATTGGCAGCGGTACAGAGCCGTAAGTGGGTATTGCCCGCTCGTTTTTAAGGGGTGAGAAAATGCCTGATAAATATTGGCCGGTGGCCGTTAGCTGTCAGAGCCCACGCCATGGTAATTTCCGGCCAATATTTTCGCGTTAGCGTCAGATGACGCTTGCCAGCGGAATTTGCAGCGCTGCCGCGACGCGTTTGACGCGCAACGGATCGCTGTCGTCACCGTTTTCCAGTGCAGTAATTTCCTGGCTTGTCAGGCCGCATGTCAATGCGAGCTGTTCGATCGTGTAACCTGCCGCCTGACGCGCAGCCGTAATGTTGCGCGCGAATGGAGCGCTTGTCGCGTTACCGGAGGTCGGTGTGGAGACGGATATCGTCATAAGAATCTCCCTGAAATATGGACACTGAATATGCCGGCATTGGAGACTTAGCCGGAAATGAATGCGACCGCGCCGCAGAGGAGATGTGCATGTTGCAGCGCAGCGGAGAAAATAGTCATCTTTGGCCTGCAAGCAACAGTTAATTCTTGGTAACAATTGCAGATCGCCCGGCGCGAGGCATTAACGGCCTTGTTTGCGGTAGGTTCCGTGACTTCAAAGCGGATGATTTTGCTGCCCAGCCGAGCAACTTAATCGCTGTACCCAACGTAGACCTGCCCATCGGTGAGTCGCTGTTGTCACGGGTTGAATGCGCCGTTTGACTGCTCGAACCAGTAAAAGACGGCTTGCCGTCAAGGGTGGCGATGAAGTTAATTTTGAGGGTTCGCGACCTGGTGCGTTAACCATTTGTTAACCAAATCAGCAGTACCTCTTTATCAACGATTTGTTTACCTAGATGACCAAAGTGCTAACAGATTCCCGCTCGATCCGTATCAAAGGCCGCTCCTTTCTGGCGGTCGTTCTCTCCCCCGAGTCGCCGCTGGATGTCTGGCTAGAGCGACTTGACGATCTGGCAGCGCGATCTGCCGGGTTCTTTCTGTCACGTCCCGTTGTGTTGGACGTGGCGGATCTGAAGCTCGACAAGGCTGGGCTGAAGACCCTTTTAGCCGAGCTTTACAAACGCAATGTCGCGATCATGGGCATCGAGGGCGCACGTCCGTCCATGATCGAGACTGGAATGCCACCTGCATTGAAGGGCGGTAAGCCAGCGTCTGATGTGGAGGTGGAGCCTGTTTCGCTCGCTCAGGCCGAAACACCGGAAGAGCCTGAAAAGGCTTCGGTGACAGAAATACGAAGCGTCGTTCAGTCCCTGATGATCAGTGAACCTGTTCGCTCCGGCCAATCCATCGTCTTTCCGGAAGGGGATGTAACGATCGTTGGTTCAGTTGCGTCTGGTGCGGAAGTGATCGCTGGTGGATCGATCCACATTTACGGTGCGTTGCGCGGTCGCGCCATGGCGGGTGCGCTCGGCAATGCCTCGGCGCGCATCTTTTGCAAGAAGCTTGAGGCAGAGCTTCTGGCTATCGACGGTGTTTACAAGGTTGCGGAAGATATCGACCCGAAGCTTCGGGGGCAGGCCGTCCAGCTGTGGCTGGAAGACGATACGATCAGAGCGGATAAACTTTAATTAGGCCGTAGGTGGCAGGAACAGGAGATCAGGATGGGGAAGGTAGTTGTCGTTACCTCCGGCAAGGGAGGCGTTGGCAAGACGACGTCCACCGCAGCCCTCGGCGCAGCGCTGGCGCAGAGAAAAGAAAAAGTCGTCGTCGTGGATTTCGATGTCGGCCTGCGTAACCTCGATCTCGTCATGGGCGCGGAACGCCGCGTTGTTTACGATCTGGTCAATGTCATTCAGGGCGATGCCAAGCTGACGCAGGCGCTGATCCGCGACAAGCGTCTTGACACGCTCTTCCTGCTTCCCGCGTCGCAGACGCGCGACAAGGACAATTTGACGCCGGAAGGTGTCGAGTGGGTCATCGGCGAACTCAAGAAGCATTTCGACTGGGTCATCTGCGATAGTCCTGCCGGTATCGAGCGCGGCGCGACGCTTGCCATGCGCCATGCGGATGTTGCCGTTGTCGTTACAAATCCGGAAGTTTCCTCCGTTCGCGATTCCGACCGTATCATCGGCCTGCTCGACTCCAAGACGCTGAAGGCAGAGCGCGGCGAGCGTATGGAAAAGCACCTGCTGCTGACCCGTTACGACAGCGCACGGGCTGAACGCGGCGATATGCTGAAGGTGGATGACGTTCTGGAAATCCTGTCCATTCCGCTGATCGGCATCATTCCCGAAAGCATGGATGTTCTGCGCGCGTCCAACGTTGGTGCGCCAGTTACGCTTGCCGATGCCAAGTCTGCTCCGGCCATGGCTTATTTCGATGCGGCACGCCGTCTTTGCGGTGAAGACATTCCTGTTGCCGTACCGGGCGAAAAGCGCGGCATCTTCGCCAAGATTTTCGGGAGGGCTGCATGAGCATCTTCAGCCTTTTCCGCAAACAGAAGTCGGCACCCGTCGCGCGCGAACGGCTGCAGGTTCTGCTTGCGCACGAGCGGACGAACATGGGATCGGATCTCGTCGCGGTTCTGCGCGAGGAAATTCTGGCTGTCATCGCCAAGCATGTGCAGATCGACAACGACAAGGTTCATGTCAAGATGGACAGCGACGAACATGTTTCGCTGCTGGAAATCGATGTGGAAATTCCGCTCAGCGCTTCGCTGCGCGCGGCATAATCAGTTTACGACAAACGCCGGGCATCATCCCGGCGTTTTTCTTTGCGCCGTTTGAACTTCGCTCGCAGGTTGGTTATGCAATGTCTTCTTACAGCCAGTCGCGAAGGATGGTTTCATGGCGAATGCGGAGAAAGTGGACGAGAAAGAAAAACAGACCCATCGCAGAGGGTTTGGCGTCTCCACCGTCTATGAAACGCTTCGCAACGAAATCATCGAGCTGAAGCTCGAACCCGGCAGCCCAATCGATGAGCTGCAACTCTCTGAACGCTTCTCCCTATCGCGTACGCCCATTCGCGAAGCGCTGGTCCGGCTCTCGGCGGAGGGGCTGATCACGACGTTGACGAACCGCGCGACCATCGTTTCGCAGATCGATTTTCTGGGCCTGCCGGAATTCTTCGACGCGCTGACGCTGATGTATCGCGTCACGACAAGGCTTGCCGCCGCCAGGCACACGGACGCAGATATCGCACAGATTCGCGCGCTCCAGCGAGAGTTCGAAGAGGCCGTCGAAAAGCGCGATGCGCTGGCGATGATCGCGACCAACCGCGATTTCCATGTGGCTATCGCTCAGGCCGGTGGCAACCAGCACTATGTGGAACTCTTCACCCGGCTCTTGGATGAGGGGCGGCGTATTCTGCGGCTCTACTATTCGTCCTTCAACGATGTGCTGCCCAAGCAATATGTCGGTGAGCATGAGGAGATGATCCAGACGATCATCAGCCGTGATGTCGAAAAGGCGGATCGGATCGCCAAGGCTCATGCGGACCAGATCGTGACGCAGATCCGTTCCTATATCACTGCCGATGCGCGGCACTGCTCAAGCCTTGTTCTTTAGTCGATGGGCTGAATGAACGCCTCCAGCAAGCGGTGGCTCATCTGCAGATCGACTCTTTGTATTTTATTTGTCGACAAATTTGGACCGCGGTGCTAATTCTCATCCCATGACAAGCGGGTTGGATACCGCGAAAGGATTGGGAACCATGGCAAGTACGATTTTCACCGGCTGCATTCCGGCCCTCATGACACCCTGCAGTGCGGATCGGACACCTGATTTCGATGCTCTCGTGAAGAAGGGCAAGGAATTGATTGCAGCTGGAATGTCGGCTGTCGTCTATTGCGGTTCGATGGGCGACTGGCCTCTGTTGACGGATGAACAGCGGCAGGAAGGCGTGCGACGTCTTGCGGAAGCAGGTGTTCCGGTCATAGTAGGAACTGGCGCGATCAACACCAAATCTGCCGTCAGCCATGCAGCCCATGCTGCAAAGGTTGGAGCCAAGGGTCTGATGGTCATTCCGCGCGTGCTTTCGCGCGGGTCTTCGGTTTCTGCACAGAAGGCACATTTCTCCGCCATTCTGGAAGCGGCAAATGGCCTTCCGGCGGTTATCTACAACAGCCCTTATTACGGCTTTGCTACCCGCGCCGACCTGTTCTTCGATCTCCGCTCGCGCTACGCAAACCTGATCGGCTTCAAGGAATTCGGCGGCAAGCAGGACATGACCTATGCCGCAGAAAACATCACGGCGGGCGATGACGATCTGACCCTGATGGTCGGCGTCGACACCGGCGTTTATCATGGCTTCGTCAATTGCGGTGCTGGCGGTGCCATCACCGGCATCGGCAACGCCTTGCCGAAGGAAGTTCTGCATCTCGTTGCGCTATGTGAGAAGGCGGCAAAGGGCGACGCTTCTGCCCGTGCTGAAGCACGGGAGTTGGAAGAGGCGCTGACCGTGCTCTCAACCTACGACGAAGGCCCTGACCTCGTTTTGCACTACAAATATCTGATGGTGTTGAATGGTGATGCGGAATACACGCTGCACTTTAACGAAACGGATGAACTCAGCGCTTCCCAGCGTTGCCATCTGGAAAACCAGTACGCCCTGTTCCGCAACTGGTATGCGTCTCGCTACCCAGCTTGATTGTCGGGCATGTGAATTAAGGCAAGCCATGCGGCTGTCTCCAGCCGCATCGCTTTTTCGTTTGTTCAGGCTCAGCCCTTGATGAAGGCCAGCAGGTCTGCATTCAGCACATCGGCGTTGACGGTCAGCATGCCATGCGAGAAGCCCGGATAGGTCTTGAGCGTGCCGTTCTTCAACAGCTTGACCGACTTGTGAGCCGAGTCCGCGATTGGGACGATCTGGTCGTCTTCGCCGTGCAGAACCAGCGTCTGGACGCTGATGTTCTTCAGGTCTTCGGTCTGGTCGGTTTCGGAGAAAGCCTTGATACCATCATAGTGGGCCTTTGCGCCGCCCATCATGCCCTGACGCCACCAGTTCTGGATCACGCCTTCATGCACAGTCGCGCCATCGCGGTTGAAGCCGTAGAAGGGGCCAGCCGGAACATCGCGGAAGAACTGCGCGCGGTTGGCGGCAAGGGCCGAGCGGAAGCCGTCGAAGACTTCCATCGGCAGACCTTCCGGGTTGGCGTCTGTCTTGACCATGATCGGCGGAACGGCGGAGACGAGAACCGCCTTTGCAACACGACCGGCAGGTTCGCCATGCTTTGCCACGTAGCGGGCAACTTCGCCGCCGCCTGTGGAGTGACCGATATGGACGGCATTCTTCAGGTCCAGCGCTTCAACGACGGCGAAGGCGTCGGAAGCGTAATGATCCATATCGTGGCCTTCCGAAACCTGGGCGGAGCGACCATGACCACGACGGTCATGCGCGACCACACGGTAGCCCTTGGAAACGAAGAACAGCATCTGCGCGTCCCAATCATCGGAGGACAGCGGCCAGCCGTGGTGGAAAACGATCGGCTGTGCGTCCTTTGGACCCCAGTCCTTGTAAAAGATTTCAACGCCGTCTTTTGTCGTTACAAAACCCATGTCCTTGTCTCCTTTAGTGAGGTTAATGGAAGAAGTCTGTGTTGCTGCAAGCGTTGTGCGGGTTGGGAAGGCCGCCGAAGCTGCAAGTGCTGCGCCTGCCAACATGGCAGCGCGACGGCTGATTGGAAATATGCTATTCATCTAAAGCTCCATCAGTCATTCTTTGTAGTGTTGTTCGGTGTCTGATGAAGACATAATGCGCAGATTATCTGCGAACGATAATTGTAATAATAATTGTCAATTAATTTCTATTTTTGAAATAATGTCTCACTCAGTCCGCTGGCCGTTGGGAGGGGGGGGAGGCATCGCCTGCTCAACAAACAGCGCGATGCCCTCAAACCACCGGTGTGAGTTCAGGCAAGCGATTCCAACGCCTCCTCGGCTTCGTAGATCGCGCAAACAATGTGATAAAATGTGCTGGCGGGTGCCGGTTCGTTCAACATCGGCGCATCGTCAGGCCATTTGTCGAACCACAAGCCGCTAACTGGTGTATCCAAGAATGGTTGAAGTGCGCCGACTGCGCGCATGGCGGAGTTGAGATATTCGTGACGCTCTTCGCCAGTCGTTATGGCCGCAAGACGAACAGCAGCCTTTAGCCATTCTGTTTGAGGCCAAAGGCGAGCAAGCGGGTCCCGAACAGAAAAATCGTCATTGAGGCTCATCACTGCGACCTTGCGGCGGGCGCAGATGCCGTGCTTCACCCCGATGTCGAAAAGTCGTTTCGCCGCTGTAATCGCTTCCAGACTGTTGCGAAGAATGCCCCATCGTACGAGAAGCCAAGCCCATTCGAACTGGTGTCCGGGCTCCATGATGCGACCTTTATCGGAGGGATGTGTAGCCCAGTCACGGTCGAAAAATTCCCGCAGCCCCCCATTTTCGGCATCGATGAACTTTGTCATCGCAAGTTTCGCGATCTCATCCGCGACCGTTGTCCATGGACCTTGCGGATCTATCTCTTCCCAGGCGAGCATTGCTTCAAACAGGTGCATATGCGGGTTGGAGCAAAGTGGTTCTTTTGGAGGGCTATCCTCCTCGAAACCGGCGTATGGATGAGCATATTCACTTTTCAGAAGAGCAAGAATCTCAATCGCCCGGCTATTCAGTTTGTCCCGGTCGTCCGGGAAAACGCTTGCAGCCTGCGACAATGCAAACAGGGCAAATGCCTGATTGTAGAGATCGAAGGAGGGGTCGATCAATTTGCCGGAGGAGTTGGCAAGGTTGCCGTAAAGCTTCGTATCGAGCAGGTAAACCTTGTCGAACCAGTTCAGTCCGTGGTGGGCCGCCTTATTCCAGTCACCCGCCCAGCCGCGCCTGCCCGCCGCCGCATAACAATAGGCCTGACGCGGTTGCACACGCGCTCTGCGATCATCGCCAATCATCGGCTTGGCGTCCTGGTCGATCCGTTCGTAAAACCCGCCCTCTGGTTTTGCCGCTCCGACCTCCCACCATAACGGGAGTGCATGTTCGTGAAGCCATCGGCGCAAATTTGCGATTTCTTTGGAGAGAGGGCTCATTACACTCATCGATAGGTCTGCCACGCTGGTTCCTGCTTCTGTTGAATAATATGGTCGAGTTGAAGAATTCGCTCAATCCGAAATCCAACGGTTGCGGCAAAGTTCCCACTCCCACCTCAAATAGTCTTTCTCTCAATATCCGGGAGCAAGATTTTACATTGCTAATTCGCGATGCTCACGTATTCCATGGCCATGGTCATGTCGTACGTGATTCGCTATGGGCGCAAACCTCTTTGGGGGCGTAATGCGGTGGGTAGTATTTCCGCCGTTGCGTCACTGTGTGCCGTGGTTCTGGGCCTTGCAGGGTGCAATACGCCCGCAGGCGTGCAGCCCTCCGGCGCGCCCAAGATGCTTACTCCCGAACAGGCGCTGATTTTCCCCCCTCCGGGTGGGCCCGAAGTTCTGACCGTGATCGACCGAACTTTTTCCAATGCCGTGCAGCAGGAAGTCATCTTGCGCTCGGATGCCGCCACGCCCGGCCAAAACTATATCAAGGTTCAGCTCTACGGGCCTCAGAAAGCTGGCGATGAGGATAGAGGTGGGCTGTCGAATAGCAGTTTGCGCGTCTCATCCATAGCGCGTGAAATCCGCTCTGCATTTCCCGGTGTGGCGATGTCCACCACATCGGAATATCTGCAAAACAGCTATGGCTCCTTCTCCTATGCTTCCGGCAAGGGATATGGTCAGGACACCTGTCTTTACGGCTGGCAGCAAATCCGCTCCGCTGAAAGCATGCGGCAGGGCTTCAGAAATCTCGGGCGAATCAACGTGACACTGCGCTTGTGCCAATCGGGTGCGACTGTTCGAGACCTGCTTTCCGTCATGTATAATTATACGATTACGGGCAGCTACAAGTCTCCGAACTGGAACCCCTATGGCACGGCGCAGCCGCCGGATGCTGGTCTCGGGCGGGCCGGGAACCCGATGTACCCGCATGAAGCCTCCCAATTGCCGATGCAGCCTGGTCTCCAGACAGTGGTAAGGCCCGCGGTAGCGGCGAGGCCGAGGGTGGTCCGTGCTGCCGTGATCGACACGGCGCCCATGCAGGAACAACCGCCGGTTCCGCGCACGCCGAGCGGCGCGCCTGTCATTATCCCGCCGCCTTCGTCGAGTGCACCAACGGCGTCCCGCCCCGCTAGCGTGCCGCTTCCGTCACGCAGTGCCGAAAGAACACAGATTTCCATACCACCTCCAGGCTGTGCCGCAGGCGGCACGGCGAATGGTGGATGTGATTAACCGTTTCAGGACTATCTGCGCTTGCCTCTGGCGGATCACGGATAGTCTCATGCGTAGCAGCATCGATGCCAAGGGCGTCTAGCCCGCACTTAGACGAATTAAAGGTTAGCCAATGAGCAAGGCCGTCACATTCATTATCTGGTTGTTTGTGTCGGCCTGCGTATTGGTCATCATAACGCTTCCCGTCAGTCTGCAGACTCACCTCATCGCCACGGCGATTTCTCTGGTCCTTCTTGCCACTATCAAGTCATTGAACGGCAAGGGCGCATGGCGGCTGATAGGTCTTGGTTTCGGCACTGCCATCGTTCTCCGCTATGTCTATTGGCGCACCACCAGCACGCTTCCGCCCGTCAACCAGCTTGAGAACTTCATTCCCGGTTTCCTGCTTTATCTTGCGGAAATGTATAGCGTGTTGATGCTGGCGCTCAGCCTTGTCATTGTTTCCATGCCTCTGCCGTCGCGCACGAGCAGACCGGGCAGCCCCGGCTATGTTCCGACCGTCGATATTTTCGTGCCGACCTATAACGAGGATGCGGAGCTTCTTGCCAATACGCTCGCGGCGGCCAAGAACATGGACTATCCCGCGGACAGGTTCACGGTTTGGCTGCTGGACGATGGTGGCACCGTGCAGAAACGGAATGCCTCGAATGTGCCAGAGGCGCAGGCTGCCGCACGACGTCATCAGGACTTGAGGAAGCTTTGCGACGATCTTGGCGTCAACTACCTGACGCGCGAGAAAAACGCGCACGCCAAGGCAGGCAATCTGAATAACGGTCTGGAACACTCTACCGGTGAACTCGTCACCGTGTTCGATGCCGACCACGCGCCTGCACGTGATTTTCTTCTCGAAACTGTCGGCTATTTCGAAGAGGACGAGCGCCTGTTCCTCGTTCAGACACCGCATTTTTTCGTCAATCCCGACCCCATCGAGCGCAACCTGCGCACGTTCGAAACGATGCCGAGCGAGAACGAAATGTTCTACGGCATCATCCAGCGCGGTCTGGACAAGTGGAATGGTGCATTCTTCTGTGGCTCTGCAGCAGTGTTGCGCCGTAGCGCGCTGAAGGAAACCGATGGGTTCAGCGGCGTCAGCATTACCGAGGACTGTGAAACAGCCCTGGCGCTTCATTCGCGCGGCTGGAACAGTCTATACGTCGACAAGCCGCTGATTGCCGGTCTGCAACCCGCCACTTTCGCAAGCTTCATTGGACAGCGAAGCCGGTGGGCGCAGGGAATGATGCAGATCCTCATCTTCCGTCAACCGCTGTTCCGAAGAGGCCTCTCGTTCACACAGCGGCTCTGCTACATGTCGTCGACGCTGTTTTGGCTATTCCCCTTCCCACGTACAATTTTCTTGTTCGCGCCTCTCTTCTATCTGTTTTTCGATTTGCAGATATTCGTGGCATCCGGTGGAGAGTTTTTGGCCTACACCGCCGCATACATGCTGGTTAATCTCATGATGCAGAACTTTCTTTACGGAAACTTCCGCTGGCCGTGGATCTCGGAACTTTATGAATATGTGCAGACGGTCCACCTTCTGCCTGCCGTGGTG
Source organism: Agrobacterium larrymoorei (assembly GCF_013322225.1). Lineage (GTDB taxonomy): Bacteria > Pseudomonadota > Alphaproteobacteria > Rhizobiales > Rhizobiaceae > Agrobacterium > Agrobacterium larrymoorei_A. The sequence continues at coordinate 228,104 of NZ_JAAMFB010000031.1, forward strand.
TCCGTGCTTTTCAATCCCAGCAAGCCGACTTTCAAGGTCACCGCCAAGGATGAATCAATCAGCGAGGCGAGACTTTCAGAGATCAGCCGCCCGTTTTTCGTGATTTTCGGCGTTCTCATTATCGCGATGATCTTCGCGATATATCGTATCTATGCTGAGCCCTACAAAGCAGATGTTACGCTCGTTGTAGGTGGTTGGAACCTGCTCAATATCATTTTCGCAGGCTGTGCGCTAGGCGTGGTGTCTGAGCGCGGAGAGAAATCCGCCTCTCGGCGTATTACCGTCAAGCGCCGATGCGAACTACAACTCGAAAATGACGGCCCGTGGTTGCCTGCTACCGTCGAAAACGTCTCGGTCCACGGAATGTTGATCAACATCTTCGACAAGGATATTCGTGCGGTCGCAAAGGGAAGTTCGGCTCTCATTCGCATCAAGCCGCACAGCGAAGGCGTGCCGGATACAATGACGATCAACGTCGTGCGCGACGTGCGGCACGATGGCTTCATGTCAGTCGGCTGTACCTTCTCTCCGAAGGAAGCGGTGGAACATCGCCTGATCGCGGATCTGATTTTTGCCAATTCGGAGCAATGGAGCGAGTTCCAACGAGTTCGCCGCAAAAATCCGGGCTTGATCAAGGGGACAGCTACGTTCCTGGCCATTGCCGTGTACCAGACCCAACGAGGTCTCTTTTATCTGCTCCGGTCGTTCCGGCCCAAAGCGCGGCAAAAGGTTGCGTCGGGAGCGGTCAAGGGATGAAGAAGTCTATAACATTCTCCGCGTTCCTGATTTTGGTCTCTACGGCTGTTTTTGCGCAGACGCCGTTCGACATGTCACCAGAGCGACCGTCCACGCCGCCGTCTGCTCCAGCGTCGCAACCGCAGCGCCAACCCCAACCCAGCTTGCCGTCGCCATCGACCAGCCCGCTTGCTCCTGCGGCACCACCGCAAATTGCCCCTGCGCGTCCACCCGCCGTCGTGGCTCCACCCGTCCAGTCTCGCCCTGCTTCTGCTGCGTCGGCGGGACCGGCAGCTTCGGCCCCTCCGGTGCTGGATGACAGTAAACGATACATTCTTCCATTTCCTGAATTGAGCCTCTCCGGTGAGGTGGATCAGAAGCAATGGACGATTTATCTGACACCGGAACAGGCGCAGGCGGCGACTGCGTTGAATATCGGCTACCAGAACGCAATCGTCGTCGCGCCTGAAAGCTCGAACCTTGAGGCGACGATCAACAACGTGCCGCTGGAGCGCAAAAGCATAGCCTCTCCCGATGCCGAGAGTGCGACGTCCATGGCAATCCCGGCAGGGACGCTCCAATCCGGTGCCAATGTCATCACCTTGGGGGTACGGCAGCGCCACAGGACTGATTGTACCGTCGAGTCGACGTACGACCTGTGGACTGACGTCAATCCTGCCAGCACATATCTTTCGTTCAGTTCGAACGTGAGTAATCGATATGAAAATGTCGAAGACATTCAAGCTGTAGGCGTTGACGACGCGGCGATCACCACGATCGATATCGTGGCACCGGGCCTGGCAAATCCCGTTTTTGCGGGACCATTGTTGCGTCTGTCACAGGCGCTTGCGCTCAGAACGCAAATGCCGAACCAGCAGGTAATTTTCCATACGACCATGCCGCAAGAGCGGAAGGCTGGCGGGCTTGTGGTTCTCGTCGGAACCTCTCGGGAGATAGCGAGCGTCGTCGGTTCCGTACCGCCGGAGGTGCTGGCCGGCTCGTTTGCGGGCTTCGAAAGCGATCTCGTCAGCGGGTTCACGCCCCTCGTTGTGGGTGGTCCTACGCCTCAGGCAGTGCAGAATGCCATCGATACCCTGTTTTCTTCCATCGAGCGACCTGCTGGAACATCGCGCGCAACGCTGACCACCCGAACCTGGCATGCACCTGATACGCCCCTGATCATGTCCGACAGGCGCATTGCACTATCGACGCTGGGCGTAAAAAGCACAGAGTTTTCAGGGCGTCGTTTCCGTACGGAATTTACACTCGGCATGCCAGCCGATTTCTATGCGGCTGCTTACGGGGAGGCCACGTTTCTGTTGGATGCCGCATATGCCGGAGACGTCATACCTGGCAGCAATATCGACATCTATGTCAATGGCAACATTGCCTCGACCGTTCCCATTTCCAACCGGGGCGGCGGAATTTTCAGGCATCTGCCGATTAACGTCACCCTTCGCCATTTCGTGCCGGGAGTGAACACGGTCGTCATCGAGGCAATTTTAAAAACGGAGGCGGATACGGCTTGCCTGCCCGGTACCTCTGCCAATCAGACGCCGCGTTTTGCGTTATTCGACACCTCTGAAATTCACATTCCAAATTTTGCGATGATCAGCCGCGCACCAGACCTCGCTGCGACGAGCGGTGTCGCACAGCCTTATCGTGTCAGCGGTCAGACCGTTGCCGTGTCGCTGGATCGTTCGGATACGGACACGCTTTCGTCCGCAGCGACCCTGCTAGCCCGACTGGCGGTAGCTGCGGGTCATCCTGTCGACGTCGATGTGGTGGCATCGCCTGCGGCGGTCGGGGAGCGAAATGCGCTCTTCATAGGAACTTTGGCGCAGATGCCTCCTGCGCTGGTGTCACAGTTCAATCTCGCACCTGCCAGCCAGACGGCTTGGAACGAGAGGCCTGGTGAAGTCGCTGGTGTCGAGCAAACGGACCGGTTGTTTGCGGATTGGCGGGAGCGTGTGGATGGCGGGGTATGGCAGGGGCAGATTTCCTCTTTCGAGGAATGGATGCGGCGTAACTTCGACATAAGCTCGGAAACTCTTCGCTTCCTGCCCGGCTCGGAAGAGGTATTCACTCCCTCACCAAACGTTTCCTTCATGCTGGCGCAGGGTCTAAGCCCCGGTGGAGAGGGCGTTTGGACCATGGCCACAGCGCCGACGTCTGCTGATCTTCGCACGGGCACGTTTGCCATGACAGAGCAGAAGAGGTGGGCGGCGCTATCGGGGCGGGTAGCGACCTATGATGCAGCCACTGACAAGGTGGAAATCATATCGGCGCAACAGCAAAGTTTCTTTGTGACGAGACCCTTCAGCTTCGCCAACTGGCGTCTCATCGCTGCCAACTGGCTGTCCACCAATACGCTGTCCTATTCGCTGGTATTCATAGGCTTTCTGTCTTTGCTAGGAATGGCGACATTCATCATGTTGCGTGGCATAGGGCGCAAAAAATGAAAAAGCCCTTCCTATCTGTACTTGGAATGATGTTGGTGCTGGTAACGATGATATTACCGTTTCCTGCCACAGCCGCATCCGTAACCTCTGCCGATTGGGAAACATACAAAGCCGCATTTCTGGACAGTTCAGGCAGGATCATCGACACTGCCAATAAAAATATCAGTCATAGTGAAGGTCAGGGATATGGCATGTGGCTGGCCGTATTGGCAGACAACATTGCTGATTTCGAACTGATCTGGTCCTTCACGAAAACAGAACTGCTCGTGCGGGACGATGGGCTCGCGGCCTGGAAGTGGGACCCAGCATCCGACCCGCATGTGACAGACATCAACAACGCAACCGATGGCGACATATTGATCGCCTACGCTCTGGCAAAAGCCGCCAAGCAATGGGGCAGGGACGATTATGCCCAGTCCGCTCGCGCCATTGCTGAAACCGTGCTCCGCAAGGCCGTCCTGGAACGAGGCGGAAAAACACTGCTTTTACCAGCCGTCAGCGGTTTTGGACCAAACGACAGGCCGGACGGACCGGTCATCAATCCATCCTATTTCATCTTCGAAGCTTTTCCTGCTCTAAATGAGCTCTCGCCTTCTCCCTTGTGGGAAAAGCTCGTGAAAGATGGCATCTCGGCGATCAGTTCAGATAGCTTCGGCCCACGTAAGCTTCCTGCAGATTGGGTATCCTTAAAAACACGAACGAAACCCGCCGAGGGCTTTCCGTCCGAGTTTGGCTATAATGCCATCAGGATACCGCTATACCTCGCCATGGCCGGCGTCGGCACGCCTGAACTCTACGAAAGGCTTGTCACAGGCATGTCTGTCGAAGGCGGAAACATCGGAACTTTCGAACTGCAATCCGGTGCGGTGAAAGACATGCTCTCGGATCCGGGCTATCGCATGATACCTGCTTTGGTTGCTTGCCGCTCCAACGGTACGCCCATTCCAGACGACTTAAGACGCTTCACGTCAACACTTTATTATCCATCTACGCTGCATCTCTTGGGCTTGTCCTCGGCGCAAACGAATCAGGAGTGCCTATGAACAGCAAGCCTCTACTCGTTTCAGCCGCCGTTCTGGTTCTTTGCGGGTTCAGCGTTTTCCACTGGCGTGACGATATGCTGGGACGTGTCGCAGAAATCCATACGGGTTCGACCGAGAAGGCATCCTCCCCCAGCGCGACAGCGAGCAATGCCAACGGCGTCTCGCTGAACGGGAATTTGCAGTCTCCAGCCCGCTCTGATCTTTCGGAAGAAAAGCCTGGCCAGCCTCTGCCGCTTCTTTCGCAGGCGCAACCCCTGCCACAGCCTGCATCGCAGCCTCCATCTACAACGCAGAACCAGGGCGCGCAGTCGGGGCAGACTCCCGTCGTGGACGAAAGTGCATTGCGCTACTTTGCGGCGCGAGGCGATACGGCAAGACTTCAGGCCGAGATTGCCCGCCTCAAGGCACTCTACCCGAACTGGACACCTCCTGCTGATCCAACGGCGGTTCCCCAGTCCGGCGACGCGCAGCTTGAAGCCATGTGGCAACTCTATGCCAATGGACGTTATGCGGAGGTGAGGAAAGCTATTGCCGACCGGCAATCTGCCGAGGCCGGGTGGCAGCCTCCATCCAACCTGACAGACTTGCTTAATCTGGCAGAAGCCCGTCAGCGGCTGGTGAACTCTTCCGACCTCAAGCAATATTCTGCCGTCATCGATGTCGCAGCACAAAACCCCGGTTTGCTGACGTGTAGCGAAGTGGATGTGCTTTGGCGTGTGGCCGAAGCTTTTGCGCGAACAGAGAAACCGGAACGCGCGCGCGACGCCTACATCTATATTCTCGCGAATTGTAACGATGCGGCCCAAAGGCTTGCAACGGTTCAGAAAGCATCCACGCTGATCCCCGTGCCGATGGTGGAGGATTTGCTGGCGCGTGAGAAGCCTGGCTCAGATGGACAGCTTGAGTTTGAACCTGTCAAAGACGATTTGGCCCGTCAGTTTGTTGCCAAGGGTGGCGAAGACAAGGACGTTATCGTACCGCAGCCCTATGTCCTGCGGCTGGAGCGGCTCGCAGAAAGCAACGACCTGGCCAGCGATGCTTTGCTGCTCGGCTGGTACAATATTCGCCGTAACAACATGCAAGACGCGGAAAAGTGGTTTCGAAAGGCAATTGCCGCCGAAGATTCCGCATCTGCCGCACAAGGACTTGGGCTGGCCCTGATCGCTCGTGAAGAACCGCGCGAAGCGGAGAATGTGCTGTTCAAATGGCGGACATCGTCTGACGATGCGCATGCCACCTATCTCGCCGCCGCGGCCAACCTACTGGCGCTTGACCCGCCTGTCCCTCTGGACCCTCCGGTCCTTCAGCGTATCGCCGCAGATGCCATGGCACAGAAAGACGCCGCTACTGCGCAGGAATTCGGATGGTACTCTCGCGCATTTCAGCAGCCGCAAATGGCGCAGCAATGGTTCGAGACTGCTTTGCAATGGAAGGCCGATGATGAAGCTTCGGCCTATGGTCTCGCTCTGACGTATCAACAACTGAACAATGCCGGCCAATTGCGTCAGATCCAGCGTGAATGGGGTGATAGGTCACAGAGAATTGCTGAGGTAGGACGTGCGACACCTGCCGGTGCGCAAGCGCGCGCCTCTGTGGGGCAGGCACAGGCGACCGGCGTGTCATCACAATCTGTTTCGGTGAGGGATGACTTCGCTCCTTCTGCTACATCCCGTTCATCCCAGCCCGCCGTTTCTCAGCGTCAGCCCACCGCCGGAAGGCAGACGCAATTGCAACAGCGTGCGGGTCGATGCTCGATCAGCGCCCATGTCGAAAGCCTGCCGCCCCAAGCAGCACTTCAACAGGGCTGGTGCCTCATGGATATCAACCGACCGGTGGAAGCACTCAAGGCGTTCGGCGTCGCATTGAAGGGCGGCCAGAGCGATCTTCGTAGCGATGCAGCGTACGGCCAGAGCCTGGCCTATCTTCGTATGGGCCTGACCGACAACGCGGCTGCGTCTGCAACGTCATCCGCGATGGACCGTCAGAAGGCGACCGAGCTACAGGTAGCGATATTGACGGATCGCGCGCTGGCCGCCTATCAGGCTAAACGTTACGAGGAAGCCCTTATCCTGCTGGATCAGCGCGCGCGGCTGGCAACAGAGCGGGTCGATCTTATGGTCATCCGTGGTTACGCCTATCTCAACATGCAGCGCTATGGCGAAGCCATCCAGATTTTTGAGGGTGCCGCCGCGACCGGAAATACCGATGCCATTCGCGGGCTTGCCAATGCAAGGGATGCCCGTCCAAGTCTAGGACCCCGAGGCGGCTGAGTTAAGAGAGACGTCGCCAAACTCGGCAGTTCAGTCAGACATTATGATGTTCAGGAAGCGTTGCGCTTCGCCGCCCATCCCAACTTTTTGTCCAGCGGTCTCCTGACATGCGCATCGGTGAAGCCAACCGATAGACCTTCGTGTTGATTTAATCGTCGTTTTGGGAGCGGATGATGTAACTTTCTTCAGTGTTTCAATGGAATTCATTGAAAGTTCATGTGGCGGTCTATATGTCGGTTGCAAACACTCATATCGAAAGATGCCAATGCTTACGAAGAAGGGTAAATACGGGCTGAAAGCGATGATCGACCTTGCCGGACTTGCGCAAGGTGAGACAGCTTTCGTCAGCGAGATCGCATCTCGCAACAATATTCCGAAGAAGTTCCTGGATGCTATACTGCTGGAACTGCGCAATGAGGGCATGCTTCGCTCTAAAAAGGGTCCCGGTGGCGGTTATGCCCTGTCGAAGCCTGCGTCAGACATCTACATCGGGCAGGTCATCCGCGCTCTGGATGGTCCTCTTGCTCCGATCCGTTGCGCCAGCCGCACGGCCTTCGAGGCCTGTGAAGACTGTTCCGATCCAGAAGCCTGTCAGGTCCGCCGGTCCATGACCGACGTTCGGGACGCCATGGCTGCTGTTTTGGACAATATGACCTTGGAGCAGTTTGCTGCTAACAAGTCAGCCTCGGCCGTCGAGCAGACAGCCTGAGCTTTCGTCAGGCCGAAATCTGGGCGTAGCGTCCACTGTGATAGAGCAGGGGAGAACCTTCTCCCTGCACAACGGATAATACGCGCCCAATGACGATTGCATGGGTGTGGCGCTCAATGACGTCTTCGACGGCGCAATCTATTACGGAAAGTGCGCCTTTTAGACCTGATGCGCCGCTGTCCAGCTCGAACCACTCTGCTCCAGCGTACCGCTCTGCGCCCTTCAAGCCGCCTTGACCGGCAAATCTCGAAGCAATGTCCTGCTGCTCTGCGGCAAGAATGTTGACGCAAAAATGATTGTAGCGGGCGATGATCGGCCATGTCGATGACGACCGGTTGATGTTGACGATCATCGTCGGCGGGTTCATGGACAGGGCTGTAGCGGACGTTACTGTCGCGCCAACCCGGTTGACACCGGTGCCTGCGGTTATCACTGAAACGCCGCCTGCGACATTTCGCATGGCTGCCTTCAGTTCATCCGAATTGAACCTGTCCTGCACTGGCTCCTCGTGAAGGTAGGTCACTGTCGCCGTCATTGTGTCCACCTCTCAACATTTATTCGCCCACTGCCAAACACTATCAATGGCCATACGCGCCTAGTAGCCAAAACGTTTCTTTGTTTATCGTTTTTGTAGAATAAATCCGTCTTCGGTTGCGCAGTTGTGTACGGGATGCCCAACGCTGTGAGAAATGCTAGAGTGATGTGCTGACGCAAGAGGCGATAGATCGTGGAGGAGACGATTGCATGAGCAGAGCACACATTGTCGGATGGGCGCACTCTCCATTTGGAAAGTCGGCGCTGGAAAACACCGAGCAATTGATGGCTTCCGTCGTTGGACCGGCCGTGGAGCACGCGGGAATAAGTCACTCCGATATCGACGGCATTTTTGTCGGCGTGATGAATAACGGCTTTTCCAAGCAGGATTTTCAAGGTGCACTGGTGGCCATGGGCGACGAGCGGCTGGCACACACACCGGCCGTCCGGTTCGAAAATGCGTGTGCGACTGGTTCTGCTGCGCTTTATGGAGCTATGGATTTCATCGAGGCAGGGCGAGGGCGGATCGCGCTTGTGGTCGGCGCTGAAAAAATGACGGCATTACCGACCGCAGACGTGGGAGATATTCTGCTTGGAGCCTGCTACCGGGCGGAGGAAGCAGACATTACAGGCGGTTTTGCCGGTCAATTCGGTCGGATAGCACGAGCCTATTTCCAGCGCTACGGCGACCGCTCGGAAGAACTGGCGATGATTGCAGCGAAGAACCACGCCAATGGTGTGCATAATCCCTTCGCTCACGTGCAAAAGGATTTTGGTTTCGACTTTTGCAATGCCGTTTCAGACAAAAACCCTTATGTCGCGCCGCCCCTTCGCCGAACGGATTGCTCCCTTATCTCTGACGGTGCAGCAGCGATAATCTTGGCTGACGAAGAAACGGCAGCGACGCTCAGTCGCGCTGTAGGCTTTCGTGCGCGGGTGCAGGTCAATGATATCATAGCGCTCAGTCGTCGTGATCCTCTCGCATTCGAAGGTGCGCGCCGCGCCTGGGCTGGCGCACTGGAAAAGGCCGACGTGACCTTGGACGATCTCTCATTCGTTGAAACGCATGACTGCTTCACCATCGCTGAGCTGATCGAATATGAAGCGGTGGGTTTGGCAAAGCCGGGTGAAGGATACCGCGTGGTTCGTGAAGGTCTCACGCAGAAAGACGGTCGCCTTCCGGTAAATCCGTCAGGTGGGCTGAAGGCCAAAGGCCATCCAATCGGCGCAACGGGCGTCTCCATGCACGTCATGGCCGCCATGCAGCTTTGCTCGGATGCAGGAAACATGCAGGTGCAAGACGCCAGCCTCGCCGGAGTGTTCAACATGGGCGGTACCGCGGTCGCAAACTATGTATCGATCATGGAACGAGTGAAATAGACGTTGTAGGCAAAGCTAAGATTCGCTCCTCCGTTCGACGCGATAAGCTTTGGTGCTTCGATACTTTCTAAAAGACTTCCTAATGGACTCGACATAGGCATAGGCCTGCACTAATGTGGTTAAACGTTTAATCATTGGTAGGGTAAATGGCCTCTTCACGGTCCGCAGCAAATCTTGGCGCGATTGCCGCAGCGCTCGGTGTATCGAGCGCTACCGTGTCCAATGCCCTGTCGGGAAAAGGTCGGGTCTCTGCCGACTTGACCGACAGGATTCGTCAGAAGGCTGCCGAACTTGGATATGTGCCAAGCTCCGCTGGGCGGGCGCTTCGCACCGGGCGAAGCGGTGTGCTGGGTCTTGTGCTTCCCGATATTGCCAATCCTCTTTTCCCGCAGATCGCACAGGCCATCGAGAAAGCGGCTGCCGCTGCCGGTTATGGCGTGCTGATTGCAGATTCGCATGGCGATGTCGCGAAACAGACCGAAGCCATCACCCGTCTGATAGAGCGTGGCGTCGAGGGTATGGTGATCGTTCCTCGTCGCGGCACGCGCATCTCGGATGTCGACTGTCCAGTTGCGGTGATCGATTCTCCCTCCACACCGGGCAACACGGTTGCAGCAGATCATTGGGGTGGCGGCGAACAGATCGGTCGCCATCTGGCAGCACTCGGCCACGACCGCGTGCTGATCGTTGGCAACAACCCCGATTCCAACGTCCAGAATGACCGCGTCGGCGGTATCCGAGCCGGGCTTGCGGCGTCTGCATTCACCGAAACGCTCTGGGTCACGCCGCTTGAGCAACGCAGCGGCAAAGGCTGCCGTCTGGGTGTCGCTGAAAAGGTGAGACAGGGTTTTACGGCCTTCGCAACGGTATCCGATCTCCACGCTCTGCGGGTTTTGACTGAGTTACAGCGTGACGGCATCGAAGTGCCGGAAAAGGCGAGCGTGACCGGTTTCGACGATCTCATCTGGGCGCCGGTCGTCTCTCCAGCACTGACGACGGTTCGCATGGATATGGCGCGCATTGCCGATCTGGCAATTGAAGCGCTGGTTCGTGGGGTCGATGGCGGTGAACGTCCGGTCAGCGGCGGCGTACTGGCCGATATCTCGAAAGTGGAAATGGAGCTGGTGGTGAGAGCCTCCAGCATGAGGCCCCATCACGAGCAGCAGAACGAAGATAAAACCTCGACAGCAGGAGAACTCGCATCATGAAAAAGATCATTCTGGCATCCGGGACGGCCCTGATGCTTTCGATGGGCCTCGCCCACGCGCAGGACAAGACCCTTACGATTTCGGTCTACGCTTTCGCGCAGGATGAATTCAAGGAACTGGTCTACACGCCGTTCGAAGAAAAATGCGGTTGCAAGCTAGTGGTCGAAACGGGCAACAGTGTCGAGCGACTGGCCAAGATGGAGGCCAACAAAGCCAATCCGGTTGTCGATCTCGCCATTGTCTCCATGCCGGATGCTTTGTCTGCCGCGCGCAAGGACCTGATTCAGAAGATCGATGCATCGAAGGTTCCGAATATCGAAAAGCTTTACGATATCGCCAAGGATCCGAACGGCGATGGCATGAGTGTTGGCGTCAATTTCTACGCCACCTCCATCGTTTATCGTACCGACAAGATGAAGATTGAGAGTTGGGCCGATCTTCTCAAGGACGGTATTGTCGATCACGTCGCCTTCCCGAATGTGACGACCAACCAGGGCCCACCTGCGCTCTACATGCTTGGAAAGGCCGTTGGCAAGGACACGCCTGACCTTTCCGGTGCCATCGAGGCTGTTGGCGAGAAAAAGGACGAGATTGTCACCTTCTACGTCAAGTCTTCGCAGCTTGTGCAGTTGATGCAGCAGGAAGAGATCTGGGCAGCGCCGATCGGCCGTTTCTCCTGGGCGCCGTTTACCAAGCTGGACCTGCCGCTGGCATGGGCCACGCCGAAGGAAGGACAGACCGGTGGCATGAACGTGCTCGTCGTGCCGAAGGGCACCAAGAATGAGGATCTCGCCTTACAGTTCATGGATTTCTGGCTCTCCACCGATGTGCAGAAGGCACTGGCCGAAAAGTTGGTAGATAGCCCCACCAACAGCCAGGTGAAGGTTTCCGACGCGGTGGCCAACAACATCACCTATGGCGAGGAAACCGCCAAGAGCTTGCAGCTCATTCCATCCGACGTCACGCTCGACAACCGCGACAAGTGGTTGTCGGAGTGGAATGCGAAGGTAGGGCAGTAACAGATTTACTGAGGCAGCGAGTGATTGTTGCGTTGTACCCTCCCTCGACGTCATCATCGGGCTTGTCCCGAGGATCCAACCCCGTCGAAGATTTTGCAATGTAGACAGATGCTTGGGACAAGCCCGAGCATGATGAGCGGGTAGGTTCCGAAAAGCGTGCCGACGGTCAAAGGATAGAGTGATGTTTCAAAATAGGGCCGAAGCTCTGGCGTTAGCCTTGCCCGCTGCAATCTTTGCGGCTGCGGTCTTTCTCGTGCCGGTGTTCATTCTGTTATCGGAAGGATTTCGCACTTCGGATGGCTGGACGTTTCAAGCCTATACGAGCTTCTTTTCCGATCCACTGAACCAGACTGTATTTTTGCGCACACTGAAACTCGGCGCAATCGTAACCGCAGTTTCCGCTGTTATCGGTTATGTTGCGGCCTTCGCCATCGTCAGTCTGCCGCCAGGCTCGAAGGGCCACATGATCAATCTGGTCATTTTGCCGCTGATGATATCGCCGGTCGCGCGAACCTATGCGTGGATCGTCATCCTTGGGCGCACTGGCATCGTTAACGAGGCGCTACAGGCGGTGGGGCTGACGGATGCGCCATTTCGTATCCTGTTTAGCGAAACGGCAGTCTTCATTGGGCTTCTCCAGCTCTTCCTGCCGCTTATGATCATTTCACTGATCAGCGCACTGGAAAACATGCCACGCGATGTCGTTGCCGCATCCCGCGTTCTGGGAGCCAATTGGTTTCAGGTGTTCTGGAAGGTCATCGTTCCGCTGACCAAGGAAGGGCTTGTTGTGGGCGGTACGCTGGTCTTCACCGGTTCGCTCACGGCCTATATCACCCCCGCCATTCTCGGCGGTTCCAAGGTACTGATGCTCGAAACGCTGTTGTACCAGCAGGTCACGGTCTCCAACAATTTCGTTGCCGCAAGCGTTATCGCATTCATTCTTATCGTCATGAGCTTTGCCGCAAACATTTTGCTCAAGCGCATCGCAACGGCGAGGAACAAGAAATGACCCGCCAGCTTTATTCTCCGCTCATACTGCTTGTCGTTCTCGGATTCCTGATCGGACCGTTTCTGATCATCGTCGCAGCATCGTTTTCGGCAGGCGATACGCTTGCATTCCCGCCGCAGGGCTTCTCGCTGAAGTGGATCGCCAAGGTCTTCACGGTTGAAAGCTTTCGCGAAAGCTTTGCCATGTCGATGTTCCTTGCCATCGGCGGTACACTGGTGGCACTCATTCTCGGCATTCCCGCTGCCTACGCAATGTCACGTTACAAGCTGCCGTTTTCAGAAACGATCCGTACAATCGTTTCCGCACCGATCATCGTGCCGGGCATCATCGTCGGTCTGGCGTTGCTTCGATACATTGTAGTGCCGTTCGGTGTCGGCATAACGTTGGCGCTGTTTCTGGCGCATACGGCGCTGATATTGCCCTATGCCGTGCGTGTGGTGTCGGCCAGCCTCACCAATCTTCGCTCTGATATCGAAGAAGCGGCGGTGCTGCTCGGTTCATCCCGAACAGGTGCATTTTTCCGTGTCGTGCTGCCGAATATTCGCGGCGGGATTCTCTCGGCCTTCATCCTCGGTTTCGTCACCAGTTTCAATCAGGTGCCGGTGTCGCTGTTTCTCTCCGGTCCGGGCGTGCGCACGCTACCAATCGATATGCTGGGCTACATGGAAATCGTCTTCGATCCTTCCGTTGCAGCGCTGTCTTCGCTTCTCGCCTTCCTGTCCATCGGCATTGTTTTCATGGCCGAACGTTTTCTGGGGTTCTCCCGCTATGTCTGATGCAAACTATCTCTCGCTCCAGAACCTCTCGCTTGCCTACGGCAATACGTTGGCGGTGAAGGAACTGAACCTGAATATCCGCAAGGGTGAACTTCTCGCTCTACTTGGCCCATCCGGCTGCGGCAAGACGACGACGATGCGTGCCATTGCCGGTCTGATGCCGGTTGCGGGTGGCAGGATCGATCTGGATGGTGTGGATGTCACCGGGGTGGCCGCCAACAAAAGGGCGGTTGGTCTGGTGTTTCAGTCCTATGCGTTGTTTCCGCATCTCACAGTATACGAAAATGTCGCTTTTGGCCTGAAGCTGAAAGGCATGAAGGGGTCTGCGCTTGATGATAAGGTCGCCTCTGGCCTGAAGTCCGTGGGGCTCTCTTCTTTCGCCTCCCGCAAACCGGCAGAGCTTTCCGGCGGGCAGCAGCAGCGCGTGGCGCTGGCGCGCTCCATGGTCATGGACCCGAAGGTGCTGCTGCTTGACGAACCTCTGTCCAACCTCGATGCCCGTCTTCGGCTGGAGATGCGCACGGAATTGCAGCGTGTGCAGAAGGCGACCGGCGTGACGATGATCTTCGTAACGCATGATCAGGTAGAGGCTCTGGCGCTGGCGGATCGCATAGTTGTGATGAACAGCGGTGCGATTGAGCAGATCGGAACGCCGGAGGAGATATATAATGCTCCTGCATCATCTTTCGTCGCCGATTTCGTCGGCTTCGAGAATATTTTCCGTCTGGAAGGCGAAGGCCTGAAGACGGAAAACGGACATATCAAGCTTTCTGGCCAGGTTCCGAGTACGGCGGGACTGGCATGGAGGCCGCGCATGGTCACTCTCGGTTCAGGTCCTTTCGAGGGAACCGTGCGCGGCACGTCTTTTGCAGGCAGCACACGCGAATATTTGCTGGATACGCCGCTTGGGCCCATCAAGGCCGAGACGGATGCAGCCTTGCCTTCGCATGACATTGGCACGCAACTGGCGTTTGATCTTCCTGTCGATAAAGCAGCCAGCCTCAAGGTGTTCAACTAACCATGGGCATTTGGATCGATACGGATATGGGCTTCGATGACATCGCCGCAATCATGGTGGTGACAGCGTCGGGCGTTAAGATAGATGGCGTTTCGCTTGTTTTCGGCAATACACACTTGGAGCAGGTTAGGCAGAACGCTGCCAGCGCCGCCGCTGCATTTAACTGGGCGTTTCCGATGCATGTGGGGCGGAAGAGCCCGGTGCTGGGGCGGATCGAAACCGCACAGACTATATTGGGTGAAACTGGCATCCCAACCGCCGGTTTGACCTTAGCCGCGGCACGCGAACTGCCTGCGGGCAATGCTTTCGCAGCGCTCTGCCGATGGCTTGCAGAGGATGAAAGTGAAAAACAAATTCTCGCGCTGGGGCCACTCACCAATATCGCAGCCGTCTGCCTTGCGCGGCCGGATCTGGCGTCGCGTATCACTGAGCTAACGTGGATGGGTGGCGGCGTTACCTCCGGTAACCACACGGCATCTGCCGAGTTTAACGCCTTTGCCGATCCGGAAGCACTCGCTATCGTCATCGCTCATGCCCTGCCGCTGCGCATGGTCGATCTCGATCTTTGTCGGCAGGTTACCGCTGGCCTTATCGATGTGGCTCCAATTCGGGCCGCGAGTGGGAAGAATGCGGCGTTGATCGCTGACATGCTGGAGGGTTTCATCAACATCGCCATCAGTCGCGGACGTGATGCCATGGCGCTTTACGATCCTTGCGCGGCGGTTGCCATCGTCGCATCCGACTGTATCGGCTGGAAACATGCGCGGATCGATGTCGAGTTGCACGGTGGTTTCACGCGCGGGCGAACCGTGGTGGAAACGCGCGCGGCTCATAAAAACACGTTCAACGCCTGTTTCGCTGAAACGGTGAATGCTGAACGCGCCAGGACGATCATTCTCGATGCACTGCTGCAAGAGGCTAGCCGATGAACGAGCGACCGATTATCGTGGATCGTGACGGCTTGAACGACGATGCCTTGCGAAGCAGGGCAGTGGCGGCAGCACGGGGAGACCAGCCGTTCGACATTCTGATCTGCGGGGGGACGCTGGTGGATGTCGTGACCGGAGAACTCCGCCCCGCCGATATCGGCATCGTCGGCGCGCTGATCGCAAGCGTGCATGAGGCCGGAACGCGCACGGATGCGGTAAAGCTTCTAGACGCGACCGGGGGCTATGTATCGCCCGGGCTCATCGATACACATATGCATGTCGAAAGCTCCATGGTCACTCCGGCAAATTACGCTGCCGCAGTGGTTCCCCGTGGTGTGACCACTATCGTATGGGACCCGCATGAATTCGGGAATGTGCATGGGGTCGATGGTGTGGGCTGGGCGGTGCATGCCAGTCGCGGGCTTCCACTCCGATCGATCATTCTGGCACCTTCCAGCGTTCCCTCGGCTCCGGGACTGGAGCAAGCGGGCGCGGATTTCGACGCGTCCGTGCTTTCGGAATTGCTGTTGTGGCCTGAAGTAGGCGGCGTTGCCGAGGTCATGAACATGCGCGGCGTGATTGAGCGTGATCCGCGCATGAGCGCCATCATTCAGGAAGGGTTGCATTCCGACAAGCTGATCTGCGGCCACGCGCGGGGATTGGTCGGAGCCGATCTCAACGCATTCATAGCAGCGGGCGTGACCTCCGACCACGAGCTGACCTCCGCCGCTGACCTGATGGAAAAGCTACGTGCAGGTCTGACGATCGAGCTACGTGGTTCGCACGATCATCTTCTGCCGGAGTTCGTGGAGGTGCTGAACAGGCTCGGACATCTGCCGCAAACATTGACGCTCTGCACGGACGATGTGTTTCCTGACGATCTTCTGAAAGGCGGTGGGCTGGACGATGTGGTGCGGCGTCTGGTTCGCTATGGCCTGCGACCGGAATGGGCGCTGCGTGCGGCAACACTCAATGCAGCCATACGCCTGCAACGCAGCGATCTGGGGCTTGTTGCCGCAGGTCGTCGTGCAGATATCGTTGTGTTCGATGATCTCACGCAATTTGCTGTCCGACATGTTCTGGTCAGCGGTACGCCCGTTGCGGAGCGGGGCCAAATGCTGGTCGAGTTGCCGGAAACAGATAGTGCGCCGCTGCGTGGTTCGATGAAGCTTCCGCTGCGCTCGGGGGATGATTTTCGGGTCAAGGCCGATGGAAGGCGGGTTAAAGTCGCAACCATCGAGAGACCGCGCTTCACACAGTGGGGTGAGGCGGAAGCCTTGGTCAACAATGGATTCGTTGTTCCGCCGGAAGGCGCTACCATGATTTCCGTCACTCATCGCCACGGCAATGCCGATCCCACCACCAGAACCGGCTTCCTCACCGGTTGGGGCAAATGGGAAGGCGCTTTCGCGACGACGGTTTCCCATGACAGCCATAACCTGACCGTCTTCGGCGATAATGCGGATGATATGGCTGTTGCAGCCAGCGCCGTCATTGAATCCGGTGGTGGAATGGCGGTTGCCGCAGGCGGGCAAGTCACCGCGCTTCTGCCGCTGCCGCTCTCCGGTCTGGTGTCAGACGCGCCGCTTTCTGACGTCGCGGCCGGGTTCGAAATGCTTCGCGAAGCCGTCGGTAATATCGTTGAATGGCAGCCGCCTTACCTCGTTTTCAAGGCTTGTTTTGGTGCGACCCTCGCCTGCAATGTCGGTCCACATCAAACCGATATGGGTATCGCCGATGTATTGACTGGCCGGGTGATGGAAACACCTGTGATCGAAATTCTCGAGTAGGTATTACTCCGCAGCCAGTTCCTGTTCCACCAACACCGTCCAGAAGGCAACGCCGGAAGCTATCGCTTCATCGTTGAAATCATAGGCGGTGTTGTGATGCAGCGCACCGTCCACCGCGGGGCCATTACCGAGCCAGACATAGCATCCTGGCGCTTGCCCGGCAAAGAATGCGAAATCATCTCCAGCAGTCGATGGAGGAAAGGCAGTTCGGGCCTTTTCGCCAAAGACGGCTTTTGCCGCTTTCAAAGCGCGCGTTGTTGCATCGGCATCGTTGATGACAGGAGGAATGCGACGAATGAACTCATACTTCGCCTCGATGCCGAACATTGCGGCGGTGCCATGTGCCAGTCTTGCTATTTCCTCTTCCAGCTGGTTGCGCACATGCGCCGAATAAGCGCGTGCGGTTCCTCCGATTTCCACGATGTCCGGGATCACGTTCAAAGCCTTCGGGTCGCCGGCCTGCACCGAGCAGGCGCTGACGACGGCGGGCTGTAGGGGGTCGACAACGCGCCCGACGATACTTTGCAGTGCGGCAAGGAAACTGCCAGCGGCCGTTACCGGGTCACGACCGAGATGCGGCTTTGCGCCATGGGTGCCGGTGCCTTTGAAGGTTGCGCGCCAGCTATCGGAAGAGGCAAGTTGCGGTCCTTGTACAACAGCCATTTCATCCGTATCCAGACCCGGCATATTGTGCAGCCCATAGACCGCATCACATGGAAAAAGATCGAAGAAGCCGTCTTCCACCATTTGTTTTGCGCCGCCCCGACCTTCCTCCGCAGGCTGGAAAATGAAGTGGACGGTGCCGGAAAAGTTGCGGGTGGCTGCGAGGTGACGCGCTGCGCCGAGAAGCATCGTGGTGTGGCCATCATGGCCGCAGGCATGCATCTTGCCGGGAATTGTTGATTTATATGAACGCTCGGCCAGTTCCGGCATGGCGAGTGCATCCATGTCCGCCCGAAGTCCGATGCGACGGGTGCCATTTCCGATCTGGAGAGTGCCGACGACTCCGGTTTTACCAAGTCCTCTGTGAACCGAAATACCGGCCTCTTCCAGATGTTTCGCAACGATTGCGCTCGTTCGCTCTTCTTCAAAGCCCAGTTCGGGATGGGCGTGCAAGTCCCGCCGAAGCGCCGTCAGGAAAGGGAGGTCATCGACGAACTCGTTCAGCGGCGTCATTTCGAAATCATCCTTGGTACTGGCCTGTGCATAATCGTAGATAAGATCGATGCCGTGTGGATTAATATGATCGTTCTAGTGCAAAACACGGGAAGATTAACAGGGCTTTTGTACCTTGGCGTAACTTCTTACGGGAGAGGGCAGTAATGAAGCCGCATGAATTCTGGCAGGATATCCATGTGCCGGATAGTCTTAGTTCGGAAGGCCCCCATGTCGATTTTTATCCTGCTCGGCTGGATGACGGGCGGCAGATCAAATTGCCGATACGTTTACTGGCGGATGGAGAGCATGCGCTTGCATCGCTGATCGTCAATCAGGCTTCCTTTACCGTTCTCGAGGTGCTTGCTCAGGATATTGCAGCAAAAATCAGGGTGTTCGAGCCGGATGTCGTCGTCGGCCTTCCGACGCTTGGTCTCACCTTGGCGTCTGAAGTTGCACGCTGCCTCGGGCATAGCCGTTACGTTCCGCTCGGAACATCGCGGAAGTTCTGGTATCGGGAAGAACTCTCCGTGCCGCTGTCCTCCATCACCACGCAGCAGGAGAAACGGCTCTACATCGATCCGCGCATGTTGCCTCTTCTTGAAGGGCGGCGCGTTGCCCTCATCGATGACGTCATTTCCAGTGGAACTTCAATTTTAGCGGGTCTATCGCTTCTCGGTGCTTCGGGTGTCGAACCTGTCGTCATTGGTGCTGCGATGCTGCAATCGGAGCGCTGGCAGGAAAAGCTTGGGGCACGATGGAATGGAAAGGTTTGCGCAGCCTTCTCTACACCCATGTTGCGTAAGACGCAGGGCGGTTGGCTTTAGGTGTTTCGATTTCGCACCCTTGTCATCTGTCTGGGGAACTTCCGAAGTGTTTCGATAATTAGGAGGTATGAGACGAGTGCGTCGAGGAGTTAACCCATGCCACGGCAAACGTTCTGGAAAGGCCATCTGCGCCTATCGCTTGTGACGGCCAAAGTGTCCCTCACGCCTGCGGTTTCCCAAAGCGGCAAAGTGCGATTCCATATCATCAATAGAGAAACTGGCAACCGTGTTGAAAGCCGGTATGTCGACAGCGTTACACATCGTCCGGTCGCGGATAAAAATCAGGTCAAAGGCTTTCCAAAGGAAGACGGAGATTTCGTTCTGCTGGAGGATGACGAAATCGATGCAGTGGCGCTGGAAAGCACGCGCACCATCGATATCAAGACCTTCGTCCCTGCCGGTTCCATCGACTGGATTTGGTACGACCGCCCTCACTTCCTAAAGCCCGAGGACAAGATCGGGGCTGAAGCCTTCAGCGTCATTCGCGAGGCCATGAAGGTCAACAAGGTTGTCGGCATTGCCCGTCTCGTCATCTACAGGCGCGAACATGCGGTTCTGCTGGAGCCATCGGGCAAGGGTATCATTCTGTGGACGCTGCACTACGGTGAAGAGGTGCGTGATGCGGCGGAAACATTCGACAAGAAGGTCAGTGTCGAGAAGGAACTCCGCCAGACACTGGACAACGAGATCGATAAGGCCATTACCGACTGGAAGCCCGCGCTTATGCAGGACGTGGTGCAGAAGAAAATCCAGAAGCTTCTGAAATCAAAGGCAAAAGACGTGCCGAAGACGAAGCCGAAGAAAGCGCCTGCAAGCAAGCAGGGTGGCAATGTCATCAATATCATGGATGCGCTGAAGAAAAGCCTTCAGGCTTAGGGCCCTCACATGGATAATGGTTTCGCTGAGGCGAAAAAGTCTTTCCACGGATCGTCTTTCAAAGCCGAAATTCGTTTCTGCGTGTTCGCGATGGTGAATTCAGCAGGCCCCTTGAGGTCACGCAATTCAGACCAATCCAAAGGCATTGAAACGGTTGCACCCGGTCTCGCGCGCGTGGAATAGGGTGCTACCGCCGTGCTGCCTCGTCCATTGCGCAGATAGTCGATGAATATTCTCCCCTCGCGCTTCGACTTCGTGGCGACGGCCAGATACTTGTCTGGCTCGCCTTTCGCCATGTCGGTTGCCAGCTTCTTTGCATAACTCTTCACCTTGGCCCAGCCCGCTTTGGGCTCTAGCGGAGCGACGACATGCAGACCTTTACCTCCGGAGGTTTTGACGAAGGCAATCAGCCCCGACGCTTCCATCCGTTCCTTCAGGGTGAAGGCTGCATCGATTACCGCCGACCAAGGAACATCCTCACCGGGATCAAGATCCATGGTGATGATGTCGGGCTTTTCCCAGGCTTTGATCGAGGATCCCCATGGGTGGATCTCAAGAACGGCTGGCTGCACCAATGCCATCATGCCCTCGAAATCACCTATCGATATGAGCGGCTCGCCTTGACGATCCTTGGGGTCCTTCGGCGCTTCAATTGCCTTGTTCATGCCCCGCCAGGGATGCTTTTGAAAGAAACGCTGACCATCTATGCCTTCCGGGCAGCGAACCAGCGATAGCGCCCGGTTGGTCACATAGGGTTCGATATGGTCCCAGACAGCTTCATAGTAGTCTGCGAGACCCTGTTTCGTGATGCCTGCATCCGGCCAGTAAATCCGATCCGGGTGGGTGAATTTTATGCGGCTCTCACGCTTTACACCCGTTGTCACCGTATCTTCCTCCCGTCGAATGTCTTTTGGCGCCTTGTCTTCCCGCAAACCGTGAAATGAGGCATGGCGAAGATTGCCATCGCCCGACCAGCCGCGAAACTCCACCTGCGCGACAAGTTCTGGTTCAACGAAGCGAAGACCCCGGCGGGCAAGCGAGCTGAGTTTATTGACGAAGGGGCTGTCCTTTTGCTCCAGCGAGCGCAACTGCTCGAGCAGTCTCTCCGCCGTTTCGACACTGAAACCGGTACCGACACGGCCGACATGCCGCAGTTTGCCGTTTTCGTAAACGCCAAGCGCAAGAGACCCGATAGCCTGATCCGAAGAGGATGAGTGTGTGAAACCTCCGACAACGAATTCCTGTCCGCTTGAACATTTGGACTTGATCCATTCGCCATGACGACCGGATGTGTAGGGCGAAGTAGCGATCTTGGAGATCACGCCCTCCAGTCCCAGATCACAGGCATGTTGCAGCACCCTGTCTCCGTCGTCTTCGAAATGCGTGCTGTATTGGAGCACCGCACCGTTGGATGGCAGCAGCTTTTCCAGCAAGGCTTTCCGGTCTCGCAAGGCTGCATTTTGCAAGTCTCTCCCGTCGAGATGCAGGAGGTCGAAGGCGTAGTAGCGGAAGCGGTCATTGCGACCATCGCTCAAATCGGCCTGCAAGGCTGAGAAGTCTGATATGCCGGTTTCCTTCTCCACGACGATCTCGCCATCGATAATCGCGTTTTCTAATGGGAGATTGGCAAAGGCCTGCAGCACTGCGGGTCCGAATTTCTCGGTCCAGTCCAGACCGCTCCTGGTCAGCAAGGTGACGTCGCCCCGATCGATCCGTGCTTGGGTGCGGTAGCCGTCGAACTTGATTTCGTGAAGCCAGCGCTCGCCGCTCGGTGCTGTTTTCTTCAAAGTCGCTAAGGCGGGTTTGATAAACTTTGGAAGAGCCGCCTTGCGGCTTCCTTTCGGAAAATCGTGCGGTTGCTTATCAACCACTTTCGCCTTGGCAGCTTTGCTAGAGACCGGCTTGGAGTTCCATGTGTCGATGGGGTTCTTTTCTACCTCTTCAATCGTTCGCCCGGTTTTCACTGAGGTTTCTGCTTCTTCGGTAACGTCGGTTTCTTCGTTCGCCTGATCGTCATGGGCCTTGATGAGCAACCAATTTTCCCGCTTCTCGTCCGGCTTTCCCTTCATTCGCACCAGATGCCAGCGACCTTTCAGCTTCTTACCATCCAGTTCGAATTCCATGTGCCCCTTGCGATAGGCCTTCTTCGCATCTCCTACAGGCGTCCAAATGCCTTGATCCCAAACGATGACGGTGCCGCCGCCGTACTGGCCCTTGGGAATAACGCCTTCAAAATCCGCATAGCTTAACGGGTGATCCTCGACATGGACGGCAAGGCGTTTTTCATTCGGGTCAAGGCTTGGTCCGCGTGTGACGGCCCAACTCTTTAAAACACCGTCCATTTCCAGACGAAAATCGTAATGGAGACGGCGAGCCGCGTGTTTCTGAATGACGAAGCTAGACCCAGAGGCCTGAGACTTCTCTCCCTTGGGTTCAGGCGTCTTGTCGAACTTGCGTTTCTGGTTATAGGTCTGCAAGCCCATGCTTCAGCCCGCCTTCTTTCCCTTTGTGGATGCCGGAGAGCGCGATTTTCCGCCTTTGGTGTCTGACGCTTCCGCGCTTTGCCGCAGCGCCTCCTTCAGATCGATGACATTGCCCCGTTTCTCTGCCTTTGGCTTGCTGATCGTCTTGCCTTCGATCTTCGCCTGTACCAGCTCCGCCAATGCATCATTGTAGCGATCACTATAGCGCGCAGGATCGAACGTGCCTGCGCGTTTCTTGATGATATGACCCGCAAGCTCCAGCATCTCGTCATCGAATTTAATGTCGGGAATAGATTTGAATGCGGCAGACTGCGAACGCACCTCGTAATCGTAGTTGAGCGTCGTTGCGACGATTGCCTCGTCCTGCGGGCGGATCAGTAGGATACGGTTCCGACGGAAAAGAATGGCTTCGGCGAGTACCGCGACATTTCTTTCTCGCAACGTCTGGGCAAGAATGGACAGCGCCTTCCGGTCTTCTTCCTCGGTGGGTGTAAGATAATATGGCTTATCGAAATAAAGCTTGTCGATCTTATCGCATTCAAGGAAACTCTTGATGCGGATGACCTTGTCGCTATCCGGCATCAACTCGGCAATCTCGTCGCCTTCGATAACGATGTGGTCCCCGTTATCGAGCTCATACCCCTTTGTCTGAGCCTCCCGGTCTACCTTTTTGCCGGTTTCGCTGTCGACATATTCCCGCTCGACCCGGTTGCCGGTCTTGCGATTGATGATGTTAAAAGAGATTTTTTCAGAGGATGAGATGGCGGTGTAAAGGCCGATATCGCAATGGAAATCACCGAACTTAATCTGGCCTCTCCATACTGCGCGCTGTGCCACGATCTGATTCTCCCGATCCAGATTGCTGGCGTATCTGCCAGTTTCCTTAAATTCCAATGGTGGGCGAAAGTTCCTTGTGGCGTTTTCTGACGGTTAAACCGCCAATCTGTCGGGACGGGGGCCTTGATCTCGAGTTTGCTCAATGCGGCTCCGGTGTACTCCACAATGGCACCTATATAAGTGGACGGTTCATCGTCTTTCGGCGGCAGGGTGCCGTTAGGCAGCCACTTCTAAGGGCACGTTACGGAGACCGATTTCGATGAAATTGCCAGGCCAACATCCAGGATCGCGCTTGCTTTCACAAAATCTACTGTGTCGGTTTCCTTGTCGAACCGAACGATCAACCTCGGAAATCGCCCTCGTTGCTTTCGCGTTCGTCGTAATTAACGTCCCAGTCCTTTTCCGGCTTCTTCGTGCCAGGCGGCAATTTATTGACTGTCGCGTCGTCGGAGCCGGTAATGACTCTGGGTTTCGCGCTGGCAACGCCGTTATTTGTCGAGGTTTTCTTGCCTTTTGCAAATTGAGGTTCGCTGTCTTTGTGGATGCGCTCCAGATCGTCTTTCTTATTCATCACGTCCTCCTAGGTACTGCGCTTCTAACCACCGGTGCCTTCGACAGTTCCCGGCTCTCTGCCGGTTCGGAACATCGATCGGCACCTAAGGTTAGGCGCGGGACAAAGAGGAGAGCATCGTGACCAAGAAAGCGGAAAATGAACCCTTCATTGCCCCATCTGCAGATGATAGGAAAACAAACGTCAAGAAAGGCATGGCCGGACGGGGTCTGATCATGATCCTCGCCGCCTACGCCGCTGCCGCATTCCTTATTTACCTCGCCATTATTCTGATTGGGACGTATCGTTCGATCAATTGAGGTGGAACCGGTATATCAAGCGAGACTTACCTACGAGCGACGGATCATAAAATGGTCCGGTTCAACATGTTCGTTTCGAATTGACGATGTAATTTGGAGGAATACATATTGCAGATGAGATTGAAGGAAGTTTCCCGGCAACAGAAAGCCTACAAGATCTGGGCACCGATCTATGACCGGCTCTATGGTGGGTTTCTGGAACGTGCGCAGCGGGAACTCGCGCAGAGAGCTGGAACGTCGGGGCGGGATATTCTTGAAATCGGCGTCGGCACTGGTCTGGTGCTTCCGCTTTATCCCAGCACCAGCATCGTAACCGGTATCGATATTTCGCAGGAGATGCTGAATAAGGCGCAAGCGAAGAAGGATGCTGGGCATCTGCCGCATGTCCGCCAATTACAGGTCATGGATGCGGGACACCTGAACTTCGAGGATAATTCCTTCGATGTGGTGACGTTACCATTCGTCATAACCCTTATACCCGATACCGACCAGCTTTTATCGGAATGTTCCCGTGTCCTCAGGCCAGACGGTGAAATCATCATAGCAAGTAAGATCAGCAAGGGCGGCGGTGTTTCCGGTCTGCTGGAAGACGCCGTATCGCCCATTGCGAAAAGAATGGGTCTCAGCACTGCTTACAGGGTCGCCCACGTGGAAGAGTCGGCTCGCCGCAACGGCTTGATGATGGTGGAAAACGAGGCGATCCCGCCGTTTGGTTTCTTCCGATTGCTGCGTTTGAAGCGAAGCCTCAGTTGAGGCTTCCCTGCTAGTGCCTCGTGGCTAAACCTCGGGCAGCGCAAATGTTTGTACGTTCGCGTACGGCAACGATCCCTGCTGCGGGACATTAACCCTTCGTAAACGGAGGGGAAGATGGATAATCTCACGAAGACCACGCCTATTGCCGCTTTGACCGAAACTCAGCTTGAAGAGTTGAAATCCGATATTGCGCAACTCAAACCAGCACTCACTGCCTTTGCGCGTCGTTTTGTGCGAACGGAAGAAGAGGTTGAGGATCTCGTTCAGGAGACGATGCTCCGCGGTTTGAGGGCCATTCATCGCTTCACGCCTGGAACTGCCATGAAATCCTGGCTTTTCACCATCATGCGCAACACGTTCTGTACTCGATACAAGGTTGCGCAACGAGAGCGCGTCGGTTTGCCCGCCGATTTCGAAAAAACCGTCTCTACACCTCCAAGCCAGCAGTGGCGGGTCGAGCACGATGACGTAATGCGCGCGATCGGCCATCTGGATGCGGATCAAAAGAGAGCCCTGCTTTTGATTGCTGATGGCACAAGCTACGCGGATGCTGCGGATTTGTGCGGATGCAGGATCGGGACGATTAAAAGTCGTGTCAGTCGTGCCAGAGAAACGCTTCGGCGTGATTTTTATTAAGGATCAATGTCCTGCGCGGACGATCTTTCGATTGAAGACGTTGTCAAACTCCCAAAGGTAGTTATCGGGCCGCCGGATGATCTACGGTGACGGATACTGGTCCACATATCCGATTTTACACTCAGATGTGCACGATGTTCCTGCCTCGGAAATGCAGACAAGCCAGACGTGCCAGTTGCACCGGATCGACAATGCCGCGATCATACATTCTCAAGACATAGCGTGCGACCTCCGAGCCAGATGGCCCGATAGCCTCCCATCGCTCTCCCAGCACCTGATCAAAGGCGCTCTGGACGATCTGCATGTCCTCGTTGAGAAAGATACCTGGATTTTGGTGGCCATGATGTAGCGACATTACACCTTCCGAGCGATGCAACTCGGCCTCTGCGTTCAGGGAAGAAGAATGTCAAAGGACTATACGCTCTGTAGGGGTGCTGGGTAAACGTTCGGAATCGTACCCAATATGTAAGTTTATGCAGCGATTGTGCTTTCCGCTTGGCTTCAGGACAATCCTGAGTCTCTTCATCTGTTTTTTGAAGCGGGGCGACAAGTCTGTGCGAGAGCCTTTGTTGGTCGATCGTTGGCGCCTTTTCACGCCAAGCGCCCTAGCTCTTTTTAGTCCTATGGCTCCGTCTTCAGGTGTGTACGGTTTCGTACGAAGTTAGCAGAACCTTATATTGATTGGATAAATTGGGCGCAATCTATTCTGTACGCTTTCTGACAGTGCATTGCTCAAAGTTTTCAAGTGGTTAGTGTCGATTTGTGACGGCGGTGATCTAGGGGAATGAAGACTGCAATATGGATAATGATCAGAGCTCCGTGCGCAACCGGATATTACGAACCTTATTGCCTGCGGACTACCTGCTTTTAAAGCCGAACATGCGTCAGGTGAAGCTTGATACACGGCAGGTTATCGAAAGGCCGCATGTATCCGTCAAAGACGTCATCTTCTTCGAAACTGGTCTGGCGTCCATCATTAGCCGTCTGTCCGGCGGACGAAGCATCGAGATCGCGCTGACTGGAAGAGAAGGAATGACGGGAGCAGCCGTTATTCTGGGAAATGCCGATCCGGGACACCGCACAATAGTTCAGGTTGAAGGTTACGGAATTTCGATTCCGGCCGACGACCTCATCGAGGCCATGAGTGTCAGCCCGACATTGAGAAATGTTTTGCTCAGTTATATTCATACGTTGCTCATCCAGACAGCGTCAACGGTTGTGGCAAACGGGCTTGCAAAGCTGGACAAGCGCCTGGCCCGCTGGCTGCTGATGATACATGATCGCATTGACGGCGCGTCGGTGGCGATGACCCATGAGTTTCTGGCGGTCGTGCTGGGCGTCAGGCGACCCGGCGTAACGGTGGCGTTGCACGTTCTGGAAGGCAAAGGCTTGATAAAGGCGTCTCGTGGTCAGATCACCATTGTCAATCGCAGCGGACTAGAGCTCGAAGCTGGCGGTTCTTATGGTGTTGCCGAGAGCGAGTACCACCGTTTGATGTCTCACGCTCTATCGCGAAATGTTCCGTAGAACGTTTCGCTGAAATAATCGAAGGCTTCATTTCCTCCGGCTGGCGAAAATGATTTCAGTGATGCCCCTGATTTCGCATGGCAATAGAGCGCCCAGATATCATGACAGCGTTGTAGCATTTCAAAAGAATGTATGGATTTGGAACACCGGAGAGAAAAATGCCTCTTCGGTAAGCTGGTATTAATTATAGGTAATATCTAAATCTTTTAATAAAGATAAAGCTTATATAATATGCATTTCAGCACCTTAAGGTGCGCAATCAAAACGGAGAAGAACTTAGGAGGAAAGTCATGAGAAGTCTATCGAATGCTTTATTCTTGAGCGCATGTCTGGCACTTCCGATGAACGCGCAGGCGTTGGACGTTAGTGTCGGCGGCATCGGCGCAAGTGTCGGGGGCAACGATAGGGGAGGTATAAGCGCCAGCGCTTCTGTGGGAGGAAGTGGTGGCATCAATGCCGGTGCGGACATCGGCGGCCGCAGTGGCGGTGGTCTGGGTGCCGACGTCAACGCTTCGGTCGGCGGAAGCCGAGGCATCAATGCTGACACCAGCGCAACGGTTGGTGCACGCAGCGGCATCAATGCCGACGTGAATGCCTCTGTTGGCGGGCGAAGAGGCCTCAATGCAGACGTGAATGTCGGTGTCGGAGGTACGAGAGGTATCGGCGCAGACGTCAATATTGGTATCGGCGGTACTCAACCGGGCACAGGACAGCCGGGACCGGGAGGCTCTACGCCGGCCCAGGGCGCAATGACCGCATTTAACGAGATGTCCAGAAGTGAACAGATGAGGCTTGTGCGCCGCTGCGCGGACGTCCTCAATGGCGGATATGACGCAACGCTCACGCAGCTTTGCAGGATGATCCGCACGGCATCGCGCTAATACAGAAATGACGGGAAGATCATAAAGACCTTCCCGTCATTTTTTCGTCAAGTCGCATGCTATTTGCTCGCTTCTACTGGCTCCAACGATTGCGTGGTCAGGAAGCGGCTAAAAATCCATTATTGCCGTTCTAGAACCATCCTAGCTCTTCCGATCATAACATTGTTGTGCGCAGGTCATGAGGCAGTCGAGTAGGGACAAATCATTCTCTGCCCATCATCTTGCCAGACCGCTATACGACGAGTACCGATGCCATCCTTCCGCATGTACTCCGAAGCACCGGACACATGTCTATGTTCCCAATTTGATCGAGCTGCAGACAAAAAATACAAGCCGAAAGCTTCTTTAAGAGGTTAGGCTTGATATATCGGCTTAGGCTAGACGCGCTGCTCTCAAGAAAACGGGTCAATGGGTACCGGAGTAAAGCATGCACAGCGACATCCGTTTCACGATTGCTGTCTTCGGTGAAAGCGATGCACTCACGGCTGATATTCAGTCGTGCTGGTCAAATTTCTCCGTCGTACTCGAAGGACCTTATTTGATTGCGGCTTATCTTCAGTACGAATGGAAATTCTCAGCCGCAATAATCGACGCTCGTTATGATGCAGAGGTCATGCTGCCGCTGATAGATGAACTGGAGGAGAGAGCGATACCGTTCGTCTTTTTCCTTCCATGGGATTCTGAAGTAAGCAAGCCAGGCCCCTACATTCTTTCCAAAAACGACAAGGACATCAAGGCGATGGTATCTGCTTTGATTATTCAGCAGCCTGTTGGAAAGCATTGAGGCAGAACAGGCCGCGTTGACGCCATTCCATTTCGGTCTGACCTACTTTCAGGATTCTTTCATGGCTTACCTCGGAGAGCGTGAATAATCGCTGTCGCTCACTTATTCCTCAGTGAAACTTCGGATATTCCGCCAATAATCGGTTCCTCCATTAAAATCGCCATTACAGAATTTTTATTCCAAAAAAAAATATTATGGAATTGTCGCTTGATTTTCATAATGAGTTCGGTAGGCTGATTTTGTTGCCTGTCTTGCGCAAGAGGAGTTGCGTCTGGATGGGGATGGCGACGGTTTTGGCGCTTTGGCATTTCACGCTCCACGAGGTGGA
>NZ_JAAMFB010000050.1 GCF_013322225.1 Agrobacterium larrymoorei
TACCCTCTGCAACCCCGGCCAGCGCCGGGCAGGCCAAGCGCTGATCGCATACAGGGGGTCAAAATTGGATAAGTAAAAGGGGTGAATGTTCGGTGCTGATTGACACTGAGTTGCTCCTCCAGTGCTCTGATCTGGCGACTGACGGCGCTTTGCGTGAGGCTGAGCTCCTTCGCCGCCGCCGTGACGCTTCCGGTGCGGGCGGCCGCCTCGAAAGCGGCCAACCATGGCAATGGCGGCAAAAAGCGGCGTGGAAGTTGCAAGGTCTACCTCTTAAAAGCGCTCTCCAGAGAGGTGAGCGATCTGTGCGCCGACTTCGTAATATGTTTCCTTGGCAACGCGCAATGCCTGCGGCTCGACCTCCGTCACAGGCAGCGGAAGATCCGCGTCGGTAATGTCGCCCTTCACATAGGATGCAAGCACCCGGCCGAATGCGGTTCCGGGCGCAATGCCGCGACCGTTGTAGCCACTAAAGCCGACGATATTTTCCGCATATCGGTGGAAGCGCGGCACTGCATCTGTTGTCATGCCAATCTGCCCGAACCATGCAAACTCGAACTCGACATCGCCCAATTGCGGGAAGATGCGCTTCAGCGAACGTCGCGCCCAAGCCTGATGAACGGCGGTGCCCGTGTTGCGCAAGGCGCCAACGCTACCGAAGACGAGGCGTCCTCTCTGGTCCATACGGAAGGACGAAAGAATTTCCTTTGTATCCCAGCAACCTTCCCGATTGGCAAGAACGGTCTCGCGCAGATTGGAGGAAAGTGGTTTAGTGGCTAGGTTGAAGTAAGGAAGATGGACCTGCTCTTCGCGTACAGCTTTCCAGGGACCGGCAGAGTATGCATCCGTCGCGACGATGACCCACTTCGCGCTCACTGACCCATGCGGGGTTTTGACGCGCCAGCTGTCTCCCTGCCGCTCATAGGAAATGACGGGGCTTTGGGTAAAGACGCGCGCACCGGCATCAATGGCAGCAGTCGCCAAACCACGCACATAGCCCAACGGTTGCAACGTGCCCGCACGCGGATCAAACAAGGCACCGGCATAGGCTGGCGAGCCAGTCCGGCGAGCGGTCTCATCCGCATCGAGCAGTTGCAACGGCGCGCCCCTTGCCGTCCACTGACGATGACGCTCTTCCAGCTCCGAAAGCCCGGCAGAACCCACAGCAAGATGAAGTGTGCCGTTCTTTTCCAGTTCGCAGGAAATGCCTTTTTCTTCAATGAGATTGCGAACCACAAGCGGCGCTTCCGAGAGAAGGCTGAGGCAACGTTCGCCGTATTGTTCGCCGAGGACACCGGGAATGTCGTTGGGCATGACCCACATGCCGCCATTAATCAGCCCGACATTGCGACCAGCGCCCCCGAAACCGACTTCAACGGCCTCAAGCACGACTGCAGTCATTCCGCTCTGCGCGAGATGTAGCGCTGCCGACTGCCCCGTAAATCCACCGCCAACGATAACGACATCAGCCACCACGGAGGTTTCCAAGACCTCCGTTTTGGGTGCGGGAGCGGCAGAATGCTCCCAAAGTCCGTGGGTTTTAGGGCTATTCAGCATGTCAGCGGCTTTCCTTGGCAATCATTTCTGGACTGCAAATTACTCCGCTCCGATCATGATATATATGCAGAAATCCGCAACAGGTTATTCCAATTTGGAATGAAAGGATTGCTTAGGTGAGGCGCTGTCCATAACCAGATGGCAGTGATTGCTTCCTTCGAGAGTGGTTCTCGCGGACCATCGCTCGACGCACTCATTTATCCAGCTTTCTTTATCGCGTTATCGATATTTATAAGCTGCTATTCCCGCAGAAGCACAAAGTTGCGCCGTTTGCACATAAGCTACAACTCTTTCCATCCCTATGACCGAAGGATTGTTGTCTTTGCCGTTCAATTCATCGAGCTTCGCATTCTTCTCGAACGTGTTATCCAAGCCTGGATGGTTCGCGATCAAAACGTCTGCCTTGCTACGCTCAATGGCCTGCTTAAATCGCTCTGCATACTGAACATACGTCTTGAACCAATTAATTTTTTCATTGCCCTGCGCACCGCCAAAACCGAACCCTGTGCCACCTCATTGTACAACCTGATGCTGATCCTTACCGTCTTGGACATTGAAGATCATTGAGACGGTACCAGGTGTATGACAGAGGTGGCTCAGTTTGTTTGAACAGTTTCGGGCGTTTCGCTAAGTGGATTTCCGCCTCGATTATGCCGCCACCATCATTGGCGTCAGCGCGTTGAAGT
>NZ_JAAMFB010000055.1 GCF_013322225.1 Agrobacterium larrymoorei
CCGCTGCCAAAAGCCGGATGGTCGGATGAAATCCAGAGGGGGTCAAAATTGGATAAGTATTACCCCACCAGAGGGGTCAACATTCCATGCTTAAACACAGCTAAAGAAACGCTCGACGAGATTGCGCTGTCTGTAAACCCATTTACTGAAGGGGAAACTTTCCTTCCGATTGCTCTTTGCAGGAATATTGGCCCATGCATGCCTTTGCTTTGCAAATGCTCTGATCGCGTTGGTATCGTAAGCCTTGTCCGCCAGCAGGATCGTGCCCTTAGAGATTGTTTGTAACAATGGTTCGGCCATGCGACCGTCATGGGCTTGACCGGCTGTCAGCGCGAGACGGATCGGTCGGCCATAGGCATCGACGACAGCATGGATTTTGGTGGTCAAGCCGCCACGGGAACGTCCCATGCAGCCATCGTTCTGATCCCCCTTTTTCCGGTCGCTGCATGCTGATGGACACGAACACAAGAGCTGTCGATCATGACGGTGTCGCCATCGAAGGCCTTGGAAATCTCGCCTAGAACATGATCCCAGACACCTGCCTTGCGCCATCGCACAAAGCGATTGTAGCAGGTTGTATATGGGCCATATCGATCAGGAACGTCTGCCCAAGGCGAGCCAGTCCGGAAGCGCCACAAGATGCCGTTGATAACCCGCCTGTCGTCAACCCGTGGCACGCCTCGCGGCTTGTTCGGCAACAAGGGCGCAATAATAGTCCATTCGAAATCGGTGAGATCAAACCGGCGACGGGTCATTAGCGGCCTCCAAATCAAGGCCACAGTGAATCAAAATCAGACCAATTTGAGAACCCGATTTATGAGTGCACAGCCTAGTTGTTTAGTCCCGGGAATTGATGGGTCGGGTCGGTGGTGAATCGATCCGGTTCATTTGTCAAGCTCCGACAAATGAATTCGTATGGAGTGAGGCCTTTGA
>NZ_JAAMFB010000045.1 GCF_013322225.1 Agrobacterium larrymoorei
GTAAGGTAATCGGCCATCCGACCTTGCTTGCCGTTGCGTGTCTCTGTTTCCAGCCGGTTAACCAGGTCAACGACATTGTAGAAGCGTCCACGTGTGCCGTTACGGATGAGCGCACGCGCAATTGCAATGGCGAGATGGCTCTTGCCCGTTCCTGTGCCGCCGACAAGGACGACATTCCGCTGGTCGGCGACGAATGTGCCCGTCGCCAGCTCCCGCACCAGGGATTCATTGATGGGCGTATCTGCAAAATCAAAGTCATCGATGTCTTTCGCCAGCGGCAGCTTGGCAATGGTGAGCTGGTAACGAATGGAGCGTGCCTGCTTCTCGGCGATTTCCGACTGTAGGAGGTCACCGACAATGCGCGGTGGTTCGTACTGCCGTTTTATGCCGTTGCCCATGACCTCGTCGTAGGCACTACGCATTCCATAGAGCTTCAATGTGCTCATCAGTTCCAGAACCTGTGTTCGTTCCATCAACTTGCCCTCCTGAGCCTGTCGTAACGGGCGCAGTCGGCGACCGGCTCATGGGCAAGCCGAAGCGCATCCGGGATTTGCAGGGTAGCTGCGGGAGCCGTGTCGCGGCTTCGCGCCAGAATGTTGATGATCACCGAGGCCGAGCAGACGCCGTGATCGAGTGCTTCCTGACAGGCAGCCTCGACGGCGGTAAGACCATCGGCAGGAACGCATCCGAGTATGGTGACCATCTGTCGATCACCGTCGTCAGCGCTCTTCAATCGCTTGCGGACCTTCTCCATCGCGGTTGGCAAGACCCATTCGCGCAACGGAGCGCCGTTACGCAAAGCACCGGGTTTGCGAGCAAGAACAGGAACATAGTGCCAAGGGTCGTAGATGGTGTCGCCACGACCAAAGCTGCGCTGGTGTTCAGCGACCGTCACTCCATCCTGTTTTATGACGACCCGATCAGCGTAAGCGTGAACCTCGACAGGGCGGCCGACGGCTGTCGACAGGACGGAATATTTGTTGTTGTCGAAGCGGACGGTACAGGTCTTCGACACCGAGGCCGGGACGCTGTGGAATCCGTCGAATGGACCAACGTAGCGCACAAGGCTGCCACGCTCGGCCTCGAACATTTGCCAGATCGACTGCGTCGTCTGTTCGGGATGACTATGGGCCTTGGCATAGGCAACGCATTTATCGAGGAGCCAAGCATTCAATTCATCCAGGCTTTTGACCCTGAGGCGCGGCGTGAAGAAGCGCTCGCGCACAAGGCCGACCTGGTTCTCGACCTGACCCTTCTCCCATCCCGATGCAGGGGTGCAGGCGACTGGTTGAACGAGATAATGGCTGCACATTTGCAGGAAGCGGCGATTGTACAGCCGCTCCTTGCCGATAAAGACCGCCTCTACCGCCGTTTTCATATTGTCGTAGATGCCGCGCGTGCAGGTGCCACGGAAGAAGTCGAAGGCCTTGTCGTGGGCGTCGAAGACCATCTCCTGGCTCTCACGCATATAGGCTCGGGCAAACATCATCCGGCTGTGGCAGAGGCGGACATGAGCGACCTTCACGGTCGTCGTCACCCCGTTGATCAGGACGATCTCGTGGCTCCAGTCGAACTGATAAGCCTCGCCGGGTGCATAGTAGAGCGGCACGTAGGCTTCGGCCGTCACAGAACCACGGCTCTTGGACCAGGCCTTGGCATATCGGCGAACGGTGTCGTAACTGCCGTCATAACCAAGTGACCGGACCTCTTCGTAAATCCGGATCAGTGTCAACCGGTCGCGCGACGCCTTGCCTTCATTGGCAATCAGAAACCGCTCGACATCACCCTTCCAAGCTCCCATCCGGGGCAAGGGTTGATGCCCACGCTTGTAGGCAAACTCAGTCGCATCGGACCGCAGAATTTTGCGCACAGTATTGCGAGAAACATTCAGCTCTCTGGCAATCTTCTTCACCGACCAGCCCTGAACATGGAAGGCTCGTCGGACACGGGCAATCGTATCCACTCTCTTCAACTCCCTACTCCATCCGCTGCCAAAAGCCGGATGGTCGGATGAAATCCAGAGGGGGTCAAAATTGGATAAGTATTACCCCACCAGAGGGGTCAACATTCCATGCTTAAACACA
>NZ_JAAMFB010000003.1 GCF_013322225.1 Agrobacterium larrymoorei
TCCCAATCCTCGGACGGTCGCCTGTCGCCGGGACTGCGGGCTGTGAAGGGCCCGCAGTCCCGCACCGACAATAACCTCAGAACAACAAACAATCCTCGGCCTTGTGCCGAGGATCTGCCAACGTCAACAAAATCAATCGGTTGCAGATCCTTGGGACAAGCCCGAGGATAACGGAGGTGGTAGTTGGCATCTCTCTCATTCAAGACTAAACAGCCCAGTTGTTCGGGTCTTAGCCTACACAGTTAAACCAAGCCACGCAGGCCTGATCCGAGTTGGGTCAGATCACACCTTCGATCATTCGACCGTGTTTTACAGCCCCAATCCCTCAAACAATGCTGTCGAAAGATACCGTTCGGCAAAGGACGGGATGATTACCACGATTGTCTTGCCGGCGCTCTCTTCTCGCGCGCCGACCTTGATGGCGGCAGCGAGGGCCGCGCCGGAGGAGATACCAACCGGGACGCCTTCCAGCCGGGCTATCAGACGCGCGGTTTCGAAAGCCTCGTCATTGGTCGTCGTGACGATTTCGTCGTAGATTTTGGTGTCGAGAATGGCGGGCGCAAAACCCGCGCCGATGCCCTGAATCTTATGCGGGCCGGGATTGCCACCTGACAGAACAGGGCTGTCGGCGGGCTCCACGGCCACCACCTTAAGTTCGGGCTTGCGGCTCTTCAACACTTGGCCGACGCCGGTGATGGTTCCACCGGTGCCGATGCCGGACACGAAAATATCGACCGCGCCGTCCGTGTCGTTCCAGATTTCCTCTGCCGTCGTCTTGCGATGGATTTCCGGGTTGGCAGGATTTTCGAACTGCTGTGGGATGATTGCATCGGGCAGCGTGTCGGCCAGTTCATGCGCCTTGGCAATCGCGCCCTTCATGCCCTTGGGGCCTTCCGTCAGAACCAGTTCCGCACCGAGCAACGCCAGCATCTTGCGACGCTCCACCGACATGGTTTCCGGCATGGTTAGGATCAACTTGTAAGCCTTGGCCGCCGCTGCGAAGGCAAGCGCAATGCCCGTATTGCCCGATGTCGGCTCGACCAGCGTTGTCTTCCCCGGCGCGATCTTGCCCTGCGCTTCGAGAGACTCGATCATCGCGACGCCGATGCGGTCCTTTACCGAGGCAATCGGGTTGAAGAATTCCAGCTTGGCCAGAAGTGTCGCCTTCACTCCTTTTTCTGCCGCCAGCTTGTCGAGGCGTACCAGTGGCGTATCGCCGATGGTTTCGGTGATGGAGGAATAGATGCGTCCGCGTCCGGGTTTTCTGGCTTCAGACATGCTGTGTTCTCCTGCTAATGCCCGCAAAACTTTGGCGCAGGATAGGGCGATGCACGTCGAGAAGCCAGAGAACGAATATGCTTATATTGAGCAGTTCTTAGGACGGATTGCTCAATATAAAGTCGTATCGAGGGGATTATTTTCAGCTCGTGCGGGTGGCGATCATTGCTGCTGTTCCAGCGAGAATTCCTGCGGCGGTACGGTTGAGGATCGTCAGAGCGCTTGGTCGCTTGAGCAGCGTGCGGGCCTTCGAAGCCAACAGAATGTAGGGAAGTAGCACCGCCATCAGCACGGCAAACGTGACGCCAAGCAGAACTACATATTCGGAGGTGCCGATCATGCGGATATCGATCAATGTTGGAACCAGCGCGACATAGAAAAGCATCGTCTTGGGGTTTCCGAGCGTGATGAACAGGCCGGAAAGAAAGGACATTCCGATGCTGGTGCTTTTCTTCGCCTGCAAATCCTGCGGCAGAAGCCCAGCCGTCCAAAGCTTCCAGGCGATGTAGAGCAGATAGGCAGCGCCCGCGAATTTCAGTACCATGAAGGCTTCCTGAAAGGTCTGCGCCACGAAGGCGAGGCCGAGTACGACCGCCGTCAGGTAGACCATGTCGCCAAGCACCAGACCGAGCCCCATGAAGAAGGTTTGGCGGAAACCAGAACCCAGCGCGCGTGCAACGATGGCAGTCATGCCAGGGCCAGGAATGGCGGCGGCGATGAACAATGCAGTCGCATAGGCGAGAATGGTCGTAATCGTCATGAAGATGCCCCCGGCGTGTTTCCCTTGGCATACTCCAAAACGGCATGCGTCACAACGTTGTGATCACACGCCTGTCGATCCGAAACCGCCTGCGCCACGTTCCGTTTCGGAAAACTCTTTCGCTTCCGTAATCGTTACCTGCGTCACGGGCGCAATGACCATTTGGGCGATGCGCATACCGCGTTCTATAACGAAATCGGCATCACCGAGATTGGCGAGAATGACCTTCACCTCACCGCGATAATCGCTGTCCACCGTGCCGGGTGAGTTGAGGCAGGTGATGCCGTTTTTGATGGCGAGACCCGAGCGTGGCCGGATTTGTGCCTCGTAGCCGAAGGGCACCTCGAAGATGAAGCCGGTCGGCACCAGAGCGCGCGCGCCGGGCTTCAGCACCATCGGCTCATTTGGCGAAACGGCTGCGCGTAGGTCCATGCCCGCGGCACCTGAGGTCTCATAGGAAGGCAGTTCGATGCCCTCCCCGTGGGGAAGGCGGATGAGTTTCAGGGCGGGTGAAAGGGTGTTTTGCGTGTTCATGCGGCATTAGTTTGCCCTTGCACCGCCAAGGTCAATTGCAAATGCGGGCTCAAAACGTTAGATAGCCCGCAATTCCACAGGATTTCAGAGAATGGCCGAAACACTTGCCGAGGCGGTCTCCCGCCGCCGCACCTTTGCTATTATCGCGCACCCGGACGCGGGTAAGACGACACTGACCGAAAAGCTGCTGCTGTTCGGCGGAGCTATCCAGCTTGCCGGTGAAGTGAAGGCCAAGAAGGACCGCATCCAGACCCGTTCGGACTGGATGAAGATCGAGCGCGAGCGCGGCATCTCGGTCGTGACCTCGGTCATGACCTTCGAATATAATGATCGCGTCTTCAATATTCTCGATACGCCCGGTCACGAAGACTTCGCCGACGATACCTACCGCACGCTGACGGCGGTGGACGCGGCGATCATGGTCATCGACGCCGCCAAGGGTATCGAGCCGCGAACGCTGAAGCTGTTCGAAGTCTGCCGCATGCGCGATATTCCCATCATCACCTTCATCAACAAGATGGACCGCGAAAGCCGCGACGCTTTCGAAATTCTGGATGAGGTAGAAGAGAAGCTTGCGCTCGATACCGCGCCGATCACCTGGCCGGTCGGCCGCTCCAAGACATTCTGCGGTGCCTATAATCTGGCGGAAAACACTTTTCGCGGCAACGACACGCAGGTCGATGGTTTGCCCGTCAACGGGCCGCAGGCCGTTGCAGACCGCCTGCCGGAAAACGAGCGCGATGCCTTCATCGAAGAAACGGAACTGGCAATGGAAGCCTGCCGTCCGTTCGATCGTCAGGCTTTTCTCGAAGGCCACATGACGCCGGTCTTCTTCGGATCGGCCTTAAGAAACTTCGGTGTGCGCGATCTCATCAACGCGCTGGGTGATTTCGCGCCGCCTCCGCGCGATCAGGTAGCGGATATTCGCACCGTGCATGCGGCTGAAGAAAAGATGACGGCCTTCGTCTTCAAGATTCAGGCGAATATGGACCCGAACCACCGTGACCGCATCGCTTTCGCGCGCATCTGCTCCGGCAAGCTGGAGCGTGGCATGAAGGCGCGGCTGGCCAGAACCGGCAAGCAGATGGGCCTCACCGCTCCGCAATTCTTCTTCGCCTCCCAGCGCCAGTTGGCGGACACCGCCTATGCGGGTGACGTGGTCGGCATTCCCAACCACGGAACACTCCGTATCGGCGATACGCTGACCGAAGGCGAAAACCTCGTCTTCCAGGGCGTACCGAACTTCTCGCCGGAAATTCTGCGCCGCGTGCGCCTGGAAGATGCGATGAAGGCGAAAAAACTGAAGGAAGCTCTTCAGCAGATGGCTGAAGAAGGCGTCGTGCAGCTCTTCTCGCCGGAAGATGGCTCTCCGGCCATCGTCGGCGTCGTCGGCGCGCTCCAGCTGGATGTACTGAAGGAAAGGCTGATGGGTGAGTACGGCCTGCCGGTTTCCTTCGAAATGTCGCGCTTCTCTGTCTGCCGCTGGATTTCTTCGGATCAGCCAGTGGAGTTCGAGAAGTTCCTAAACGTCAAGCGCGGCGATATCGCCCGCGATCTGGATGGCGATCCCGTGTTTCTGGCGCAGGATGCCTTCTCGCTTCGTTACGAAGCAGAGCGTTTCCCGGCCATCAAGATGGTTGCCATCAAGGAATATCACGTCGCCAAGGCGGCGTGATAAACCGCAATACGCTGAGGCGATTGCACTTTGTATGCCAAGGGCTTGCAGCAGCGAAAACAAAGTCGCTGCCACAAGATTTCCGATGCGCGCATCTTTTCCGAAAACCGCTTCACACTTTTCGGGATGCGCTATAGTTTCCCAGCCAAACGGGAAACTGGTCCAGCATCATGGCTCTTTCAGGCAAGCATATTCTTCTCATCATTTCCGGCGGCATCGCAGCTTATAAGAGCCTCGATCTCATTCGCCGCCTGAGAGAGCGTGGCGCAAAGGTGACGCCGGTGATGACGAAGGGTGCGCAGGAATTCGTCACGCCGCTGGCTGTCGGAGCGCTTTCCGCAACCCATGTCTTCACCGAGCTTTTCTCTCGACAGGATGAGCAGGATGTCGGCCATATAAGGCTGGCGCGCGATTGCGATC
Organism: Agrobacterium larrymoorei; assembly: GCF_013322225.1. Lineage (GTDB taxonomy): Bacteria > Pseudomonadota > Alphaproteobacteria > Rhizobiales > Rhizobiaceae > Agrobacterium > Agrobacterium larrymoorei_A. The sequence continues at coordinate 4,668 of NZ_JAAMFB010000003.1, forward strand.
TGGTGCTGGTGGCGCCCGCTACTGCGGACCTTATGGCGAAAATGGCGCATGGTCTGGCGGATGACCTCGCCTCTACTGTTTTGCTGGCCACTGATCGCAAGGTGCTGGTGGCACCGGCCATGAACCCGAAAATGTGGGAGGCCAAGGCGACGCAGCGCAACATTGCGACGTTGAAAGAAGACGGTATTGTCTTCATCGGACCCATGGCTGGCGAGATGGCTGAGAAAAACGAGGCAGGTGTTGGCCGCATGGCCGAACCATTGCAGATCGTCGAAGCTGTCGAAAGGCTGCTGGATAACACTGCAAAACCATTGAGGGGCAAAACGGCGATCGTTACGTCCGGCCCCACCCACGAGCCGATTGATCCTGTGCGATATATCGCCAACCGTTCATCCGGTCGGCAGGGCCACGCTATCGCTGACGCGCTGGCAAAACTCGGTGCGGAGGTCACCCTCGTTTCGGGGCCGGTCTCCATCCCCGATCCGGCAGGTGTCAAGACGATCCATGTCGAACGCGCTGAGGAAATGCGCGACGCCGTGCTGGCTAAGCTTCCAGCGGATATTGCAGTCTTTGTCGCTGCGGTCGCAGATTGGCGGGTCGCGAGTTCTGCCGATCAAAAGATCAAGAAGCAGGCGGGAGATGCGCCGCCTGCGCTACAATTGACGGAAAACCCGGATATTCTGAAAACCGTTGGCCATCACGAGAAGCGGCCAACGCTCGTTGTCGGTTTTGCGGCGGAAACGCAGAATATCGAACAAAACGGACGTAGCAAGCTGGAGCGCAAGGGGGCGGATTTTATCATAGCTAACGATGTATCTTCTGAGACCGGCATCATGGGCGGGGAGAACAATCAGGTGAAGGTTATATCCAGGTCTGGCGTTGAAGCCTGGCCGGAGATGTCGAAGGCGCAGGTTGCTGAACGGCTGGCGACTTTGATTGCGGAGAAGCTGGCATGAGCCTTTTTGAGCGTGAAACCTTCGACAAGATTCTCGGTGCGTGGCCCGGCGTCACTTTCGTGGACCAGTGGGATTCTCACGTCGCAAAGGTTGGCGACAAGGTTTTCGCCGTGCTGGGCGAGCGGGACAACTGGCGGCTTGTTGTCAAATGCTCGGAAGAGAGCTTTGAAATTCTAACCTCGCTGGAGGGCATCGCGCAGGCGCCTTATTTTGCCAAGCGCAAGTGGATCTCTATTGCCGATCATTCCCCGCTGGAGAGTGAGGAAGTGGAGCATTATGTCCACCGCTCCTACGAGCTTGTGGCAGCAGGGCTAACGAAGAAGCTGCGGACTGAACTGGGTATCATGCTCAATTGATTCGATGTTTAAGCCGTCTCCGTCATGGCAGGCTTGTCCAGCGTATCTGCTAACGATCAGCATAATCGACGTGATCAGGTCCTCGGGACAAACCCTAGGATAGCGGGTTACTCATGCACTTCGTGAGGAGCACGCGTTTACGGGTATTTATGCCCCTACCTGAGCGATCCAGTCGTTGAGATTGTAGTAATTCGTAACGCGCGCCACCTTGCCGTCCTTCAGTTCGAAAAACGCGCCAGCGGGCAGAACGTATGTCTGGCCATTGGCCTCCGGCAGTCCTTCATCGGTAACGAGATATTGACCGTTGACGATAAACTCGGCAGAGCCGCGCTTGCCGTCCTCGCTGCCCATGATCACCGTGTCCGTCAGGTTCTCTTTATAGCAGCGGTTCATGTGCTCCATGAACGTCGCGAAAGCCGCCTTGCCAGACTGCCTTTCACCCTGATTGATGTCATGCACAACGTCTTCACTCAAAAGCGCCAGAAAGGCGTCCATATCCTGGGCGTTGAAGGCATCGTAATAGGCGCGGATGGTTTCTGTGGCGGACATGGCATTCTCCGTTCAAGGCTTGCACAGGGTTTCCATGACGGTATAACCAACGAAAACCACCGTGAAAATGCCCATGACCGTCGAAATCCATTCCCTTTCCGGCATAGATGCCACACCCTTTTTAGATGATCTGGCGCGCCTGCGCATCACGGTCTTTCGTGCCTTCCCCTATCTCTATGACGGTTCGTCGGATTACGAACACAAGTATCTCGCGACCTACGCACAAGCGAAAGGTGCCGTCTTCGTGCTGGCGCTGGATGGCGGAAAAGTCGTGGGTATGTCCACAGGTATGCCGATGGCCGCAGAAACCGACGAGGTAAAACAGCCGTTCCTCGCAGCAGGCTACGATACCGACAAGTTATTCTACTTTGGCGAAAGCGTGCTTCTGCCGGATTATCGCGGCCACGGTATTGGTGTGCGGTTTTTCGAAGAGCGTGAGACCTACGCGGCGCGTCTTGGAGGCTTCAATTGGTGCACGTTCTGCGCAGTTGAACGCCCCGCTGACCATCCACGCCGCCCCTCGGATTATGTGCCACTCAACGACTTCCGGATGAAGCGTGGCTACAAGCATCACCCGGAACTTCACACGACGTTCACGTGGCAGGATCTGGATGAGGACAAAGAGAGCGCCAAACCATTATCCTTCTGGATGAAAGGGATTTCCGCATGACCAGATTGGCCTCCACCCAATATGCCATCGAACTCATCGAGACCTGGGAGGATTATGCCCAGCACCTCTCGGCGTTGGTCCGCAGAGCAAAGGAAAGTGGAGCCGAATTGTTGCTGTTGCCGGAGTATTCGGCTTTGGCACTCACTGGCCAGTTGCCGCAAGACGTGCGGTCGGACCTGCACGGCTCCATCGAAGCCATGCAGACCCTTATCCCCACATGGGTAGAGCTTTGCGAGGAACTCGCGCGCCAGCACCAGATCATTTTTGCCCCCGGAAGCGCGCCGGTGAAGGATGCGGACGGCAAGTTCCGCAATCGCGCCTGGCTGTTTGGCCCGGACGGACTGATCGGGTATCAGGACAAGCTTATCATGACCCGCTTCGAGCGCGAGCAGTGGTTCATCGATGCGGGCGTGGAAGGGCTGAAAGCCTTCGAAACGAGCATCGGCAAAATAGGCATTCTCATCTGCTACGACAACGAATTTCCAATGCTCTCTCGCAAGCTGGCGGAGATGGGTGTGGAACTCGTTCTCGCTCCAAGCTGCACGGATACGCTTGCCGGCGCTTATCGGGTTCGGATCGGCGCTCAGGCGCGGGCTCTGGAAAACCAGTTCGGCGTGCTGGCATCCCCCACCGCGGGCGAAGCGCCATGGTCTCCTGCAGTCGATGAAAATCGCGGACGTGCCGCACTTTATGTACCCCCTGATTATGGCATGCCAGCCTCCGGTATCGTTGCGGAAAGCGAGAGCGATAACGTCATCGAGACGACGCTTCTCATTGTGGATATCGACCTTGCCGGTGTTGCGCGGCTGCGTACGGAAGGGCAGGTGGCGACGCGACGGGACTGGCCGGAACAGTTCACCGTCTGAAAAGGCCACATCGCGGGTTTTCGCGGCAATAGAACGGCTTCCATTTACGCACGAAACGCTCTATAGCGCGGGGCATGAGCACCAATTCGACCCGCACGCCACTCGACCATATCCGTAATTTCTCCATTGTCGCGCATATCGACCATGGCAAATCGACCCTTGCCGACCGGTTGATCCAGTCGACGGGCGGGCTTGCCGAGCGCGATATGTCGGAACAGGTGCTCGACAATATGGATATCGAGCGCGAGCGCGGTATCACCATCAAGGCACAGACCGTTCGGCTGCATTACAAGGCGAATAACGGCGAAACCTACGTGCTGAACCTCATCGACACGCCCGGCCACGTCGACTTCGCCTATGAAGTGTCGCGCTCGCTGTCGGCCTGCGAAGGTTCGCTGCTGGTGGTCGACGCGTCCCAGGGCGTGGAAGCGCAGACGCTTGCGAACGTTTACCAGGCCATCGACAACAATCACGAACTGGTCACGGTTCTCAACAAGATCGACCTGCCTGCCGCAGAGCCAGACCGTATCAAGGAACAGATCGAGGAAGTCATCGGCATCGATGCAAGCCAAGCGGTGCTGATTTCTGCCAAGACCGGTCTCGGCATTCCCGATGTGCTGGAAGCTATCGTGCACCAACTGCCAGCACCCAAGAGCGAGCTTGGCGAAAAGGGTCCGCTGAAGGCGCTGCTGGTCGATAGCTGGTACGACACCTATCTCGGCGTCATGGTTCTCGTCCGCGTTCTCGATGGCGTTCTGAGCAAGGGTCAGACCATCCGCATGATGGGTACGGACGCGAAATATCAGGTGGAGCGCGTTGGTGTTCTCACACCTAAGATGGTCGCTGTCGATAGCCTCGGTCCAGGCGAGATCGGTTTCATCACCGGCTCCATCAAGGAAGTGGCCGACACCCGCGTCGGCGATACCATTACCGAAGACAAGCGCCCGACCGCAAAGGCTCTGCCAGGTTTCAAGCCAGCGCAGCCCGTGGTCTTCTGCGGTTTATTCCCGGTCGATGCTGCCGATTTCGAAGACCTGCGCGCTGCGATGGGCAAGCTGCGCCTCAACGATGCGTCGTTCTCGTTCGAAATGGAGTCCTCGGCGGCTCTCGGCTTCGGTTTCCGCTGCGGCTTCCTTGGCCTGCTGCACCTCGAAATCATTCAGGAACGTCTCGAGCGTGAGTTCGATCTCGACCTCATCGCAACCGCTCCTTCGGTGGTCTACCAGCTAACGATGACCGACGGCTCCGAGCGTGAGCTGCACAATCCGGCTGACATGCCGGATGTGGTCAAGATCGCCGAAATCCGTGAACCATGGATCAAGGCGACGATCCTTACTCCGGATGATTATCTCGGCGGTATTCTGAAGCTTTGTCAGGATCGCCGTGGCGTTCAGACCGAGCTGACCTATGTCGGCAAGCGCGCCATGATTACCTATGAGCTGCCGCTCAACGAGGTCGTCTTCGATTTCTATGACCGCCTGAAGTCTATCTCCAAGGGCTATGCCTCCTTCGATTACCATCTGGACGGTTATCGCGAAGGCAATCTCGTGAAGATGTCGATCATGGTCAATGGCGAGCCGGTCGACGCGCTGTCCATGCTCGTGCACCGCATGGCTGCCGAAAAGCGTGGCCGCGACATGTGCGAAAAGTTGAAAGACCTCATTCCGCGCCACATGTTCAAGATTCCGATCCAGGCTGCAATCGGCTCGAACGTGATCGCACGCGAAACCATCTCTGCCATGCGTAAGGACGTTACTGCCAAGTGCTACGGCGGCGATGCCAGCCGTAAGCGCAAACTGCTGGACAAGCAGAAGGAAGGCAAGAAGCGCATGCGTCAGTTCGGCAAGGTGGACATTCCACAGGAAGCGTTCATCGCCGCTCTGAAGATGAAGGACGAGTAGGCTTTGCCTTTAGCGGCAATGCGTATATATTATGCGCATTGCTTCCAGAGGTAGCCATGCCGTCGTCAGCCAGAAAAGCCGCCAATCTTTCGCTCGATGGTGCTCTCGTCGAGCAGGCCAAAGAGCTGAAGATCAATATCTCACGCGCAGTGGAAGAGGGCATCAGCCACGCCATCAAGGCTGAGGCGGAGCGCGAGCGCTTGTGGTCGCTTGAGAATGCGGAGGCCATTTGGCAGTCCAACGAGTACGTTGAAAAGCATGGTCTTCCGTTGGCCCGGTACCGCACTTTCTGATGGCGAGATTCGACGTTTATCGACTGAAATCCGGTGGCTTGGTTCTCGACCTTCAATCATCCATTATCAATGGGCTTGATACATGCGTCGTTGCACCGTTCCTAAAGGTTGAAGAGTTTCCAAAGGCGATCTCAAGGCTTAACCCGAAGTTCTAAGTCGCAGGCGAACCAGTGGTGATGGTTAGCCATATGCTTGGCACCATTTCGATTCGTGAAATAGTGGAAACAGTTGGCAATCTTAAAGCACGTGACGATGAGATCGTTGCAGCGATAGATTTTCTGTTTCAAGGCTTCTGATCAGCTGACAAATAAAAACCGCCTGCCCGATTAGGGCAAGCGATTCTATTATCAGCAATATGTTAACGATTAGGGCTGCGTCGTCGTGCCGTTGGTGTTCGGCGAAGCCGGGGCAGCGTCGTTAGCTGGCGGCGTAGCCGGAGCCGTTGGCGTCATTGGTGCCGGGGCTGGAGCCTGATCGCTCACTGCGGGCGGCGTGGTTGACGAAGTTGTCGTCGGATCAGTGGTGGATGGGCTGCTCATCTGCATCCAGATGAAGCCACCTACCAGTAATACAACGATGATTGCTGCCCAAGGAGCCCAACCTGCAGACTTTCGGGATGCCTCGGGTGTGGTGCGAAGTTCTGGGCGATCCGGGCGAAGGTTCGGGTCGCGCGGCATGTTTGGATCAAAACTCATTGCGTTTCTCCTCTTCCTAATTCCTATGCCGAGAAAATGCACATCTGCGTGAATTGTTCCAAAATCGTATTTTTGCGCTTCCGAAGCGTTAAATTTCATTCACAGCCGCACTGATCGCACTGGACAAAATGGCAGCAAAATCAGGATGATCACACTGCGAAACATTGAACCGCATGAAGCGTGAGGCGGTTTGGGAGCCGCTAAAAACATTCCCCGGCGCCAGAACCATATTTTTAGTTAGCGCATGGCGCGCAACATTCGCGGCATCGACGTTCTGGGGGAGTTTGCACCATAAAAACAGCCCTGCCTGCGGCATCAGCCATGGTGAAACATCAATCGAGTTCAACTGGTTTGCGACCCGTACCCTTGCGCCAGACAGCCTCGCTTTCAGTCCTTCCATATGACGGCGGTAACTGCCATCTTTCAGAACGTTGAGCACCAATGCTTCGGCAAGTCTGTTTCCCGCAAAATTCGCCGCTATCTTCAGGTCGGTCAGCGGTTCGATCCAGTCCCGCCGTGCGACGATGTAGCCGCATCGCGCGGAGGCGGACAGGGTTTTTGAAAAGCTGCCGATCTGAACGACGCGATCCAGCCCGTCGAATGCGGCAAGACGTGGAGACCGTTCGTATTCGAAGTCGGCAAAGATATTGTCTTCGATGATCGTCAGTCCAGCGCGCTCCGCGAGCATGAGGATGCGGTGCGCCTTGACAGCCGAAAGCGTAGCCCCTGTCGGGTTGTGAACGGCTGAATTCGTGATGTAGAGCCGGGGTTCATGCTCTTTCAGGACCTGTTCGAAAAGTGCGACGTCTGGACCATCTGCCATATAAGGGACGCTGACGATCTTGACGCGGTGCGCCCGTAATAGTGCATGGAAGTTGAAATAGCATGGATCGTCCACAAGAACCGTTTGGCCGGGCTCCAGCAGAAAGCGGCAGAGAAGATCGATGGCCAGGGTGCCCGAATCGACCAGAAGTATTTGCTCCGCGCCAGTATGGACACCCTCGTCTGCCAGCCGTCTTGCGAGTAGCTGCCGAAGTGGCAAAAGCCCCAGCGGTGTACCGTAATCGGTCAGGATATCGGGGTCGGCACGAGACAGAAGGCGAAGTGCGCGGCGCAAGGCGTCTTCCGGCATCCAGGAGGGCGGCAGCCAGCCGCAACCGGGTTTCACCATGTCGTCCTGCGCTTCGAGCGCCAGCCGCGATACCCAGAAGGGATCAACGGCACGGTCCAGCTTCGGGGCAAGTTCGGCAAGGGATAGCGGTGCCAGCACACTTGTTACGTAAAAGCCGGAGCCGGGGCGGGAGCGGATAACGCCTTCAGCCACCAGTCTCTCATAGGCTTCAACCACCGTGGAAACCGACAGGTCCATGGTTTTGGCGATGGCGCGCACAGACGGCAACTTCGCTCCGGGCATCAGGCTTCGCGCGGCGATGCGCCTTCGAATTTCCGCGACCACGCTATCGATACGTGGCGCAGCGCTTTCTATTTTCTTAGGAACATAGTTCATCTGTACTGCCTATATGACCATAACAGTTTCGTCAAACTGTATACCACCGTCACTGGCGGCGCGAGTCCATGATTGGCATAGCTCCTCAGAAAAGGAGAATTGAAATGGACAGAATTTCCGCCGGCTGGCTCAGCGGCTTTTTGGGTGTGGTTATCTTCAGCGGTTCCTTGCCCGCAACACGTCTTGCGGTCTCGGGGTTCGATCCGCTTTTTCTGACATTCGCCAGAGCCGCGATCGCCGGTCTGATCGCTGCTGCGCTACTTGCGGCCTGTCGTCAGCCGCTGCCGGGAAAAAAGGACATTGTATCGTTGCTGGTCGTCGCGCTTGGCGTAGTGGTAGGGTTTCCATTGCTGACCGCGATTGCCCTGAAGCACGTCACCTCTGCCCACTCCACCGTCTTCATCGGCCTGCTGCCACTTGCGACGGCATTCTTTGCGGTGGTCAGGGGAGGGGAGCGCCCGCAAAAATCCTTCTGGTTTTTCTCCTGCCTTGGCAGCATGATGGTCGCGGGCTTTGCCCTGAGCCTTAGCGGAGAAGTCTCCTTGACGGGCGACCTGTTGATGCTCGCCGCCATCGTTGCCTGCGGTCTGGGCTACGGGGACGGGGCGACGCTCGCCCGCAAACTCGGCGGTTGGCAGGTCATTTGTTGGGCACTCGTCCTTTCCCTGCCGATCATGTTTCCGTTGGCACTGATCAGCGCGCCCGTGTCATGGGTCGATATCGCCATGCCCGCATGGGGTGGCCTCGTTTACGTGTCCCTGTTCAGTATGTTGATCGGCTTCGTCTTCTGGTATCGGGGTCTCGCCATGGGTGGGATCGCAACAGTCGGTCAGTTGCAACTGCTCCAGCCGTTCATGGGCCTGCTGCTCGCGGCCACCCTGCTGGGTGAAACCGTCAGCATCTCGATGCTCGTCGTTACGATTGGTGTCGTCGCCTGCGTTGCCGGTGCAAAGCGCGCTGAAAAGAGGGCGTAAATCCATCATTGAAACGGGCAAAGGCAGAAAGACTTCCGTCTCTCTGCCTTAACTGGCTTCAGAGCGAATGGGACGATCAGGTGCTGCCGGTAGCGCGGCTGATCCAGCGATGCCAGGCTTCTTCGCCGCCGTTGAAGACGTTAAGGTCGATCTTCCCATCCACGCCGTGCGAGAGGCCGGAGCCGGAATACTGCCAGAACAGCCATTTACGGTCCGGGTAGACTTTTGAGGGATGTTGGGCAACGGCGCGCAGCCAGAAAGGATAGTCCTTCAATTCGCCGGCAAGGTTATCCTTGTAGAAATCCGGCGCTGTATAGATGATCGGACGCTGGCCGTAGTGACGCTCCAGCCTGTCCATGAAAACCTGCATCTTCTCGAGCACCTGCGCGCGGGAGAGACGGAATCTGCAGCTTGATTCGCCGTTGTATTCCACGTCGATAACCGGCGGCAGCGCATCCGGATCCTTCGGAACGTTGCGAATGAACCAGTCTGCCTGATGGCTGGCCGGGCGGCACCAGTAGAAGAAGTGATATGCACCGCGACGAACACCCGCCGCCTTGGCGCGCGCCCAGTTCGTCTTGAACATCGGATCCAGATGGTCGCCGCCGTCGGTCGCTTTGATGAAGGCGAAGTTCGCACCGCGCGTCCTCAACCGATCCCAGTCTATATTGGCCTGCCAGCGGGAAACGTCTACGCCATGCACTTCGAAATGGCGTGGCTGAATCTTGCCAAAATTGATCGGCTTTGCGTCGGAAAAGGCTGAGCGATAAATGCGCGAGCGCGCTGCTGAACCGGCGCTGATCGCTGCACTGCCTGCCATGGCAAGTTGAACGGGACGATCCTGCGGGAGATTGATGCGCGCTTGTGGAAGGCTTGGTGCCGCTGCTTGCGGCACGGGAACATTCGGCCCGCCAACCTGCTTGTCGACCGCGGCAAATGCCGGGGACCCCGACGGCATCGGCCCGCCCCAAGCCAGAACGTCCTGATGTGGCGCGGTGCGAAGCGGTGCGGTGCCACCGTTCTGGCCGATGCTTGCCTGTGGAACGGGCGCAGAAGGCGTAACTGAACTCGTTACTTCCTTGGAAGGCATGCCCGCCATAAGGCTTTCCGGGCCGGAACTGGAGCTACAGCCCGAAATGGATAGGCAGGCGAGAACGAAGGCTGGCACTGTCGATCGACGCATTGAAAAACCGTACGCAATACAAGACGGCAGCCGCAATACGCGCCGCCAATGAAACCTCGAAAGGTTATGACTAACGGGAGATTATCAAAAAATGCTGAATCCAATCTTTACGGCTGAGATTTTCAGCTTCGCCAGCTTTCCTCATCACGTAAATATTATCGCGGCAACCTAGGGCTTTGTACGGCAACCTCTTCAAATCTCGAAATTCCCGGCAGCATTTCTAAAATTGTTTGTAAAGAAGAGTTTACAGGTATGGTTTTCACACGGTATTAGTTGCCAAACTTACTCCACTTTGATGATGGGCGCTAAACCTATGTCCTTGCGCCTGCCGATCAGAGTGCGTCTGGCGATTTTTGGTCGTCAGGCCTCATGCGAAAACCGGGAATATCACATGGCAGCCGAAATATCCGCCCTCTCGCAAAAGCTTGAAACGCCTTCGCGTAGCCGCCGTGGCCGCACTCTGGCTGCGCTCGCAATTGTGAGCGGGCTTTATGCGGTGAGCGCATCCGCGCAGACGACCGCGCCCGCCGATAGCACGCTGCCAGCAGCGCAGACGGCCGAGCCGCAGCAGGCGCCGGCAGCGAATCCTCCACAGGTCCTGCCTCCTGCCGCACCAGCTACTCAGGCTCAATCGGAAATGCCAGTGCAGCAGCCGGTCACCCCGCAGCCTGCGGCACAGTCCACTGAAACACCATCGTCGCAGCAGCCCGGACCGTCCGCGCCTGAGGCTGCACCCGCGACACAACCCGCCGCTGCCGCGCCTGCCGCTCCGTCTTCTGCAACAGACATCGCTCCTTCGGTGGCTCTGGATTCTGGCGAGCGTACCGATATTCCCCATGATCTCTCCCCTTGGGGAATGTTTATGGCCGCTGACTGGGTCGTGAAAAGCGTGATGATCGGTCTCGCGCTCGCGTCTCTCATTACATGGACGGTCTGGCTGGCAAAATCACTGGAATTGGCTGGCGCGCGTGTTCGTGCAGGCTCGACGCTCAAGATCATTCACAAGGCGAAGACACTCTCGGAAGCGACTCAGGCTGCGGAAAAGAAAGGCGGTCCAGCGGCACTCATGCTTCGCATGGCGACCCACGAGATGCAGCTTTCCGATGCCGTGGTAGATCATACCGATGGCGGCGGCATCAAGGAGCGTGTCACGTCGATCCTTTCGCGCATCGAAACCCATGCTGGACGGCGCATGTCGCGCGGCACCGGTATTTTGGCGACCATCGGTTCCGTTTCGCCTTTCGTCGGCCTCTTCGGCACGGTCTGGGGCATCATGAATTCCTTCATCAGCATCTCCGAATCGCAGACGACGAACCTTGCCATCGTTGCGCCCGGTATCGCCGAAGCGCTTTTGGCAACGGCCATTGGACTGGTGGCCGCTATTCCTGCCGTGGTGATCTATAACGTTTTTGCACGTTCAATCACCGGCTACCGCCATCTGCTTGCCGATGTTGCAGCAGGCGTGGAGCGTCTCGTCAGCCGCGATCTGGACTTCCGCCGCATTCCGCCCGGTAGCGCCAAACCGGCCGTATCGCTGGTAGGGCGGTGAACCATGGCTGGCGGTATTCGCGAAAATTACGGAGAAGAACTCTCCGAAAATCATGAAATCAACGTAACTCCCTTCATCGACGTGATGCTTGTTCTGTTGATCATCTTCATGGTTGCCGCACCTCTGGCGACAGTGGATGTCAATGTCGACCTGCCTGCCTCCACCGCAAAGCCTGCTGAGCGGCCCGATCAGCCGCTTTATCTGACGGTGAAGGACGACCTGACGCTCAATCTCGGAAACGACACTGTGGCGCGTGAGGCGCTTGCCGCGAGCCTGGATGCCCGCACGGGTGGCAAGAAAGATACCCGTATCTTCCTGCGCGCGGACAAGGCCGTCGACTACGGTCACTTCATGGAAATCATGAACATGCTGCGTGACAGCGGCTACCTCAAGATTGCGCTGGTTGGCCTGGAAGGTACGGCAGCTGTCAGCCAACCGGGTGCGGCTACGCCCACTTCGCAGCCGCAAGCACCAGCTGAAAACGGAGCTGTTCAATGACGCAAACCGCCTATCCTCAGTCCGGACGTTCCCGTTTGGGAGAAGTCGCGCTGTGGTCTACGGCGGCCTTGCTGATGCTGTCCGTGCATGCCGGAGCCGCCTACTATCTCATGCAGGACAAGGAAGAAGCGCTTGCAGATGGCGCGCCGCCAGCTGCAATTATGATCGAGCTTGCAGCCCTTCCCGAAGCGGTCAATACGGAAGAGACCGTTGAAGCCAATGACCAGATCGAAACCGAAGAGGTAAAAAGCGCGGTAACGCAGCCGGTAGACGAACCTTTGCCGGAAGAGCCGCAACCTGAGCCGATTCCAGAACCGGTAGCCGAGGAGCCGCCGCCCGAGCCGGAACCACCACAGGAAATTACCGAGCCGGTGCCGGAGGAACTTCCGCCGGAACCCGTGCAAGAAGTCGATCCGATGGAGCAGCAGCAGATGGCTGCGCTCGAAAATGTCGAGGTGCCACTACCCGTTATCCGCCCTCCGCCTGTAGAAAAGAAGGTCGAGAAGGAAAAGGAGCCGGAAACGAAGCGTGTGCGAAAACCCACTCGCGCGCAGCAGCAATCGGAGCAGCGAGATATTGCGAAGGCGGAGGCCACGCAGTCTGATCGTACCGCTGCCGCACGCAGTAATGCCGGGTCAGCGTCTTCATCTGTGTCGCCCGCTGACTGGGCCTCAAAGGTACGTAGCGCAGTTTCTCGCAGGGTAGCACGTGGAGTTGGAACTGCTGGCACAAGCGTAACAGTTGCCTTCACGGTCGCAGGAGACGGTTCCATTGGTCGCGTGAGTGTGCGTCGGTCGACGGGTGATGCAAAGGTCGATCAGAAGATTGTAGCATCGGTCGAGCGAGTATCAATGTCTGCTCCGCCGCCCGGCGCTCAGACGGTCTTTGAAGTGCCGATAGCGTTCAGTTCTCGACGGTAAACTGAACCATATCGGCTGAAAACCGGCTGATGGCATATTGTGTGGGTACGCCATCCATGTCTACGTTTAGCGCGTCGGTGACAAGCAGGATCGCGCCCGGCGAAAGCTCCAAATCGGAAAGGTCATCAGCATCCGCATGGCGTGCGGAAATGGTGGTCGAGGCGCGCACATAGTCGGAGACGCCTACGCTTTTTAGAGCGGCAGTAATTGAGCCGCTCTTCTGATAAGCCTCGACAATGCCTTCGAACCGCTCGGCCGGAAACCATGATGTGGAGCGAGAAACCGGTTTGCGATTGACCTTTCGTAAAGCCTCCATACGGATCAGCGCAGTTCCCGTCGGCAGCTTGAGTTTCTCGGCCAGAAATTCCGTCGCGGCCTCGACGGTATGGGAAAGCAGCAAACCCTCCATATCCTGCGCCTGATGGCTCAGACCTTCGGTAAAACGCGTGCGCTTCGAAATCGGAAAACTCAAACGGTCCTTGCGGGTGATGATCGTGCCACGCCCCTGAAGCGCCTGCACGATACCCTCGTCTGCAAGCGCGGCAATCGCGCTTCTTACAGTATGACGGTTGACGCCGAATTTTTCAGCGAGCTCCATTTCTGGAGATAGCATTCCGGTCTTGTCGTATTCTCCTGCGGCAATCGCCGTTCTGATCCGGTCGGCGATCTGCCGCCATAAAGCCACGCCGTTCTTCTTTCGCATATTCGTCGTCAGTGTCATGTCATACGCTTGTCATTCTCGAAGGTTACATCTACCTTATATTGTATGGTTGTCTATATCAATAGACATTTGAGGTTTCGCGATGATCGATCTCGTAGAAGAGCAGCAAGGACGCAAACGAGCCGCTGGTCTGCTTGCCCGCGCCACGGTGGCGGAGCTGCTTTCCTGTTGGAGTAGTCTGGATACAAAGCCGAATGTCGAGAAGGTGCGCGGGCCGGAAACGGGTCTGGTCATGGTGCGCGGCAAGATCGGTGGCGGCGGCTCGCCATTTAATCTTGGCGAGGCAACGGTTACGCGGGCAACGGTGAAGCTGTCCACTGGCACAATAGGCCATGCCCATGCCCTCGGTACGAGCCGGAGGCAAGCTTTTTACGCCGCGATACTCGATGCGCTCTGGCAGGAAGAGGCGACGCGTCCCCTCGTCGAAGAGCAGGTTTTGTCGCCTGTCGCGCGGCGCATGGCAGAGCAAAAGTCGCAGAAAATCAGGGAAACGGCAGCAACGCGCGTCGATTTCTTCACCATGGTCCGGGGAGACGACTGATGTCCATGAATGCAGCCGCTGTTGCTGGCGGATTTTCTGATGCGGTCTTTCAATCTCAACATGTCTTCAAAGCAGTGATGGATGGTATGGCGCGTCCCGGTACTCTGAAAACCATCGATATTCCCATTGAGCCACCCGCTCCGCTCAACATCGCCACCGGCGGCCTGTTGCTGACGCTTTGTGACCACGATACGCCGGTCTGGTTGAGCGCGCCTATTGCCAGATCGATGGTGGCGAGCTGGATCGGTTTTCACACCGGCGCGCCGCTTGCCGTAGATAAAGCGGAGGCCCGCTTCGCCGTCATCGAACTGGGGTGCGGCTTTTCCTCATTCGATATGTTTTCTCAAGGGACGCAGGAATACCCGGACCGTTCTACGACGCTGATCATAGAGGTGGCGGATTTCGATAGCGGTCGGGAGATGGTTCTCTCAGGCCCTGGTATTCGCGACATAGCCTCAATCCGCCCAAGCGGACTGCCCGATATTTTCGAGCGGCTGTGGAGCGAAAACCGTGCCGTCTTCCCACGCGGGGTCGATGCCATTCTCACTTGCGGAAACAGTTTCATTTGCCTTCCGCGTACAACGCGCATCGATGTGCAGGGGGAATAAACATGTATGTCGCCGTCAAGGGTGGCGAAGCCGCCATCTCCAATGCCCATCGCCTGCTGGCCGACCGTCGCCGGGGAGACCGAAGCGTGCCCGCGATGACGATTGCGCAGATCGTGCAGCAGTTGGGGCTAGCCGTGGACCGGGTTATGGCCGAAGCCTCGCTTTATGACCGCGCACTGGCGGGTCTCGCCGTCAAGCAATCGCGTGGCGACATGATCGAGGCGATCTTCCTCCTGCGCGCCTATCGCACCACTCTGCCTCGTTTTGGCTACTCGGTTCCTGTCGATACCGGAGATATGATGGTCGAGCGCCGTATCTCGGCAACCTACAAGGACTTGCCCGGGGGTCAACTTCTGGGGCCTACCTTCGATTATACCCATCGCTTGCTCGACCCCTCATTGCTCGAAGAAGAGGCCGTTGAGGAGCCCGCGCTTCGAGACGGTCATGCGGAACCTGCCATGCGCGTTTCCGACATTCTGGCACAGGAAGGCCTGATCGAAAGCGATGGCGAAATGGGCTCGGACCACATTGCCGGTGATTTGACACGCGAGCCGATGGAGTTTCCGATGCCTCGGGACTTGCGCTTGCAATCTCTGGCGCGCGGTGACGAAGGTTTTCTTCTCGCGCTCGCTTACTCAACTCAACGCGGCTATGGCCGCAATCACCCCTTCGTTGGAGAAATTCGCATCGGCGAAGTGGAGGTCGAACTGGATGTGCCTGAACTGGGCTTTGCTATTTCGATCGGTGATATCCAGGTCACCGAATGCCAGATGGTCAATCAGTTCAAGGGCTCCGCCAAAGCGCCGCCCCAGTTTACGCGTGGCTATGGCTTGGTTTTCGGGCAAAGCGAGCGCAAGGCAATGGCGATGTCTCTGGTAGACCGCGCTCTGCGAGCCGACGAATTCGGAGAAGATAGAACGTCGCCTGCGCAGGACGAAGAGTTCGTCATTTCCCACGCAGATAACGTGCAGGGTACAGGCTTCGTTGAGCACCTGAAATTACCGCACTACGTGGATTTTCAGGCTGAGCTTGGGCTGGTTAGAAAAATGCGCGCCGATTTCGAAAACGCGCAAGAGAAACCTGACGAATGGATCAATGATGCAGCAGAGTAAAACCTCAGCGGCTGCCGTGTTCGTTGAACCAGTACGCACAAAATACGCTGGACGCTGCAAATACAGTAAAGAACAGCACGATGAGAATTCCGATCTCCATGATCATGTACTCCTGACATCCGTTGTGACTTGTGGAAGGACAACGCACGATGCTTGAAGAAGTTTCATTCGAAGAAGAACTGTCCCAGGAAGGACTGGCGAGCTACAACTTCGCTTATCTTGATGAGCAAACCAAGCGGATGATCCGGCGGGCTATTCTCAAGGCCATTGCAATTCCCGGCTACCAGGTGCCCTTTGCTTCCCGCGAAATGCCCATGCCCTATGGTTGGGGTACTGGCGGCGTGCAGGTCACAGCCGCGATCCTCGGGCCAGCGGATGTGCTGAAAGTCATCGATCAGGGCGCTGACGATACCACAAACGCGGTGTCGATCCGGGCGTTCTTCCAAAAGGTCGCAAGCGTCGCGGTCACCACCCACACAAAGGATGCGACGATCATCCAGACGCGCCACCGCATCCCGGAGGAAACGCTGAGAGAGGGACAGGTGCTGGTCTATCAGGTACCGATCCCCGAACCCTTGCGTTTTCTAGAACCCCGCGAGACCGAGACGCGGGTGATGCACGCGCTGGAAGAATACGGTCTGATGCACGTGCGGCTCTATGAGGATATCGCCCACAACGGGCGCATCTCGCGCACTTACGCCTATCCGGTGAAGGTCGCGGATCGTTACGTAATGGACCCGTCTCCGACTCCGAAGTTCGATAATCCGAAAATGCATATGTCGGAAGCGCTGCAGCTGTTCGGTGCCGGTCGCGAAAAGCGCATCTATGCCGTTCCGCCCTTCACGCAGGTCGTCAGCCTTGATTTCGACGATCACCCCTTCGAAATCCAGACATTCGAAAAGCCGTGCGCGCTGTGCGGCGCAGACAATGTCTATCTCGACGAGGTGGTGTTGGACGACAAGGGCGGGCGAATGTTCGTCTGCTCGGACACGGATCATTGTGAAGACCGCCGCGCCGATGGTCATCGCGGCCAGATGCTCGCGGATGTGAAGGAGGCCGCCGAATGAGCGACGCACCGCTTCTGAAAGTCCGCGACGTTTCGAAATATTACGGAGACCGTGCCGGTTGCCGCGACGTTTCCTTTGAACTGTGGCCCGGCGAGGTGCTGGCCATCGTCGGCGAGTCCGGCTCCGGCAAGACGACATTGCTCAACTGCATCTCAACCCGGCTGATGCCGACGACGGGCAGCGTCGAATACCGCATGCGAGACGGCTCGATGCGCGATCTTTATCACATGAGCGAGGCCGAGCGCCGCCTCTTGATGCGCACCGACTGGGGTTTTGTCCACCAGAACCCGGCAGACGGGCTGCGCATGACGGTCTCTGCCGGTGCCAATGTCGGTGAGCGGCTGATGGCCATAGGCAATCGTCACTACGGCAATATTCGCCGGTCGGCCAGCGAATGGCTGGAGCGGGTGGAAATCGGCACGGATCGCATAGACGACGAACCCCGTGCTTTTTCCGGCGGCATGCGCCAGCGCCTGCAGATCGCTCGCAACCTCGTCACATCGCCCCGTCTTATCTTCATGGATGAGCCGACCGGCGGTCTCGACGTCTCGGTTCAGGCTCGCCTGCTCGATCTCGTTCGCGGCCTTGTCAACGATCTCGGCCTTTCGGTCGTCGTCGTCACGCATGATCTGGCCGTGGCGAGGTTGTTGTCCCACCGGATGATGGTGATGAAGGGTGGCAACGTCATCGAGCATGGCCTGACCGACCGCGTGCTGGACGATCCCCGCGAACCCTATACGCAGCTTCTCGTTTCCTCGATCTTGCAGGTCTAGCCGCGTGATTCCGAAAAGTGGCCTCCGGTTTTCGGACAAAATCACGCGCCAAAAGAAAGAACCAACTATGCCGACGCCTCTCGTTGTTTCCGAAGTCTTCAAAAGCTTCACCATGCATCTGCGCGATGGGATCGAACTGCCTGTCGTACGCGATGTGAGTTTCTCCGTGGCAGCGGGCGAGTGCGTGGTGCTGGGCGGGCCTTCAGGCATCGGCAAAAGCTCGATCCTGAAAATGCTGTACGGCAACTATGCGATCGATAGCGGCCAGATCCTCGTCAAGCACGCAGGCCAGTTGGTCGATATCGGCAGTGCGGCACCCAGGGCCATTCTGGAGGTGCGCCATCGCACCATCGGTTATGTCAGCCAGTTCCTGCGCACAGTTCCGCGTGTCGCGGCGATAGATGTTGTCGCAGAGCCGCTGCTCTCCCGGAAGGTGCCGGTAGACGAGGCACGAGCAAAGGCAGGCGAGCTTCTCGGCAAACTCAACCTGCCGAAAGAGCTATGGACGTTGCCGCCGGCCACTTTCTCCGGCGGCGAACAGCAGCGCGTTAACATCGCCCGTGGTTTCATTACCGATCACACAATTCTGCTGCTGGACGAGCCGACCGCCTCGCTGGATGCCGCCAATCGTCGTGTCGTGGTAGAACTGATCCGCCGCAAGAAAGAGGTAGGAACGGCGCTTCTTGGCATTTTCCACGATGAGGAAGTCCGCGAGGCTGTCGCGGATCGCATTCTTGACGTATCGACATTCTCCCCACGAAAGCTTGCAGCATGAGCGTAAAAGTCGGCATCGAACCTACCATCCACGAAACGGCAGATGTGCAGAATTCCCGGATCGGGTGCTATACCGAGATATCGGAACGCTGCCGCATTCAGGAGGTGGAGATGGGCGACTATTCCTACATCATGCAGGATGGCGCAGTCTGGTGCGCCACCATCGGTAAGTTCGTCAACATTGCCGCATCCGTGCGCATCAATGCCACCAATCATCCGATGCACCGGGCGACGCTACATCATTTCACCTACCGCGCCGCAAATTACTGGGATGATGCCGAGGACGAGACGGAGTTCTTTGAAGCCCGCCGTGCCAGGCGTGTCGTCATTGGACACGATGTCTGGATCGGCCACGGAGCAACCATTCTCCCCGGCGTGACGGTCGGCAACGGCGCGGTCATCGGCGCGGGGGCGGTGGTGTCCAAGGATGTTGCGCCCTACACAATCGTCGGCGGTGTTCCGGCCAGAATCATCAAGGAACGCTTCCCTGCCGATCTCGGTGAGCGCATGGATCGGCTTTCCTGGTGGGATTGGGATCACGCCCGGCTCCGCTCGGCACTTGATGATTTCCGGGCCATGGGTGCCGAGGCCTTCGTTGAAAAATATGGCGGCTAGTATAAGCGGATAATCGCTGTAATATTTTCTTCATCAAACTGACACTCGTACTTCATGCACCGCTGATACGCCGCTCCCAACGAATAATTTGGGTCTGGCATATGAGTTTTCACCTCAAACAAGTCACACGTCGCTTCGGCAATCACACCGCCGTCGATTCCGTGACTGTCGAGATCCTGCAAGGGCAGATGGTTGGCGTGATCGGCCGTTCAGGTGCTGGAAAATCCACGCTCCTGCGGATGATCAATCGTCTCGCCGACCCATCGTCCGGCTCCATCCATTTCGGTGATCTGGAGGTATCTTCCCTGCGCGGGGCGGCGTTGCGCAACTGGCAGCGCGATTGCGCCATGATCTTCCAGCAGTTCAACCTCGTGCCGCGTCTCGATGTGCTGACCAACGTCATGCTTGGTCGCCTCAATCATCGCTCCACGGTGCTGAGCCTGCTCGGTATTTTCTCGACCGAAGAGCGCCTTATGGCGATTTCCGCTCTGGAGCGCCTCGGCATCGAGCATGTCGCCATGCAGCCCGCCGGCACTCTGTCCGGTGGGCAGCAGCAGCGTGTCGCCATCGCCCGCGCGCTGATGCAGTCTCCGCGCATGCTTCTGGCCGACGAGCCGATTGCCTCGCTCGATCCGCTAAATGCCAAGATCGTCATGGACGCGCTTCGCGACATCAACGAGCGCGAAGGCATCACCGTCGTCACCAATCTCCATACGCTCGATACGGCGCGCAATTACTGCGAACGCATCATCGGCATGGCAGCAGGTCGCGTTGTTTTCGATGGTACGCCCGCCGAGTTGACCGCAAGTGCGGTCAAGGAAATCTATGGGACCGATCAGCAGGGCGCGGGCATCGACGAGACGATGACCTCGACCAGCATCAATATCGAAGGCGCGCGGCTATCCCACCGCCCTTCGCAACAATCTGCCGGTTCTGAACCGCATGCTCCACAGCCACTCAGCATGGCCGGGCTGTAAAGACCGCACAGTATCGATCCGCCCGCGTCAAGGGGACCCGTTTCAGACAGCAAAAACTCCGGCTTGCCGGAAAAACAGGAGAGAAATCCATGTTGAAGAAAGTTCTTCTTTCGGCAGTCGCCCTTGGCGTGCTTGCAACATCCGCACTCGCTCAGGACGTCAAGGTTCTGCGTATCGGCCTCGATGGTTCTGAAAACGCTTCCGACCAGCTGCGCAACGCGCAGTGCGTTGCCGATGGTCTGAAGGCTGCGACCGGCGTATCCGAAGTGCAGATTTTCCCGTCGCCAGACTATAACGGCGTCATTCAGGGTCTGCTCGGCGGCACCATCGATATCGCTTCGATGGGCGCGTCGTCCTACGCCAAGATCGCTCTTCAGGACCCCAAGGCCGTAGACCCGATCCTGACCTATACCGGCTCCGATGGTTCGAGCGGCTACTACTCCATCATGGTTGCCCGCAAGGATTCTGGCATCAAGACGCTGGCAGACGCCAAGGGCAAGAAGATCGGCTTCGCAGACCCTGACTCGACCTCCGGCTACCTCGTTCCGAACGTTGCCCTGCCAAAGGAAATCGGCGCGCCTGTGAAGGAATACTTCTCCGAAACCGGTTTCGGCGGCGGCCACGAGAACCTCGTTCTCGCCGTTCTCGACAAGAAGTTCGATGTCGGCACCACCTTCGGCTCCGGCGTTGGCAAGTGGGAAGATGGCTATACCGGCGGCAACCTCCACCAGATGGTCGCCAAGGGCAATCTCGACATGGATGATATCGTCGAAGTCTGGAAGTCGCCACTGATCCCGAACGGTCCGCTGATGGTTGCCAACAAGGTTGGCGATGCCATGAAACAGAAGGTCGAAGACTTCTTCCTCGAACTGCCGAAGAAGGATCTGGCCTGCTTCCAGGGCTTCACCCAGGGCCAGAACAAGGATTACATCAAGGTAGACGCATCCTTCTACCAGACCATCGTCGACGCCCGTAAGTCCGTTATCGGCGGCTGATCGGCAGCACTATCGACGGGACGGCGGTGTCATGATGACGCCGCCGTTTTTATGAGCAAGGAATGAGGGCAGTATGGCCAGCACGACAACGGCACCAAAGCAAAGCGGTTTGAGCGAAGCCTCGCAAACGATGATGCGTCACTACCGGCAGCAATTGATGACCCGTCGCATCTATACGGGCATCTCCATCGTCGTTTTTCTGGCCGTTCTCTTCGCCTCGCTGAACTATGCCAACAGCGCCAATTCCGGCAAGTTCTTCGAACGCCTGCCGTATTTCTTCGATTTCATGAAGACCTTCATGCCGGACAGCCCGCTGGAAATCGTTCGCGCCATGTTCGACCTGCCGTCGCCCTATGCGGATGGCTCGCTGAAATACAATTATGTTGCTGACCGGGTCTATGTGACCGATAATGTCTATATCGCGAATTTCTTCTACCAGCTGATCATCACGCTCAACATCGCGCTGGTCTCGACGCTGATCGGCACGGCCTTTGCCTTTGCTCTCTGCTTCTTCGCCTCCACCAATCTGGTTGGCGCAGGCGCCGTGCGTTTTGTGGTGCGCCGCGCCATGGAGTTGATGCGCGCTTTTCCGGAAATCGTAGTGGCCGGGCTTCTCACCGCCATCCTCTCGCTAGGACCGATTGCGGCCATCGTTGCGATCACCATTCATACGGTGGGCGCGCTTGGAAAACTGTTCTTCGAAGTGGTGGAGAACGCAGATATGAAGCCGGACGAAGGCTTGCGCGCCTCGGGTGCCAACTGGCTGGAGCGTGTGCGCTTCGCCATCGTGCCGCAGGTTCTGCCGAACTTCGTGTCCTACGCCCTGCTGCGTGCCGAGATCAACGTTCGCGCCTCGACCATCATCGGTGCGGTGGGCGGCGGTGGCATTGGTGAGGTTTTCCGCCTGTCCATCGGGCGCGATCACGCGGCAAAGACCTATGCAATCATCATCCTGCTTCTCATCACCATCATCGCCGTGGACCAGTTTTCCGGCTGGCTGCGCCGCAGGCTGATCGGCCAGCAGTCCTTCGAATTCGGCAGAGGAGCCGCGTAATGTCCTCCAGCTTTATCGTCAATGGCGCGGATCGCGAACGTCTCCTGGCTCAATACCCGCAAGTCTTTCAGCGTAGCTTCTTCCAGCGCTACGGGTTGCTGCTTGGGATCGGTGCCGTTTTGGCCTATCTCGTCATCTGCTTCTTCGCCTTCAATGTAGGCCCGGCCTTCATGCAGGGTCGCTGGGACCGCGCCTCGAGCTATATTCAGGACTGGTATTCCTGGCGCGCCCAACCGCGTCTTCGCTTTGCCGATGGCAAGGTGGAGCCGCAATGGTCGAGCCGCGGCCAGTATCCGGCCGGTGCGAATATCGACTGGCTGCAACCTCTGCCGGATGGCGGCTATAGCGTCATTTACGGCGACACTGCCAACCGCCTCGACGTCACCCCGGCGCAGGTCGATGTTTATGTAGACGGCATTTCCTATCCGGTTACGGTCAACGACGATGCAGCGACTGCTCCCGCAGGTGCGCCCGCCGAGATTCGGCAGGACGGCAACAAGGTTATCGTCGAATACGGCTTTGCCGGTCAGGCGGAAATCCGCACCAGTCAGGTCTATGTGCAGCGCCGCTTCCTAGGCTGGGCGAACTTTCTGTTCGATACGGATTCGAAATTCTGGGGCAAAAGCTACGGCGATCTGGCAGCCCTTGCGCTGTGGGGCGAACGGCTCGATCCCGCTCAATCCAACCTGTCCGCCATGAGCCAAGACTTCCTGAACAACAAGGTCTGGCAACACGCGGATATCCTCTCCAAGCTGTTGCAGACGCTGGTCATGGCCTTCGTCGGTACGCTGCTTGGAACTCTGCTGGCATTTCCCTTGGCCTTCATCGCAGCGCGCAACATCACCCGCAGCCGGGTGGCAAACTGGGGCATGAAGCGCGCCTTCGACTTCCTGCGCTCCATCGATATGCTGATTTGGGCGCTGTTCTTCACCCGCAGCTTCGGCCCGGGACCGATCCCAGGCATCGCCGCGATCTTCTTCACGGACACTGGCGCATTGGGCAAGGTCTATGCCGAAGCGCTGGAGAACGTGGATGACAAGCAGCGCGAAGGCGTGAAATCCGTGGGTGCATCGGCAGCCAACGTCAACCGCTACGGCGTCATTCCGCAGGTGCTTCCGGTCTTCGTATCACAGTCGCTCTATTTCTGGGAAAGCAACACGCGCTCCGCCACCATCATCGGTGCGGTCGGCGCTGGCGGTATCGGTCTCAAACTGCTGGAAGCCATGGGCACCAATCAGGACTGGGACAAGGTCGCATATATGGTGCTACTCATCCTCTTCGTGGTCTTCCTGTTCGATAATATGTCGAACGCCATCCGCTCGCGCCTCATCGGCAAGACCCATCACTAAATAAGCAGGATGGCGCGGGATTTTCGCCCGTGCCATCATCATTCTGTCACGGAAAAGGGCTACCCCGCACTTCTGATCTTGCGGGACGGGAACGACTCGCCTCAAATGCCGCCCTTACGGTTTCCATGACATTCGAAAGTGCGACCAGTGCGCTACGCCATCTATTTTACGCCCGCCGAAAACGATCCCTTGACTGAAAAGGCATCGCGATGGCTGGGGCGCAACGCTTTTTACGATGCCCGCCATGATGATCATGAGAATTACGCTGAGATCACCGCTGAGCCACGCCGTTACGGCTTTCACGCCACGCTGAAGGCGCCGTTCGAATTGTCGCATCATCATAGTGAGGCGGGTCTCGTTGCAGCACTTGAGGAGTTTGCAAAGACGCGGCAGACTTTCGACATACCCAACGCGGTCGTCGGCTCCCTTGGACCGTTCTTCGCCATAGTGCCGGACAGCACTCACCAGCCGCTCCAGGATTTCGCCGCCGATATCGTCGAATATTTTGAGCCGTTCCGTGCGCCGCTGTCCGAGAGCGATATCGCCCGTCGCCAACCGCAGAACCTGACGGAGAGCCAGCGCCAGAACTTGTCGCTATGGGGCTACCCGCATGTGATGGACGATTTTCGTTTCCATATGACGCTGACCGGGCCGGTTGAAGAAACTGATCAGCCCCGTATTGCAGATGTGCTGGCAGACGAGTTTTCCGCTTTCACCCGGCGTCCGCTCACCATTTCAGGCCTCGCCCTTTTCGTTGAGAAAGCTCGAGGCGAACCCTTTACCGTTCATACATGGCTGCCGCTCGCCGCAGCATCTGACACGAAAGAAGCACACGCATGACGGACCATGTTATCTCTAACGCGCGTGTCGTTCTTGAAGACGACATCATCCACGGCTCGGTACTCATCCGTGACGGCGTGATTGCCGATATCAGCGAAGGTGCATCGCGCACCGGTGATGATTTCGACGGCGATTATCTGATCCCAGGTCTCGTTGAACTCCACACCGATCATCTGGAGCAGCATTACTCGCCACGCCCCGGAGTGACATGGGATAAAACCGCCGCCATTCAGGCCCACGATGCGCAGGTGGCGTCGTCGGGCATCACCACCGTATTCGATTGCCTCCGTCTTGGTTCCGATGAGGATGGCGGTTTTCAGAAGGGCGAGATGCGCGGCATGGCGGACGCCATTGAAAAGGCGCAAGCCGAAGGCCGTCTTCGCGCCGATCACCTTCTGCACCTGCGCTGCGAGGTCGCCTCTGCCGATGTGCTTGAGCATTTCGAGGACTTCGAAAACGACCCACAGGTGCGCCTGATTTCGCTGATGGACCACTCTCCGGGCCAGCGTCAGTTTCAGACGATGGACCAGTACATCATGTTCTATCAGAAGAAGCGGGGCTTGAGCGACGAAGCCTTTAAGGCCTTCGTGGACCGCCGCGTCGGCGCTTCGCAGAAATATTCCGCCAAGCATCGCGACTATCTTTCCGCCCGCTCGGCAGAGCGCGGCATCACGGTTGCCAGCCACGATGATGCGACGGAAGCCCATGTGGACGAGGCCATCGGCCATGGCGTCAAACTGGCGGAATTTCCGACTAGCGTCGAAGCGGCCAAAGCGTCGCATGGTGCAGGCATGAGCGTTTTGATGGGCGCGCCGAATATCGTGCGCGGCAAGTCCCACTCCGGCAATATCGCCGCGCGTGATCTTGCCGAACTCGGTGTTCTCGACGTTCTGTCTTCGGACTACGTGCCGTTCAGCCTGCTTTATGCACCCTTCCTGCTGGCGGATCAGGTGGAGGGCATTACGCTGCCCAAGGCGCTTTCGATGGTGACTGCGACACCAGCCCGTACCGTCAGCCTCGATGATCGTGGCCGCATCGAAACCGGCCTTCGCGCCGATCTCGTGCGCGTGCATCGTGAAGAGGGTGTTCCCGTTGTGCGCGGCGTCTGGCGTCAGGGCAAGCGCGTGGCATGAGCGACACTGCCCCTCAAAGCCTGCGATCCCCTTCAGCCAGCCATGGCGTAATGGTCGTGGTGGTGGGGCCGAGTGGTGTCGGAAAGGACACGCTGATGGATTTTGCCGCAGCGCGCCTTTCCCACCATGACCGTATCCACTTCGTCCGCCGCGTCATCACCCGCAGCAGCGATGCTGGTGGTGAAAGCCATGATGGCGTGACTGACGAAGAATTCGACCGCCGCCTGAAGGCCGGGGACTTCAGCGTTTCATGGGAAGCGCATGGCCTGAAATACGGCATCCCGGCCACCGTCAATCGGAACCTCGGCCGCGGCGACGTTGTGATAGCAAACGGCTCGCGTTGGGCGCTGGCCCACTTCAAGACGGCCTTTCCGTCGCTCAAGGTTATCAACATCGTCGCCCGCCCGGAAATTCTGGCCGCGCGGCTGGAAAGCCGGGGGCGTGAAAGCCGGGACGAAATTCTAAGGCGGCTCCAGCGCAGCTCGTTGGAGGTCTGCGGCGACTTCGATGTGACGACCATCGATAATAGTGGCGCGCTTGAGGTGTCCGGCAGGGCGCTGGCGGATTTGCTGGAGGCTAAGATCAGCGGCTGACAACGGTAGGCCACACATCTCCGCCCTCATTCCTGTGACAAGCACAGGGATGAGGGAGGGTGAAGTTGCCTACCGATTGAAAATCGAAACCAGTATATTGGCGCGAAAATCGCGAGATTTTCTAAAGCGCCCGTATCTGCCCCAAAATATCGTCTTCGATAACAATGCCGTTCTCAATTGCCTGCTTTCGAATACCCTGACTCCGTCTCCCCGGAAGGCGGGCGTTTTCCTGTCCTTCGATCTCGCTCGCCATCAGTGCCAGACGCTGAGCGAAGACATTGTCGCCGGTAATCGTCGGGTCAATGGCGATGATGGTGTGGCCGAGCGATGGGGCCGTGCCGGTATCATCCAGAAGGGATGACGCCTGAAAGCCGAAGTTGCTGCCAGTCAGTCCCGCCGCCATGATCTCCACCATCAGCGACAGTGCCGCGCCCTTGGCATCTCCTGCCGGAACCATGGTGCCGTTGATCGCTTCGTTAGCGTCAGTCGTCGGTCGACCGTTTACATCGAGCGCCCAATCTGCCGGGATGGCGACACCCTTCTGGCGCGCCGCCATGATCTTGCCGCGCGCGACTTTCGACAAGGCAAGATCGATCACCAGCGGATCGGCACCGTCGATGGGTGCCGCAAACGCAATCGGGTTGGTTCCGTAAAGTGGCTTGATACCGCCCCAGGGGGCCATGGAGGCCGGGGCGTTTGCGACCATGAAGGCGACGAGGCCCTGCTCGGCGAAGCGCTCCACCGTCAGCGCCATGACGCCTGCATGATGCGAGCGACCGATGGCGGCCAGCGCTATGCCCTGTTCGCGGGCAAGGGGGATAAGCGCGTCGACCGCAAGATCGATAGCCGGATAAGCATATCCATGATTGGCGTCGATGGCGAGAACGGCGGGGCGTACCTTTGTGCAGGCAGGCTTGGCCGCGCCATTGATTTTCCCCACATGAAGTTGCGCCACATAGACCGGGATGCGACGAAAGCCGTGTCCGCTCTGTCCGCAGGCTTCCGCTGCCACTAGCGCCCGCGCCACGGAGCGGGCGATTTCCGGCAGAACGCCGTTTTTCTCGAAGATGGAAGAAACGAATTCTTCCGCCTGCTCTATGCTGAATTTCATGGAAACGATCTATACCGGAGAAGGCAGCGGAGGTGCCGCAAAAGGTCAGCCTTCGAACGCGTCGTCACGTTCGAAGGCTCTTTGTCTTGATCAGTGCGCGGCGGACATGTCGCCAAGGACTTCCTTGGAGGCCACGGTCGAATCCGCGTTCAGCTTGTAAACCATGGGAACGCCGGTCGCGAGGTTGAGCTTGAGGATTTCCTCCCTGCTCAGCTTATCGAGAACCATCACCAGCGAACGCAGCGAATTTCCATGTGCGGCCACCAGAACCTTTTCACCACGCAGCACGCGCGGCAGGATTTCCGTTAGGTAGTAAGGCCAGACGCGTGCGCCTGTGTCGCGCAGGCTCTCGCCGCCCGGAGGTGGAATGTCATAGGAACGGCGCCAGATGTGAACCTGTTCTTCGCCCCATTTTTCGCGGGCGTCGTCCTTGTTGAGGCCGGAAAGATCGCCGTAATCGCGCTCGTTCAGGGCCTCGTCCCGGATGGTCTCGAGATCCGGCTGGCCGACATTGTCGAGCACCATCTGGCAGGTGCGCTGTGCGCGGATCAGTGACGAGGTATAGGCGACGTCGAACTTGATGCCATAATCGGCAAGTGCCTTGCCACCCGCATTGGCTTCCTCAACGCCGAGATCGGTAAGGTCTGGGTCGCGCCAGCCGGTGAAGAGGTTCTTGAGGTTCCAGTCACTTTGGCCGTGACGAACGAGGACGAGGGTTCCGCTCATTTCAAAATCTCTCCAGAGTTGTTACTGCGTATCTGCCAGACCGAGAACGTCCAGCATGGAATAGAAACCGGGCTTCTTGTCGAAGGCCCAGAGGGCGGCAGCAATTGCGCCGCGCCCGAAGATCGAACGGTCCGCCGCATGGTGCGAAAAGGTGATCTGTTCGCCTTCACCGGCAAAGATCACCGAATGATCGCCAACGACCGAACCGCCGCGCAGCGTTGCGAAACCGATGGTGCCAGCCTCGCGCGCGCCGGTATGTCCGTCACGGACACGAACAGACGCCTCTGCCAGCGCCACGCCACGACCCTGCGCTGCAGCTTCGCCCAGAAGCAGGGCGGTGCCGGACGGCGCATCGACCTTGTGTTTATGATGCATTTCCAGGATCTCGATATCCCAGTTCTGCGGCCCAAGCGCCTTTGCCGCCTGCTTCGTCAAGACGCTGAGAAGGTTGACGCCGAGGCTCATATTGCCGGACTTCACCACGCGTGCATGGCGGGAGGCGGCTTGGAACTTTTCCTCATCGTCAACCGAGCAACCAGTGGTGCCGATGACGTGGACGATGCGGGCCTGCGCGGCGAGACCGGCGAATTCAATACTGCCAGCGGGCGATGTGAAATCGATGACGCCCTCCGCGTTGACGAAGGCTTCCAGCGCATCGCTGGTAATCGCGACGCCGTTTGGTCCAAGCCCTGCAATTTCACCCGCGTCGCGACCGATGAAGGGAGACCCTTCGCGTTCGATTGCGGCATGAAGCTGAACGCCGGGCGTTTCATGAATGAGCCTGATCAATGTTTGACCCATGCGGCCCGCAGCGCCGACCACCACCAGTTTCATGTCATTGCTGCTCATTCATCTCACCTGCGAAATTTATAGACCGCGAACGCCGGTCGCCTGAAGATTATTGAGGCGAGCGTAAAGACCATCTTCCTGCCGTGCAAGGGTCTCATGCGTGCCTTCTTCCACCACAAGACCCTCATTCATCACGACAATCTTGTCAGCCTTGACGACGGTCGAAAGGCGGTGGGCGATGACGATGACGGTACGTCCCATCATGGCGGTGTCCAGCGCCTTCTGTACCACCGCTTCGGATTCGGTATCCAGCGCCGAGGTTGCTTCATCGAGCAGAAGGATGGGTGCGTTCCGAACCAGAGCGCGTGCAATCGAAAGGCGCTGGCGCTGGCCGCCGGAAAGCGTCATGCCGTTTTCACCGACCGGCGTTTCATAACCCTGCGGCTGCGCCAGAATGAAGTCATGCGCGAAGGCAAGCTTTGCCGCCTCTTC
The DNA here is from genome assembly GCF_013322225.1 of Agrobacterium larrymoorei. Lineage (GTDB taxonomy): Bacteria > Pseudomonadota > Alphaproteobacteria > Rhizobiales > Rhizobiaceae > Agrobacterium > Agrobacterium larrymoorei_A. Next base: position 33,855 of record NZ_JAAMFB010000003.1, read on the forward strand.
GATTTCGGCATCTTTCGCGTCAGGGCGTCCATAACGAATGTTGTCGCGGATGCTGCCTTCGAAAAGATACGGCTGTTGAGACACATAGGCCAGATTGTGTCGAACGGAGCGGATGGTGACATCGGCAATGTTCTGGCCATCGATCAGTATCGCGCCGGCCGTAGGGTCGTAAAAGCGTGGGATAAGATTGATGATGGTCGACTTCCCGGCACCGGAAGGGCCGACCAGGGCGGTCGTCTTGCCACCTTCCGCCACGAAACTGACGCCCTTGAGGATTTTGTCGCTTTCTGCGTAGGCAAACTCCACATTGCGCAACTCAACGGTTGCATTGGAAACATTCAGGGCAGAGGCGTCTCGCTTTTCGCGCTGCAAAGGCTTCATGTCCAGTATTTCATAGATCATGCGCGCGTTGACGACGGCGCGCTCCATGGAAACCTGCAGGCGGGCAAGGCGGCGCGCCGGGTCATAGGCGAGAAGAAGAGCGGTGACGAAGGCGAAGAAGGCGCCCGGCGGCACATTGTCGTAAATGGCGCGATAGGCGGCATAAGCCAGCACACTGGAAACCGCGACACCGGCAATGGTTTCCGTCAGCGGAGCGGTTCTTTCTGTCAGCCGGGCGATGCGGTTGGCGCGCCCTTCGGCGGAGTTGATGACTTTCTCGACGCGTTGTTCCAGTTGCTTTTCCATCGTAAAGGCTTTGACGATGGCGATGCCCTGCAAGGTCTCCTGCATTGCGCCCAGCACGCGGCTGTTGAGAATGACGGCGTCGCGGGTCGCCTGACGCAGGCGCTTGGAAATATAGCGAAGCCCCAGAACCAGCGGCGGCACGATGACCACGATGATGAGTGAAAGCAGCGGGTCCTTGACGATCATCACGCCCACCAGAGCGATGAAGGTCAACAGGTCACGGGTGACGGAGGTCACCGTCATGTTCATGACATCGCGGATGCCGCCGATGTTCTGGCTGACCTGAGCGGCAAGATGCGCGGAGCGCGACTCGCTGAGATAGCCGACAGACAGCGTCATCAGATGCGAATAGATCCGCTTCTGGTACCGAGCAACAATGTTGTTGCCAATTTTGGAAAGGGCCACCGACTGCCCGTAGGTCGCAAAACCGCGTATGACGAATGCGGCAAAAATCGATGCGCAGATCACCCAGACGATATCTGCCCGCCGGTTGACGAAGGCCTCGTTGATGACCGAATCCATGATCCAGGCGGTGAAGGCGGTCGTTCCGGCGACCATCAACAAGCAGAAAATGGCAAAGGAATAACCCTTGATGTGGTCTCGCGCGTTTTCTGCGAACACGCGCTTGAGCACTTCGATCATGGTTTCGTTATCCACGGGGTGCCGTGTCTTGGCGGTCTTCAAACGCTCATCCACCTTGTGCGGTTTTTGCGGCAAAGCCGCCTTTTCAAGCGGCGTCTATAGACATTCGGGCCGGTTTTGACCAGCCTCTAGTTCTGCTCATGCCTGCCAGCGCCGTCCATCCAGTGTCACGCCGAAGTCGGAAGGCCTTCTTGCATAGGTCGAAAGACCGGCAAGGGCCGCCTGCGGATGGGTAACGACATGGGTCGGGATGGTGCGCATCAGCGCACTGTGCGGTGCCTTGTCTTCAAATGCGGCACGGAACTCCGGCAGCTTCAGCGCAGGAATGATTTTCTGCGATATGCCGCCTGCCAGATAAACGCCGCCACGCGCCATGAAGATCAGTGCCAGATCCCCTGCCACGCGACCGAGATAGGTGCTGAACAGTGAGAGCGTTTCCTTGGCTTGAGCATTCTCTCCCGACAGGCCGGTGGCGGTGATATCTGCGGGATCGGAAAAGGCAGATGTCACGCCATCGGCTGCGCAAACGGCGCGGTAAAGGTTAACAAGTCCGCGTCCGCAAAGAATCTGCTCACCGGCAATGCGGCCCTCGATTGTTTCGAGATGCGGAAAGACCTGATAATCTCGCGCACTGCGAGGGCCGACATCGATATGCCCACCTTCACCCGGTACGGGAAACCAGGCATTGCGCGCATAAACGAGGCCTGCAACGCCCAGGCCGGTGCCGGGACCAAGAACGACGCGGGAAGCCATCATATCCGGTCTGTCCGGGCCGATAAGCTCGCGGTTATCGTCACCTAGCGACGTGATTGCCAGTGCCTGGGCCTCGAAATCGTTGATGACGACAACGTCTTTCAAGCCGAGTCTTGCAAGCATCTCTTTGGGTTTTACTACCCAGTGGCAATTGGTCAGCGGAATTTCGTCCGTTTCGATGGGACCGGCGACGGCGAGGATCGTCGAAATTGGCTGTATGCCTGTCTTCTCAAGGATGACGCTCTGGATCGCATCATCGATCGTTGGATAATCCGCCGTCTTGACGGAGGTAAGATGGACAGGCTCGGAAGCGGCATCCAGCAGAATGCAAAACCGTGCATTGGTGCCGCCGATGTCTCCAATAAGAATCGGGAAAGAAAACTGGTCGTTCTGATTGGGCATTGCTGCTCCTGAATGGCCGCTGATTTCTGGATCTCGACTGCGATTTCAGCCGATGGCTTTCTGCGTCGAATGAAAATCGGTCAATTGCTCCGCCGTCGCGCGATTGAGCGCCATGGGAATGTCGTAGACGGTTGCAAGGCGTGTCAAGGCTTTGACGTCCACATCATGCGGCAAGGCAGAGAGAGGATCGACAAAGAAGATCAACATATCGACATCGCCGGTGGCGATCATGGCGCCGATCTGCTGGTCGCCACCAAGAGGACCGCTTTTCAGGCGTATGACGTCTAGCCCCGGACAGGCTTCCTGTACACGCCCGCCGGTCGTGCCTGTAGCGACGATGCGAAATCTGGCAAGAGCGTCCTGATGCTGGCGGGCGAATTCCGCCATGTCATCCTTCTTCTGGTCATGCGCGATGAGCGCTATACAGCGTTTGCCGTCCATCTAAACCCTTGAACCCCTGAATACCGGAAAAGAGATGCCGTTTAAATCGATTTGAAGCCTTCTATATCAAATCCTTACTGTTTGAAAAGCCGGGGGTGGCCCATTCAGTTCAAAGACGGGCGAGATGAGGGGAGTGGCACATCTGCGGGAGGAAGCGGCCCGCCACCAGTGCTTGCGGGAGCCGATGTTTGCGGAGCCGCCACGAAAGGCGAGTAAGTGTTTTGTGCCGCCATGCCACGGCCCGTTGCAGCTGGTGCGGAGGCTACCGCTGCACAGGCCTTGGGCAGATCGGAGACCATCATCGGGCGCGGTGGTTTTGCCGGTTTGGCATTAGGGTCTTTTTTCGGCGGCGCCCACGGCTCCTTGGTGAACCACCAGGCAAGTGACTTGTCGCAGCCATCTCCCGCACCGACGGCTGCTTGCGGCTTGCAGTTGGGAGCGCCCGGAGGGCATTCGAGCCGAACGTGGAAGTGCTCGTCATGGCCATAGATCGGGCGAATTTTGCCGAGATTGGTCCTGTCGCCGCTCCAAGTCTGGCAAAGTTTCTGCTTGATGGCCGGGTTGACGAACACGCGCTCCACCTGCGGGTAGCTCGCAGCCATCATCACCAGGCGCGCATTGAGCGGCGACCATTTGCGATCATCGACGGTCAGGAACTTGCTCTTGTCCAGCATGGAAATGAAAGCTGTATCCTCACGCTCCTGCGCGCTCATGACGTGGTCCGGCATCTTGCGCCACCAGATATCGACATCGAGGCCGATCTGGTGCGAGGCGTGGCCGCTCAACATCGGCCCGCCACGCGCCTGGGAAATATCGCCGATCAAAAGCCCCGGCCAGCCGATGCGCTGCGCATCCTGTGCAAAATTTTCGATGAAGGATACCAGTTGCGGCTGGCCCCAGCGACGGTTGCGCGAAAGCCGCATGGCCTGAAAGCCCTGGCCTTCCGTTGGAAGAGCGACGGCTCCAGACTGGCAGCCCTTGGCATAGGAGCCGTAGGATGCGGAAGGGCCGGAAGAAGGCAGATCGATATGTCCGAAGACTTCCTTGGCGGGACGATCCTGCGCGAAAGCGGAAGCCACATCGGCCCCCATCATCGAAACCACCGAGAGCGCCAGAAGTGCTGCCCTGCGCGTTGCCGTTTTCCGTAATGTCATTCGTCCGCCGCCTGCGATCCGGGTGATTCTTCAAAGGAATATTACGCTGGAACGGGAATTTGGTGAAACCATGTTTGCAGGTGTCGAGGATAAAGCGCTTGTGAGCCCGGTTCGCGTCTCAGCCCCTATATTTTGACAATGTTTGTTTTATGCTGCACGGCAAGAACAACGAAAAAGGAATGTGAGCCCATGGCCTTGGCACGCTTGAAAACCGGTTTGATCGCTTTGGCGGCAACGTCAATGTTACTAACTCCGATCAATGCTGGAGCGCAGGATCAAGGTCAATGGCGAACCGGCATTTCTACGGTCGGTGAACTGAAGCATCCGAATGGTTTCGAGCGGTTCGATTATGTAAACCCGGATGCGCCGAAGGGCGGGACATTGCGCATGTCTTGGTTTGGGAGCTTTGACACGTTGAACCCAATCGCTGCTAAAGGCGAAGCGGCTCAGGGCATTGCGCAAATCTACGATACGTTGATGACTCCAGCCGATGATGAGCTTTCCTCTTCATACGGATTGTTGGCTGAGGGGTTGAAATATCCCGACGACTTTTCATCCGTCACGTTCAAGTTGCGGCAGCAGGCGAAATGGGCAGATGGAAAGCCCGTAACGCCGGAAGATGTGATCTTCAGCCTTGAAAAAGCAAAGACCGCTTCACCGCAGTATGAATTTTATTATCGTCACGTGGTCGCGGCAGAGAAAACCGGAGAGCGGGAAGTTACATTTCGCTTCGATGAGCCGAACAATCGCGAGTTGCCACAGACTATTGGTCAACTCGTCATCTTACCCAAGCATTGGTGGGAAGCGACCGGCCCCGACGGCAAACCTCGCGATCTTTCCAATACGACGCTTGAAATCCCGTTAGGCTCGGGACCTTACAAAGTTGCTGCCGTTACTCCAGGCTCATCGATCCGCTATGAGCGGCGAGATGATTACTGGGGTAAAGACCTGAATGTAAACATCGGGCAGCATAACTTCGGAACCATTGTTTACAATTACTACGCCGACCGGGATGTCGAGTTTCAGGCGTTCAAGTCGAACAATTCGGATTTTTGGTGGGATAACTCGGCAAGGCGATGGGCCACGGCCTATGATTTTCCCGCTGCAAAGGACGGCAGGATTGTCAGGGAAACACTTGAAAACGAGTACCGCAAAACCGGCGTTATGGTCGGCTATGTTTTCAATCTAAGGCGTGAAAAATTTGCTGATATCCGCATTCGAAAAGCACTAAATTATGCTTTTGATTTCGAGGAGCTGAAGCGCACCATTTTCTATGGCTCCTATGATCGTATCGATAGCTTTTTCTCCAGAACCGAACTGGCGTCTTCCGGTTTGCCGACTGGGAGAGAGTTAGAGATATTGAATGATGTAAAGGATTTGGTTCCTGCGAGTGTCTTCACCGAGCCTTATCAAAATCCCGTCAACGGCGATCCTGCCAAGTTGAGAGATAATTTGAGAAAGGCGATTGGGCTCTTCAAAGAGGCCGGTTACGAACTAAAAGGAAATCGGATGGTGAACACCAAAACCGGTCAGCCCTTCTCGTTCGAAATCATGCTGGGTGGCCCATCGACGGAGCCTGTCGCGCTGTCGTTTTCAAGCAATCTAAAAAAAATAGGAATTGAGGCTCCGGTTCGTACTGTTGAGGAATCACAGTTTACCAATCGGTGGCGGTCTCGTGACTTCGATGTGATGTATAATGCCTGGGTCCAAACGATTAATCCAGGCAACGAGCAGGCTGAGTTTTGGGGTTCTGATGCGGCCAAGCGAGACGGTTCAAGCAATTACAGTGGTATTTCCGATGCTGGTATCGATGCCCTGATACGTAAAGTCATATTTGCACAGGATCGTGACGAAAAAATCGCCGCCACACGCGCGCTTGATCGCGTTCTGCTCGCACATCAGATCGTTATTCCAAGTTACACCGCAAGCGGCATGAACATCGCTTACTGGAAAAACATTGCTCATCCCCAAAACCTGCCAGAGTATTCTATGGGGATGCCGTCTGTATGGTGGTCTACCAATGCCGGAAAATGAGGCGGGTCTTGCTTTATAAGCCAAGCCTTGATTCACATGGACAATTACGAATCATCGAACAGGTCGCTCTGGTGACTTGGCGGAAAGGAAACGGTTTGACGAACCGGACGACAGCTACACCCATTTCAGCGAAGCGGGCCATCTGATGGGAGCCTATATTCTGCGGCGCTTAGCGCTTATGATACCGACCATCATCGGCATCATGGGCATTTCCTTCCTCGTCATCCAATTCGCACCCGGCGGCCCGGTGGAGCAGGTCGTTGCCCAGCTTTCCGGTTCCGGGGACAGTGCTTCCGACCGTCTTTCCGGCGGTGGTGATCTTGTTGGCCAGGGTGGGGGCTTTGATGAGAGCGGTTCGAGTTATCGCGGCGCGCAGGGGTTGGACCCGGAGCTCATCGCCAAGCTTGAAAAGCAGTTCGGTTTCGACAAGCCACCGCTGACACGCTTTCTGGACATGATGTGGAATTACATTCGCTTCGACTTCGGCGACAGTTTCTTCCGCAATTCCTCCGTTATCGACCTCATTATCCACAAGCTGCCGGTATCGATCTCGCTCGGCTTCTGGATTCTCATCATCTCTTACGCCATCTCCATTCCGCTCGGCATCAAGAAGGCGACGGAAGACGGCTCGAAATTCGACGTCTGGACCTCCGGCATCATTATCATCGGCTATGCGGTGCCGAGCTTCCTGTTCGGTATTCTGCTCATTGTGCTGCTCGCTGGCGGCTCGTTTTTCGACTGGTTCCCGCTTCGCGGCCTGACCTCGGATAATTTTGCCGATCTGACATGGTGGCAGAAGATCATCGACTATTTCTGGCATCTGGCGCTGCCGCTGACGGCCCTGGTCCTGTCAGCCTTCGCCACGACGACGCTGCTCACCAAGAACTCCTTTATCGATGAGATCAAGAAACAGTATGTAGTCACCGCCCGCGCCAAGGGCCTGTCGGAGCGCAAGGTGCTTTACGGCCACGTCTTCCGAAACGCGATGCTGATCGTCATCGCTGGGTTTCCCGGCGCATTCATTTCCGCCTTCTTCACCGGTTCGTTGCTCATCGAAAACATCTTCTCGCTCGATGGACTTGGCCGCCTCGGCTATCTCTCCGTCGTCAATCGTGATTACCCGATTGTGTTTGGAACGCTGTTCATTTTCTCGCTGATGGGCCTCGTCGTCAGCCTCATATCGGACCTCATCTACACCTGGATCGATCCGCGCATCGACTTCGAGCGGAGGGATGTGTGATGAGCGTGTCCACCTCTTCCAGCGATGTGGTGCAGCCGCAAAAACGCCCGTGGTTTTCGCCGACCAGCGTTCGTCGCTGGCAAAATTTCAAAGCCAACCGTCGCGGATACTGGTCCATCTGGATTTTCCTCGTTCTCTTCGGTCTCAGTCTTGGCGCGGAGTTTCTGGCCAACGACAAACCGATAATCGCCTCCTACAAGGGCGAGATTCTGGTTCCTGTCATGGTGGATTACCCGGAGGAGAAATTCGGTGGCTTCCTTGCGCAGACGGATTACAAATCATCTTTCATTCAGGATGAAATTAACGCCAATGGCTGGATGATCTGGCCACCGATCCGCTATTCCTACCAGACGGTGAACTCCAACATTCCGCATTCCGCGCCGACCCGGCCTTTCTGGCTGATGGATGAGCAGGAGCGATGCTCGGGCTATCCGCAGGGCGCGGCAGACCCCGGCTGCACGCTCGGCAACCTCAACTGGCTCGGCACGGACAATCAGGCGCGAGATGTTGCCTCTCGCATCATCTATGGCTTTCGCATTTCGGTGCTGTTCGGGCTGGCGCTCACCGTCGCCTCCGCCGTCGTCGGCGTGACCGCGGGTGCCGTCCAAGGTTACTTCGGTGGCTGGACGGACCTTTTGATGCAGCGTTTCATCGAAATCTGGTCCTCCATGCCGGTGCTCTACATCCTGCTGATCATAGCCGCCATCATGCCGCCCGGCTTCTTCGTGCTGCTCGGCATCATGCTGCTATTCTCATGGGTCGGCTTCGTCGGGGTGGTGCGCGCGGAGTTTCTGCGGGCGCGAAACTTCGAGTATGTAAATGCTGCACGCGCCCTTGGCGTCGGCAATGCCACGATCATGTTCCGGCATCTGCTGCCCAATGCCATGGTAGCGACGCTGACCTTCCTGCCTTTCATCCTGTCCGGCTCGATCACAACGCTGACGTCGCTCGACTTCCTCGGCTTCGGCATGCCCCCGGGCTCGCCTTCACTGGGTGAGATGATTGCCCAGGGCAAGAATAATCTTCAAGCGCCATGGCTCGGGCTGACGGCCTTCTTCACCATGTCGATCATGCTTTCGCTGCTGATCTTCGTGGGTGAGGCGGTGCGCGATGCCTTCGATCCGCGAAAGACATTCCGATGAGTGCCGCAAAGGATCAAATGACCGCTCCTCTCATTTCAGTCCGCGATCTCTCCGTTGCCTTCCATCAGGGCGGCAAGGAAAGCCTTGCTGTTGACCGCGTATCCTTCGATATCATGCCCGGCGAAATCGTGGCGCTGGTCGGCGAATCCGGTTCTGGCAAGTCGGTGTCGGCCAACTCGATTCTCAAACTGTTGCCCTATCCCGCCGCAAGCCACCCTTCCGGGAAAATCCTGTTCGAAGGCAAGGATTTGCTGCATGCATCGGTGCGTGAGCTTCGCGCCGTGCGCGGCAACGATATCACCATGATCTTTCAGGAGCCGATGACCTCGCTCAACCCGCTGCACTCCATCGAGCGGCAGATCGGCGAGATTCTGGAATTGCATCAGGCGATCACCGGTGCCGAGGCGCGCAAACGTATTCTCGAACTGCTCAATCAGGTCGGCATTCGCGAGCCGGAAAAACGTCTGAAAGCCTATCCGCATGAGCTTTCCGGTGGCCAGCGCCAGCGTGTGATGATCGCGATGGCGCTCGCCAATCGCCCCAAGTTGCTGATCGCTGACGAGCCCACGACCGCGCTGGACGTGACGGTGCAGGCGCAAATCCTTGAGCTTCTGGGTGAGTTGAAGAACCAGCACGGCATGTCCATGCTGTTCATCACCCATGATCTCGGTATCGTGCGCAAATTCGCTGACCGCGTCTGTGTGATGACCAAGGGCAAAATTGTTGAGACCGGAACGGTGGAACAGGTGTTTACCGATCCGCAGCACGCCTACACCCGCCACCTTCTTGCCGCAGAACCGAAGGGCGAGCCGCCACCTGCCGATGACACCAAGCCTGTCGTCATGCAGGGAGATGACATCAAGGTCTGGTTCCCGATCAAGGCCGGGCTGATGCGCAAGGTGGTGGATCACGTTAAGGCGGTTGATGGCATCGATATCACGCTCCGCGCAGGGCAAACGGTTGGCGTCGTGGGCGAGTCCGGTTCCGGCAAAACGACGCTAGGCCTCGCGCTTTCGCGGCTCATTTTGTCCAAAGGCCGCATCAGCTTCATCGGCCAATCCATCGATAGCTACTCATATGCCATGATGAAGCCGCTCCGAAACCGGCTTCAGGTGGTGTTTCAAGACCCTTACGGCTCCCTCAGCCCACGCATGTCGGTCGGCGACATCATTGCCGAAGGTCTGCGGGTGCATGAGAAGTCCCTGTCCTTCGGGGAGCGGGACAGGCGCGTGGCGCAGGCGCTTGAGGAAGTCGGGCTCGATACCGCAACCCGCTGGCGATATCCGCACGAGTTTTCCGGCGGGCAGAGGCAGCGTATCGCCATCGCCCGCGCCATGGTGCTCAAACCTCGGTTCGTCATGCTGGATGAACCAACCTCGGCGCTGGATATGAGCGTGCAGGCGCAGGTGGTGGATTTGCTGCGGGATTTACAGGCCAGGCATGAGCTCGCCTATCTCTTCATCAGTCACGATCTGAAGGTGGTGAAAGCGCTTGCCAATGAGGTGATCGTGATGCGCCACGGCAAGATCGTCGAAAGCGGACCGGCAAAGGCGATATTCGAGGCACCAAAGGAAGATTACACCCGTGCGCTGATGGCAGCTGCATTCAATATCGAGGCGGTCCAGACGGCTGCCGTCAGCCAATAATCTGTGCCGGGGCGGTTGCTTTGAAACAGCCGTCGCGCCATGTTTCCTATCAGGAATGAAGGAGGCAGGTAGCATAGATGGCAGCGGATGTAATCGTATTGGGTGCCGGGATCATCGGTGTTTCGGTTGCTCTGCAATTGGCAAGGCGCGGCAAGACCGTCGTGCTTTTGGATCGTCGTGGTCCGGGGGAGGAGACCTCCTTCGGTAATGCCGGTCTGATCCAGCGAGAAGGAGTCGTCCCCTATAGTTTCCCTCAAAATCTAGGCCTTTTGGCCCGATACTCGCTGAACAACCGCATCGACGCCCATTATCACAAGATCGCTTTTCCCAAGATCGCTCCGTTTCTTGCGCGCTACTGGTATCATTCCACGCCGACCCGCCACGCGGCCATCACCCGCGCCTATGCACCGCTCATCGAACATTCCATTTCCGAGCACAGCGCTTTGATCGAGGAGGCAAAGGCGGGCGATCTGATTGTCAAGAACGGCTGGATGAAAGCCTTTCGCAGTTCGGAAACCCGCGACAGGGATATTGCTGAAGCCGAGCGTCTGGCGCGGGATTTCAGGATTTCCTACACCACACTCGACAGGCAACAGCTGGCGGACGCAGAACCGCATCTTTCGAAGGATTTCATCGGCGCCTTGAAGTGGAACGATCCATGGTCCGTGCTGGATCCGCATGGCCTGACCATGGCCTATGTGCGTCTGTTCGAAAGCCTCGGCGGCACTGTCGTCAAGGGCGATGCCGCAACGCTTTCGCAAACCGCATCCGGCTGGAGCGTTCGCGCGCAGGAAGGGTTGATCGAGGCGAAAAGCGCGGTGGTCGCATTAGGCCCCTGGGCGGATGTGGTGACGACGAAGCTTGGCTATCGCTTCCTTCTCGGCGTGAAACGCGGCTACCACATGCACTATGCACCAAAGGATGGCGCAAAGCTCAACAACTGGCTGATCGATGCGGATCGCGGTTACTTTCTCGCACCGATGGCAAAGGGCATCCGCCTTACCACGGGGGCGGAGTTTGCAGAGCGGGACGCACCGAAATCCCCCGTCCAGCTATTTCGTGCGGAACATGTTGCACGCGGCATATTTCCGCTCGGGGAACGGCTGGATGCCGAACCATGGATGGGTTCACGTCCCTGCACGCCGGACATGATGCCAATCATAGGAAAGGCTCCACGGCACAGGGATCTGTGGTTCGCGTTCGGCCATGCCCATCATGGGCTGACGCTGGGGCCGATCACAGGTCGCGTGCTGGCGGAAGCGATGCTCGGTGAAGCCCCGGTCATTCCTATCCACGCATATGGGCCGGATCGTTTCAATCCATGAGCGAAAAACGGCTGGCCTTCCTGAAAAAGCTTAACTAACATGGCTTGGCAGAGAATTTGCATGGGGCGATGATGGCGCGATATCTGATCTATCAGCAGCAGGATGCTTTTCGTTAGCGGCGTGTCGCCCGCAGCAGGAACGAAAACAACATTCTGGTAAATGATGGCCGATATCGAAGACGCAAAGACATTTTTTGAACAGAACCCTGACATTGAGATCCTCGAAGCCTTCGTCATCGACGTTAACGGCGTGCCGCGTGGCAAATGGATTCCGCGTGACAGAGCGCTGGACGTGCTGGAAAAAGGCATGGCTGTGCCTCGTTCCGTCTACGCGCTGGATATTTGGGGGCGAGATGTCAACGCTGCTGGTCTCGCCGAAGGAACCGGCGACCCCGACGGCCTCTGCTTCCCGGTGCCCGGAACGCTATCGCGGGTAAGCTGGCTCGGTCGTCCCACTGCGCAGGTGCTGCTTGCCATGAGGGATGCGGAAGGGGTAGGATTTTTCGCCGATCCCAGACACGTTCTCTCGCAGGTTTTGGCAGGCTTTACCAAGCGCGGCCTGACACCCGTCGTCGCTACAGAGCTGGAATTCTACCTCATCGATCCGATACGTTCCGCGCTCGATCCCGTTCGTCCGCCCAATAGTCGCGAAGGGCGTTGGCATACGGGCCAGACGCAAGTGCTATCGATCTCGGAGCTGCAGGATTTCGAAGAGGTGTTCCACGATATCGCCACCGCCTGCCGCGCGCAAAAGGTGGCTGCCGATACCACGCTGCGGGAAAACGGTCCCGGTCAATATGAGATCAATCTCAACCATGTGCCGGACGCGCTTCAGGCGGCAGATTTCGCGGTGTTCCTCAAACGCATCGTCAAGGGCGTGGCGCGCAAGCATGGCTATGACGCCACCTTCATGGCCAAGCCCTATGGCGTGCAGGCCGGAAACGGCATGCATGTGCATTTTTCGGTGCTGGATAAGGATGGCCACAATATCTATGCGGGCGAAAACGGCCCATCCGAAGCGCTGATGCATTCCGTCGGCGGGCTTCTGGAAAATATGGGGGAAAGCATGGCGGTGTTTGCCCCGCATGCCAATTCCTATCGCCGCCTGCGCCCCAGCGAACATGCGCCGACCTATGCCTCCTGGGGTGTCGACAATCGCTCCGCCGCCGTGCGTGTCATCACCGCCAGCAAGCCCGCGACCCGTATCGAGCACCGGGTTGCCGGCGCCGATACCAATCCCTATCTCGTGCTGGCCATGATCCTTAGCGCCGCATTGGCAGGCATGAAGGAAAAGCGCCACCCGGGCGGGGCGATTTCCGGCGACAGCCACGCGATTAACCATGAGCCTTTGCCCACCAATTGGGATTATGCCGTGCAGCGCTTTGCCCGCTCCAGCTTTGCCTATGCCACGTTGGGTCAGCGCTACAGGACCCTCTATTCAGCCTGCAAACAGCAGGAAATCTCCGAATTCTCCCTGCGCGTCACCGATGTGGAATACGACGCCTATATCAGGACGGTGTGAGATGGCTCATGTAACGACGCTTCCAAATCCCGGACACACATCCTCTTGGTACGCGGCATCCGCTAACGACAAGAGCGTTCGCCCGATGCTGGAAGGTGAGATGCAGGCGGACATCTGCGTTATCGGCGCAGGCTTTGCCGGCCTATCGGCAGCGCTGGAACTGACAGAGAAGGGCTTTTCCGTCATCGTGCTGGAAAGCGAGCGCATCGGCTTCGGCGCATCGGGCCGCAATGGCGGACAGATCGTCAATGGCTATAGCCGCGATCTCGAGACGATTGCCGGTCGCTATGGGCATGAGAAGGCCGTGAAGCTGGGTGAAATGTCGCTGGAAGGCGGGCAGATCATCCGCGAGCGTGTGGCGAAATACGGCATCGACTGCGACTTGGTGGACGGCGGTTTCTTCGCAGCGTTTACGCCAAAACAGATCAAGGAAATGGCGGCCAATAAGGCCAATTGGGAGAAGCACGGCCATTCCGGTCTGGAAATGGTGTCCAAGTCCGAGGTCGGAAAATATGTGAAGTCCGACCGCTATGCGGGCGGCATGATCGACCGCTTCGGTGGACATATCCATCCGCTGAATTACGTGCTTGGTGAAGCTGCTGCACTGGAAAAACTCGGTGGTCGCATTTTTGAAAACTCCCGCGTAATCGATGTGGAGCAGGACCAGAACCCGGTGGTGCGCACGCCACATGGTAAGGTATCGACAAAATATGTCCTCGTTTGCGGCAATGCATACCTCGGAAAGCTACTGCCGCAGATCGGTGATCGCATGATGCCGGTGTCCAGCCAGGTCATGGCGACGGAACCGCTCGATGCGGCGCTGATAGAAGAGTTGTTGCCTGCGAATTACTGCGTCGAGGATGCCAATTACATTCTCGATTATTACCGTCGCACCTCCGATAACCGCCTGCTTTACGGCGGCGGCATCGGTTATGGCGGCAGCGATCCGGCAGATCTCACCGGCGTCATTCGTCCCAATATGCTGAAGACATTTCCGCAATTGAAGGACGTGAAGATCGATTTTGCGTGGAGCGGCAATTTCGCGCTGACGCTCACCCGTATTCCGCATATCGGCAGGCTGTCGGACAATATCTACTTCTCCCACGGCGATAGCGGCCATGGTGTGACAACCACACAACTGCTCGGTCGTATTCTGGCAGAGGCGGTGGCCGGTCACTCTGGACGTTTCGACGTCTGGTCGTCACTGCCGAACTTTCCGTTCCCGGGCGGCAAGACGTTCCGCGTGCCGCTCACCATGCTGGGTGCGTGGTGGTACGGCCTGCGTGACAGGCTGGGACTATAGTGCTTTCAGACCCTTTAGCGCGTTGTCGACGATGTCTTCCGGTGTCGCATCGATATCAACCGTCACAACGCCCGGTTCGCCGGTCGGTACTTCCAGTGTATCGAGCTGTGTCTTCAAAAGTGAAAGCGGCATGAAGTGACCTTCGCGCGCGCCCATGCGCTGCGTTAGCAGTTCGATGCTGCCTTCAAGATATACGAAGTACAGAGGTCCGCCGGTCGCTGCGCGCAGCCGGTCACGATAGGATTTCTTCAGCGCCGAGCACGAAATCACTACGCCGCCAGCTTCAAAACCCTTGCGCAACTCCGCCCCGACGAGATCGAGCCACGGCCAACGGTCGTCATCGGTCAGGGGAGTGCCGGCGCTCATCTTCTCAACATTGGCAGGCGGATGAAGCCTATCGCCTTCCTGAAACGGAATACCCAGCTTTTCTGCAAGCTCTGCGCCGACGGTCGATTTGCCGCAGCCGCTCACGCCCATAACGATGATTGCCTGTTTCACGAAAACCTCATCTTTCAAAATTCCACATGCGCCTAGCAGCATAGCAGGGTGAAGAAAATGATTTTGTGATTTTAACGCGCCATTGATTTTTGTGCTGGCCCGATCAGGCTTGCTTATTTTCTGGAAATCGTCACGAATTTGGTGCCGCGAACGCGCACGGTCATCTCGCAAGGGGCGCTGTCGCTACGGTCGCAATAGCGCGGGGCCATTTTCAACACGAAAACCATGTTGCCGAAGCGCTTCACGAAATCATAGCCGTAGATTTTCGCGGTCGCGATCAGCAGATAGCCGCCTTCCTTGACCTGAACATAGAAATTATACGGGCAGCCTTCCTCGTCGCAGCTCGTGCTTTTATTTCCGTCACACGTCAATGCGCCGCGATCGGTCACGACATCCATCAGCCCATCATTATTGATATCGAGCCGCTTTAGAAACTCCGGACCGAACTCGGCGACGCTGCACTCCTTGCGAAAAAAGTCCTTCTCGTAGATTTCCGGATCGCTTATCAGTTGCTGCTGGGCAAGCGCTGCCGTCGGCATGGCAATAAGCACAAGTGCGTAAAGCATTGCTGAGAGAAGGCGTTTCACGGCATTTTCCTTTTATATTTCTTTTCGCTATTTATGCGAAAGCTGGTTCGGCGCAAATTATAGGATGCCGCCCTTGCGTCACACTGACCGCTTCGCTGATCTGAGGAGAGCGCTTTCATGACCCTTCTGGCTTTCCTCGACTATGCAGGGGTCGCCGTCTTTGCCGCAACGGGCGCACTTGCCGCTTCCCGCAAACAGCTGGACCTGATCGGTTTCCTGTTCTTCGCTGCAGCGACAGGTATCGGCGGCGGCACGTTGCGCGATCTGGTGCTTGGCCGCTCTCCGGTCTTTTGGGTGATCAACCCCACCTATATTCTCGTCTGCGCGGGCGTTGCCCTGCTGGTCTATTTCACCGCTCACCTGATGGAATCGCGTTACAAGCTGCTGCTCTGGCTCGATGCGATTGGTCTGTCGGCCTATTGCGTGATGGGTGCCGCGAAGGGGCTTGCCGCGACGGGTTCGCCAACGGTTGCCATCGTGACCGGCATGATGACCGCCACATTCGGCGGTGTCCTGCGTGACGTTCTCGCCGGAGAACCATCCGTGCTGCTACGACCTGAAATCTACATCAGTTGCGCGCTGGCTGGTGCCTGTGTGTTTACGGCTGCCCATTTCCTTGGGCTTTCGCTCTTCATCGCATCGACGGCGGGCGTGCTGACGGCCTTCGGCATTAGAAGCGGGGCGTTGCTGTTCGGCTGGACCTTCCCGCCATACCGCACCCGTCCCGGAAGACCACCGGAAGATGTGATGTAAGCAAACAAAAGGCGCCCCGCAGGCGCCTTGTCGACAAATGATACGATTTTCCTGATCAGCCGCGTTTGCGGCGAAGACGGATAACCACGTCGACATGTGCGATTTCCATGCCTTCCGGCGGTTCAGGAAGGTTGCCGATTTCCAGATTGTTGAGCGGGATATCGAGAACCTCGTTCTCGCCTTCCACGAAGAAGTGGTGGTGGTCGGAAACGTTGGTATCGAAATAGGTTTTTGCACCTTCGACTGCCAGTACGCGGATGAGACCAGCCTCGGTGAACTGGTGCAGCGTGTTGTAGACGGTGGCCAGCGATACCGGAACACCGGCGGTCACAGCCTCGTCGTGCAGTTCCTCGACGGTCAGGTGGCGGTCGCCCTTGGCAAACAGCAAATCACCCAGCGCAATGCGCTGGCGAGTGGGACGCAGTCCAAAACGGCGTAGCCGTGTACCAATATCCAATGTGGCGTCGAATGCCATTCAGCGCGCTTTCCAAGAACTCTTACAGAATACCCTTTTTCAAGCATATATCTTTTACAGGCAGTCCTTTCAATAGTTTCCGGCGTCGCGACTTCGTCAATTGGCGGCAAAACGGGGGTTTTTGTAAATTTTCTCTGGTTCAGCTCTTACGCTTACTGTATGCGGGCGCCATGTAAGGCAGGACTTTCGTGGCAGGTCGCGGCGGGAATTGTCATGCCGCGCTAGCGGCGCTTCAATTTGTGCCCGACTTGCTCTACAGAAGTTCGACAACGCGATTAGATGGGAAGCGGAAGCACATGGCAACGAGGCAATCGAGCTATAACTACGAGGAAATTCTGGCATGCGGCCGAGGCGAACTGTTCGGCCCAGGCAATGCGCAACTTCCTCTGCCTCCCATGCTGATGGTTCACCGCATCACAGAGATTTCCGAAACCGGCGGCGAGTTCGACAAGGGATTTATTCGTGCTGAATACGATGTGAAGCCGGATGACTGGTACTTCCCGTGCCACTTCCAAGGCAACCCCATCATGCCCGGCTGCCTTGGTCTTGACGGCATGTGGCAGTTGACGGGCTTCTTCCTTGGCTGGCTGGGTGAGCCCGGTCGCGGCATGGCTCTTTCCACCGGCGAAGTGAAGTTCAAAGGCATGGTTCGCCCGGAAACGAAGCTTTTGCAATACGGCATCGATTTCAAGCGCGTCATGCGCGGCCGCCTCGTTCTCGGCACTGCCGATGGCTGGTTGAAGGCCGATGGCGAAACCATTTATCAGGCGAGCGACCTGCGCGTCGGTCTGTCGAAGGAAAAGACCGCCTAGTATCCTTTAACGGGACGGCGACGCTACTGCGTTGCCAGGCGGCCAACGAAAGAAAAGGTCAACTTCATGAGAAGAGTTGTAGTCACCGGCCTCGGTATCGTTTCATCTATCGGCAGCGATGCCGCAGAAGTTACCGCTTCCCTTAGAGACGCCAAATCCGGCATTTCATTCTCACCGGATTTTGCCGAACACGGCTTCAAATGTCAGGTTTGGGGCAAGCCATCGCTGGATCCAGCCGATCTGGTTGATCGCCGCGCCATGCGCTTTCTCAGTCAGGGCGGAGCCTGGAACCATGTCGCCATGAAGCAGGCGATCGCCGATTCCGGTCTGGAAGAGGGGGATATCAGCGGCAATGAACGCACCGGTATCATCATGGGTTCGGGCGGCCCATCCACCCGAGCTATCGTGGAAGCCGCCGATATTACGTTAAAGAACAAAAGTCCCAAGCGCGTTGGTCCCTTTGTCGTGCCAAAGGCGATGTCGTCGACAGCGTCTGCCACGCTTGCAACATGGTTCAAGATCCATGGCGTCAACTACTCGATCTCGTCGGCCTGCTCGACTTCTGCGCACTGCATCGGCAATGCCGCTGAAATGATCCAGTGGGGCAAGCAGGACATCATGTTCGCCGGTGGCCATGAGGACCTCGACTGGTCCATGTCGAACCTGTTCGACGCCATGGGCGCCATGTCTTCCAAGTATAACGAAACGCCGTCTGTCGCCTCGCGCGCCTATGACGCCAACCGTGATGGCTTCGTCATCGCAGGCGGCGCTGGCGTCTTGGTTCTGGAAGAGCTGGAACATGCCAAGGCACGCGGCGCGAAGATCTACGCGGAAATCGTCGGTTACGGCGCAACCTCTGACGGCTACGACATGGTTGCTCCATCCGGCGAGGGCGCGATCCGCTGCATGCGTCAAGCACTCTCCACCGTGAAGGGCGATGTCGATTACATCAACACCCACGGCACTTCCACGCCGGTTGGCGACAGCAAGGAAATCGGCGCGATCCGCGAAGTTTTCGGCGCCAATAGCCCGCACGTCCAGTCTACCAAGTCGCTGACTGGCCACTCGCTCGGTGCTGCCGGTGTGCAGGAATCGATCTACGGCCTGTTGATGATGCAGGAACGCTTCATCGGCGAAAGCGCGCATATCGAAACGCTCGATCCCGAATTCGAGGGCGTGAACATTGTTCGCAAGCGCATCGATAATGCGAAGATCGACACCGTCCTTTCCAACTCCTTCGGCTTTGGCGGCACGAACGCCACGCTGGTCTTCCAGCGCTATAACGGATAATTGCCCATGAACGGCATCATGCAGGGAAAACGCGGCCTCATCATGGGCGTCGCAAACAATCACTCTATTGCCTGGGGCATCGCCAAGGCGCTGGCCGCACAAGGCGCAGAGCTGGCTTTCACCTATCAGGGTGAAGCGCTTGGCAAGCGCGTGAAGCCGCTTGCTGCCGAGCTTGGCTCGGACTTCATCGTACCCTGCGACGTGGAAGACATCGCCTCCGTCGACGCGCTGTTTGCGACCCTCGGCGAACGCTGGGGCTCCATCGACTTCGTCGTTCATGCCATCGGATTTTCCGACAAGAACGAATTGAAGGGCCTGTACGCAGATACTTCGCGTGAAAACTTCAGCCGTACCATGGTCATCTCGTGCTTCTCCTTTACAGAGATCGCCAAGCGTGCCGCTGGTCTGATGACGCAAGGCGGTTCGATGTTGACGCTGACCTATAACGGTTCCCAGCGTGTTATCCCGAACTACAACGTCATGGGCGTGGCAAAGGCAGCTCTCGAAGCATCCGTGCGCTATCTCGCAGCCGATTACGGCCCGAAGGACATCCGCGTCAACGCGATCTCCGCCGGTCCGGTCCGCACGCTTGCGGGTGCCGGTATCTCGGACGCGCGTGCGATCTATTCCTGGAACAAGAACAACTCGCCGCTTCGCCGTACGGCGGATATCGATGATATCGGCGGTTCTGCGTTGTACCTGCTTTCGGACATGTCTCGCGGCGTCACCGGCGAATGTCATTACGTCGACTGCGGCTTCAACATCACGTCGATCCCGACGCTGGAAATGCTCTATAAGAGCGACGCCGAATAAAGTCGGAAGTCTTTAAATAAAAAAGCCCGGAGCGATCCGGGCTTTTTGCTTTTTTTCCTTACTTCATCGTCGGCATGACGAATTCTGCGCCGGATTTGATGCCAGCCCGTGCGCCCGCAGCAAACGAAGTGCCGCGAGGACGCACAGACAGACGATCATCTGGCATCATTTCATCGTCGGCATGACGAATTCTGCACCGGACTTGATGCCAGATGGCCAGCGCGCCGTGACGGTCTTGGTCTTCGTCCAGAACTTGATCGAATCCGTGCCATGCTGGTTGAGGTCACCGAAGCTAGACGCTTTCCAGCCGCCGAAGGAGTGGTAGGCAAGCGGAACCGGGATCGGAACGTTGACGCCGATCATGCCGATGTTGATCCGGGAAGCAAAATCGCGGGCGGCATCACCGTCGCGAGTGAAGATGGCGACGCCGTTACCATATTCGTGCTTCATCGGCAGATCGAGTGCGTCCTCATAGTTCTTGGCGCGAACGACAGAAAGAACCGGTCCGAAGATTTCCTGCTTATAGATATCCATGTCCGGCGTCACGTGGTCGAACAGGCAGCCGCCCACGAAATAGCCGTCCTCATAACCCTGAAGCTTGAAGTCGCGACCATCGACGAGAAGTTCTGCACCCTGTTCGACGCCGCTATCGATCAGACCTTTGACTCGGGCCTGCGCTTCTTTGGTCACCAGTGGGCCCATATCGGCCTTATCGTCTGTATAAGGGCCGATCTTGAGAGCTTCGATCTGCGGAATGAGCTTTGCGACCAGACGATTGGCTGTCTCTTCGCCCACTGGCACCGCAACGGAAACCGCCATGCAACGCTCACCGGCAGAACCATATCCCGCACCCATCAGCGCGCTGACCGCCTGATCGAGATCAGCATCCGGCATGATGATCATGTGGTTCTTCGCGCCGCCGAAGCACTGGGCGCGCTTGCCGTTCATGGCAGCGGTGCCATAAACATAGCGTGCGATAGGAGTGGAGCCGACGAAAGAGACAGCGCCGATATCCGGGTTGGTCAGAATGCCGTCCACCGCGCTCTTATCGCCATTGATGACGTTAAGAATACCGGCGGGAAGTCCGGCTTCGATCAGAAGTTCTGCAAGGCGGATCGGAAGGGACGGATCACGTTCGGATGGCTTCAGAATAAACGCGTTGCCGCACGCAATCGCGGGGGCAAACATCCACATCGGGATCATGGCGGGGAAGTTGAATGGCGTAATGCCAGCGCCGATACCGACCGGCTGGCGGATTGAATACATGTCGATTGCCGGACCAGCACCTTCGGTAAACTCACCCTTCGCAAGATGAGGAATGCCACACACGAATTCGCAGACTTCGAGACCGCGGATGATGTCACCCTTGGAATCGTCTACCGTCTTGCCATGTTCGCTGGAAAGCAGGGTGGCGAGTTCGTCCATGTTCTGGTTCAGCAGTTCCACGAACTTGAAGAAGACGCGTGCGCGGCGCTGCGGGTTGGTCGCTGCCCACTTGGGCTGAGCCGCTTTGGCACTTTCAACCGCTGCCAGAATTTCAGCGTCGCTGGCAAGCGCCACCTTTGCCTGCACTTCACCCGTCGCCGGATTGAAGACGTCGGATGTGCGACCGCTCGTGCCTGCGACGCGCTTGCCGTTTATGAAATGGCCGATCTCTCTCATGGTTTTCCTCCGAGTTATTCTGTGGTGCCACATTCGTCCTTTGAGTTGCACAAAGCAATGACTCGGAATAATCATCTGTTGTGCAAAAATAAACATAGGGATCTGGCGGTGAACTGGGACGATGTGCGTGTTTTCCTCAACGTAGCGCGTAGCGGCCAGTTTCTGGCTGCTGCCAAATCACTTGGCGTCAACCACGCAACGCTCAGCCGGCGGGTTTCTGCGCTGGAAGCTGCATTGGGTAACCAACTCCTGGTGCGAACGACGACGGGATGCGTGCTGACGGAGGAAGGCAGCCGGTTTCTACTCTCAGCAGAGCGTATGGAAACCGAAATGCTGGCGGTTCAGGCAAGCCTTGGCCGTGGTGACGCGGCAATCAGTGGTACGGTCAGGGTGGGTGCGCCGGATGGTTTCGGTGTTTCTTTCCTAGCGCCTCGGCTCGGAACGCTGACGGCCCTTCATCCGGAATTGAAAATTGAACTTGTGCCCGTGCCGCGCTCGTTCTCGCTTTCCCAGCGCGAAGCGGATATCGCGATCACCATCGAACGACCGGAGCAGGGACGTCTGGTGTTTTCCAAGCTAACGGACTATTCGCTCGGCCTCTATGCTTCGAAGAACTACGTGGAGGAGCACGGTGAGCCTGAAACGGTCGAGGCTCTGAGAGCGCACCGCCGGATCGGTTATGTGGAAGACCTGATTTTTTCGCCTTCGCTGAATTTCACCGGGGAAGTGATGCGGGACTGGGATGCGAGCTTCGCCATTTCCAGCGCAATTGGTCAGACGGAGGCTGTGCGATCAGGCGCAGGTATTGGAATTCTGCACGATTATATCGCGCGTGGAGATGCCGATCTCGTAAAGCTTCTACCTGAGCTTTCGATCCGCCGATCCTATTGGACCGCTTTTCATGAAACCGCCCGGCAACTGGCACGCGTCAAGACTGTGGTGGAATTCCTGCAGGAGAGTGTCGCGAGGGAGCGACGTATCTTCCTGTAGGGCAATTCAGACAGCTTTCAGTCGAATAATATAGCTGACGATGTTTTCACAGTGAGCCTCTAACGGACCATCTATGATCACTGCATCCAGTGGCCCCAACTCAATGCCTTTGCCCTGAGAGGAAATGGAAATCGGACCTGTGGAGAGGACGAAAACGATTTCAGTCTCCATTTCTGGCAAGCCTTTAAAAGGCCCGAAAACTCTTTCCACGCTGTGGCTAAACCTTCCACGACGGGTCATAACGTTGAGATCGGTAATCGGTCCGCTGGCCAGGGTCGCATCGACTGGAACATCAGCAGCGAAACTCAGTGGATCGCTGCCCGTCGTCAGAAAGACCAGGTCCGAACCATGAATTGCGAGCGTCATACCGTTCCCGTTCAAGATCGATAGCGTTCGATCTATATCGGGAAAAGCCGAGAAAGGCCCATCGTTGGCAACGGTCGCCATGCTGATGCGCCAGTCGAAATCATCGACCGTAGCGTGAGGAGGAAAGACGGCGATTTCCACCGTCTCCCCGCCGCCGTTCTTCCAGGGCATACGTTTGTAATCGCTGGCGCGTAACACCTGCATGAGATCAGTTACCCAGAATGCCGGGAAGACGCAGGCCCTTGTCCTTGGCGCAATCCAGCGCGATGTCGTAACCGGCATCCGCATGGCGCATGACGCCCGTTGCAGGATCGTTCCAGAGCACGCGCTCCAGACGACGAGCGGCATCGTCGGTACCATCGGCACAGATGACGACGCCGGAGTGCTGGGAAAAGCCCATGCCAACACCGCCGCCGTGATGCAGCGAAACCCAAGTCGCACCAGAGGCAGTATTCAGCAGCGCATTGAGCAGCGGCCAATCGGATACGGCGTCTGAACCGTCCTTCATCGCTTCCGTTTCGCGGTTTGGAGAGGCCACGGAGCCGCTATCGAGATGGTCGCGACCAATCACGACTGGAGCCTTCAACTCGCCGTTTTTGACCATTTCGTTGAAAGCAAGCGCGAGGCGGTGGCGATCACCAAGACCGACCCAGCAGATGCGGGCGGGAAGACCCTGAAAGGCGATTCGTTCGCGCGCCATATCCAGCCAGTTGTGCAGATGCTTGTTATCGGGCAACAGTTCCTTCACCTTGGCATCGGTCTTGTAGATGTCCTCGGGGTCGCCGGAGAGTGCTGCCCAACGGAACGGACCGATGCCACGGCAAAACAGCGGGCGGATATAGGCGGGAACGAAACCGGGGAAGGCGAAGGCGTTTTCGAAGCCCTCTTCCTTGGCGACCTGACGGATGTTGTTGCCGTAATCCAGCGTCGGCACACTTGAATTCCAGAAATCCACCATAGCCTGAACCTGCACCTTCATCGAGGCGCGGGCGGCTGCTTCGACGGCTTTCGGATCACTCTCCTGCTTGGCCCGCCACTCGGCAACTGTCCAGCCAACGGGCAGATAGCCGTGAATCGGATCATGCGCCGAAGTCTGGTCGGTGACGATATCTGGGCGCACGCTACCGGCTTTCATCCGCTTGACCAGCTCGGGGAAGATTTCTGCGGCATTGCCGATCAGGCCGACAGATTTCGCCTCGCCCGCCTTGGTCCATTGGTCGATCAGCGCCAGCGCCTCATCCAGCGTGTGCGCCTTGGCGTCGAGATAACGGGTGCGCAGGCGGAAATCGACGCGGGTCTCATCGCATTCCACGGCTAGGCAGCAGGCGCCGGCCATAACGGCTGCCAGCGGCTGCGCGCCGCCCATGCCGCCAAGACCACCGGTCAGGATCCACTTACCCGTGAGGTTGCCGTCATAATGCTGGCGACCGGCTTCCACGAAGGTTTCATAAGTGCCCTGCACGATGCCCTGGGTGCCGATGTAAATCCAGGAACCGGCAGTCATCTGGCCGTACATAGCCAGACCCTTTTTATCCAGTTCGTTGAAATGCTCCCATGTTGCCCAGTGCGGTACGAGGTTGGAGTTGGCGATCAGCACGCGCGGCGCGTCCTTGTGGGTGCGGAACACGCCGACAGGCTTGCCGGACTGCACCATCAGGGTCTCGTCCTCGTTTAGATCCTTCAGCGTCGCAACGATACGGTCGAAATCTTCCCAGGTGCGGGCGGCGCGACCGATGCCGCCGTAAACGACCAGTTCATGTGGACGCTCGGCCACATCTGGGTCCAGATTGTTCATAAGCATGCGCAGCGGCGCTTCGGTCATCCAGCTTTTGGCGGTGAGTTCGGTGCCGGTGGGGCTGCGGACTTCGCGTTCATTGTGGCGCGGATTGGTCATGATGATTTCCTCTTAGTGTTTGGAGGCGAGCGCAAAATCTTCCATGCGCGTCAGAATGGTTTTGAGGTGGGTGCGAAGCTGTTCGGCCTTTTCCTCGTCGTAGGCAAAGGGTGGAGCTTCCGTTGCAAGATGGGTCGATTGCGCCAGTTCCATCTGAATGGCGTGGACTCCGTTTTTCGGTTGGCCATAGTGGCGCGTGGTCCATCCGCCCTTGAAGCGGCCATTGAGAATGGACGTGTAGCCCTCGGCCTTGGCGGCGACATCGACGGCGGCGTCTTCTAACGCTGGATCGCAGGTCTTGCCCATATCCGTGCCGATGTTGAAATCCGGCAGCTTGCCCTCGAAAAGGAAGGGGATCTGCGAGCGGATCGAGTGGCAATCATAGAGGATGGCAACGCCATGGATCGCCTTTACGCGCTCTATCTCCGCCAAGAGCGCGGCATGATACGGCGCATGGAAGTGCTGAAGGCAATGGGCAACATCCGCCTCGGTCGGCTCTTCGCCTAGCTTCCAGATGGGCTCGCCGTCAAAATCTGTTTCGGGAACGAGGCCGGTCGTGTTCTGGCCAGGGTAAAGACTGACACCAGCCGGATCGCGATTGGCATCTATGACATACCGGTGGAATGTGGCGCGGACTGTCGTGGAATCAGCAAGAAGACCGGCATAAAGCTCGTGAATATGCCAATCCGTGTCCGCCAGCAGCTTGCCATTGTCGTTCAAACGCTCCCAAATCTCTGCAGGTACGTCCGTGCCGGTATGTGGCAATCCCAAAATGACTGGAGAAGAGCCCTGATGGACTTCGAAAACCGACATCTTATGCCTCCAGCCTTGGCAGAATGCCATCCGAGATTGCCGCGATTAGTGCGCCAGATGCGATGAGATCGGATGCCGCCTTCAAATCCGGCGCCATGTAGCGATCGTCGTCCAGCGATGGAACGACGCCACGAACCACGCCCATTGCCTTTTGAAGTTCCGGGCTGGTCTTCAGCGGGCCGCGCAGTTCAACGCCCTGAACAGCAGACAGCGCCTCGATGCCAAGGATGGCGAAGAGGTTCTCTGTCATGGGCAACAGGCGTCGTGCACCATGGCAAGCCATGGACACATGGTCTTCCTGATTGGCGGAGGTCGGGGTAGAGTCCACCGACGCCGGATGCGATATCTGTTTGTTTTCACTCATCAATGCGGCTGACGTGACTTCCGCGATCATCAGACCGGAATTCAAGCCCGGTTTTTTGGAAAGGAAGGCAGGCAGGCCATAGGAGAGCGCAGGGTCAACCAGTAGCGCGATACGGCGCTGGGCGATGGCTCCGATTTCGCAGATCGCGAGCGCCGTCTGGTCGGCGGCGAAGGCCACCGGCTCCGCATGGAAATTGCCGCCGGAGACCACGGAATTGTCGGAAAGCACCAGCGGATTATCGGTTACCGCATTGGCTTCGATTTCCAGTGTTCTCGCCACCTGCCGCAACAGGTCGAGGCAAGCGCCATCCACCTGCGGCTGGCAGCGAATGCAGTAGGGGTCCTGTACGCGCTCATCGCCTTCGATATGGCTGACGCGGATTTCCGAGCCTTCCAGAAGATTGCGCAGCGCGGCACCCGCATCGATCTGCCCCTTGTGGCCGCGCAGTGTGTGGATGTCGGGATGGAACGGTGCGGAGGAACCCATGGCTGCATCGGTGGAAAGTGCGCCAGTGATCAGCGCAGCCTGAGCGGCACGGTGGGCGCGGAACAGTCCCGCCAGCGCAAGCGCCGTAGAGGTTTGCGTGCCATTGATCAGTGCAAGGCCTTCCTTCGCGGCCAGCACGACCGGCTTCAAGCCAGCCTTCGCCAGCGCCTCACTTGCCGCAAGCTGCTGCCCGCCGAAAAACGCTTCGCCTTCGCCCATCATCACCGCTGCCATATGGGCAAGCGGCGCGAGATCGCCCGACGCACCGACCGAACCCTTCTCGGGAATTAGCGGAATGACGCCATTCTCCAACATGCCTTCGATCAGCCGCACCAGTTCCAAGCGGACGCCGGACGCGCCTCGACCAAGCGAAATCAGCTTGAGCGCCATGATGAGGCGAACGACGTTTTCCGGCAGTGGCGCGCCAATGCCGCAGCAGTGCGAGAGAATAAGATTGCGCTGAAGCGTCGCCACATCCGCGGCATCGATCTTGATCGATGCCAGTTTACCAAAACCGGTATTGATACCGTAAACGGGCGCATTGCCCGCAGCGATTTCCGCAATGCGGTTTGCGGCTTTTTCAATGCCCGCATCGAAAGAACGGTCGAGTTTCGCAGCACCGTTGTTCCAGTAGATGTCTGCCAGCAGATCAAGCGAAACAGTGCCGGGATAAAGAGTAATCGTCATTATAGGGTCCGTCCCTTGTAGATGCGGGCAAAAAGCGGATTGAAGCCGATGCGGTAGACGAGCTCGGCGGGGCGCTCGATATCCCAGATAGTGAAATCAGCCGACTTGCCAGCCTCCAGCGTGCCGGTCTCAGCGAGGAGCCCAAGAGCTTTAGCCGCATTGCGTGTCGTTGCCGTCAGGCATTCTTCGACTGTCAGGCGGAAAAGCGTGGCGCCCATGTTCATGGTCAAGAGCAGCGAGGTCAGCGGCGACGTGCCGGGGTTGCAGTCCGTCGCAAGCGCGATGTGCGCGCCTTCATTGCGCAATGCCTGAACCGGGGGAAGTTGCTTTTCCCGCAGTGCATAGAACGCGCCCGGCAATAACACGGCAACGGTTCCCGTCTTTGCCAGGATCGCTGCGCCATCCCCGTCCAGATATTCGAGATGATCGGCAGAAAGCGCGCCGTAGGACGCTGCAAGTGCCGAACCGCCAAGATTGGAAAGCTGCTCCGCATGCAGTTTTACCGGAAGACCAAGCGCTTTCGCCTTTTCGAAGACAGCACGAATTTCGTCAGTGGAGAAAGCGATACCTTCACAAAAGCCATCGACTGCATCGATCAGCCCCTCTGCATGGCCTCGTTCCAGTCCGGGCAGTACAACGTCTGCTATGTAATCAGCGTTGCGGCCCTTGTACTCGACGGGCGTTGCGTGGGCGGCGAGATAGCTGGTAACGACCCGCACGGGCCGCAGGGTTTCAAGCCTGCGGGCGACCCGCAGCATTTTCAGTTCCGTCTCGATATCGAGCCCATAGCCCGATTTGATTTCGACCGTCGAAACGCCCTCTGCCAATAGCGTATCCAGACGCGGCAGGGCCTGTGCGGACAGCTCATCCTCGGACAAGGCGCGGGTATCGCTTACAGATGATACGATGCCGCCGCCAGCTTTAGCGATGTCCTCATAGCTTGCGCCATTGAGGCGCATTTCGAATTCCATGGCGCGGTTGCCGCCGAAAACGAGATGGGTGTGGCAGTCGATCAGAGACGGTGTGATCCAGCGACCGTCGCAATCGAACGTATCGGCAGCGTTTTTATATTGCTCCGGCATGCCTTGCTCAGCGCCGACGAAAGCGATGCGGCCATTTAGGGTGGCGATAGCACCATATTCGATCTCGCCCAGCCCGGACTTCGCCGGATCAAGGGTTGCAATACGGGCATTCCGCCACAGCGAAACGCTGTTATTTTCTGAAATACCGCTGCCTGTCATGCCGAAATTTCCCTTCCCTTGTGTTTAATATGTATATACATAATAGAGGGAGAGGCAAGAGCCGCAGATGAATTTTGGAGGCCCGGAATGATCGTTCACGCTGAAACTGCTTTTTTGTCAGAGGGCTGGGCAAAGAACGTCCGTATGGAAATCGCGGAGGGAAAGATCATTTCGCTGCAGGTTGGCGCTGCAGCAGCGGTAGGGGATGAGCAGTATAAGGTCATTGTTCCTGCCATGCCGAACCTTCACAGCCACGCTTTTCAGCGGGCAATGGCTGGCATGGTCGAAACGCGCGGCACGACGGAAGACAGCTTCTGGAGCTGGCGCACACTGATGTACAAATTCGCGCTCACGATGACACCGGATCAGATGGAAGCGGTTGCTGCTCAGCTTTATGTGGAAATGCTGGAAGCGGGCTTCGGTCGCGTTGGCGAGTTCCACTATATGCATCACGATAGGGACGGCGGGCATTATGCCAATATTGCCGAACTGGCAGAACGCATCGCATCGGCAGCATCGGAAACGGGTATCGCGCTGACGCTGCTGCCGGTGCTCTACGCCCACTCCGGCTTTGGCGGAATGGAGCCCGTGGAAGGCCAGCGGCGTTTCATCAATTCCACGGACAGCTTCGCGCGCCTGTTCGAAGGATGCCAGAGGGCGGCCTCCGCTCTGCCTCAGAGCATCGTCGGCGTGGCACCGCACAGCTTGCGCGCGGTGACGCCGGAGGAATTGGCGTTCGCCGCCGGTTTTGCACCCGATGCGCCTGTCCACATTCATATTGCCGAACAGGTTAAAGAGGTCGAAGACTGCATGGCTTGGTCCGGCAAACGTCCGGTGGAGTGGCTGATGGAGAATGCCGATCTGACGGATCGCTGGTGCCTGATCCACGCCACCCATATGACCGATGCCGAGACGACGGGTGTTGCAAAAAGCGGTGCTGTCGCAGGGCTATGCCCCATTACCGAAGCCAATCTTGGCGATGGGACATTCCCGGCAGCCACCTTTATGGGAGCAGGGGGGGCTGTCGGCATTGGCTCGGATAGCAATGTGCTGATCGGCGTCGGCGACGAATTACGGCAACTGGAATATTCTCAACGCTTGGCTCACCGTGCCCGCAATGTCATTTCTCCCGCGAACGGTTCTACCGGCCGCACGCTATTCGATGCAGCGCTGACGGGTGGCGGGCAGGCCTTGGGCGCTAGGGCCGGGATTTCAGAGGGTCGGGCTGCGGATTTCGTTTCCCTCAACATCCAGAACGCACCTTATCTCGAAGGCGATCATCTGCTGGATGGCTGGGTTTTTGGCAATCTGGTAAAACCGAACACGGTGTGGATCAATGGCAAGGCAATGGTGCGGGACGGCCGCCATGTGAGGCGTGAGGAAATTTCGCGTCGCTTCCAGCAAACCATGCGGCAGCTTCTGACAGTCTAAATTTCTTGGCGATTGCTAATATGGGCTTTGCGCGACCTTGACTTCGCCCGTTCGCTCGTCAAGTCATGTTTTGGATCAAGGAGTTGGAGCGAGCGTGTCGTAACGGATGCGAACCGCTCTCGTGGAGTTCAAAGACCAGATGCCAAATTTTCTTCGCCAGCTTTCGCCGACGGGTCTCGGCGTTGCGGTCATGCTCGTTGGCATGCTGCTGTTTGCGCTCAACGACGCGCTGGGAAAATGGATGGTGGCGACCTACAGCCTCGGTCAGGTCGTACTGGTCAGAAGTGCCGCTGCCATCGTCATTCTCGGACCGATCCTGTGGAAGGCCGGTCTGTCCAGGTTGGTGAATGTCGAGCGTCCCGGCTTGCAGGTGGCCCGTGTGTTTTTCTCCACGGCAGAACTGTTCTGCTTTTACTTTGCCGTCACGGCCCTGCCGCTGGCGGATGTCATGACCTACTGGCTGGCGGCACCGATATATGTGGCGGCGCTCTCGCCCTTTCTGTTGGGTGAAAAGGTTGGCTGGCGGCGCTGGACCGCAATCGGCATCGGCTTTATCGGCGTCCTGATCGCCCTCAAACCGAGTTCGGCTTCTCTCACAAGTGCTGCGCTGTTTTCCATTCTCGGCAGTGCTGCCTTCGCCTTCATGATGCTATCGGGTCGTCAGCTTCGCAATACGCCGGATACGGTTCTCGCCTTCTGGCAGATCATCGGGGCGGCGGTGGCTGGCGTATTTGCCGTTATGTTTACACCATCGGGCTGGGTGCCGCTTCATTCCGGCTTCGATTTCGGGCTTTTAAGCCTGCTCGGTATCGTTGCCATGACGGCGCATGTGCTGGTCAATCGGGCGCTGAAACTCGCCGATGCGGCAACGGTCGCGCCGCTGCAATATACTTTGCTGTTGTGGGCTGTGGTGTTCGGCTGGCTGATGTTCGGGGATGTCCCGCAGCCAAGTATCGTCATCGGTGCCGGGCTGATCGTGGTGTCGGGCCTTTACATCTTCTTCCGCGAAAACGCTCTGAAGCGAAAGCAGGCGAAGCCTGTCGATCAACCCTTCGGCGACGTGGTCTAAAACCACGTCGCTATCTGCTATTAAGATTTAGCGCGCCAGCCAGCCGCCATCCACCGGCAGTACGATGCCGTGGACATAATCCGATGCCTTGGAGGCGAGGAACACAGCGGCACCACCCAGCTCTTCCGGCTTGCCCCAGTGACCAGCGGGAATACGCGAGAGAATGGCCGAATTACGGTCAGGATCGTTACGAAGCGCCTCGGTATTGTTGGTATCGAAGTAGCCGGGCGCAATCGCGTTGACATTGATGCCCTTGGCTGCCCACTCGCATGCCAGAAGACGGGTCAAACCGGCAAGCCCGCTTTTCGATGCCGTATAGGACGGAATACGAATGCCGCCCTGGAACGACAGAAGCGAAGCGATGTTGATGATCTTGCCGGGCTTGCCCTTTTCCACAAGATGACGCGCAAAGGCCTGAGACAAAAAGAACACCGTCTTCAGGTTCACGTCCATCACCGCATCCCAGTCCGCCTCACTGAAATCCAGCGCGTCGGCGCGTTTGATGATGCCAGCATTGTTGACGAGAATATCTGCGCCGCCAGACCAGCGCACGGTCTCTTCCACGACGTCGTTAACAGGACCGATAGAGGAGAGATCGGCCTTGATGCTGTGGGACTTTCCGCCGATGGCCGCAATCGCGTCTTCCGTCTCGCTCATCGAAGAGCGACCGACCAGCGCAACGGAAGCACCTGCACCCGCGAGCGCCGTGGCAATGCCTTGTCCAAGGCCTGTGTTCGCTCCGGTCACGATTGCAGTCTTGCCGGTCAGATCGAAGGAAATGGTCATGTAGGTCTCCCAAAGAGATGGCAAAAGTTCTTTGAACTCTGTCTAAAGCAAGGTCTGCCCGCAGGCAAGAAACAAATATTATCTCTTTTTCGGAATGATATGATGAGCTGTTTTACAATCTATGGGTCGTAAAAGTGGTGCATTTTTGAGGTGGGGCGCTTCTGCGACACTAAAAAACAACTTTCACCTTGACGAAATCACGAGTTTGAGAGACTACAGTTATATTCCACGCCCCTGACATCGGGCGTCAGGAAATAACTTTGGTGCCGGGCCCCTCTGGCGAGAGTTTTACGGCGCTCTCGCGATGTCGGTACCGCCTGCTTGTTACGCCGGCGGATTTAAACCCATGAAGAATCTGACCATGCATTCCATGCGTGCGCTTTCTGCCACGCCTGCTCCCCGATTCCCCGTTCGTATTTCGAGTGGGAGGGCATTGTAATGTCTACTGCAACGAAATCCACGCTCACCTATTTCAAGTGGGCCTTCATCGTCACCGTTGTCGGCCTCATTTTAGGCGGCTGGCTTGGCTGGGAAATGACCGGCACCGTCTCTGGTACGGCCACGATCTTCTTCATTTGTGCGGTTCTGGCTGTGCTGGAAATTTCGCTGTCATTCGATAACGCCATCGTCAATGCAAACAAGCTGAAAGACATGACGCCGGAGTGGCAGCATCGCTTTTTGACCTGGGGTATTCTGATCGCTGTTTTCGGCATGCGTATCGTTTTCCCGCTGCTTATCGTCGTCGTTGCCGCCAATGTCGGCCCCTGGACGGCCATGGTCATGGCTGCGACCGAGCCGGATCGTTATGCGCAGATCATGAAAGACGCGCATCTGCCGATCGCTGCTTTCGGTGGCACATTCCTCATGATGGTCGGCCTCAGCTTCTTCTTTGATCACGAGAAAGACGTTCACTGGGTGCGTTGGTTCGAGGAAAAGATCGCGACCTATTCGTCCATTAAGGGCATCGAGATCGCTTTCGTCCTGATCATCATGCTGATCTTCACGCGCATCATCAGCAACAGTGCAAATCCGGACCTCGGTCCTGAAGCCGCAAACGTGTTCTTCACCTCGGCGATCTGGGGTCTTCTGACGTTCCTTCTGGTTGAAGTTCTCGGTGGTGTTCTGGATCGCAGCCAGCAGATGCTGGAAGGTGCCGCAAAAGGCGGCTTCGGAGCGTTCCTCTATCTCGAAGTGCTCGATGCCAGCTTTTCCTTCGACGGCGTTATCGGCGCTTTCGCGTTGACTTCGAACCTCTTCATCATCGCCATCGGTCTTGGCATCGGCGCGATGTATGTTCGTTCGATGACGATTATGCTGGTCGAGAAGGGCACGCTGGCCGAATACCGCTACCTCGAGCACGGCGCGTTCTACGCCATCCTCATTCTTTCCGTCATCATGTACATGCAGAGCCTTGTCCACATTCCGGAAGTCATCACCGGTCTCGGCGGCGCTGCTCTCATCGGTCTCTCGTTGTGGTCTTCCATCAGCTACAACAGAAAAGAGCGGGCACGGGAAGTCGGGGCAGGACAGACCGCCAAGATATAAACGGGCATTGTCCTGAAGTGATAAGGCGGAGGACAACCTCCGCCTCATTTTTGAGCGAAGCTGAAATTCTGCCCAATGACGGTGTGTCTTTTTGAACCCAATCGCAGATAACAGCTGAAAAAACACTGGCATTATAGCCGTTTTCCCAGTTGGCACCCTTCCTGCTTCTCCTTTGGCAAGTCCAGAGGGGACTTCAAGAAAGCTCAAAATGAGCAAAATGAGCCGCCGCCGCTGTCGCGCTCCATCGCTGACGGTAGCGGCGGTTTTGTTTTATTCACCAGTCTGCGTCACTATGCGAGAATGTGTGAAAGCGGCTAAGGAGCGAGGACATGCCTGTCGAACTGTCGCCCAGCCAGGCGCTCGGGCTTTGGCATCGCGTGGCATTGCATCAGGTTGAGGACAATGCGCCGGATTTGACCTTGCGGCAGATGGCGATCCTGCTGCACATTTATCTCGTTCCACCACCCCACACCGTTCGCGGACTTGCGGCAACCCTTTGCGTCACCAAACCAGTCATCACGCGGGCGCTGGACAGTATGGGAGCAATGGGTCTGGTGGATCGCGAGCGCGATGACAAAGATCGCCGCAATTTAGTGATAAAGCGCACGGTGAGCGGCGCACTTTATTTGGAAAAATTCGGCGACCTGATTATTGATGAGGCGCGCAACGCCTGAGCCTGAAGAGCAAGAGACATGAACGAAGCAACCACGATATCTGCCAATGCCGCCCTCGACCGCAGGCTGAATGTCTTTCGTCCTGATCTGGCGGATGAGCGGCTAAAGGGACAGGTCGAAGCCACGCGGTTCATCAAAGGGGCGGCGGCACAGGTTGTTGGCCCAGTCGCAGCACTTCGTCCAAGGCCAGACATGGCGGTGGGGATCGATACCGAACTTTTGCTCGGTGAAGGCGTACAGGTCTTCGACCGTGTGGATGGCTGGGCCTGGGTGCAGGCGGATGCTGATGGCTATGCCGGTTATCTGCCGGAAGCGGCAATTGGTGACGTTTCGCCCGCAACGCATATCGTTACCGCACCCCGGACCTTTCTTTATCCGACGGCCGAGTTGCGCAAGCCACCTTCCGCGGCTCTGTCGATGGGGAGCCGTATCGCCTTCGTCGGTGAGGAGGAGACCCGCGGCACTCGCTATCTGATGACGGCGAAAGGGGAGGGCGTGATTGCCAATCATTGCCTTCCGCTCGATCAGTCCATCGCGCAGGACTATGTTTCGGTCGCCCTTCGCTTTCTGGAAACGCCTTATCTTTGGGGCGGACGTTCGGGTTTTGGTATCGATTGCTCTGGCCTCGTACAGCTTTCCATGGCGATGGTTGGGAAGTCCGTTCTGCGCGATACGGACATGCAGGCAAAATCGGTAGGCGCCGAAATTACGCGTGAAGAGTTGCGTCGTGGTGATCTCGTTTTCTGGAAAGGCCATGTCGGCATCATGGAAGATGCCGAGACCCTTCTTCACGCCAACGGCCACACCATGAATGTCGCACGGGAAAACCTGGACGATGCCATCCGCCGCATCGGTTGGCTTTACGATATGCCGACAGGCTATCGACGGCCTTGATCCTTTCACGAAAACGTTTTGCGCAGGTCGCTGCACAAAGTATCGGCGCTGTCCTATAGGAATGACATCGCAGTACCGCGCAGGACGATTTGAAATGGCAAAATTCGCCAATATGATTGTGGCAGCATCTATCATAACGCTTTCGGCAGCATCCTTTGCCAGCGCCCAAACCGTATACGAAAACGGCTACATGCCCGCACCCGATGCCTACGCCAATCTTCCCGGCGTCAAGGACCCTCGCACGCTTCGCCCGAGGGAGAGGTACAATTGCCACTCCACCACCGTCACGTCCAGCTATCCCGACGGCGAATATCGGGACACATTCGGTAGTCGGGGTCTCCCGGTGCAGGGATATCGCTGCACGGGCTCTGCTGGCTCCAGCGTTACGGGGACGGGTGATCTTATCTCGAAAGACTGGTATCCTGGGATAAACCCGCGCACCTTCTGACTGCGCCGCTTATGATCTATTGAGGCGAACCGTCTTTCGGTAAAGCGGTATGGACTTGTGAAACGCTTTTCGTTTAAGTCTTTGGACGAAAAGGCTGTTGCCTTTTAAAATGCGCGGCGACGCTGGCTGAGCCAGCGCGGGGATGGCAGCAGCAATGACGAAGACAGACATAGCGACCCGTGTTCATAACCATGCATGGAAGCTGGACCCGATCATCCGCAGCCTGATCGATACGGATTTCTACAAGCTGTTGATGTTGCAGATGATCTGGAAGCTTTATCCGGAAGTCGATGCGACGTTTTCGCTGATCAACCGCACGAAGACGGTGAAACTTGCCGAGGAGATCGACGAGGTCGAGCTTCGCGAACAACTCGATCACGCCCGCAGCCTGCGTCTGACGAAGAAGGAAAGCATCTGGCTGGCCGGTAACACCTTCTATGGTCGCTCGCAAATCTTCGAGCCGGAATTTCTATCCTGGCTTTCCAGCTACCAACTGCCCGAATACGAACTGTTCAAGCGTGATGGTCAGTACGAGCTGAACTTCCATGGCCGATGGATGGATACCACGCTATGGGAAATCCCGGCCCTTGCCATCATCAATGAATTGCGCTCACGCAGCGCCATGCGCTCACTCGGTTACTTCACGTTGGATGTGCTTTACGCCCGCGCCAAGGCCAAGATGTGGGAAAAGGTGGAGCGCCTGCGCGAACTGCCGGGCTTACGCATTTCCGATTTCGGCACCCGCCGCCGCCATAGTTTCCTCTGGCAGCGCTGGTGCGTGGAAGCCCTGAAGGAAGGCATCGGCCCCGCCTTTACCGGCACAAGCAATGTATTGCTGGCTATGGATTCCGATCTCGAAGCCGTCGGCACCAACGCGCATGAGCTTCCCATGGTCGTCGCGGCGCTTGCCAATAACGATGAGGAGTTGGCCGCTGCTCCCTATCAGGTCATGAAAGACTGGAACCGGCTTTATGGCGGCAACCTGCTGATCGTCCTTCCGGATGCTTTCGGGACCGCAGCCTTCCTTCGCAATGCGCCGGAGTGGGTGGCGGACTGGACCGGTTTCCGCCCTGACAGCGCCCCGCCGATCGAGGGCGGCGAGAAGATCATCGACTGGTGGCAGAAAATGGGTCGTGACCCGAAGAAGAAACTGCTGATCTTCTCGGATGGTCTGGATGTCGATGCGATTATCGACACCTACAAGCACTTCGAAGGCCGGGCCCGCATGAGCTTCGGCTGGGGTACGAACCTCACCAACGATTTCGCCGGATGCGCGCCGCAGACGATTGCCGGTCTGAAGCCGATATCTGTTGTCTGCAAGGTCAGCGACGCTAACGGCCGCCCGGCGGTCAAGCTCTCCGACAATCCCCAGAAGGCAACGGGAGAGGCGGAAGAGGTGCAGCGTTATCTAAAGTTCTTCGGTCAGGAAGACCGGAAGGATCAGAAGGTGCTGGTTTAAAAGGTCGGCTTACTGTTTGAGAGCGGTTTGCGAGGCTTGAAATCCCTCAATCGTCATGCCCGAGCATGACGATTGAGCGTGGGTTTGTTAGGGTCTATTTCTTCGCAAAACTGCGCGAAATATAATGGAAAAGCGCCCGGATCGCCTGCGCTTCGCCACCTATCGAGGAATGTGGACGCTCGCTCAAAGACCAACCGTAAATATCGAAATGCGCCCATTTCTTCGTCTGCGTCACAAACCGCTTGAGGAAAAGCGCGGCAGTGATAGAGCCCGCCATGCCACCGGCGGGCGCGTTGGTGATGTCGGCAGCGCGCGAGCGAATGTCCTTGTCGTAACCCATGTAGAGCGGAAGGCGCCATAGGGGGTCATCCACATCCATGCTGGCGTCGGAAATGCTGTGGGCGAGGTCCTCGTCATCGGTGAAGAAAGGCGGAACGTCCGGGCCGAGTGCCACGCGAGCTGCCCCCGTCAGCGTCGCCATGTCGATCATCAGGTCCGGCGCGTCCTCATCCGCATAGGCCAGCGCATCCGCGAGGACCAGCCTGCCTTCGGCATCCGTGTTATCGATCTGCACCGTCAGGCCCTTGCGGCTCTGATAGATATCGCCGGGGCGGAATGCGTTGGATGAAATGGAGTTTTCGACCGCTGGAACGAGAACGCGCAGATCGATCGACAGTCGCGCATCCATGATCATGAGGGCAAGGCCGAGCACGTTCGCCGCGCCGCCCATGTCCTTCTTCATCAGCGCCATGGAGGAGGAGGGCTTGATATCCAGACCGCCGGTATCGAAGCATACGCCCTTGCCGACAAGGGTAAGGCTGGGGTTGCCCTTTTTGCCCCATGTCATTTCCAAGAGACGCGGCGCGCTTTCGCTGGCGCGACCAACAGCATGAATCAGCGGGAAGTTCTCTTTCAGCAGATCTTCGCCGGTGACGACGGATACGCTTGCCTTGTAGTGAGCAGCGAGGCTGCGGAAGGCGATTTCCAGTTGATCCGGCCCCATGTCGTTGGCCGGAACGTTGATGAGATCACGCGCGAGATAAACGCCGGCCAGAATGCGCTTGATTTCCGCATCCTCCGCATCACGGGGAATGAGCAGTTTTGCGCCACTGCTTTTGACCGTGCGATATTTGTCGAATCGATATGCGCCAAGGCCGAAGCCCAGCGCAAGCCGGTTGACGGTCAGCGGTGCTGTTTCGATATGCCAATCGCCTTCGGGAAGTTCACGCGCCAGCTTGCCGGTGATGAAGGGCAGTTCCGAAGGGTTGGTGCCGAGGCCCAGCAACGCACCGCCAAGGGCACCTTCTGCAGAGGGAATGAGAAGGATCGCGCCCGCATCCGCCTTGAAGCCCGCTTTTTTCGCCCAGTCGAGCGCAACCGGATCAATGGCTCCCTGTTCGATGTGCGCTGGCGTGACAGCAAAAACCGGCAGCGTCTTGCCCGCCTTGGTGCTGAAAGATGTAGGGCGTTCGATAAACTGATAGGGGGCCATGCTCTGCCTTCGTAAACGTCTGAAACAGCGAAATTAACTCTCTGTTAGGGTTAACAGATTATTGCTGGAGCGAGGGTTGCGTCGTAGGGAATGCGCCGTAACTGCAATTTCGACCGAAAAAGAGCCGGGGCGCGATACCATGATTGCCGTTTCCTCATTTCATGCCCGCAAGAATAGCATGATGCGCGGCATTTGCGCCGCCGCAATGGCTCTTGCTCTGGCAAGCTGTTCTACCAGCAAGCCGGACCGCATGTCGACAGGCTCCATTCCCGCCGTTTCGCGTTCCTATGACCAGATGAATATGGAGCAGCTGCGTCAGGCCGAGGTTTCGGTGGGTGGCGCTTACGAGCGCAATCCGAAGGACCGTAATGCCGGGCTGAACTATGCCAACGTTTTGATGATGACGGGGAAAAACAGCCAGGCACTCGCAGTTATGCAGCAGGTGGCAATCGCATATCCCGCCGACCGTGAAGTGCTTGCAGCCTATGGGAAATCCCAGGCAGCTGCTGGCCAGCTTGAGCAGGCCTTAAACACCATCAATCGAGCCCAGACGCCGGATCGGCCGGATTGGCGGCTTTATTCTGCGGAAGGTGCCGTGTTGGATCAGCTTGGCCGGGCTGGTGAAGCACGTGCGAAATATCGCCAGGCGCTCGACCTCAAGCCCAACGACCCCAGCATCCTCTCCAATCTCGGCATGTCTTATATGCTGCAAAGCGATCCACGCACCGCGGAAACCTATATGCGCTCCGCAGCATCGCAGCCGGGAGCAGACAGTCGCATCCGTCAGAACCTCGCCCTCGTCGTCGGCCTTCAGGGGCGTTTCGAGGAGGCAGAGCGCATCGCCATGCAGGAACTGACGGCACAGCAGGCGCAGGCAAATCTGACCTATCTCCGTGGCATGCTGTCCCAGCAGAATGCCTGGTCGCAGTTGGCGGATAAGAACAAGAAGACGGCGACCAACTGACCTACACTTCCAGCATTTAAGGCAGATGCAGTGCCGCTTGCGCTGTTACCCCTACCCTTGTGGGAGAGGAAGAAAAATCATGATCTTTAGCTTCAGCTAAGTCATAGATTTTTCAGATTGGGGGAGTATTTGCACAGATTTCGCTGTAGGAGCGGACGGGCTTCATTCAAAACGTATCCGCCACGCGTATCCCCGCTGGCCCAAGGATAACCGCTACCAGCACTGGTAGGAAGAACAGGATCATCGGCACCGTCAGCTTTGGGGGCAGGGCCGCCGCCTTCTTCTCGGCCTCGTTCATACGCTCGTCGCGCCCTTCCTGCGCCAGCACGCGCAGCGCCTGCGCCAATGGCGTTCCGTAACGCTCCGCCTGAATGAGTGCCTGCACCACGCTCTTGACGCCCTCCAGCTGCGTGCGCAGCCCGAGATTCTCAAGCGCGGTGCGACGGTCCTGAAGGAACGAAAGCTCGGCGGTCGTCAGCACCATTTCCTCGGCAAGCTCGGGAGACTGCTCGCCCATTTCGTCGGCAACGCGTCGCATGGCAGCTTCCATCGAGGTGCCGGATTCGACGCAGATCAGCATCAGGTCCAGCGCATCCGGCCAAGCCCGCTTGATGGATTTCTGCCGCTTGGTGATGCGGTTGGAGATATAGATATTAGGCGAATAAAAGCCGAGATAGCCAAAT
Organism: Agrobacterium larrymoorei; assembly: GCF_013322225.1. Taxonomy (GTDB): domain Bacteria; phylum Pseudomonadota; class Alphaproteobacteria; order Rhizobiales; family Rhizobiaceae; genus Agrobacterium; species Agrobacterium larrymoorei_A. Next base: position 73,321 of record NZ_JAAMFB010000003.1, read on the forward strand.
AGCAGCACGGCCATCACGCGCATCATGAAGCTATATTCATCCAGTTTGCCAAGGCCGAAGACCCAAAGTGCCGCGACGATGATAAAGACGAAAGGCAGGATGAAGCGTGCGGCCAGAAAAGTGTTGAGCGCATTCTGCGAACGAAAGCCCGCGGCCCGCAGCTTGTTCATCGTGTTGGCATCGGCCAGCGCTTCACGCAGGTTGAAACGCTCCACAATACGGGTGGCCGATTTGTTGTTGCTGGCGCGTAGCGTGGCTTTGCTGCCCTTCGCGACGGCATTGAGACGCTCCCGTTCCCGGCTGCGGATCTGGTCGCGCTCCGTGGAAACGGCCCGCATGCGCTTATTCAGGTCGCTTTTGTCGAAATAGGGAATCGCCAGCGTGTAAAAGGTCGCAAACGCCGCCAGAGCGACAAGAACGGCGATGATCAGCTGCGGATTGATGAGGCTCGATGCGAATTGCTCAGACATTGCACGCCCCGTCTAGATATCGAAATTGATCATGTTGCGCATGATGATGATCCCAATCGACATCCATATGCCGGACGCGCCCAGAATGAGGTGTCCACGCGGATCGGTGAAAAGTATCATGATGTAATCTGGCGAAGTGAAGTAGACGAGAAGCGCGACGACGAAAGGCAGCGCCCCGATGATGACGGCGGAAGCTTTCGCTTCCATGGAAAGCGCACTCACCTTCGCCTTCATCTTGCGCCGTTCACGCAACACTTTCGAAAGGTTGGACAGGGCCTCAGAAAGATTGCCCCCGGCCTGCGCCTGTATGGTGATGACGGTACCGAAGAAGTTGACTTCCGGCAGCGGCATGGTCAGCATCATCCGGTCCACACCCTCGGGTATCGACATGCCGACCTGCTGTGCTTCCACAACCCGCTGAAATTCGGTTCTCACCGGCTCCTGCCCGTCCGAGGCAATCAGCCGTACCGCATCGTTTAGCGGCAGGCCGGATTTGATCGAGCGGCACATCACGTCCAGCGCGTTTGGAAACTCTTCAAGGAAACGGTTCTGGCGGCGCCTGATGAGAAAACTGAGCGCCCAGCGTGGCAACCCGAGCAACGCGACGAAGCCGATGCCCAGCGAAAGCAAAAGCGGAGCGCCGTAAAGCAGCGCGATCAATGCCGCGGTAGATCCAAAGCAGGCACTGAAAACATAGAAGCGGCGCGTGGAAAGCGAAAGACCGGCCTGCACCAGACGCGCGCGAATACTGGTATCCTTGCGGTCCTTTGCTTTTTCGCTCTGCTTCTTTTCCAGCTCCTTCAGCTGATCCTGCATCGACTTGCGCCGCTTGCTCATTTCCTGGACGCGGTCGTGCGCAGCCTTGATCTTGGCGTGGTCGGTTTCCGCTGCTTTCACGCGGTTGACGCGGCTTGCGGTCTTCTTTTCGACCTCGATCTGGGGAAACAGAAAGACACAGGCGAGCGCGCCTGCGGAAATGGCGACCAGAACGACAAGCAGCAGCATCGTCATGTTCATTGCGAGGCACGCTCCATCTCATCAAGAGCGGCAGCAAGCCGCCGCTCTTCATTGAAGTAGCGCGCGCGATCCCAGAAGTGCGGCTTGGCTATGCCGGTCGACACATGGCGGCCGATCAGCCGTCCAGAAGCATCCTCACCGTCGATTTCATATCGCATCAGATCCTGCGTGATGATCACGTCGCCTTCCATGCCCAGCACTTCGGTCACCTGGGTAATGCGGCGCGATCCATCGCGCAGGCGGGCAGCCTGAATGATGACGTCGACCGATGTCGAGATGATTTCCCGCACTGTCTTGGCAGGCAGACTGAAACCGCCCATGGCGATCATCGATTCCATACGGCTCAGGCATTCGCGCGGCGTATTGGCGTGGATCGTGCCCATCGAACCATCATGACCGGTGTTCATGGCCTGCAACAGGTCAAACACTTCCGGTCCGCGCACTTCACCGACGACGATGCGTTCGGGGCGCATACGCAGGCAGTTCTTGACGAGATCTCGCATGGTGATCTCGCCTTCGCCTTCTATGTTCGGCGGGCGTGTTTCCAGACGCACCACATGCGGCTGCTGCAGCTGGAGTTCTGCCGTATCCTCGCAGGTTATGACGCGCTCCGTTTTATCGATATAGCTCGTCAGGCAGTTGAGGAGCGTCGTTTTGCCTGAACCCGTACCGCCGGAAATCACCACATTGCAGCGAACGCGCCCGATGATCTGTAAAAGCGTCGCACCTTCAGGCGAGATCGCGCCGAACCGCACCAACTGATCCAGCGTCAGCTTGTCCTTCTTGAATTTGCGGATCGTCAGCACCGGGCCATCGATGGAGAGCGGCGGCGCAATAACGTTGACACGGGAGCCATCCGGCAGGCGCGCATCGCAGATGGGGCTCGATTCATCGACACGGCGACCGACCTGACTGACGATGCGTTGGCAGATGGACAGAAGCTGCGCATTGTCGCGGAAACGGATATCCGACTCGATCGTCTTGCCACCCACTTCGATGAAGGTCTGGCCAGCGCCATTGACCATGATGTCGGCGATGTCGTCCCGCGCCAGCAGCGGCTCCAGCGGTCCGTAGCCGAGCACGTCATTGCAGATGTCCTCGAGCAGCTCTTCCTGCTCGGAAATCGACATCGCGAAATTCTTGATGGTGATGATATCGTTGACGATATCGCGGATTTCTTCGCGCGCGCTTTCCGCATCCAGCTTGGCAAGCTGGGAGAGATCAATGGTGTCGATCAGTGCGGAGAAAACCTGCGCCTTCGTCTGATAATAATCATCCGTGCGCACGCGTTTGCGCGGCTGGCCCTGGGCAGAAGAAGCATGAGATACCGGCGAAAGCGGTGGCGCGGAAGATTGCAACACCAGCGTGTCCGTTGCTGCGGGTTGCTCCATTCGTAGCGTGACGGCAGCAGGTGACGACGTATGCGACGGGGCGGGCGTCGGTGTCGCCTGTCCCGTATTTGCGCCCCTTGCGAAGCCGTCGTTGCCACGTTTTCCAAACATAAGTGTCTTCCGGTGTGTCTTCGCGTAAAAACTTCAGAGGCTATTTGCGCTTCAGTATGTCCATGAACTTGGCCACTCCGGCCTTCTTGATCTTGCGTGACGAGGAACGTCCCGTAACGATGTGGGAAAGCTGCGAAATGGTTTCCGCAATCGGTGATTTGGCATCGATTTCGCTGATCATCCGACCGCTATTCGCAGCATTTCCAAACAGCTGCACTTCGAAAGGAATGATCGCGACCGGCTCGATTTCCAGCGGCTCGAAGAAATCGGATGGCGTGATTTCCGGGCGTTTGGGGATGCCGACCTGGTTGAGAACCAGATGCGGCACCTTGTCATTGGGCCGAAGCTTCTTCAGTGCATCCAGAAGGTTCTTGGTGTTTCTGAGGTTGGCGAGATCCGGCACGGCGGTAATCACAACCTCATCGGCTTCCGCCAGGACGGTCTGCGTCCAGTCAGACCAGATATGCGGAACGTCCAGAACGGCAACGGGCGCGCTGCGTTGCAGAAGTTCCAGAATCGGCTGAAAAGCATTGCGCTCGAAGTCGTAAGCGCGGTCCAGAAGCGATGGCGCTGCCAAAAGCGACAGATGCTCCGAACATTTGGTCAGCAGACGGTCGAGGAAAACTTCATCCAGCCGTTCAGGCGCGAAAACCGCTTCGGCAATGCCTTGTGCTGGGTCTTGGTCGAAGTCGATATTGGCCGTGCCGAAGGGCAGGTCCAGATCGGCCAGAATGGTTTCCGTCGAAAACAGCGTGGAGATGCCGAAGGCGCAGTTATGCGCAATGGTGGAGGAGCCGACGCCGCCCTTTGCGCCGATGAAGGCGATGTTGCGACCGAGCGGCTCTGCTTCAGGGTCAACGAATATCGCCGATATCGAGCCAAGGAGATCAGTCATCCCGACCGGTGCCACGAGATATTCGGAGATGCCGTTGCGAATCAAATCCCGGTAAAGCGCGATGTCGTTGTATCGGCCAATGATGATGACGCGAGTGGACGGGTCGCAGACCTCCGCAAGCGGGGTCAGGTCATTAAGCAGCGTCGATGGTTCTCGGTCCGTCTCCAGAACGATGAGATTGGGCGTGGCGCTCGAAGAAAACATGCTGGCCGCCGCGTCGATCTCGCCATTGGTCACGCGTAGGCTGACCTTGTTCATGCGGCGGTCGCTGGCAAGCCTCTCCATCACCCTCTGCATGTTCTCGCTCTGGCAGAAAGCATGAATGGAGATACGCGGCAAAGGTCTCAGGCTGTCCAGATCGCCCGGACGCAACACGTCCTCGGCCGGGGAGAAGGCCGTATCCTGACGCCTGATCTCATATTCCACAGGGCTCATATCACTTCCCGTTACCGTGAGCGTAAATCATGTTCAGTCTTCCTTGGTCGCCGTGTTCTCGCCAGCGCGGTAGTTGCCGATGACGACGGAGCGGCGCTCGGCATCGATCGGGCTCATGCCACGCGGCCCGGTCAGGTCCATCGGATTGGCGATCTGGGCTGCAAGATTGTTCTGAGAGGCGCAGCCGAAATTGTACCAGTTTTTGTTGGAGTAGGTGTTGTTGGACAGGTCTTCCGGCCATTGACCGCACTGGCCGGTCATCGCCGTCACCGCCACATAGGCGAGCCGGATCGGTGCTGCATCGCCATAGGGTGCCGCCGCATAATGGGTCTCGACGATCTTGCCCGCAGGTACGCCGGACGAGGCGAGAACAGAGCGGATCTGGCGCTTGAGGATGGAGGCAGAGGCGGAATTGGCGGAGCCGTTCGGAACCTGAATCTGCACGACGCTGGAGGAGGTTGCCGCATAGCTCTGGGCAAAGCCCTTGATGTTGTCGGCCATGGCAACCGTCAGCCGGTTGTCACCGGCAGATACCGGCACGTCTAGCGAATGCTGCGCCTCCGAAAGTGTGATCGGGTGACGGGTGCGATAATCGTCGGGAATCGCGCCCGTGGTGCGCGGATCTTTCGCGCAGCCCTGCAATGCCGCTAGTGCCAGCACAGCGCAGGCGAGTGTGGAAGCGCGCATGGTCAAAGCGAAAGGTTTCATCTGGCGTGTCTTCATCATTTGTAGATAAACCCTACGGAACCCTGATAAGGCTGTGTTTGAACCTGCTGCCGGTTGCTGTTTCCGTACACCTTGTTCACGCGGTTCATGAAATACATGGCCGCATCGGCCTCCGGGTTGAAGTTGTCATCCGGCCGGGCGATCTGGTTGCGGGCAACGGGGCGTACGAGATAGGGCGTGGCGATGATCACCAGTTCCGTCTCGTTGCGCATGAAATCCTTGCTTCGGAAAAGGGTGCCGAGAACCGGGATCTTGGAAGCACCTGGCAGACCTGATACCGCTTGGCGCACATTATCCTGCACCAGACCTGCAATGACGATGGAGCCACCGGAAGGCAGTTCGACGCTGGTCGATGCTTCGCGCTTACGGATCGCCAGATAGGTGCTGCCCGGCACGGCGCGCGTATTGCCGTTGCCGGAAACCACGCTGCCTTCATAGGTCGGCTCGGAAACATTCGTTTCGATCTTGAGGCTGATGCGACCGGGAGAAAGCACGACCGGCCTGAAATTCAGCTCGATACCGTATTCCACGGTATCCGTCTGGCGCGTGACTGTCGGCTGTCCGGCATTGTCGAATGTAACGTTCTGCACACCGGCAAGACGGAAATCGCCACCGACATAGAATTTGGCCTGCTCGCCGGAGATCGCCGTCAGGCTGGGTTCAGCCAGCGTGCGCATCACGCCCGCCTGCTCCATGGCATTGAAAAAGCTCGACAAGGCCACTTTGCCTATTGTCCCTGCGACGTTGCCTGTTCCAGCGATGCCGATAGCGTTGCCCAGATTGGCGGGGTTAGAGAAGGATACGGTGCCGCCAAAATCGCTGCCACTGCCGCTGATCGAGCCATTGAACCCAAGCTGCTTCAGCACCTGCCTGCTGACCTCGGCCACGGTGACCTTCAGCGTGACCTGGTCTTCGCCTTCGATGGTCAGCATGTTGACGATGGAGGAGCGCTGCCGGTCTTCGGCAAAGATCGCCACGGCACCATCGCCATTACTCTGACTGGTCTCGGTGATGTTGCGGGTGGTTGCTTCACCGCCGCGCAGGAAGGCGGTGGCAAGCTGCACGGCGCGCGCCGAATCCTGCGGCGTGCGAACACTGCCCGATAGCACGATGTTGTCCGATACGATTTCGACGCGAATGTCCGATTCCGGAATGAAGCGACGCAGGTTCGCCTCAAGCCCGGAAATATCGCGCTCCACTTCCAGATCGAGGCTGACGATTTCTTCGCCCTGCGCGCCGAAAATGAAGATATTCGTCTGGCCGACGGACTTGCCGAACAGATAGATGCGGCGCGATGTGCGCGTCACGGCATCCGCCATGCTGGGGTCTGCGACCAGAATGTCATGGGCATCGGTCGGCAGGTCCACGACCAGCGCCTTGTTGAGACCAAGCTTTACGCGCTTGCGAATACCGGTTCCGCTTTGGCTGATCCGGACGATGCTCGCGCTTTGTGCAAGCGCTTCCGAGGTGCCGAGAGCGGCGGGCATGTAACCGCCGGGCAGACCGGAGAATGCGATGCAAAAGGCAATGCCCCCGGTGATCGAGGAACGTGCGCCATTTCTGAAACGCTTCAATGTCGTGGTCTTTCTCATCGCGATGCCCCCTGTCCTTCACGCACGATGGAGCCGGACTTGATGACCTGGATTTCCGGCTGGCCGGAGCCGCCATTCAGGAGATATTCGGCTGCCGGAAGGTCACTGTCTCCCGCATCGGCAACGGAACGAAGTGCCAACGTCAGCCGGTCTGCCATCTGCTGCGCCACGGTAATGACCTTGGCCTGTTCGGGCGTCAGTTCCAGCGTGGCGGTTGCGCCGACGACGGAGGCGACACCATCCTCGCCTTCCTTGATCTGCTGATCGATAGCCAGAACGCGGACATTGTTCAGCACGTTCTCGGTCAGGAACGCGCCGCTTTCGCCCTTGCGCACCATGATGACATCCACCCGATCGTTCGGCAGCACGAAGCCGCCTGCACCGGTCGCTACGGAAATTTCCGTCGCAACCGCGCGTTTTCCGGCAGGCAGAAGCGCCGACATGATGCGCGTGCTGGAATCCACGACCTTTTCAGGACGCAGTGGCTCGCCTTCGAAAAGCGGCAGGCGGACGACCGCGCCGTTGAGCTCCGTGATGGCGTCGGGGCGTTTCGTCTCAGTCACGAAACTTTCCGTCACGCTGCCCTGAGGCCAGGGTGCCCAGTGAACGGAGCTTGCGTTCAGGCGGCTGCCGACGGGAAGGTTAATGGACGAGACGAGAACATTGACCGTCGGTTCTTTCTGAATGATCGCTTCTGCCTGCTCCATCACCTGTTGCGGTGAGGAAATCTGCATGGCCAGAAGCCCCGCCAGCCCAGCGGCCACGATGGCAACAGAAAGAATGATAACACGCGACGGTTTCATGCCAGGCCCTTGAACGAGTCAGAATCTCTGCCCGCAAGATGGCCCGCTATTGGTGTAATTATGGTTAATAAAATCTCTTCGTTACTGGTTAATCAGAAATAAACGAGATTTTCCTTGTGGGTCTACTTGGACCTCAAAGAAGGGATTGCATCGCAGCCTGAACGATAGGTGCTTCAGGGTAGGTCAAAAGCCCGGCGATGGCGATGGCGATGCCGTAAGGGACTTTCTTCGCGACGAGTAACGAGTCCGGAATGGGAAGACCGCTGGCCATGATCTCCTGCGAACGAGAGCGTAGCAAGAGGATCGCGATGGTGAGTAGACCGCCGATGACGGCGACCGAAACCATGAAGCCCGCAAGCGATATATTGAAACCGAACCAGACTGCCGATGCCGTCAAAAGCTTCGCGTCGCCGCCACCCATCACATTCAGGGCAAACAGCGCGAAGCATGCGGTGAAAACGACGAGACCGGCAACGAGGCTCATGCCGATTGTCTGCCATTCCATGCCCGTGAGAGGTGCGATTACAAGATACGATCCAATTAACGCTACAGATACCCTGTTTGGTATCGTCATTGTTAGAAGATCATTTATTGCTGCGAAAGTGAGGCACAGTGGGAGGATCAATAAAATAAAAAATGTCATTTATCCTCCCAGTAATTTGTTTCTTGAGCGCGTTAAGGCAGCACTCGGTAAAACTTTACTTTGGTGCGGCGCTGATATTCAGGTAAGTTGAAATATTATTAAACTGGGTGCTCAACGAAGTTCCAAGAGTCTGCGCGCCAGTAATAATAGCAACAGAAATGAGGGCTGCGATAAGGCCGTATTCGATTGCCGTCGCGCCGGACTCATCTTTCATGAAACGAGCGAAAATCTTGGTCATGCGGGTATCTCCTAAACTCTGTGATTGTTGTTCAGCACTCCGACAACTGTTTTTCGTTGTTCGGTTGTCCCCAAATTACAGAGTCGCAATTTCCAAGCGCTTAATAAATGCTCTTAATTTTGTGTTAAAGGCAGCATCCCAGATGCATGGTAAACGAATTTAATCAGTATTAATTCCATTTTTATTAATCTGCTGAAAGTCCTGATAATAAAGGCATCGCTATATATTATTGTTCTGTTGCCTGTCTCACAGTGCGGCACAGGAGCTGTCCTAATTTGGTTCGGTACGCCGCGGCGTAAGCATTGGTGAATTGTGCCGTTTACCCTTCCGCGCAAGTGTCGCGGGATTAAATCTTCATTCACCAATAACGGGCATTGTGGCGGGGACGTTACGCGCTTGCGCATATCCACAAAGGTTCACGGAACGCATGTCTTTCTCCCTGGCAAAAATAGCGGGCGTATTGGCGATTGTTGCAGCAATGCCGGTCACCGGCCTGGCTGCGGAGGAGGATATGTTACGGGTTTCCATGAACCATGCACGTGTGCTGAAGCTGGATCGCCCTGTCAGCAAAGTCATCATCGGCAACGCCAAGGTGGCAGATGCTACGGTTGCAGATGCCACGACCATCGTGCTGACTGGTCGCAGTTTCGGAACCACCAACCTCGTTCTGCTCGATGCGCAGGGAAACGCTATCGTGGATGAGCGTGTGCTCGTCTCCATCGACGAGGGCAACACGGTACGCGTGTTCCGCCAGACTGCTCGAACAGTCCTGTCCTGTACGCCAAACTGCGAAGAGCATTCCCAAAACGAAGGCGCCGCTGGCGCCGCCCTTGCGGGCCAGTAAATTTCTCGCCCAGCAATTTCGCTTCCCTTGAAGAAAGCCTTCAGACCCCGTGAGTGAAACAAGCTCAACGAAGAGCCCAACTTTTTTCCGTCGCACACAGATTTTCGTTTCGGAAAACGTCGGACAAGAAACACTGGATTACGGGAGAAAGCCGGACGGTGACAGACACGCGTTCAGACGCAAACATATCCAGCGAATGAGTGCCAAGCAGACAGATGAAACAAAGTTTGAGCCAAGCAAAACAGCCTGAAGGCGTGCAACAATCTCCGCCCCGAAGGGGAAGTTTATGCATCTATTTTTCTGTAAGTTATTGATCTGGCAAGGATCAAATAAGGAATGGTGCCCAGAAGAGGACTCGAACCTCCACACCCTTTCGAGTACCAGCACCTGAAGCTGGCGCGTCTACCAATTCCGCCATCTGGGCGACGAGGAGCCATGTACGGGGGGAGGCGTTCGGTGTCAACAGCCATTTTGAAGTTTTGTGACGATTGTTGTTTTTAAAAGGAAAAAACTTCTAGCGCTCGCGTAGGGCGAGATGGTGATGATGAATCAGAACTGGTTCATGGGCGGCATGTCGTCGATTCGAAGCCGGACAAAGCACTGGTCGCGAGTCCGCTTTAAAAAGGCTGGGGTGACGCACGTCAGAAGCCGCGCGCTTTCAACCGGTTCTCCCGCTTACGAAAGCGATGCCGATTTCAAAACGATAGCTGTCGTTTCAGCTATCGAGCCCTTCATTTGTCGTCCGGTCGAGATGGCCTAGATCCCGTTCAGGGTCGATTGCGTTGCGCAGGCGTTGTTTGAGTTCCTTCGGTCCTGGAAAGCCGCCGTCGCGCTTGCGTTCCCACAAAGTCTCACCGTCTAGCAGGATTTCGAAACGTCCTCCCGTTGCCGGAACGAGGGAGACCTCGGCCAGATCGGTCGAGAAGGTGCTCAACAGTTCCTGCGCCATCCAAGCAGAGCGTAGGAGCCAGTTGCACTGCGTGCAGTAGATGATCGCCACGCGGGGCTTGGTGCTGGTTTCGGTCATGATGCCTCCATCTCTCACAAAAATATTACTCGAATTCTCATCTTTTCGGCAAATGTCCGCTTGTGTTCAAAATGCGATTTTCGCAGAAGTTTTGCATTGCAATCTTCGGAGTTTTCTATGGCCAATACTGAAATTTCCCGCGCGCGCCTGATTGTACCGGCTGTCGCGCCTATTTATACCAGCACTCATGAATTGGTGGAAACGATCCTGCGTGTCGTCGCTGGCGTTCTTCTTGTGACGCATGGTTTCGGCAAAATCACCAATCCCTTCGGTGCTGTTGGCATGGTGGAAAGCCTTGGCTTCTATCCTGGCGTCTTCTGGTCGCCACTTCTGGCTGCAACGGAATTCTTTGGCGGTATCCTGGTCGCTATCGGTCTTATGACCCGTCCGGCCTCCATAGCGGCATTCATTGTCCTGCTGGTTACGGTCTATTTCCATTGGATCGTCAAGGCTGAAGGTCTTGCAGGTGCCGAGAAGTCCATTCTCTGGGCTGCAATCTTCCTGTTCTTCGCAATCCGTGGCGGTAACTCTCATTCCGTCGACGCAAAGCTGCGCAGAGTATTTTAATTTATTGTCATTTCGACCTCTCCCTTTGCGGGGAGAGGTCACCCCTGTGATGTGGTGGGCAAAAATTGTGCGACGAGTTCGTGACGTTCACCGGGATACGTTACGGTGACGTGCGTAATATAGGTCTGGCCGTTCCAGGTTCTTCGCTCTATCACAAGGCAGGCAGTGCCTATCGGGATAGCAAGTGCTCCCGCCACGCGCCGGTCTGCCGAAATCGCACGGATGCGGTGTTCAGCGGCACTCCACGGCACCTTCTGCAAAAGCCATGTGCCCGGGCCTATGAGCAGGAAATCAGCGTCTTCCGCTTCCGGCACGGAAGACACATTGATCACACGCTCTTCCAGGCAGAAGGGAACATTGCCCGTGAAGTGGCGACATGTCACTGCCAGTATCTTTGCGCCTTGCTTGACGTTGAGCCTCGCCCGGTCCTCGGAGGTTGCCTTGCGTAGTTCTCGATGATCCAGCCTGTAGCCATAGGCAAGACCCATATCCTGCACTTCTCGCTGGATGTCGTGAATTTCAAGAACGGCGGATTGTCCATGCGGCTGCGTGACAAAGCTGCCGGAGCGGCGACGGCGCTCGATCAGACCTTTTTTGACCAGCTCCGTCAGGGCCTTGTTCACGGTCATGCGTGAGCAGTCGTATTCCTGAGTCAGTTCGTGCTCGAAAGGAATGCGATAACCCGGCGGCCATTTGCCCGAGAGAATACGGCCCTCGACATCGCTCATGATGCGTTCATGCAAGGACTTTTCCGGCATAACCCCAGCTTCAGTCATTCAGTTCGCCCTGTTTAAGGATCGCGTGATATCACCGCGATCCAAACTTATCCATGGCATGACGCGCTACTGCACGGCAATCGGCCACCGCATCGTCACGTGCTTTGCGAAAAGACGGGTAGAGACGTGCCGTTAGAGAGAAAATCGATCGCTTAAAAGTCTAGCGATACTGTTCAGCAAATCTTTGCCATGCGGATTCCTGAAAAATTAATGAATGAAAACTACAAATAATAACAGGGTATTATTGTTATGTGCGAAAATGGTGCTGTGGCGAATGCGTTATGAACAGAAGTGGCCGATATCGAAACGGCGTCTACAGATCCAGCACTGCCGTGGTGGGAATTTTGGAATGCTGGCGGCGTTGATGATGCCCGTTCTGCTGGTCGCGGCGGGTGGTGCCGTTGACGTTTCGAATGCCTTTTCTGAGAAGGCCCATCTGCAGGAGAAGCTCGACGCCGGTGTTATCGCAGCGGCAGCGAAGGGAACGGCTGAGGCCCAGCGCTCCGAAATCGAGAATTTTTTTGGTGATTTGGTCGATGACGATGGCAACAAGATCGATTTGAGACAGGCGGTCTCGGTCTCGTCCAATACCGATGGCAGCGTCACGGGCGGCTTTCAATCGCAATTCAAACCGACATTTCTTCCGCTGATCGGGATGGATACGATGCCGATTTCGGTCTCTTCCACTGCGATCGCGCCAAAGGCCAAGGCATCTGGTGCGTGCATCTACGTTTTGGGCAACAAAAGCCAGGCGGTACTGATCAATTCCGGTGCGAATGTGAAGGCGGAAAATTGCGGCGTGGACGTGCAGTCCGTCAGCAATCCGGCCTTCATCATGAACAGCGGCTCAACCATCGACACGTCGCGCTTTTGCGTGAAGGGCAAACAGTACATCAAGAACGGAGGCACGCTGACAAATCTACAGGTCGGTTGCGACGCCGCGCCGGATCCGTTCGCGGGCAAATTTACGGAGCCGAAGCTCCCGGCAACCTGCACAAACAGCGGCACGAAGGATGGCCAGACCGTTTCCATGAAGCCGGGCATGCATTGCGACGTGACCTTCAACGGCAGCCCCACCATCACCTTCGAACCCGGCCTGCACATCATCAAGGGCCGCATGATCATCAACAGCAATGCCAAGGTGACCGCGGAAGGCGTGACCTTCTACTTCCCGGATGTCGATAGCGAAATCCGCGCCAATGGCGGCCTCTCCTTCAAGGCGACCGCGCCGACCAGCGGTGCTTACAAGGGTATTCTGATGTTCGAAAAGACCAGCGGCTCTGCCGTCGGCTCGAATACGCGGCAGTATATTTTCAACGGCTCGAAGGGTGAGACGCTGGAAGGCGTGATTTACCTGCCCAACCGCGATGTCACCTACAACTCCACCACCAATCAGGCGAACAGGATTGCGCTCGTGGTCAACACCATGATCGTCAACTCTGCCAACTGGTTATTGAGACCATATGACGGGCTGGAAAGTAGCGCTAAGGGCGTCGCAAGGCTGGTGAAGTAACAATCAGCGGCCTGTTCGCCGGGCCGCTTTCCTTTCAAGCATCGACAGCCAGCTATGGATCAGAACAGCAAGTGCGGCAACGATCAGTCCCCCTTGAAGGATGAAGGCAAGGTTGTTGGATTGCAGCCCGGCGATGATCACTTCGCCCAGGGTCCGCGCCGCAACCGTTGAGCCTATGGTAGCGGTGGAAAGGCTGATAACTGCAGAGAGACGAATGCCGGCAAGAATGGCGGGCAGGGCGAGCGGCAGCTCCACCCGCATTAGTCGTTGAAAACCGGTCATGCCAACACCTCTCGCCGCCTCCATGATCGAAGGCGGAAGTGTTGTCAGGCCTGTCAGCGTGTTTTCGAAAATCGGCAGAAGTGCATAAAGAAACAGCGCAATCAGCGTCGGTTTCTGACCAAATCCCATGATCGGTACGGCAAGCGCCAGCACGGCGACGGGTGGAAAGGTCTGACCGATATTGACGATGCTACGGGATAGCGGCAGGAATTCGCGGCCGAATGGACGGCTGACCAGAATGGCAAGCGTCCCGGCAATCAGGATCGCGGCACCCGTGGCAATGGCAACGATCGAAAGGTGCGATATCGTCAGCGAGAGCAGGTTCGCCTGGGTATAGATCGCAGGCGCATTGGTCTGGGCGAGAGGCCTGAACAGTGGCGCGAAAAACTCCGGCTGGATCACGAAAGCAATCAGCAAGACGGTAAGAGCTAGGAGAAGCGTGGGAGCTATCAGCCTTTTCATGAAGCGCCAGCGGCCCGTTGAAGCAAGGTTTCCCGGCGGATGCGGCCACGCCGCTGCCCATCGTGTCCGATAACCGGCAGCAGGTCCCGCCCCGTCCACAGCATGGCCGAAAGCGCATCGCGTTGGCTCATACCTTCCGTCAAGGGCTCACCTTCCGCCTCTCCCGGCTCGATGATGTCCACAACGGTTCCGACTGAAAGCAGCCGCAACGGACGCTCCCGTTCACCGATCATCGTGCGCACGAAATCTGTGGCCGGTTTCAGCACCAGATCGGCCGGAGGGCCGTATTGCACGATTTTGCCTTTGTCCATCACGGCGATCCGGTCAGCCAGATGAAACGCTTCATCCATGTCGTGCGTGACGAGAACTATGGTGACGCCAAGCTGTTTCTGGATGACAAGAAGGTCGTCCTGGGCCTTGGCACGGATGATCGGGTCCAGCGCACCGAAAGGTTCATCCATCAGCAGAATGTTCGGTTCAGCCGCCAGCGCCCGCGCAACGCCCACGCGCTGCTGCTGCCCGCCGGAAAGTTCACTTGGAAAACGGGTTGCGTAAAGCGAGGGGTCCAGCTGGAACAGAGTAAGGAGCTCAGAAACCTTCGCATCGATACGAGCGCGCTGCCATCCAAGCAGTTCCGGCACGGTGGCGATATTCTGCGCAATGGTCCGGTGCGGAAAAAGCCCGTGTCCCTGAATGGCGTAGCCGATGCTGCGGCGAAGCTGGAATCCGGGAATGTCGAGAACATCCTTCCCGTCGATGCGGATGGTGCCGGAGGTTGGGTCGACCAGACGATTGATCATTCTCAATAGCGTCGTCTTGCCGGAGCCGGAGGTGCCGACGATGATGGTGATGCTGCGTGGCTCCACCCTCAACGATACATCGTCGACCACAGCCGCGTTGCCGTACCGCTTGGTCAGTTTTTCGATTTCGATCATGCGGCGGTTCCTCCACGCGAAAGCCTGCTGTCGATCAGCGCGTCCAGCAATATGGCGGCGGTAAAGCCAAGGATGACGGTGGGCATGGTGCCGAGCAGCACGAGATCCATTGCGGTCTGGCCTATGCCCTGAAAAACAAAGACGCCGAAGCCTCCGCCACCGATCAGTGCGGCGATCGTGGCAAGCCCGATATTCTGTACCAGCACGATGCGTATGCCGGTCAGAATGATGGGTAGGGCCAGCGGAAAATCTATCTTCACAAGGCGCTGCCAGCCTGTCATGCCAATACCCCGCGCCGCTTCCCGTACCGAGCGGGAGACACCGTCGAGCCCAACCACGGTGTTGGAGACGACCGGCAGCAACGAATAGAGAAACAGCGCCACGAAAGCAGGTGCCATGCCAATGCCGCGAATGCCCATTTCCGATGCGCCTGGAATATTGGCTGCAACCCAGCCGAGCGGTGCGATCAGCAGGCCGAACAGCGCGATGGAGGGTATTGTTTGCACGATGTTGAGCGTGTTGAGCACTCCGGAACGCAGCTTTTCAACGTTGTAACACAAGACGCCTAGAGGGATGCCTATCAGAGTGGCGGCAACCAGCGAACCAATGGCAAGCTGGACATGCCGTCCTGCCTCCGTCCAGAAAATATCTGCACGGCTTCGATACTCCTTCATGACTGAAAGATCATTCCACTGCCCGGACATGAGGACGATACCGACAACGGCCAACGCTGCGATTAACAGCAGGATGCGAACCGCTGGCCGAGGACTGAGCCTCGCTATGGCATCCGTGGCCATGGCCACCAGACCGGCAAGTAAAAGCCAGAAGCCGCTGGCGGGCGATACCCGGGCGTAGGTGTTTGCAGGCGGCGTCAGATAGGTGGCTGAGTGCCCGATAAAAAAGGCGAGAATTGCAAGCGCCGCGAAGGCGGCAATCAGTCGAAGTTTCGTATCCGTGCGAAACAGGGCGACAAGACCCGCAACAATGATCACGCACACCAACATGTAGCTTGCCGGAGAAGGCAATGCGTCGATCAGCCCGCGTGTTTCACCCTGGATAATACGGTTGGCACGAAAGCTGACGAAGGGGCTAAAAAATGCCGCGTATGTCAGAAGTGCAAAGACAAGAGCCCCGACTTTGTCGGGGCGTAATTCGAAGACTTGCCGGTTCCGCAAGGCGAGCTCCAACGTCACCGCCTCTTATTTTACGAAACCGTTTTTCGTCAGGAAGTCCAGTGCCACGGCCTTCGCCTGTTCTCCACCAACCTGCACTCGTCCGTTCAGTTCCTGCAGCGTTGCAAGATCAAGCTTTTCGAATACGGGCTTCAGGACTTTCTCGATATCGGGATGTTCCTTCAAAACGGCCTCGCGAATGATTGGCGCTGGCTGATACACCGGCTGGACGCTTTTGTCGTCCGCCAGAACCACGAGGCCTGAAGGCGCTATGCCGCCATCGGTGCCATAAACCATAGCCGCATTGGCGTTGTTGGTCTGGTTGGCTGCTGCCGCGATCGTGGCTGCCGTATCGCCGCCTGAAAGCGTGATGAGCTGGTCCGGCTTGAGCGTAAAGCCATAGGCCTTCTGAAACGCTGGCAGGGCCGCTGCCGAATTGACGAATTCCGAAGAGGCTGCAAGTACGGCCTGACCGCCGCCAGCTACATATTTGCCGAAGTCACTCAATGTCTTGAGGTTGTTCTTTTCCGCTACATCCTTGCGGACGGCGATACCCCAAGTGTTGTTGGCTGGGGATGGCGTCAGCCAGACGATTTTGTTGGCATCGTAATCGAGGGTCTTTGCTTCTTCATAAGCCTTCGTTGCATCTTTCCAGACTGGATCATCAGCCTTCTCGAAGAAGAAAGCGGCGTTTCCTGTGTATTCCGGGTAGATATCTATCTCGCCTGCCGTGATGGCCTTGCGCACGACCGGCGTCGCGCCGAGCTGGATGCGGTCCGTGGTGGCGATGTTGTTGACGTTGAGAACAGACTGAATGATGTTGCCCAGCACACTGCCTTCTGTGTCGATCTTCGATGACACGACGACCTGCGCCTGCGCGATCGAAGCGTAAAGAGCAATTGCCAGCCCGGCTCCGGCCAGCTTCATCAAACGGTTCATGGGCGTCCTCCACTCGAAAAGGTGCAATGGGCTGGGCAATCCCGCGTCTGTCGATGCCAACAATGTAAGCGAATTGTCCCCGGTTCAGTGCGAAATAACGAAAACGAGAGCGAAATGGTTGCATTTGCTTTGGTAAATATGCGTCACGTTCAGGGGCGGGTGTTGCGGGCATCCTTGCCCAGCACGAAGGGCATCAACACCGCAAGAAACAGTAGACGCAGCACATGATGGGCGCCGACGTAGGCCGTGTCTGCGTGCATTATCACCGCCATCGCCGCCATGGTTTCCAGCCCGCCGGGAGAAAAAGCGATCATGACTGCATTCAGAGGAACGCCTGTTATCCGTGAAACGAGGGCGGCAATCAGAGATGCAACCAGCATAACCGCCACCGTCACCACGCCACCTGCGAGAAAAGCTTTCTTCATGTCCCGCAAGGAGGCGCGAGAAAAGCGCGTTCCTATCATGCTTCCAAGCACAACATAGGTCGGGATGCTCAGCCAGTTCGGCACGCCACCCGTCGTCAGACCGGTTATGTGCGTGGAGATGGAGACGGCAACGCCACCCAGCAAAAGGGCGGCGGGGAAGCGCCAGCGCAGAAAAAGCGCACCGAGGCCAAGCGAGGCGAGGATGGTTGCGCCCAGAACCGTCAGCGGCATAGGCGGCGGCAGGATCGAAGGCTCTGCACTGATGAGGTCGAAATATTCGACGATGAAGGGAACAGCGAGCGTCAGGATAAGGACGCGTACGCTTTGGATGACGCTGACGGTTGCCAGATCGCTTTTGGTTTCCGCTGTCAGGCTGATGATATAGCTCAGATGTCCCGGCGATGCGCCAAGCATGGCGGTCGTGTGGTCATAACCGAAGGCGAATCTCAAAATCCAGTACGCGACATAAAGCAGGACGACGATGGCGCCGATCACGGCAATGAAGCTGAAGGGCCATGTCTTCGCGGCATCGATGACCTGCGGAGTGATGTTGGTGCCCATGGAAACGCCGACGACCACGAAGGCTGCGTTACGGATCAATACCGGCACTGCAAGCTTCAGGCCCAGTAGGCCCGCAAATGTAACGGCAAGTGCGGGGCCGCACAGAAAGGGGGCGGGCAGGCCAAGCGCCGAACCCGCTAGAGCCCCCAGCCCGCCGATGATGGCGGTGAGGACGAAGTTACGGAGTTCCGGCTTGATGATCATGGCATGGGCATAGAAGAATCGTCATGCCTCATCACTGCGCCTTTTTCCGCCGGACGGTCAACCGTCCGCTTAAAAAGAAAAACCCGCGAGCGATTGCGCGCGGGCTCATAGAATAAAGGTGCCGGTGGGTATCAGGCTGCAGCGACTGGCGCCGGACGCATCTTCGGCATTTCGGTTTCGAGGCCGAGCAGGAAACCAATCTGAGGACGCGCTTTGACCAGATCGTCGATGGAATATTCCGCGAGCACATCGAAGAACGCATTCAATGCCTTGCGCAGCGCAGAATTGAGGCCGCAGCTATCGACCAGCGGACACTCCACCGCGCCGTCTTCGAAACATTCCGCCATGGCGAAGCTCTCTTCCGTGACTTTCACGACATCGAAAAGGCTGATTTTTTCAGCCGGCCTGCCAAGCTTGACGCCGCCATTGCGACCACGAACCGTTTCAACCAGACCGGCTTTGGTCAAAGGCTGGAGGATTTTGAAAAGAAAAAGTTCGGAAACGCCATAAGCTTTCGCGATTTCAGGAATTCGGCTCAAATGGCCGTCATTGGCGGCACAGTACATCAACATGCGGACGGCGTAGTTGGTCTGTTTGGTCAAGCGCATGCTGATCTCCTAACTCCTGTATTGTGGAGTTATATAGTCGGTTTTTTAGTTTAGAACAATTCCAGAAATGAAAAATCTTTAAGACTTTTCTTAATCGTAAAATTGCCCCGTTGACCGGCCATTGAAATTCATGAACAAACAGGTCAAGTATCCAATCTATCCGAGGTTCGCCCCATGGCAAGCGTGAAATGTGCAATTCTTGCGATTGTGACGACCGCACCCTTTATCTTTGGTGGAACCGCATGGGCGGATGGCGAGGTCAACGTCTATTCCTATCGCCAGCCGGAACTCCTCCAGCCGCTGCTGGACGCGTTTACCAAGGAGACCGGGATCGAGACCAATGTTCTCTTTCTCGACAAGGGTCTGGTCGAGCGAATTCAGGCAGAGGGCGTAAACTCGCCAGCCGACATTCTCTTGACGGTGGATATTGCCCGCCTTGTGGAGGCCAAGGAAGGCAAGGTCACGCAGCCTGTGCTGAACGATCCGGTGATTGAGAAGGATATTCCTGCGAACCTGCGCGATCCTGAAGGTGAGTGGTTCGGGCTGACGACGCGCGGGCGTGTCGTTTACGCCTCAAAGGAGCGCGTAGCGCAGAATGATATCACCTATGAAGAACTGGCCGAACCGAAGTGGAAGGGTAAGATCTGCATCCGTGACGGCCAGCATTCCTATAATATCGCGCTCTTCGCCTCGATGATCGCTCACTATGGGGTTGACTATACCCGTACCTGGCTGACCGGGCTCAAGAACAATCTGGCCCGCAAGCCGGACGGTACGGACCGAAGCCAGACGAAGTCAATCTATTCAGGCGAATGTGATATCGCGCTCGGCAACACCTATTATGTGGGCCTGATGCTGACCAACGAGCAGGAACCGGAGGAGCAGGTCTGGGCAAATTCCGTCAAGGTCATCTTCCCAAACGCGCAGGATCGCGGCACGCACGTCAATATATCCGGCGTGGCAATGACCAAATACGCGCCCAACAAGGAAAACGCTCTCAAGCTGATGGAATTCCTGGCTTCCGGTGAAGCGCAGGAAATCTACGCCAAGCAGGTCTTCGAGTATCCGGTTCTACCCGGCGCACAGCCATCAGACGTGGTGAAGGGCTTTGGGCCGATCAAGCCCGATACGCTGTCCCTCACCGAAATCGCCGCCTATCGGAAAAGAGCCTCCGAACTGGTGGACGAGGTCGGTTTCAACGATGGCTCGTCAAACTGATTATGTTGTCAAAAAAAGAAAGCCGACACCGTTACTTGGCTATCTGGAGTCTTTTGAGCCGAACAAATATCCGAGGGCCAACCCAACTGGCCCGAGCATCGTGGTTAGGATTTTATAGAACAACTCAAACTGTGTATCAAAATCGAACTTGAAAAACGCAATCATTACCAAGAGAAACGAGGCAAGAATGGACAGGGTTGCAACGTTGCCTGCTTTTTCTGGCCCGGTACCGACTAGCCATCCCATGAGGCCGCGCTGCATCTTGTGCATGCCTGCTTCATGATTGTTTTTTAATTCTGCAAGAGCCATCGCGTCCGGTTGTGGAACGGTTGGTACGACAGCTCTTGCGGTCTCTGGATCAATTAACGGCTGCTGCGGTGGTAGCTGATCTGACAAAGTAATCTCTAATCATAGAGTCGGGAATCTTGGAGAGGCCTTTGCGCTTAGCCAGATCCCAAGGTCCGCCAGTTTCGTGAGTCATCGTTGACAGATTCACTGCCGGTATACCAATGTATTTTTCCCAGGCAATATCGAGAGCCTGATATAGCGCTTTGTCCGAAGGGCTAACTACAAGCGGTCCTGTATCGCCGGGCTCAATAAGGTACGTTGTAACTGGACCAGAACCATACATTTTCAAGTCATGATACAAGTCTTCGACAACCGGTCCATAAGGCCAAACTTCGAAGTGCTTGTCGATGGCAGGGGTGCCATTAATAGCAAGATGCCAACCATGCGTATAAAAAAGCAACTTCTGGGCTTTCATGGGCGAGAAGTCTGTGCGGCCCTCTTTAAAGGCGCGCTGCAACAAGGTGTTTAACACATATCGTGTTTTATTCATCCAAGCGCCTCCTTTCTCCAGAACAGAAAGCGCAGCGACTCATGTCACCACGCTAAGGCTTCTTGTACATAGTGTACGTTCCTGTGAAAATCCACAAGCGGTATTGACATAATAATTTCCAAGCGAATCGGGATGATGCAAAATATTGAAAATACTATTTTATTTCAATTCCTTGGTAGGGTGATATTTCTGACGTTCAAAGCCGGAAAGTGTTTAAGCGTTGCCGCCTGACGTCATTAGATGCCTCACACCGGATCGAAGCCGAAAAGCTCTTCGGGGTTGGTGACGAGCGCCTTCTTCCGTGCCTCCTCGGACGGCAGCCACAACAGCACCGTGTCCGCAAGTGCCGCATCGTTCGGATATTCTTCCGTCGTCTTGGTGTTGTTGTGCGGCCAGTTGGTGCCCCAGATGATCCGCTCCGGCGCATAGTCTGCAATCACGCGGGCGATTGCCGCGATGTCTTCGAAATCGGGTCCACCAGAGCGACTGGATTCATAGCAGCCCGCGAACTTGAACCAGCAATTGCCCTTGTCGATCAGGCGCTTCAACACGGCGATTTGCGGGCTTTCCGGTGTAACGCCCGCAAAGAACTTGCCGTGATGGTCGAAAATCCAACGGCTCTTGATGGCTGAAAGACGGGCCTCATGGTCGAGAACATTGGAGCCATCGAATTGCACCGCAATGCTCCAGCCCAGTTCCTGCGCCAGACTGTCCACCTCTTCAAGATGGCTCAGATCGACGGCACCGCCGGGCAAATCCATGATGCGTGCGCCGACGACACCGACATCGATCAGTTGCTGGATTTCATCGAGCGGCGTTTCCCGCGTCACCACCGCAACGCCCTTGGCAATCTTACCCATCTCTTTCAGGCAAGCGATGAGGTTGCCATTGTCGCGCTGGTGAGCATTGCCCTGCGTGATGACGACGCGGTCAATGCCGATCCATTTCATCAGTCGGCGATACTCTTCCGGACCGGGTGTACCCTCAGGAACCGGCGGGCCACCATCTCGGCCAGGGAAATCAGGCAGATACATATGCATCTGCGTGTCGATGGCACCCTTGGGCAGCGCGATCTTCGGGCGCTCGCCCTCGAATGTTCTGACGATGGTCATGAAACTCCTCCGGGCGGGTCGCCCCCTCGTTTTTTACTGTTAGCCCCGACGAAGCATGGCGCGGTAGCGCTGCTGGCTGCCCTTCAGATGTTGCCGCATCGCCTCGCGGGCTCCTGCCGCATCGCCATCGGAAATGGCACGGACAATGGCGTCGTGCTCGCCCTGAAGCTGCTGGAGATAAGGTGCCGCGGTGCGCTCCGACTGCGATGCGCGAAGGGCCGCACGTGGAATGACGTTTTGTCCCATCACTTCGAGGAATTCGCGGAAGCGCGGGTTGTTGGTGGCATCGGCAATAGAAAGATGCAGCTGGAAATCGGCTTCCGCGGTCGGCCTGCCATTATCAACGCAGTCCTGAACCCCTGCCAGTTTGCGGATGATCGCTTCTTCCTGCGCGGGGGAACGGCGGATTGCGGCAAGCTCTGCGGCTTCCGTTTCCACGGCTGCGCGCAATTCCAGCAGTTCGATGATCGAGGAAATGCGGTCGTGATCGACATCCTGAAACGGCTGTGTCTGTTGTGCGGGCAGGGCGAGCACGAAGATGCCCGCGCCATGGCGGGCCTCCACCAGCTTGTCTGCGCGCAGGGCGGCAATGGCCTCGCGCACCACGGTTCGGCTGACCTTGTAAAGTTCCGTTAGGCCCGCTTCGCTCGGCAGCTTGTCACCAGGCTTGTAGCCGCCGGACAGGATGGATTGGCGCAGGGCGTCTGCGGTCTGAGTGACCAGAGAGACACCCGAACGTGGACCGATAGCGGGGTCTTTGACGGCGGCTTCGGCAGCTTCGTTGTGATTGGCCAAAATTCACTCCAGGAATGAAAACCTGCCGTCGATGCAGGCTCGTGTTCGCGTTGTTCAATGACTGAATATTCCGCACTCGGGCGAATTAAGCAATATTTATATTATTTCCGCCGCATATTCATATGATCTCCAGCGCATATTCTAGCCCGGTAAAATCGTATGATTACGGGAAATGCAAGGATTTTACGCAAGGAAATATAAAGAAAGCCAACATAATGATTTGCCGCATAGATTGCTTGTGGGCACAAGTTGCTTCCCGTCATGACGATAGAAAAGCTAAATGCGGATATTGAAAGAAGCAAGGCCCGGCAAGTTTATCCGCTCTCGCGACGGTGCGGCAGCGATCGAGTTCGCCATTCTCGCCATTCCCTATTTCCTCGTCGTCTTCGCGATCCTTGAAACCTTTATCGCCATGCTTGGCGAACAGCTCGTGGTCAATGCGACCGATACCATGGCGCGCAAGCTGCGCACTGGCCAGATCAGCAGTACCATCAGCCGCGAAGAATTTCGCAAGCAGTTTTGCGCGGAAATTTCGGTTTTGATCACCTGTTCCGCGACCGAGATCAAGGTTCCGTCGAGGCTCTATATCGATCTCCGGCGCTTCAACACTTTCGCCGACATCCCCAAGACCGTCCCGCTGACGCCGATCGGACAGACCTTCGATCTCAATACGACGAGCTTCGGATTCACGCCGGGTGGACCAAGCACCATCAACATGCTGCGTGTCTATTACCGCTGGCAGGTCATCACAGATCTGGTGCGGCCTTTCCTGACCAAAATCCGTCCGGCCGATGGCTCCATGCCCTCGCACTTCCTGATCGTTGCCACCGATGCCTACCGTAATGAGGCCTATCAATGACGGGCCGTGAAAATCCTTTTTCCGGGTTTTGGAAGCAGTCAGGAAGACTGGTTCGCCGCTTTTCGAAAGATCGCAAGGGCGTCGGTGCCATCGAGTTTGCGATTATCTTTCCGTTGCTGGTGTCGCTCTACATCACCTCTTTCGAGTTGACTGTCGGTTTCAGCGTTTACAAACGCGCGACGAGAGCTGCGGGTTCGGTCGCCGATCTGGTGTCCCAGCAGGCGACGGTCGACAAGGCCTATCTCGGTACCATGAGGGATGTCGCTTCAGCCATTTTCGTGCCTTACAACACCAATGGCATAAGCCTCAAGATCACCGGAATTCAGGTGGATGCCAATCGTCAGGCGACCGTAAAGTGGTCGTGGGATCAGTCGGAGGGCCGACCATATGCGCCAAATACGCCGGTAAGAGTGCCCGACAATCTGTTGCAGCCGAACGCTTTTCTCATTCATTCGGAACTCAGCGTTCCACATAATCTCCTGATGTTCATGTCGTCGCTGTCATCCAGCATCACGCCGATCAGGATCGGGCGGGACTATTATTTCGCCAAGCGCGAAACAGACGCCATCACCTGCAGCAACTGCTGAGCGAGATTGTCTTTTGAAAGGAAAGAGGCCGCGCATTGCGCAGCCTCTTCTTATTCACTCTGATGGCATGTCCAGCGTGCGGCTGAACCAGAGCGCGATTATGGTGCATACGGCGCCCGACAACAGATAGAGACCGACCGCGAAAAGGCCGAACTCCGCCGAAAAACCGAGTGCCACCAGCGGCGCGAAACCTGCACCGATTACCCAGGAAATATCCGAGGTGATGGACGCTCCAGTATAGCGGTATTCCCTGCTGAAGCGGGACGCGAGCGCACCGCCTGCCTGACCGAAGGACAGGCCGAGAAGCGAGAAGCCGATCAACACGAAGAGATAACGCCCGATATCCCCGGATGACAGGAGGATCGGCGCCACGAAGCTAAAGATGCCGATCATTATGGCGGCGATGGCGAGCAGCTTGCGGCGACCGATCCTGTCTGCCAGCACGCCGGACAACACGATCATGCCGCCGCCGATAATGGCGCTGACGAACTGGACGAACAGAAAGTCGGACAGACGTTGGTCGGTTTTCAGGACGACCCAGCTGATCGGGAAAACCGTGACCAGATGGAACAGTGCGAAGCTCGCCAGCGGCACGAATGCACCGGTGACGACCACGCGCGACTGGCTGCGCAGCATCTCGAACATTGGCTTCGGTTCCAACTCATGCTGCGAGAGCATGGCCTGAAACTCCGGCGTCACGATCATGCGAAGACGGGCAAACAGCGCCAAAACATTGAGCGCAAGTGCCACGAAGAACGGGAAGCGCCAGCCCCAGGCCAGAAATTCCGGGTTGGAAAGCTGGGTGACGAAGATGATGAAGAAGGCGCTTGCAAGGCCAAAGCCCATAGCGGCACCCACTTGCGGCATCATCGCGTACCAGCCGCGCTGTTTTTCAGGTGCGTTCATGGCCAGCAGCGAGACCAGCCCGTCCCATGCGCCGCCAAGGCCCACGCCCTGACCGATGCGGAACAGCGCAAGCAGGAGGGGAGCGATCATGCCCGCATCGTCGTAAGACGGAAGGAAGCTGATCGCCATGGTGGAGCCACAGAGCGTAAAGAGTGCCATGGTCAGTTTCACGGCGCGGCCGAAACGTCGGTCGATCTGCAGGAAAAGGAGAGAGCCGAAGGGACGCGCAATGAAGGCAAGGGAAAATACGGCAAAGGAATAAAGAGTGGCTGTCAGCGGGTCGGCATAGGAAAAGAAGACGTAGGGGAAGACGAGAGCCGATGCGATGGCATAAACGAAGAAGTCGAAGAATTCCGTCATTCTGGCAAGGATGACCGCAATGGTGATGCGGTCGGGGTCGACTGCGACCGTTTTTCTGTCTTTGTCTGCACTGCTCGGCCCGTCAAATCTGGCCGTATCCGTAAAGCTCATGATATTCCCTCCTGCGTATGGCGAACCATTTTCGTAACGCGTCGGCTCCTCTTCCGTTGCGTTACATGCGGCGGATTGTCACACAGGGTACGAACGTGGTCAAACAGAATTACCCGGAACGGACTTGCACAAATGCGGTTCGATGAGATAATCCGACCACTTACCGTCCAGGCGAAACGCCAAAGTCTTTGTTGCACCGCAAAATCACGCTGCACCGCGACAAAATTACGCATTTATTAAATGACGTTTGGCAATTAACCCGCCGAGACATATCGAAATAATCGAGTTCAAGAACGTGCGCACGATCAAGAAAATTTCCGCGGCCTTAGTGGGCCTGTCGTCGTTGCTGTTGCTTAGCGGCTGTAACCTCGTCGTCATGAACCCATCGGGTGATATCGCCCGCCAGCAGGCGGACCTGATTATCACATCCACCGTTCTGATGCTGCTGATCATCGTTCCGGTCCTGGCGCTGACGCTGTTCTTCGCATGGAAGTACCGCGAATCCGCCAAGGCGGAAGATTATGATCCCGAGTGGCACCACTCCACACGTCTGGAGATGGTCATCTGGTCCGCGCCGGTTGCCATCATTCTGATGCTCGGCACCGTCACTTGGATCGCCACGCACCGCCTCGATCCTTACCGCCCGCTCGATCGCATCGACGAAGACCGTCAGGTCACGGCAGATATCAAGCCGATCACCGTCGAAGTCGTTTCGATGGACTGGAAATGGCTGTTCATCTATCCTGAACTCGGCATCGGCAGCGTCAACGAGTTCGCAGCGCCGGTGGATGTTCCGATCAACTTCAAGATCACCGGCACCACCGCCATGAATTCCTTCTATGTTCCGGCGCTGGCAGGCCAGATTTATTCGATGGGCGGTATGCAGACCAAGCTGCACGCGGTCATCAACCATGAAGGCGTTTATGACGGCTTCTCGGCCAACTTCTCCGGCCCCGGCTTCTCGCATATGCGCTTCAAGTTCCACGGTCTGAGCAAGGAAGGCTTCGACCAGTGGGTTGCCAAGGTCAAGGATGGCGGCAAGCCGTTCGGTCGCATGGAATATCTGGATCTCGCAAAGCCTTCCGAGCGTGATCCGGTTCAGCACTTCGCCAATGTCGATCCTGAGCTTTACGATGCCATCCTCAACCGCTGCGTAGAGCCCAACAAGCTCTGCATGCGCGACATGATGCACATCGACGCCAATGGCGGCGGCGGCAAGGAAGGCATCGATATCGCCAAGGCGCTGAACTCCGTGGTCTGCACCCCGCTTTCGCCTTACGGCATGGCATCCGGTCCGCAGTCCATGCCAGCCGCCATCGAAGGCCAGACATTCGAGCCCGCAGCGCTGCCGCAGATCAAGGCGGAAACCGCGCCGCCCGCCGGAAATGCTGGCTAAGACATAAACCGATTATCTGCGGCGCGCTTTCGCGCCGCTTCGTGATTTGAAATCAAGAGGCTAAAATGGTCGCCACCACCGATCAAACGTCTTCCTTCCTGTTCGGGAAGCTGACGTGGGAATCCATCCCTCTGCATGAGCCCATCCTTATCGTCACCTTCATCGCGGTGGCACTGGGCGGCATCGCCCTTCTTGGGCTGCTCACCTATTTCAAGCTCTGGGGTTATCTCTGGAAGGAATGGTTTACATCCATCGATCACAAGAAGATCGGTATCATGTACATCATCCTGGCACTCGTCATGCTGTTGCGCGGCTTTGCCGATGCCGTCATGATGCGTCTCCAGCAGGCCATCGCGTCCGGTGGCTCCGAAGGCTATCTCAACCCGCACCACTACGACCAGATCTTTACCGCCCACGGCGTGATCATGATCCTGTTCGTGGCCATGCCGATGATCACGGGTCTGATGAACTTCGTCATTCCGTTGCAGATCGGCGCGCGTGACGTTTCCTTCCCGTTCCTCAACAACTTCTCCTTCTGGATGACCACGGCTGGCGCCGTCATCACCATGATCTCGCTGTTCATCGGTGAATATGCGCAGACGGGCTGGCTGGCCTATCCTCCGCTGTCAGGCATTCAGGGAAGTCCGACTGTCGGTGTCGACTATTACATCTGGGGTCTACAGATCGCCGGTGTGGGAACGACGCTGTCGGGCATCAACCTGATCGTGACGATCATCAAGATGCGCGCACCGGGCATGACCATGATGCGCCTGCCGATCTTCGTCTGGACCTCGCTGTGTTCGAACATCCTGATCGTGGCATCCTTCCCGATCCTGACCGGCACGCTCGCACTTCTGACGCTTGACCGTTACGTTGGTACGAACTTCTTCACCAACGATCTCGGCGGCAACCCGATGATGTATGTCAACCTCATCTGGATCTGGGGCCACCCGGAAGTTTACATCCTCATTCTGCCCGCTTTCGGTATCTTCTCCGAAATCGTCTCGACCTTCGCACGCAAGCGCCTGTTCGGTTACACCTCGATGGTTTACGCCACCGTGGTCATCACCATCCTCGCTTACATCGTGTGGCTGCACCACTTCTTCACCATGGGTTCGGGTGCCAGCGTCAATGCCTTCTTCGGCATCACGACCATGATCATCTCGATCCCGACGGGTGCGAAGATCTTCAACTGGCTGTTCACCATGTATAAGGGCCGCATCAATTTCGATGTCCCCATGCTGTGGACCGTCGGCTTCATGATCACCTTCGTCATCGGCGGCATGACGGGCGTTCTGCTCGCCGTTCCTCCGGCTGACTTCGTGCTGCACAACTCGCTGTTCCTGGTTGCCCACTTCCATAACGTGATCATCGGCGGCGTGCTGTTCGGCGTTCTCGCCGGCATCGTCTACTGGTTCCCGAAGGCTTTCGGTTACCGTCTCGATCCGTTCTGGGGCAAGCTGTCCTTCTGGTTCTGGTTCACCGGCTTCTACTTCGCCTTCATGCCGCTCTACGTGCTCGGACTGATGGGTGTTACCCGCCGTCTCAGCCAGTTCGAAGACACCTCGTTGCAGGTCTGGTTCATTGTCGCTGCCTTCGGTGCCTTCCTGATCGCACTCGGCATCGCCTGCTTCCTCATCCAGCTTCTCGTCAGCTTCCTGAAGCGCGAGCAGCTGCGTGACCTGTCGGGCGACCCCTTCGACGGTCGCACGCTGGAGTGGTCCACGTCTTCGCCGCCGCCTGCCTATAACTTCGCGTTCACGCCTGTCATCCATGATGTCGATGCCTGGGCTGACATGAAGAAGCGCGGTGCGGAACGTCCGGTGGAAGGGTTCATTCCCATCCATATGCCGAAGAACACCGGAACGGGCGTCATTCTCAGCGCCATCAGCGTGGCGCTCGGTTTCGCACTGGTCTGGCACATCTGGTGGCTGGTGATCGCAACCTTCGTTGCCATCATCGCGGTCTCCATCGCTCACACCTTCAACTACAATCGCGACTATTACATTCCGGCATCGGATGTGACGGAAGTCGAAGCAGAACGTACGAAGCTGCTGGCAAATCAGGCGTAACAGAATGTCTCAAGCACCTGCACAGACCGCGGATAGCGCGGAAAAGCCGGTCTTCTACCTGAAGGAAGACCACCACCCGGAAAACGGCACGTCGCTGGGTTTCTGGCTGTATCTGATGAGCGACTGCCTGATCTTCGCAACGCTCTTCGCAACCTATGCCGTGGTCGGTCGCAGCTATGCGGCCGGTCCTTCCGGCGCGGATCTGTTCGATCTCAAGCTGGTCGCCATCAACACCGGTTTCCTGCTGTTTTCTTCCATCACCTATGGCTTTGCCATGCTGGAAGCGCAGAAGAAGAAGGTCAACTCGACCCTGATCTGGCTCGCCATCACCGGCCTGTTCGGTCTCGCCTTCCTCGGGCTGGAACTTTACGAGTTTCATCACCTGATTGAAGAGGGAGCTGGTCCGCAGCGTTCGGCGTTCCTGTCGGCCTTCTTCGCGCTCGTCGGCACCCACGGTCTGCACGTCACCTTCGGCGTGATCTGGCTCGTGACGCTGATGGTTCAGGTGAAGAAGTACGGTCTTCATGCAGCCAACATGCGCCGCCTGACGTGCCTGTCCATGTTCTGGCACTTCCTCGACGTCATCTGGATCGGCGTCTTTTCCTTCGTCTATCTGGTTGGAGTTCTGTAATGGCTTCGAACGCACACTCTCACGATCATGGTCATGACCACGGTCACGACGATCACCACCACGAAAGTGGCGAAGATCACGGCTCGTTCAAGAGCTATATGATCGGCTTCATCCTGTCCGTTATCCTCACGGCCATTCCTTTCTGGCTGGTGATGGCAGACGTGCTGGAAAACCGCACCGCGACCGTCATGGTCATCATGCTCTTTGGCGTGGTTCAGGTTTTCGTGCACATGATCTACTTCCTGCACATGAACACAAAGTCGCAGGGCGGCTGGATATTCATGTCGCTGCTGTTCACCCTGGTCGTCGTTATGATCACGCTCGTCGGCTCGCTTTGGGTCATGTACAACATGAACAAGAACATGATGCCGCCCATGACCATGGAGCAGATGCAGAATCTGCCCTGACCATCCAAGGGTCATCGATACCGAAGTCCGCGCCGGACAGGCGCGGACCGTTTCTCCGAGAAGACAGATAACCCCATGAATCGGAGAGCGGATTCATGGGGTTATTTGTTGAGCAGGAAGCTCTTGATGAACACCCCGACACAATCCCGTTCCGCCAGAGGCATTCGCCCCGCCGCAATCGTCGTCATCCTTTTGACGGTGGTGCTGACCGGCCTTTTTCTGATGCTCGGCACATGGCAGGTGAAGCGCCTGTCGTGGAAACTCGACCTCATCGCGCAGGTCGAAGAGCGCGCCCATGCGGAGCCGGTCGATGCGCCACCTGCCAGCGAATGGGCAACGCTCAACGACCCCACGTCCTATGAATATCGCCGCGTGCGCCTCTCCGGCACATTCCGTCATCAGGACGAAGTGCAGGTCTATACCGTCTCCGGTCTGGGCCCCGGTTACTGGGTGCTGACGCCCTTGCAGCGGCCCGATGGCTCCATCGTCATCGTCAATCGCGGCTTCGTGCCGAGCGAAAAACGGGAGCCTTCCAGCCGTCCTGAAGGCGAGGTTCCGGGTGAGGTCAACGTCGTCGGCCTGATGCGTGCGCCGGAAACCGGCGGGCTGTTCCTGCGCACCAATGCGCCTGCGGAAAACCGCTGGTATTCACGCAACATCGCCCAGATCGCAGAGGTCAAGGGCTTACAAAACGCGGCACCCTTCTACGTGGATGCAGACGCCACCCCCAATCCCGGCGGCCTGCCAATCGGCGGCAAGACCGTGCTGAGCTTTCCCAACAACCATCTCTCCTACGCCATCACATGGTATGTTCTGGCAGCGATGATGGTGGGGGCTGGATGGTTCGTGACGCGCAACCTCAATGCGCCGAAGCGCCCTTCGGAAGATGAGTGAGCTGCGGGACAAGGCAGCGCAATAAAGCGTTTCACCTTTTCGTGTCCGTTGTCTTATAAAGCCACTTTACACTGCGGCGCTTCCGCCGCTTCTTTTGTGGTGAGCTATGGCGCGCGCATTTCTAATGGTTCTGGATTCCTTCGGTGTCGGCGGTGCGCCGGATGCGGAGCATTATGGCGACCTCGGCTCCAACACGCTTGGTCACATCGCCGAATTCTGCGCAGCAGGTGCGGCGGATCGTGCCGGGCTTCGCTCAGGTCCTTTGAAGCTGCCGAATATGTCGGCGCTGGGCCTTCTCAAAATCGCCGAACAGGCAAGCGGCTATGTGCCTGCGGGCATGGAGCAGCCGGAACGCATCTACGGTCTTCATGGCTGCGCCAATGAAGTCTCCAAGGGCAAGGACACGCCTTCCGGCCACTGGGAAATTGCAGGCACGCCCGTCAGCTTCGACTGGGGCTATTTCCCGATGGAGGGCGATGCCTTTTCGCCGGAACTGGTGGAGCTTATCTGTGAAGAGGGCGGTATACCCGGCATTCTCGGCAACTGCCACGCATCCGGTACGGATATCATCGCACGGCTGGGTGAGGAGCATATCCGCACCGGCAAGCCGATCTGCTACACCTCCTCCGATTCCGTCTTTCAGATAGCGGCCCACGAGACGCATTTCGGGCTGGATCGCCTGATCGCCCTTTGCGAGGTGGTTCGCAAGGAGCTTGACCCGTTGAATATTGGCCGCGTCATTGCCCGTCCTTTTGTGGGCGAAACCGCGGCGACGTTTGCCCGCACCGGTAACCGCCGCGATTTCTCCGTGCTTCCGCCTGAGCCGACGCTGCTTGATCGGCTGGTGGAGATGGATCGCAAGGTACTGGCCATCGGCAAGATAGGCGATATCTATGCGCATCAGGGCGTTTCCCGCGTCATCAAGGCAAACGGCAACGAGGCGTTGATGGATGCGACGCTGGAGGCCATGGACGAAGCTTTGAACGGCGATCTGGTCTTCACCAATTTCGTGGATTTCGACATGAACTACGGCCACCGCCGCGATGTGGCTGGCTATGCGGCAGCGCTGGAAGCCTTCGACGCTCGCCTGCCGGAAATCCATCGCAAGATGCAGCCCGGCGATATCGCCATTCTGACAGCCGACCACGGCTGCGATCCGACCTGGCGCGGCACCGACCATACCCGGGAGCGCGTGCCGATCATGGCCTTCGGCCCCGGTATTCGAGAACGCAATATCGGCATTCGTTCATCCTTTGCCGATATTGGCGAAACGATTGCAAAATATCTCAGCATACCGGCTGGAAGGCACGGCAGGAGTTTTATGTGACATCCCATCTTTTGAAAGCCGAAATCCACTGCCACCTGGAAGGGGCAGCGCCGCCAGCCCTCGTCGTCGAGCAGGCCCGCAAATACAATGTCGATACCAGCGCATTCCTGCGGGACGGCACCTATGTCTGGAGCGATTTTGCCGAGTTCATCCAGTGCTATGACGCGGTGGCACAGGTGTTCAAAACGGAAGAAGATTATGCGCTTCTGACCGAAACCTATCTCACCGAGCTTGCCAGCGAAAACACGATCTATAGTGAGCTGATCATCTCGCCGGATCACGGCGACCGCATCGGTCTGGGTGCCGACGCCTATCTCTCCGGCATTGCCGAGGGCATTCGGCTGGCAAAGGAAAAGACCGGTATCGAAGCCCGTATCATCGTTACCGGAGAACGGCATTTCGGCCCGGAAAGCGTCATCGCCGCTGCGGAATATGCGGCGCGCGTGAAGCACCCGTTGATCACCGGCTTCAACATGGCGGGTGAGGAACGCATGGGCCGCGTGGCGGATTATGCCCGCGCCTTCGATATCGCCCGCGACGCGGGGCTTGGCCTCACCATCCACGCAGGCGAAGTGTGTGGTGCGTTCAGCGTTGCTGATGCTCTCGATCTGGTTAAACCGCAGCGTATCGGCCATGGCGTGCGGGCTATCGAGGACGATGCGCTGGTAACGCGTCTGGGGGAGCTCGGCACCGTGCTGGAGGTCTGCCCCGGCTCGAATATCGCGCTCAGCGTCTATCCGGATTTTGCCAGCCATCCGCTGAAGCGCCTGCGTGATGCGGGCGTGCGGGTCTGCATCAGCTCCGACGATCCGCCGTTCTTCGCCACTTCGCTGGCGCAGGAATACGAGATCGCCCGCCATGCCTTCGGTTTCAGCGATGCCGAGATCAATTCCTTGACGCGAACGGCCCTGGAGGCCGCGTTCGTTGATGAGGCGACACGCGGCACGCTGCTTGCGAAACTCGATGCCTCAATGTCCGCTGCGATGTAAGGGCGGCTACGCAACATAGCGGCGTAAAATGCCTCTGCGGTCTTGCGAAGCCCCGCCATTCGGTGAAATAGAAAAACGATACAAAATAAAAAGGAAAGGCCAGCTTCCATGGACGGCGTCACAGTCATCAAACATCCGCTTGTGCAACACAAACTCACCATCATGCGCAAGAAGGAAACCTCCACGGCCAGCTTTAGGCGGTTGCTGCGGGAAATTTCCACGCTGCTCTGCTATGAAGTGACGCGCGATCTGGAAATGACGATGCAGACCATCGAAACGCCGATGGAAGCCATCGAGGCACCTGTTCTCGAGGGCAAGAAGCTGGTCTTCGCCTCTATCCTGCGCGCCGGTAACGGCCTGCTGGAAGGCATGCTGGAACTCGTCCCCTCCGCTCGCGTCTCACATATCGGTGTCTACCGCGACCACGATACGCTGGAGGCCGTCGAATATTACTTCAAAGCCCCGGAAAGCCTCGATGCCCGCCTCATCATCGTGGTGGACCCGATGCTTGCCACCGGCAATTCCTCGATTGCTGCCGTTGAGAAGCTGAAAGAGCGTGGCGCGAAGAACATCCGTTTCCTCTGCCTGCTGGCCGCGCCCGAAGGTATCAAGAACTTCCACGAAGCCCACCCGGACGTCCCGATCTATACAGCCTCCATTGACAGCCATCTGAACGAACAGGGCTACATCATGCCCGGTCTCGGCGACGCTGGCGACCGTATGTACGGCACGAAATGAGTTTGTTGTGGGCGCTCTATAGGCGCCCATACCGACGCGTTACTTGCGACTTCTATTCCATAAGATACGGAGATAAAGCCGCCAGGCTGTCTCCATCCTTATACCGCGCCGACGGGCCTCGCAGAAGCGCGGCGCATTCTCCTCTCACTCCTACATTCTAAGCCTGTAAGTCATCGATTTTTCAGGCGTGGAGCTGCGGCGAGCAGTCGTGAGAGAATGAGCGCCTTAACTCAACTCACGGCAAAGGCGATATAGATCAGCGTTGCCGCGATCACCCACAGAGCCAAGCGACCGGAGCGGGTGTGGCGGGCTTCCGATTTGCCGATGGCGTCTGCGGTGCGCTCGTCGAAGCGCAGGCCATGTTCGCTCATATACATCAGGTCGGAATGCAGCTTTTCCGTCTTGGCCGCAATCTCCGGGGCGGCTTCCGCGAGCTTGACGGCAGCCTTCAGGCCGTCCTTCAGATCGGTGACGATACGCTTTGGGCCGAGATTGTCCCTGATCCAGTCGCTGACTACCGGGTCTGCGGCCTTCCACATGTTGAAGCGCGGGTTGAGGATACGCGACACGCCTTCGACGACGACCATTGTCTTTTGCAGCATGACAAGTTCGGGGCGCGTTTCCATGTCGAAGAGCTCGGTGACTTCGAACAGAAGCGTGAGCAGCTTGCCCATTGAAATGGTCTCGGCGGGCTGACCGTGGATCGGCTCGCCAATGGCGCGGATGGCCTGCGCAAAACTTGCCATATCATGGTGCCCTGGAACGTAACCGGCCTCGAAATGCACTTCCGCCACGCGCATGTAATCGCGCGTGATGAAGCCATAGAGAATTTCCGCCAGGAAGCGGCGCTCTTTCTTTCCAAGACGACCGGCAATGCCCATGTCGACGGCGACGATCATGCCATTGGGGTCGACGAAAAGATTACCCGGATGCATGTCGGCATGGAAAAAGCCATCCCGCAGCGTGTGGCGCAGGAAGGACTGGATGAGAGTATCGGCCAGTTTGTTCAGATCGTGCCCGGCCGCCTTCAGCGCTTCCGTGTCCGACATCTTGATGCCGTCAATCCACTCCATGGTGACGACATCGCGGCCCGTGCGTTCCCAATCCACCTCCGGTACGCGAAAGCCGGGATCGTCCTTTGTATTTTCGGCAATTTCCGAGAGCGCTGCCGCTTCCAGCCGCAGGTCCATCTCGATCTTGGTGGTCTGTTCCAGCGCACGCGTGACTTCGACCGGGCGCAGGCGGCGGGCGGAGCGGACGAAACGCTGCTGGAGATCGGCAATCAGATACATCGCTTCCAGATCGTTCTGGAAACGCTGACGAACGCCGGGGCGAATGACCTTAACCGCCATTTTTTTCGCACCCGATGGCGTATCCACGATGGCCGGATGAACCTGCGCAATGGAGGCGGCTGCAATGGGATCGTTGAATTCGCGGTAGAGATCGGAAATGGGCCGACCGAGCGAGCCTTCGATATTGGCTTTGGCGGCTGCAACAGGGAAGAAGGCCATGCGATCCTGCAAGCCTGCAAGATCGTCGGCAAACTCCGCGCCCACCACATCCGGGCGGGTCGCAAGGAACTGGCCCATCTTTACATATGATGGTCCAAGACGGCTGACGGCCTTGGCAAGACGGTCGCTTCGACCAGTGCTGAGCGCCTTTTTGCGGGCAAAGGGTTTCAGTATGGCCTTGGCGAACTGCGCTGACGCTGGCAGGCCCTCGGATGGAATGGCGAGAACCACACCCTCGCGCACGAGAACCCAGCCGACTTTCGCCAGACGAAAATATGCGCCGAGAGTACTCATGCGGATGCCCTGCTATCAGCCGAAAATGCCATCGATTACAGTTTCCAGCCGGAATGCAGCGCAGCGATGCCGCCGGTGTAGTTGGTGTAGCTGACGCGAGAGAAGCCAGCGCTGCGGATCATGGCCGCGAAATCATCCTGCTTTGGAAATTTGCGAATGGATTCCACCAGATACTGATAGGGTTCCGCCTCACCCGTAATCATCT
The DNA here is from genome assembly GCF_013322225.1 of Agrobacterium larrymoorei. Lineage (GTDB taxonomy): Bacteria > Pseudomonadota > Alphaproteobacteria > Rhizobiales > Rhizobiaceae > Agrobacterium > Agrobacterium larrymoorei_A. The sequence goes on from NZ_JAAMFB010000003.1 coordinate 109,207, forward strand.
TGCCGAACTGCGGAATGGCGTTGAAGGACCAGGCATCGTAAACCTTGTCCAGAAGCGGCATTTCCACTTCGGAAAACTCCAGCACCAGCAGGCGCCCGCCGCGCTTGAGCACGCGGTACGCTTCCGACAGCGCCACATCGATGCGCGGCACATTGCGAATGCCAAAAGCAATCGTATAGGCGTCGAAGCTGTTTGCCTCGAACGGCAATTCTTCGGCGTTGGCTTCCACGAAGGTCAGGTTTTCTGTCAGCTTTTTCTTGGCTGCGCGCTCCTCACCCACGCCCAGCATGGAGCCGTTGATATCCAGAACGGTGGCGTGGGCCAGCCTGTTGGAGGCTTCGACGATGCGAAACGCGATATCGCCGGTGCCGCCCGCGACGTCCAGTACCTTATAGGACGGATCCTTGCGCGGCGAAAGCGAAGCGATCATCGCGTCCTTCCAGAGCCGGTGCAGACCCGCCGACATGACATCGTTCATGATGTCGTAGCGCTTGGCGACCTTGTGGAACACCTCGTTGACCATGCCCTGCTTCTGGCCTTCATTGACCTGTTGGAAGCCATAGGAGGTTTCCATGCCGCCATCGGCTGTGGTGCGGGCTTCGGTCATGATCGGTCTCCATCATTAATTGCGGTGCGGACCATAGCGGAAAGGCGGATGCAACGCTATCTGTTGCCGCAGCAAGTGCATGCGACATGTATGCCTGCACACTTTAGATCACAAGTGCGACGCATTGAAAGTGCACCGCAATAAACATGTGGGATAAACGCCATGCCTGAACTGCCCGAAGTGGAAACCGTGCGACGTGGCCTTGCGCCGACCATGGAGGGCTCCCGCGTCATGAAGCTGGAACTGACGCGACCGGACCTGCGCTTTCCCTTTCCAGAAGGATTTGCCGAGCTGGTGGAAGGGCAGGAGATTGTTTCGCTGGGGCGGCGTGCGAAATATCTGCTGATCGAGCTGGACAATGGCCTGACCATCGTTTCGCATCTGGGCATGTCCGGTTCCTTCCGCATCGAAAGCTCAGGTGAGGGCGCTGAGACGCCCGGTGAGTTTCATTACGCGCGCTCCAAGGATGGCAAGCATGTCCATGTCGTCTTTCATCTAGAGAAGGCGGGGCAGGTGATGCGCATCATCTATAATGACCCGCGCCGCTTCGGCTTCATGCATCTGGTGCGGCGTGCCGATATCGATCTCTACCCGGCTTTCTCAGAGCTTGGACCGGAGCCGACAGGAAACGAACTGAGTGCGGACTATCTGGCGCGCCGGTTCGAAGGCAAGACGCAGCCTCTGAAATCTACGCTGCTGGACCAGAAGGTGATTGCAGGGCTTGGCAATATCTATGTATGCGAGGCGATGTGGCGCGCGCATCTCTCACCCCTGCGCGCCGCTGGAACGTTGGTGACGAATACGGGCAAGCCGAAGGCCGTATTGACCGAACTGACACAGAAAATACGTGAAGTGATCGCGGATGCGATCGCCGCTGGCGGGTCGTCGCTGCGCGATCATATCCAGACGGACGGCTCGCTCGGCTATTTTCAGCACTCCTTTTCCGTCTACGATCGCGAAGGTCATGCTTGCCCCACGCCGGACTGTAGCGGTACGGTCGAGCGCATCACGCAAGCCGGTCGCTCGACATTCTATTGCGCGGCCTGTCAGAAATAAGGGGAGGTAGCCGCGCCATGGATTATGAAACGCTGATCGTTGAGAAACGCGACGAGGTTGGCATTATCACGCTAAACCGGCCAAAGGCGCTGAATGCGCTTAATTCCATGCTGCTGAAGGAGCTTCAGCATATACTGGCGTCATTCTCGACAGATGACTCCATCGGCGCCATCGTCATCACCGGTTCGGAAAAGGCTTTTGCTGCGGGCGCCGATATCAAGGAAATGAGCACGCTCGATTTCGTCGATGCCTATCTGGGCGATTTTCTCGGCGGCTGGGACGATGTGGCGAAAACCCGCAAGCCGGTTATCGCAGCGGTTTCCGGCTTTGCTCTCGGCGGCGGCTGCGAACTTGCCATGATGTGCGACTTTATCATCGCATCGGAGACGGCAAAGTTCGGCCAGCCGGAGATTACCCTCGGCGTCATTCCCGGCATGGGCGGCTCCCAGCGGCTGACGCGGGCCGTCGGCAAGGCGAAGGCGATGGATCTGGTGCTGACAGGCCGCAAGATGGACGCGGCAGAGGCAGAGAGGGCTGGGCTCGTTTCGCGCATCGTGCCGGTGGAGCGCCTGATGGACGAAGCCGTTGAAGCGGCGACCGTGATTGCCTCGCTCTCGCGTGCCTCCGTGCTGACGGCCAAGGAGAGCGTCGAGCGTTCCTTCGAGGTGCCGCTGTCAGAGGGGCTGCGTTTCGAGCGTCGCCTGTTTCAGGCGCTGTTTGCGACGCAAGACCAGAAAGAAGGCATGGCGGCCTTTATCGAGAAGCGGAAGCCGGTTTTTCAGAATCGCTGAAGACTCGGAATCTCAGCGCTTTTTGCTGAAAACGCGTTGACGGGCAGCGGCTTTAGGGTTATATGCCCGCCCACGGTTAGGGAAAGTCATCCGGCTTGTCCCAATTGCTCCCGCACTCTTTGGAACCTGAGGTCTTCGAAAGACCCGATCCTGTGGTTGCGGATTTTGGTTTGAATTCGAAGAGAGGCATACATGGCCAATACAACTTCGGCGAAAAAGGCGACTCGAAAGATCGCTCGCCGCACCGCAGTCAACAAGGCTCGCCGTTCGCGCGTTCGCGGTTTTATTCGCAAGGTCGAAGAGGCCATCGCAACGGGTGATCTGGCAGTCGCAACGGAAGCTCTCAAGGCTGCACAGCCGGAGATCCAGCGCGCAGCAACCCGCGGCGTTCTGCACGGCAACACGGCTGACCGCAAGGTATCCCGTCTTGCACAGCGCGTACGGGCCCTGTCTGCCTAATCCGGCTAATCCAAATTTATTATGAAAAAGCCTGGTCTTTAGTCCGGGCTTTTTCTGATTCTAACGCCCTGTTAACATCTTGTTGCTTAGCATGACATTTAGACGTCAATGTTGTGACGAGAAAAATTATTATAAATCAATGAGTTGCAAGAGGTGTTTCAAAAAGACATTTCCTTCCGGTACGGAAGGGCAGCGTAGTTTCGAGTCAAGCGATTTTTTATTTTTCGCTCAAATAGCGCCACAAAAATACCCCGAAATTGAATCCTATTGATTCATAAGAGATTCTCCATTCGCGTGAGTCCGAGATGCAAAACGACCCTGACGAGTCAATGGCCGTTCTTCGTTTTTGCAGAAAAAACGCCATTGATCTCCTCATCCGTTCCTGCCTAAATGCATCTCGACAAGGGGCGCGGATTTCTATCCACAAGCTATATCGATCTAAAGTTCGAAAGGCGTAAGCTCCTTGCGGACGGGTTCTTCTCGGACTCGTTTTTTCAGGTAACGGAGTGTGTTTGGCTGCAACTTTGGCTGGTTGCGGGAGCGCTGTTCCGTGTCTTAGAAGGTTGAGTGTTCAGGTTGTGGCGTGAGAGTAATGGCGTATGAGTAGCAGGCCTCTCCATGATGGAGAGGGAAGTGGGATAACCGGCTCGCGGTAGAAGCTATGCTTCAGGATGGTTTTTCGAGGAAGCCATCCAATAAGGGGAATAACGAGGGGTATCTCTGGCGGAGCCTTTTGGTTCTGTCAGGCTATGATTGGCAATTTGAAAGGCGGCAATAATGCAATTGAATTTGGCGATGGGTGCGGTGGCTCACGGGGACCGCGCACCGAAAGCATGCGATGCAGTTTGCAATGATGCGGCAGGAGACAAACCGGACATGAAGCACGACGCGCTGTTTGAACGTTTTAGCGCGCGGCTGAAGGCACAGGTCGGTCCGGAAGTTTACGCAAGCTGGTTCGCCCGGCTGAAGCTCCATTCGGTGTCGAAGAGCGTGGTGCGCTTTACGGTTCCGACGACGTTTCTGAAATCCTGGATCAACAACCGTTACATCGATCTCATCACGACGCTCGTACAGAGCGAGGATGCCGATGTTCTCAAGGTTGAGATACTTGTGCGTTCCGCAAGCCGCCCGGTTCGCCCGGTACAGTCGGAAGAGCGTGCGCAGCCGGTGAGCCAGGACAATGGCACATCCGCGCAAAGGGCAAAGCCGTTCCTCCCGCCGCAGCCCGCAACTGCCATGCAGACAGCGAGCGCGCCGGTCTCTGCATCATCGACACAGCGTCATTCCGGCTCCGGCCCGCTGTTCGGCTCTCCGCTCGACAGCCGCTTCACCTTTGACACCTTTGTCGAAGGCGCGTCCAACCGCGTAGCGCTCGCGGCTGCAAAGACCATTGCGGAGGCAGGTGCTGGCGCCGTGCGTTTCAACCCGCTCTTCATCCATGCGGGTGTAGGCCTCGGCAAGACGCATCTTCTGCAGGCGATTGCCAATGCGGCAATCGACAGCCCGCGCAACCCGCGTGTGGTTTACCTGACAGCTGAATATTTCATGTGGCGCTTCGCAACCGCGATCCGAGACAATGATGCGCTGACGCTGAAAGACACGCTACGCAACATCGACCTCCTGGTCATCGACGACATGCAGTTTCTGCAGGGCAAGATGATCCAGCATGAATTCTGCCATCTCCTGAACATGCTGCTCGACAGCGCAAAGCAGGTGGTCGTGGCCGCGGATCGTGCACCATGGGAACTGGAATCGCTCGACCCGCGCGTTCGTTCGCGTCTTCAGGGCGGCATGGCCATCGAAATCGAAGGCCCGGACTACGACATGCGCCACGAAATGCTGACCCAGCGCATCGCGACGGCCCGTCAGGAAGATCCGAGCTTCGAGATTTCCGAAGAGATCGTATCGCATGTTGCCCGCAGCATTACCGCCAGCGGTCGTGAACTTGAAGGTGCTTTCAACCAGCTGATCTTCCGCCGCTCCTTCGAGCCGAACCTCTCGGTCGAGCGCGTGGACGAGTTGCTGGCGCATCTCGTCGGTGCCGGTGAAGCAAAGCGCGTTCGCATCGAGGATATTCAGCGCATCGTCGCCAGACATTATAATGTCTCGCGCCAGGAACTGGTCTCCAACCGCCGCACCCGCGTCATCGTCAAGCCGCGCCAGGTGGCCATGTATCTCTCGAAGATGCTGACCCCACGCTCCTTCCCGGAAATCGGCCGCCGCTTCGGCGGGCGCGATCACACAACGGTATTGCATGCCGTGCGCAAGATCGAGGAACTGATCGGCGGCGACACGAAGCTCGGCCATGAGGTGGAGCTCTTGAAGCGCCTGATCAACGAGAATAATGCGTAAAAAAGAAAACGGTCAGGGCAACCTGACCGTTTTTTGATTGGGTAAGATGAAAGCGCTTGCCAGCCTCGTTGCAAGGTTTGCGCCTTCTATTGTGATTTCAATTCCACTTAAACGATCTCGTCGCCGCGCGGGCGCTTGCAGCTTTTTCATTTAAAAAGAAAACGCTTTAACGAACCGCGCGCCTCATGACCACATTATCCTCACCGTTGGCATGGTCGCGTCCAATCGTCTGCCACCCGAGTTTACGGTAATAGTCTTCCTGATCGGGTGTGTAGAGATGGAGTTCGGTAATGCCGATGGTGGAGGCATAGGCGATAGTGGCGTGCATCATCAACGTGCCGATACCTTTGCCTCGCTGGTCGGTGGCGACTATTACATCGCCGATCCAGAATCCCGCCTCTGGATAATCGGAAAGCTCGTTCAACGTGATACTGATGCTGCCCACAAGCCTGTTTCCATGTAAAGCGATAAGGGTGAGAGGCGGTGTACCCGTCTGCAATCGCGCGCTTATCTCTTTTGACAACGTAACCTGATCACTCCAAGCGGCAAGCGCTCCCCATTCAGCGTGTAGCATTTCGACCAAGTGTTCAACCTGGTGCGGATGCTCTGAAAGCGGCACTATTATGATGTCACCCATGGGCCTCATCCTGCTTGCGTGACTGAAGATTGACGATGGTTTGCCGGAGCTTCGCTATCAGTTCCACATACTCTTGGCTGGATGATTTGGGCGCGTCTCCCCAGGAATATCCCATGCAAGCAGGACGATGGCGCTTTTCCGCAGCTTCGGACGCGTATCTCGGCATGATGTGGGCGTGAAGGGCGGGCTCGGCATTCCCCCAGATTTCATAGTTCACACGGTCGCATCCGGTCACATCGAGAAGCGCATCACCCACGAGCGCCATGTCGGCGAGAAAGGCTACACGGCCCTGCGGTGTCAGATGGTTGAGGCTTGGAACAACCGGGTCTGCGAGCAACAGGCAATAGCCGGGGAGAGGCTGCACATCGCCGATCACGAGCCAACCGGAGGTCATGCGGGAGATGACAAACGGGTTCTTGCCTGCCCGCGCCATTTCTACGCGCTCTTCGATAAGATTCATGCTGGAATTCCACAATTTCGACGTCGTCTGTACTACGCTTTTTAATCTAGGAAGGCGTCAAACTAGCTTCGCCTGCCAAGGCCTCATTCCGCTGTCTGCGGATTGCAATCCACAGATGGGTAACTGGTATCAGAAGTGTACCGCCACCGATTGCCGCAAAGGGAAGACCTTGCCAACCAACGTCACTAACAGCAATTGCCCCCATGCAAATAGTGGTAAAAACGAGTGGGGCCAGGCCCCACATAAACCCTTTAACGAAATCCTTTCGATGCCTCGATAGCTCTTCTGGTCCTTTGAACAAATAAATGCGTGAGAGTTTTCCAAGTTTCCACAGCGCTACAGACCCACTTACTGAGAGTGCCGCAGCAAAAATAACCATGAAGCTTACAAGCAATACTGGCTCGATCTCGCCATTCGCATCAAGCAGATAAGCTGAAATCCAAACTGGACTCACCATAATCAACAAGCCTGCATAGGGAACGGCGATAAAGGCCAGCATACCGTAAGTCAGGTAGAAAGGGAGGGCGAAGACGAGGATTTCAAGAGCGTACAGCATTCGGCCAGCCTTCTGCGTAGATTGGGTCAGGTGCATGCTCAGGCCTCCTTGTTATGGGCGGAGGCATAGCCGAGTCGACGCCAGTTTCGTGAAGCATATCGATGGGCTTGCTTCAAAGCCAACCAAAGCGCCAGCGTCTTCATGAATGTAAACGGTCCGCGTGTGGAAAATGTGCTGTGTCGCTTCAAAATTGTGATATTTTCACCGGGCGGGACGAGAACAAATTCGTCCTCAAGATAGCCGATCCAGTTCTTGCACCAGACATTGCTATCTATCATCCTATAGCGGAGCCGCCGGTTGGATTGATAATCGAGAATAGTTTGATCGATCGTACCGCGATCGGTCGTACACTGGCGCGTGTTTCCGACCGCACCTTCCCCTTCAAGAACCTTGCAACTCACGGGTTTTGGAACGCCAAGACGAAACAGAAGCGGCTTCGACGTGTCCATTCTCGCGTGCAGGAAATGCGGCCAGATGTGATGTGGCGCACAATTGAATACCCATTTCGATTGAATGTTCATATCAAACCCCATTCCTCATTTATACATTTAGGTAATCAACGAATTGTATCGCTGTCAACAGTTAGTTGATTGTCTAAATGATTAATGGTAGAAAGTTCCATGTCCATTCAGTTGATCTTTGAGGCTTTGGCCTCTCCGGTACGTCGCAAGATTCTGGCCTATGTCGCCCACCAAGAAATGAACGCGGGTGATATTGCTGCACGTTTCGACATGTCCAAACCGTCTATATCCCAGCATCTGCAATTACTTGAGCATGCAGGTCTCGTCTCGTCGGAAAAACGAGGCAAGTACGTCTATTACCGACAGATTCCTGATACGCTGGCTAATAGCTTGACCGGTTTCGTGCAGGATATTTGTCCAATTGGGCGCCCGTTGCGCCAAGAGAGCGCCGAGAATGCAAGAAGGGCTAAGGAGCACGAGGAGTCAGCCGTCCCAGAGTAACTTTTGTCGTCGTCTGCGCGTTTCACGCCAGATCGGCAACCACCGAGTCCAATATCAACATACCCGATGGCGTGCAGCGCAGGCGGGAGTTTCCTAGTCGCTCGACGAAGCCGTGTTCCAGTAAAAAGGCTTCGCGGTCCGGGTCTAGATCGCGGCCGGAAAGGTTGCTCCAGCGGGCGAGGTCAACGCCTTCGCGAAGACGCAAGCCCATCAGCAGCAGTTCGTCTGCCTGTTCGTCCACGCCTAAAACTTCCTGATCCACCATGCCGTGGCCGTCACGCTCCACGGCTTGCAGCCATGTTTCCGGGTGGCGCTCGGTGGCGGTGGCGAGTTTTGAGCCGCCTTTGGTGATGCGGCCATGTGCTCCGGGGCCGATGCCTACGTAATCGCCATAACGCCAGTAGGTGAGGTTATGGCGGCTTTCTGCGCCGGGAACGGCGTGGTTGGAAACCTCGTAAGCGGGCATGCCGTGGCGCGCAGTGATGTCCTGCGTCGCCTCGTAAAGCACCGCTGACTGTTCGCCATCCGGCACGATCAGCTTGCCCGCCTTGTGCAGGCCGAAAAAGGCGGTGCCTTCCTCGATGGTCAGCTGATAGAGCGAGAGGTGATCGACCGCATAGGAAATCGCTTCCTCAAGCTCTTTTTCCCACTCCTCCACCGTCTGGTTCGGGCGGGCATAGATGAGGTCGAAGGACATGCGCGGGAATATTTCGCGGGCAAGCTTGATGGCTTTCAGCGCATCGGCCACATCATGCAGACGACCGAGGAACTTCAGGTCTTTGTCGTTGAGCGCCTGCACGCCCATCGACACGCGGTTGACGCCAGCGGCCCGGTAGCCACGAAAACGTGTCGCCTCGACGCTGGAAGGATTGGCTTCCATGGTGATTTCGATACCATCCGGCACATGCCAGAAGCGGGCAATGCCATCCAGAATGGCGCCGACTGTCTGCGGGTCCATCAATGATGGCGTGCCGCCGCCCATGAAGATGCTAGTGACGACCTTTGCGCCGGAGAGCTGCCGCATCGTTTCCATCTCCCGCAGGAAGGCGGCGACGAAACGGTCCTGATCCACCGGCTGGTGGCGGACATGGCTGTTGAAATCGCAATAGGGGCATTTGGCCGCGCAGAAGGGCCAATGCACATAAATGCCAAAACCCGGATCGCCCGTGTCCGGCAACATCGTGTCATTGGGGGCAGGGGAGAACCTGCTCCCAAGGTCGGTCATCATGGAGTAAGACAGGCTTCTACGAATTTCTTGAAGGCGCGGGCGCGGTGGGACAGAGCGAATGCGTCGCCGGGCTTCCAGCCATGCTTCTCGTCTGAGGTCATCTCGCCGAAGGTGGTTTCGTAACCTTCCGGCTGGAAGACGGGATCGTAACCGAAGCCGCTGGTGCCGCGTGGCGGCCATGCGACGGTGCCTTCGATTTCGCCCCGGAAAAATTCCGTATGACCATCCGGCCATGCAAGGCACAACACGCTGACGAAACGGGCGGTGCGGGCCTTGGGATCGGTCGCGCCGCGTTCCTGAAGCGCGTCTTCGACCTTCTTCATCGCCATGTCGAAATCGCGGGTGCCGTCTTCCGTTTCCGCCCAGTTGGCGGTGTAGACGCCGGGTGCGCCATCCAGCGCATCGATGACCAGACCGCTGTCGTCGGAGAGCGCGGGCAGACCGGAAGCCCTGGCCGAAGCCAGCGCCTTGATGGCCGCATTTTCCTCGAAGGTCGTGCCGGTTTCATCCGGCTCTTCGAAGTTCAGTTCGGCAGCCGACTTGGCGGAAAAGCCGAATGGGCTGATCAGATCGGCAATCTCGGCAATCTTGCCCTTGTTATGGCTGGCAACAACGATGGTTCTGGTATCGAGCTTGCGCATGGTGTCTATCCTCAGGCAATCGCCTGCTTCTGCATCTCGACCAGTTCTGCGCAGCCGGTCTTGGCAAGGCCGAGCAGCGTCAGGAATTCCTCTTCCGAGAACGGCTTGCCCTCGGCAGTTCCCTGAATTTCAACGATGCCGCCTGAGCCGGTGATGACGAAGTTGGCGTCGGTTTCTGCCGAGGAGTCTTCGAGGTAATCCAGGTCGATAACTGGCTGCGAAGCGAAAATGCCGCATGAAATCGCGGCGATGTGGTCTTTCAGAACCTTCTCGACCTTGATCATGTTGCGGCCTTCCATCCACTTCAGGCAATCGTGCAGGGCAATCCATGCGCCGGTAATGGAGGCGGTACGAGTGCCGCCGTCTGCCTGAATGACATCGCAGTCGATGCTGATCTGGCGTTCGCCCAGCGCCTGAAGATCGACGACCGCACGCAAAGAGCGGCCGATGAGACGCTGGATTTCCTGCGTGCGTCCACCCTGCTTGCCGGAAGACGCTTCGCGCTTCATACGCTCGTGGGTAGAGCGCGGCAACATGCCGTATTCGGCTGTCACCCAGCCCTTGCCGCTGTTACGCAACCATGGCGGCGTCTTTTCTTCAAGGCTTGCGGTGACGAGAACATGCGTATCCCCGAACTTTACCAGACAGGAGCCTTCGGCATGTTTGGAAAAATTGCGCTCGAAGGAAACCTTGCGCATCTGGTCGGTTTTTCTGCCTGAAGGCCGCATCTTGTTTGTCTCCGTGTTTATTCCTGCCTTCTAAGGTCCCGATGATGGTTTTGCAAAGGAAAAGCGGATTGAGCCACTGCCAAGGCGAATTTCCGTTTTTACTTGCAAACCGAAGTGATTATATTCGGTGTATTAAACAGGTTAGGAAGAACGGGCGGCATGAGCATCACTCCCCCCATCGGTAAAGAGCCGGGAGCGCTTCTGGATGATCGCTCACGTGAGATATTCCGGCGCATCGTGGAAGGTTATCTAGACAGGGGCGAACCGCTCGGTTCGCGCAATCTATCGCGTTTGCTGCCCATGTCTCTTTCGCCCGCTTCCGTGCGTAATGTGATGAGCGATCTGGAAGAGCTGGGGCTGATCTATTCGCCGCATGTGAGCGCCGGGCGCCTGCCCACGCAGACGGGCCTGCGCTTCTTCGTGGATGCCTTCATGCAGGTGGGCGAGCTGCCGGAAGCCGAGCGCGCCAACATCGACCGGCAGATTGCGCCGCTCCCGGGACGTGAGCAATCGCTGGAAGGCTTGCTCAACGAGGCAAGCAGCATGCTTTCGGGCATGTCGCGGGGAGCGGGGCTGGTGCTGACCGCCAAGAACGACACCGTGCTGAAGCATGTGGAATTCATTCGATTGGAGCCGACCAAGGGACTGGCCATTCTGGTCGGCGATCATAATCAGGTCGAAAACCGCATTATCGAATTGCCAGCCGGTATAACGTCCTCGCAGCTGACGGAAGCGGCGAATTTCATCAACGCGCATCTTTCCGGACAAACCCTGCCCGAACTGCGCAGCCAGATATCGCGCCAGAAGAGCGAGCTTCACAGCGCACTCAGCACGCTGGCGCAGGATCTGGTAGAGCGGGGTTTGGCTGTCTGGTCCGGCGATAACGAGGAAGGCAAGCTCGGTCGCCTGATAGTGCGCGGGCGGTCCAATCTTCTGGAGGGGCTGGCAGGCGAAGAAGATATCGACCGCGTTCGGCTGCTCTTCGACGATCTGGAGCGTAAGGAAAACCTCATCGAAATTCTCAATCTGGCAGAGACCGGATCGGGGGTCAGGATTTTCATCGGTTCGGAAAACAAGTTGTTTTCGCTGTCCGGCTCGTCGCTGATCGTGGCGCCTTACAAGGATGAAGAGAACCGTATCGTCGGTGCGGTCGGCGTCATAGGGCCAACTCGGCTTAACTACTCCCGTATAGTGCCGATGGTGGATTATACCGCGCAGATCATTGCCCGACTTTCTGGCAAGCGGCGTTAAACTTCTCATTATCGAAAAATCGCTGCTTTTGCCTGCAAGCCTTGATTTTTGTCTGGCAAAGCTCGATATCGGGCGCAACCCCGAACACAAGCTTAGCGATACATATAAATCTGGAGACAGTCATGACTGATGACACCAACAAGACCGGACCTGATGCGGGCGTTGCCGATGAGGCGATCGAGGCTGCGACGGCGGAAAATGCGGTGCCTGAGCAGGCCGAACCCGATCCGGTTGACGTACTGAAAGCCGAAAACGCCGATCTTCGCGATAAATTCCTGCGGCTTGCTGCCGAGATGGACAATTTGCGTCGCCGTACCGAACGCGATGTGAAGGACGCCAAGTCTTATTCCGTTGCAGGCTTCGCGCGCGACATGCTGGCCGTGTCCGACAATCTTCGCCGCGCACTGGAAACCATTCCCGAAGACGTCAAGGCGGGCGCTGAGGCCAATATCAAGGCCCTGATCGAAGGCGTGGACATGACCGAGCGCTCAATGCTGTCAGCGCTGGAGCGCCACGGCGTGCGCAAGATTGACGCCGAAGGCGAAAAGTTCGACCCGAACTTCCATCAGGCCATGTTCGAAATTCCGAATACGGCAGTGCCTAACAATACGGTCGTGCAGGTGGTTCAGGCCGGTTTCACCATCGGCGACCGCGTTCTGCGCCCTGCTATGGTCGGTGTTGCCAAGGGCGGCCCGAAAGCTGAAGCGCCTGCTGCCGCAGAGCCGGGCACAAGCGGCTTGAATGAGAAGGATGCTTGAGAGGTTAGTGGGCGGGTATCGGACCCCTCACTTGCAATTTTTAACACTTAGCTGACGCTAAGATGTTGAAATTGCTTTCTCTCCCACAGGGGGAGAGATAAACCCAGCCGCACCCTCACAGCTTTTTCTACAGTTATTTGGCATCGAAGCGGTGCGGTCTTTTCCTCTCCCCCTGCGGGAGAGGATAGAAAACCTCGATCTTCGCAACGCGAAGTCATAGGTTTTCTTGGTGAGGGGTAATGCTGCGTTTCGGATGCGCTCACCTCCCAAACCACCCATCCAGCCAGTCGAACGCATAATCCTGCTGCGCCGCCTCAAACACATGGCCACACGGCCAGAATTTGCTCTCGAAGCGATCAGCTGCACCCCACGCATTCCACACGCTCTGCATCTTGCCGAAAGCTTCCTCCACTGACGGCGCTGGAAAAAGCGCATCTTCGCTTCCCGCGAAAATCAGCATCGGATTGGGCGCTGCAAGGCTTGCAACATCGGGGTAGTCCATCACCTGAATGAGTCCGGGATGGATCATGTGCCATGCCGAGCCGCCGCGGAGCTGGTTGTTTCCCGGCACCATCAGACCGTTCGCGGTTGCCATCCAGTTGACGGCGACGGTTGCCTTGATGGCGTCGCTGAGCGCCGCTGCCTGCCAAGCCCGGAATGCGCCCATGGAAAAGCCGATGGCGGCGACGCGGGCAGGGTCCACCTGTGGCAACGTCGAAAGGAATGCGGCGGCGCGGGTGTCTTCGAGCGCCATTAGTCCGGCAAGTGAGCTTCCCATATTGGCGAAGTTTGCGGCGAGTGCTTGCTGGCCCTCGTAAGTCAGCGGGCCGCGATCTCCCCACCCGAGCGCATCCACCGCCAGCACCACGTAGCCACGCCGCGCAAGTTCATCGCCGGGGAAACGACCTGAGAAGAACTTGGCCGCCCATTCCTGCGATGATCGCAGCTTCGCATCGTCACCCCATGTCTCGATCAGCTTTTCCTTGCCGATGTCAAAGCGGGAGCCGTGATCGTGATAAAAGACAGCTGCCGGGAAAGGGCCGTCGCCTTTCGGAACCAGAACTAGCGCAAAAACACGGCTGTCCTGCGTGATGTTGAAAGCAACCTTGCGGGCGGTGTAGCTGCCGCGATCCATCTCATCGATGAGTTCAGGATTGAACGCGGTCTCATCGGGGCTCTGGAGCGTCAGTTCCCAGAACTTTGCCCGGGCTGTCTTCTTCCACGCGGAAAGGTTACCGGTCTGTCTCGACCAAGCCAAGGGAAAGGCAAGCCGCTGTTTCAGCGCGTCCGCGAAAACGGGGAGGTGATCGGCGGTCACGCCATGGGTCTGATGGGTTTCATCATCTGCCACGGCGACACCTTTGCCATGCAGCCATAATCAGGCCGCGTTTGCCTGTTCCTGATTGAGGAACGTATAAATCGCCGTGTCGGAATCCGTGGCGCGCAGCTTGGCTACCAACTCAGGATCGCGCAGGACGCGGGCAATTCTTGACAGTGCCTTCAGGTGGTCGGCTCCGGCACCTTCTGGTGCAAGCAGAAGAAAGACGAGATCGACGGGCTGGTCGTCCAGCGCTTCGAAATCGACGGGCGTTTCAAGGCGGGCGAAGACACCGGTGATGGTGGAAATGCTGCCAAGCTTTCCATGGGGAATGGCAATGCCGTGACCGACGCCGGTGGAACCGAGCCGTTCGCGCTGCAAGATGACGTCGAATACTTCGCGCTCAGGCACGCCGGTAATGCGGGATGCCTTGGCTGCCAGTTCCTGGAGGAGTTGCTTCTTGGAATTGACTTTTAGAGCGGGAATAATCGCATCCTGTTGCAGCAAATCTGCCAATGCCATTCTCTTTTTTCCTTCATGCCATCGAGACGAGCCGGAGAGCGCCCAACCGAGCGCTCTCCGGGTCTTTTCAGACGTTTCAGTTCTTGATCGTCGCCGCGTCGATCCAGCCGATGTTGCCATCGTTGCGACGATAGACGATGTTTAGTTCCTTCGATGGGCTGCGGAACACCAGGACAGGCTCATCTGTCATATCGAGAGCCATGACCGCGCTTGCAACCGTCATCGTTCTTACCTGCTTGGAAGTTTCGGCCACGATGGTGGGTGCGAAATCTTCCGGTACTTCATCTTCCTCATCGGGAACGGCACCCACCACCGCATAAGGAAACTCCTCGTTAATGCCGTTGGCGGAAGCGCCGTTATGATGATCCTTCAACTTCCGCTTATAACGGCGCAGACGCTTTTCGATGCGCTCTGCCGCTGCATCGAAACTTGCCTGCGGGTCATTCGCCTCGCCTGCCGCATGCAGAACGATCCCGGTATCGAGATGGATCTTGCAATCGGAAGCGTAACGTTGACTGGACTTGGTCACAGTCACCTGACCAGAATACCCTCCATCAAAGTATTTGGTAACAGCCAGGCTGATATTGTCCTCAATCTTTTGACGGAAAGACTCGCCCACATCCATATGTTTACCAGATACACGCACACTCATGGAATTTTTCCTTTTTCAGTGATTTGCGTATACCAGCTTACGTCAAGCTGCGCGCTCATCCAAGCATTTCGCGACCGCTTTCGGCATCATTGCCTTTTTGCGGGTCGAGCTCTTGAAAACGAACCCGTCCTCAGGCCCCCTGCCTGCTGTGCGGCGAGCTTCTAGCCTTGGTGCCGTTAAGAGTCAATTAGGAATATTAAGTATTTGGAAACTAAGATAAATTGCGTCAGCCAGCCGCAACCCGGGCGAGTGCTTTCTTCTCGCGGCGCCTTTGCACAGATGACGGAATGTTCATCGCTTCACGATATTTTGCGACGGTGCGCCGCGCCAGATCGACACCATTTTTCTTAAGAATTTCGACGATATCATCGTCTGAAAGTACCGCTTCAGGCGCTTCCAGCGCGATCATGGTGCGAATGCGATGGCGCACGGCTTCCGCCGAGTGATTGTCTCCGCCTTCAACCGAGCCGATGGAGACGCTGAAGAAATATTTCAGCTCGAAAACGCCACGCGGTGTCAGCATGTATTTCTTCGATGTGACACGGCTGACGGTCGATTCGTGCATCTTGATGGCGTCGGCAACCTGTTTGAGATTGAGCGGGCGCAGATGATCGACGCCGTGCAGCAGAAACGCATCCTGCTGGCGCACGATCTCGGTCGCCACCTTCATGATGGTCTTGGCCCGTTGGTCGAGGCTGCGGGTCAACCAGTTGGCCGTCTGCATGCATTCGGTGAGGAACTCGCCGTCCTCGCCCGCGCGGGTCTTCAATTTCGAAACCTCGGCGAAATAGGTCTGGTTCACCAGCACGCGCGGCAGTGTTTCCGGGTTGAGTTCGATCAGCCAGCCGCCATCGCTGGATGGCCGCACAATGATGTCCGGGACGATGGTTTCGGAAACGCCGCCTTCGAAGCCTGCACCGGGACGCGGGTTCAGAGTGCGGATTTCCGCCAGCATGTCGAGAAGGTCTTCCTCATCCACGCCACATAGCTTTTTAAGCGTTGCGAAGTCGCGCTTGGCCAAAAGCTCCAGATGGGCGACGAAGGCCTGCATGGCTGGGTCCAGACGGTCTTTCTGCGCAAGCTGGATGGACAGGCATTCGCTGAGCGAGCGGGCAAAGACACCGGGTGGATCAAAGCCCTGCAAAACGCATAGAATGCGTTCTGCATCCTGTTCGGCAACGGCCAGCCGCCCGGAGATATCGGACACGGCATGACAGTCGATGTAGCCGGTGTCGTCCAGATGATCGATCAATGCATCCGCAATCACCCTTTCCTGAGGGGAGGAAACGGCAAAGGGAAGCTGCTGGAGAATATGGTCACGCAACGACGGCTTGCCCGCCACGAAATCGTCCAGGTCATAGCCTTCCGAGGCGTCGCCGCCGGGCATGGACTTCCACTGACCAAGAAGCTCTGGAGCATCCGCCTTGCGCTCTGCGCCATCATCCTGAAACACATTTTCGAAATTCGTGTCCAGCCGCTCGTTCAAAGCAGGTGCATCGTCGCCGTACCAATCGTCACGCTCTGATGCTGGTATCGCAGGTAAAAGTTCTCCCGCAACGTCCGCGAGATCGCTGCTGCCTTCGCCTGACGGAACGGCGCCGCCTAATTCGCTGTCGTTTGCCGCTATTTCAAGCAGCGGGTTTTTTTCGACTTCCTGCGCGATGAATTGTGTCAGCTCGATATGCGTCATCTGAAGCAGCTGGATGGACTGCATCAGCTGTGGTGTCATCACAAGAGATTGGTTTTGACGCAGCAAAAGGCTGGCTGACAAGGCCATGGCGGACGCTAAACTCCCAAAAAATCCCTTCATCGCCGATTATTTTCACTTTTACGGCAGGATGAAGAGAACTTGGCCCAAAAATTGCTTTTTATTTTTGTTTGGTCAAGCGCAACAATGGCGCCAAGCGAAGAATCTTCGCTTTGGCACCCTCAGAAAGCGTGTTTCTGAGACGGATGAGCGTCACAGGCTGAAATTGTCACCCAAATAAAGACGGCGAACATCAGCATTATTGACGATTTCGTTCGCGCGACCATGGGTAAGAACTTCACCCGCGTGGATGATGTAGGCGCGGTCGATCAGGCCCAGCGTTTCACGCACATTGTGGTCGGTGATCAAAACGCCAATGCCGCGTGCCGTCAGATGGCGCACGAGGTTCTGGATATCGCTGACGGAAATCGGATCGACGCCCGCGAATGGTTCGTCGAGCAGCATGAATGTCGGGTCGGTTGCCAGGGCGCGGGCAATTTCCAGACGGCGGCGCTCACCACCGGACAGCGCAACGGCCGGAGACTTGCGCAGCTGGGAGATATGAAACTCTTCCAGAAGCTCGTCGAGCTTGCGGTTACGCTTCGCCTCATCCTTCTCATGAACTTCCAGAACGGCGCGGATATTCTCTTCCACCGTCAACCCGCGAAAAATAGACGCTTCCTGCGGAAGGTAACCGACGCCGAGGCGCGCACGGCGATACATGGGCATCCCGGTCACGTCATTGCCGTTGATGGCGATCTTTCCGCTATCGACCGGCACGAGGCCCGTGATCATGTAGAAACAGGTGGTCTTGCCCGCGCCATTCGGCCCGAGCAGGCCGACGGCCTCACCGCGGCGAACCACCAGCGACACGCCATTGACGACGCGGCGGGTGTTGTAGGTCTTCGTCAGGCCATGCGCAATCAGCGTGCCTTCGTAACGTGCCTTGTCCGCAAGCGCTGCATCGCTTTCAGCAACGCGCGGGGAGCCTGCGCCAATCAGCTTTGAGATAATGGGTATCGTCACGAGATGCGGCTTACTGCGTTTTCTGCGATTTTGGGTCGAGCATGATGCGCACCGGTCCGCCACAGCTTTCCAGCTTTGCCTCGCCTGTGTTCATCAGAACCGTCAGCTTGCAACCGGTAAACACGTTCTTGTCCTGCGACAAGACGACCTGCTTACCGGAAAGCGTGAAGGTCTGCGAGGTCATGTCGAACTCACCCTTGTCGGCGGTTGCCTTCTGCGTACCGGAAACCAGGTACACGGAATTGTCGACGAAAATCTTGTCGATATCGGCGTTGCCGCTGGTGATCGAGTTGCCTTGCCCTTCGGCGCCGCCCTTATAAAGCACCGTCATCTTGCCAGCCTGAAGTGTCGTCGTTCCCTGAACCACCTTCACGTTACCGGTAAAGTAGGCCTTCTTCTCCTGGTCGCGTACTTCCAGCTGGTCGCTTTCGATGGCGATCGGCTGGTCGTTGGAAAGCTTGAGACCTTCCATGCTGCTGGTTGTGTTCTGGGCGTTGGCGGGAGCGGCGAGACAGGCCAGAAGAATGGCGGCTGCGATGCCTGGGACAAAACGTTCGGGGCGCGTGATCTGCGTCATATGGTTCGGGCTCTCAATTGCCTGCGTTCTTGATGGTGGATGCAGCGATACGAGCTCGTACCTGCCCCGAGAATGTAATTGTGCGGCCATTATCCGCTATAGAAAGACTTTCTGCAACAATCGAACCTTCCTTGGTGGTGATGGAGACAGGGTCTTTGCTGTCCATCGTTCCTGCCTTCAGGTCGACATCGGCAGATTGAAACTGCGCTTTCAGGCCGTTACTCAGATTGATGTCAAAAGGCGCGGTCATTTTCAACCGATTTGTAGCACGGTCGAAAATACCTTCCTGCGCCACAACCTGCGCGACGATATCGTTCATCGGTACTGCGGCCAAGACTTTTTCCAGCGTCATCAGGTTGGGGCTGGTGATATCCTGCAACGCCCGCTCGGCATTCATGGAATAGTCGAAGCCCTTGTTGTTGCGTCCTGCGAGCGCGGGCTTCTCCATGACGATCTTGCCATCCTCGATGGTGGCGCTTTCGAGTGAAACCTCATCCGGCATCCATGTGCGGACCAGAGAAACGCCGATGAAGACGAAAGAGATCAGTGCGGCAGCAACAGGCAGCGCCACTTTCAGCTTTTTTACGCGCGCGGAATGCCGCCGTGCCAGATCATAGGCATTGGGCAATTTGTCCGGCAGCGGAAAGCCGGGCGCTGGTTGGCTAAATCTATCGAGCATTCGTCGGGTCCGGAGGCGTTGCGCACATCTTCAGGTCGTGCACGAAGGCCGCTACGTGTTCATCTCAAGTGTTTGGCACGATGGCCTTGCCCTGCCAATATGGTTTTTCTCTGAAAGAGCGCAAGAGCATCATTATTTTTAGCAAAACGGGTGTTTGGCCGTTCTTGTTCTTGCAGAAGCGCGCTACAACGCTCATATGCGCCAGGCAAAACCGGCAGGGCGAAGGATGATGCCCCCGACCTCTCAGCGTAGTTTGAACAAGGTAGACCCATGGATCAGATGGCAATCGCAGACCGCCGACAGTTGCGCCGCAAGCTTACCTTCTGGCGCGTGGCGGTGGTTCTTCTGCTGGTGGTGGGCCTGTTCGCGCTGTATCGCTTTGCCTTTTCCGCGCCTTCGCAGAGTGCGCTGCCGCACATCGCAAGGGTGGAAATCAGCGGTCTCATTCAGGAAGATACCGAGCTTCTGGAACGTTTGCAGAAGATAGCAGAGAGCGATGCCGCCAAGGGCGTGATCGTTTCCATTTCCTCGCCCGGCGGCACGACCTATGGCGGAGAGCGCATCTTCAAGGCGATCCGCACCATTGCTGAAAAGAAGCCGGTCGTTTCAGATGTACGCACGCTGGCTGCTTCCGCCGGTTACATGATTGCGGCCGCAGGCGATACCATCGTTGCGGGCGATACCTCGATTACCGGCTCCATCGGCGTCATTTTCCAGTATCCGCAGGTCGGTCCGCTTCTCGACAAGCTGGGCGTTTCCCTGCAGGAAATCAAATCCTCACCGATGAAGGCAGAGCCTTCGCCCTTCCACGAGCCGCCGGAAGAATCCAAGACCATGATCCGCAATATGGTCATGGACAGCTACAACTGGTTCGTCGACCTTGTAGCGGATCGTCGCAAACTTCCGCGCGAAGAGGTGCTGAAGCTCTCGGATGGATCGATCTTCACCGGCCGTCAGGCCGTCGCGGCAAAGCTGATAGATACACTTGGCGGCGAAAAGGAAATCCGCGCCTATTTCGAAACGCGCGGCGTGAATAAGGATCTGCCCATCGTCGAGTGGACGGCACCTTCGAAGCGCTCGCCCTTTTCGCTCTTTAGTGTTGCAGGAATCGCTAAAATACTCGGTTTCGATGAGTTTCTGCCGTTTGATGCCCCTCGCCAACTGGGAGCCGACAAGTTGTTTCTTGACGGTCTTGTTTCGGTTTGGCAGGTTGGTGAACAATAAAAGCCTAGTTTTTTCAGGGGGCAACTGTGATTAAGTCCGAACTGGTGCAGATCGTTGCTGCGCGTAATCCGCATCTTTACCACCGTGACGTGGAAAATATCGTCAACGCCGTTCTCGATGAGATCACGGATGCGCTGGCGGCGGGTAATCGCGTTGAGCTGCGCGGTTTCGGTGCGTTTTCGGTCAAGAACCGCCCCTCGCGTTCCGGACGGAACCCGCGCACGGGTGAGTCTGTTTTTGTCGAGGAAAAATGGGTCCCATTCTTCAAGACCGGCAAGGAACTTCGTGAGAGACTGAACCCCGGCATGGGTGACGAGGAAGACGAAGACTAAGCGCAGGGTTGAGCGAGAGCGTTCAATATCCATGTGACGTTCACGCTGGTTGTCTGAAGGCCCCTAAGACGGAGTATCGTTGAATGTCGAAGAAGATCGTCAACCTGTTGATTCTTGTGCCGCTGGCCATCGTCCTGATTATCCTGTGTGTGGCAAACCGGCAGTCGGTCACGCTGGCGCTCAATCCATTCGAGCCTTCCGACACGGTGATGGCTTTCACCGCACCGTTCTTCGTATTCCTGTTTCTCGCCGTCATCTTCGGCGTGTTTCTCGGCTCTTTCGCGACATGGGTTTCTCAAGGCAAGCATCGCAAGCGTGCGCGTACGGAAGCAAGGGAAGCCATTCGCTGGCATGATGAGGCTACGAAACAGAAAGCCGCTGCCAATGCGGTCACCGGCTCGCAGGCGTCAAACCAGATTGCTGCGCAATAAGCCACAAACTGTTCATCGCGCATTGCTCGCAGACCTTTGATAATCTTGTCGCTTGGTGATATGCGCTGATCGCAGAAGCATTGTTGCGCTCAGAAAGATTTCCGTTGAAGAAAAAAGATAGCCGTGTGGGGGGCAAGTCCCGCGCCGGACAGGATAACCGGCAAAAGACTACGGCGAGACCCGCTCGCCAAAAGGATGCAGCGCCGAAAAACCGCGCGCCGGATTACGTGCGCCCTGCCGCAAACGCGACGCCCAAGGAAAAGGTGAAGGCCAGTGCGCCCGCTATGGAGCAGGTGCCGCCACGCCCGCTGAAAACCCGAGAGGGTGCGCTGCCGACAGAACAGGTTCCGGTCATTCTGGAGTCGCTCGGTGCCGGAGATTTCCACCTGATCGACAGCGGCAATGGCTTGAAGCTGGAGCAGTACGGCGAATACCGGATCGTGCGGCCCGAGGCGCAGGCGCTGTGGCGTCCAAGTCTTGCCGAGCGGGTGTGGGAAAATGCCGACGCCCTTTTCACCGGTGATACTGACGAGGAGGGTAGTGGCCGCTGGCGCTTTCCCAAGCAGGCGCTCGGCGAAACATGGCCACTCTCGTTGCTCGGTGTCGATTTCCTTGGACGATTCACGTCCTTCCGACATGTCGGCGTGTTTCCTGAACAGATCGTTCATTGGGAATGGCTGAAGCAGACCATCGAGAAAGCTGATCGCCCCCTCAAGGTTCTCAATCTCTTCGGCTACACCGGCGTTGCCTCTCTGGTGGCCGCTGCGGCTGGTGCTGAAGTGACGCATGTGGATGCGTCCAAGAAAGCCATCGGCTGGGCGCGGGAAAACCAGCAGCTTGCCGGGCTTGACAGTGCGCCGATCCGCTGGATTTGCGAAGACGCGATGAAATTCATCCTGCGTGAAGAGCGGCGCGGCAATAGTTACGACATCGTCCTCACCGATCCGCCGAAGTTCGGTCGCGGTACCCACGGCGAGGTTTGGGATCTCTACGATCACCTACCGCTGATGCTGGACGTGTGCCGCGAAATTCTCTCTCCGAAAGCGCTCGGTTTCGTACTGACGGCCTATTCGATCCGCGCCAGCTTCTATTCGATGCATGAGCTGATGCGCGAAACCATGCGCGGGATGAGCGGCGAAGTCGCGTCCGGCGAACTGGTGATCCGCGAAGCGGGGCTCGATGGCAAAACGCCGGGCCGCGTGCTTTCAACCTCTCTCTTTTCCCGCTGGGTGCCGAAATGATCGATGATCGCCGCGAAAACAGACCGGGCCGGGTGGGGCAGGTCAAAGAGGTAACGAGCCTCGCAAACCCCATCATCAAGGACATCAAGAACCTGACGCAAAAGAAGGGCCGTGAAGAGAGCGGCACCTTCATGGCCGAAGGTCTGAAGCTCGTCATCGACGCTCTTGAACTGGGTTGGACGATCCGGACACTGGTCTATGCAAAAAGTGCCAAGGGCAAACCGCTGGTCGAACAGGTCGCGACAAAGACGGTCGCCTCCGGCGGCCTCGTGCTGGAAGTGACGGAGAAGGTTATTTCTTCCATCACCCGTCGCGATAATCCGCAGATGGTTGTCGGCATTTTCGAACAGAAATGGAAGCCGCTGAAGGATATCGTGCCGCAGGATGGCCAGACCTATATTGCGCTGGACCGGGTGCGCGACCCCGGCAATCTCGGTACCATCATTCGCACGGCAGATGCGGCGGGCGCTTCCGGCGTCATTCTGGTGGGCGATTGCACTGACCCGTTTTCGCTGGAAACCGTACGCGCCACCATGGGCTCGGTCTTTGCCATGCCGGTTGCGCGTGCATCGGTCGATGAATTTCTGAGCTGGAAGAAGAACGCGGGCGTCAGCGTCGTCGCCACCCATCTCGCCGGTTCGGTGGATTATCGCACGATCGACTACAAAAAGAAGCCGGTCGTGCTCCTGATGGGCAACGAGCAATCCGGCCTTCCGCCGGAACTGGCATCCAAGGCGGATCAGCTGGCCCGCATTCCGCAACAGGGCAGGGCGGATTCGCTCAATCTGGCGATTGCAAGCGCGGTGATGCTGTTTGAAGCGCGTCGTCACCTTCTCGAACTCGCACCGGTGAAATAATGGCCAAGGCTGCCCTGTTCTCCAAACCCGTTCCGGCCATCGCTTTCATTCTTCTGGCGCTTTTGACCGATCAGGTCGTCAAGCTTCTGGTGGAAGACTATCTGCCCCTGCAGGAAATGGTGCCGGTCGCGCCGTTTCTGGCGCTCTACCGCACCTATAATTTCGGTGTTGCCTTCTCCATGCTATCCGACATGGAGGGCTGGTTCATCGTCACCATGCGCCTCGTCATCGTCGGTTTCGTCATCTGGCTTTGGCGCAAGACGGATAAGGACCGTACCTTCGCCCATCTTGGCTTCGCGCTGATCATTGCCGGTGCCGCAGGTAATATCTTTGACCGTTTTCTCTATGGCCATGTCGTGGACTACATCCTGTTCCACACATCCACATGGTCGTTCGCCGTCTTCAATCTGGCGGATAGCTTCATAACCGTCGGCGCAGGTTGCGTCATTCTGGACGAGATATTGCAGGCAAGAGCTTCGCGCGGAAAGCCTCGGGCCGAGGAATAAAGCGAAACCGCTAAAATTCTAGCGTTTCAGCCAAGCCATTCAAAACCGCTGCCGTGGTAATGGTTATGGCATGAGCGATCTTGCGAGACTGAAAGACCAGCTTTCCGATGCCTTCGGTTCCACCGAGGCCGTTGACGAAGCTGTGGCTGCCGAGCACATCGACCAGACTTCCAAGCACCTCCCACCGCCGCTTCCATCGCGTCAGCCAGAACCCGCAACATCCAGTCTCCTGCATGGTTTCGCACTGCTTTCGGCTGGCGGCGCCGTCGCCTTTTTCTTTGCGAGCCTGTTGAACTACGATGCGGTCTTCGCGCTTTTATCCGCCTTTACCGGCCTGATCGGG
The DNA here is from genome assembly GCF_013322225.1 of Agrobacterium larrymoorei. Lineage (GTDB taxonomy): Bacteria > Pseudomonadota > Alphaproteobacteria > Rhizobiales > Rhizobiaceae > Agrobacterium > Agrobacterium larrymoorei_A. Next base: position 133,148 of record NZ_JAAMFB010000003.1, read on the forward strand.
CTGACCGGCTTTGCCCATGCCGCATGGCGCACCTCCGTTTCGCGCGGCAGGGACGTGCTTGAGGCAAAAACACAGGAAGAAAAGCAGAACCGCAACGCCGCCCTGATGGCCGAAATGCACGAGGCAATGGGCGATCTTGTTGTGACCCGTGACATGAACCGGCGCATTACTCACGCCAATGGCGTCTTTCGTGAGATGACGGGTTGTGCCGACCCCGAGGGCAAGGCTTGCGAGGATATCGGGATTGCCTTTCGCCCCGGAGGCAAACTGCATTGCTATGATTTGGAAATAGCCACACCCTTCGGGCAGCGCATTTTTAGCTGGCACGATGTCGTGACGCAGGATGTGTCCAGCAGCAAGCTGGTGATCAGCAGTATCGCGCGCGATGTGACAGACGAACGCGCAGCTCTCGTCAGCCGTGAGGAAGCGCGTGTCAAAGCGGAAAATGCCGATGCAGCCAAAGGGCGGCTTCTGGCGACGGTCAGCCACGAAATCCGTCTGCCGCTATCCGGCATTCTCGGCATGAACCACCTTCTGTCGCAGACCAGGCTCAATCAGGAACAGCGAAATTATCTCGATGGCATGCGCCAGTCGGGGCAGGCGCTGGTCCAGCTCGTCGAAGACCTGCTGGATTATTCGACTATGGAATCCGGACGTTTCCGGCTCAATCCACGTGCTGAGAACCTGCGGCAACTGATCGAGAGCGTCGTAGAGATGCTTGCGCACCGCGCCCATGAAAAAGGCGTCGAGATAGCGTCCTTCGTTTCGCCGGATGTGCCCGATTATCTGGACTTCGATCCCGCGCGGCTGCGGCAGGTGCTGTTCAACCTCATCGGCAATGCGGTGAAATTTACGGCGAATGGCGGTGTGCTGGTGCAGGCGGGAATGCGCGATGGTGAGATTTCCATTGCCGTCGAGGATACCGGCCCCGGCATGAACCGCGCTGAACAGGCCCGCATTTTCGGGGAGTTCGAGCAGGCGGGGTCGGCAAGCCAGCGCCGCGCAGGCACCGGTCTCGGTCTTGCCATTTCGGCCCGCATCGTGCGCGAATTCGGCGGCACACTGACCGTTGACAGCGAGCAGGGCAAGGGCAGCACCTTCGTTCTGAAATTTTGCCCCGAAGGCGCTGGACTGACCCAGCCAACGTCACGAACGGATACGCTGCGACAATCCCGAGTCCTGCTCCTCTCTCCGGCAGGTGTTGCTGCCAATGCGACGCTTAGCGCGATCCGGTCGCTGGGTGGTATCTGCCATCATTTTCCAGACGCGGCGGGTATCGAGCGACTTCTGGCCGAAGGCGCTCTTGCGGGATTGACCGATGTGATCGTGGACCATCGCGTCGCAACGGAGTTCAAGACGTTCCTGAAGGCATTGCCACCTTACCCGGCAACGCCGTTGCGGCGTATATTGCTCGTTAATCCCGAGGAGCGCGCTTCGCAGAAGCAGGACGATTTCGATGCATGGCTGATCCGGCCCTTGCGTGAGAAGTCGCTCGTGGATGTGCTGTGTGGTCGCCTGCGCGGCGTAGAACGGCGCGATGCGATCAACGACAATTATTCCGGTTTCGGATACTCCCCGCCGGTCGCTATACCCCATGATGGTTCAGGCGCCTGCCAACTCGATGTTCTGGTGGCGGAAGACGATCCGGTGAATGCTCGCATTATCCGTGCCGTTCTGGAGAGAGCGGGCTGCAAGGTCCGGCTGGTTTCGGATTTCAATGCGCTGTCGCAGGCGCTTTCGAATAGTGATGACCTCCCCGATCTCGTTATCTCCGACCTCAATATGCCGGGTGGTGAGGGGCTGGAGGTTCTGCCGGACATTTGCGCCTCACTAGCAAAATCCAAACCTGTGCCAGCCATCGTGCTCAGCGCAGATACGGCAGATGAAAGCCGCGCGACGTTGCTTGATTCGGGTATAGAGCTGGTATTGCCGAAGCCTGTAGAGCCGAAACGGCTTATCGAAGAAATATTGCGGCTGTTTCCGCAAAAACGCACGGGCCAGATTTAGCGTTACCCCAGGTCATCCAGGCGGCTAACTGTCACTGTTCTGTCGTCAAGAAGTGATTTATGACAGCCAGATTCAAACGGTGGCGGGGCGATTCTCCATGGTCACGGAAATTCTTGAGCGCGACGTTCGCGAACACACTCTCATCAATAAAGCTTTGCCGGCTGTCAAAAGGCGCGAAGACGACGTTTTCGGCCGCATTGGCTCGATGGAAACGCGTCTCGCCAAAAACGAGCGCGAAGTCGACGCTGCTCAGCAGTTGCGTTTCAAGGTGTTTGTCGAGGAAATGGGTGCAAGGCTGCCGGCAGACGCGATGTGGCGTGGACGGGATATCGATGCCTTCGATGCGATTTGCGATCATCTCCTCGTTCTGGACACCTCCATCGAAGGTGATCCGGAGGATCAGGTCGTCGGCACGTATCGCCTGCTTCGGCAGGACACGGCCTTTGCCAATAACGGTTTCTATTCTGCCAGCGAATTCGATATCGAAGGCCTGATAGCCCGCCATCCGGGCAAGCGCTTCATGGAGCTTGGCCGGTCTTGTGTGCTGCCGGAATACCGCACCAAGCGGACCATCGAGCTTCTCTGGCAAGGCAACTGGGCCTATGCCGTTAAACACAGAATGGACGCCATGATCGGCTGCGCTTCCTTTCCCGGTGTGCAGCCTGAACTCCACGCGCTCGCGCTTTCCTTCCTGCATCACAATTGCACGGTAAAGGGCGAGTGGTCGGCCAAGGCGATGCCGGAACTCTACCGCGAAATGGATTTGATGCCGGTCGAGGCCATCAATCCGCGCAGAGCGCTCAACGCCATGCCGCCGCTCATCAAGGCCTATATGCGCATTGGCGCCATGTTCGGTTCCGGCGCTGTGGTCGATCACGCGTTCAATACCACCGACGTACTGGTGGTGCTGCCGATTTCATCCATTGCCGGTCGCTACATCAATTATTACGGCGGCGAGGCAGAGCGCTTCAACGGGTGATAGTGCCCACGATTTCCGTCATGCTCGCGTTTGTATGGATGCAAAAGCCTTGGTGGACACTCAAACAAAAGCTTCCTGTGGGCAGGCGGGTTCCGTGTGTTGTCCTTATAAGGCAGGCTCTATAGTCTCTGCGCTCGTTTCCCGTAACGCAAAGCAGATACGATCAAGCCATTGACGGACGTTCATTCCACCGCCTCGCTGATTTCCGAAGAGAGCCGCGCATCGGCCACGCCGATGATGGAGCAGTATATCGAGATCAAGGCGAACAACCCCGGTTCGCTGCTGTTCTATCGCATGGGCGATTTCTACGAACTGTTCTTCGATGATGCGGTGGAGGCTTCGCGGGCGCTGGGCATTACGCTGACCAAGCGCGGCCAGCATATGGGGCAGGATATCGCCATGTGCGGTGTGCCGATCCATGCCGCAGATGATTATCTGCAAAAGCTGATCCAGCGCGGATATCGCGTCGCCGTCTGCGAGCAGATGGAGGACCCCTCCGAGGCGAAAAAGCGCGGCTCGAAGTCCGTGGTGCGGCGCGATGTTGTGCGGCTGGTGACGCCCGGCACGCTGACCGAGGAAAAGCTGCTTTCGCCGACGGAATCCAATTACCTCATGGCGCTTGCCCGCATTCGCGGCAGCGGCGATGCGCAATTCGCGCTGGCATGGATCGATATTTCCACCGGCGTTTTTCGCCTCGCCGAAACCACGCTGACGCGGTTGCTGGCCGATATCTGGCGCATCGATCCGCGTGAACTCATCGTTGCTGACAGCCTGTTTCACGATGATGAGTTGCGGCCCACATTCGATGTGCTTGGTCGTGTCGCCGTACCGCAGCCTGCCGTGCTGTTCGATAGCGCCACGGCTGAAGGGCGCATTGCACGCTATTTCAATGTCTCGACGCTGGATGGCTTCGGCACCTTCTCCCGCGTCGAGCTGGCCGCCGCCGCCGCAGCCGTCGCCTACGTGGAAAAGACCCAGATTGCCGAGCGACCGCCTTTGGGCGCGCCGGAGCGGGAAAGCTCCGCCTCCACTCTGTTCATCGACCCCGCCACCCGCGCCAATCTGGAACTGACGAAGACGCTTTCCGGGGAGCGCGATGGATCGCTGCTTCACGCTATCAATCGAACTGTGACAGGCGGCGGCGCACGGCTTCTGGCGGAGCGCTTGATGTCGCCGCTGACCGACCCGGAAAAGATCAATGCGCGGCTGGATGCGGTTGCCTATCTCATCGATGATGTCTCTTTGACCGATGGCCTGCGCGATGCACTGAAACATGTTGCGGACATGCCGCGGGCGCTGTCTCGTCTGGCGCTGGACCGGGGCGGCCCGCGTGATCTGGGTGCGATCCGTCAGGGACTGTCCGCCGCCGCGATGGTGGGCGATCTGCTGGATCAGGGGCTGTTGCCGGATGAACTGGCGAAAGCGCTGGCCGATTTGAAGGCGTTGCCCGTTTCGCTCGAAGCCACGCTGGCCGGGATGCTTGCCGATGAACTGCCTCTGCTGAAGCGCGATGGCGGTTTCGTGCGGGAAGGCTCGGATGCCGATCTGGACGAGGTGCGGGCGTTGCGTGACCAGTCGCGTCGCGTCATTGCCGGGCTGCAACTGCAATATTCCGAAGAGACCGGCATCAAATCGCTGAAGATCAAGCATAACAATGTGCTGGGATATTTCATCGAAGTGACGGCGGGTAATGCCGATGTGATGACGACGGGTGATGAGGCGAAGGCCCGCTTCATCCACCGCCAGACCATGGCGGGCGCGATGCGTTTCACGACGACCGAGCTTGCCGATCTGGAAAGCCGCATCGCCAATGCCGCATCGCAGGCGCTGACCATTGAGCTGCGTGCATTCGATGACATGGTGAAGGCCGTGGTGTCCCATGCGGAAGCCATCAAGGCAGGCGCACTGGCGCTTGCTGCGATCGATGTCGCAACCAGCCTTGCCTATCTCGCCGCCGAGCAGGCCTATTGCCGCCCAGCAGTGGATGGCTCGATGAGTTTCGCCATCAAGGGTGGACGGCACCCGGTGGTGGAACAGGCCCTGCGCCGCCAGTCCACCGGCCCGTTCATCGCCAATGATTGCAATCTATCCGCAGCGGGTGGCAACAAGAATGGCGCAATCTGGATGCTGACCGGCCCGAACATGGGTGGTAAATCGACCTTCCTGCGCCAGAACGCGCTGATCGCCATCCTTGCCCAGATCGGCTCGTTCGTGCCAGCTGAAACGGCGCATATCGGCATCGTGGACCGGCTGTTTTCCCGCGTCGGCGCGTCCGACGATCTGGCGCGCGGGCGCTCCACCTTCATGGTGGAGATGGTCGAGACGGCTGCGATCCTCAATCAGGCGACGGATCGCTCGCTCGTCATTCTGGACGAAATCGGCCGAGGCACGGCGACCTTCGATGGTCTTTCCATCGCTTGGGCAACGGTCGAACATCTGCATGAAGCGAACCGTTGCCGCGGTCTCTTCGCCACCCATTTCCACGAACTGACCGTGCTCTCCGAAAAGCTCGGGCGTCTTTCCAACGTCACCATGAAAGTGCGTGAATGGGAGGGAGACGTGATCTTCCTGCATGAAGTCGGTCCCGGTGCGGCCGATCGTTCCTACGGTATTCAGGTCGCGAAGCTCGCCGGTCTGCCTGCCGCCGTGGTGGAGCGGGCGCGTGAGGTTCTGAACCAGCTGGAAGATGCGGACCGGAAGAACCCGGCCAGCCAGTTGATCGACGATCTGCCTCTGTTTCAGGTGGCGGTGCGACGGGAAGAAGCGCGGTCTAACGGTAACTCAAAGGTAGATGAAGCACTAAAGGCGCTGAACCCGGACGAGATGACGCCACGTGAGGCGCTGGATGCGCTTTATGCGCTCAAGAAACAACTTGGCAACGCTTGAGCATTAGAGTTCTGTCCAGACCGCCTCAAAATCGCTATAGGGCTGTGACCAAGGCATGTTGCGCAAGGCCATATAACGGTTTTGCGATGAATACAGGCGGTTGGTTAGTGTAAAAGCCCGCACGGAATGGATATCGGCATCAATGGCTTCCAAGGATCTGAATTTTTCCGCACTCCTGAATGTCGCGGCATTGAAGCAGGAATGCGACCTTGTTTTTCAAGGTGACGGAAAGCGTGTCCTTGATGCGCGCTCGGAATTGTTGCCGATCTTCAAGAAGGCGAGTGCCCAAGGGCGTGAAAAGGCCCGCGAGCTGCTGGATTCCGAAGGTGGCGGCATCGACTGCGCGCGGCGGATTTCCTGGCTTCAAGATCGTCTGATAGAAGTTCTCTACGATCTTTCCTGCCAGCATGCCTATCCGAACGACGCGCCGCAGATCGCCATCACCGCTGTCGGCGGTTACGGTCGCGGGACGCTGGCTCCCGGTTCGGATATCGATCTTCTGTTCTTGCTGCCGGTGAAGAACACGCCGGAGATGCATAAGGCCATCGAATTCGTGCTTTATCTGTTGTGGGATGTCGGCTTCAAGGTCGGTCACGCCACCCGCACCGTGGATGAGTGCATAAAGCTTTCCAAGGCGGATATGACGATCCGCACCGCGATCCTCGAAATGCGCCACATTTGCGGCAAGCAGACCTTGGCGGACGAGCTGGAGCGCCGCTTCGAGGCAGAGGTCGTGACCAGCAGCAGCGGCCCGGAATTCATTGCCGCCAAGCTGGGCGAACGCGACCAGCGCCACCGCAAGGCGGGCGACACGCGCTATCTGGTGGAGCCGAACGTCAAGGAAGGCAAGGGCGGGCTTCGCGACCTGCACACGCTGTTCTGGATCGCCAAATATTATTACCATGTGCGCGATACCGCCGAACTGGTGAAGCTCGGCGTTCTGTCCCGCAGTGAATTGAAGCTATTCGAGAAGGCCGATGATTTTCTCTGGGCGGTACGCTGCCAGATGCATTTCATTACCGGCAAGGCGGAAGAGCGCCTGTCCTTCGATATCCAGCGGGAAATTGCCTCTGCCCTGAATTACCAGCCACGCCCCGGCCTTTCCGCCGTCGAGCGCTTCATGAAGCACTACTTCCTCGTCGCAAAGGACGTCGGCGATCTGACGCGCATTCTCTGCGCTGCACTCGAAGACCGGCAGGCGAAGGACGTGCCCGGCCTTTCCGGCGTACTCAGCCGCTTTGCCCACCGCCTGCGCAAAATCCCCGGTTCCTCGGAATTCGTGGAAGACCGTGGCCGCATCGCGCTTGCCAATGCCGATGTGTTCCGCAACGATCCCGTCAGCCTCATCCGCCTGTTCCATGTGGCCGATATCAACAATCTCGAACTGCACCCGGATGCACTGCGCGTCGTTACGCGGTCGCTGAGCCTGATCAATCACGAACTGCGCGAGAATGAGGAGGCCAACCGGCTTTTCATTGCCATCCTCACCTCCAAGCGCGATCCGGCGCTGACACTGCGGCGGATGAACGAGGCGGGTGTGCTTGGCAAGTTCATCCCCGATTTCGGCAAGATCGTCTCGATGATGCAGTTCAACATGTATCACCACTACACGGTGGATGAGCATCTGATCCGCTCCGTTGCGGTCCTTTCCGAGATCGAAAAGGGGCAGGCGGTCGACACACACCCGCTGGTCAATCAGCTGATGCCCGCCATCGAGGACCGGGAGGCGCTCTATGTGGCCGTGCTGCTGCACGATGTCGCCAAGGGCCGTCAGGAGGATCACTCCATTGCCGGTGCGCGTGTCGCGCGAAAGCTCTGCCAGCGTTTTCGCCTGTCCAGCAAGCAGACCGAGACGGTGATGTGGCTGATCGAGCAGCATCTCTTGATGTCGATGGTGGCACAGACCCGCGATCTGCACGACCGCAAGACGATCACGGACTTTGCCGACAAGGTACAGTCTATGGAGCGACTTAAGATGCTCCTGATCCTCACCGTCTGCGATATCCGCGCCGTTGGCCCGGATGTGTGGAACGGCTGGAAGGGGCAGTTGCTGCGCACGCTCTATTACGAAACCGAACTGCTGCTTTCCGGCGGTTTCTCGGAAAGCTCCCGCAAGGAGCGCGCCAAGATTGCCCGTCAGCGTCTCTATGATGCGCTTGAGGATTGGGGCCAGAAGGCACGGCGCAAGTACAGCAACCTGCATTACGATGCCTACCTCCTGTCGGTGGATTTGCAGGACCAGATCCGCCACACCCGTTTCCTGCGCGAAGCGGACAAGCAGGAAAAGGCGCTGGCGACCATGGTGCGCACGCATTCCTTCCACGCCATAACGGAGATTACCGTTCTCGCCCCGGACCATCCGCGCCTGCTGTCCATCATCACCGGCGCATGTTCTGCGGCGGGCGCGAACATTGCGGATGCGCAAATCTTCACCACGTCTGATGGGCGTGCGCTGGACACCATCCTCATCAACCGTGAATTCCCGATCGATGAGGATGAGACGCGCCGTGCCAACAACATCGGCAAGGTGATCGAGGAGGTTCTGGCGGGTAAGAAGCGGCTGCCGGAAATCATCGCCACGCGGACGAAAAGCCGCAAGAAGAGCAAGACCTTTAATATTCCGCCCTCCGTCACCATTTCCAACGGGCTGTCCAACAAGTTTACGGTTATCGAAGTGGAGTGCCTTGACCGGCCCGGGCTGCTCGCGGACATGACGGCGGTGCTGGCCGATCTGTCCCTGGACATCACGTCTGCCCGCATCACCACCTTCGGCGAGAAGGTGATCGATACCTTCTACGTGACCGACCTCTTCGGCCAGAAGGTGATGACCGAAAACCGCCAATCCAACATCGCCATGCGGCTAAAAGCGGTTATGGCAGAGCAGGAAGACGAACTGCGGGACCGTATGCCCTCTGGCATCATCGCGCATCCCGATGTTGCAGCACTTCCGGCTGCGCGTACCGCGAAGGCTTGAGAGCAGCATGGGTCTGATTGCAAAATTCGCAACCGTCGGCTCCGCGACGCTTGGAAGCCGCCTGTTCGGCTTCATGCGTGAAATGCTGATGGCCGCTGCCGTAGGCACAGGGCCGGTGGCGGATGCGTTCAACGCTGCCTTCCGCTTTCCCAATACCTTCCGCCGCCTGTTTGCCGAAGGGGCGTTCAACTCCGCCTTCGTGCCGCTATTTGCAAAGGAAATCGAGGCCAATGGCATGGAGGGCGCTCGCCGGTTCTCCGAGGAAGTTTTCGGCGTTCTCTTCACCGTGCTGATGGCGTTGACGATCCTGATGGAACTGTCGATGCCGTTTCTGGTGCGCACCGTGATTGCGCCCGGCTTCGTGGATGATCCGACCAAGTTTGAGAACACGGTTCACCTCGCCACCATCATGTTCCCTTATCTCGCATGTATGTCGCTGGCCGCGATGATGGGTGGCATGCTGAATTCACTTCACCGTTATTTTGCGGCGGCGATCGCGCCGGTGTTCCTGAACATCATCCTCATCGGCGTCCTGGGCTGGGCATGGTGGCAGAGCTACGATCCGCTTCAGGTCGGATACGCTCTGTCCTGGGGTGTCATGGCGGCAGGCTTCGTGCAGCTTGCCATCGTATGGGTCGCGGTGCGTCACGCAGGCATAAAGATCGGTTTTCGTCGCCCTAAATTGACGCCCAATGTCAAGCGGTTGCTGGTCCTTGCACTGCCTGCAGCCATCACCGGCGGCATCACGCAGATCAACCTCTTGATCAATACCAATATCGCTTCGGGCGGTGAGGGCGTCATTTCCTCGTTAGCCTATGCAGACCGTATCTATCAGCTACCCCTCGGTGTGGTGGGGATTGCGGTCGCCACTGTGCTGCTGCCGGAGTTGGCTCGCGCTTTGCGTGGTGGCCATCAGGTGGAAGCGGCAAATCTACAAAACCGCTCAGTAGAGTTTGTGTTATTCCTGACGCTGCCTGCCGCTGCGGCGTTGCTGGTGATGGCGGAGCCAATCGTCCGTTTTCTATACGAGCGGGGCAACTTTTCGCCGTCCGCGACGATCACCGTCGCACAAATCCTCGGCATTTACGGCCTTGGCCTTCCGGCGTTCGTGCTTATCAAGGCTTTTATTCCCGGCTTCTTTGCTCGGGAAGACACCCGCACGCCGATGATCTTCGCCGCGATTTCGGTCGTTGTGAATGTCACTTTGGCGCTCACCTTGTTTCCATCCTATGGCGGGCCGGGCATTGCAACAGCAGAAATCACAGCCGGTTGGGTCAACGCCGCCCTGCTATTCGGAATGCTTCTGTGGCGCGGTCACTGGACGATCGACATTCCGCTTTTAACACGCATTCCGCGCCTCATCCTGGCAGCAGGCATCATGGCGGTGGCGATCCACTATGCGCTTGGCTATCTGTCGCATGAACTCTCCTCCGCCTCCAATCTGGCGGTGCGCGCAGGCTCCATCCTAGGGCTCGTGTTCGGCGCGATGGTCATTTATTTTGGCGCAGCTTTTGCATCGGGAGGCGCAAGCCTCGGCATGGTCAAGCGCGGCTTGAAGCGTCGTGGAGCGAAAAAGGAAACTGAGGAAAGCCGTTCGGAAATCCCTTGATTGCAGTGGGTTCCGGGTGCATAAGCCCCTCCAAATCTGACACCCAATTCAACACGCGGGGCAAGGCCCTCCACAAGCCTTTTCGAGGATGATCATGAACGCATTCAAGCCGCTGGTTTTCTCCGGAGTCCAGCCGACCGGAAACCTGCATCTCGGCAACTATCTCGGTGCCATCCGCAAATTCGTGGCCTTGCAGGAAGACAACGACTGCATCTATTGCGTGGTCGATATGCACGCAATCACAGCACAGCTCGTCCATTCGGACCTGAAGGCGCAGACGCGGGCAATCGCCGCAGCCTTCATCGCGTCAGGCATCGATCCGGTCAAGCACATCGTCTTCAACCAGTCCGCCGTTCCGCAGCATGCCGAGCTTGCCTGGGTTTTCAACTGCGTCGCTCGCATCGGCTGGATGGAGCGCATGACCCAGTTCAAGGATAAGTCCGGCAAGAATGCCGAACAGGTTTCTCTGGGACTACTCGCCTATCCGAGCCTGATGGCGGCCGATATTCTTGTCTATCGCGCAACGCACGTACCCGTTGGAGACGACCAGAAGCAGCATCTGGAACTCGCGCGCGATATCGCCCAGAAGTTCAACATGGACTTCAGCGACCATATCCGCAAAGCAGGTCTTGGCCTCGACATCACTGTTGGCGACGAGCCGGTTCACGCCTATTTTCCGATGGTAGAGCCCCTGATCGGCGGCCCCGCACCACGCGTCATGTCGTTGAAGGACGGCACCAAGAAGATGTCGAAGTCCGATCCATCGGACCTGTCGCGCATCAATCTCATGGACGATGTCGATGCGATCTCCAAAAAGATCAAGAAGGCAAAGACCGATCCGGATGCGCTGCCGAGCGAGGTGGACGGCTTGAAAGGCCGCGCGGAAGCTGAAAACCTCGTCGGCATTTATGCTGCACTTTCAGACAAGACGAAAGCGGATGTACTGGCCGAATTCGGTGGCCAGCAGTTCTCCACGTTTAAGCCCGCGCTGGTAGACCTCGCCGTTAACGTACTGGCTCCCATCAACGGCGAAATGCGCCGTCTGCTCGACGATGTTTCTCACATTGACGCCATCCTGAAGGACGGCGGCGAGCGTGCGGGCGCCATCGCGCAAAAAACGATGGACGAAGTACGCGATATAATCGGCTTCCTGCGGTGATCTCTTGCCGCTCCTCCCATCAGAAGGGGCGGTTTTGCATTTCCCGAAATTGCTATAAGCTCCGCCGCGAACCGTCTGGCGCGGCGAAGCCGATCGCTCGAAAAATAGCGGAAACAGGGAGTATCGAATGGTCTCAAAACGGCTGTCGCGCATGGAAGGACACCGCCGGAAATTTCTGGCGGTCATCGATGGAACGCCGGAATGTGAAAAGGCCGTGCATTACGCTGGCCGTCGTGCGAAGAACTCCAATGGTGGTCTGGTCCTTCTGTTCGTGATCCCGGAAGGTGATTTCCAGCAATGGCTGGGCGTCGAGCAGATCATGCGCGCTGAGGCGCAGGAAGAGGCGGAAGCCTCGCTTGCCAAGGTGGCGCAGAAGGTCCGCGAGACGATGGGGATCGAGCCGGAGGCGGTGATCCGAGAAGGCAATGCCGCGGAGCAAATCCACGGCCTGATCGAAGAGGACCGCGATATCGCCATTCTGGTGCTGGCCGCCGGGTCCACCAAGGACGGGCCTGGACCGCTGGTGTCGTCGATTGCAGGTCGCGGTGCTGCCTTCCCTATCCCCGTAACCGTACTGCCGGATACGCTGACAGACGAAGAGATCGACGCACTTTGCTGACAGACCGCTTAGCCTTGTTGAAATTCATGTTCGGCACGGGCTTGGTGGATGAAAGGCAGAGTATCGGATTTCTTGAATGCGTTTATCATGTCAGGGCTTGAAGTCGTTCTTCGTCCGGCATATTTTGGAAGAATTCTAAATTACGAGGCGCCAGACTCTTGACCTCTGGTTAGAGCCTTGAAGGAGATCGAAATGTTCATTCAAACGGAATCCACGCCGAACCCATCGACGTTGAAGTTCCTGCCCGGCAAGGTGGTTCTGGAAAGCGGGACGGCGGAATTCCTGAATGCGCAGCAGGCGCAGGCTTCGCCGCTTGCTGCCGTGCTGTTCGAAATTCCCGGCGTCACCGGCGTCTATTACGGGTTCGATTTCATCACCGTCACCAAGGACGGTGCCGAGTGGCAGCACCTGAAGCCCGCAATCCTCGGCTCGATCATGGAACACTTCATGTCCGGCCGCCCGCTGATGGGCACCGCTGTTCATGCCGAAGTTTCGGATGAAGAAGAGGAGTTCTTCGAAGCAGGCGATGAAACAATCGTCGCGACGATCAAAGAGCTTCTCGAAACCCGCGTTCGTCCCGCCGTTGCGCAGGATGGCGGCGACATCACCTTCCGCGGTTTCCGCGATGGTACGGTGTTCCTCAACATGAAAGGCGCATGCTCCGGCTGCCCGTCTTCCACGGCGACGCTGAAGCACGGCGTGCAGAACCTGCTGCGCCATTTCGTGCCGGAAGTGCAAGAGGTCGAGGCTGTCTGATTTGGCGGGCGCGTTGGCAGTTTGAGCTGACGTATTACGTCGCCTTCGTCATGCTCGGGCTTGTCCCGAGCATCTGCTGCCGTAGCAACTGGCTCGACGTGGGCGGATCCTCGGGTCAAGCCCGAGGATGACGTGGAGTTTGGATTGGCGTTTATCCCTAATTTCCGGCCGCGTTGGCTGGATATGTCGATCCCGCCTCGCTTACATAGAACATGAATGAAATCCGGCTCTCCAAATGATCGTTCTTTCCCTTGATACCTCCGGCGTCGATTGCTCCGCCTGCATCTATGACAGCACGGCAGACACGGTGCTGGGCGAAGTCACCGAAAATATCGGCAAGGGCCATGCTGAACTGCTGATGGGCATCATCGACGGCGCACTTTCGCAAGCGGGGGTCGGGCTCGATGCTGTCGAGCGGATCGCTGTCACCATCGGTCCTGGTTCCTTCACCGGCATTCGCGTCGGCGTTGCTGCCGCCCGAGGCTTTGCGCTTTCTCTCGGCGTCGAGGCCGTGGGGATAACCACGCTGGAAACACTGGCGGCACATTATTTGCTGCAAAACCCCGGTAAAGCCGTAGCGGTTGGCCTCGATGCCAAGCGGGAGGAATGTTACCTCCAGAAATTCGCCGCGGACGGTTTACCTTTGAACGACGCGGCACTTGTTTCGCTGGAAGATGCAAAGTCCATGCTTTCCGGTTTCTATGGCGTAATAATCGGCTCCGCTGCGCCGCTTTTTGCCGGTGAAGAAACCGGCTCCGGCCCGGATCATTTTCCGATCGCCACGGTGGCTCGTGTCGGCGCGAAAAAGCAGACGGGACAGCCCAAGCCTGCCCCGCTTTATCTACGCGGGCCGGATGCCAAGCCGCAGCACGGATTTGCACTGGAACGCCGTCCAATGGCCTGATACGCCGGGTTGATATTCACGGCGGATGATTCCCTTAAAATGTTCGACGACTATCTGAGCTGGAAGCCTTATTTCGAAATCCTGCCCATGGCGCATGAGGATTGCTCGGATGTCTCGGAGCTTCACGGCAACCGCTTTCCACAGCCATGGAATGACGGCGAGTTTAGCGGGCTTCTTTCGCAAAATAGCGTCTTCGGTGCCGTCGCCCGCCAGACCAATGCCTTCTTCAGCAAACCGCTCGGCGGGTTCGTGCTTTCGCGTGAGGCGGGCGGTGAGGCAGAAATATTGACGATTGCGGTCAGCGAGAAATTTGGCCGCGCCGGGCTTGGCTGGCGGCTGATGCAGGCAGCCATGCGCGAAGCACTTATGCGCGGGGCGGAGACCATGTTTCTGGAGGTGGATGGCGCCAACGCATCCGCCATCGGGCTCTATAAGAAGCTGGGCTTCGGGACGGTGGCAGAACGCAAGGCCTATTACACAGCGAAAGATGGGACAAAGTCCACGGCGCTTGTCATGCGGCGCGATCTTCGCTAACTCCCCTATAGTGACAATATCCGGCGTTTAGCACGCCGAACCAACGAAGCATCTGAAGGCCTGATAACGTGGTAGACCTTTCGAAAACGCTTGAAGAATTATGTGCGGAGCGCGGCATGCGCATGACCGACCAGCGGCGCGTGATCGCCCGCGTTCTTCAGGAGTCCGAGGATCATCCTGACGTGGAGGAGCTTTATCGCCGTTCTTCCGCCGTCGATCCGAAAATATCGATTTCAACGGTTTACCGCACCGTCAAACTGTTCGAAGACACCGGTATCATTGAACGTCATGATTTCCGTGACGGTCGTTCGCGCTATGAGACCGTGCCGGAAGAGCACCACGATCACTTGATCGATCTCAAGAACGGCGTCGTCATCGAGTTTCGCTCCGCCGAGATCGAAGCGCTTCAGGAAAAGATCGCCCGCGAACACGGGTTCAGGCTGGTGGACCATAGGCTCGAACTTTACGGCGTTCCGCTGAAACCGGAAGAGCGCTGAAAAAGGCCGGGGTCACGGAGCGAATGATGCGATGATGTGGCTTCGGATCGCCTACCTGCTGCTGGTGCTTTCAGTGCTGACATTGGTGCTGTTGCCGGTGCAGCTTCTGGGTCTTTATTTCGACTGGCCGATCCGTCGCACCTTGCCACGTCTGTGGCACAGGGTCGCCTGCCACACGCTCGGCATCCGCGTGCATGTGCATGGCGAACCGGAGCGTGCCAAGCCGCTGATGCTGGTGTCCAACCACATTTCCTGGAAAGACATCATGGTGCTGGGCAGCGTCGCCGATGTCGCTTTCATTGCCAAGACGGAGGTGCGCGACTGGCCCGTCTTCGGCCTGCTGGCACGGCTTCAGAAGACGATTTTCGTGGCGCGGGAGCAGAGACGTAGTGCAGGGGCGCAGGTCAATGAAATTGCCGAGCGGATGGCGGGCGCTGAGATCGTCGTCCTGTTTCCCGAAGGCACCACCTCGGATGGCAACCGGCTGCTGCCGATGAAATCCTCGCTGTTCGGTGCGGCATCCAGCGCTGCAGATCAGGTGCCGGGCGGCCTTGTCTATGTCCAGCCGGTCGCCATCGCCTATACCGGCATCCACGGCACGGCCATGGGTCGCTTTCACCGGCCCGTGGTGGCATGGCCCGGCAGCATCGAACTGATCCCCTCCCTGATGGGTGTGATGAAGGCGGGCGCTATCGATGTGGACGTGACCTTCGGTGATGCGATCCCCTTCCATAAGGGCGATAATCGCAAGACGCTCAGCCTTGATACGACCATGGCTGTTCGCACCATGCTGAATTTCAGCCTGCGCGGCGGCTGGCGAAAGTCTCGATAAGCCCGCATTTCTCGCATTTTTCTATTTAACTGGGCCTAGAAAATCATTAGATAACGGCCATGACCGACACGATGACCCAAGCCACGCCCGGCCTCGATGCCGCACCGACCGCCGTTTCCCATGGAACGAACAGCCGCAAGGTTTTCATCAAAACCTATGGCTGTCAGATGAACGTCTATGATTCCGTTCGTATGAGCGATGCTCTGGCGAAGGATGGTTACGAGCAGACGGAAGAGATGAGCGAGGCCGATCTGGTTCTGCTCAACACCTGTCATATCCGTGAAAAGGCGGCGGAAAAGGTCTATTCCGCGCTCGGTCGCCTGCGTGACATGAAGAAATCCCGTGAGGAGCAGGGTCGTGAATTCGTGATCGGCGTTGCCGGTTGCGTGGCGCAGGCCGAGGGCGAGGAAATCCTGCGCCGTGCGCCCGCCGTCGATGTCGTCATCGGCCCGCAGACCTATCACCGTCTGCCGCAGGCGCTCGCACGCGTGCGCGGTGGTGAGCGGGTGATCGAGACGGAATATGCCGTCGAAGACAAGTTCGAGCATCTGCCGGTGGCGGAAAAGGCGAAGCTGCGCTCGCGTGGCGTCACCGCGTTTTTGACCGTGCAGGAAGGCTGCGACAAGTTCTGCACCTTCTGCGTGGTGCCTTACACACGCGGCTCCGAGGTGTCGCGTCCGGTTCACCAGATCGTGGACGAGGCAACGAAACTCGTTGATGCTGGTGTGCGGGAAATCACCTTGCTTGGCCAGAACGTCAACGCATGGCGCTCGACCGGCCCGAAAGGCGAACAGCTGGGTCTTGCCGAACTGCTTTACCGTCTGGCGGAAATTCCCGGTCTCGCACGGCTTCGCTACACCACCAGCCATCCGCGTGACATGGATGACAGGCTAATCGAGGCGCATCGTGACCTGCGCATTCTGATGCCGTACCTGCATCTGCCGGTGCAGTCCGGCTCGGATCGCATCCTCAAAGCCATGAACCGCCGCCATACGGGCGAGGAATATATTAGGCTGATCGAAAGAATCCGTGGCGCCCGCCCTGATATTGCCATGTCGGGAGACTTTATTGTCGGTTTCCCCGGCGAGACGGATCAGGATTTCGAAGATACACTCGCCATTGTGGAAACCGTGAAATACGCGCAGGCCTTTTCGTTCAAATATTCGACGCGTCCGGGAACGCCCGGAGCCGATCTGACCGATCAGGTGCCGGAAGACGTGAAGTCGGAACGGCTGGAAAGATTGCAGGCGCTGCTCTTAAAGCAGCAGCATGAATTTGCCGCTTCGCTGGTGGGCAAGACCATGGATGTATTGCTGGAAAAGCCGGGCCGGATGCCTGGACAGTTGATAGGTCGTTCTCCATGGCTGCAATCTGTGAATCTTGATGCAAAGAACATGAAAATCGGTGACATTGTTCATGTACGAATCACCGATACCGGTCCAAACAGCTTGTTTGCCGAGGTGGCATAGAGTTAGAGTTGGGAACCGGAACTGACCTGGGACAGGAGCCTGACCGCTTGAACGCACATGAATTGGTATCACCTTCATCGCGCCAGCCACGCTCAGCCGCGACCGACGCCAATCACTTCGTCCTCACGTTCGAGAATAACAGGATAGCGGGAGAGCTATTCGGTCAGTTCGATCAAAACCTGAAATTGCTGGAGCAGCGGCTCAATATCGACGCCCGCCCACGCGGCAATTCGGTTGCGATTACGGGCGAGCTGGTGGCCACAAATCAGGCTCGCCGCGCGCTGGATTTCCTCTATGAACGCCTGCTGAAAGGCGGCACGGTCGAGCTTTCCGATGTGGAAGGCGCAATCCGCATGGCCGTTGCTGCGGATGACCAGTTGACCCTGCCGACAATGGAGCGCAAAGCCAAAGTGTCGATGGCGCAAATTTCCACCCGCAAGAAAACGATCAATGCCCGCACGCCGACGCAGGACGTCTATATGCGGGCGCTGGAACAGTCGGAACTTGTCTTCGGTGTTGGCCCTGCCGGTACGGGCAAGACCTATCTGGCCGTTGCCCATGCCGCCCAGCTTCTGGAGCGCGGCGCTGTTGATCGCATCATCCTGTCTCGCCCCGCCGTCGAAGCGGGCGAGCGTCTCGGCTTCCTGCCAGGTGACATGAAGGAAAAGGTCGATCCTTACCTTCGTCCGCTTTATGACGCGCTTTACGACATGATGCCGGGTGACAAGGTGGAACGTGCCATTCAGGCAGGCGTCATCGAAATCGCGCCGCTTGCCTTTATGCGCGGACGCACGTTGGCCAACGCCGCCGTCATTCTGGACGAGGCGCAGAACACCACGACGATGCAGATGAAGATGTTTCTGACGCGTCTTGGCGAAAACGGCCGCATGATCGTGACCGGCGACCCAAGCCAGGTGGACTTGCCGCGTGGCGTGAAGTCCGGTCTGGTCGAAGCGTTGCAAATTCTGCCAGAGGTGGAGGGCGTCTCCGTCGTCCGCTTCAAGGACGTGGATGTGGTGCGCCATCCGATGGTTGCCCGCATCGTGCGTGCCTACGAGGCGCATACGGCGGTGCCGGATGAGAGCCTGCCAAGAGGCAATTGACGAGGGAAGTCCTTGGACTTCCGTCATCCTCGGGCTTGTCCCGAGGATCCAACCACGCCGAATAAAATCAAGCCGTTGCAGATCCCCGGAACAAGCCGAGGATGACGGAATACTGGAGAAGTCGTTCTCATCGGGACAGCGACTTCAGAGGAAACTAAAGTACAAGCATGACAGCGCTGGATATTCAGATCAGTGTCGAGGCCGAAAGTTGGCCCTCGGAGGAAGAACTTTTCGCTTTCAGTAGGAAAGTCGTGGATGCGGCGGTGAGCTTTCTCAAGACAGAGGAAGACCAGCCCTTCCCAAAAATGCCGGTGGAACTGTCTCTGGTCTTCACCGACGATGCGGCCATCCGGGAAATAAATGCGGAATGGCGCGATAAGGATAAGGCGACGAATGTCCTTTCTTTTCCGGCATTTCCACTGGAACCGGGCGGCATGCCGGGGCCGATGCTGGGCGATATCGTGATTGCGCGGGAGACAGTAGAGCGGGAAGCTCTTGATCTTGAGAGGAGTTTCGAGGATCATTTGACCCATCTTCTGGTGCATGGCTTCCTGCACCTCTTCGGTTACGACCATCTGGAAACCGATGAGGCGGAGGAAATGGAAGCGCTTGAGACTCGCATTTTGGCCACTCTTGGCCTATCTGATCCCTATGCGGATCAGGATCCGATTTGATCGAACTGTTTGGAACAATGAACGAAAATTCTTCACGACCGCCCCATGAGGGCAAAGACACCGGGGAACAGTCCTCATCGGAGGAGGGCAGTAGTCCGTTACGACAGGACTACAATGCCAAGCCCAAGGCTACCTTCTGGTCAAGGGTATCGCGGCTTTTGAAGCCGTCGCAAGGTGAGCGGCTCCGCGAAGAAATCACCGATGCGCTGATGACCGATACCGAAATCGGCGCGGCCTTTTCGCCCGAAGAACGGGTAATGCTCAACAACATCCTCCGTTTTCGCGAAGTCCGCGTTGAGGACATCATGATTCCCCGCGTCGATATCGAGGGTCTTGATGAAAGCATGACCATCGGCGAGGCGATGATCCTTTTCGAAGAAAGCGGTCGTTCCCGTATGCCGGTTTATGACGATACGCTGGATAATCCAAAGGGTATGATCCATATCCGCGATCTTCTCTCCTATGTGGGGCGGCAGGCCCTCAACAAACGTCGCAACGTCAGTCCGATCGTTGCTGGTGAGGATGGAAAGATGTCGCGTTCCGCACCGGTGAATTTTGATCTGGCGCGGGTCGATCTCGAGAAGACGCTCGCCGAGGCGGGCGTCGTGCGTAAAATCCTCTTCGTTCCCCCATCCATGCTGGCGTCCGACTTGCTCAAGAGCATGCAGGCGCAGCGCACGCAGCTTGCGCTGGTGATCGACGAATATGGCGGCACGGATGGTCTGGTCAGCCACGAGGACATCGTGGAAATGGTGATCGGCGATATCGATGACGAGCATGACAAGGACGAGGCGATGTTCTCGCGTCTCTCGCCCGATGTCGTTATAGCGGATGCGCGCGCGGAACTGGTCGATCTTACAGAGGCCATAGGCCCCGACTTCGACGTTCGTGAACACATCGAGGAAATCGATACTCTTGGCGGACTGATCTTCTTTGCTCTGGGCCGCATCCCGACCAAGGGCGAAGTTGTGCGTGCGGTTCCCGGTTTCGAGTTCCATATTCTCGACGCGGATTCCCGCCGTATCAAGGGCGTTCGGATCGAGCGCAGTCATGCTTCCGAAGGCGAGGACGATCAGGCCCCTGCCGATGCCCGTGCGAACGCACTGATGGCGTTGCCGACGCCTGCCCGCAGCACGGATGGCGCTTCTGTTTGATGGAAAATGATGCGACCGCGAGAGTTTATCTCGCGGTCGCTTTCTCTTCGCCTAGCGCCCTACGGTCGGCGCGGTGGACGCTGCTTTTCTTTTCCGTTAGAGCATTTGCTGTGTTTCGCAGCCTAACTGTGCCCGTCGAGGAGATCGAACATATATGGAGCGACTGGCAGGCAGGGTAATGTTGAGCAGCGGAGCGAGGCGCGCAGTCATCGCTGTTCTGGCTGGCGCAATCGGTGCTTTGGCATTGCCGCCCGTCGGCTTCTTCGCTGCATTGTTCGTCTCTTTTACCCTTCTGGTCTGGCTTCTGGACGGAACCACCGGTCACCCAGACGGGAAGGTTTTTTCGCGCTCAGCGAAAAGTTTCGCCCTTGGATGGCTGTTCGGCCTGGGATACTTCGTCGCCAGCCTGTGGTGGATGGGCAACGCGCTTCTGCTGGAGGCAGAGGAATTTGCGTGGGCCTTGCCGCTTGCAGTTCTAGGATTGCCAGCTTTTCTGGCACTGTTTTATGGCCTGGCCGTGATGCTGGCCAATATGATCTGGTCCGATGGCTGGGGCAGGATCGCAGCCCTTGCGGCAGCCTTCGGCCTTTGTGAGTGGCTGCGCAGTTTTGTTGCCACGGGCTTTCCATGGAACGCCGTCGGTTACGGCATCATGCCCATACCGCTGATGATGCAGACATCTGCCCTCATCGGCATTTTCGGCGTATCGATGCTGGCTGTCTTCGTCTTCTCAAGTCCGGCGCTGTTGGGAACCAAAAAGGGAATGGTGCCCGGCCTGCTGCTGGCCGCAGCCATGCTGTCCTTTCATCTGGGTTTTGGCGCCTACCGTCTGCATGGTGCTGTCGAACCGGCGGAAGGTGATATGTCGGTGCGCATCGTGCAGCCGGGCATCGACCAGTCCCGCAAGATGCTGAATGCGGACCGCGTCGAGATATTCAAAGAGCATCTTCGACTGACTGGCCTGCCGCCATCACCGGGGAAAAAGCGACCCGACATCATCGTCTGGCCGGAGACCTCCGTTCCTTTCATCCTGACGCAAAACCCGGATGCGCTGGCGGAAATTGCCAGCGTGCTGGAGGACGGTCAGATTTTGCTGACCGGCGCTGTGCGCATGGAAGATGCGGGGCCGGGCCATCCCGCACGCTATTATAATTCCGTTTATGCAGTCGACAGCCAGGGTCAGATCATTGGGGCGACGGACAAGGTCCATCTCGTGCCATTCGGCGAATATGTCCCTTTTGAAGACACCCTGCGGCAGTTCGGCATCGAAAACCTCGTCAGCCTTCCCGGCGGCTTTTCCGCTGCGCCGACACGAATCCCCATAACCCTGCCGTCCGGCAAGAAGCTCTTCTCCTTCATCTGCTACGAGATCATTTTCCCCGATGAAGTGCCGCAGGATATCGCTTCTGCGCAGGCCATCGTCAACGTTACCAATGATGGCTGGTTCGGCAATACACCGGGCCCTTACCAGCATTTTCAGCAGGCGCGGATACGCGCGGTCGAAACAGGCTTCCCGGTGATTCGCGCCGCCAATACGGGCATTTCAGCGGTTATCGATCCCCTGGGGCGAATTGCCGCAGGACTTGACTACGGTCAAATCGGTATAATCGATTCTACTTTGAGTGGTGCGCTGCAAGGGCTTGCGAGTGAAGGGAATCGGCAGAAGCACTTTTGGTTGTTGTTTATAACTTTTATTGGCGTCGCGCTGATTGCAGGAAATGGTTTGCTCCGGCGTCAGAATTGACCAAAAACCCCTAAAATTGCATAGTGCGAGAGTGAGATTGCGTGACGCACATGATCTTGGGGGCATGGCGCGTCGATTGACCTCGACGGTTTTACGCAAAAATGCAATATTGGCCGACAACAGGATGTCAGGACGAACGAATGACTGAAAATAAGAAGAAGCCTAACCCGATTGACATTCACGTCGGGAGCCGCATCCGCCTACGCCGCACCATGCTGGGAATGAGCCAGGAAAAGCTCGGTGAAAGCCTCGGCATCACCTTCCAGCAAATTCAGAAATATGAAAAAGGCACGAACCGCGTCGGCGCCAGCCGGTTGCAGAACATTTCTGCCATTTTGAACGTCCCGGTTTCTTTCTTCTTCGAAGACGCGCCGGGCGATCATCCTACGTCTGCGACGGGCATGGCGGAAGCGTCCAGCTCGAACTACGTGGTAGACTTCCTGTCGTCTTCGGAAGGGCTCCAGCTCAACCGCGCCTTTGTAAAGATCAGCGATCCGAAGGTCCGTCGTCGTATCGTCGATCTGGTGAAGGCTTTGGCGGCCGAAGCGGACGTCGAGTAAGCGCTTCCCTTATTGCAATGAGAATTGAAAACGGCTCTTCGGGGCCGTTTTTTATTGCCTAAT
The DNA here is from genome assembly GCF_013322225.1 of Agrobacterium larrymoorei. Lineage (GTDB taxonomy): Bacteria > Pseudomonadota > Alphaproteobacteria > Rhizobiales > Rhizobiaceae > Agrobacterium > Agrobacterium larrymoorei_A. The sequence goes on from NZ_JAAMFB010000003.1 coordinate 155,671, forward strand.
CTTTCGGTAGGAATTCCGATATAAAGATATATTTATGTCGTTCTGTCCTTGTTTTTCTCGTCCAAGATGATAACCAAGCCGACAGACCTGTTCTTTGAGGGGAATCCCGCATGCGCGCCAATTACCTGTTCACCAGCGAATCCGTTGCTGAAGGTCATCCTGATAAGGTTTGTGACCGTATCTCCGATGAAATCGTGGATCTGATCTATCGCGAAGCCGCCAAGACCGGCGTCGATCCATGGACCGTGCGCATCGCCTGCGAAACGCTTGCCACCACCAACCGAGTCGTCATCGCTGGTGAAGTGCGCGTTCCCGATACGCTTCTGAAGAAGGACAAGGACGGCAATGTCGTGAAGGATGCTTCCGGCCATCCCGTCATCAATCCGTCGAAGTTCAAGTCTGCCGCCCGCAAGGCGATCCGCGACATCGGCTACGAGCAGGACGGTTTCCACTGGAAGACGGCGAAGATCGATGTGCTTCTGCACCCGCAGTCTGCCGATATCGCGCAAGGCGTCGATAACGCATCCGACAAGCAGGGTGACGAAGGCGCTGGCGACCAGGGTATCATGTTCGGTTACGCCTGCAAGGAAACGCCGGACCTGATGCCGGCACCGATCTATTATTCCCACCGCATTCTCCAGCTCCTCGCAGACGCTCGCAAGAGCGGCGAGGGTGAGGCTGCAAAGCTCGGCCCCGACGCCAAGAGCCAGGTGACGGTCCGTTACGTGGATGGCAAGGCTGCAGAAGCGGTCTCCATCGTGCTGTCCACCCAGCATCTCGACGCAAGCTGGGACTCCAAGAAAGTTCGCGCCGTCGTTGAGCCTTATATCCGCGAAGCTCTGGGCGACCTCAAGATCGCCGATGATTGCCAGTGGTACATCAACCCGACCGGCAAGTTCGTGATCGGCGGCCCGGATGGTGACGCTGGCCTGACGGGCCGCAAGATCATCGTGGACACCTATGGCGGTGCTGCCCCTCACGGTGGTGGTGCATTCTCCGGCAAGGATACGACCAAGGTCGACCGTTCGGCTGCATATGCTGCGCGCTACCTCGCCAAGAACGTTGTGGCTGCGGGTCTCGCAGAACGCTGCACGATCCAGCTTTCCTACGCCATCGGCGTCGCACAGCCGTTGTCGGTCTATGTCGACCTGCACCAGACGGGCAAGATCAGCGAAGATGAAGTCGAAGCCGCGATCCGCAAGGTCATGGACCTTTCGCCATCGGGCATCCGCCGCCACCTCGACCTCAACAAGCCGATCTACGCAAAGACCTCCTCCTACGGTCACTTCGGCCGCAAGGCTGGCCGCGACGGGTCCTTCTCCTGGGAGAAGATCGACCTTGTAAAGCCGCTCAAGGAAGCGTTGAAGGCCGCTTGAGGCTTGCTATCAACGGTCAATTAAGAGATACGGTCTCACGAACTTTGAAGCCCGCGCAGTGCCGATGAAACGGTAAGGCGCGGGTTCGTCTATTTTACTAAAGTGAGAGACAATGACGGAAGAGCGGCGTTCACGGTCGACGGAAGCGTTCTATGGAAGACGCAAGGGCAAGCCCTTGCGCAGCCAGCAGGTTGTGTCCATTGAGAACCTCCTGCCGCTCTTGAAGGTGGATCTCTCCACACCGCCGCCAACGCCGCTTGCCGCGCTTTTTCCCGCCGACGTGAAGTCGATCCGCCTCGAGATCGGCTTTGGTGGTGGTGAGCATCTGGTACACCGCGCCGCCGAAAATCCCGGCACGGGTTTCATCGGCGTCGAGCCTTTCGTCAATTCCATGGCGAAGCTGTTGGGCGCTGTGCAAGAAAAAGAATTGATGAATATCCGGCTCTATGACGACGATGCCACGCAACTGCTTGACTGGCTGCCGGATGCATCACTCGACCATATCGATCTGCTCTATCCAGATCCATGGCCGAAGAAGAAGCACTGGAAGCGTCGTTTCGTGTCGGACGTCAATCTTGCGCGCTTTCACCGGGTGCTGAAGCCTGGAGCGAAATTCTGCTTCGCCTCCGATATCGACACCTACATCAACTGGACGCTACAGCATTGTGTCCGCCACGGCGGGTTCGAGTGGCAGGCAAAGACCTCCGCCGACTGGCTGACGCCCTACGAAAACTGGCCCGGCACGCGTTACGAGAACAAGGCGAAACGCGAAGGCCGCAGTTCCGCCTATCTGACTTTCCTGAAGGTCTAAAAAGCCCGACAGTCGTCAGGCTTTTGCGTCAACTTCCGAAGCAACCGGAATAGATGGCTGTGCGCCTTCACGGGTACAGGCCAGCGAACCGGCAACGGCGGCGCGGCGGAGTGCTTTTTCGAAATCGAGACCGGCATCGAGACCAGCAGCGAGATAACCGCAGAAGGTGTCGCCTGCGCCCACCGTATCCACCGGCTCTATTTTCAGCCCGGTGGTTTTGAAGACCTTGCCATTGCGGATGGCGATGACGCCTTCCGCGCCCAGCGTCACGATCAGCGTCTGGCCGGTTTCACCGTGAAGCGCGACGAGTTCCTGTTCACGCGCAGCCGATGATAATTCGCTCTTGCCGATCAGCAGTTCGAATTCCGTTTCGTTGGCAATGAGGATATCGGCCAGTTTGGACAGGCGCGACGCATCGGCAGTCAGCGGCGCGGTGTTGAAGATCGTCGTCACGCGCTTAGCTTTGGCGGCGTTGAACGCTGCTTCGATCGCGTCTGCGGGAATCTCGATCTGGAGCATAAGAATATCGCCCGCGCTCATTTCCGAGACTGCCCGCTCCGCATCCGAAGGGGAGACGGTGCCATTGGCGGCGGGAATGACGGAGATCATATTCTCACCGCCCTCACCAATGAGGATGACAGCAGTTCCGGTCGGCTCCGCAACAGTTTTTACGAGCGAGAGGTCGGCCCTCGCATCTCGCAGCAGCGTCAGCGCAGGGGCTGCGAAACTGTCGTCACCGATGGCACCTGCCATCTTGACCTCTGCACCGGCGCGACGCGCGGCCAGCGCCTGATTGGCACCCTTGCCACCCGCCGCCGTCGAAAAGGCTTTACCGGTCACCGTTTCGCCTGGCTTAGGCAGGCGCTGCGAGATGGCGACGAGGTCCATGTTTATGGAGCCGAAAACAGTAATCATGCGGGCGAACTCATTGAACGACGGTTGAAAGACGGATGACATTGCTAGCGCATCATGAGCGAAATCGGAAATCGATTTTCGCGCGTCGTCGAGTGTGCAGCGATTGCGCTATTCGTCGTCCACGACTCGAAGCTTTGCTGCGCCTGAACGCGCATCCGCTATGCGCCGCAGGTTTTCCGCCTCAAGGTGCTGAATATCCTTGGGCGTGGGTGAAAAATCGAGGCTTTCGATTTTCGATCCACGCGCCAGAACCTTGTCGGACGAGGTCAGCATCATGTCGATGTCTTTTTGCGCCTGCCCGAAGTGGGTTTGCAGCTTGCGCGTCCGCTCATCGAGGCGCCGCACATCGTCCATCAGAAGCGCGACTTCGCCCTGAATGAGGTGGGCCTGCTCGCGCATCCGCTGGTCCTTCAGAACCGACTGGATGACCTGAACCGAGAGCATCAGCAGCGAGGGCGAGACGATGACGACACGAGCGCGGTGGGCACGCTGGACGAGATATTCGAAATGCTGATGTATATCGGCAAAGATCGATTCCGATGGCACGAATATGAAGGCCGTATCCTGCGTTTCGCCGGTGATCAGGTATTTTTCCGCGACATCGCGGATATGCACTTCCATATCGCGGCGAAACTGTTGGCTGGCGGCGCGCTTGGCGTCGGGCGATTCATCGGCCTTCAGTGCGTTCCAGGCTTCCAGAGGAAACTTGGCGTCGATCACCAACGGCGGCGCATTGTTGGGCATCTTGATGGTGCAGTCGGGCCGGAAGCCATTGGAAAGCGTGGGCTGCAACTGGAAAGCGCCTGCGGGCAGGGCATCTGCAATCAGCGCTTCCATGCGCGCCTGTCCGAAGGCACCACGGGTCTGCTTGTTGGAAAGGATCGCCTGAAGGCCGATCACATCCTTGGCAAGATCCTGGATATTGCCCTGCGCGGCATCGATGACGGCAAGGCGCTCCTGTAGTTTGCTGAGGTTCTCATGTGTCGAGCGCGTCTGTTCCGTCAGGGTCGTGCCAAGCCGCTGCGACATGCCATCGAGACGTTCGTTCAGCGTCTGGCTCATCTCGTTCTGGCGGGCCGAAAACGTATCGGCCATCGCGGCGATACGGCCCTGCAACTCCGCTTGGGTTTTCAGAAGTTCGGCCAAATCGTTCCGGGATTGATCCGGAACGGCTGGTTTCCGCATTATGAAGATGGCGACGACCAGCACGATCAACACCAGCGCCAGAATCAGCGCGCCGACCGATATGTGGACCGTTCCGAAACTGAAAGCCGTGCTGCCGAGCGCATTGAGATCGATGTTCATGAGCCAATCTAACAGATTAATTCTGATTCGTACAAAACAAGAACACGTCCACGGCGAAAATGAGTCCTCGTCACAGCCTTCGTGTTGAAAAGCGTCGTGTTTTTTGTTTCCTCCGCGTTTCAGATGCGTTATGGGAAGCCATGACCATCAAGCCTCTTATCATTTTGCCCGATCCGCTGCTGCGCCAGCAATCCAAGCCCATCGAGACGGTGGATTCCGAGATTGTGCGTCTGGCAGACGACATGCTGGAAACCATGTATGACGCGCCGGGCATCGGCTTGGCCGCGATCCAGATCGGCGTGCCGCGCCGCATGCTGGTGATCGATGTTTCGCGTGAGGACGAGGATAAAAAGCCGGTCGTCTTCATCAACCCGGAAATCCTCAAGGTTTCGGATGATGTCTCGACCTACGAAGAAGGCTGCCTTTCGATCCCGGATTACTACGCCGAAGTCGAACGCCCCGCTTCGCTGACGGTGGGTTACATCGACCGCGATGGCAAGCAGCAGACGGTTGAGGCCGACGGCCTTTTGGCAACATGTTTGCAGCACGAAATCGATCATCTGAACGGCGTCCTGTTCATCGACCATATTTCCCGCCTCAAGCGTGACATGGTCATCAAGAAATTCACCAAGGCAGCCCGCGCCAAGATCTGATCGGGTTGGCCGCAAGGCCGTCTAGACGAACCGGCAGGGCAGGGGGCGGACATGGCTCTTCGCATCATCTTCATGGGAACGCCGGACTTTTCCGTGCCGACACTGCGCGCGCTGGTCGATGCCGGTCATCAGGTCGTGGCAGTCTACACACAGCCGCCGCGCCCCGGCGGTCGTCGCGGGCTCGATTTGCAGAAGTCGCCCGTGCATCAGGCCGCCGAACTGCTCGGCATCCCGGTCCTGACGCCGCTGAATTTCAAGGCGCAAGAAGACCGCCAGCAGTTTATCGAATTCAACGCCGATGTGGCCGTGGTCGTCGCCTATGGCCTACTGTTGCCGGAAGCGATTTTGAACGGCACGCGGCTTGGCTGCTATAACGGCCACGCGTCGCTGCTGCCCCGCTGGCGCGGTGCGGCCCCCATTCAGCGCGCCATCATGGCGGGCGATGCCGAGACCGGCATCATGGTGATGAAGATGGAAAAGGGGCTGGACACCGGCCCTGTGGCGTTGACGGCGAAGATCACCATCACCGAAAACATGACGGCAGGCGAGCTGCACGACGGCTTGATGCTGGCGGGTAGCCGCCTGATGCGCGAGGGCATGCAGAAGCTGGAAGACAACGATCTGCCGCTTGAGGCTCAGGCCGAAGAGGGCGTGCTTTATGCCGCCAAGATCGACAAGGGCGAAACGCGCATCGGTTTCTCTAAGCCTTCTCAGGATGTGCACAACCACATTCGCGGCCTCTCGCCCTTTCCCGGCGCATGGTTTGAAATGGACATCAACGGCAAGCCGGAACGTGTGAAGGTGCTGGCGAGCGAGCTTGCCACCGGCATGGGCGAGGCGGGTTCCATTCTCGATGACGCTTTGACGGTTGCCTGCGGAAGCGGCGCGGTGCGTCTCGTTCGCTTGCAGAAGGCAGGCGGAAAGCCGATGCTGGCGGCAGATTTCCTGCGGGGAACGCCTGTGCCGCCCGGCACGAGGCTCGGCTGATGCCGCGTTTCCGCATGACCGTGGAATATGACGGCACGCCTTATTACGGCTGGCAGCGTCAGGCTGTCGGTCCCTCGGTTCAGGCCGCGCTCGAAACTGCTATTCTGTCCTTGACCAAGGAAACGGTCAGCATTCGCGGTGCGGGGCGAACGGATTCCGGCGTTCATGCCAGAGGGCAGGTGGCCCACGTCGATCTTTCGCGTGACTGGCAGCCCTATAAGCTGCGCAACGCCCTAAACGCCCATCTGGCGATGGCGGCTGAGGCTGTCTCGGTTCTGGATGTTGAAGCGGTTACCGAAGATTTCGATGCCCGCTTCTCGGCCACTCGTCGCCATTACCTCTACCGCATCATCTGCCGCCGCTCGCGCCTTGCGTTGGAACACAAACGCGCATGGTGGGTGGCGAAGGATCTGGACCATGAGGCCATGCATGCGGCAGCGCAGATGCTGGTGGGGCGGCATGATTTTACCACCTTCCGCTCCGCCCATTGTCAGGCGAACAGCCCGGTCAGAACGTTGGACAGGCTGGATGTGACGCGCGACGGCGATCTCATCGAAATCCGCGCGACCGCCCAGAGTTTTCTGCATAACCAGATTCGGTCTTTCGCCGGTACGCTGAAAATGGCAGGCGAGGGCGCAATGACGCCGGATGATGTGCGGGCCGCCCTCGAAGCTCGGGATCGCAAGGCTTGCGGCCCGGTCGCGCCGCCGGAAGGGCTCTATTTCATGCAGGTGGATTACCCGGACGTCATACCGCCATGGCTGCCGAGAACGGAGACAGTTAATGACGGTGACGATCTATCATAACCCGGCCTGCGGCACCTCCCGCAACACACTCGCCATGATCCGCCAATCGGGCGTGGAGCCGGTGGTCATCGAATATCTGAAGACGCCGCCATCTCGGCAGGAGATTGTCGATCTGGCCAAGCGGATCGGCGTGCCGCTACGCGCGCTTCTGCGGGAAAAGGGGACGCCCTATGCGGAACTGGGTCTTGCCGATGAAGCGTTGAGCGACGACGTACTTCTGGACGCCATCGAAGCCCACCCCATTCTCCTCAACCGGCCCATCGTGGTCACGGAAAAGGGTGCGCGGCTTTGCCGTCCCTCAGAAGTGGTGTTGGAGATATTGCCGAATGCGGATATCGGCAGCTTCACCAAGGAAGATGGTGAGGTCGTCTCTCGCTAATTTCTCCTCCCTCATCCCTGTGCCTGTCACAGGGATCCAGTCGTCGCGCGTCTGCGCAGCGCTAAGAGTCTTCCCGCCCAAAGACTTGGGCTGGCTGGATTCCTGTGACAAGCACAGGAATGAGGTGAGATGCGGAGGATTGCCGTGCAAAATCAGCTCGGATAAACACCCAGAAACCGCTGTAACACCTCTGACAAAATCATGCCGGGAACGAGCAGCGTCATCACCAGCGCGGTGACGAGCAGCGGCTGGTCGCGCACGAAGAATTTGACGATGCGCGAGAAGGTGAAGACCAGCGTCAGCAGCAGCGTGAACCACAGGATCGCCACCAGCCCCTGAAGTGCGGGCAGAAGCAGCGCAATCAGGATCAGTCCCGCATAGGCATAGGAAAATGGCAGCGACAGCCAGTTCGCCACGACAACGAGTGCCGGAAACTTTTCACGCGCGTTGAAGGCGGCAAGCAGCAGTCCGATCAGGACCAGCGGCACCATCCAGCAGATGGCCTCCACCAGCGCCAGCCGGAAAAAGAATATCCCGCCGGTGCGTGTTCCCTCGGGCAGCACGGAAACGTAGGCCTCGTGCCACCAGTACCAGGAAAGCGCCATGGACGGCAGGCACCAGAGTGCGGCATAAAACGACCGCGACATGCCGCGCGGGCTCAGATCCAGATGCTTCGCGCCTTCGGGATTGCCGAGAAACAGCAACCAAAGGCCACGCAGATAATAGGCGACCTCACTCCGTGGCGGCATGGGCGAACCAGCGGGTGATGAAGGTCTCATAGATGCGCGTCAGTGTTTCGAGGTCTGCGACCGATACTCGCTCGTCCACCATGTGCATGGTCTGGCCGACGAGGCCGAATTCCACCACCGGGCAGTAATCCTTGATGAAGCGGGCATCCGAGGTGCCGCCGGTTGTGGAGAGCTTCGGCTCCGTGCCCGTCACTTCTGCAACCGCGCCGGAGAGCGATGAGATCAGCGCATTGTTGCGCGTCAGGAAGACGTGGCTTGGGCGATCTGCCCAGACGATATCGTATTTCACCGGCGCGCGATCCGGGCGCAGCGCGCCGTTTGCGGCTGCCTCATCCAGACGGCGGATGATCTCGGCGCGGACGGTTTCGGCAGTCCATGTGTCGTTGAAACGAATGTTGAAGGCGGCGCTCGCCTTGGCCGGAATGACGTTGGTTGCGGCGTTGCCGGTATCCACGGTCGTCACTTCCAGATTGGAAGGCTGGAAGTTGTCCGTGCCATTGTCGAATGGCGGGTCCATCAGCGCATGGGTCAGCTGCAGCAGCCCGCGAATGGGGTTGTCTGCCAGATGCGGATAGGCTGCGTGGCCCTGCACGCCATGCACGGTGATACGGCCGGATTGCGATCCGCGACGACCGATCTTGATCATGTCGCCAAGCTGGTCCGGGTTTGTCGGTTCGCCCACAAGGCATGCGTCCCACGTCTCGCCTTTGGCGGCCGCCCATTCCAAGAGCTTGGAGGTGCCGTTGATCGAGGGGCCTTCCTCGTCGCCAGTGATGAGGAAGGAGACGGAGCCTTCGGGCGCGCCATGCTTTTCGATATGGCGGGCAATGGCGGCCACGAAACAGGCGATGCCGCCTTTCATGTCCACAGCACCGCGCCCAAACATCTCACCGCCGGAAATCTCGGCGGAAAAAGGCGGATGCGTCCACGCCGCTTCGTCACCCACGGGCACGACATCGGTATGGCCCGCAAACATCAGATGCGGACCATCGGTGCCAAGGCGGGCGTAGAGGTTCTCCACGTCCGGCGTCCCGTCTTCCGTCGCCGTCACGCGATCCACCGTGAAGCCGAGCGGCGACAGAAGCGTATCGAGCAGCGTCAGCGCGCCACCCTCCGCAGGCGTTACCGAAGGGCAACGGATGAGGGCGGCGAGATTGGCGACGGGATCGGTAGCAGTCATGGCTTTGGCCTAATGTTAGTCGCGGAGCAGCTCGTTGATGCCGGTCTTGGACCGGGTCTTCTCGTCGACGGTCTTGACGATGACGGCGCAGTAGAGGCTTGGACCCATCTCGCCGTTCGGGAACGGCTTGCCGGGCATAGCGCCTGCAACGACGACCGAGTAGGGGGGTACTTCGCCATAGGAGATTTCGCCGGTGGCGCGGTTCACGATCTTGGTGGACTTGCCGATATAGACGCCCATGCCAAGCACGGAGCCCTCGCGGATGATGCAGCCTTCAACGACTTCCGAACGCGCGCCGATGAAGCAGTTGTCTTCGATGATGGTCGGACCAGCCTGAAGCGGCTCCAGAACGCCGCCGATGCCAACGCCGCCGGAAAGGTGAACATGCTTGCCGATCTGCGCACAGGAGCCGACGGTCGCCCATGTATCGACCATGGTGCCTTCATCGACATAAGCGCCGAGATTGACGAAGGATGGCATCAGCACCACGTTCTTGGCAACATAGGCAGAGCGGCGCACGACGGCGTTCGGCACGGCGCGGAAACCTGCGGCGCGGAACTGGTTCTCGCCCCAGTTCTCGAACTTGGAAGGCACCTTGTCCCACCATGTGGATTCGCCCGGACCGCCTGTGACGATTTCCATGTCGTTGAGGCGGAAGGACAGCAGCACGGCCTTTTTCAGCCACTGGTTCACCGTCCAGTTCCCGTCAGCGCCCTTTTCAGCGACGCGGACCTGACCGGCGTCCAGAAGGTTCAGCGAGGTTTCGACTGCATCGCGGATTTCGCCCTTGGTGGAAAGGTTCACGCTGTCGCGATTTTCGAAGGCGGTTTCGATGATTTTTTCGAGGGAGCCAAGTTCCGAGCTGCTCATGAGAATTCCTTAAACTTCGCTGACTATCGTCAAATGCAGGGAAACATCCGCACCGCTGGCCGGACACGGCCAATTGCTCTAAGCGAGTGTTCCAAAGGCGTCAATGTGATTTGATGCGGGCGAATGAAAGGCATGGAAATGGCGAAACTTAAAAACGGCAAGCTGCGGCGCAAGGACGGCGTCTGGGACCCATTAAAGAGCAGCTCCGATGACAAGCAGCATGCCGAGGTCGTTCCGCAGACCCCGCAAACCGCCTCGCCATCCTACCGTCTCGCCTACACCGACACAGATTTCCTCTGCCGTGAAGAGCTGCGCCCTATCCGTCTCCAGCTGGAGCTTCTGAAAACGGAAATGGTGCTGTCCGAGCGCGGCATCAAATCGACAGTGGTTCTCTTCGGCGGCGCTCGTATTCCCGAACCGGGTGCGAGTGCCTGGGCGGCTCGCAACGACAGACAGAAGAAAAATCTCGAAGCCGCCTCGGTCTATTACGAGGAGGCGCGCAAATTTGCGAAAATCTGCGCTTTGGAAGCGGAAAAACACGATCACCGTGAGTATGTCGTCGTCACCGGCGGCGGGCCGGGCGTGATGGAGGCAGGAAATCGCGGCGCTTCGGAGGCGGGCGCACCCTCTATCGGCCTCAACATCGTGCTACCGCATGAACAGGCCCCCAATCCCTATGTGACGCCGGAACTTGCCTTCAACTTCCACTATTTTGCCATCCGCAAGATGCATTTCCTGATGCGCGCCAAAGCGGTTGTGGTGTTTCCCGGCGGCTTTGGCACGATGGACGAGCTTTTTGAAACGCTGACGCTCATCCAGACCAAGCGCATGGCCCCAATCCCGCTTATCCTGTTCGGAGAGGCGTTCTGGCATTCCATCGTCAACTTCAAGGCGCTTGCCGATTTCGGCACCATCGCCCCGGAAGACATGGAGCTGCTGCACTTCGTGGAAACCGCCGACGATGCTTGGAAGATCATTGCGGACTATTATGAGCATTGAGTTTTCTTGGGGAGGGGAGGGCAGTGCCATAGCTACACCCACCAACGTCATCCTCGGGCTTGACCCGAGGATCTACTACGATTGATTAAGGGGTTCGTTAGATCCTCGGCTCAAGGCCGAGGATGACGATGGAGAGGGTGTCCCGCATCAAGTGCGGGATGACGGCGTGGGTGAGGCGGCCTCTTAGGCCCACGTCAAATCCGGGCAAGCCGCTCCGTCAGCAGTTCGAAGAACCCGTCCGCGTCCACATCGCGCATCACCCGCGCATTGGCCGGGCGACCCGTGACCTTCCACCAGTCCACCACGGTCATGCCCATGGTAAGCTCGGAGTTCACCTCGATCTCGACATTGCAGTCACGGCCACCGAACAGTTCCGGTTTGATCAGATAGGCGATCACGCTCGGATCGTGCAGCGGCCCGCCATCGGAGCCATATTTTTCGATATCGAAGCGTTCGAAGAACTCGAGCATTTCGACCATGGCAATGGCGGCGGGCGTGCCGATCTCGCGGATGCGAGCGACGCGGGCCTTGGTCGTCAGAAGTTGATGGGTGACGTCGAGCGGCATCATGACGAGTGGAATACCGGAACGAAAGACGATGTCTGCTGCATGCGGATCGACATAGATGTTGAATTCCGCCGCAGGCGTGATGTTGCCTCCCTCGAAGAAGCCGCCGCCCATCAGCACCAGTTCCTTGACGCGGGGCGCTATATCCGGTGCCTTCTGAAGCGCGGTCGCAACATTGGTGAGCGCGCCGAGCGTGCAGAGCGTCACCGTGCCCGCTGGTTCGCGGCGCAGGGTCTCGATGATGAAGTCGATCGCGTTCTGCGACTGCGCTTCAAGCGTCGGCTCCGGCAGTGTCGGGCCATCAAGGCCGGTCGAACCGTGCACATGCTCGGCGGTAATCGGCGCGCGAACCAGCGGGCGCTCGCAGCCTTCGTAAACGGGAATTTCCGTGCGCTTGCACAGCTCCAGCATAATGCGGATGTTGCGGCTGGTCAGCTTCAGCGGCACGTTGCCTGCAACTGCGCAGAGGCCGAGGATTTCGATTTCCTCGGGGCTCGCCAACGCAAGCATGATGGCTGCTGCATCGTCCTGTCCCGGATCGGTGTCGATGATGATTTTTCTGCGCTCGGCCATAGATTGATCCTGTCTTGCTTTGGTGTGTCTTTTCTGGCGGCTTTGAAGGGCTTGTCAAGCTCAAGCGCATTTCGCTCTACCATCGCCTTGAGTTTCAAACACCATATTACCATATGCACAAAGGCCGCCGCTTAAGGGGCTGAACAAGGTCGCTTGGATACAAGGACAGGAAGATATGAGCCGCATGACGCCGTTCACGCACCCGCTGATGCTGGGGTTCGATGCCATGGAAAAAACGCTGGAGCGTATGGCGAAATCGAATGACGGCTATCCTCCCTACAATATCGAACGTCTTGCGGCGGAAGGCGGAAGCCCCGAACGTTTACGCATCACCATAGCCGTTGCCGGTTTTTCCGAAGACGATCTGGATGTAACGACAGCCGATAACCAGCTCATTATTCGCGGACGCCAGCAGGAGCAGGAAAAGCGGGATTACCTGCATCGTGGCATTGCTGCACGCCAGTTTCAACGGGTCTTCGTGCTAGCGGATGGCATGCAGGTAAACGACGCCCGGCTCAAAAACGGGCTTTTGTCGATCGAACTTATCCGTCCTGAAATGGCCAACATAGTGAAGAAAATTAACATTTCCGTCCCAGACTAGGATTCTGGACGCTCAGGCGACGCATATCGGCGCAGCGGTCCTGGAATATGGAGGCTGGAAAATGCTTTTGAAAGAAGCGCATGCGCGCCTGACGAGATCCCAGCTTGCTCACATTGGAGCAGGGGAAGTGGGATATATCCGCAAGATGCGCGCCGAGCAGGTCACGGAATGTTTCCCGGAAGCTCCTCAGATCGATCCCGGTCTCGACCTCTGGGCGCTGTTTGGCGCGGACGGCACACCGATTCTGCTAACGGACAATCGCTCCAGCACCTTCTTCAAGGCCGCCGAGGATGAGTTGCGCACCGTCAGCCTGCACTAGGCGCGCTTTAATTGTCCTCTGGTTCTGGCTACAGATGCATTGCTCTGCAAGTTGAAAGGCCCGCAAACTGCGGGCCTTGTCGTATATGATCTGACGCTTACAGGAATGGACGGTCCGGCATGTCATCGATGTTGATGGTGCCGTCATTGTTCTTGTCGAGGCGGGTGAACATCTTGTCTCCGGCCGCAGTGAATTCCGCCTTGCTGATCTGGCCATTGCCATCGGTGTCGGCCATGGCGAACATGCCGTTCATCCTGCCTTTGCCCTTGCCCCAACCCTTGCCCTCGGCGCGGGTTTCATGGCGCTTGCCTTCATGTTTACCTGCCTTGTCGCCCTCGGCCTTTGCATTTTCTTTTTCAGGGCGAGGGTTAGCTTCGCGCCAGGCTTCCATCTTGGTCTTGCGATAATCACGCATTTCCTTCGGCGTGATCGAACCGTCCTTGTCGGCGTCGATCTCGGTGAAGAGCGCGTCCTGACGGGTGGTGAATTCTTCCTTGGTCACCTTGCCGTCCTTGTTCGTGTCAGCCGTCTTCAGCAGATAAACGAACGCCATTTCCGGGCGCATGGGAGGTCCATGCCTGTCCGGGCCACCGCGTGGTGCGGCAAATGCCATTGGTGCCGCAGCGCTGAGCAACAGGGCGCCGCCAAGAGCAGTGAGGGCGATTTTTCGTTTCATCATCGTCGTTACCTTTCCTTTGGTGTCCCTTTAGAGAAAGGTATGGGCCTCGACGCCATGTCGCCACTTAAACATCCGTAAGGTGGATGAAGAATTGGTAATATATCCGCTAAGCTTTGTGACGCTCCTCGTTCAAAACATCGAGGAACGATGCAAGATCGTCGGTGATGTAGTCGATGTGGTCGTCTGTCTCGGCAGGGATTTCCCATCGCTCCATGACGATACCTTCAAGGTTGCGCGGCACCAGAAGAACGGTTTTCATGCCAAGTGTCTTGGGGGCAGTCAGGTTGCGCGGCAGGTCCTCGAACATCGCTGCCTTGGTCGTGTCGAGATTCTGCAGCGCCGCGAACTTTTCATATGTCTGGCTGGCAGGCTTGGGCAGGTATCCGGCAGCAACAATATCGAAGATATCCTCGAAATGATCGAGGATTCCGAGCGCACCGGCAGCCGCCTGCGCATGTTTGACGCTGCCATTGGTCAGAATGAACTTGCGACCGGGGAGGGCCTTGATCGCCTCACCCAGTTTTGGATCTGGAAGCAGCGCCGAATAGTCGATGGCATGCGCCTTTTCCAGAAAGTCGTTGGGGTCGATGCCGTAATGGATCATCAGCCCCTGAAGCGTCGTGCCGTGCTCATGGTAATAGCGCTTTTGCAGGCTACGAGCCTCGTCCGTCTCCATCTGCAACAGCTCGGCCACATAGGCGGTCATGTTGCTATCGATCTGTGAGAAGAGGTTGATGTGGTGCGGATAGAGCGTGTTGTCGAGGTCGAAGACCCATTCGCTCACATGACTGAAGTCCGCTGCGTCCGGGCTGTTTTTCGGCTTTGTGTTCATGGCAGGCTTTATGCCTGCTTCTGCCAGTAAAGAAAATCGAAAAGGCGACGGGTTCTGTGCTTTCCGAGCTTGGGTAGGAAAACATCTGCGTGGTAGCGATGGTGTATGGAACTCTGGATACCTATCACCATCGCGGCTGCCTTCATGCAGAACCTGCGCTCTGCCTTGCAGAAACACCTGCAAGGCTCGCTCGGCACACGTGGCGCGAGCTTCGTTCGCTTCGGCTACGGCTTTCCGCTGGCGGTACTTTATGTGCTTTTCCTCCGCTATGGCGCAGGTGAAATCTTTCCATCATTCGGCCTGTCGTTTTTTATATGGGCGGTGATCGGTGGGCTGGCGCAAATTTTTGCGACCATGATGCTTGTGTATCTGTTTTCGCTGCGAAACTTCGCGGTCGGCACGGCCTATTCGAAAACGGAGCCGGTGCAGGCGGCGCTGTTTGGCTTCCTCATCCTCGGTGAAAGACTGACGACCGGTTCAATCATCGCCATCAGTGTCGGCATCGTCGGCGTCATGATCATTTCCATGGCGCGCATGCCGCTGTCGTGGCGCAGTCTACTGGTGGCCATGACAAGCCGGACAGCCCTTATCGGCATCGCGTCCGGTGGCGTCTTCGGCATTTCGGCGGTTGCCTACCGCAGCGCTTCGCTATCACTGGAGGGGGCGGGGGCGATCATGTCCGCAGCCGCCACGCTTGCCTGCGTCACCACATTTCAGACAGTGTTCATGCTGGTGTGGATGTTCTGGAAAGACAAACGGGAAATCGTGCAGGTGCTGGTGACGTGGCGCTCATCTGCTTTGGTCGGTATCGCAGGCGTCCTGGGGTCTGCTTGCTGGTTCACCGCCATGACACTGCAACAGGTCGCTTACGTGCGGGCGCTCGGGCAGATCGAACTGGTGTTCACCTTCATGGCTTCCTACTTCCTGTTCCGGGAGCGGGCGAATGCCATGGAGATTGCAGGATGCCTGCTGATCGTCACAGGCATCCTGGGGCTGTTGTTCTTTTGATCAGGGAACGATCAACGTTCCTGCGCCTTCGGTGAAGATTTCCAAGAGGACGGAGTGCGGCGTCTTGCCGTTGAGGATGACGACGCCCTGAACACCGGCCTGAATGGCCTCGATGCAGGTTTCGACCTTCGGGATCATCCCTCCGGAAATCGTGCCGTCCTTGATCAGCGCGCGCGCCTGAGAGACGGTCAACTCCTTGATCAATTCCTTGTTCTTGTCGAGAACGCCTTCAACATCGGTCAGGAACAGCAGGCGGCTGGCGTGCAAAGCTCCGGCGATCGCACCTGCAAAGGTATCCGCGTTGATGTTGTAGGTCGCACCATCTCGGCCGGGCGCGACGGGAGCGATGACCGGGATCATTTCGGACTTGGCCAGAAGGTCGAGCAGCGTGCGGTCGACTTCCACGACTTCGCCCACGAAGCCAAGGTCGAGAACGCGTTCGATATTGCTGTCGGGATCGATCACGGTCTTGCGTGCCTTTTCGGCGAAGACCATGTTGCCGTCCTTGCCGCAAAGACCGATCGCCCATTCGCCCGTCTGGTTGATGAGTGCGACGATTTCCTTGTTGATTGAACCCGCCAGTACCATCTCGACGATTTCCACGGTCTTTGCGTCGGTCACGCGCAGGCCGCCTTCGAACTTCGATTCGATACCCATCTTGGAGAGCATAGCGCCGATTTGCGGGCCGCCGCCATGAACGACGATCGGGTTGATACCGGACTGTTTCAGCAGTGCGATGTCTTCGGCAAAGGCCTTTCCGAGTGCGTGATCCCCCATGGCATGGCCGCCGTATTTCACCACGATGGTCTTGTTTTCATATTTTTGCATGAAGGGAAGGGCCTGAGCCAGAAGCCGGGCCTGCATTTCGCTTTCGGAACTTGCCATCGAAAAAACCTCATCCTTGATTGCCGCGCTTTTAACCCATGTTTTTGACGGATGAAACAAGGATGCGGCCTACGCATCCAAGAAATTTCGAACACGTTTTTTCAAGGCCGCCCTATTTTCGTTGACATGGGGGTTCAATCGGAACAGCTTTGTAGCGGGAGATGCGCCGTTTCCAGTGAGGGTTGCACTGGAAAGCCGTTACGCGAACGGTGGCGCGATGGATGTAGGAGTTCGATAACGAATGACCTTGCCGGATCGGGAGAAAAAGAGCGGCTTGAAGGATGAGGTGCTTGCGGGCGAATATGTGCTCGGCGCGCTGCCGGACGATGTGCGCGTTGAACTTGCCAAGCGCGTGAAAAGAGATCGCCAGTTTGCGGCCATGGTGCGCCGTTGGCAGGAAAATCTCGGAGAAACAGAAAGCCGTGACCGCCGCACTTTTGCGTCCTATATGGATGCATCGATGGATCACGCCTTGCGCAGACCGGATGACAGGCTTCACCGCAGCATTTACGGACGTTTCTCTATCATTTCATCATTATGGAATTCGGCGCGCTTCTGGCGGCTGACGACACTTGCCGCGATCTTGTGGGCGATGGTGCTTCTTTTCACCATCGCCTAACGCATGTCTCGCAAACGTGTGCAGTGTTTTGCGTCGGAACGATGCGCTAAAACGATAAGTTGGAGCACCTTCGCATTTCGAGAAAATGCGAAGGCACTCTCAACCTCAGGTCTGAGCGTAGCCGACGGTCCTGCAAACCTCGGCGCGCAATTCGTCCAGACCAGCAGATTTCTCCGAAGATGTTGCCAGGACTTCCGGGTAGGCGGCGGGGCGCTTGCGTATTTTTTCCAGCGTTTCGCTCACGAGGCGCGGAACCGCTGGTTCCTTGATCTTGTCGGTCTTGGTTAGAACGATCTGGTAGGACACAGCCGCTTTGTCGAGAAGCTTCAACACGTCCTCGTCGTTCTGCTTGATGCCGTGGCGAGAATCGATCAGCACGTAAACGCGCTTCAGGGTCGCTCGACCGCGCAGATAGTCGAAAACCAGCTTCGTCCAGTCGTCCACCTTATCCTTGGGGGCCTGAGCGTAGCCGTAGCCCGGCATATCAACCAATGCCATCGGCGGAAGATCATCACCCGCACCAGAATAGCCATCCGGAACGAAATAGTTCAGTTCCTGTGTGCGTCCAGGCGTATTGGATGTGCGCGCCAGTCCTTTGTGGCCGACCAGCGCATTGATGAGCGACGACTTGCCGACGTTTGATCGTCCAGCGAAAGCGATTTCCGCCGGGCCTTCAGGTGGCAGGAACTTCATGGCGGGAACGCCGCGGATGAAAATCCACGGCCTTCCGAAGAGCGGCTTGTCCTGTGCGGGCTTGTCCGCCGTCATTTGGATTGCACCGGCTTTCGCTTGAACAGCCCTTTCAGGTTGTCGAACAGTTCGATCTTGGCGCCATGGCGCTTCATGATGACGGCCTGCTGCGAGATGGACAGCGTGTTGTTCCAAGCCCAGTAGATAACGAGACCGGCAGGGAACGAAGCCAGCATGAAGGTGAAGATCAGCGGCATCCAGGTGAAGATCATCGCCTGGGTCGGATCTGGCGGCGTCGGGTTCATGCGCATCTGCAGGAACATGGTGATGCCCATAATGATTGGCCAGACGCCGATCATCAGGAAGTGCGGAACGTCGTAAGGCAGAAGACCGAACAGGTTGAAGAGCGAGGTCGGGTCCGGCGCAGACAGGTCATGAATCCAGCCAAAGAACGGCGCGTGGCGCATTTCGATGGTGACATAGATGACCTTGTAGAGCGCAAAGAAGACGGGGATCTGCAGCAGCATCGGCCAGCAGCCGGCAACCGGGTTGATCTTCTCTTCCTTATAGAGCGCCATCATCGCCTGCTGCATAGCCATGCGGTCATCGCCATGCTTTGCCTTCAGCTCTTCCATCTTCGGCTGCACGCGCTTCATGTTGGCCATGGAGGCATATTGCTTGCTGGCCAGCGGGAAGAATAGAAGCTTGACGACGATGGTGGTGAGAAGGATCGCGACGCCGAAGTTGCCAACGTGACGGAAGAAGAAGTCCATCAGTTTGAACATCGGCTTGGTGATGAAGTAGAACCAGCCCCAGTCGATCAGAAGGTCGAACTTCGGAATGGCATACTGCGTCTCGTAGCGGTCCACCAGCGGCACTTCCTTGGCACCGGCGAAGACGAGGTTCTTCAGTTCGATGGATTGGCCGGGCGCAACGGTCACGGCGTCGCCGCGATAGTCGGCCTGGTAACGAGGCTGGCCATCGGTAAAGTGCGAGAAGGTGGTTTCGACAGGAACAGCCTGCGGCGGGACGATGGCCGCTGCCCAGTATTTGTCGGTGATGCCGAGCCAGCCGCCGGTTGCCTTCGGCAACTTCATCGGTGCTTCCTCGGCCTTCTTGTAGGTCTCTTCCGAAAGACCGCCATCCGTGCCGGAAACGCCCAGGAAGCCTTCGTGAATAACGAAGACGGCAGGAGTCGTCGGCTTGTTGTTGCGGGTGATGCGACCGTAGCTCGACAGAGAGATCGGCTCCTGGCCGGGGTTCTCGATCTTATCGGTGACCGTGATCATGTAATGATCGTCGATTGCAATCGTACGGTTGAAGACGACGCCCTTGTCGTTGGTAAAAGAGAGCGTGACCGGCGTGGATTCGGTCAGTTTCGCGCCGCTCTGAGCGGTCCAGACGGTGGTCGGGCCCGGAACGGTGCCGACGGTCTCGCTGCCGATATAGCCGAGCTCGGTGAAATAGCCGTCGCGCGACTGGGAGGGCGAAAGGAGCGTGATGATCGGGCTCGAGTCGTCCACGGTCTCGTGGTATTCCTTGAGGCGAATGTCATCGAGACGCGCACCCGTCAGGTTGATCGAACCAGCAACCGCATTGGTGTCGATTTCGACGCGTTCGGATTTCGCGAGTGCTTCCTCACGCGACGCGCTGGCGGCCTGCTGGCCTGTTGCACCCGGAAGTGCGCCGCTCGGAGCCGCTGCTCCCGTGCCGGTCGAAGGTGAGGAGGTTTGTGTCTGTTGCGTGGCCTGCTGCGCCTGACGTGCTTCTTCGGCGCGGCGCTGCTGCTCTATCCGAGGATTCATGTAGAGAAATTGCCAGGCAAGGACGATGACAACCGAAAGGCCGATCGCGATGAAGTAATTGCGGTTTTTTTCCATCATTCTTTCCTGGAGCGGGTCTCCCGGGAGCGTCCGGATTTCGCGCGTCCCTCGATCCGCTCTATGAGCAAGTTTTCCAGTACGGCGAATTCGGTGTTCAAGGCGTCCCTTCGGGCGACAATCACATAGTCATGTCCGGGTTTCATTGCAAACCCGGCGGAAAGCCTTACGGCCTCCCTTAAACGGCGGCGCATACGATTGCGCTCGACCGCATTTCCCTGGCGCTTGGTGACGGTAAAACCGACCCTTGGTTCGGTTTCGGGAGCCTGCCGGTCCAGCACCTCCAGAAGAAAAGTGCTGCCGCGTCTTTTCTCCCCCGCCTGCACGGCAAGGAATTCCGGCCGGTTTTTCAACCGACCGGGCATTTTCTTCTTATCTGTCATGTGCCGCGACTTTCATCGGGCAATAGCCTGATTAGGCCGACAGACGTGCACGACCGCGTGCGCGGCGAGCAGCCAGAACCTTGCGGCCACCAGCAGTAGCCATGCGGGCACGGAAGCCGTGACGACGCTTGCGAACAAGCTTGGACGGCTGAAAAGTACGCTTCGACATTTATTTAATACCGCGGGGTGCGGCCCTTCTTGGATCCGCCCTCAAAGGGGCAGGAGCGTTTCGATTATGTCCCGGCCAGCCGCGCAAGCGGCAAGATGCCCAGACGTGCGGGCTTATAAGGGCTTAAGGGCTGCAAAGTCAATTGCCGAACCATTTTCACAGCAGGCTACATCTGAACTGCGCGCCAGAGTGGTATAATTTGCTATTAATCAAGTTCAAACTACCTCTGGGCAAGAAGATATTTTTATTGATGACTAAAATCGGAAATTCTTTCTTAAGAGGATTTTTGTATTTGTTATAGCGACGAACGATCACATCGATTTCGTTTCTCGCTTTTTGCGAGATAAGGCGTTTTTGAGGGGAATACGCAGTGAAAATTCGAGGCAAAATCAATCTTCTCGTCGGTTTGCTCAGTCTGGTGGCATGCACGATCGGCGGATTATCAATTTATGCGGTGAACACCTATCACCAACAAACGCTCGCGCTGGACGCCGTCGCGGACCGGGCCAGACGGGGGGAAACGCTCAACCGGCTCGCCACGGCCGTCGTCATGGAATCGCGTGGCATCTATGCCTCGACAGATACGGCAGGGGCGGCGAAGTTTGCGGATGGTATTCTGAAAAACCTGAACGACATGGCTGCCCTGCTGGTGGAATGGAAACCACATGTTCCGGCCTCGCAAGCGGCGCTGTTCAGCAATCTTGAGAAACGTTTTGCGGAATTCCGCACATTCCGGATGGAAACGGCGCGGCTCGGCCGCGACGTCAGCCCCGGTGATGCCAATGCACAGGGAAACAACGAGGCAAACCGCGAAAACCGCAAGGCTTACCAGGCTGAGATCGACGCAATGGTGAAGGCTGATCTGGCAGAGCTTTCCGCGATCAAGGTGGGTATCGAGGATTTCGGCCAAACGATCTTCCTTGTCGTGCTTTTTGTAACAGCTGGCGGGGTGATCCTTGGTGCGGTCACCGGCCTCTACATGGGCTCGAAACAGTTGAGCGCGCCCATCCTCAATGTCTCCCGCGTCATGAACGCAGTGGCCGAGGGTAATCTTGAGGCGGACGTGCCGTACCTCGACCGCAAGGACGAGATCGGCGAAATGGCTGCTGCCGTCGAGGTCTTCAAGCGCAATGGTCTTGAAGTCCGCCGGATGAACGCGCAGGAAACGGCAATGCGCGCCAAGAGCGATGACCTTCAGGCTGGCATGGCCGAGGTCGTGAGTGCCGCCGCTGCGGGCGATTTCAGCCGCCGGATCACCAAGGATTACGGAGACGACAACCTCAACCGTTTTGCACAGAACATCAACGAACTGCTGGTCAGCGTGGACAGCGGCGTGTCCGAAACCGGCCGCGTCATGGGGAGCCTCGCCCACGGCGATCTGACGCAATCCATGAACGGCAGATATCAGGGCGTCTTTGCCGAGTTGCAGGCCAACGTCAACGAAACCCTGTCCAAGCTGAAGGATACGATGTCTGAAGTGCGTGGAAGCACGGAAAGCATCAATGGCAATGCCAACGAGCTACGCTCTGCCGCGGACGATCTCTCCAAGCGTACCGAGCAGCAGGCTGCGGCCCTTGAACAGACCTCGGCAGCTCTCGATGAAATTACCGCCGTGGTGAAGAATTCCACGGAACGCGCCCAGGAAGCCAGCACAATGGTGTCCGAAGCCAAGGAGAAAACGGCGGAATCCGCACGGGTCGTTCGCGACGCCGTATCGGCCATGGGCCGCATCGAACAGGCATCGCGTGAAATCAGCCAGATCATCAATGTTATCGATGAGATTGCCTTCCAGACCAACCTTCTGGCGCTGAACGCCGGCGTCGAGGCTGCGCGTGCCGGTGAGGCGGGCAAGGGCTTTGCCGTCGTGGCGCAGGAAGTGCGTGAACTGGCACAGCGTTCCGCGAATGCCGCCAAGGATATCAAGGCGCTGATCACCAAATCCGGCACCGAAGTCGGCAACGGTGTGACGCTGGTGCAGCAGACGGGTGTGGCTCTGGATGAAATCGAAACGCGCGTGCTGCGCATCAATGATCACATCCATTCGATTGCAACAGCGGCCAAAGAGCAGTCCACCGGTCTTACCGAGGTGAACACCGCCATCAACCAGATGGATCAGGTCACGCAGCGTAACGCGGCCATGGTGGAGGAAACCTCCGCTGCGACCCACAAGCTCAGCGGCGAGGCGACAAACCTTCTGTCGCTTGTGTCCCGCTTCCGCGTCGGTAGCGAAACGGCAACGGCGGTGGCTTATGCGGCACCCTCGCGTCCTGCCGCGGCATCGCCAAGGTCGGCTCCCGTCGCTTCCCCCGCCCGCAAGATGATGGGTAACGTCGCCCGCGCCTTTAACGGAAATGCGGCCGTCGCACAAAACAAGGATGACTGGGAAGAGTTCTGAGAACACGCCTCAATCGCGTATACAAACGCCGCCTTCGAGGGCGGCGTTTTCCGTTTCAGCGCATCAATTCTGCCGATTTTCCTGCATCCCTTTGAAAAACAGGGTTCAAAACCTTATTATGGCTTGGAATTCGCTGGTCCCACCGATATGAAACCAGAGGCCCAAGCATCGATAGGAAAAGGCCCGGTGTTCTCGACAGTCAAAAATGTGACCGACCGTCAGCATGCGGACCCGCAAAGCGAGGTGCCGAGCCTGACGAAGGGGCTGTCGGGCCGCCTGCTGTTACTGACGGTGATCTTCGTGATGATCGCCGAAGTGCTGATTTTCGTCCCCTCTGTCGCCAATATGCGCCTGTCATGGCTGCGCGACCGCCTGAATACAGCCGCTGCCGCCGGTGTCGTGATCGACGGGCTGCAAACCGAACTGCCCAGAACCGTCCAGAACGATACCTTGCTGGCCACGGGGGCCAAGCTCATCGCGCTGAAGAAAGATGGCACTTCGACCCTCCTTGCCGCAACCGAAGTGCCGCCCTCCGTCGATGAGCAATATGACCTCTCCGACGTCTCGCAGCTCAGCGCCGTCCGCGATGCCTTTTCCGTGATGCTGTCCGGCGGTGACCGTGTCATCCGCGTCTTCGATGTCATTGGCGATAGTGATATGATCATCGAAATCGTCATCGGCGAGCGCAAGCTCAAAGCCGCGATGATCGCCTATGCAGGCAACGTGCTGATGATTTCGATTGCCCTGTCGCTGATCACCGCCAGCCTGATTTTCGTGTCGATCAATCGCATCCTCATCCGGCCCATCCGTCGGCTGACGGTAGGCATGCAGACCTTTTCCGAACAGCCGGACGATCCTGCGCGCGTATTCAGGCCGGAAGACGGTAGCGACGAACTGGCCGTTGCAGGCCGCCATCTGGCGGACATGCAGGCCCAGCTACAGAAGACACTGCGCCAGCAGAAGAACCTTGCCGATCTGGGCCTTGCCGTGTCCAAGATCAACCACGACATGCGTAACATCCTGTCTTCGGCGCAATTGATGTCGGACCGGCTGGTGGATGTGGAAGATCCCATGGTGCGCAGTTTTGCGCCCAAGCTGCTCCGAACCATCGACCGCGCCGTTGGCTATACCAGCGAAGTCCTTGCTTACGGGCAGGCAACGGAAGGCGCACCAAAGCGGCGCATGATACTGCTCGACGAGCTGGTTCAGGACGTGAAAGACATCCTTGCGATCGACCCCGATGGCAGTGTCGAATTTGTGGATAGCGTACCGGCCGATCTCAGGGTGGACGCAGATGGCGAACAGATGTTCCGCGTCCTCTACAATCTCTGTCGAAACGCGGTGCAGGCTTTACAGCAGGCAAGCCCGGAGGATTATCCGGTAAAGCGACTGACGATTGCTGCACAGCGAAGCGGTGACGTGGTCAGCATCGTCATAGACGATAACGGTCCCGGCATGCCGCAAAAGGCACGCGAAAACCTCTTCTCCGCCTTCCGCGGTTCCGCCCGTTCCGGTGGCACCGGCCTTGGCCTGGTTATCGCACGCGAACTGGTGCTGTCCCACAAGGGAACCATTGCGCTGGTCGAGAAGTCGGATCGTGGCACGCAATTCCGCATCGAGATCACCGACCGTCCGTCGACCCAGTCCGGTGCAGCCGACATCTAATTTGTGACGGCCGATTTTGCGACGGCACTTCCGCACAGAATTCCGTCCACGCTTTTCGCTGTCATCGGCGCGTAAAATCATCGTTCTAATTTTTATATTTAAATCAATGGCTTACAAATTTCATTGCAGCAAAATGACAATTTTTCAGCGAAATCGCTTGCATTCGGAATGAGGACGTTTTAGAGGATCGCCACGCCAGCAGAACAGCTTCTGCGGCACGCACCCGTAGCTCAGCTGGATAGAGCACCAGACTACGAATCTGGGGGTCAGGAGTTCGAATCTCTTCGGGTGCGCCATTTCTTTCTGAATAAAATTAGCAAGTTAGGTGTCTCATTCGAGCGCGATGCGCGGCGCGAGTATTATGCGTCGATTTCGGATTTCTATCGCGCGCAGAGGCATTCTCGACACACCGATCTGGAAAAGCACTCACGGATAGTCGCATGGTGGCTGGTCTGCGCAGAACCATTCTGTAATAACCGGAAGAATTGATTGCTAAGGTTTGTTCGTCCGAGCGACGCAAGAGCCTTCGCCCTGTTCCTGGAGTATCGGAATGGCCGCAAGGCTTGTCGCGCTTGTCACCTTGCTTGCCTTCCTTGCCAGTTGCGGCGGGCGTCCGATCGGTGTCATGACCCCAACGGGGCAGGTCGTGCAGGGCACGACGCCGATCAGCCTGCTGGTTGCCACGACGCGGGCGCCATCCGATGATCGGGCCATTCTTTTCGGTGGGGAACGCGGTACGGGGCTGAAGGTCGATGCGGTCACCGTCTCCATTCCGCCGGATGCGAACCGCACGGTGGGGCAGGTTCAGTGGCCGAAGAAGCTGCCACCTAATCCGCTCAAGGACTTCTCGACCGTTTCGGTGGAGCCTATCACCAACGAGGTTGATACGCGTGGATGGATCAAGCGCCACAGCCCGAAGGACAAGCGCGTGCTGGTCTTCGTCCACGGCTTCAACAATCGCTACGAGGAATCGGTCTATCGCTTTGCGCAGATCGTTCACGATTCCCGCGCCAATGTCGTGCCGGTGGTTTTCACATGGCCGTCTCGCGCCAGCATCTTCGATTACAACTACGACAAGGAAAGCACCAACTATTCCCGCGACGCGCTGGAAGAAATGCTGACCCGTGTCGCCAAGGACAGTTCCGTCAGCGATGTGACCGTCATGGCGCACTCCATGGGCACGTGGCTGGCTGTCGAAGCGCTTCGTCAGATGGCCATCCGTAACGGGCGCGTTCTGCCGAAGATCAACAACGTCATTCTGGCGGCGCCCGATCTCGATGTCGACGTGTTCGGACGGCAATATGTAAGCCTTGGCAAGGATAGGCCCAAATTTACACTGTTCGTTTCGCAGGATGATCGTGCGCTCAGCCTTTCGCGCCGCATTTCCGGCAATGTAGACCGCCTGGGTCAGATCGACCCTTCTGCCGAGCCCTATCGCAGCGAGTTGGAAAAGGCTGGGATCACTGTTCTCGATCTCACCAAGCTGCAATCCGGCGACAACCTTAATCACGGCAAATTCGCCGAAAGCCCGGAAGTTGTGCGCCTGATCGGTGACCGGCTTATCGCGGGCCAGACTGTGACGGATTCCGATGTCGGTCTTGGTGAGGCTATCGGTGCTGTCGGTATCGGTGCGGCGCAGACCGTCGGCACTGCGGCAAGCGTTGCCATCAGCGCACCGATTGCCGTTTTTGATCCGCGTACGCGGGAGAATTACGGGCGTCAGGTGGAGCGTTTGGGTCGCTCGGTGGAGAACACCGTGGGCTCTGTCGGAGACACGGCATCCAGCGTCGTCGATCCACAGGCCGCCGATGCCACGGGCGGCCGAAGGGACGATTGCTCTCTTTCCGTAAATCGGGGCAACTCCGAGTGCCGTGATCGCTGACCGCATAATATACAAACAGTATTTTCTGGTCTAAGACAGGGAAAATCTCATTTCGGAGTAGTGTCCCATGCGCTGGAAACGCACCCTTCAGCTTCTCGACGTCCATTGCGAAGGCGAAATCGGTCGCGTTGCGACCGGTGGCGTTCCGAAGATACCGGGCGCTACCGTTGCAGAACAGTTGCATTGGCTAAACACCGATCCGAAAGGCGAGGAGCTTCGCCGCTTCCTGACGCTGGAGCCACGCGGCACGCCCATCGGTTCCGTCAACCTGCTTTTGCCGCCTAAGCACCCGGATGCGGATGCCGCCTTCGTCATTCTCCAGCCGGATCAGGCCCATGCCAGCTCCGGTTCCAACTCCATCTGCGCCACCACCGCCCTTCTGGAAAGCGGCATGGTGGAGATGAAGGAGCCGGAAACCATCGTGATGCTGGAAACGGCGGCAGGGCTGGTGAAAGCTACCGCAACCTGCCGAGACGGGCGCTGCGAAAAGGTGAAACTCACCATGGTCCCGTCCTTCGTGCATGAGCTGGATGTCGAGATCGACACGCCCGATTGGGGCCGCATCCGCATGGATATTTCCTATGGCGGCATTTTCTATGCGCTGGTGGATGTGGGTCAGATCGGGCTTACCATCGACAAGGCCAATGCCGCAAAGCTTGTGGCGGCAGGCATGGTGCTGAAGGATATCGTCAACCGCGATATCCCCGTGGTTCATCCGGAAATCCCGGCCATCTCAGGCGTTGCCTATGTCATGTTCCGCGATACGGAGGAAGATGGCACCATCCGCACCTGCACCACCATGTGGCCGGGCAGGGCGGATCGCTCTCCCTGCGGCACCGGCAATTCCGCCAATCTGGCCACGCTGCACGCACGCGGCAAGGTGAAGGTCGGCGACACCTACAAGTCGCGCTCCATCATCGGCACGGAATTCGAGGTCGGTCTTTCGGCTGTGACGGAAGTCGCAGGCAAGCCAGCCGTCATCCCCACCATTGCGGGGCGCGGCTTCACCTTCGGCCTGCACCAGATCGCGCTCGATCCGTTCGATCCGCTGGCTGATGGTTTCGCGATGACCGATGTCTGGGGTCCGCAGGCGGGCTCCATCGGGGATGCGAAAAAGTAGCGCCGGGCGCTGTTTTCTTTGTCGGAAAGGTGCTAAGCGGGCCGAACTCCAAAAAATCCGAGGCCCACGATGAAGACGATCACCCTTCGCCGCCCAGATGACTGGCACCTGCACCTGCGCGATGGCGCGATGTTGGAAGGCGTGATTGGTGATACGAGCCGCCACTTCGCGCGCGCCATCATCATGCCCAACCTCGTGCCGCCGGTCGTCACCACGGCAGATGCCCGCGCCTATAAGGACCGCATCGTCAAGGCCATCCCGGCCGGTGATCGCTTCGAGCCGCTGATGACGCTCTATCTCACCGAGCATACCAGTGCCGATGATGTGGAAGAGGGCAAGGCAAGCGGCCTCATCACCGCCGTGAAGCTCTACCCCGCAGGCGCCACCACCAATTCCCACGGTGGCGTGCGGGATATGGACAAGGCCATGCCGGTGCTGGAACGCATGGCGAAGATCGGCCTGCCGCTCTGCGTCCACGGCGAAGTTACCACGCCGGAAGTCGATATCTTCGACCGCGAAAAGGTCTTCATCGATACGGTTCTGGAGCCACTGCGCGCACGTTTGCCGGAACTGAAGGTGACGATGGAGCATGTGACGACGAAGGACGGCGTGGACTACATCAAGTCTTCCAAGGCCAATCTCGCAGGCACCATCACCACGCACCACCTCATCATCAACCGCAACGCTATTCTGGTCGGCGGTATCAAGCCGCACTATTACTGCCTGCCGGTCGCCAAGCGCGAAGAGCATCGCCTGGCGCTCCGCGCCGCCGCAACATCGGGCGACGCCCGCTTCTTCCTCGGCACAGATTCCGCCCCGCATGTGGACCCGCTCAAGGAATGCGCCTGCGGTTGCGCGGGCATCTACACCTCCATCAACACCATGAGTTGCCTTGCCCATGTCTTCGAACAGGATGATGCGATGGACAAGCTTGAGGCCTTCGCCTCGCTGAACGGCCCTGCCTGGTATGGCCTTGCGCCCAACGAAGACACGATCACGCTCATCAAGCGTGACGAGTTGGTGGCATTCCCGGAAAAGATCGAAACGGGCGCTGGCCCGGTTACGGTCTTCGACCCGATGTTCCCGCTGCATTGGGACGTTGCCTGATTGCTCGGTGGCTCAAGTCGCCACCGCCAGGTTGCTGATGAAAGTGCCGCCAAAACCACGACGTCATCCTCGGGCTTGACCCGAGGATCCATCACCGCCCGTCGAGGTCAATGGATCCTCGCCTCAAGGGCGAGGATGACGCCGAGAGTGTGGTGAGCTTTTGGTAGTAGATTTCAAACCGGTTCGCCCGGCCCGTTCTGTAGATGATCAAAAGAGGAAGATGCCGATGTCCCAGTTCACATTCACCGATCGCACTGTCGTGGCAGAGCTTGTCGCGAAGATGTTGTGGGAGATCAAGGCTGTCCACTTCAATTCGGAAACGCCCTATACCTTCGCGTCCGGCATGAAAAGCCCCGTTTATATCGACATGCGCAAGCTCATCTCCTATCCACGCATCCGCTCGGCAGTGATGGACTTCGCCGCCGCCAAGATCGTCGCGGATGCGGGCTTTGAAAAGTTCGATTGCGTTGCAGGTGGTGAAACGGCGGGCATTCCCTTCGCCGCCTTCCTCGCCGAACGTCTCGGCCTGCCGATGATCTATTGCCGCAAGAAGCCGAAGGGCCATGGCCGCAATGCGCAGATCGAAGGTCATATGCCGGAAGGTGCGCGCGTGCTGGTCATTGAGGATCTGACGACGGCAGGCGGCTCCATGTTCACCTTCGTCGATGCCATCCGTGCCGCAGGCGGCATCGTCGATCACGGCATCGCGCTCTTCTATTACGGCATCTTTCAGGAGGCCGAAGCACGTTTTGCCAACGGCAATGTGAAGCTGCATTACCTCAGCACATGGCGCAATGTGCTGGAAGCAGCGCGTAGCGAAAAGCTGTTCGATGACAAGACCTTGTCGGAAGTGGAAGCATTTCTGGACAACCCGCTGCCCTGGTCTGCCGCACGCGGCGGTGTCAGCGAATTGCCGCAATCGTAATTTTGGGTAAGGTCTGATTCTGACCCGCTTGACCGGCAGAGCGATCTGCCGCTAAGCATTCTAATCGATTAAATTCTGGAGGAGAACCGGATGATCCTGTGTTGTGGTGAAGCCCTTATCGACATGCTGCCCCGCGAAAGCACGAAGGGCGAGGCAGCTTTCGCGCCCTATGCGGGCGGAGCGGTCTTCAACACGGCGATAGCCCTGGGTCGCCTCGGCGTTCCCTCGGCTTTCTTCTCCGGCATTGCCGATGACATGATGGGCGAAATCCTGAAGGATACGCTCAAAGCCAGCAATGTGGACTACAGCCTCTGCGCCTTCTCCAACCGTCCATCCACCATCGCCTTCGTGAAGCTGGTCGATGGCCACGCGACCTATGCCTTTTACGACGAAGGCACCGCAGGCCGCATGCTTGCTGAAACCGACCTGCCGAACCTCGGTGGCGATTGTGAAGCCATGCATTTCGGCGCAATCAGCCTCATCCCGGAGCCATGCGGCAGCACCTATGAAGCGCTACTGATGCGCGAACACGAAAAACGCGTCATCTCGCTCGACCCCAACATCCGCCCGGGCTTCATCAAGGACAAGCAGAACCACCTCGACCGGATCAACCGCATGGCGGCCAAGTCGGATATCGTCAAATTCTCGGATGAAGACCTGACATGGTTCGGCCTCGAAGGCGATGAAGACACACTCGCCCGCCACTGGCTCCACCACGGCGCCAAACTCGTCGTCGTCACCCGCGGCTCGAAAGGTGCGGTCGGCTATACCCGGCAGCTTCGCGTCGAAGTTCCGAGCGAAAAGGTCGAGGTCGTCGACACCGTCGGCGCAGGCGACACTTTCGACGCAGGCATTCTGGCCTCGCTCAAACTCCAGGGCCTCCTCACCAAGCCTCTGGTTGCTTCGCTCACCGAAGACCAGATTGCCAAGGCGCTGGCGCTGGGTGCAAAAGCTGCGGCAGTGACGGTGTCACGGGCAGGGGCAAACCCGCCTTGGGCGAGTGAGATTGGGTTGTGAGATACGTGAATTCGATATACAATCAAGGGTAGTTTAAAATGAATCGGTTAGGTCCGCAAATTGACTGCAAAAACGAAGTCCGACCGCCTGCGGCGGCTGGTATCACACGGATATTTTGCTCCTGAGTTACCTCCGTGTTTTGTATCGGAAGATCTCGCCAAATTTAGAAAATTTATTTTGGGTGGTATTGACGCTCTTCCCACTGTCCAAAGTAAACCCGCATTTTACAAGTACATCACGGAACCTAGCTGGTTTTACTTTCCTAGGCATAAGAAGGATGATCGGCGGCACGGCGTTCCGAATCCGATATCATATCTTCTATTAGCGAGAACAATTGCTGAGAATTACGTTGATCTTCGCCGCAAGGCGAGGAGGTCAGGAATTTCTGCATCTCCACCGATATTTGATTGGACTGGTGCGAGGGCACTAATGCGCTCAAGCGTAGACCTTCGAGACGATTTTCGTATCGATCTGTCGTCTCGTCGTGAGGAGTATGTATCTGCGGATATTCGGGCGTTTTTTCATTCAATATATACTCACGCGATTCCATGGGCTATTTACGGTAAGAATTGGGCAAAAACTAACCGTGGTTATCAGCATTATGGCAATCTGATCGACTTGCTATTTCGGAACTGCCAAGATGGTCAAACTATAGGTCTGCCGGTAGGTCCAGATACATCAAGGTTAATCGCTGAAGTTATTGCTTCGGCGGTGGATCAAGCACTTCGAGAAAAGATAGCAATCTCATCTCAAGATGCCTCGCGCTACATCGATGATTATACGTTGAGCGCGCCTAATGGTGAGTCCGGGGATGCTCTTATTGCTGCTTTGAGACAAGCTGCATCATATTTTGAGTTAGAGCTAAATAACGACAAGTCCGCGGTATTTTCCACCTCGTCTAGGCAGCCAGTTGGGTGGAAGCAGTCAGTCAGAGCCTCTATTCCTAAAGGCAATCCTGACTACACAGAAATGCAGCGTTTCTTCTACGAGATAGGGCGTATGTGTGACGCGCATCCGGAGTTGAATATTGAGAAATTTGCGTTGCAGAATGCTCGCTCAGCACTTGTCCGATCAAGCGATTGGCGTCGAATTCAAAGCCATTTGGTCAACGGATATCGTCGAAACACGAGTTTAGTTTCGTTCTTGGTCGAAATATTCATTTTGAGGCAAATCGAAAAAGGTGATGTCGATCTCGAAAGTACCAGGGAGTTTATAGAGCATAGAATCCCAGTTTTGGCTCAGGCAAATCGTACTGGTGAAATTATTTGGCTTCTGTTCCTGAGTATTCGTCTACAAGTTACACTTTCAATTTCGTCAGTTGAACCTCTCTTCGAAATTGAAAACCCGATGATCGCTCTTCTAGTGTCCTATGCACAGTCTCGGGGGTTATTATCAGGCGCTGTCAACCATACGGTTTGGAACAGATCCCTCAACCAACTAGGTTTGCGGGGGTCGATGTGGCTGTACGCCTATGAGAGCATCGGCCTAGGCATAAATCCAAGCCAGAGTGCGACGTTTATCGAGCAAGATCAGTATTTTCGTTTCTTGCAGATGAAGAAGGTGAGATTCTTTGCAATTGAAAAGGGCTTCGCTTCAATGTCGACTACGCTTCGCAATTTAAGAGGCGAGAATAATAGGATGAGACAATTTAGGGACGATTTTTTCGACGACTTCGTGCTCGATATGGACGAATTAGAAGAACTAGACTTAGAGGATTTGACTATGGACGACGACCTCGACTACTGAGACAACAAATCAACAAACATCATATCCAGTATAGCGCTGACACTGAGTGGTGTAACCGTGTCTTCGTAGACGAAGCAGCGTAATGTGTTATTTTAAATATTGAAAATGCAATTATAATCGAGGTAGCAACTGCCCTTGATTGGAGTGAACCCGCTATTTGCGTAGCGGGTTCTGCAACTCAACAAGTTGTCGATGTTATCCCGCCAACCCCGCCAGTGCCTTCACCAGACCCTGCGTCGAGCTGTCATGGCCTGCCGCACTCTCCTTGCCTTCCACCACGGGCAGCAGGCCGGTCGCCAGTTCCTTGCCCAGTTCCACGCCCCATTGGTCGAAGGAGTTGATGCGGAAGAGGACGCCTTCGACGAAGACGCGGTGTTCGTAGAGCGCGATCAGGCGGCCGAGTGCGAAGGGGGTCAGCTTGTCGTAGACGAAGGTGATAGAGGGGCGGTTGCCGGTGAAGACGCGGTGGGGGGCGATGAAGTCGGCCTTTTTGTCGTCCATGCCCTTCGAGGTCAGCTGTTCTTTCGCTTCCGCCAGCGTGCGGCCCTTCATCAAGGCTTCGGATTGTGCAAGGCAATTGGCGATCAGCAGCTGGTGCTGGTGGCGCAGGTCAGGCTCGAAACCGTTTGCCGCGATCATGAATTCAGCCGGAATGATGCTCGTGCCCTGATGGATGAGTTGGTAGAAGGCGTGTTGGCCATTGGTGCCGGGCTCACCCCAGACAACCGGGCCTGAATTGCCTTCGACCGGCGTGCCATCGATGGTCACGCCCTTGCCGTTCGATTCCATATCCAGTTGCTGGAGATAGGCCGGGAAGCGCGAAAGGCGCTGGTCATAGGGCAGGATGGCGCGGGTCGGATAATCCAGCACGTTGCGATGATAAAAGCCGATCAGTCCAAGCAGCATCGGCAGGTTCTGGCGGAACGGCGCTTCGCGGAAGTGCGTGTCCATGGCATGTGCGCCATCCAGGAATTTGCCGAAATTCTCCGGGCCGATGGCGATCATCAGCGGCAGGCCGATGGCCGACCAGATGGAATAGCGCCCGCCGACCCAATCCCAGAAACCAAAAATGCGGTCGCTTTCGATGCCGAAGGCCGCCACCTTGTCGAGTGCGGTGGACACGGCGCAGAAGTGGTGCTTCACCGCCTCTTCGCCTAGCTTGTCGGCGATGAACTTGCGCGCTGTTGCCGCATTGGTCATCGTCTCGATGGTGGTGAAGGTCTTGGACGCGACGATGAAGAGCGAAGTTTCGGGATCGATCAGCTTCAGCGTGTCGGCAATATGGGCGCCATCGATGTTGGAAACGAAGTGCGCGCGCGGACCGTCATGGAAGGGCGCCAGCGCCAGCGTCGCCATGACGGGACCGAGGTCCGATCCGCCAATGCCGATATTGATAACATCGGTGATCTTTTTGCCCGTTGCACTCTTCAGCGAGCCTGAGCGGATCGCATCGGCAAACTTGCCCATGGCAGAAAGAACGCCGTTCACATCAGGCATTACGTCCTTGCCGTCCACAAGAACCGGCGTGTTGGAGCGGTTGCGCAGCGCGGTATGAAGCACGGCGCGACCTTCGGTGAAATTGATTTCCTTGCCGGAGAACATCTCGTCGCGCTTTTCCGCCACGCCGCCCTCAGAGGCAAGCTTTTCCAGAAGCGTCAGAATGTCGTCGTTCACAGCGCATTTGGAAAAGTCCATCAGCAGATCGTCGAACTGCGCGCTGAACCGCTCGAACCGTTTGTCGTCGCTGGTGAAGGCGGCGCGAATATCGGTTGCACTGGTTTTGGCAGCGGTTGATTTCAGGGTCTCGACGATGGCCTGCATGGAAAGCTCCTCATGCTCCGTTAAAGGATGAGGAAACTATTCTTTTTCATCGGGCTAAATCAAGGCAGCTTCTCTTAAATCGATTAGATTTTTCAAGGCTGCCAATCAGTTAGCCAGCTTTCGAAGTTCACGTCGCAGGATTTTGCCGACATTGGTCTTCGGCATTTCCTGAATGAACTCGATATGCTTGGGCCGTTTGTAGTTCGTCAGGCTCTTGGCGCAGAACGCTTTCAGTTCTTCCACCGTCAGCGACTGGTCCTTCTTGACCACATAGAGTTTGACGGCTTCGCCGGAATGCTCGTCCGTTACGCCAACCGCCGCGCATTCCTGAACACCCGGATGGCCGGCAGCCACCTCCTCGATTTCGTTCGGATAGACGTTGAAACCAGAAACGAGGATCATGTCCTTCTTGCGGTCTACGATCTTGGTGTAGCCCTTCTCGTCCATGAAGCCCATGTCACCGGAGCGGAAAAAGCCGTCCGATGTCATCACCTTGGCGGTTTCATCCGGCCGCTGCCAGTAACCCGGCATGACCTGTGGGCCGCGGATGCAGATTTCACCCACCTCGCCGAGGGCTAAGCTGTTGCCGTCATCGTCGCGTATATCGATCTCGGTCGATGGAAGAGGAATGCCGATATTGCCGGTGAACTCGGTGAGATCCAGCCTGTTGGCGGTCGCGACAGGCGAGGTTTCGGACAGCCCGTAGCCCTCACATATCTGGGTGCGGGTAACGGCAGCCCAACGTTCCGCAACGGGTCTTTGAACAGACATGCCGCCGCCCATCACCAGAATAAGAGAGGTCAGGTCGAGTTTTCGAAAATCCTCATTGTTCAAAAGCGCATTGAACAGAGTATTGATGGCCGGAAAGACATGGGGCGTGTAGCCGGAAAGCTCCTTGACGAAGCCCGGGATATCACGTGGGTTGGCGATCAACAGATTGTGGCCGCCAAGGGCAACACCCATGAGCGAATTCACCGTCAGGGCGAAGATATGATAAAGCGGCAGGGCGCACACGAAGTTTATCACCTCAGGGCGGGGCCTGTTTACAAAGGCGGCGTCGATCCAGAAAGACATCTGGGATTTGTTCGCCAAAAGATTGGCATGGGTCAGGACCGCGCCCTTGGAAATGCCGGTGGTGCCGCCGGTATATTGCAAAAAAGCGATATCACTGCGGGTAAGCGAGACAGGTTTGAGTGAAAGGCTATGAGCCTGTTTCAGCGCGTCCCTGAAGCTTACGGCCTGTGGCAGAGCGTAGGCCGGCACCATCTTCTTTACCTTGCGCACCACGAAGTTGACGACGTGTCCCTTGATGCCGAGAAGATCGCCCATCGTAGTGACGACGATGTGCTTTACATCGGTCTTCGGAACGGCCTGCTGAACAACATGCGCAAAATTTTCCAGCACGAAGATGGCTTTCGCACCTGAATCCTTAAGCTGGTGCTCGAGTTCGCGCGGGGTATAAAGTGGATTGACGTTGACGACGACAAAACCGGCGCGAAGAATGGCGTAGGTAGCGACCGGGTTTTGCAGAATGTTCGGCATCATCACGGCAACACGATCGCCCTTTTGCAGGCCAAGTTGTTGAAGCCATGCGCCGATCTTTCGCGTCTGTTCGTCAAGTTGACGGTAGGTCAGCGACTTGCCCATGCTGGAGAACGCCTTGCGATCCGCATACTGAGCACAGCTTTTTTCAACGAGTTCGGCCAGGGAGGCGTGGCCCGGATCGGGCAGTTCGGCAGGTACCCCTTGTGGGTATGATGCGAGCCAGGGCTTTTGTGCAACATGCACGCCTTGACGATCCATGTTCAGGTCACTCATTCAAATCCTCCCATGCGTGGCTCCTGCGACATGTGTTGCGTCTGTCATATCAGCAGGCTCCTCGTCCCCTATGATATTCGCAGTCTCACGTTGCAAGCGTAGATGAAGCCTCCAAAATCATCTACTCACTTCAGCGTATTTAACTCTAACGTAAACGTCAACTAAGCCTCTTCCAAATCGGTTTTCTTCGGCCGCGCTCTTTTTAATTCGCTTTTGACTTTAATCCTGATTTGGGCAATCAACAAACTTATGACATGAGATGGATTTTTTTGATGGCAGAGAACCCGGCCCTCCAACTAGAGAAAATCGGCAAGGCCTTTGCGGGCGTCAACGTGCTTGCCGATATCGATCTTGTGGTTGCACGCGGAGAGATCATCTGCCTCGTAGGGCGCTCCGGCTGCGGTAAATCCACGCTTTTGAGGATCATCGCGGGTGTAGAAATGCCCGATGCCGGTTCCGTTCGCATGAACGGCGCGGAAATCGCCGGCCCTTCCGGTTTCGTGGAGCCGGAAAAGCGCCGCATCGGCTTCGTCTTTCAGGATTACGCCCTGTTTCCGCATCTGACGGTCGAGCAGAATGTGATGTTCGGCCTCAAGGGCATGCCGAAGGAAAAGGCGAGATCACGCGTCGCTGAGATGATAACGCATGTACGGCTGACCGAGCTCGCGAAGCGGTATCCGCACACGCTGTCAGGCGGGGAGCAGCAGCGTGTAGCGCTTGCCCGTGCGCTCGCACCCAAGCCGGAGATTCTCTTGATGGACGAGCCGTTCTCCAATCTGGACAGAGGTCTGCGTGATAGCGTCCGCGAGGAGACGCTTGGCCTGCTGCGCGCGCTCAAAACCACCGCCATCATGGTCACGCACGATCCGGAAGAAGCGCTGTCTGCCGGGGATCGCGTGGTGCTGATGCAGAAGGGTCGCATCGTGCAGACCGGTACCGGCTATGAGCTTCACGACAACCCGGTCAGCCGTTATGCGGCGGATTTTTTCTGCGCCTTCAACAAGATCGAAGGCACGGTTCGCAACGGGCATGTGGAAACGCCGCTCGGTCATTTTCCGCATGATGGCACGTTAAGCGAAGGTGCTACCGCGCTTGCCTATATCCGCCCTGCCGCCATTGCCGTGACCAGCGGCATGGACAGCGGCGATGTTACCGGCATTTACGGCAAGGTTTCCAGCCGCACCTTCATGGGCGAGATCGAACAGCTGACGATCACGGTACCGGGCCTTGCCGAGGACGTGCGGGTGCGCAGCATGCGCCGGGCACCTTCAGGCATAGATAATGTACTCCTCAGCGTTGATAACAAAGGCGTCCTTGTATTTACCCAGAGTTGATCCTGAAGCCAGTTCTGACAATTCGTAGCCTGAATTCAACTCAAAGTGAGAGTTTGCAGCAAAATTCCCGATGCTTAAACTTGATTTCATTCGTCATGTATGCTGGATGCATCTCGATATCAATTTAAGTCATAGGGGATTTACATGTCATCATTGACCGCTACCAGAATGGCACTTCTCGCAGGCACGTTTATCCTGGCTGCAGGCGCAGCCGGTGCAACTGAGCTGAACATCTACACGACCCGCGAACCGGCCCTGATCCAGCCGCTGCTGGACGCCTTCACCAAGGAAAGCGGCACCAAGGTCAACACCGTGTTCCTCAAGGACGGTCTGGCCGAGCGCGTGTTGAGCGAAGGCGCAAGCTCCCCTGCCGACGTGCTTATGACTGTGGATGCCGGTAATCTGGTGGATCTGGTAGACAAGGGCGTTACCCAGCCGGTGTCGTCCGATGTGTTGACGAAGGCCATCCCCGCCGAACTGCGCGATGCAAACAACAACTGGTTCGCACTCTCCATGCGCGCACGCGTGATTTACGCTGCCAAGGACCTGGATCTTAGCACCTTCAACTACGAAGATCTGGCTGACGCCAAGTGGAAGGGCAAGGTCTGCATCCGTAGCGGTCAACACCCTTACAATACCGCTCTTTTTGCCGATTACGTCGCGCACTATGGCGCTGAAAAGACCGAGGAATGGCTGAAGGGCGTGAAGGACAATCTGGCCCGCAGGGCTGGCGGCGGCGACCGTGACGTTGCCAAGGATATTCTTGGCGGCATTTGCGATATCGGCATCGCCAATTCCTATTATGTCGGCCTGATGCGCTCCGGCAAGGGCGGCGAAGACCAGGTGAAGTGGGGCGAGGCCATCAAGGTTGTTCTGCCGACGTTCAAGGACGGTGGCACGCAGGTCAACGTCTCCGGCGCAGCCGTTGCCAAGAATGCGCCGAACAAGGCGGAAGCAGTCAAGCTGCTCGAATTCCTCGTTTCGGAAGAAGCACAGAAGATCTACGCCGAGGCAAACTTCGAATATCCGGTTCGCCAAGGTGCGGCACTCAATGAAATCGTTGCATCCTTCGGCGAGCTGAAGATCGACAACAAGCCGCTGACGGAGATCGTTTCTAACCGCAAGGAAGCCAGCGAGCTGGTCGACAAGGTCGGGTTCGACAACTAAGACGACAAGCCTGACGCGCCGGTCTTCAGGGCTGATGCGTCAAACTTGTGGACGAGGTAGGCGTTTCGCTCTGCCGTTATTCTCGGGTAAGCCCAAGAATGACATGAGGAAAAGACTTGGCCTTTCGTCTGTATTGGGCGCTCGTTTCCGACGAGCGCCTTGTCCGTTTCAAGCATTCGGTGTGCCGCGCGCACTGCTTAAGGCCAAACAACATCCGCATGGTTTCCGAGATCAGCAGCCACACGCCATCGAAGTCCAGACCACGCATCGCCTCGTCATTCTTGTGGCTGGTCGCGTCGTTCGGTGTGGCGGGTTTTGCCTTGCTGCCGGTCTTCGCGCTCCTGACCGAAGCGGTGCAGGGCTCCGAAGGTTTGTGGGGTCACCTGAAAAACACCGTTCTGGCGACGGCCTTGCCAGAAACGCTGATCCTGCTGGCGGGCGTCGGTCTTCTCGCCGGTGTACTGGGGACCGGGGCCGCATGGCTGGTTTCCGCCCATGATTTTCCGGGTAGGCGGGTGCTGGAGTGGGCGCTGCTGCTGCCGCTTGCCATGCCGACCTATATCATCGCCTATGCCTATCTGGATATTCTGCATCCGCTTGGTCCCGTGCAGGGCGCGGTGCGTTGGGTGCTCGGCTATTCCAGCCCGCGCGAATTCCGTCTGCCCGATATCCGCAACATGACCGGCTGTATTCTTCTGCTTGGCTTCGTGCTTTACCCCTACGTCTATATCCCCGTGCGGGCGATGTTTTTGACGCAGGCTGGAAATCTGCTGGAAGCGGCGCGAATGCTTGGCACATCTCGCAGAGCCCTGTTTTTCCGGGTCGCCGTGCCGCTTGCCCGCCCAGCTATCGCTGTCGGCGTCAGCCTGGCGCTGATGGAGGCGCTGAACGATATCGGCGCATCGGAATTCCTCGGCGTGCGCACGCTGACGGTTTCGATCTACACCACATGGGTCACAAAATCCGATCTTCCGGGGGCGGCGCAGATTGCGCTCTGGATGCTGCTGCTCGTCGTGGCGTTGGTCGCGCTGGAAAGATGGGCGCGTCGAAGACAGCGCTATTCGATCTCGGCACAGAAGGCAAAGGTGCTGGAGCCAATGCGTCTTCGTGGCATGAGCGCGTCTTTCGCACTGTTGCTCGGAAGCCTTCCCATCCTCATCGGCTTCATCGGACCGGCAATATACCTGCTGGTCGAAGCGTGGAAACGCTACCAGTTTAGCGGCTTGTCCTCGCGTTTTGCGACGGAAGCCGTCAACACTATCCTGTTTGCAGGCTTTGCCACATTGCTCACTCTCTGTTGCGGCCTCATCGTCGCCTATGCGGTGAGGCTTTGTCCGGGCAAGCGGTCGCTTTGGTCCTATCGTCTGGCAACTGTCGGCTACGCCGCGCCCGGCACGGTTATCGCCATCGGCATGCTGATTGCGCTCGGCAGCGTGGATCGTTTCATCGATCAGTCGGTGCGACATTGGTTCGGAGTGTCGACGGGCCTCATCTTCATCGGCAGCGGCGCAGCTTTGGTTCTGGCCTATACGTCCCGCTTCCTGACGATCGCCGCAGGCGGTATCGATGCGGGCTTGAGCCGTATTCCCGCCTCTTTCGATCATGCGTCCCGCACCCTTGGCAGAACACCGGGCGCGACCTTCCGCCACGTTCATCTACCGCTGTCCAAGGCGGCGATGGCTGCCGCCGGTCTGCTGGTCTTTGTGGACTGCGTCAAGGAACTGCCAGCAACGCTACTTCTGCGCCCGCTCAATTTCGAAACCTTCGCCACCCATCTGTACGGCGAAGCCGCCCGAGGGACCTACGAGGAGGCGTCAATTGCTGCGCTGGCCATCGTGGCTATTGGTATTTTGCCTGTCATTCTGCTGGCCCGTGTCGGGCGTGCAAAAGCCTGAATTTTCCGCCGACCCCTGTCGTTCTGACGTCGTATCTGAACCTTGGCTGGAATTGCTCCAAGGAACGATTTTGCCACCCATGGGTTTGGTAATCATGACGCCAAACAAAGAGAGGAGTTGCATCATGGTACATCATGAACCCCAGGCCGGACAGGATCCCTACGTCAAAGATACGCCTAGCTTCATTGCCAGCGATAAGGTCGAAGGCACGAATGTCTACGGTGCGGATGGCAAAAAGATAGGTTCGATCCAGCGCATCATCCTCGAAAAACTTGGCGGTCGCGTTGCCTACGCCGTTCTCAGCTTCGGCGGCTTCTTGGGTATCGGCGACGAATACTATCCCCTACCTTGGGAAAAGCTTCGCTATGACGAGGAGCTTGACGGCTACAGGGTAGATCTGACGAAGGAGCAGCTCGAAAACGCTCCGCGTTATACCGACCGTGAGGACGACACGTATTTTGGTCGAGATGACCGGAAGGTCTATGATTATTATGGCGTCCCGCCATACTGGATGTAGTCGAACAAAGGTGCGGCCCCGAAAGGGGCCGTTTCTTTATGTCGTGATTTAGAAGATTAGTGAGGTCTGTTGAGCCTGGCTTCGGATACCGCCTCCTCGAAGCACCGTCTGGCCTCTTCCGCACTTTTGCGGCCATCGAGCGCCGCGCGGCAGGCACTTCTAGCCCGAACAAAGTTTAGACCGCGTTGATGTGGCCAATTATCGGTGAGAAGGACCAAAGCATCGAAGGGCCCGGCGACTACATTGCTGGTATTTCTGTCGACATTTACTTCGACAGGCTCTGTCCATACAGTCTGTTTCATCGAATACCTCCCTGATAACCCATGTCAACGGACTGGCCATCGACATGGTTCCCGATCAGGGAGATTATTCGCAACATGCGGCCATTGCAACCTAAAAGTTTATCAGCGAAATCCAAAGAACGACAGAATTGCCAGCACGATGACGACGAGGCCGACGATGTAGATGATCTGGTTCATGGTTGTTCCCTCCATGTAGAGCGGCTTGCGGCCGCCCGATGTTGAAATCATCGATATTCACCGTAACGTGAACATGCTCACGAAGTTCCATGCCGCCCGGATTTTTCGTTGCGCGCAACGGGATTGCGCCCCCTTCGATCATACGGGTGAAAGGGTAAATTGCACGACATCTATCCGGTCAGTGCGAAAGCCCGCGGCGCAATAGTGCAGATAATACTGCCACATCCGGCGAAAACGCTCATCGAAACCCAGCGGCTCTATCCGTTCCCAGTTTGCGATAAAGGCGCGATCCCACAACATAAGCGTGCGGTCGTAATCTTTCCCGAAACGCAGTTCGTCCGTAACAGTCATGTTTGCCCTTAAGGCTGCTTCCCGGAAAGCGGTTATGGATGGCAACATCCCACCGGGGAAAATGTAGGTCTGGATGAAGTCGGCATTACGTCTGTACTCATCGAAACGCGCCTCATCGATGGTGATGACCTGGACGACCGCCTTGCCGTTTGGAGCAAGAAGCTCGCGCACGCGCTGGAAATAGGTCGGCCAGTTTTCTTCGCCCACGGCCTCGAACATCTCGATGGAAACAATCTTGGAGAATTGTCCCTTGCAGTCGCGGTAGTCTTCAAGGCGGATATCGGAGCGGGCCGAAAGATCAGCCTTGGCAAGCCTGTTGCGGGCAAAACTCGCCTGTTCGTGCGAAAGAGTGAGCCCGGTTACACGGCAGCCGGTCTTGGCCATGGCATATTCGGCAAAGCCGCCCCAGCCGCAGCCGATTTCCAACACATGGTCGTCAGGACCGATATTCAGTTCCTCAACGATCCGGTCGTACTTCGCGTTCTGCGCTTCAGCCAGCGTTTCTCCCGGACGCGTGAACAGCGCGGAGGAATAGGTCATCGTCTCGTCCAGCCACGCACGATAGAAGCTGTTGCCGAGATCGTAGTGGAAGGCGATGTTGCGGCGGCTTCCAGCCTTGGAGTTGCGGCGAAGACGGTGACGTAGATAGTCTATCGCTGCCAACAGGCGCGAGGGTTCTGAAAGCGAAAGCCAGTTGTGTTCGTTGGCAAGCGCGACTTCAATCAGCGTCGAAATATCCGGGCTGTCCCAATCGCCATCCATGTAGGCACGGGCAAATCCCATATTGCCGCCGGTCAGAAGACGCCGGACCAGACGCCCGCGATTGATCGAGATCACGCCGTGCGGTCCGGGCTCTGACCCCTGCAACACATATTCCTGACCGCCGGGAAATACGAGCGTAAGCCGCCCATGTGTCAGCCCGCTCAGGCGGCGGCAGATCATGCGTTGCCACAGAGGCGCACCGTGAAGGAGAAACGGACGCGTTTCCTGGTCAGCGTGGCTCATTGTGGATGCCTCCCATGGTTGTGGCGTTGGCCGGAACGGAACTCGCAATACGGCTCGTTGCTGCCTTGTGCCGGTAAAGTGGATTACCCTTCACCCAAAGAATAAGGGCTTCCCAGTGAATGGCGCCCATGATTTTAAGCGTCATCAGCGGGTGAGAAAGAAATGATTTGGCCAGCGCGCTGTCGGTCAGCGGGCTGCGTTTGCCAGAAAAGGATGCAAACAGAAGGTCGCCCTCCGCATCCCGCTCGTTGATGGCGATCTGCACTGCCTCGTCGGGCGGCTGGATGCGAAAATCATAGGTGCAGTCCATAGGCACGAAAGGAGAGACATACATCTCCTTGCCGCAGGAGTGGCGGACCGTCTTCGCCTCGGCATCCGGCGTTGGAATGATATAGGTGTGGCGTTCGTGGAAGGTGTTGCACACCTCGTAGAGAATGGCGACCAGCCGGTCGTCGTCCGTCCGGTCGTGGCAGAAGTAGACCGTCAGCGGATTGAACACATAGCCGAAAATGCGCGGATAACAGAGCATCTCCACCCGCAGGTCTTCGGTCTTGAGTTCGATACCCGCATCACGCAACCGTGTGCCGCACCAGTCCTTCAGTCCACCCTTTTCGCCGAGGCCATGGTCCTTGTCGTGAAAGCTGAAGACGGCAAAACGATTATGCGAAAACAGCCGCAGCGTCGCATCCATCAACGGCAATTCATCCAGATCGAGCAGGAGCGAGAAGACGCGATAGTTCAGTTTGTGCGCACGCGGGCGGTGGCGCGCATGCACCACCTTTCCGGCATAGATCGCGGAGCGCAACGTCATCAGACGCGCTCCTCTACCGGGGTCAGAAAAATGCGACCGGACTCGTCTTCAACATTCCAAGGCCGTTTCACGCCACCAAGCGCTTCGGCCACTGCCAGACCAGACTGAATGCCGTCCTCATGAAAGCCGCTGCCGAAATGCGCGCCGCAGAACCATGTATTGCGCCGTCCCTGTAATGACCAGAGGCTTTTCTGCGCCGCCACCGCCTTAGCGTCGAACAGCGGGTGGGCATAGTCGAACGTCTGGATCAGCTTGGCCGGATCAATGGGGCGCGATGGATTGAGTGTCACAAACAGCGGTGTGGTGGAATCTATGTGCTGTAGCCTGTTCATCCAATAGGTCACGCACAGCTGTTCACTACCCTTAGCATCAGGCTCGCTCAGGTAATTCCAGCTGGACCAGACGGCCTTGCGGTTCGGCATCAGTGTCTCGTCGCTGTGCAGAACGGCTGCGTTGCGGGTATAGCCGAAAGCACCGAGAAGCACGGCCTCCTGTTGATCCGCATCGGAAAGCAGCGCCAGTGCCTGATCGGCATGGGTTGCGATGACGATATCGTCGAACATCATGAGATGCCCGGCGCGATCCAGTACTTTGACGCCTTCGTCGGTCCGCTTTATGCCGGAAATGCGGCTGTTGAGAATAACGGTGCCGCGAAACCCTGTCATGATGCGGGAGATATATTCCCGGCTACCATTTTTGACGGTACGCCATTGCGGGCGGCCCGATAGCTGAACCAAACCGTGGTTGACGAAGAAGCGGATGAAGGCCTGCAACGGATAATCGCGCATGTCCTTGGCCGTCATCGACCAGATGGCAGCACCCATCGGCAACAGGTGATCATCCACGAAACCGGCGGAATATTGATTGCGATCCAGATAATCGCCAAGGCTTATCCCTTGCAGTGCCGGATCGGTGAGCAAATCCGGAGCGATCTTATAGAAGCGCATGATATCGCGCACCATCGACCAGAAGCGGGGGCGCAGCAGGTTTGATTTCTGGCCTAAAAGACCGCCAAGGCCCGAGCCCGAATATTCCAGCTTTCCGCCATGCAGCGAAGCGGCGAAGGACATCTCCGTTGCCAGCGTCGGCACGCCTAAGTGTTCGAAAAGCGCCACGAGGTTGGGATAGTTCTTTTCATTATAGACGATGAAGCCCGTATCGACGGCAATAGACTTGTGGCCCGGTCTTTCCACCGTCACCGTATTGGCGTGCCCCCCGAGGCGGCTGTCGGCTTCGAACAGCGTCACATCGGCGGACTTGTCCAGAAGCCAGGCGGCAGACAAACCCGAAATGCCGGAGCCGATGACGGCAACCTTGCGACGTGTCTGCTCCTGTTTTGTCCGCGCCGAAATATCCATGCCGTTAAGGTCCATCTTACTCATGTCGGACTTTACGCACCATAAAGCGAAACGGATTTCGCATCAGCGAAAATTTTGTCAC
The DNA here is from genome assembly GCF_013322225.1 of Agrobacterium larrymoorei. Taxonomy (GTDB): domain Bacteria; phylum Pseudomonadota; class Alphaproteobacteria; order Rhizobiales; family Rhizobiaceae; genus Agrobacterium; species Agrobacterium larrymoorei_A. The sequence continues at coordinate 200,400 of NZ_JAAMFB010000003.1, forward strand.
TTGGCGGACTTTCGGTGATCCACTGGAAATATCGACGCGTAATCGAGGTCATGACGATAAACGTTTCCATAGCCACGGCGTCGTGCCACTATATGAGCAACAACGGTAAGAAGCCTGTTGCTCGGAAATCGCTTGGGAGCGAGGTAAAGCCTATCCGCATGGGTGAAACGGTCCAGAAGAATATCGAGGTCGAACTTCCCGACCTTCTGAAAGCCATTGCGTCGGAACGAAGCGTTGAGGCATTCGAGACGGTCTTCCGGCATTTCGGGCCACGCGTGCGGATCTATATGTTACGGCAGGTGCGCGATGCACAGGCCGCCGAGGAACTGATGCAGGAAACCATGATGACGGTCTGGAACAAGGCCGCCCTCTTCGATCCGGCCCGGGGCAATGTCTCGGCCTGGATTTTCAGAATAGCCCGAAACCTAAGAATCGATGCGCATCGCCGCGACAAGCGCCCGGAATTCGATATCAACGATCCGGCCTTCGTGGCCGATGATGCGCCGACCGCGGATGCACAGATGGAGGAGGTTCAGGATGCCGAGCGCCTGCACCGCGCACTGGCGGAATTGCCGCCCGAGCAGCGTGATCTGTTGAAGCGCTCCTTTTTCGAGGAAAAATCCCATAGCGTGATTGCGCAGCAGCTTGGCCTGCCCATCGGTACGGTCAAATCGCGCATCCGGTTGGCCTTTGCAAAACTCCGTACCGCTCTGGAGTCGCGCACATGAACATCCGCCACCACATGAGCGATGAATTGCTGCTGGATTATGCATCCGGTAGCCTGGCTGAAAGCTGGAGCTTGGCTGTCGCCACGCATCTGGCGCTGTGCCCGTCCTGCAGAAAGCGCCTCGCAGCCATGGAGATGGCGGGCGGCGCGCTTCTAAGCGAGATTGGCCCAGCCGAAGAGGTTTCCGACGATCAATGGCAATCGATGAAGGCGCGTCTTCGTGAAACGCCATCGCCGAAACCAGCAATTGCGCCGTCTTCTGACATCAGGACGTCCGTCCTGCCCGAACCGCTTCGTTCCTACGCGGGCGGCGACGTAGATAAACTGAAGTGGAAACCGCTCGGCCCCGGCGCCTACCATTTCCCCATTCCGACGCGCGATGGTGAAGCGCAGGTTCGCCTGCTCCGCATCCCGGCGGGCAAGCCGGTGCCGGAACACACCCATGGCGGCCGCGAACTCACCGTTGTCCTTTCCGGCTGCTTCCGCGATGGCGACGATGTTTTCCACCGCGGCGATTTCGAAGAGGCCGATGAGGACCTGACCCACCAGCCCGTGGCGGGTGAGGGGGAAGACTGCATCTGTCTCGCGGTCACGGACGCACCGCTCAAGTTCAAAAGCTGGATCGTGCGGCTGGTGCAGCCGGTTTTAGGGATTTGAGGGGCGATGTTCGTTCTCCACGCTCCCTCATTCCTGTCCTTGTGACAGGAATCCAGCCAGCCCAAGTCATTGGGCTAAAAAGACCAATTTTGCCTCGCAGACGCGAACCAGCTGGATTCCTGTGACAGGCACGGGGATGAAGGCGGTGAAGAAGGAAACACATATGATGCAACTCCTCATCGCCTACATCACCACAGCCATTGTCTTCTTCGGCATTGACTTCATCTGGCTGTCGAAACTCGCGGTCAACTTCTACAAGCGGGAGATCGGCGGCCTGATGCTGGCGAAGCCCAACTTCGTCGCAGCCGGTATCTTCTACCTCTTCTACATCGCCGGTATCGTCTATTTCGCCGTTGCGCCCGCTCTGCGGGATGGAAGTGCCGGTGAAGCACTCCTTTCCGGCGCCATCTTCGGTTTCCTCGCCTATGGCACCTACGACATGACCAACCTCTCGACCCTGAAAGGCTGGACATGGCGTCTTTGCGTGGTGGATATCATCTGGGGCACGGTGCTGACCGGCGGTGCCGCCATTGCTGGCTTCTTCCTCACTCAGGCCTTCATCTGAACGGCGTCAACCATGCCGCACCATTTTGCGTGATAGTCCGATAATCCCGCAAGCGGCTCTACCGGATGGTAAGACTGACGTGGTGCATGGCGGGTTGCGAGAAGCGCTGCGCCCAGCGCCGTGCCGGAAGGGCTTTTTCCATCCGCCACCAGAACCTCCGTACCCGTCACGGCAGCCAGTGCGCCCGCGTACACAAGGTTCCCCGCAAACGGCCCTTCGATGATGACAGGTCCGGAATTCCCTACCAGATCGAGGCATGTGGCCGTCATCATCGCCGCATAGAGGCAAGCCGCGACATACCGCTCTGCATCACCCCTCGGCGCATTCAGCCAGCGCCCGGCTTTCCCCGGAAAAGGCCCCGAACCATCGACTGCGCTCGGAAGATAGATGATCCCATCCGTCACGACACGCTCAAACGCCCGCTCAAGCGCATCCGGCGAGATCTGACCAATGCCAGCGGTCAATATTTCGAACTCGCGCCCGCCCATGAAGCGGGCCGAAGGCACCGGCTTGCCGAAAGCATCCACATTGACCAGCGTATCGCGTGCCGGGTCCAGCTTTTCCAGCGAAGCGCCAACCCCGAAACAGACGACCCATGTTCCGGTGGAAACGACGGCAAAGGAGCCTTCCCGCACCATCAGATGCGGCAGCAGCGATGCATTGGAATCATGCAGGCCGCAATAGACCGGCATATCGCTGCCAATCCCGATCCTCCCTGCAATCTCCGGCAAGACCGGCCCGAGCATATCGAAAGCCGACCGTACCTGCGGGAACAGCCCGTCGATGCCCAGCCGCTTCGGCAGGCTCGAAAACACGCCCGCATCCGGCCTCCAGAGATCCGTATGGCACCCGAGCGACGTGGCCTCAACGGCTTTGACGCCGGTTAGCCGATAGGCCCAATATTGCGGATAGGTGAGAATGGCTGAGACATGCGCAAAGGCATCGTGAAAAGCGTTCTTCTGATAATGCAACTGTGCGCCGAGATTGAGCCCGATGGGCAGACCCGGTGAATAGGTCTCGCGAAAGGCTGGCCGCAATTCGGCATAATTCTTCTGAATATCCAGCGGGTAGGCGTGCTCGTAATCCAGAACCGGCAGCGCCAGCGCGCCCGCAGCATCGATCAGCGCGGCACTCGCACCATGGGTCGTGATCGAAATCGCCTGATAGCCGGGCACTTTCGAGCAAGCAGTCAGCCCTTCCAGAATGAAATTCCAAAGAGCGTCTATATCGTAATGCGGGTAGGGCGGGTCGCTCAGGACCCGGTTGGCGGTTCTGCGGGATGCAAGCTCCTCGCCGCTTGCGCCATCCACCACGATCAGCTTGGCGTGCGTCTTGCCGATATCGATGACGGCGACATTATGGATTTGTGCATTCATGGCAGGTGAAACAGCGTGACGAGATCGGTCGCGACCGGGGAATTGTCCGGGTTGCTTTCCATGATGTCGGCCATGTGCGCCCACCAGCGTTTCATCACCGGATGCTCCGGCAGCGCCGCCATGCCGTGGTTCTTTGGGCGGGTCAGCACGCCGAAGAGAATATTGGTTTCCGGGTCCAGATGGATGGAATAATCGCTCACCCCCGCCTCATGGAGCAGCGCCACCAGTTCCGGCCAAATCTCGTCATGCCGCTTTTTGTACTCGGCCTGCCTGCCCGCAAAGAGCTTCATCTTGAAGGCATGTTTCTCAAGTTCCGGCATGATTTACCTCATGGCCCGCAGGCGGCGAACGACGATTGGAATGGCGATGGTGATGATCAGAAGCAGGCCGACGAAGATCGACATGACGATGCCCGGCACGTTGAGAAGCCCCAGCCCGAAGGTCACAAGCCCCATCACGAAGGCGGCAATCACCACGCCGCCAATGGTGCCGGAACCGCCAAGGATCGATACGCCCCCCAGCACCACCATCGTCACCACTTCCAGTTCCCACCCTTGCGCAATGGAAGGCCGGGTGGAGCCGAGGCGCGAGGTGAGGCAGACGGCGGCAATGCCGCTCATCAGACCCGTCAGCAAAAACAGGATGAACTTCACGCGCTCCACCGGAATGCCGGAAAAGCGGGCGGCAAACGGGTTGTTGCCGATGACATAGACCTGCCGCCCGAAATTCGTCACGTGCAGCATGATCGCGAATATTACGGCCATGACCACGAACAGAACGAATTCGAAGGAAATGACCCAGAACACATAACCCTGCCCGAAGTAAGCGAAATCCGCCGGATATTTCCCGTAAGCCTGATCGCCCAGCACCATATAGGAAATGCCGCGAAACAGGCTCATCGTGCCGATGGTGACAACGATGGAGGGCAGTTTCAGCCCGGCCACGAGAAAGCCGTTGAACGCACCACAGGCAAGCCCGACGCCTATGCCGATGGCGACCAGTCCCGGCGTTCCCACCCCCATCTGCACCGCATAGCCCATAGCGGTGGAGGCAAGCGCGATGATGGCCGCCACCGAAAGATCGATTTCCCCGGCGATGATCAAAAGTGCCATGGCAAAGGCGATCAACGCCTTTTCGGTAAAGTTGAAGGTCGCGTCGGAAAGATTGAAGGCGTTGAGAAAGTAAGGCGAGGCAAAGGAATTGACGATGAAGATCAGGATCGCGACGCCCAGCAACAGCACTTCCCAGCTTGCCATCACACGGCGGAAAGGCGTGCCGAGCTTGTCGGGAATGATGCGGGCGGTCGTCTGCGTTTCAGGGTGCACCATGCTCATGCCGCGGCCTCCTTCGTCTCTTCGGTGGCCGCTCTATCGCGCAGAATGATGCGGCCCTTCTTCGCTTCGGCCCGCGCATTGAACACCACGGCCAGCACGATGACGACGCCGGAAATCGCCATCTGCGCAAAGGGCGAAATGCCGATCACCGGCAGCGCATTCTTGATGACGCCGAGGAACAGCGCGCCCAGCACCGCCCCCAGAACCGAGCCGATGCCACCCGCAATCGAAATGCCGCCGATCACATTCGCCGCGACACTATCCAGCTCGAACCCGGCTGCGATATCCACATAGGCCACCGCATAGCGCGAAACCCAGAGATAGCTCGCAAGCCCGGCCAGCGCGCCAGACAGCACGAAGGCCAGAAAGCGCGTGCGCCCCACATCGATACCCGCATAAACAGCCGCACTCGGATTGCCGCCAGACGCATAGGCCGAGCGCCCGAAGGAGGTGCGGCTCAAAACCAGCCAGGCACCCGCAATGATGAGGATCGCGACCCAGGACAGCACCGGTATCCCAAGAATCGGCGTTCGCGGCACGTTGAGAAAGGTCGGCGACATCTGGTGTGCATTCACCCATGCCCCGCCGGAGAGAACGAAGGCCATGCCGCGATAGATCGTCAGCGTTCCCAACGTCACCACGATGGACGGCAGGCCAAGCCACCAGACGAGAATACCGTTGATGGACCCGAGAAGCGCGCCGATGGCAACCGCCATCACGATCAGGAAGGGCAGGGGAATGCCGGGAAAGGCGGCATTCGTCATCGCCACCGCTATGCCTGTAAAGGCGAGATTGGCGGCAACGGAAAGATCGATGGATTTCGTCAGGATCACCGTCATCTGGCCCAGCGCCAGAATGATGAGGATTGACGTATCGTTGAAGATATTGACGAGATTGGCCGGGCGCTCGAAGCCCGGAGAGCGCAGCGAAAAGCCGATGATCAAAAGGACGATGATGCCTGCCAGCAGCCATTCGCGGTTCTTCAAAAGTGTCTTCATGGCTAGACCTCCCTCACGCATTGCCCGTGGCGGCGCGCACCAGCTTTTCCGGTGAAAATTCCGCCCGCTCGAACGTGCCCGCCATCAGCCCTTCGCGCATAACGATGGCGCGGTCGGACATGCCGAGAATTTCCGGCAGTTCGGATGAAATCATGATGATCGACAGCCCCTCCGCCGCCAGTTCGCTGATGAAACCATGGACGGCAGCCTTGGAGCCAATATCGATACCCTTGGTCGGCTCGTCCAGAATGATCACCTTCGGCTGCGTTGCCAGCCATTTGCCGATCACCACCTTCTGCTGGTTGCCGCCAGACAGCGTGCCCACCGGCACGGAAAGCGCAGCGGCGCGAAGATCGAGCCGCGAGGCATATTTGCGCGCTAGCGCAAACTCATTGGCCGCTTTCAGAAAGCCTTTCCGCGATGTACGTGCCAGCGAAGGCAGCGACATGTTCTGATAAATAGGCATTTCCAGCGCCAGCCCATGACGCCCGCGCTCTTCCGGCACATAGACGATGCCCGCCCGGATCGCGTCTTCCGGCGAGCGGATGGAAATCGTCTGCCCGTCCAGCGTCAGCGTGCCGGAGGCTGGCCGGGTGATGCCGAACAGCGACTGGCAAAGCTCCGAGCGCCCCGCACCGATCAGCCCGTAAAGCCCCAGAATTTCCCCCTTGCGCAGATCGAGCGAAATGCCACGAAACTCGGTATCATGGCTGTAATCGCGGATCGAGAGCACAGTGCCGCCAATGTTCACGCTCTGCTTGGGGAAGGCATCCTTCACATCGCGGCCCACCATCAGCCGCACGATCTCGTCCTGCGGCGTGGCGGCAAGCTCGCCCGCACCGACCATGCGACCATCACGGAAGACGGCATAATTCTCGGCAATCTCATAAACTTCATCGAATTTGTGACTGATGAACAGGATCGCCTTGCCCTGTCGTTTCAGGTTTTCGACAATGCGGAACAGGTCATCGATTTCCTTGCGAGACAGCGCCGCCGTCGGCTCGTCCATGATGACGATGCGCGCTTCCACGGATAGCGCGCGCGCAATCGCCACCAGATGCCGCTGCGCAATCGACAGGTCTTTAAGCCGAATGGTCGGATCGATCTTGCTTTCCAGCCGCTCCAGCAACGACCGCGATTTCTCGTTGATCGTCTTCCAGTCGATCAGCCCGAGCCTGCCCTTCGGCGCATGGCCGAGGAATATGTTTTCGCCGACAGACAATTCATCGAACAGCACCGTCTCCTGATGGATCGCCGTCACACCTGCATCGATGGCATCCTGCGCGCTGTGAAAACTCACCGGCTGCCCGTCCAGCAGGATCTCGCCCTCATTGGGCCGGTAAATGCCCGTCAGGATTTTGACCAGAGTGGATTTTCCCGCGCCGTTTTCGCCGATCAAGGCGGTAACCTTGCCGGGATAAAGCCGGATGTCGACGCCATCCAGCGCCTTGACGCCGGGGAATATCTGGCTGATGCCGCGCATTTCCAGAATGGGAGCTGAACTTCCCATTGCCTGTGCGTAAGGCGCTGTCGCGTCGGTCATTTGTTCTACAGCCATCGTCATTTTCAGAAATCCAGAGGCTCACTTTGGAGTAGGTGAAGCCCACACACTCGACGTCATCCTCGGGCTTGACCCGAGGATCCATCCCCGTATCCACAGCTGCGACGTCAGTGGATCCTCGGGTCAAGCCCGAGGATGACGTCGAGTGTTGGGTGAAGGAGAGTGCCTCATCAACGCGGTCAGTGAGGCACTCGTTAGCAATCAGAAAATCTTCGAGAACTGATCGATGTTCTTCGCATCGTAAACGAACGGATCAGCCATGGCCGCTTCGCTGTTTTCACCGACCTTGATCTTGCCCATGCGACCGGCTTCGATTTCCGAGCCCGGCTTGCCATCGGCATCGCCCTTCACGAGATGATAGGCGATCTGGGTGGCGGAGTAGCCGAGGTCGATCGGGTTCCAGATGGCGAATTCCTTCGTCGCACCGGACTTGATCGCCCCCGCCATTTCGGAAGGAAGCCCCAGACCCGTCACGAAGACCTGACCGATCTTGCCCGCATCCTTAACTGCCTGAGAGGCGGCCAGAACGCCGACTGTGGTTGGTGCAACGATGACCTTCACATTCGGCTGCGAGGTGAGAAGACCCTGCGCTTCGCGGTAGCTCTTGTCGGCCAGATCGTCACCGTAAACCGTGGTCACCAAGTTGAGGCCGGGGAAGTCCTTCAACTGCTTCTTCATCTCATCGATCCAGATATTCTGGTTCGTAGACGTGGTGGTGGCAGACAGGATGGCGAAATCACCCTTGCCGCCTTCCAGATGGTCTGCTGCAAGCTGCAGGCACATCTTGCCGATCAGGGCATTGGAAGAAGGGTTGAGCTGAAGAATACGGCCCTCAGGCGCTACGCCCGAATCCCAGGAAATCACCTTGATGCCGCGCTGTGCGGCCTTCTTCAGGGCAGGCACCACCGCATCCGGGTCGTTGGCGGAAATGGCAATCGCATCCACACCTTGAGCGATCAGCGAATTGATCACTTCGATCTGGCCTTCGGCGGTGGTGGTGGTCGGGCCGGTATAGATGATTTCTACGCCGCCGAGCTCCTTCGCCGCTTCCTGCGCGCCCTTATTGGCCGCCTCGAAGAAGCCGTTGCCGAGCGATTTCACGACCAGAGCGATCTTGATGTCTTTGGCCTGCGCCACGCCGCCGAAACCGGCAACGCCCATGGCAACACTAAGGGCCAGCGCTTGTGTCAATTTTCTGCGTGTAAGTTTCATTCCCTTTTCCTCCCGTTTGAAACTTCACCGCCCGGCGCTCCTCATGCGACCGAAGCGGAATCCTCCTCTGTCGGCGGTCTTCCCGCCTGCGAAGCTGTCGCCCCGGCAATGACCAGCGTCACGCCAGCGGCCTCCACCATGCGCGCCGCCTCGTCTGAAATATCGTCATCGGTAATGATGGTCGAAACCGTTTCCAGTGGTGTCAGGATGAGGCTCGAGCGTTTGCGAAACTTGGAGCTGTCGATCATCACGATCAGCTCTTCCGCCTGCCGCATCAGTTTCTGTTCGCTCTGGATCACCAGCGCATCCGATTCCATGATGCCGAGCGCACCCACACCCTGCGCACCGATGAAGATGCGCCGCGCATAGAAATTGCGGATCGCGTCATTCTCGAAGGGTGAAAGGATCAGGCTCTGGTCGCGATAGATCGCCCCGCCCGGAACACTGACATTGCACTTGGAATGCTTCACCAGATGTTCGGCAATCGCAAAGGAATTGGTCATCACCTGCAAGCGCCGTGCAGACATGTAATGCACCATCTGGAACGTCGTCGTGCCGCCATTGATAATGATGGCGTCACCCTCTTCGCAAAGGTCAACCGCCTTGCGTGCAATTGCGCGTTTCTTGTCGATATTGACCGATTCCGACACGCGGAACGGGCGTGCCGCGAGATTTCCCAGTTGCGGCGGGTGCACCGCTTCGGCCCCACCACGCACGCGGCGCAGCTTTCCCTGAACGTGCAGAGACGCGATATCGCGCCGGATCGTCGCCTCGGACGCATCCGTCAATTCGGCAATATCCTGCACCGTCACCACAGGCTTTTCCTGTACGGCGCTTAGGATAATGCGATGGCGTTCACTCTCGTGCATGGGGTCCTCCTGCTCGCAATCTTTCGCAAACTTCTTATGTTGTCAATCAAGAACGAGCAAATTGTTTAATATTGCGCCGCACAATGAAAATTTATGATCGTTTATGATTGACATTGCGCTTTTGAATGCGCGATACCTGCACGCCAAGGGAGGCGGATTCATTCGAAATCCGCAGCAATCGATGTGGGAGGATATCGCGATGGGACAATCCCGTCTTCTCGAAAACCGCTGGGATGATGCTTACGCGGCAAAGCTGGATGAGCCGGGAAAGCTGCTCTATCGCTCCAACCTGCTGGGCGCGGACAAGCGCATCACCAATTACGGCGGCGGCAACACCTCGGCGAAAGTGCTGGAAACCGATCCGCTGACGGGCGAAAAAGTCCGCGTCATGTGGGTCAAGGGTTCCGGCGGCGATGTCGGCACCATCAAGCTGGATGGTTTCGCCACGCTCTACATGGAAAAGCTGGAAGCGCTGAAGGGCATCTACAAGGGTGTGGAAGATGAAGACCGCATGGTCGGTTTCCTGCCCCATTGCACCTTCAATCTCAATCCGCGCGCCGCCTCCATCGATACGCCTTTGCACGGTTTCGTGCCTTTCGATCATGTCGATCACATGCACCCGGACGCGATCATCGCAATCGCCGCCTCGAAGAATTCGAAGGAACTCACGCAACAGATTTTCGGTGACGACATCGGCTGGCTGCCCTGGCGTCGCCCCGGCTTCCAGCTGGGTCTCGATCTCGAAGCCTTCGTGAAAGCCAACCCCAACGCCAAGGGCGTCGTTCTGGAAAGCCACGGCCTCTTCACCTGGGATAATGACGCGAAAAAGTGCTACGAACTGACGCTCGCCATCATCAACAAGGCCATCGAGTGGTTCGCCCGGGAAACCGAAGGCAAAACCATCTTCGGCGGCGCAGTCGCCAAGACCCTGGCCGCTGAAGAACGCCGTGCCATCGCCGCCCGCCTGATGCCGGAAATCCGTGGCCGCATTGGCCGCGATGAGCGCAAGCTCGGCCATTTCGATGATCAGGATGCCGTGCTGGAATTCGTCAACTCCGCGCAGTTGAAACCGCTAGGTAGCCTCGGCACCTCCTGCCCGGACCACTTTCTGCGCACCAAAATCCGCCCGCTGATCCTCGATCTCAACACATCCAAGCCGGATGTGGACGCGCTGCTCGCCGGTCTGGACAAGGCGCTGGAGGATTACCGCGCCGATTACACCCGTTATTACGAGACCTGCAAACACGATAATTCGCCAAAAATCCGCGATCCTAATCCCGTCATCTTCCTCATCCCCGGCGTCGGCATGTTCTCCTTCGCCAAGGACAAGGCGACGGCCCGCATCGCTGGAGAATTTTACGTCAACGCCATCAACGTCATGCGCGGTGCCTCCACCGTGTCCGAATATCAGGGCCTTCCCGAACAGGAAGCTTTCGATATCGAATACTGGCTCCTGGAAGAAGCGAAGCTTCAGCGTATGCCGAAGCCCAAGAGCCTTGCAGGCCGTGTTGCCTTCATTACCGGCGGTGCCGGTGGCATCGGTCGCGCCACGGCGGAGCGCTTGGCAAGCGAAGGCGCCTGCGTCGTGCTGGCAGATATCGATGAGGGCGCTTTGGAAACGACGAAGGGCGATTTCGAGAAGCGTTTCAGCACCGATGCAGTCCGCACCGTGAAGCTGGACGTGACCAAGGAAGACGCGGTTCTTGTCGCATTCACCGAGGCCAGCGTCGAATTCGGCGGCGTCGATATCCTCGTCTCCAACGCAGGCATTGCCTCATCCGCGCCAGTGGAAGACACCACGCTTGCCATGTGGAACAAGAATATCGACATTCTGGCCACCGGCTATTTCCTCGTCTCGCGCGAAGCCTTTCGCCTGTTCCGCCGCCAGAAGCTCGGTGGCAACGTCGTCTTCGTCGCTTCCAAGAATGGCCTTGCCTCTTCGCCCAACGCATCGGCCTATTGCACGGCAAAGGCTGCGGAAATCCATCTTGCCCGCTGCCTCGCACTGGAAGGCGCAGACGCCGGCATCCGCGTCAACACGGTCAACCCTGATGCGGTTCTGCGTGGCTCGAAAATCTGGAATGGCGAGTGGCGCGAACAACGGGCGGCATCGTCCAAGATCGAGGTGGACGATCTCGAGGAACATTACCGCAAGCGCTCCATGCTGAAGCTGAACGTGTTCCCGGAGGATATAGCGGAGGCGATCTACTTCCTGGCCTCGGATGTCTCGGCGAAATCTACCGGCAATATTATCAATGTCGATGCGGGGAATGCGCAGAGCTTTACGCGGTGAGTAAAAGAGGGCGGAGACCATTCCTCCACCCGTCATCCTCGGGCTTGACCCGAGGATCCATCCGAGCCCACCCAATCCATCAGTAGTGGATCCTCGGGTCAAGCCCGAGGATGACGGCGGAGGGGAGTGAGTGTCTACTTACGCAGAATAACCCAAATCGCATGAATGATCCCCGGCAGATAACCGCACAGCGTCAAAAGAATATTGAGCCAGAAATGAAGACCGAGGCCCACCTGCAAAAACACGCCGACAGGCGGCAGGATGATGGCGAGAAGAATGCGAATGACGTCCACGATTGATAATCCCGTCTGATTGTTACCGTGCCAGTAACGTGAAGAGGGCGGGAATGGTTCAATGACAGCGTGGAGCAAAGGGAGGAAGAGATGACGGAATTGAGGATTGCGGCGGATATCGTCGCCCACGAAAACGAAAAGCGTGAAAAGGCCCACAGCGCGGATTACGCGGCGCTCGGCGAACACCTGTCCCGCCGCAACATCGATATCGATGCGATCACGCGCAAAGTCTCAGAATTCTTCGTCGCGGTCCCGTCCTGGGGTGTCGGTACCGGCGGCACGCGCTTTGCCCGCTTCCCCGGCAAGGGCGAACCGCGCGGCATTTTCGACAAGCTGGATGATTGCGCCGTCATCAACCAGCTAACCTCTGCCACGCCCACCGTCTCGCTCCATATTCCATGGGACAAGCAAGACCCGGCACGCCTCAAGTCGCACGCAAGCGCTCTCGGCCTCGGCTTCGACGCCATGAACTCCAATACCTTCTCGGACAGCGCAGACCAGAAGCATTCCTACAAATACGGCTCGCTCAGCCACACCGATGCTGCCACTCGTCAACAGGCCGTCGAACACAACATCGAATGCATCGAAATCGGGAATGCGTTGGGCTCGAAAGCGCTGACGGTATGGATCGGTGATGGCTCCAACTTCCCCGGCCAGAGCAATTTCACCAAAAGCTTCGAGCGCTACCTCGATGGCATGGCGCAAATCTACAAGGCCCTGCCGGATGATTGGCGCATCTTCTCTGAACACAAGATGTACGAGCCAGCCTTTTATTCGACCGTGGTGCAGGATTGGGGCACGAACTACCTCATCGCCAACACGCTCGGCGAAAAGGCTTTCTGCCTTGTCGATCTCGGCCACCACGCACCGAACACGAACATCGAAATGATCGTCGCCCGCCTCATCCAGTTCGGCAAACTAGGCGGCTTCCATTTCAACGACAGTAAATATGGTGACGACGATCTGGACGCGGGCGCCATCGAGCCCTACCGCCTCTTCCTCGTCTTCAACGAACTGGTAGATGCGGAGCATCGCGGCGTAAAGGGCTTCCACCCGGCCCACATGATCGACCAGTCTCATAATGTGACCGACCCTATCGAAAGCCTGATCTCCAGCGCCAACGAAATCCGCCGCGCCTACGCTCAAGCCCTGCTGGTGGACCGCACCGCGCTGGAAGGCTTCCAGCAGGAAAACGACGCCCTGATGGCATCCGACACGCTGAAGCGCGCTTACCGCACTGATGTAGAGCCCATCCTCGTTGAGGCCCGAAAACGCGCGGGCGCCGCCATCGACCCAATCGCCACCTACCGAGCCAGCGGCTACCGCGCCAAGGTCGCTTCGGAGCGCCCGGAATCCAAGGCTGGCGGCGGCGGCATCATCTGACGTTTGTGCTTGAAACGTTAACAAATGAAGGCGCATCCCATGCGCCTTCACCAATTTGTAACCAAATATATCCGCCAGTAAGATTGTGAGTTTCGCCCCACCATCTCCACATTCACGTCTATGTTAGCGGAGCATGAGAAAGCCGATAGACAAAGCCGGACTGATCTTCGTCGCACTCCTCTGCGTGCTGGTAGGCCTCGTCCTCTCCATCGTACTCTTCGACGATAAAATTCAGCTCGCGCCGCAGACTCAGGATGGCTCGCTGATACCGAGGACCACGGTTCAGCCGCAGCAATAATGCACCATTTTGCATTTATTTCGCGTGACGGCTCAGCCGATATTGTGGCTGTGGATTATCAGTTGGTATTGAGAACGACGACTGTGCGCCAAAGGATCGACTAAACATGCGAATGGTTTCTGCTGTAGCATTGTTTTTAAGCGCGACATTTTTTTATAGCGCGGCAGCGGCTGATGAAAGTTACCGAAAAGAGCGTGTAAACCGCACGGTCATGAGCGGTATCAGAACCAAAATCGGCCAGCATTATCATATCAATAACGACTGCACTCCAGCGCAGATGCCGCCGACTGTTGTCATTCAGTCCCCAGCCCATGGTAAAATAGAAATCGTGAAAGAAAAAATCTTTCCCAAATCGAATGGACCGCTTGCCCGATGCGGCTCCGTTAAGGTGCCGGGTCTGGCAGGTTATTACACGTCGAAGCCGGGGTTCGCTGGCAAGGACCAGTTTACCCTGCGCGCGCCTGTTGGTGATGGAAAGATCGCTGACACGACCATCATCGTCAACGTTTTGAAGTAGGTTCAAAGCCCGCAACAGCTGGGCACGTGCTTGCGTAGACTGGGAAAATGGTGCCGCTTACGTGACTCGAACACGTGACCCCGTCATTACGAATGACGTGCTCTACCAACTGAGCTAAAGCGGCCTGGCTGTTGCGCCGAATTAGGCTTCGGCGCGGCGTATGGCGGGCTGATACAGCCATTGACGGAGGATTTCAAGTGTTCAAAACGAGTTCTTGAAATTTTCCCCGTCTGCTGGCTCGTCCAGACACTTTACAGATTGAGCAGGCGGGCTTTTGCGCTTTGATATTCTGCAGCCAGTCTGTCCACAAGCGCAGAGACCGGCTCGACGGCCTTCACTGCGCCCACGCCCTGGCCTGCGCCCCAGATGTCCTTCCAGGCTTTTGCGCCGGTGGCCGCCGCTGTAAAATCCATCTTGGAGGGATCTGCAACGGGCAGGTTGTCCGGGTCCATGCCTGAGGCGGTGATGGAGGCTTTGAGGTAGTTGCCGTGGACACCGGTGAAATAGTTTGAATAAACGATGTCGCCCGCCTGTGCGTCAACGATGGCTTGCTTATAGGCCTCGGTCGCGCGTGCTTCCTTGGTGGCGATGAAGGGTGAGCCGATATAGGCCATGTCCGCGCCCATGGCCTGCGCCGCGAGGATCGATCCGCCATTGGCAATCGCACCTGCCAGAAGCAGCGGGCCGTCGAACCATTCGCGGATTTCCTGCACCAGCGCAAAAGGAGACAGCGTTCCCGCGTGGCCGCCAGCCCCGGTCGCAACCGCGATCAAGCCGTCTGCACCCTTGCGGATGGCGGAGTTGGCGTGGCGGTTGTTGATGACGTCATGCAGCACGATGCCGCCATAGGAGTGGATGGCCGCGTTGACTTCCGGCACCGCACCCAGCGATGAAATCACGATAGGCACCTTGTATTTCACGCAAAGACCGAGATCATGCTCCAGCCGCTTGTTGGACATATGCACGATCTGGTTTACGGCAAAGGGTGCAGCGGGACGATCCGGGTTTGCTGCACTATGCGCGGCCAGTTCTTCGGTCATCATCGCCAGCCATTCGTCCAGCTGGCTTTCCGGGCGTGCGTTGAGGGCAGGGAACGCGCCGACAACGCCCGCCTTGCACTGCGCCAGCGTCAATTCGGGGTGCGAAATGATGAACAGCGGTGATGCGATGACCGGCAGACGGAGATTGTCCTTGAGGATGGACGGCAGCATGGTTCCTCCCATGAAGTTTACGTTTACGCGCACGTAAGATGTAACGAAGCCCGCAACACTTGAAAAGGGAAAAGAGCGTTGATTCCGGTGGAGCGATCACGCAAACCCCTAACCCTTCGAAATGGCCTGCTTTTGCACGCTCGCGCCATAGTCGTGACGTTTTCCCCAAGCCAATCTGCGCTTTGAAAACAACGTGGCTTGCGGTTGATGCCCCAAGTCGTTACCGAATCGTAAATGGACTGGCGCCGAGAGGCAAGCTTTTGCTGGGAATGGAAAAGGACCGGGTGTGAGCGGACTGGAAACGGCAATCAGAAATGCCCTCGAAAAATCGGACAGATCGAATGCCGAAGTGCGCGCGCGCATCTATCAGTCCTCCCGACAGGCGCTGGAAGCGGGCCTGAGCAAGCAGGGGATAGATGATCCGGCTGTCGTTGGCCAGCAGCGGCAACGGCTTGAGACCCTCATTCACACCATCGAAACGGAGGAGCGAAACCGCCTGCTGGATGTTGTGGAAGACCACGTACGGCGGGAGGCGGCGAGGGCACCACAGGCCGCGCCGCTACCGCAACACGGCCAGCGTCCGGCTGATGTTGGAGTTGCCCCATCCGTTTCGGCCGATCCCCGTTTTGATGATGAAGACGCTTCCATTCCGGTCGAAGCAGAAGTGCGCGGCGAAATGCGCGGTAACGCCGCCGCTCTTCCCGATACAAAGGTTGCTCCGCCAGTAGGCGATTTGCGCGCTGAGCGCACCGGTGCGGGGGTGCGGGACCGGACCTCTTCCGCCGGTCCCTCCGTCGATGCCGCTTCGCTGGCCTTCAAGCCGGAACGCGCGGCCAAGGGCAGGCGCAAACGCGGCATTATAACCCGGCTATTCATGTGGTTCACGCTGCTGGCATTCGTCAGCGTCGGCGGTTGGTGGATCTACAGCTCCGGCATCCTGCTGTCCCCGGCTGAGCGTGATACCAGCGTGCCGAACCCGCCGCCACAGGTGCAGGCGGAAGATTTTACAGGCAATGAGCCAACCGTGGAGGCCGGTCGCGGCTTTTCCGACGCGTGGGAAGAGGTCTTCAATGCCGAAGCAGGGACTAACGGCCCTCAGCCGGGTTCTCTTGGCGGTTTGGAAGAAATCACTACGGCAGGCGGCAAGGGTGTGAAGATCACCTCACGCAGTGCCGAAGACGGCGGGAATGTCGCGATTGCGGTGCCGGTGGACGTGTTGCGTGAAATGGCAGGCAAATCCTCCACCATCTCGATTACCATGCAATCAGCCAGCGACCGACCCACGCAGGTCTCCGTTGCCTGCGATTTCGGAAGCCTTGGTGCCTGTGCCCGTCATCGCTTCACTGCCACGCAGGAACGCGCAGATATGCTGATCAACGTCTCTTTTGATCGGTCCATGGCGCCCAATGCGCCCGGACGCATCCTGATCAACAGCGATATCGATGGCACGGGCCGCCCGATCAATCTCTACTCGGTGCGCATTCTGCCGGGCGAGTGATCGTTTGCTCAAGGCGTTTCCGCTTTTTCTTGAAACGCGTCAGCGCTCTAAGACTTAAGCGTTTTCGCCGCCCAGCTCTCCACTGCGCTGTCGCGAAGCTCGCGGATATTCGCCACGCCGTCCCGCTCCAGAATGCGTGATAGACCGCGAACGATGGTGCCGGGCAGGCCGGGGCCTTCATAGACCATGCAGGAGTAGAGCTGCACGAGATCGGCACCGGCCTTGATCTTTTCCAGTGCCGTTTCCGCGGAAGACACGCCGCCGACGCCGATGATCGGCAGGTCGGGGCCGACGCGCTTGCGTATCTTCGCAAGCACCGTTGTCGACAGGTCGAACAAAGGCTTGCCGGAAAGCCCGCCGGTTTCATGGTTGCTTCGTCCAGGCCGCAACCCATCACGAGAGAGGGTGGTATTGGAGACGATCAGACCGTCCAGCCGGTGTAACAACACCTCCGCAGCGATGTCATCAAGGCCCTCTTCGGTAAGGTCGGGGGCGATCTTGAGAAAGACCGGAATATGCCGGTTCAGCTTTTCCGCCTCGCGGTCCCGTTGCGCAAGAGTGGCGCTCAAAAGTGCCGAAAGACTGTCACGCGCTTGCAGATCACGCAGGCCGGGCGTGTTCGGGGATGAGATATTGGCTGTGAAATAGGAGGCGACCGATGAGAATGTCTCGATACCCTTTACATAGTCGGCAATCCGGTCGTCACTATCCTTGTTCGCACCGATATTGACGCCGACGATGCCACGCAGACCAGCGGAGATGAGGCGTGAAAGTGCTGCCGCATGTCCTTCATTGTTGAAACCGAGACGGTTGATGACAGCCTCGTTTTCCACCAGCCGGAAAATGCGCGGCTTGGGATTGCCGGACTGGGCGCGTGGCGTCACCGTTCCGATTTCGGTAAATCCGAAACCAAGCTTCAGCAGCGGGCCGGGAACTTCCGCATTCTTGTCATAGCCTGCCGCCATGCCGAGTGGATTGGGAAAAACAAGACCGGCGACAGTCTGTTGCAGGCGCGGATCGTGCGGAACGTGACAGGTGGGAATGAAACCGCTGCGGAGCGCCGTGATCGACATGCCATGGGCGACTTCCGGGTCAAGAAGAAACAGGCCGCGTCGACCGAGGGAGGAAAAAATTCCGTTCATGTTCAAATCTCCGGAAACTGGTGCGCGCCGTCTTCATTCAGCGTCAGGGGCGTTTCCCAAAGCACGGCGTCGACTGGTAATTCGTCATAAAGGTGCGGGAAAAGGTCGCCGCCACGAGAGGGCTCGAACACCAGCTTATCGCTCAGGACGCTGCCATCGACTGCAATCAGCAGCAAATCTTCCTGGCCGGTGAAATGGCGCGCCGCCGTTTCCTTGACCTGATCGGCCGTCGAGAAGTGAATGTAGCCATCTGTCAGGTCGATTGCCGCACCTTTGAAGACGCCGGCGTCGCGCGCCTTCTGCCAAAGGGTACGAGGCACGATCTTGTATATGACGGGCGTTTCGTTGGCGGCTGGCGTTTCACTCATGCGGCGTCTCCTTCATGTGCGGGCGGTGTGCCGTAAATGGCCTTCATTGTCCATCGCTTCACACAGATTTTTGCGTCTAAACCCCCATCTCGGCGAGGCAAGAGCGATCTAGTGCTTGTATTGGGCGGGATTTAGAGCAATCTTTTGTTGAAGAAACGGCTTCGACGCCGTCATGACGATGAGGCATACATGAAATGCTCTTGGGAGGGGGCGCGGCATGTCAGAACTCACTATCATCATAGCAGATGACCATCCGCTGTTCCGCGGTGCGCTTAAACAAGCCGTCACACGGCTCGAAGGGCAGACCAGCATCATTGAAGCGGGAGATTTCGAAACGGCGCGAAATGCAGCGGTTGCGCAGCCTGACGCAGACCTGATGCTGCTTGATCTTGCGATGCCCGGCGTCAGCGGTTTTTCAGGACTGATGGCACTCAGGGCGGAATTTGCCAGCCTTCCCATTGTCATCGTTTCCGCAACGGATGATCCGGCAACCATGCGCCGTGCAATCGATCTGGGTGCCTCCGGCTTTATATCCAAGTCATCCGGGATAGAAGACATTCGCGCCGGAATAGAACGCGTTCTCGAAGGTGATGTGTGGATACCCGCCGCCTGTCAATCCAGCCGTGATCAGGATGCCGATGTGTCCGATCTCATCAGCAGGCTCAGAACGCTGACACCCCAGCAAAGCCGCGTGCTCGGCATGTTGGGCGAGGGGCTGCTAAATAAGCAGATCGCCTACGAATTGAATGTTTCGGAAGCCACCGTCAAGGCGCATGTGTCGGCCATTTTGCTGAAGCTGAACGTGGACAGCAGGACGCAGGCGGTGATCCAGCTTTCCAAACTCAATCTACCGGCGATGGTCGCATGAATTGAGCGACCCGTCACACTTGCGTACCTCACATTAACTTAAAAGAATAAGGATTTTATTCCTTTTTTGTTCTTTACTCCCGCAGGGAGTTTGTCTAAATTCAAGCATCTGCTGAAAGAGCTTGCAAAGGTTGCGGCTCCATCCGGACGTTAACCATGCTGTCACACGATAATATCTGGAGCGCAATCGACACGCTTGCAGACCGCAATCAGTTGACGCCTTCCGGGCTGGCGCGGAAAGCGGGGCTGGATCCGACCTCGTTCAACAAATCCAAGCGTCTGGGGCCGGATGGTCGCCAGCGCTGGCCTTCGACCGAATCCGTCGCAAAGGTGCTCGAGGCAACCGGCGCCACCGTCGATCAGTTTTTCGGTTACGCCATGGAGCGGGTAGGCAAAAGCACCTTGCCCGAGGGTAATTTTCCGCCGCAAGGCGGCTCCATACCTTTGCTCGGTTTTGCGCAGGCGGGTTCCGGCGGCTTTTTCGATGACGGTGGTTTTCCGGCGGGGCAGGGTTGGGACATCGTGGATTTTCCCGCCTCTCCCGCCAACAAGGTTGGCGTTTATGCGCTTGAAGTTCAGGGCGAGAGCATGATGCCGCTTTACAGGGATGGCGATGTGCTGATCGTGGAGCCGGGCGCTCAGGTGCGGCGCGGCGATCGTGTCGTCGTTAAAAGCCGCGATGGCGAGGTCATGGCGAAAGTGCTGGCTCGCCAGACGGCCAAGACCATCGAACTCTTTTCGCTCAACCCCGACCATCCCAACCGCAGTTTCGATCTCTCCGACGTCGAGTGGGTCGCCCGTATCATCTGGGCAAGCCAGTAATCGGTAATCTTTTCCGTCCGTGCTTTTTCCTTGTCAAAACAGTCCATAGGGGAAATAGCGCCGGTAAATCTCCTCAAGACGTCCATTGCGAGACAGGGCCGCAAGTGCCTGGTCGAAAGCCGGGACCAAGCGGTTTTCCGCATCTACGGTCATGATGGACAGGCCCTCACCGAGAAAACGGTCGGACATGTAGGGACCATCGAACATGGTGCAGCAATTATCGGATGCGGTTCCCGCGACCCAGAACGGAAGACGCAGCCCATCCGCAAAAACCGCATCGATCCTGCCGGATTTCAGCGCGTCGTACATCGGCTCATAACCATCGAAGCCGTTGATCGCTACGTTGGGGAAAAATGCCTTCAGCATTGCCTCATGGCGGGAGCGAGTGATCACACCGACTTTCCTGCCGGAAAGCACTGCGGCCGATTGTCCGTCCAGATTCGTCGATTTGTTGACCGCGAAACGCGCGGGCAAGAGCAGATAGGGGCGTGTGAAGCTGAAGCTTTTCCGCAAATCCGAACTTGACGCGATGCCAGACATGACAGCTTCGCCTTCACCCATTTCGAGCGCGCCTTCAAGCTCGTCGAATGGCAAAGCCTGCACCTGACATTTGCTCTCGATTTTCAGCTGTGCGCAAATTTCCCGTGCCAGATCGACATGGAATCCGACGAGACGGCCATCCTGATCGGTGAAGTTGAAAGGCGGGAAATCCACCGACATGAGAAAGCGCACGCGCGGCACAGACGATAAATCCGCGCCGGGCAACCGCTCCTGGGCATCGAAAAGAACAGGCAGCCGACCATTATCGACGGGCTGCTGAGCGCGTCCAGCCATGCTCCAAAAAAGTATTGTGCAAAATGTAGCTGTAAAAATACCCCAAATTTTAAGGGATGCAACTAAAGGGCGCATGTATATGATCCGGAACGGGGTCTTCATGGTCGCCACCGTCAGGTGGTTGGGGTCGGCATGTCTTTTGAAG
Source organism: Agrobacterium larrymoorei (assembly GCF_013322225.1). Classification (GTDB taxonomy): domain Bacteria; phylum Pseudomonadota; class Alphaproteobacteria; order Rhizobiales; family Rhizobiaceae; genus Agrobacterium; species Agrobacterium larrymoorei_A. The sequence continues at coordinate 221,370 of NZ_JAAMFB010000003.1, forward strand.
AAGAGTATACACAAGATTCGTCCGATGCGACCCTTGTCACACATGAAATTGTTCCGTTCCGGCCACTCGCCGATGATCCATTTCTGATATGTCCGGATGAGCCTGAAGCGGACGATATATCCTTTCTCCAGACATTGGGCATCGGCAAGCCCTATATCGATGCCTGTCGCGAACGGGCCAAACTCTATGGCGCTACATTGGAGGCCGAGCTTCTGGCCAGCGGACTTGTTGCCGAGCAAGCCTATTTTGGTGCTTTCGCTCGATATCTTCGGCTGCCGTTTTTTGATGATCTCGATGCTTCCATCGTCGTAGATACCCCTTCGCTGGACATTCAGCTTCTCGAACAACGTATGCTTCGTCTTTCTCCCCGAGACGCCAAACCCTACATCGCAGTCGTGCCAGACATCGAAACCATTTCGCGGCTGAAGGCAGCGCTGGAAACAACGCCGGGCCTTCAGGCAGATATGGTCATCACAACGCCATCCGCCTTGAAAAGAGCAGTCTGGAATACAGGCGCGGAAAGGCGCACCCGGGAAACGATCAACACGCTGTTCGAAAACAAACCTCATTACTCATCGCGAATAACGCTCGAAGGCAAGCAGGGCTTCTGTCTCGGCATCGCCGTTACGATTCTTATCCTGTCGCTTTGCCTTGTAACCAACCTTACGCTCTATGCCCTTCACGCGGTAACCGCCTTTCTCTATCTGGCCGCAACGCTTTTCAGGTTGTCGCCGCTGCGCACGGCGCCACAGAGGCGAACTCTTCGACTGGCTGATACATCCAGGAACGAACCTCTGCCGGTCTACAGTGTCCTCGTTGCACTTTACCGGGAGGAGGCGGTCGTTAAACAGCTTGTCGCCGCACTGGATCGGCTGGACTGGCCCAAGTCGCGGCTGGATATCAAGCTGGTATGCGAGGCGGACGACGCCATGACGCTCGATGCGATAGGCGCACTCAGCCTTGGTCCTCAATTCGAGGTGGTCAAAGTCCCACCGTCTTTGCCTCGCACCAAACCGAAAGCACTTAATTACGCACTTCGGGGCGTCCGTGGGCAGCTTCTCGCGGTTTATGATGCGGAAGACAGACCGCATTCCAAGCAGCTCAAAGAGGCTTATGCGCGTTTTCAGGAGGCGCCTGATACTCTTGCCTGTCTTCAAGCCCCTTTGATCATCAGCAATGGCGACACGTCCTGGCTGACGTCTTCCTTCTCACTGGAATATTCCGCGCTATTCCGGCGCATGCTGCCGATGCTCGCGAAGAAGAAGATGCCGCTGCCGCTTGGCGGAACATCCAACCATTTCCGGACAGAGGTGCTGAGGGATGTCGGCGCTTGGGACCCTCATAACGTCACCGAAGATGCCGATCTCGGCATGCGGCTTTACCGGATGGGATATCGCTGCGATGTCATTCATTATCCCACGCTGGAAGATGCGCCAACGGATGTGTTGGTTTGGATGAAGCAGCGGACGCGATGGTTTAAAGGCTGGCTGCAAAGCTGGCTGGTGATGATGAGATCACCTTTGGCAACCGCTCGCCAGATGGGATGGCGAGCCTATCTGGTATTCCACCTGTTGATCGGCGGCATGCTGCTGTCGTCTCTCACGCATCCCCTGTTTCTCATCTACGTCGCCTATATCGTAAACATGCTTTGGACGGAGGGAACATCTTCGGTCGCCCCAGCACAGCTGGCGCTCTTCACCATCGACACGCTCAACGTCCTCGCCAGCTACACGATCTTTCTCATGATGGGCCTTCGCGGAATGATTCCTCACGAGCGCAAACTCATCAAGCGCCGGTGGCTGTTCACGCCCCTCTACTGGCTCATGCTGTCAGCGGCTGCATGGCACGCGGTTTACGAACTCCGCTACAAGCCATTTGTCTGGAACAAGACGCCTCATAAGCCAAGGGAACCGAAGCACTGACACCCGCAGTTTCGGTAGCCTTAGCTGAACTGGCCTGATCGATCACCTGATGATGCGGTTACTATTCTCACCGCGATGCCCATCGCCCTGACGAAAAGGATCGCCGTCCATAACCTGATCCATCCTCCACTCGTTACCGCGATAGGGGCTGTGCCAGGTTTGGCACCCGCTCAGCACGAGTGTCGAAATGAGCAAAGCACCACCAACGAAAATTTTTGCCATGGGAAACTCCTCGATTGCCAACTCATATGGAGGTGAACGACAGGGCATTCAACAGAGGGAGAATTTTGTGGGAGCTTTGTAAGAGGATTGTGATGGAGCGGGTGAAGGGAATCGAACCCTCGTATTCAGCTTGGGAAGCTGCTGCTCTACCATTGAGCTACACCCGCGCGCGCAAAAAACTTCCGATAGAACGGCGTTGCTGTCAAGCGTAGCCTACGCCTGCTCGGGGCGGAAGTGTTTGGAGAGTTTGAGGCCCTGGGCCTGATAGTTGGAGCCGAGACCGGTGCCGTAGAGACCGTCCGGTGTGTTCAGCATGTGCTCGTAAACCAGACGACCGACGATTTGGCCATGTTCGAGAATGAACGGCACCTCGTGGCTTCTCACTTCCAGCACAGCGCGGCTGCCGGTGCCGCCTGCACTTGCGTGGCCGAAGCCGGGGTCGAAGAAACCGGCGTAGTGGACGCGAAACTCACCCACCAGCGGATCGTATGGCGTCATTTCGGCGGCGTAAAGCGGGGGGACGTGAACTGCTTCACGCGACACGAGAATATAGAACTCATCCGGGTCGAGAATGAGCTCGGCGCGGCCTCTTGAGTAAAGCGGCTCCCAGAAATCCAGCACATCATGGGCGGCCTTCTGATCGACATCGACAACCGCCGTGTGGTGCTTGCCTCGGTAGCCGATCAGGCCGTATTCGCCAAAACCCTTGAGGTCGATGGAGAGCGCAATGCCGCCCCCTGAAACATTCGGGGTTTCGCTTGCGACGAGCGTTTCCATCTCATGCAGGTTTTGCAATTCGGCTTCGTTCAGCACCGAATGACCTATGCGGAAGCGGATTTGCGAAAGACGGGACCCTTGTCGTACGACGATCGGGAAGGTGCGCGGGCTGATTTCGAGATAGAGCGGACCATTATAGCCTGCTGGAATCTTGTCGAATTCCTGCGCGCAATCGGTGATGACGCGGGTGAAGATGTCGAGGCGACCCGTTGAGCTTTTGGGATTGGCAGAGGCCGACATATCGGCAGGCAGTGCCAGCTTTTCCATGAGCGGAACGATATAGACGCAGCCGGTTTCCAGCACGGCTCCTTCAGTAAGATCGATCTCATGCAGTCGCAGGCGGTCGAGCTTTTCGATGACCCTGGTCGTCGGGCCAGGCATGAAGGAGGCGCGGACGCGATAGGCTTTTGCGCCAAGACGCAGATCGAGGCTGGCGGGTTGGATCTGATCGACATCCAACGCACGTTCGCTCATCAGCTTACCTGAAGCGAATAGTTCCCGGATAGCACCATCGGCCAATATGCCAGTCGTTCTCGTCATTTTTTATCGTCCCGTTTCACCGCGACAAAACCAAAAGCAGGGCATTGACGCAAGTCGTTAACGGCGTTAAGCCAAGCTTATCCCGTGGTGATTTGGCCGGTCGGCTTGCAGCCACGTTAAACAAGTGGCTAAAAAGACCGGGTGCTTGTAACCGGTCTGCTTTTGCGGCCGGTTTTTTTGTTTTGAAGGTGATGACATGAGCAAGAAATGGCGCCCGGCAACCCAACTCGTTCACGGCGGAACGCAGCGCTCCCCTTACGGTGAAACGTCGGAAGCACTCTACCTGACGCAGGGTTTCGTCTACGAAAGCTCGGAGGCCGCTGAGGCGCGCTTCAAGGGTGAGACCGAAGGCTTTATCTACGCCCGCTACGCAGGTCCGACCAATGACATGTTCGAAAAGCGCATGTGCTTACTGGAAGGTGCCGAAGATGCCCGCGCAACGGCGTCCGGCATGGCCGCCGTCACCGCCGCCATTATGTGCCAGTTGAAGGCAGGCGATCATATCGTTGCGGCCCGTGCCCTGTTCGGCTCCTGCCGCTGGGTGGTCGAGACGCTCGCTCCGAAATATGGCATCGAATGCACGCTGGTCGATGGTCGCGATCTCGCCAACTGGGAGAAAGCGATCCAGCCAAACACCAAGCTGTTTTTCCTGGAAAGCCCGACCAATCCGACGCTTGAAATCGTGGATATTGCGGGCGTTGCCAAGCTTGCCAATCAGGTTGGAGCGAAGCTCGTTGTCGACAACGTATTTGCCACGCCTCTCTTCCAGAAGCCGCTGGAACTCGGTGCGCATATTGTCGTCTATTCCGCCACGAAACATATTGACGGGCAGGGACGTTGCCTCGGCGGCGTGATCCTTTCCGACAAGAAGTGGATCGAGGAAGAGCTTCAGGATTATTTCCGCCACACGGGTCCGGCTCTTTCGCCGTTCAATGCCTGGACGCTGCTGAAAGGCATCGAAACCATGCCGCTTCGCGTGCGCCAGCAGACGGAAAATGCGGGCAAGATTGCTGATTTCCTCGCGGATCAGGCTAAGGTGGCCAAGGTTATCTATCCCGGTCGCGCCGACCATCCGCAGGCCGATATCATCGCTCGCCAGATGACGGGCGGCTCGACGCTCGTCTGCTTCGAACTGAAGGGCGGCAAGGAAGCGGCATTCAAGCTTCAGAACGCACTGGAAGTCGTGAAGATTTCCAACAATCTGGGCGATGCAAAGAGCCTGATTACGCACCCGGCGACCACCACGCATAAGAACCTGACGGATGAGGCCCGCGCTGAACTCGGCATTTCCGGCGGCACACTGCGTCTCTCCTGCGGCATCGAAGACACCGACGACCTGCTGGAAGACTTCGCGGCAGCGCTGGACAAGGTTTCCGCATAATATCTGGTGGCCCGGCGGTTCGTCCGGGCCATTTCCTCTGTTGCCCGATCAAGCGCGAGGGCTTCATCGAAGCCTGCCGTCACCAACAAGGTCGCGCTGTTATTCAGACCAAATTCATTTTCTTGACGATATCATCATGTCTTTGGTGTAGAATGCTGGATAAGCAATAACTTAGGGCCGCATGCATGTATCGCGCACTGACAAGAGATATAGAGGTCACGGTAGACCCGTATTATCTTGAAGAACAGTCTGATCCCGACGATAACCGTTACGTCTGGGGCTATACTGTCGTGATTTCCAACAACTCGGAAAACTCGGTGACGCTGGTCAACCGTTACTGGCACATCACGGATCAGAACGGACAGGTGGACGAGGTCTCCGGCCCCGGCGTCATCGGCGAACAGCCGCATCTAAAGCCAGGCGATACCTATGAATATTCATCCGGCTGCCCGCTGGATACGCCTTCAGGAATGATGTTCGGCCATTACGAAATGCAGGCCGATAGCGGCGAAGTCTTTATTGTGGCCATTCCAGCCTTTTCGCTGGACAGCCCGGGTCTGGCGCGGGTTTTGAACTGACGAAAACGGGGCTTTCGCCCCGTCCATTTTTCAATCTGCCAGCTCTTCGACCGGAAAACGATAGGTCGTAGAGCAGAATTCGCAGCTCACGGCGATTTCGCCGTTTTCCTGACTGTCCTGAATTTCCTCGGCGGAAAAACCCGACAGCACGCCTTTGATCTTGTCACGCGAGCAGCTGCATTTGTCGATGATTGCCTGTGGCTCATAGACCCGCACACCCTGTTCGTGAAACAGGCGGAAGAGCAGCCGCTCGACCGGCACCTGCGGGTCGGTCAACTCATCAGTGTCCACCGTGTCGATTAGTGTCACGGCTTCCGTCCAAGCATCGTCTTCGGACTGTTCGAAGACGCCTTCATCGCCGTCGCCGCCGTGCAGGTCGCGGTTGCGAAGTCGCTCCGGCGCCTGCGGCAGGAATTGCGCGATGATGCCGCCTGCACGCCATCCGTGGCGTGGCCTGCCTTCGCTGTCACGGTCAAAGAATTCCGCGACACCGAGGCGAACACGGGTGGGCAACTGTTCCGACTGGCGAAAATAGACGCCTGCGATTTCCTCAAGCGAAGAGCCATCCAGCGGCACGATACCCTGATAGGGTTGCATGCCGGCACCCTGATCGATGGTGAAGGCGAGAATGCCGTTCCCAAGAAGCTGTTCGGGTGAAGTCTGTCCCGCCTCAGACGCTTCCTCCAGCCGTTGCTCATCGAAGCGAGCATAGGCGCGCATGTTCTGCGGCGCGCTGAAGTCCGCAACCAACAGGTCAACCGGGCCATCGCCCTTGGTCTGCACCGTCAGCTTGCCGGAGAATTTCAGCGATGTGCCGATGAGCGCGGTCAAAACCAGAGCTTCTGCCAGCAGTCGTGCGACGACCGCAGGATATTCGTGTCGCTGCAAAATGGCGTTCAGCAGCGGGCCGACCTGAACGGCGCGGCCACGCACATCCAGCCCCTCTACCTGAAAGGGAACGACTTTGTCGTCGCCTACGAAATCAAGCTGATCCAGTTCTACGGTTACGTCTGCCATGGTTCTACTCCTTCACGCCCGCCGCTCATGCCGATAAAGGCCGAAACCCGAAAATTCCGGTGGGCGGGCTTGATATACGCTTACGCAAAGATAAAGCGGAGAATGGCAAAACGAAACCACCCCCGGCCCATAAGTCACGATAAACGATTGATGAAAGGCCGCCCTTGAAGAAAGGCGGCTCTGTGGTTGGCCTATAAATGGGGCAGGGCGTGTGAAATTCAAGCTCCCCGCACGTCTCTCTCGACGCTCAGGTCAACCGAATTCAGATGACACCCATGCACCAGGCGATGACGGCCTTTTGCGCGTGCAGGCGATTTTCTGCTTCATCGAACACCACCGACTGCGGGCCGTCGATCACCGCGTCCGTCACTTCCTCGCCGCGATGGGCCGGCAGGCAGTGCATGAACAGCGCATCGCCATTGGCTTTCTTCATCAGCGCATCATTGACCTGGAAAGGCTGGAAAATGTTGTGGCCGCGCGCCTTGTGCTCCTGGTTCATCGAAACCCAGGTATCGGTCACGACGCAATCGGAACCCGCAACCGCACGGTCGGCATCGTGGCACAGCATAATTTCGCCGCCATTGTTGCGCGCCCAGTTGAGGTATTTGTCCAGCGGCTCCGAACCCATGGGCACGGCCATGTTCATCTTGTAGCCGAAACGGGCCGAGCCTTCGACCAGCGAATGCAGCACATTGTTGCCGTCGCCCGTCCATGCAATCGTTTTGCCTTTCACGGGACCGCGATGCTCTTCGAAGGTCATGATATCCGCCATGATCTGGCAGGGATGCGTCTCGTCCGTCAGGCCGTTGATGACAGGCACGGTGGCGTGTTCGGCAAGTTCCAGCAGGCGATTATGATCCGTGGTGCGGATCATGATGGCATCCACATAACGCGACAGAACCTTGGCCGTATCGCCGATGGTCTCGGCGCGGCCAAGCTGCATTTCGGTGCCGGAAAGAAACAGCGTTTCGCCGCCCAGCTGGCGCATGCCCACATCGAAGGAAACGCGGGTCCGGGTCGATGGCTTTTCGAAGATCATGGCCAGCATCTTGCCGGCCAGCGGCTTGTCCGCCGTGCCATTCTTGGTCGCAATCTTGCGGCTCTTCGCGTCTTCGAGAATGACCCGCAGGTCATCCGAGCCGACGGCCGAAAGGTCTAGAAAATGCTTTGCAGATGCCATTTCAATATAGTCCCATGGATGCGGGCCACCCTTTACGTCAGCCCTTGTGCGCCTGAGATCAGGCGCTCTTTGCCAGTTTGACGGTGAGTGCTTCGGCTGCCTTTTCGACGCGCGCGAGACCCTCGCGAGCCTCCTCCGCGGTCACGACCAGCGGCGGCAGAAGGCGTATGACGTTATCGCCAGCCGGAACGCCCAGTAAATGCTCCGCACGCATGGCCTGAAGCAGGTCGCCAGACGGCACTTTTGCCTTGATGCCGAGGAGTAGCCCTTCGCCACGGATTTCCTCGATCACGTCCGGGAACCGATCCTTCAGCGAAGCGAGACCCTGCCGGAAGACGAGCGCAACATCCCGCACATGCTGAATAAAGCCATCGGCCAGCACGATGTCGAGCACCGCATTGCCAGCAGCCATCGCCAGCGGATTGCCGCCATAGGTCGTGCCATGAACGCCCGCCGTCATGCCGGAAGCAGCTTCCGCCGTTGCAAGGCAAGCGCCGAACGGAAAGCCGCCGCCGATGCCCTTGGCAACGGCCATGATATCCGGCGTCACGCCCGACCATTCATAGGCAAAGAACTTGCCGGTACGGCCAACGCCCGTCTGCACCTCATCAAAGATCAGCAGCAGGCCATGCTCCTCGCACAGCGCCCGCAGTGCCCGCAGGAATTCCGGCTCTACCACGCGAATGCCACCTTCACCCTGAATGGGCTCGATCAGCAGCGCTGCCGTTTCCGGCACGATAGCCGCCTTCAGCGCTTCCAGATCGCCGAAAGGCACCTGATCGAAGCCCTCGACCTTGGGGCCGAAACCTTCGAGATACTTGGCCTGTCCGCCAGCGGCGATAGTTGCCAGCGTACGACCATGGAAGGCGCCTTCGAAGGTGATGATGCGGAATTTCTCTGGGTGGCCATGGGTATATTGGTAGCGACGCGCGGTCTTGATCGCGCATTCCAGCGCTTCCGCGCCGGAGTTGGTGAAGAACACCTTGTCCGCAAAAGTTGCATCGGTCAGCCGCGTGGAAAGCACTTCCTGCCCCGGCACTTCATAGAGGTTGGAAAGGTGCCAGACCTTCTCGACCTGATCCTTCAGCGCCTCTACCATATGGGGGTGGCTATGGCCGACGGAGGTGACTGCCACGCCTGCGCCGAAATCGAGATATCGCTCGCCGCTTTCCGTAACCAGCCACACACCTTCGCCTCGCTCGAAGCGCAGGGGGGCTCTGGAAAACGTATCGAACAACGACCCGGTTTTGGGCGCGGTTTCGGTCATGGCTGCATCACTCCTTACGTGAGGTCCACGTCAGACCTCTGTCAATAGGGCGTTGGGGTTATCCCTGCCCTGAAAATCAAAAATGCCGCCTCGCGGCGGCTTGCGTACTCTGTTTACTTCGCGGGCACTATTGTCACTTCGACACCGGATGTCAACAAATCTCGGCACTTTGAGGCTTTATCAAGCCGTAGTAGAGCTCAAGTGGCGGTCTACAAGGTGTTGCCTTTCTGACTCACAGATCAAGCAAGTTGGGGAAAACCGGAAAATCGATTCCAGATGATTCCTGCGACTCTTGTCACGGAGTCAACCGGGGATTAGGTTAATCGTCAATTACTAGACTGCAAAGCGGCGGAACTAGTCACCTACAATCTGGCAGATACTCTGCACATGATTTGCTTCATGTGCATTAGAGAAGGATTCTGCCTGCACGACGAGCGGAGAAGCGGCATGAACTGGACGGACGAACGGGTCGAGAAGCTTAAGCGACTATGGGCCGAAGGGCTCAGCGCAAGCCAGATCGCAGCACAGCTGGGCGGCGTCAGCCGCAACGCCGTCATCGGCAAGGTTCACCGCCTCAACCTGCCGGGCCGTGCCAAGGCTGGCGGAACGGTTGCAACTTCTCGTCCTGCCGTGAAGCGTCCGGCACCTGCCGTCGCGGCAACCCGCACGCAGGCTTTCAACAGCAACGCCCGCGTTGCGCCCAGCCGTCCTGCCCAGACACGCACCGCAGGAGCGGTTGCTCTGAAGGACGAGTTTGAAATCGACAGCGCCGAGGTTCTGGAATATCGCCCAGCCTCGAACATGTCGCTGCCAACGTCGCTTCGTCTGACGCTGACGGAACTGACCGAGCGCACCTGCAAATGGCCAGTAGGCGATCCGCTGAAGGACGACTTCCACTTCTGCGGATGCGAGGCAGCCGAATCCTCTCCTTACTGCAAATTTCATGCGAAAATGGCGTACCAGCCGGTTAGCGAACGTCGCCGGGCCTGATAAGTTTTAAGATATTGATTTAAAAGCGGGCTTTCGAGCTCGCTTTTTTATTGCGTTTATTCTCTAGCACCGGCAGGGGAGGGGCTTCGGTCCGTGTCAGAGAAACAGGTATCTGGCTGGATTTACTTCACGAAACCTGGTCCGCTGCCGAGAATCTTGTCGTCGATCTCCCCTATCGCCTTTTTGTCTTTGCCCTCGTAGTCCAGCGACGTGAGAATATGCCGGATGAGATTGAGGCGTAAACGCCGCTTGTCGTTCGCCCGGATCACCGTCCATGGCGCGTCGTCAATATGGGTCTTTTCCAACATCTCGTCGCGGGCTTTGGTGTAGTCGTCCCACTTCGTCAGCGCGGCGATATCCATATCCGATAGCTTCCAGGACTTGAGCAGGCTGTGGCGACGGTCATGGAAGCGTTCGAGCTGGGTTTCCCGGCCGATGTCGAGGTAAAATTTGAACAGGTGAACGCCTTCATGCACGACCATTTTTTCCAGTCGCGGCACTTCTTTTAAGAAGCGCTTGTGTTCTTCCGGCGTACAAAAACCCATGACCGGTTCGACCCCAGCGCGGTTGTACCATGACCGGTCGAACAGCACGAATTCGCCAGCGGTCGGGAAATGCGCGATGTAGCGCTGGAAATACCACTGTCCACGCTCTGTTTCGGTCGGCTTGGTCAGCGCCACGATGCGGGCATAGCGCGGATTGAGGTACTCGCGGACCGCGCCGATCGAGCCGCCTTTTCCTGCCGCATCACGGCCTTCGAATACGGTCATGATGCGCTGGCCGGTCGCCTGCTGCCAGAACTGAACCTTCACAAGCTCTACCTGAAGTGCCTCCAGTGCCTCTTCGTAGTCCTTCCGGTCCAGCTTCTTGTCAAAGGGAAAGTCGCCGGAGGTCAGCTTGTTGTCTTCGATCCAGTCCGGCAGTACCGGGTCATCTATATTAAAGATGCGTTCCTTGCCGTCGACTTTCAGTGTAACGGAACGGTCCTTGGCGGTTTCGCTCATGATCTCTCCCTGTCATGGTGGCCAAAGTCATGGTGGCCAAATGATACTTCAGCCCGGGAGCGCGGAAATTCAAGGGCAGGCAAAAATCTTCCTCGGAAAGCTTTCCACATAAATCCTTGTCTCGCAGCACTCGAGAAAGACATGACGCAGAATCTCTGTCATGAAAAGCATATATGACGTGCGGATTGAGGACCTTGGCAGATGGGTGGCGGAAGCAATGGCAATGGCGGTCATGGAAGGCGATAGCGCGGTTCGGCAATACTGGGTGAGGGTGCGCAGCAACTGGCTGTCGCTCGTCGTCGTCACCATGCTGACGGTCGTGGCGCTGACCGAGTTTCGTTCGCCTTTCCTGCCATTGGGGCTGTGGCTGGCAGCCGTGCTCGCCATCCTGTCCGTCAATGCCGCTTCTGTCGTCAAGTCGCGTGAGGAAAAGAGGGCCGAGAGCGAAACGCTGGCGCAGGATGGGGTTAATCCGGCCCTGATTGCCGGTGTTCAAGCGGGGCTGGTGGCGCTGGATACGCCGGTCTTCATTCTCGACCAGAACGCAAGCATGCTTTTTGAAAATGCCGCCGCAGAGCGCGCTTTCGGTTCGCTTCCGGTCGGCTCTCACATTTCCGGCCGTCTGCGGTCGCCGGGTTTGCTCGATGTCATTCGCGAGACGATCGCAACCGGAAAGCCCAATCAGGTCGAGCATTCCGAACGGTTACCATCGGAGCGGGTTTTCGTGGTGCGTATCGCACCCGCTGCCGTGCCGCCATCCTCCGGCGCACCGTTTTACATTCTGTCCTTCCGCGATATTTCGGAACTGCGCCGTATCGACCGGATGCGCAGCGATTTCGTCGCCAACGCCAGCCATGAGCTGAGAACACCGCTCGCTTCCCTGCGCGGCTTCATCGAAACCCTGCAAGGTCCGGCCAAGGGCGATCCGAAGGCTCAGGAGCGATTTCTTGGCATCATGCTGGATCAGGCCACCCGCATGAGCCGCCTTGTCGATGACCTCATGTCGCTCTCTAGACTGGAACTCAGGGCCAATATCGCACCGGATCAGAAGGTGGATCTCGTGCCACTTCTCGGTCACGTTCGGGATTCGCTATTGCCGCTGGCCGGTGAACTGGGAATAGACATCAACCTGCACATGCCGGATGAAAAGGTGGAGGTCACCGGCGACCGGGACGAGCTCGTTCAGGTTTTTCAAAATCTCATCGAAAATGCCTGCAAATACGGGCAGGAGGGCAAGGTGGTCGATGTCACCCTCCGCGCGAAGCAGGAAAAGCCGGTCGAGGTGAGCGTGGTGGACAAGGGGCCCGGCATTCCCGCCGAGCATGTTCCGCGCCTGACAGAGCGGTTTTACCGCGTCAGCGTGGCCGATAGCCGCTCCAAGAAAGGCACCGGTCTTGGCCTTGCCATCGTCAAGCACATTCTCACGCGCCACCGCGCGCGCCTCATCATCCGTTCCGAACTGGACGTGGGAACGGACTTTACGGTGCGTTTTTGACATAAAGCCGTGACCGCAAAACGATATTTGGAAAAATTGCATTATTTATCAATAAATTAGGCTGTCACAAATCTTTCATCGAAGTGACATAAAAGGGTGTGGCAAGACTGATTATTAAGGGTCCGCCGGGGCAGTCCAGATTGGACGAGGGGTAAGTCTTCTCTCCGGCAGAGTTCACAAAGCCTTAGGGCCCACGACGGGAGAGTCACATGAATATCGTTAAATTGTCCGCAGCAGCTCTGGTGGCTTCCGTTGCGTTCGCAGGCGCCGCCGCCGCACGCGACCAGATCCAGGTTGCCGGTTCGTCCACCGTTCTGCCTTACGCAAAGATCGTTGCGGAAACCTTCGCCGAGACCTATCCCGACTTCAAGGCTCCGGTTGTTGAATCCGGCGGCACCGGTGGCGGTCTCAAGGCATTCTGCTCTGGCGTTGGTGAAGGCACCATCGACATCGCAAACGCTTCGCGTCCCATCAAGGCCGACGAGCTTGCCGCTTGCAAAGCCTCTGGCGTCACCGACGTTCAGGAAGTCAAGATCGGCTATGACGGCATCGTTTTCGCCATGGACAAGTCCAACCCGGACGTAAAGCTTGAGCCGAAGGATCTTTACCTCGCTCTCGCCGCTGAAATCGTTCAGGACGGCAAGCTTGTTGCCAACCCCTACAAGAAGTGGTCGGAAGTCAACAAGGACCTGCCGGACGTGGCAATCGCCGCCTACATCCCAGGCTCCAAGCACGGCACGCGTGAAGTCTTCGAAGAGAAGATCATGGCTGACGGCTGCAAGGAAGCAGGCGCGACCGACGTCATCAAGGCAACCGTAACGGATGCCAAGCAGGCTGCCGCAAAGTGCGTCGCAGTTCGCAAGGATGGCATGGCTGTCGATATCGACGGTGACTACACCGAGACGCTTGCCCGTATCGACGCCAACAAGACCGGCCTCGGCGTTTTCGGCCTGGCCTTCTACGAAAACAACATGGACCGCCTGAAGGTCGCAACCGTCAAGGGCGTCGTTCCGACGACCGAAACCGTTGCTTCCGGCGAATACCCTGTTTCCCGCCCGCTGTTCTTCTACGTCAAGAAGGCACATGTCGGCGTCATTCCGGGCCTCAAGGAATACGTCGAGTTCTTCACCTCCGACGAAATGATCGGTCCTGACTCTCCGCTGGCGAACTATGGCCTGGTTGCTGCTCCTGAAGCAGAGCGCAAGGAAATCCGCGCAGGCTTCGAATCCGGCAAGATCATGTAATTACCCCTGGAGAGCGCGGCAAAACCTGTCGCGCTTTCCATCCTTTCTGTTGGCAACATGCCGCCGCAGGTTGACAGCTCCTATTTATCGTAACACCAAGCGCCCGATAAATATGATGTATCAACCCGGAATGCGTGAGCCGACGAGCATTTCCAGCAAAACTGCATAGTGGTTTTGCGTCAGGACAATGCGTGAACCGATTAGGAAGACGAGACACCCACCGATCACAGATCCAAAAGTATTCGTCTTTGAAAGTGTCCGATACCGCATCGCACCTTGGGGTGCGCCGAGGAAACCCTCCATGAACACACCCGTCCTTCTGCTGATCTTGGCGCTGATTGCTGTCGCCAGCTATCTTCTCGGCTCTCGCAGGGCAATGGCGCTGGCAAACGGCCGTCCGTCGAACCTGCATTCGCGTGCAGGTTATCACGGCTCCTATGCCCTCGTCTGGGCGCTTATCCCCTCCGCACTGATCCTGGCGATCTGGCTGGTCATCAGCCCCGTGATCATCACGTCTACTGTGCGCGGTGGCTTCCCTGAGGATGTGAAGGCGCAAAGCGAAGCGCAGCAGAGCCTCACCTACGGCATGGTCGGCTCCATCGCCCGCGGTCTCGAGCGGCTGACACCGGAAGAGAACGATCAGGTTCGCGCGGACCCGGCGAAGGCACGTGCGCTTCTTGGCGCGCGAGGCGTGGCCATTGCAGGCGATCCCGAGCCATACATGATCGAAGCTGCTGAGACGCTCAATGAGCTGACGTCTACAAGCCGCCTTGCGATGGTCGTCGTGGTTCTGGCTGTTGCACTCGGCGGTGCCGCTTATGCATTGCGCAGCCTCAGCGCCCGTTTTCGCGCACGCAACAATGTCGAAAAGGTCATTCTCGGCTCGTTGCTGCTGGCATCTTCCATCGCCATCCTGACGACCATCGGTATCGTCATGTCGATGCTGACGGAAGCCATCCAGTTTTTCAACATGGTGCCTGCCCATGAGTTTTTCTTCGGCACCGTGTGGGACCCTCGCTTTGCTGCTGCCGGTGCGACCGACAGCTCCGGCCAGTTCGGCCTCATCCCGCTGCTTGCCGGTACACTTTATATCGGCTTCGTCGCCATGCTGGTTGCGGTTCCAGTCGGTCTGTTTTCGGCCATCTACATGGCGGAATATGCCAGCCCCCGTTTCCGCTCGGTGGCAAAGCCGCTGCTGGAAGTGCTGGCCGGTATTCCGACGATCGTCTACGGCTTCTTCGCGCTCACCACGGTCGGCCCGTTCCTGCGTGACATCTCCACGCAGATCAGCGGCCTGACGACCGGCAACTATACCAACTTCATTCAGGCGCAGAGCGTCATCACCGCCGGTTTCGTCATGGGCATCATGCTGATCCCCTACGTTTCCTCGCTGTCGGACGATATCATCACCGCAGTACCGCGTTCGTTGCGTGACGGCTCGCTCGGCCTTGGCGCAACACGCTCGGAAACGGTGAAGCGGGTCATCCTGCCTGCGGCGCTGCCGGGCATCGTCGGCGCCATTCTGATGACGGCCTCGCGCGCCATCGGTGAAACCATGATCGTGGTTCTGGCAGCCGGTGTTGCCGCCCGTCTGCAGATCGATCCCTTCGAGCCGATGACGACGGTCACGGTCAAGATCGTCAGCCAGCTGACCGGCGACCTTGAGTTCACCTCGCCGCAGACGCTGGTTGCCTTCGCGCTTGGCATCACCCTCTTTGCCATCACGCTTTGCCTCAATATCTACGCGCTCTACATTGTGCGCAAATACCGGGAGCAGTACGAATGACCGACGTCGTTTCTTCGGGCATCAACGCCCCAGCCGCAACGAAAAAGGTCCGTCGCGATATCGGCATCAAGCGCCGCTACGCCGCAGAACGCCGCTTCCGTGCCTATGGTTTCGCGGCCATCTGCTTCGGCCTGCTGTTCCTGTTCCTGCTTCTGTGGTCGGTCATCGGCAAGGGCTACACAGCCTTCCAGCAGACCATGATCACGGTGCCGGTGGAGTTTTCCGAACAGATCATCGATCCCGATAATGTTCGCGCCCAGAACCCCGGCAAACTGATGACGGCCAATTACCCGGTCGTCGCCCGCAATGCCGTGGCACAGGTTCTCGGTGTTTCGCTGGATGACCGCGCTGGTCTTCGCGCCGTCAATGCGCTGATTTCGGACAGTGTCCGCACCCAGTTGCGCGATATCGTCGTGTCGGATCAGAGCGTTATCGGCACCACGCGCACCGTATCGCTTCTCGCATCTGGCGACGTCGACAGCATGTTCAAGGGGCAGGTGGATTCCACTGTTGATGAAAAGAACCGCCGCATTTCCGATCAGCAGGTGGGCTGGATGAACCAGCTGGCGGAAACCGGCCAGCTTGCGAAGAAGTTCAACACAGGCATCTTCGTCAACGGCAATTCCAGCCGCCCGGAAGCAGCAGGCGTCGGCGTCGCCCTCATCGGCTCCTTCTACATGATGCTGATCGTGCTGGTCCTGTCGCTGCCCATCGGCGTTGCCGCTTCCATCTATCTGGAGGAATTCGCGCCAAAGAACCGCCTGACGGACCTGATCGAAGTCAACATCAACAACCTCGCAGCCGTGCCCTCCATCGTTTACGGTCTGCTCGGTCTGTCGGTCTTCATCAACTTCATGGGCTTCCCGCGTTCGGCCTCGCTGGTCGGCGGTCTGGTGCTGACGCTGATGACGTTGCCGACCATCATCATTGCCACCCGCGCTGCCTTGAAAGCCGTGCCGCCATCCATTCGTGCGGCGGCGCTCGGTCTCGGCGCATCCAAGATGCAGACGATTTTCCATCATGTGCTGCCGCTCGCGATGCCCGGCATTCTCACCGGCACCATCATCGGCCTTGCACATGCCCTTGGCGAAACCGCTCCCCTGCTGCTCATCGGCATGGTCGCATTCGTCGCAAACTATCCGACGACGCCGATGGACCCGTCCACGGCGCTGCCGGTGCAGATTTACATGTGGGCGAACGAAGCAGAACGCGCCTTTGTCGAACGGACATCCGGCGCTATCATCATCCTGCTTCTCTTCCTCCTCGTCATGAATGTGGGAGCAATCCTGTTGCGCCGTCGCTTCGAGCGTCGCTGGTAGAAGGAGCGGATATATGAACATGTTGTCGGAAGCAGCAGTTGAAAAGGCGCTGGACAAGAAAATGAATGAAGTTTCGTACAAGATGATCGGCAAGGATGTTTCCGTCTATTATGGCGAAAAGCGTGCCCTTTACGATGTGAACCTGAACGTTCGCGAAAACACGGTGACGGCCCTCATCGGCCCCTCGGGTTGCGGCAAGTCCACCTTCCTGCGCACGCTGAACCGCATGAACGACACCATCGATGGCTGCCGCGTCACCGGCAAGATCACGCTGGACGAGGACGACATCTACGATGCCTCCATCGATGTGGTGGAGCTTCGCGCCCGCGTCGGCATGGTGTTCCAGAAGCCGAACCCCTTCCCGAAGACGATTTACGAAAACATCGCCTACGGCCCGCGCATCCATGGTCTGGCCCGCAACAAGGCGGATATGGACCAGATCGTCGAGTCCTCCCTGCAAAAAGCCGGTCTCTGGAACGAAGCCAAGGATCGCCTGCACGAATCCGGCACTGGCCTTTCCGGCGGTCAGCAGCAGCGCCTGTGCATTGCACGCGCCGTTGCCGTTTCGCCTGAAGTGATCCTCATGGACGAGCCCTGCTCGGCACTCGACCCGATTGCGACCGCCAAGGTCGAGGAATTGATCCACGAGCTTCGCGCAAACTACACCATCGTCATCGTCACCCACTCCATGCAGCAGGCCGCCCGCGTTTCGCAGCGTACGGCCATGTTCCACCTCGGCCATCTGGTCGAAGAGAACGACACAGACAAGATGTTCACCAACCCGGATGACCAGCGCACGCAGGATTACATCATGGGTCGCTTCGGCTGATCCTTGATCAGCGTGACGTCACCACACCGCGCTTCCGCTTGAGCCTTTCCGGCTTGCGGGGCGCTCCGAAACTGGAGAATTCGAACATGCCGACACATTCGCATATCATGTCCGCCTATGATGAAGAGCTGAAGTTCCTAAGCCGTCGCATCGCCGAAATGGGCGGTCTGGCCGAACAGATGTGCGCGGATGCCGTTCGCGCACTGGTCAACTCCGATGCGGCCCTGGCCCAGAAGGTGATCTCCGACGATACCATCCTCGATCACGCCGAACGCGAGATCGGCGACAAGGCCATCGTCACCATCGCTAAGCGCCAGCCCATGGCCGCCGACCTTCGCGAAATCATCGGCTCGCTGCGTATTGCTGCCGATCTGGAGCGCGTCGGCGATCTTGGCAAGAACACCGCCAAGCGCGTCATCGCCGTTGCCGGAACCGGCGTTCCGCGCAAGCTCGCTCGCGGTCTGGAGCATCTCTCCGAACTGGCGCTGGTCCAGCTCAAGGAAGTGCTGGACGTTTACTCAACCCGTTCGGCGGAAAAGGCTCAGGCAATCCGTGAGCGCGACGAGGAAATCGACGCGATGTACACGTCGCTGTTCCGCGAACTCCTGACCTACATGATGGAAGATCCGCGCAACATCACCACCTGCACGCATCTGCTGTTCTGCGCCAAGAACATCGAGCGCGTCGGTGATCACGCCACCAACATCGCCGAAACCATCTATTACATGACCACCGGCAGCCAGCCGGCGGGCGAGCGTCCGAAGGACGACAGTTCCAACACGCTCGGCGCTGTCACCGAGTAAATTCAGCGGCACTCTTGCAAAGATCGCCCCTGATTTTTGCAAGGTCCGATCTATAGTTCAAACAGGCTGGAGCGTTGCCGATGCGTCCGGGTGGACCCATCATGCTCTGGCGACAGTGGCGGAGCCTAAAGCCATGGTGCCGAAAATCGCAGTTGTCGAAGATGAAGAAGCGCTCAGCGTCCTCCTTCGCTACAATCTGGAATCCGAAGGTTATGACGTCGACACCATCCCGCGTGGTGACGAGGCGGAAATCCGCCTGCAGGAACGCACACCCGACCTTCTGATCCTCGACTGGATGCTGCCCGGCGTTTCCGGCATCGAGCTTTGCCGTCGTCTGCGCATGCGCCCTGAAACCGAACGGCTGCCGATCATCATGCTGACGGCACGTGGCGAGGAGAGCGAACGCATACGCGGCCTCTCCACCGGCGCGGACGACTATGTGGTCAAACCCTTCTCCACCCCGGAACTGATGGCCCGCGTCAAAGCCATGCTGCGACGCGCCAAGCCGGAAGTGCTATCCTCCGTGCTCAAATGCGGCGATATCGAGCTGGATCGCGAAACCCACCGCGTCCACCGCAAGAGCCGCGAAGTGCGCCTCGGGCCAACAGAATTCCGCTTGCTGGAATTCCTCATGACCTCGCCAGGCCGCGTCTTCTCCCGGTCCCAGTTGCTGGATGGTGTTTGGGGTCACGATATCTACGTCGACGAACGCACGGTCGACGTTCATGTCGGCCGCCTGCGCAAGGCGCTGAACTTTTCCAGCATGCAGGACGTCATCCGCACCGTTCGCGGTGCCGGATATTCTATGGAAGCGTGATCGGGGGAGGGTGGCGCGCTGGTGAAATCAGCCCGTCCACCTGTCCATTGCCGGGATAGATCAGGCGCAGAGCACCATTGCCCAATAAGGCCGGTTCTTGGCCGCGGCATCGTAAGCAACGGCAACGCCAAGGCCACCGTAATTCCCAAGCATGTTTTCCAGATGATGCGGCGAGCCGATCCAGGCCTTGACCACGCGCTCGACCGTATCCTGTCCGGCGGCAACGTTTTCAGCGGCTGGCAGAGGGACATTGCCTTCCTTCATGCGAATGAGGAAGCTATCGGTAAGGCCAATGAGATGAGCCATCTTCTGCGCCTTTACCATGCGGTTGGCCTGATAGATGGCCGCCTGCTGGGCAGCACTGTTGGATGAAAGAGTCGAAAGACCCTTCGAGCGGCGAAGCTCGTTGACCATGGGCAGGGCCGCAGCGGTTTCATCCCGCGTGCCGGAAGAAACCCCCTTGTTGGTGGGCATGGTAACGCAGGCAGAGAGAACAGAGCCAGCGGATAACAGCACGAAACCGCGCCGGGAAAGCGTAATCAGGGATTTGTCTGTCATATCAGCCGCGATAGCTTAAGAGTCTGAGGACGATGAAGACGGGGATGACGATCACGGCACCCGCCAGAAGGTAATCCCCGATGCTGCCCAGAGCGTGGAAGCCGGAATACCAGATATTCAGGACGAAATCGCGTGTGCCATAGATGATGCTCCACGGCGTGAGCCCGAAGACGGCCATGATAAAACCGACGATCAGCGACACGACCAAAAGCTTGACGATCGTGCGCCCCACGCTGTCACCCAGCACTTTATCGACCCCACCGGCCATCAGCATATCTCCTGAAGCATGTCCGGCAAACCTGTTTGCGATTTTGACATGCACTATAAAAAACTGAAGCAAGACATATGAAGACTATCGCTCCCATGCAAGCTTTGACACACTCTTGGCGCTGCCATGAAATAGGACTTGAGTTTTTTTATGGCTTGATGAAAGAGAGCCAACCTCTCTTCAGGATAATTCGTGAATGGCCCAGAACCAGCTTTCCTCCGGCGATGTCATTGCAGACCGTCGCGCCGACTATGCCCGAATGCTGGCCGAAAGTGGCGATCACGCGGCGGCCGCAGAACTGATCGAACAGGCGCTGGAACTTGCGCCGGTTTGGACGGCTGGCTGGTTTCGGCTGGGCGAATATAGCGAAAAGTCGGGGCAGGTGGAAAAAGCGGTCGCCGCTTACGAAAAGGTGGCCGAACTGGACGGCGAAGGCATCTTTGCCGCACCGTTGAAGCTGGCGGTACTCGGTGCGGCAGAAACACCGGAACAGCCGCCGAGCCGCTATGTCGAGGGTCTATTCGACGACTACGCCCATCGTTTCGAAAAGGCGCTGGTGGAAAAGCTGGACTATCGCGTGCCGCAAAAGCTGGCTGCTTTGATTGAAACCCTACGACCGGACGATGGACGCTTTCGCTGCGCAGTCGATATAGGCTGCGGCACAGGGCTTCTGGGGGTGGAAATCCAGGATTGGGCAGAGCGGCTTGAAGGCTTCGACATTTCCACCAACATGTTGGCGAAGGCGGACGAGAAGGGCATCTATCAACACCTTGCGCAGGCGGACCTTTCGTTGGATGAGGACGGGTCGGGACTGTTTGCCGGTGGGCTTGAAAGAGGCCGGGCCGATCTCGTCGCCGCAGCGGACGTGATGATGTATCTCGGCAGCCTCGAAGCCGTTATGCCGTTGGTGCGGGCGGTACTTGGCGAGGGCGGCCTGTTTGCCTTCTCGGTCGAAGATGCGGGTGGCGAAGAAGGTTTCGTGCTGCAACCATCGCTGCGTTACGCCCATTCCGAATCCTATGTTCGCGGACTTCTAGGCTCATTTGGAATGGAGACGTTGCAAACCCGAAAAACGACAATTCGCAAAGATGCTGGAATCCCCCTTTCCGGCATTCTGTTTCTTGCGAGAAAACAGGGCTGAACTTACCGCTTATTGCATTTTTGCCGATAGGTCAGCATTGCTGACGGAAGCATATTGCCGAGACGCTTTTTGCAGTGCAAAATAATGGCGTCTCGAAGCTTTTGCGATCAGCCAGACGCGCGGGACATTTCATAAAAATCAAAGCGGTTTTGTTCCGGAGTTTGGCATGGCATTCACGAGAAGCGTCTATGGCATGTGGAGTGTCGATCCTGCGAAACATGCGCCGGTGGAAGACATTCAGGGCATCGTCACCGGCAGCATCGTATCGGCGCTCGGATTCTATCTGCTGAACAAGGTCGGGCTTTTAACCGGCGGCACGGCGGGCGTCGCCTTCCTCATCCACTACGCCTTCGGCCTCAGCTTCGGCCTGCTGTTCTTCCTCGTCAATCTGCCGTTCTACTATTTGTCCTTCCGCCGCCTTGGACTTGCCTTCTCGCTTAAAACCTTCATCGCCATCGGCCTCGTTTCAGTGCTGACGGAATTGGAACAGCGCTGGATGGTGATAGACAGCATCAATCCGCTGTTTGCTTCCGTTCTCGGTGGGCTGCTTTTAGGGTACGGACTGCTTGCGCTTTATCGTCACCGCGCCAGCCTCGGCGGCATCGGCATCCTGGCGATCTATATTCAGGATCGCTTCGGCATCCGCGCCGGTCTTATTCAGCTTGCTTTCGACAGCTGCGTCATGATCGCGGCCTTCTCCGTTATCAACCCGCAGACCGTGCTCTATTCCATCGTCGGCGCTTTCGTGCTGAACCTGTTTCTCACCATCAATCACCGCTCGGATCGCTACATCGTCGTGCGCTGACGCTTGAATTTTTGCCGGTGCGGGCGCAAAGACGAGCGAAAGCATATCGGGGGCGATGATGAGCGACGTTGCGGAACGAAAACTGGCGAGATTCTGGACGTCGACATCGGCGAAGCACTCGCTGCTGGAAGACGCATTGGCCGTGATCGCAGGCAGCATGCTGATCTCGCTCGGCGTCGTTCTTCTCTCGGGCGGCGGGTTGCTGACCGGTGGCGTGGTAGGCGTCGCCTTTCTGCTGCACTATGCGACAGGGCTCAGCTTCGGTCTGATCTTCTTCCTCGCCAACCTGCCGTTCTATTATCTGGCGCTGCGCCGCCTCGGCCTTGCCTTTACCATCAAGACCTTCTGCGCCGTGGGCTCGACGGCGCTTCTTTCGGAATATCTGCCGCACCTCATCGTCTTGCAGAATGTGAACCCGGTTGTCGCGGCCACCTTCGGCGGGCTGACGGTAGCGGCTGGCATGCTCGCCCTTTTTCGCCACCGCGCCAGCCTCGGCGGCTTCGGCATTCTGGCGCTCTATATTCAGGACCGTTTCGGCATACGCGCTGGCCTCACGCAGCTTGCATTCGATTGCACGGTGCTGTTCTTCTCCTTCTTCGTCGCTACACCATTCATCATTCTCTGCTCCATTCTAGGTGCGCTGGTGATGAATTTGGTGATTGCGATCAATCACAGAAACGACCGCTATATCGCGATGTGACCGCGCCACGCCTACGAACGTCGTCCTCGACACAAGCCCACTGCCGTCATCAACTCTGTTGAGCTAAATCCTCTCTGAGCCTTGCGTTGATGGTTATGATGATTTTGCGCATGGTTGCTGCGATTGCGACGATGGGTGGTTTTCCGTTTTCGATGAGGCGTTTGTAGAAAGG
>NZ_JAAMFB010000056.1 GCF_013322225.1 Agrobacterium larrymoorei
AAGCCGGGCTATGGTTCCGGCGCGGTCGTCTCGTCATGGTATCTCCTGTTCTCAGCATTTAAGCTGAAGTCAGGCAGAAATTCCACTTATCCTAGCTGTGCAGATTTTCCGAGCCACCTCTGGCTACAACTTCGCCCCGTTTAACGTCGAATGAGATGTTTTCCAGCACGCTCAACTGACCGAAGCTGTGGTTCAGCACCTCGACCGAGATAGCAGTATTTTCCATGTGATTTCTTCTCCTCACCCTCCGACCACATGCCGAGTTAAAGGCATGCTCCTCTGGTCAATCTGGTGTGTTTCTAAGATGAACCATTGCGAAATGGCGAACAATCCCCCACAGTGAGGTATCAGAAATCTCGAATCGAGAACAATTTGGATCTTTACGAAAATTTCCGTGCATTCCAGGAAGTGGCGAAAACGGGTAGTTTCATTCGTGCCGCGAGCAGGCTGGATGTCGCTCCATCCGTCATCACGAAACGGATTTCGCAGCTAGAAGCGCGACTGGGCGTTAAACTTTTCGTCAGGTCTACGCGTAGCGTAAAGTTGACCGAAATCGGCGGCACTTATTTGGAAAAGAGCTGGGAAGTTCTATCTGAGTTCGAGGAGCTTCTAAATCTAGCGAAAAAGACGCAAGGTGAGACGATCGGCTTCCTCAGGGTAAAAGTGCCCACGTCTCTTAATACGTTCTTGCTGCGGAAGGCGTTTCAGGACTTCCACATGACGTATCCGAAAATCCGGCTTGAGATCGTACTATTGGATCGTTCTGTAAATCCTGTGACGGAGGTGTTGGTTTCCATGCGGAACTGAGCCGGTTTTTCCACCGAGAAGTGAGCCACCTCTGACTATGGTTTTATGATTGGGTTTTGGTCAAGGGATTGGCTTT
>NZ_JAAMFB010000009.1 GCF_013322225.1 Agrobacterium larrymoorei
CGCCACTTGGCCACAGTCTTCTGATTGATCCCGTAGCGCTTTGACAGAGCCCTCAGGCTCTCTTGACTATTTTGTATTGCTCGACGGATTGCCTCCGTCGTCGTGGCGCTGCCGTGCAGAATTTGTCCCATAGTGCATCCCTCCAAGCTTGGGAAAATAATGCACCATCAAAGTCCGGGATCAAACACCTAGGCTACTGGTGATGCGACCGTGGACCTCAAGTGATGCCGGCTGATGGCCAGGCGTCTTGCCAATCACGACCTTCTGGATGAACTGGCGCACGACGGTAACAGTCGCTGCCTAGCCTGCTCGTCGCCATTGTTGCGGGAAAGCAAGATCAGCTTGCAGATGGTAATCTTGGTATTGGTCGGATTGAACCGCGCCTTGAGCTTGGCAGTCTTCTCGAAGAAATCCTGGATCGACTCATCTGGAGCTGCAAGTTCCGCGGTAATCTGTTCGGACGAGGCTTCGAGTTCGTCTAGCCGGTCGTCAAGGATGGAGAGTCCCGGGCGATGCTCTGCCTGCTAAACGATTGGCGACGATGCAACCATGATATGAAGAGCTCGAAGCCAACTACCTTTTCTTGATCGCACTGGTGTCAGTGGTCACCGGGTTATTTGAATGGACCACCGCCAAAGGCGGCTTCGAATAAATTTCACCGATTTCGGTAGATCGAATTTGCTCAGGAGCTGGTAATTTCTGCTGTTGGAGACCTTCCAAGTTCCATGTCAAAGTTCGGCAACTCTTCCGGTCAAGGTTTATTTGCCACGGTTCCTGTTTAAGCGCTTACAGTGAACCGACCGAATGCACCCCTTGCGAAACATAGCGGCTCTCCCTCGCGGTGCGCGGCACGGAGCACGCGTCCGACAATGATCGAGTGATCGCCCGCGTCGTAGATCGACGACTGGACGCACTCGAACCGGCTGAGCGTGCCGGGGATGATCGGCGCGCCCTCGGGGTTCGATTGCCAATTTAGTTCCGCAAAGCCCAGGCCGCCTCGGGTGAAGCGGGAGCAGAGCGAATCCTGTTCCGCATCCAGAACATGAATGACGAAGTGTTTGGCGTTCGCGAACAGGTCGTGTCGCGACGAAGTCTTGGCGGGCGACCAAAGAATGAGCGGGGGATCCAGAGAGACGGAAGAAAAGCTGTTTACCGTCATTCCCGTCGGACCGTCTGGCGTATCAACGGTTACAACGGTCACACCTGTGGGAAATGTACCAAGTGCATTGCGGAAGCTGCGGGCCGTGGTCGCGTCCGGAACGAAGCTGTGTTCTTCACGAAGATTGACATTTAGCTGGGTCATCAGGGCACCTCACTTCCAATTGCGAGTGAATAGAGCTCGAACCACGTCTGACGGTCCATCTCGACGCTTTCCGCTTGGGAGATGGAGGCGATGCGCGCCAAGTTGTTCGTACCAAGGACCGGCAGGATTTTGGCAGGATGGCGAAGCAGCCATGCAACGGCCACAGCGGCAGTGTCGACGTTTTGCTCTCGGGCAACCCGGTCAAGCGCGTCAGAAAGCAGGCCGGTCTGGTTCATCAGCGATCCGCCGCCAAGAGGAGACCAAGCCATGATCGGCAAGTCGCGCTCCTGCAGATACGCCAGATCTCCATTGGTGAAAGACGAGGTTTCCGCAAGGCTGATTTCGATCTGGTTCGTGACCAATTCTTCGGTCATGTTAGATTGCAGCAGTGAAAAATCCCATGGGCGGAAATTCGACACGCCAACGCTTCTGACTTTGCCCGACGCGACCAGGTCATCCAGCGCGGCTCCGGTTTCTTCAGGGTCCAGCATCGGGTCCGGGCGATGGATCAGCAAGAGATCGATGCGATCCGTGTGCATGTCACGAAGAGAAGCTTCAACGGATTCTGTGATGTGCTTTGCCGACGTGTCGTAGTGCTTGACGCGTGCTGCCGAATGACGGCCAGCGGGTGCAACGATGCCGCACTTGGTGACGATTTCGATCTTGTCTCGTAGGGAAGGCGCTTCACGAAGCCCGCCGCCGAGGATCGCTTCCGCAGTATAGCCGCCATAGATGTCGGCCTGATCCATGGTGGTGATGCCTTGTGCAAGGCAAGCCTCGATCTTCGCCTGAACATGGCGCGGCGATGTGTCGGCATCGTCGCCGATACGCCACATGCCGTAGACGAGGCGGCTGAAGGACAGGCCGGATGTGATGTCGATGCGTTGCATTAGTGGCGCTCTCCATTGCCCAGCGGAGTTGCCGGGGTTTCAGCAGGAACTCTACCGCGCACATGCGGCAGAGAGCAGGTTTTCATTTGTGGTAGAACTTTGCGTCCGAAATGCTCGGCCTCGTCGAGGTGCGGATAGCCGGACAGGATGAAGGCACGAATACCCATCTTCTGGTATTCTTCCAGCTTGGAAAGCACCTTATCGGTCGAACCGACAAGCGCTGCACCGCAGCCAGACCTTGCACGGCCAACGCCGGTCCACATGTTGGGTTCGACATAACCGAACTGATCGGCCTGTTCGCGTGCTTTGGCCTGATGCGAAACGCCGAGCGAAATGCTGTCATGGGCCCGCGAACGAATCTGGCGGCCATATTCGTCATCGAGTTTCGAAACCAGATGCTCGGCATATTCTTGCGCTTCCGCCTCAGTATCCCGAACGATCATATGGACGCGAAGACCATAGTCGAGAGTGCGTCCGTGCGCTTCTGCGCGGGCATGGACGGCACGCATGCGTTCCGCAAGCTGCTCTTTTACCTCGGGCCACATCAGGTAGACGTCGCATTGCGCGCCACACAGTTCCAAAGCGTCTGGGGAATAGCCTCCGAAATAGAGCAGCGGGCCGCCGTTCTGCTGATAGGGTCTCGCAGGTTCTGTGGAAACGTTCTTGAACTGATAGATTTCACCGTCATGGTCGATCGTATCCTGCGTCCATGCCTTACGCAGTATCTCCACCACTTCCTGACTACGCCTGTAACGATAGGCGCTATCGGCAACCTCGCCGGGGAAATCCGAGCTGATGACATTGAGCGTCAGGCGGCCCTTCAGCATGTGATCGAGCGTCGCAACCGTGCGCGCAAGCATGATGGGCTGCATCTCGCCGCAGCGGATTGCAGCCAGAAAATTGATGTCTTGTGTAATGGGAGCACAACCTGCAACGAAGCTGAGCGTATCCTGTCCGACCTGGTAAGAAGAAGGGCAGAGAATATTACGGAAACCGAGTTCCTCAGCTTTTCTGACGATCGACGAGCAGTGATCCCAGCTGGAACGCAGGCTACCGTCCGGCACGCCGAGAAAGGCGTAATCATCGGAACAAAGCGCTGAAAACCAGGACACCTCGGCAGCATCGAGATCGGCAGAGGTTACGGGTACGACAGTCATAAAATTTCCTCCCTAACGTCCAGTTGCTATTTGAATATCATCCGACTTGATGTAAATCAATAATGTATCAATTTTTTATGCCGTGGGAGATGAGGCGTTGAAAATGAAGAGTACGAGGGGAAGTTTGCCGGTGTATCTCCAGATCGCGGAGACACTTGTGCGGGATATAGCCGCAGGTTCGCTGATAGACGGAGAGAAACTTCCGCCTGAGCGCGACATGGCCAAGGATCTGGGAATTGCGGTCGGTACGCTCAGAAAGACGCTCGCAGAACTCGAAAGACGCGGATTGCTGGAGCGTATACAGGGTTCCGGCAATTACATCCGCGCGATTAACGATCCGCAGAGTGTCTACGCCATGTTCCGGCTGGAGCTGATTGAGGGCGGCGGTTTGCCAACCGCGGAAATTTTGAGTGTCAGTCGAGAGGCAAAGGACAAGAGCCTGCCGATGTTTGGAACGTCTTCAGAGGGGCATCGCATCCGTCGTCTGCGCAGGATCGGCGGCAAGATCGCAGCAATCGAGGAAATTTGGCTTGATGGTTCCTACGTCGATTCGATGGCGGTCGAGGATTTGTCCGAATCCCTCTACCTTTATTATCGTACGCGATTGAACCTCTGGATCGCGAAGGCCGAAGATTACATCGATCTTGGGCGCGTCCCTGGCTGGGCGCCTTCGGTTTTCCGGCCAGCGCAGGGTGACCTTACCCCCCATGTTTTGCGCATCAGTCATTCGCACGAGGGCGAGAAGGCCGAGGTGTCGCACACGTGGTACGACCATACCGTTGCTCGATATGTCAGCCGATTGCGCTGAAAAGGCAACGGAAAGACCGATACGTCTAATGTCTGCTGTAACCGTGGAAATTATCTCGTGATATCAACCAAAAATCAGATGAAAAAACGCGAAATGAATAAAATTGATACACTATTGATTTCTTATTTTTCGTAAGTATGATTTTTGTCAATTAGCTCGCCGGCAAAGGCGAGGCCTGGGAGGGATAGATGGCTTCCATAAGCCTGCGTAATTTGGAAAAGACCTACG
Organism: Agrobacterium larrymoorei; assembly: GCF_013322225.1. GTDB lineage: Bacteria > Pseudomonadota > Alphaproteobacteria > Rhizobiales > Rhizobiaceae > Agrobacterium > Agrobacterium larrymoorei_A. The sequence goes on from NZ_JAAMFB010000009.1 coordinate 4,387, forward strand.
GTGCCCTTCGCATCGTCAAGGGGATCGATCTCGAAATCGCCGATGGCGAATTCGTGGTGTTCGTCGGTCCGTCCGGTTGTGGCAAGTCCACGACGCTTCGCATGGTAGCCGGACTGGAAACGATCAGCGGCGGCGAAATTCGCATCGGCGATACGAAAGTAAACGATCTTCCACCACGTGGGCGAGATATCGCCATGGTGTTTCAGGATTACGCGCTTTATCCGCACAAAACTGTACGTGAGAATATGGGCTTCAGCCTTAAGGTTCGCGGCGTTCCGCAGGCCGAAGCAAATAACCGTATCAACGATGCGGCGGAAATGCTGGGCATTGGCCACCTTCTCGATCGCCGCCCCGGCCAGCTCTCCGGCGGACAGCGCCAGCGCGTGGCCATGGGTCGCGCCATCGTGCGCCGACCACAGGTGTTCCTGTTCGATGAGCCCCTGTCCAACCTTGACGCCAAGCTGCGCGGGCAGGTTCGCACAGAGATCAAGCGCCTTCACCAGCAGATCGGAACGACCATCATCTACGTCACGCACGATCAGGTCGAGGCCATGACGCTGGCTGACCGCATCGTCATCCTGAAAGGCGGAGAGATCGAGCAGGTCGGCACACCAGACGAGGTTTACAACCGTCCACAGAGCGTTTTTGTCGGGGGCTTCGTCGGATCGCCTGCAATGAATTTTGCCAAAGGCAAGGTGTCGGGTGGTCAGTTGCGGTTGGGCAATGGTGATGCGCTCTCTTCACCAAGCCTGCGTCTTGGTGAAGCAGCGGCGAACGAGGGACGCGATATACTCATCGGTATACGCCCGGAACACTTCGGGCCCGCACAGGATGATGCGGCTGTCATTTCCGCTCAGGTGCAGGTTGTCGAACCGCTCGGGTCTGACACGTTGGTGCATTTCAACATCGGCAGCGATACGCTGACCGCCCGCATGGCGCCGGATGCGCGCCCGGTTGTGGGCGAAACGATCCGGATCGGTGTCGATCCGTCTAGAATTCATCTGTTCGATGCGCAGACAGAGCGTGTCATTAACTGAGCTTTGCGTGGTAGAGGAGCCTGCCACGACCCTATTTCAAACCGGGAGGATAAAATGAAACTCAACATTCTTAAGGGCGCACTTGTGGCGTTGGCCTTTTCCAGTTCGCTTGCAAGCGCTGCCGATCTGAAGATCTACATCTCCAGTCAGCATCAGCCACAGGTCTGGCGTCAGGTTCTGGACAAGTACGAGGCTGCAAACCCCGGCACAAAGGTCGCCATTGAAACTGGCGGCAATACCTCTGAAGCCCAGGCCCAGTATCTCAACACCATCATGTCTGCGAAGGATTCTTCGCTAGACGTCCTGATCCTCGACGTCATTCGCCCTGCGCAGTTTGCCGCGGCTGGCTGGACCGTGCCTTTCGAGGGCAAGGACATGTCTACCTATTTGCCGGCCTATTCGGAAGCAAACACCGTCGATGGCAAGGTTGTCGCCCTTCCGGCTTTCGCGGATTCCATGTTCCTCTACTACCGCAAGGATCTGCTCGATAAATATGGCATCGCGCCACCCAAGACTTGGGACGAATTGACCGCAGCAGCCAAGAAAATCACTGAAGGCGAAAAGACCCCCGATCTCCAAGGGCTTTCCTTCCAGGGTAAGGCGATCGAAGGCGCGGTCTGCACCTTCCTGTTGCCATACTGGAGCCAGGGCAAGAACCTTGTCGAAAACGGCAAGCTGACCTTCGACAAGGAAGCAGCCGTCAATTCGCTGAAGCTCTGGAAGAGCTTTGTCGATCAGGGTGTCGCCAAGAAGAACATCGCCGAGGTCGCAACTGACGATACGCGCAAGGAATTCCAGGCAGGTAATGTAGTCTTTGCCGTCAACTGGTCTTACGCGTGGGCGCAGTCTCAGGGCAAGGAATCCGCCGTTGCCGGTAAGGTCGGCGTAGCACGCCTTCCGGCGGTTGCCGGTGGTGAGCAGGCGACCTGCCTCGGCGGCTGGGAGTGGGGCGTTTCCGCCTACTCCAACCACAAGGACGATGCGCAGAAGCTGGTCGAATATCTTTCCAGCCAGGAAGTTTCCACCTTCATGGGCGTCAACGCCTCCCTGCTGCCGACATATCCTGCCGCCTACAAGGATGAAGCTGTTCTGAAGGCCGCACCTTGGTTTGCCGATGCGCTGCAGGTGGTGGAAACGGCAAAGCCGCGTCCGGTAACGCCACGCTATAACGAGGTCAGCGAAGTCATTCGTACCACTGTCAATGCCGTGCTGGCGGGCGTCACAACACCGGAAGACGGTGCGGCGCAGATCGAAACGCGTCTCAAGCGGATCATTCGATAAACGTCGACCTTAAGGAAATGCCGATGTGTCATCGGCATTTCCTGCCTGTCAATTCAGACTCATTGGGAGATGCGACGGTGACAACCTCGTCTCTGCACGTCACGCACGGCGTGGACAAGCCCGCGCCGCGCTGGTCGAACTGGCTCGATCTGGGCGACCGCGCGCTGGCTGTTCTGCTGCTTGCGCCGGCCGGCATTCTGCTTGCGCTGATCATCGTCTATCCCGTGATGAAGCTGGGTTATACCAGCCTGTTCAACCTGTCGCTCACATCCGGTCTTCCCGCGGAATTCGTCGGGCTCGATAACTACCGGCTGATGCTGGAAGATCCGGTCTTCTGGGAGACAACGTGGAATACGGTGCTGATCACGCTGATCACGGTGCCGGGCGCATTGTTCGTAGGGCTTGGCCTCGCACTTCTGGCCAATCTTCCCTTCGGTGTTCAGTGGCCGGTACGCCTGTCGCTTCTTATTCCGTGGGCGCTGCCTCTTTCCTTTGCGGGCCTGATTTTCGCATGGTTTTTCCACTCGGAATATGGCGTCGTGAACGACGTGCTCAATCGCTTCGGCTTTGAGGGCATCATCTGGTTCAACTCCCCCGGTTGGGCCTTTGCCGCGATCTGCCTGACCATTATCTGGAAAACATCGTCCTTCATGGCGCTGATCATTCTCGCCGGTCTCCAGACCATACCGCGCTCGCTTTACGAGGCGGCGGATGTAGACGGTGCTGGGCGCCTGCGCCAGTTTTTCGAAATCACGCTGCCGCTTCTGAAACCAGCCATCGTCGTAGCCCTCATCTTTCGCACGATTACGGCGCTCCAGACATTCGACATTCCCTATATGATGACGGGCGGTGGTCCGGGCACGTCCACGGCGACGCTTGCCATGTATATCCACCAGAATACCGTCTCGTTTCTCGATCTCGGATATGGCTCGGCGCTTGCAGTGGTCATGTTTGCGCTTTCCATGATCGTGACTTTCATCTACCTGCGCGCCATCCGAACGAAGGAATAAGCCATGAGCACCGTTTCCTCTTCCGGCCTTTCCTCCATACTTTCCGGCAAGCCCTTGCGCTTTTTCGCGGGTGCCGCGCTCGTCATCAACGGCATGTTTCCGGCGCTGTGGATTCTCTTCACATCCCTCAAAACCGAGGCCGAACTGACGGCAAAGCCGATTACATGGTTTCCGCACGCTCCGACGCTTGCAAACTACATGCAGGCTTTTTCGGATCAGCCGCTGCACATTTTCCTCTTTAACAGCTTCATGGTCGCACTGCTGTCCACCGCACTGACACTGCTTGTTTCGGTCCTGGCAGCCTATGCGCTGGCCCGTCTCAATCTGCGATATCGCAATCTCATCCTGTCCGTCATCATCGCGGTATCGACCTTTCCACTCGTCACCCTGCTCGTGCCGCTGTTTGAAACCATGCGGACGCTTAACCTGCTCAACACATGGGTAGCACTTGTTCTGCCCTATACCGTCCTGTCGCTGCCGGTCTGCACGTTGATGCTCGTCTCCTTCTTCGAAGGCATCCCACGTGATCTGGAAAATGCGGCGATGATCGATGGTTGCACGCGCATCGGCGCTCTGTTCAAGATCGTCGTGCCGCTTTGCGCGCCCGGCGTATTCACCGCAGGCATTCTCGCCTTCGTCAACGCCTGGGACGAATTCCTTCTGGCGCTGTCCTTCAACTCCAATCCCGCGCTTCGCACCTTGCCGGTTGGCATTCAGCTTTATCAAGGTGAATTCGCCTTCCCCTGGCCAGTCATTTCGGCAGCGCTTGTGGTCGGCATCGTGCCGGTTGCGATCCTGATCGTAATCTTCCAGGAACGCGTCGTTTCCGGCCTCACCGCAGGCGGTATCAAGGGCTGACCTTCTTAGCTCAGCCAACGCCCATTGAACGCGAACTGCCCCGCGAATGAAAGTTTGTACTATGCATTTCGAAAAGACAGCAGATGGTTTCGATCTCTCCATCAATGGCACGCTCGTCCTGCGACACAGCACGGATGCCCCGGCCTTTTTCGCGGGCAGGGGCGAAGAGCGGATTGACATGTATCGCGGCAACTTCGATATCGAGGACTACGTGGTCGAGCGCGTGGCGCTTTCCCATGCCGAGGTCGATGGCGAGACAGTCAGGCTTTCTGCAGCAGCGGGACAGCCCGCGCGTCTGCTCCTTCGGCTTCAGAACAATACTGTTCATCTTGAAGCACTCGATCCATCGATCAATCGTCTCTGGTTGCGTTTTGCTGCCGAAAAGGGTGAGCATGTCTGGGGCGGTGGCGAGCAGATGTCCTATTTCGACATGCGCGGTCGCCGCTTTCCGCTTTGGACGTCAGAACCTGGCGTCGGTCGTGACAAGACGACGGAGATCACCTTCAAATCGGACGTGCAAAGCAAGGCGGGTGGGGACTATTACCACACCAATTATCCGCAGCCGACTTACTTGTCGTCTCGGCATTATGCCTTGCATGTCGAAACGAACGCTTATTCCGTTTTCGATTTTCGCCGGGAAAATTTTCACGAGATCGAAATCTGGGCCATTCCGGACCGCATCGAGTTGTTTGCGGCGGATACTTTCGTAGATATCGTCAGCCAGCTTTCGCTTCGCTTCGGGCGTCAGCCTGAACTGCCGGAATGGGTCTATGGCGGTGCGATCATCGGCCTCAAGAACGGCGAAAAATCCTTCGCCCGGCTGGACAAGATCCGTGCCGCCGGTGTTAAGGTCTCCGGGCTCTGGTGCGAGGACTGGGTTGGCCTTCGCCACACATCATTCGGCGCACGGTTGTTCTGGGACTGGAAAGCCAATGATGAGCGTTACCCTGCGCTACGCCAGAAGATCGCGGAGCTCGCCGATAGCGACATTCGCTTTCTCGGCTACGTGAACCCTTATCTCTGCGTCGATGGTTCGCTCTTTCCTGAAGCCGAAGCTAAGGGCTATTTCGCGACGGATGACGAGGGAAAGACCGCATTGGTCGACTTCGGCGAATTCGACTGTGGCGTAGTCGATTTCACAAACCCGGATGCTGCTGAATGGTTTGCGGAAGATGTCATTGCCAAGAACATGCTGGACTTCGGCCTTTCTGGCTGGATGGCCGACTTCGGTGAGTATTTGCCGATCGACATCAATCTCGCCAACGGCGTCGATGCGAAACTGATGCACAACGCTTGGCCGACCCTGTGGGCCGAGGTGAACGCGAAGGCGGTAAAAAGCCGTGGCAAGACCGGTGAAACGCTGTTCTTCATGCGTGCAGGCTTTACCGGCGTACAGGCGCATTGCCCTCTTCTCTGGGGCGGGGACCAGTCGGTTGATTTCACCCGTCATGACGGCCTCGTCACGGTCATGTCGGGCGCGCTGTCCTCCGGACTTCTTGGAAACGCATACCACCATTCGGATATCGGCGGCTACACCAGCCTCTTCGGCAATGTTCGCACGGCAGAACTCTTCATGCGCTGGGCTGAAATGGCGGCGTTTACACCGGTAATGCGCACCCATGAGGGCAATCGTCCACGTGACAATCTTCAGCTCGATCAGGACGAGGCGGTGCTGGCACATTTTGCCCGCATGACCAAGATTTACGTCCATCTCGCGCCTTATCTCAAGGCTTTCTCACACGAAGCGGCACAGACAGGGCTTCCCGTTCAACGGCCCCTTTTCCTGCACCATGAAGAAGATGCGCGCACCTATGCCATTCAGGACGCTTATCTCTACGGCCGCGACCTGCTCGTCGCTCCGGTTTGGAGGGCGGGCGAAGCAGAGCGAACTCTATATCTTCCTAAAAGCACCACATGGGTGCATGTGTGGAGTGGCCAAATCTATGAAGGCGGCCACGAGGTAATCGTGCCAGCCCCAGTGGGCAGCCCGCCAATCTTCTACCGTCAGGACACCCAAAGCGCGGAGCTGTTCGCCGCCATCCGAGATGTCTGAACGGAGCCAGAGTAAGAAGACCTCGCCGCGTTTTCAAGTCTATGGCGAAGAGCGATCTGTCGCTTTTCGCCATAGACTTGCGAGCGGCGTTGGTTCTTAACAGACACGTTATGGCGCCTGCAAAAGGCGCCACATCATCCGCACCTATACGTAGCCAGAAGAAACTAATGCTCCACTAGCATTTGCATCTGTCGCCCAATCCGCGTCATTTAATTCGTGTGGGCATCAGAGGCGCCAAGAATGCGGAACTGCATCTTAATGTATAATGAGGAATTTCTTGGCTTTAGGAAAGCGTTGGCTGGGGAACCTGGATTCGAACCAAGATTAACGGAGTCAGAGTCCGTCGTTCTACCGTTGAACTATTCCCCAACGCTTCGGAGTGGCTGCGCCGCTTCGATAGGGGCGTCTATAAATGATTTATCTGTCCATGCAAGTGCAAAATTCATTTTCGGGTGTTCTTTTTAGACGGCTACTCAAAGTCTGGCTTTGGTGGAGCGCGGGGTCGAGAGCAGGAGACTGGTTTCGCTGCCGGTGATGCCGGGAACGAGGCGGATGCGGCGCAGAGCGGCGTCGAAATCGGTCAGGCTGGCCGCGCTAAGTTCCAGGATCAAATCCCAACGGCCATTGGTGGAGTGAATTTCCGAAATTTCCGAAAACCCTCCGAGCGTTTTGATAACGCGGTCAGTTACGTGCCCCTCGATCTCGATCATCATGATGCCGCGGATCGCTTCCTCCACCGTATCGGCCCGCAGGATGACGGTGTAGCCGACGATCGTGCCCGTCCGTTCCAGTTTCTCGATTCTAGCCCGCACGGTCGCTCGCGATGCATCTGTTTCAAGCGCGAGATCGGAAATGCTCCGTCTTCCGTTGTGGCGGAGAAGTGTAATCAGCTTTTCGTCAAGACTGTCCATGAATCACCAAATTGACGGTTTGATTGATCGAAATGATAAGTCCTATCCCTTATCTTGCCAATCTAAACTGTTCGTTCTGCCATCTGTTCATGATCTGATGTCTTTTGTGATAAACGATGGAGAGCGGTGTGGACTGCAAACTTATTGGTGTTCCGTTACAGATCGGTGCCGGACAATTGGGCTGTGAAATGGGGCCAAGCGCCCTGCGAATTGCTGGCCTCAAGGTCGCTCTGGAAGAACTGGGACACAGCGTCACGGATCTCGGCAATATTACACCGGCGCCTTTTCGTGAATTGACCCATCCAAATCCTGCGGTTCATCATCTGCCCGAAACCGTTGCGTGGACTGAAGCGCTGATCGATGTCGCATATCGTGAGAGCGCGGAGGCGATGCCGATCTTCCTGGGCGGTGATCACGCGCTTTCGGCAGGCACGGTCGCGGGTCTTGCCCGTCGGGCTGGCGAAGCGGGCAGGCCTCTCTTTGTGCTCTGGCTGGATGCCCATACGGACTTCCACACGCTCGACACGACTAGCAGCGGTAATCTGCATGGTACACCGGTGGCTTATTACACTGGGCGAAGCGGTTTCGACGGCTATTTCCCGCCGTTGATACACCCTGTCGATCCATCCAATATCTGCATGATCGGTATCCGCAGCGTAGACCCTGCAGAGCGCGCAGCGTTGCGGGACTCTGGCATCACCATTCACGACATGCGCTCCATCGACGAACACGGCATGGCAGTGTTGTTGCGCGAATTTCTTGCACGCGTCGAGGCGGCGAACGGGCTTTTGCATGTGAGTTTCGATGTCGATTTTCTCGATCCCGCCATTGCGCCCGCCGTGGGCACGACCGTGCCGGGTGGTGCGACATTTCGGGAAGCGCATCTGGTTATGGAAATGCTGCATGACAGCGGTCTCGTCTCCAGCCTCGATCTGGTCGAACTCAACCCCTTTCTGGATGAGCGGGGACGCACGGCAACCTTGATGGTGGATCTGACGGCAAGCCTCATGGGCAAACGCGTAATGGACCGCCCCACTCGGGCAGGCTGACGAGGAGGAAACCAATGACTGCTGCACCTAAACTGAACATCGTCCCCTTCGTCAGCGTCGACCACATGATGCGACTGCTTTTGAAAGTCGGTATCGAGACTTTTCTGCGCGAGTTGGCAGATGTGATTGAGGAAGATTTCCTGCGTTGGGAATCCTTCGATAAAACACCGCGGATAGCCTCTCACTCGAATGAGGGCGTCATCGAGCTCATGCCGACCAGCGATGGCACGCTTTATGGCTTCAAATACGTGAACGGGCATCCAAAGAACACGAAAGAAGGGCGCCAGACCGTGACGGCCTTCGGTGTTCTTTCCGATGTTGGCAACGGCTATCCGCTGCTGCTTTCCGAGATGACGATACTGACCGCGCTCCGAACTGCAGCAACCTCGGCTGTGGCGGCCAGACATCTTGCAAGGTCTGATGCCCGTTCCATGGCGATCATCGGCAATGGCGCACAGAGCGAATTTCAGGCTCGCGCCTTCAAGGCGATATTGGGTGTCGACCAATTGAAGCTCTATGATATCGATCCGGCAGCGAGCAGAAAATGCGAAGCAAATCTCGCCGGGCAGGGCTTTTCCATTATTATCTGCGATAGTGCGGAAGAAGCGGTGGAAGGTGTAGACATCATCACCACCGTCACCGCCGACAAGCAGTATGCTACGATCCTGACGGACAACATGGTCGGACCCGGAGTCCATATCAACGCAATTGGTGGCGATTGCCCGGGTAAGACGGAACTACACCGGGACATACTGCTGCGCTCTGATATTTTTGTGGAATACCCGCCGCAGACGCGCATAGAGGGTGAAATTCAACAACTGGATGAGGACCATCCGGTGATGGAGCTATGGCAAGTCATGGCAGGCTTGGCAGCCGGCAGAACGGACGGTCGGCAAATTACACTCTTCGATAGTGTGGGCTTTGCAATCGAGGACTTTTCAGCGTTGCGTTACGTTCGTTCCAAGCTGGCCGCGACTGGCCTGTTCGATGATCTGGACCTGCTGGCAGACCCGGACGATCCACGCGATCTCTACGGTATGTTGCTGAGATGCGAGGCGGCAAACGGAAAGCCTGCGGCTGCGGCAATCGCTTGAGGTCTAGCGCCGATTTTTGCGGGCGGCCATCTGTTCGCGCCATATCGTAAAAAGACCGGCGGCAATAACGACCATTGCTCCGATGACCATATGTAGCGTCAGCACTTCGCCGTAGATGGTAACGCCGACGATGGAAACCAAAACGAGCTGATAATAGGAAAAGGGTTGAACGGAGGCGGCATCGGCGAGTTCGAAGGCACGGATTAGCAGATAGTGCCCGCTGGCTCCGGTGATGCAGAGGGCCAGCATCCATAGCCAGTCCTGCGGTGCCATGTTGACCCAGTAAAACGGGCCCACAAGGGTAAGCGCTGCGGCACCGGCAACACCGGTATAGAAAAAGCTCGTCATCGCAGTGTCGCTGCGGCTGGCAAGTCTGGTCAACACGCCATAGAGCGCCAGCATGAAGGCTGCGACGAAAGTGATGAGCAGGGTGAGATCGAAACCGGTTTCGTCCGGTTTCAGAATGATCAAAACACCAATGAACCCCACAAGGATCGCTGACCAGCGTCGCCAGCCAACTTTTTCACCGAGCAGCGGAACCGACAATGCCGCTACGATGAGAGGGGTGGACGCGAAGATGGAGTGCGTGTGGGCCAGTCCGACCGTGGTAAAGGATATGATCGCAAAAATGATCTGCACCGCAAGGAGGACACCGCGGCTTACCTGAAGCCAGAAGCGGTTTGAATACGCCGCTCCCTTTACGCCACCTTGAGAGCGCGCCGCTATAATGACGACGAAAATCGCGAAGGCCCAATAGCGTAGCATCGTCACGAAAACCGGCGAATAGGTCTGGCCCAGATGCTTCGAGATGCCATCCTGTGCTGCAAAAATCGTGAACGCCAAAAGCGCGTAAAGTAATCCGGCTGATTGGGAGGGCATATAAAACTCTGGGCTGAACCGGTGCAGGAAAGGCACCAGTAATTTTTAGATGTCGTGAATGTAACGGAAAATACGAGTCACGAAAGTGCTTTAGGCGTTCCACGACGGTTTGTCAGCGAATAGCTGCCTTGCAACAACAACAGCACAGATGAGCGACTAAAAATTTTCAAAAATCGCTCTTGTATCTCTAGTTGCTAGAGGTCGTAGACCATATTCAGATAAAATCGGGAATATGGATATGAGCGCGTTTTCGACAACCAGATTTCGAATCGGCGGCATGGATTGTGCATCCTGCGCCAGTAAGATCGACACGGCAGTTCGGCGTATGCCGGGTGTTGAGGACGTCTCGGTTTCCGTTACTGCGGGTACGATGACGCTCAACCATGCCGAGGGCAGCGATCTGGAGGCAATCGGCAGAAAAGTGAAAGGGCTCGGCTACACGGTTGAGAAATTGTCCGGGCGCGAAACCAGCAAGAAGCCGGCACATGTGCATGGCCCGTCCTGCAATCACGCGCATCACGACCACGATAAAAGTCACGCTCATGATCATGCGACCCAAGATCATGCCGCTCAAGCCGCAACGTTCTCTGACGTTGAGGGACTGCATGGCCATGATCACGGCCTCTCCAGCGGACCGTGGTGGAAGAGCAAAAAGGGTCGGTCGACGATTTTGGCGGGTCTGGCACTGGTTATTGCCTACGGCGTCGGGCATCTTTTCCCATCGATACAGCTCTATGCTTTCGCACTTGCCATGCTCGTTGGCCTCGTGCCGATTGCACGTCGCGCCATTATGGCGGCATTGGCGGGTACGCCTTTTTCAATCGAGATGCTGATGACGATTGCCGCGGTCGGTGCGCTCGTCATCAATGCCACGGAAGAGGCGGCTGCGGTTGTTTTCCTGTTTCTCGTCGGGGAGCTGCTGGAGGGTGTCGCAGCGGGTAAGGCGCGCGACAGTATCAAGTCTCTTGCCGCACTTGTTCCGAAGACAGCACTTCTGGAAGAGGCGGGCAAGACGCGGGAAGTTCCAGCGGAAACACTTGCTGTCGGCGCCATCATTCTGGTGCGTCCGGGCGATCGGATTTCTGCCGATGGTATTATCGTTTCGGGTGAAAGCGCAATTGATGAAGCGCCTGTGACGGGCGAGAGCGTACCCGTGCGCAAGGGCGCGGAAGATGCTGTATTTGCCGGAACGGTGAATGGCGATGCGGCGCTTCGCATTCGTGTGACGGCATCTGCTGAAGACAATACCATCGCTCGCGTCGTAAAGCTGGTGGAGGAAGCACAGGAAAGCAAAGCGCCGACGGAGCGATTTATCGACCGCTTCTCGAAGTATTATACGCCGGGCGTAGTCCTCGTTGCGGCACTGGTAGTAATCATTCCGCCATTGTTCATGGGCGGTGCCTGGGCCGAGTGGGTCTACAAGGGACTGGCCATTCTTCTGATCGGATGCCCTTGCGCGCTTGTTATTTCCACGCCAGCTGCCATAGCCGCATCGCTTTCCGCCGGTGCTAGGCGTGGGCTGCTGATGAAAGGCGGTGCGGTTCTCGAGGGTTTGGGCAAGGTGACTGCCGTCGCTATGGACAAGACCGGCACGCTGACGGAAGGCAAGCCCAAAGTGACCGATCTCGTACCGTTCGGCAAATCCGGCCCGGAAATATTGCGTCTTGCCGCTGCGCTCGAGACGGGATCGAGCCATCCGCTCGCGTTGGCCATTCTTGGCAAGGGAGAAGAGGACGAGATCGACGTACCGTTCGCAGAGAATGCCAAAGCGCTCGGCGGCAAAGGGGTGACGGCAACGGTCGAAGGGCAGAATATTTTCTTCGGATCGCCAAAGGCCGCGGCAGAGATTGTCACCGTTCCCTTCGCGCATCAACGAATGATGACTTCGCTCAACGATGAAGGAAAGACGGTTTCCGTGCTGGTCGTGGATGGCAAACTGGCGGGCGCAATCGCCATGCGGGATGAGCCGCGTCGCGATGCCATCGACGGTGTGAATGCACTCAAAAGTGCTGGCGTAAAAGTCGTGATGCTGACGGGTGACAACAAACGCACCGCAGCAGCAATCGGGGAAAAACTCGGCATCGAGGTGCGCGCCGAGCTTATGCCTGAAGACAAGCAGCGGATCGTGGGTGAGTTGAAGCTGCAAGGTTTTGTCGTTGGCAAGGTGGGCGACGGCATCAACGATGCGCCAGCACTTGCCGCTGCCGATATCGGTATTGCCATGGGCGGTGGTACGGACGTCGCTCTGGAAACGGCGGATGCCGCCATTCTGCATGGGCGCGTAGGTGACGTTGCAAAGATGATAGAGCTTTCACAGCGCACCATGCGCAATATCTTTCAGAATATTGCCATGTCCCTGGGACTGAAGGCAGTGTTTCTGGTGACGACGATCATAGGGATCACCGGGCTTTGGCCGGCTATTCTAGCCGATACCGGTGCGACGGTTCTCGTGACGATGAACGCCCTGCGGCTGTTAAGGCCCGTCAAGTGACATCGTCTTTGTCGCGGTCATCCGAACGACCGCGACAAAGTTATTTCCACTTATCCTTCGCGCTCTCATCCGCACCTCGCGCGGAAATCCATTCGCCTGTCTTGCCGCTCTCGCGATGTTCTTTTTTCCAGAACGGCGCTGAGGTTTTGAGATAGTCCATCACGAAATTGGCTCCATCGAATGCGGCCTGTCGGTGGCGCGAAGCGGCGATGACCAGCACGATGTTTTCGCCGGTGGCGATCTTGCCGTAGCGGTGGATTGCGGTGAGGCCGAGTAGACTGAAACGTTTGATCGCAATTGCGCCGATGCGGGCGAGTTCCGCTTCGGCCATTCCGGGATAGTGCTCCAGTTCCAGAGCGGAGAGTGTGCCGCCATCATCACGGCACAGACCGGTAAAGGTGACGACAGCGCCAATGCTTTTATCGCCTTGCGTCAGAAACCTTGCCTCCGCAGCGGCATCGAAATCCTCTGCCTGAACGCGGATGGTGGGAATGACGGTCATGTCTCAGCCGCCGGTCATGGGCGGAAATATGCCGATTTCGCGCGCGCCGACGATGCTCTCTTCATGCTCCACATGTTCCTGATTAACCGCCACGCGAATGACATCCGGGAATTCGAAGGCAGCCTCGTATTCTTCGCCGAGGGTCTTGAGATAGGTAACCAACTGACGGGGTGTCGTGACATCGGCAGGAAGGTCGATGTCTTCCTCCGACTTGCCGATCTTTTCGCGGACCCATGCGAAATAAACGAGATGAGCCATCACTCTTCTTCCACGATATGCTTGAGGCCAGCCTTGAAGTAATCATAGCCTGTGTAGATCGTCAGCGCGGCGGCGAGCCACAGCAATGCGATGCCGATCTCCGTGGTATAAGGCAGAATCTGGTCGCCGGCCGGGCCAGCCAGCAGGAAAGCAATGGCAACCATCTGGATTGTGGTCTTCCACTTGGCGATGCGCGTGACCGGAACGGACACCTTCAGCGCAGCCAGATATTCGCGCAGACCAGATACCAGTATTTCACGGCAGAGGATCGTAATGGCGGCCCAGAGTGACCAGCCTGCAATCGTGCCGTCTGCGGCCAGCAGCAGCAGCACGGAGGCGATCAGCAGCTTGTCCGCGATCGGATCCAGCATACGTCCGATATTGGATGTCTGGTTCCATATGCGCGCAAGATAGCCATCGAGAAAATCGGTGAGCGAAGCGATGATGAACAACCAAAGAGCTGTCCAGCGCGCAAAATCCGAACTTTCGAGTTTGCCTTCGACGAAAAAGCACAGGACGATAACCGGCACTGCCAGTATGCGGCCATATGTCAAAAGATTTGGGATGTTATAAGTGCGCGAAGCCATGGAAAACCTGTCTGTCGATATCAGAGCGTTGATGCCGCTCCGAGACGGCAGCGTCAACACCTCATTGTGTTTTTTTAGCGTGCGGGACGCCGGGGCGCTGTTTCAGTCGCGACCGCTCTCGTGGAAGTGATTGTAAATCTGCTTTGCAACGGTTTCGGAAATACCGCCGACGGCCATCAGGTCGGAGAGAGCGGCGCGGGAAACGGCTTTTGCCGTGCCGAAATGTTGCAGAAGGGCGCGTTTCCTGCCCGGACCAATCCCGCTGATCTCATCAAGCGGGTTCTTGATCATTTCCTTTTTGCGACGTGCCCGATGAGAGCCGATGGCAAAACGGTGGGCTTCGTCCCGCATGCGCTGGATAAAGTAAAGAACGGGATCGCGGGGCGGGAGTGAGAAGTCGCTTCGCGAGTCTGTAAAAAACCTTTCGCGTCCCGCATCGCGGTCTACACCCTTGGCAACGCCGATAGCTGTCACGCAATCCCGAATACCCAGTTCATCGAGAATACCACGCACCGCTGTCATCTGGCCCTGGCCACCGTCGATGAGGATGACGTCGGGCCAGGCCGGGAATGGCATATCAACCGCGTCTTCCGGTGAAACGGTTTGGCTACGATCCGGCCGACCTTCTTCCTTCAGCAAACGGGAAAAGCGCCGCGTCATGACCTCGCGCATCATGCCGAAGTCGTCGCCGGGCGTGATGTCGGTCGATTTGATATTGAACTTGCGATAATGGCTTTTTGAAAAACCGTCTGGCCCGGCGACAACCATACCGCCCACGGCATTGGTGCCCATGATGTGCGAGTTGTCGTAAATTTCGATGCGGCGCGGCACATAGGGCAGAGAGAAGGTATCGGCAAAGCCTTTCAACAGACGGGCCTGCGACGATGTTTCCGCCAGTTTACGGCCATGCGCTTCGCGGGCGTTGCCCAGTACGTGCGCGACGATGTCTTTCTTTTCTCCCCGCTGGGGGACAGAAATCGCAACCCTGTGGCCGGTTTTCTCGCCAAGCGCTGCAGCCAGTAACTCCTGCTCGTCTATGGTCTCAGACAGGAATATCTGTTTTGGCACGGGCTTGTCATCGTAGAATTGTGCCAGAAACGCATTGAGGACTTCCGAGCCTGGCAGTGAGGGGTCAGCCTTGGGGAAATAAGCGCGGTTGCCCCAGTTTTGCCCGGTGCGGAAAAAGAATACTTGAATGCAGGAAACGCCGCCTTCGTGATGGATTGCGAAGACATCCGCTTCTTCGATGCCAGCGGGATTGATGCCCTGATGGCTCTGGACGTGGGACAGAGCCGCGAGACGATCCCGATAGACGGCGGCGCGCTCGAAATCGAGGTCTTCCGACGCCTCGTTCATCTGTTTGGCAATCGTCGCCTTTACGCTCTGGCTTTTGCCGGAAAGAAAGTCCTTGGCTTCCGTCACAAGCTCGGCGTACCCCGCATCGCTGATTTCATGCGTGCAGGGGCCGGAACACCGTTTGATTTGATAGAGCAGGCAGGGACGGGTGCGCGTTTCAAAAACGCTGTCCGTACAGGTGCGTATCAGAAAGGCGCGTTGCAGCGAATTGATCGTACGGCCCACGGCACCGGCGGAGGCGAAAGGGCCATAATAATCGCCCTTGCGTGCACGCGCGCCACGATGCTTGAAAATTGCGGGCGCGCGGTTGTCGCCGGTAATCAGAATGTATGGGAACGACTTGTCGTCGCGCAGCAAAACGTTGAAGCGAGGGCGGAAGCGCTTGATGAGGTTGGCTTCCAGCAACAGGGCCTCGGTTTCCGTGCGCGTCGTCACGAATTCCATATGTGTCGTGATCCGCACCATCTGGCCGATGCGGTTGGAATGAAAACGGCCTTGAGCATAATTGCCGACGCGCTTTTTCAGCGAGCGGGCCTTGCCGACATAAAGGACATCGCCCGCTTCATTGAACATCCGATAAACGCCGGGATTGTTGGGCAGATGTTTGACGAACTCCGCGATCAGATCCATGCCCTTCAGGCCGGATTCATTCTTCCAGCCTGCGTTCCAATCCATACCCGCATCATCGCGTTCCGCCACGGCCTCTGCGCCAGCGGCTGCGATATCGTCTTCATCGTCATCGGATTCGTCGAAGAGAACACCGCCGTCTGGCAGCTTCTGTCCGTTCATTCATTAATCTCCGCCACGTCAGGGGTTTCCCAGCTCAAATGCTGGCCCCCGTCAAGTGCGATCATCTGGCCGGTCATCGACGGGGTATCGTAAAGAAAGCGAATCGTCCGCCCGAATTCATCGGGCTTCGGACCTCTCTTCAATATAAGGGCGTCGATCTGCGCCTGAAAGTCCTCAGGGTCCTGTCGTTCGCTTTTAAACGATGGACCGGGACCAATCGCGTTTACCCGAACGCGCGGGGCAAAGCTCTGGGCCATCGTTTGTGTTGCCGTCCAAAGCGCGGACTTCGACAGGGTGTAGGAATAAAAGCGAGGGGTCAGCGACAGTACACGCTGGTCGATTATATTGACGATGAGGCCGGACATGTCCTGCGGCAACTGCTTTACAAGCGCTGCGGACAATATCGAAGGCGCGCGGACATGGACGGCGAAATGCGCGTCAAATGTCGCAGCGTCGAATGTTTCTGCGTCGTCATGCAGGAAAATCGACGCGTTGTTGATAAGAAGGCCGATTGGCCCAAGGGCTTCTGTTGCCTTCGTCATGAGTTCGGACGTTGAAAAAGAATCCGTCAGGTCAGCCGTCACTACGACGGCTTTGCCGCCTTTACGCCCTATTTCGTTAGCGAAATCCTCTGCCTCGGCCGTTGAATTGCGGGCATGGATGGCAACTGCAAAGCCTTCTGAAGCAAGGTATTCGGCGATCGCCCGGCCCATGCGGCGGGCGGCGCCGGTGATCAAGACGGTCTTCGGTATATTCTCTTTCAAAGCGGACCTGTGCTCTGCTTTTGCATCGTTTCGACATAGGTATAGATCGAAACTGCAAGCTTTGCCCATAGCCGGTGGCTTTTATACAGGATTATCGGGTGACAGTCTTGTTGGTGTAACCAGATGTAAATACAAGTAAAAACGATCGTTTCTTAAATTAACGATCCATTATCCTTAATAAAATTCCGTGGCATTTTAGCAACGTCCCATTTCTGTCACGACGCCGCCCCAAACAATTCACATTTTGGCTCTGTGATTTCCTCATTCACCCACCATTTTGCATTTCCAGAAGGGCAGGGAACTAACTGTTTTATACCGCGTTTGGACCGAGTGTTTGAGTACTGCGCGGGTTTGAAAAGGAGAATGGCATGCGTACTATCGTTGCAACACTTATGGCATCCACAATGGCAGCGGCGGCTTTCTCGGCAGCGAGCGCAGCCGATGCCGTTAACGAAGTGCCGCAGGCACCTGTCGCATACGAACAGCCAGCGCCAGTCAAAGACTGGTCTGGCGCGTACCTCGGTGGTACCGTAAACTACGACTGGGGCCGTTTCAGTGGTGGTAGCCGCGATGCGGACGGTTTCGGTGGCGGCCTCTACGGCGGTTACAACTGGCAGAGCGGCCAGATCGTATACGGTGCCGAAGCAGATATCGCTTACGGTGACGAAAAGGGTTCTGCTGGCAACTTCGCCGGTGACTCTTTGGAAGGCAAGCAGAAGCTGAACGGCTCGCTTCGTGCCCGTGTCGGTTACGACATGAACCCATTCATGCCCTACGTGACCGGCGGTCTCGCTGTATCTAACAACGAGATCAGCAACGGTCGCTCTGACGACGACGCTACTGCTCTAGGTTACACGGTAGGCGCCGGTGTCGAAGCTCTCGTGACGGATAACATCACGGCTCGTCTCGAGTACCGCTACAGCGACTACCAGAACAAGGACTTCACACTCGACACCGGTACGGTATCGCGCGGCTTCGATGACCACAGCGTTAAGGCTGGTATCGGCGTGAAGTTCTAATCCTTAACGGATGGAATAGAAAAAGCCGGGGCGTCTGCTCCGGCTTTTTTGTTGAGTGATATCTGGCAAAAATTACGAGGTAGATTTCATCTCCGCATATTGGCGAAAACGCTTTCCGAATTTCTCCGGCCACTCCGCCAGCGTCTTGCGGCCATCGGCCCACTCGCCCGCGAAGCGTAGGTCAAGATATCCGATCATCGCGGCCAGCGCGAAATGACCGCCGTGCAACTTCTTGCCGGTTTTCGGTAGGTTGGCATTCAGGTAGTCCAGCCCCTTCACCACTTTTTTCCACTGCTTGTCGATCCATGGCTGGTGAATTTTATCCTCTGGACGGAAGCGCCTTTCGTAGACGATTGCCAGAAGGCAATCCATAACGCCATCGCACAAAGCTTCGAGTATTTCCGCTTCCGTGCGCTTCTTATGCTTTTTCGGATAGAGCTTACCCTTAGCGTGTCGGTCGAGATAATGCATGATTGCGACGCTGTCATAGACCGAGCCGCCGTCATCCAGCAGCAGGACCGGAATTTTGCCAAGGGGATTGTTGTCCATCAGCGTCGCAGGTTCGGCGCTCGTGTCGACACGCACATCGGTAATGGCGATATCGAGATAGCGCGCTGCCATACGAACCTTGGCGGAATAGGGCGAAGCGGGAGAGTAAAGCAGTTCCATGAGACTGATCCTGTCGAGATTATCGGATTGGAATGATTTCAGTGCTGTTCGATCTACAACCCTTCCTGTCCACCTCTGGACATGAGCGAAAGGACAGATCTTTGTTGAGGCAGATACGGACCTCATCCATGCGCGGGCCATCACAGCTTATGGCGATACCCTGCTTCGTCATGTTCGGGTTCGCAGCTGTAAATGCGGTTTCGATTGCGTCGGCCGAGAGCCTGATGTTCTGCCGTCCCGAGGATATTTCCAAAGGCAAAACAATACGATCGTAAGCTGCCCGGGTGGTTTCGAAGTAAGCCTGTTGCGAAAGCCCGCTGCATGTTCCGTGCTTTCGCCATTGGTGACCGATCAGACCCATCGAAGGCATGATGTCGAACATGGTGCGCCCTATAGCTTCCGGTACTCGCTCATTTTGATCCTTGCCACAGAATTCGGGATAGCCTCGTTCGTTTTGTGGCCATAGGCCGTGCACGACGAAGCCGTATTTTCGCTCAGAGCCACATTGCTGGCGGCTGTTCTTCCCTGCATCGCTGGCACAGAAAGCAGGCGACCAGGAGAGCGACAGGACATAAAAACCAAAGCCGGAGCCTTGAGCGGACCGTGGATTTACGGAGGACTGTGGCGATGAAGATGGAACCTTGACAGGCTCCGCGGGTCTTACTGACTGAGACTGCGGAAGGAATATCCACACTGCTGCCATGAGTGAAAGTGCCGCCAATGCGATAAAACCGAAATATTGTTTCATCGAGAGGCTGTCTTTCTTTACAGGGATGACGAATTGTTGAAGAGCTGTTGGGTTTTATACCATCTTGTGCCTGTGGCAAACAGGCCGCCGAAAAATGACGTATCCACCATGCTTCGTGTTGAAACGAAGCCATTATAACGAATAAGCTTGGCGAATCCGGTATTCTGCTAGTACCGGAGGGAGGAATGAGCCTGGGCATGTCCGCATGAACATGAAAAAGTATCTTTGGCCCATCGTCGGGGTTGTCACGATCTGCTTTTCCGTGTGGCTGCTCTATAAGGAACTGCGCCATCTCTCGCTCGATGATGTATGGGATAGTCTGGCTGCGATCGGCACGCATGACTGGATCATGTCCGGCCTTTGCACACTGGTGGCTTATGCGGCTTTGGCCGGTTATGACCGTATTGCCTTGCAGCATCTAAAGCGAAAAGTAGGCTGGCTTTTCATCACACTGACCTCTTTCACCACCTATGCCCTGTCTCATAATGTGGGGGCGTCGGTGTTTTCCGGTGCAGTTGTGCGGTACCGCGCCTACACATCCAAGGGGCTGAGTGCCTCGGAAGTCGGCATTCTCGTTGCGCTCTGCTCTTTCACCTTCGCCATCGGCACAATCATGCTGATCGGTTTCATTCTGGTCTACGAGCCTGACATAACGGAACGTTTCGTCGATATTCTGCCTGTCGAGGCATCTCGGACAACCGGCATTCTGTTGCTTGCCATCGCGGCCCTTTACGTGCTGGGTAGTCTTTTAAAGCTGAGGCCGCTGAAAATCGGCCCTTTCACCCTTTTTTACCCGGAACCGAAACTGGTGGCGCAGCAGCTGGTGATCGGTCCTATTGAGCTGATCGGGGCGGCGGGCATCATCTATTATGCTCTGCCGGATGTCGGAAATCCCGGCTTTATGGTGATCCTGGGGATATTCCTGATTTCCTTTTCAGCGGCGTTGATTTCCCATGCCCCGGGCGGGCTTGGCGTGCTTGAGCTCGTCTTTGTCATGGGTCTGCCGGATATGAACCCGGCAGATGTGATTGCCGCACTGCTCGTCTTTCGCCTGTTTTACCTGATCATTCCCTTTGTCATCGGGCTTTTCATCATTCTCTTTTTCGAGCGCTCGCAACTGGCCGCAGCCGAGCGGGAGGAGAGGCGATTGCAGGGGAAGTAGCTATTCCCCTTGCAGCCAGAAGGCGCGGTGCGAGGCATATCGATCCTGCGCCATGATCGACTTCAGGACAGGCAGCAGAATGTGCAACTCGTCCTTCAGCGTGTAGGGCGGGTTGACGACGATAAGCCCGGAGCCGCTCAAGCCCTCCAGCCGGTCGCTTCTGACCGATAGCTCGGTGCAGAGCATTTTCGGTATCTCGTATGATTGCAGGAGTTCGTGAAACTCCTTGATCGGTGCGCCTTTTTTTAACGGATACCAGAGGCAATAGGTGCCGGTGGCGAAGCGGCGGTAGGCCTTGTGCAGGCCTTCTGCCAGCCGCTCATATTCGTTTTCCTTTTCGAAAGGCGGATCGACCAGAACGAGGCCGCGCTTCTCCTTCGGCGGCAGGTGAGCGCCGAGCGACAGCCAGCCATCAAGTTCCGTTATCCGTGCCTGATAATCGCCTTCGAACAGACGCGAGAGCGCACGGTTATCATCCGGGTGCAGCTCCATCGCGGAAAGGCGGTCTTGCGGGCGAAACAGCATGCGCGCAAGCTTGGGCGAACCGGGATAATATTGAAGCCCGCCTTGTGGGTTCAGTTCTCTGACGGCAGTGAGATAAGGCTCCAGCAATTCGGCGACTTCGGCGGGGAGGTCCGCTTCCAGCAGCTTGCCGATGCCGGTCTGCCACTCGCCGGTTTTCTGGGCCTCTTCGGAGGATAGATCGTAAATGCCGATACCCGCATGCGTATCGAGCACCCGGAAGGCCTTGTCCTTGTTTTGCAGATATCGCACGAGCCGCGCCAGAACAGCGTGTTTCAGAACATCGGCAAAGTTGCCTGCATGGTAGATGTGCCGGTAGTTCATTCGGGCCGATGCCTCGTGAGATATGTTGCTATGAATAATCTTGATGAGCGTCACTTCGGCCTTTTGGCGGCCTTGGACATGCCATATACAAAACTCATGAACGTTGCGACCCCGATTTCCGCCAAAGCCGTGACCGACGCCACCCGCATCGGCCACACCGTCTGTCCGCATGACTGTCCGAGCGCCTGCGCGCTGGAGGTCGATATCAATGCCGATGGCCGTATCGGCAGGGTGCGAGGCGCCAATGCCAACACTTACACGGCAGGCGTGATCTGTGCCAAGGTCGCGCGTTACTCCGAGCGCATCTATCATCCCGGACGCCTGCTGACGCCGAAGCGCAGAAAAGGCGCTAAGGGCGCGGGTGACTGGCAGGAAATCGGCTGGGACGATGCGCTGGACGAAATTGCCGATGCCTTCGTCAAGGCGGAGGCCGCGCATGGGGCGGAAGCGATCTGGCCGTATTTCTACGCGGGCACAATGGGGCAGGTGCAGCGCGACAGCATTGAGCGGCTTCGCCACGCCAAGAAATATTCCGGCTTCTTCGGCTCCATCTGCACCAACATGGCCTGGACCGGCTATGTTATGGGCACCGGCGCGCTTCGCGGGCCCGACCCGCGAGAGATGGCGAAAGCCGATGTCGTGGTAATTTGGGGCACGAATGCGGTTGCCACGCAGGTCAACGTCATGACCCACGCGATCAAGGCGCGCAAGGACCGCGGCGCGAAGATCGTCGTTGTGGATATCTACGATAACCCGACGATGAAGCAGGCGGATCTGAAGCTTATCGTAAAGCCGGGCACCGATGCGGCGCTGGCCTGCGCGGTGATGCATATCGCCTTCCGCGATGGTTATGCCGACCGGGCCTATATGGCAAAATTTGCCGATGATCCGGCCGGGCTCGAAGCACATCTTGCCACTAAGACGCCGCAATGGGCCTCCCACATCACCGGACTTTCGGTCGAGGAAATCGAGGCTTTTGCACAGCTTGTCGGCACCACGAAGAAAAGTTTCTTCCGTCTGGGATATGGTTTCGCCCGGCAGCGCAATGGCGCTGTTGCCATGCATGCGGCGCTGTCTATCGCGACCGTGCTTGGCTCCTGGCAATATGAGGGCGGTGGGGCGTTTCACAACAATGGCGATATCTTCCGTCTGAACAAGGCGGAGCTGATGGGCACGTCTTATGCCGATCCGAATGTTCGCCAACTGGACCAGTCGCAAATAGGGCGCGTTCTGACGGGAGATGCCGAGGCACTGCGCGGTGGCGGACCTGTTACGGCAATGCTGATCCAGAACACCAATCCCGCCAATGTCTGTCCAGAACAGCGGCTGGTGCGGCAGGGTTTTCTGCGCAACGACCTGTTTGTCGCCGTGCATGAGCAATTCATGACCGAGACGGCAGATATTGCCGATATCGTGTTACCAGCGACGATGTTTCTTGAGCATGACGATCTCTACCGTGCGGGCGGTCAGAACCATATTCTGCTCGGGCCAAAGCTTGTCGAGCCGCCGGAAACGGTGCGCACCAACCTCTTCGTCATCGAGGAACTGGCGAAGCGCCTCGGTATCGATCACATGCCGGGTTTCGGCTTGAGCGCGCGGGAGCATGTGGAGAAGATTCTTCAGACGAGTGGCTGGGGCAGCTTCGACAATCTGGCCGAAGAAAAATGGATCGATGCGCAGCCCGATTTCGAGGTCGCTCATTATCTCGAAGGCTTCGGTTATGCGGATGGAAAATTCCGTTTCAGCCCGGATTGGCGTAACGGTCCTTCGCCCAACAAGCCGCCGAAAAATATCGGTGTGATGGGCCCTGCCGACGCATTTCCCAAATTCCCGGATCAGGTCGATGTTATCGAACTCGCAGACGAGGTGCACCCCTTCCGTCTGGCGACGTCTCCGGCCCGAAACTTCCTGAATTCCACTTTTGCGGAAACCAAGACATCCGTGCAGAAGGAAGGCCGCCCGGAACTGATGATCTCGCCGGTCGATGCGATCCGCCTCGATATTGCCGATGGCGATGTCGTGCGGATCGGCAATTCGCGCGGCGATCTCCGCATCCATGCGAAGATCGTTGAAGGTGCGAGGTCGGGTGTGCTGATCGCCGAAGGGCTGTGGCCCAACAAGGCGCACCTGGATGGTGAAGGCATCAACGTGCTGACGGGTGCCGATGCCGCGGCACCCTATGGCGGCGCGGCGTTCCACGATAACAAGGTTTGGCTGAAAAAGGCCTGATAGGAGTGTCCATGGATCGGTCCAACGCGGTTCAACTGTCGCAGCCGGATGACGAGGCCCGCGTCAAACTCATCGAGAAGCAGACAGTCTGGAAGCGTTTCATCCATTTGCAGACGATGGTTTTCGAGCAGCAGACCCGTGATGGGCGAACGATCCGTATTCACCGCGAAGTACATGATCACGGCGTTGCCGCTGCCATTCTTCTTTTCGACCCGAAGCGGGAAGAGATCGTCCTCGTCCGCCAGTTCCGCCCCGGCGCCTTCGCCAATGGCGATGCGAGCTTCATGCTGGAAATTCCTGCTGGTCTGACCGATGGTGACCAGCCGAATGAGGCAATCCGGCGCGAATCCATGGAAGAGACCGGCTATGCCGTTAGCGCCCCGCGCTATCTCTTCGATACCTATGCCAGCCCCGGAACGCTGACCGAAAAAATCAGCCTTTTCTACGCGCGCGTCGATCTTGCTGAAAAGGCAGGGAAAGGCGGCGGGCTGGAGACGGAAGGTGAAGATATCGAAGTTCTGACCGTCCCCCTCGACAAGGCTTTTGCGATGATCGCATCTGGCGAGATTACGGATTCCAAGACGATCATCATGCTGCAATGGGCGATGCTGAACAGGGCGAATTTGTAAGCGATTTCGCCTTAAATAAAGGTGACGTTCTCTGCTTTTGCCGCCGCGAGAAGTTTCCTGTCCATCGTGGCGAGTGGCATGCTTCTCCCAACGGAAAGAGCGAGATAGGCTGCATCGTAAGCAGATAGAGCATGCTGGCGTGCAAGTTTTACGATTGAAACGGCATCGTCGCCGGACACAAGCGTAATTGGCAAACTGTTGAAGCGCAGAAGAATGGAAAGGACATCTTCCTGTTCGATGCGTTTGCGCCGCTCTGCCATGACCAGAATATTGCGGAGTTCGTGTGCCAGCAGATCGGGCGCGAAAGCATCTTCGCTTTCGAGACGCTGGAGCGCCTTTTCAGCAAGTTCATTGGCCTCATCCGGCAAAAACCATGCAGCGACGACCGATGCGTCAACGACGAAGGACATTAACGTCGTCCTTCATTCTTCCAGTCGGCGATTTCGTTTGAGGTTACCTGCGCTCGCAGAGCACGTTCAGACCGCAACGTGTTTATCAATTGTTTGCGTGCCTGAGCATCGTTGGTCCTGACGAGCCGCGCAATAGGTTCGTTGCCGCGTGCTATGACAACATCCTCGCCAGCTTCAACTTTCGCAAGAAGCTCTGAGAGATGCGTCTTTGCTTCGCCCACTTTGACGGTCAGCGTCATGGTCCATTGCTCCTTTCGAGCAAACTAATACCAGTACGCAAACGGCTCGGTCAAGGCTTGGCCAAGCCGTGTATCAGGCCGATATCAGCTACTGAGAGGTCGATGTCGCATCGCTGTCGCGCACAGCCTTGCCGTCCACCATCCGCACTTTACCCTCCGCCAACAGCTTCAAAGAAAGCGGGTAGAGCTGATGCTCCACTGTCAGCACGCGGGCGGCAAGCGTTTCGGCTGTATCGTCGGTGATGACGGGAACGGCGGCCTGGCCGATGACGGGGCCTTGATCCATGCCTTCGGTGACGAAGTGGACGGTGCAGCCGGTGATTTTCATGCCGCTGTCGATGGCGCGCTGGTGGGTGTGGAGGCCCGGGAAGAGCGGCAGCAGCGAGGGGTGGATGTTGATGATCCGGCCCTCGTAAGATGCAATGAAATCGCCGGAAATCAGGCGCATATAGCCTGCGAGGCAGATGATGTCGGGTGCAATCTCCCCAAGCGCGGCGAGGATTGCCGCTTCATGCTCGGCCTTGCTCGCATAATTCCTGCGCTCGAAGACGAGGGTGGGGATGCCGAAGCCCTGCGCCTTGGCAAGCCCGCCTGCTGTCGGCTTGTCGGAGATGACGCAGACGATTTCGGCGGGGAAGTCCGAGCTTTGACAGGCCTCAGCCAGCGCCACCATGTTGGAGCCGCTGCCTGAAATGAACACCACGACTTTGCTGCGGGCAGAGCCTGTGCTCATAGTGCGAGCGTGCCCTTGTAGATGGTGCCATGCGCGCCTTCTTCACGGGCAACCATGCGACCGAGCGGGAACACGGTTTCACCTTCCGCAGTCAGCGCGTCGGTCACTTTCTGCGCATTTTCTGCCGAAACGACGACGATCATGCCAACGCCGCAGTTGAAGGTGCGCAGCATTTCATTGGCCGCAACGCCGCCGGTTTTGGCAAGCCACGAGAAAACAGCCGGTACTTCGATGGATGCGAGATCGATTTCCGCCGCCAGATGCTTTGGCAGCACACGCGGAATATTTTCAGGGAAGCCGCCGCCGGTAATATGCGCCAGAGCCTTCAGGGCACCCGTTTCACGAATGGCCTTGAGAAGCGGCTTCACATAAATGCGGGTAGGCGTCAGCAGTGCTTCGCCGAGCTTCTTGCCGTCTGCGAAAGGCGCAGGCGCATCCCAGCCAAGACCGGAGAGGGAAACGATCTTGCGCACCAGCGAGAAACCATTGGAATGGACGCCGGAGGAAGAGAGGCCAAGGATGACATCGCCCTCTGCGATGTCGCCAGCGGGCAGAAGCTGTCCGCGTTCGGCAGCGCCCACGGCAAAGCCTGCGAGATCGTAATCGCCATCGGAATACATGCCGGGCATTTCAGCCGTTTCACCGCCGATCAGCGCACAGCCGGATTCAAGGCAGCCCGCGGCAATCCCGTTGACGATGGCAGCGCCCTGATCCGGATCGAGCTTGCCGGTGGCGAAATAATCTAGGAAGAACAGGGGCTCTGCGCCCTGAACCACCAGATCGTTGACGCACATGGCAACGAGGTCGATGCCGACGGTGTCATGAAAATTCGCGTCGATAGCGATCTTCAGCTTCGTGCCGACGCCATCATTGGCGGCAACGAGAACAGGATCCTTGAAGCCCGCAGCCTTGAGATCGAACAGGCCGCCGAAACCGCCGATCTCGCCATCGGCACCCGGGCGGCGCGTGGAGCGAACGGCTGGCTTGATCTTCTCGACCATCAGGTTCCCGGCATCGATATCGACGCCTGCATCGCTGTAGGTAAGACCGTTCTTGCCCGACTGGCTCATGGCTCTCGTCTCCGCTGGTTTTCTTGGCGTCGCCATTCGCATGAGATGGGTGTCGATGCAAGGGTGAGAGCGCCGGAACGCATGTTTTTCATGCCTTTTCGCGCTCAAGTCGGTCTATGATCCGGTTAAGATGCACCGCAGAGCATAACAGCTATCACCCTTGACCACCCCTGTCTGTGCATCCTATCTCCTAAAGGTCGGCGTTATCATGGGCTGGCGCGTATAAGGGAAAAACGATGCAACCACATATCAGAGGCATAAATCTGAGACGCCAGATCTTTTTCTGGTTGGGCGCGCTGGTGATTTTCATCGTATTCCTCATGGTGTTCAGCTCCATTCTGCTGCCCTTCGTGGCGGGCATGGCGCTGGCCTATTTTCTCGATCCGGTAGCGGATTGGCTGGAGCGGCGCGGCCTCAGCCGCATGATGGCAAGCATATTCATCCTCATTTCCTTCGTGCTGCTGTTCGCGCTTTCGCTGATTATCATTATTCCGCTGATCGTCGCGCAGGCATCCGAATTCATCAGCCGTATTCCTCAATATATCTTCTCTTTGCAGCAGTTGATCGCAGGCGCCGACACGAACTTGTTGCCCGGCTGGGTCAGCTCGCAGATCGATACGGTAAAGGAAAATTTCTCCAAGCTTCTGACGGAAGGAGCGGGCTTTATCGGCACGCTGCTGACGCAGATCTGGAATTCCGGCAAGTCGCTGGTTGACGTAATTTCGCTGCTGGTGGTGACGCCGGTGGTCGCCTTCTATCTTCTGCTGGATTGGGACCGGATGATCGACAAGGTGGATAGCTGGATTCCGCGTGACCACGTGGCGACGGTGCGGCAGATTGCGCGTGACATGGACGCGACGATAGCGGGCTTTATTCGCGGTCAGGGTTCGCTCTGCATCATACTCGGCGTCTATTATGCCGTAGGCCTCTCGCTCGTCGGCCTGAATTTCGGTCTTCTGATCGGCATGTTTGCCGGAGCTATCAGTTTCATTCCCTATGTTGGGTCCATGGTTGGCCTTGTTCTTGCCGTCGGCGTTGCGCTGGTGCAGTTCTGGCCTGATTATATTTATGTCATTCTTACGCTTGTCGTGTTCTTCTCCGGCCAGTTCATCGAAGGTAATATTCTTCAGCCGAAGCTCGTTGGCAGCAGCGTGGGTCTTCACCCCGTCTGGCTGATGTTTGCGCTTTTTGCCTTCGGAGCCCTGTTCGGCTTCGTCGGTCTTCTGGTCGCGGTTCCGGCTGCTGCTGCGGTCGGTGTGCTTGTTCGCTTCGCTCTATCGCGCTATCTTGATAGCGATCTTTACCACGGGCGTGCAGCCAATCTTCCCTGGGAGCCACCAGAGGCTGGCCAACTGGAAGCGCTGCCGTCGCAGAAGATCGATTCTCAGAGTTGATTGATGACCGAAAATAACAAACCCGCTCCTGCTCAGTCTAGAGCCGAGCAGTTGCCGCTTGCCTTCTCCCATCGCAGTGCGACGGGAAGAGAAGATTTACTCGTTACTGCGCCGCTCGCTGCTGCGGTCAGGATTGTCGACGAATGGCCACGTTGGCCGTCCCCGGTGGTCATCCTTGCCGGGCCGCCCGGTTCAGGCAAGTCGCATCTGGCCGCCATCTGGAAGAACACCAGTGGCGCTGCCGAAATTGTCCCCGAACTTGGTGCCGATGCTGCCCGGGTTGCCGAAAAAGGCCCGGTCCTTTTCGAAGATGCAGACCGCAGGGGCTTTAACGATACCGAGCTCTTCCACGTCATCAACAGCGTTCGGGAAAACGGCACGTCTCTTCTGATCACCACCCGCCAATGGCCCGCTACATGGCCGGTTGCGCTGCCCGACCTGCGCTCACGGCTCAAAGCGGCGACCGTGGTGGAAATCGGCGAACCGGACGAAGATTTGCTCGCGCAGGTGTTGATGAAGCTGTTTGCCGACCGGCAGCTTTATATGGATGACAAACTCGTCAGCTATATCGTTGCGCGGATGGAACGGTCTTTGGACACGGCGCAGATGATTGTCGAAAGGCTGGATAGTTTGGCGATGGCGCGGAAAACGCGCATCGGTCGTGCTCTGGCCGCGGAAGTCCTGACCGAGATGGGCAGCAGTCTGGATGACGATTGACTGTCACAGTTCCGTCGTCAAACTGTTATACGGGCAATGAGATCAAAAGGCGGAGTTTTCGATGGATTCGGTGGTGCAGGAACAGGTAGACAATAGCGGTGCATCAACGAGCCCTGAGGTTGAAAATCTCTGGGAGAGCCCATCGCGTTTCGTAAACCGCGAATTTTCCTGGCTTCAGTTCAACCGTCGTGTTCTGGAAGAAACACTCAATCCCTCTCATCCGCTGTTGGAACGGCTGCGTTTCCTCTCCATTTCCGCAGCGAACCTCGATGAGTTCTTCATGGTGCGCGTTGCCGGTCTGGAAGGCCAGGTACGCCAGTCCATCACCATCAAGACACCGGATGGCAAGACGCCAGCGGAGCAGCTTGAAGACATTCTGAAAGAGATCGACAATTTGCAGATGGAGCAGCAGGCGTCGCTTGCCGTTCTCCAGCAATATCTCGCCAAGGAAGATATCTACATCGTTCGTCCTGCGGCCTTGTCCGACGATGACCGCGCATGGCTGGAGAACGAATTCGAAGAGCGGATTTTCGCGGTTCTGACGCCGTTGTCCATCGATCCGGCGCACCCCTTCCCATTTATTCCGAACCTCGGTTTTTCGATGGGTCTTCAGCTGGAAAGCCTGAACGGGCGCGAGCCGATGACGGCGCTTTTGCGTCTGCCGACTGCGCTGGACCGCTTTATCCGGTTGCCGGACGAGAAGACCGCGATACGCTACATCACGCTCGAGGATGTGGTCGGCCTGTTCATTCACCGGCTTTATCCCGGTTATACCGTCAAGGGTTTCGGCACGTTCCGGATCATCCGCGATAGTGATATCGAGCTTGAAGAAGAGGCCGAGGATCTTGTTCGCTATTTTGAGAGCGCGCTGAAGCGCCGCCGCCGCGGCTCGGTCATTCGTATCGAGACCGATAGCGAAATGCCGCAGTCCCTGCGCCAGTTCGTGGTGCATGAGTTGGGCGTGCCGGATAATCGCGTGGCCGTTCTGCCGGGACTTCTGGCGCTCAATACAATTTCGGAAATCGTCAAGGCGCCACGCGAAGACCTGAAGTTCGAAGCCTATAATGCGCGCTTCCCGGAGCGCGTGCGCGAGCATATGGGCGATTGCCTCGCCGCAATCCGCGAAAAGGACATGGTGGTTCACCATCCTTATGAAAGCTTCGATGTCGTTGTGCAGTTCCTGCTACAGGCCGCCCGCGACCCGGACGTTCTTGCCATAAAGCAAACGCTCTACCGCACATCCAACGACAGTTCCATCGTGCGCGCCCTCATCGATGCTGCCGAACTTGGAAAATCTGTGACCGCACTGGTGGAGTTGAAAGCGCGCTTCGATGAAGAAGCGAACATTCGCTGGGCGCGTGACCTTGAACGCGCAGGCGTACAGGTTGTTTTTGGATTCATCGAGCTTAAAACGCACGCCAAAATGTCGATGGTCGTGCGCCGGGAAGACGGTAAATTGCGGACCTACTGCCATCTCGGAACGGGCAACTACCACCCGGTGACGGCGAAAGTTTACACCGACCTTTCGTTCTTCACGTGCAATCCGAAGATTGCCCATGACATGGCGAATATCTTCAACTTCATCACGGGTTATGGTGAGCCGGAAGAGGGCATGAAGCTGGCGGTTTCGCCTTACACGCTCCGCCCGCGTATCCTGAAGCATATCCATGACGAGATCGAGCATGCGAAAGCAGGTGCGCCAGCGGCTATCTGGATGAAGATGAACTCCTTGGTTGACCCCGAGATCATCGACGCGCTCTACAAAGCAAGTGCGGCGGGTGTAGAGATCGATTTGGTGGTGCGCGGAATTTGCTGCCTGCGTCCGCAGGTGCCAGGTCTTTCGGAAAATATCCGCGTAAAGTCCATTGTCGCTCGCTTCCTCGAACATAGCCGCATCTTCTGCTTCGGCAATGGTTACGGCCTGCCCTCGGACAAGGCACTGGTCTATATCGGCTCTGCCGACATGATGCCGCGAAACCTGGATCGGCGTGTCGAAACATTGGTGCCGCTGGTCAACCCCACGGTGCATGAGCAGGTTCTTTCACAGATCATGCTGGGTAATCTCATTGACAATCAGCAGAGCTACGAGATACTGCCGAATGGAACGTCCAGGCGTATTGAAGTGCGCAAGGGCGAGGAACCGTTCAACGCGCAGCACTATTTCATGACCAATCCAAGCCTTTCCGGGCGTGGTGAAGCCCTGAAATCCAGTGCGCCAAAACTGATTGCAGGGTTGATTTCGGCCCGCAAGAAACAGGCTGAATGACACGATCAGAAGCACAGGGGCGGCTGACCGGCCTTGCCCCCGTTTCCGTCATAGACATTGGTTCGAACTCCGTTCGTCTCGTCGTATATGAAGGTCTCTCCCGCGCACCTGCGGTGCTGTTCAACGAAAAAGTTCTGTGTGGTCTCGGCAAGGGCCTAGCGCTGACAGGTCGCATGGATGACGAAGGTGTGCGCCGCGCATTGACGTCTCTGCGGCGCTTTCGTGCGCTCTCGCATCAGGCGCAGGCGCAGCAACTTTATGTTCTGGCGACCGCTGCTGCGCGTGAAGCCGAAAACGGGCCGGACTTCATCCGCGAAGCGGAAGAGATACTTGGCTGCGAGATAGAGGTTCTTTCCGGCGAAAAGGAAGCCCTCTATTCTGCCTATGGTGTGATCAGCGGCTTCCACGAACCGGACGGCATTGCGGGCGACCTCGGCGGCGGCTCGCTGGAGCTGATCGATATCAAGGGTAACACCTGCGGCACCGGCATTACATTGCCGCTGGGTGGCTTGCGGCTATCCGAACAGGCGAGCGGTTCGTTGGAGAAGGCGGCCGCATTTGCCAAAAAACAGGTTAAGAAAAGCGCGTCGTTGCTGGCGGCGGGCGAAGGGCGCACCTTCTATGCGGTAGGTGGTACATGGCGTAACATCGCCAAACTACACATGGAGATCACCAACTACCCACTGCATATGATGCAGGGCTATGAACTGTCACTGCCGGAATTGCTGAGCTTCCTGGATGAGGTGATTGCCTCCAAGGATAGCAAGGACCCGGCCTGGCAGGCGGTGTCCAAGAACCGTCGATCGTTGTTGCCTTTCGGTGCGGTCGCGATGCGCGAGGTTCTGGAGGCGATGAAGCCGGCAAAAATCGCGTTTTCGGCGCAGGGCGTGCGAGAAGGTTATCTCTTTTCGCTGCTGTCTGAGAGCGAGCGCGAAGCCGATCCCTTGCTGGTTGCAGCCGATGAGCTAGCGATACTCCGCGCGCGCTCTCCCGAACATGCGCGTGAACTTGCCGACTGGAGCGGCAGGACGTTCCCGGTGTTCGGCATAGAGGAAACGGAGGAAGAGAGCCGTTATCGACAGGCTGCTTGCCTCGTTGCAGATATCAGCTGGCGTGCCCATCCCGATTATCGCGGTTTGCAGGCGCTCAACATCATCGCCCACTCGTCTTTCATCGCAATTACGCACTCCGGCCGCGCCTATATCGCTTTGGCGAACTATTACCGTTTCGAAGGACTGAACGACACCGGTTCCACGGACAGTCTATCGAAAATCGCCACCCCGCGCATGATCGAGCTGGCAAAGCTGCTCGGTGGCTTGTTGCGTGTTGTTTATCTTTTCTCGGCTTCTATGCCGGGGGTGGTCGATCATCTGCGTTTCCGAAAATCTGAAAACCCGGAATTCGATCTGGAGTTCGTGGTGCCGCAAGAATATTGCGATTTCGCAGGTGAGCGGCTTGACGGTCGATTGCAGCAGCTCGCAAAGCTGACGGGCAAACGGCTCGCCTTCGTTTTCGAGTAGTCGAACGGGAACCAAACCCTTCTCCTGCGATTTAGCCCCAGCGGCGCAGAGGAGGGTTTCATGTTACCACAGTCAATTGCGGACGAGTTTGATTTCACGCTGGCCATGCCCGGGGAGATTATGGTGCTGCGGGTCTTGGGTGCCGCTTTTTTCTGCGGCCTGATCGGACTTGAGCGGCAGTTTCGGAAGAATACTGCGGGCATACGCACCAATATGCTCATAGGTGTTGCGGCGGTCGTATTTTGCATTGTGACTCTTGAGCTGATGCATACCTATGACAACGCCGAAAGCTCTGCGCAGATGGATCCGATCCGTCTGGTGGAAGCAGTTACCGCTGGCATTGCCTTTCTTGCGGCGGGCGTCGTCGTTTATACCAAAGGCAGCGTTCAGGGACTGACCACCGGCGCAAGCATGTGGCTTTCCGCCTCGATTGGGCTGTCAGTGGGACTTGGCATCTGGCTGCTGGCTATCGTTGCCACTTCCATAGGTATCGTTGTGCTCTGGTTACTGCGCAAGGGAGAGATCGCCGCCGGTATAAGGGAACCATCCTCCGGTGGGGAGAAAACGGATGCCGCCGACTAAGACAGCACCCGCTTTGGATCACTTCGCGTCGAGCAAGTCCTTGACCTCGAGCACGACGAACTCGTTGTCGTCTGCTTTGTCCAGCGCACGGCCAGCGGAGAAAGGCAGGTTGTTGTCGTTGCCGACGATGATGTGGTCGGCGTCGACACGATCCACGTTTTCGATGGTGACGAACGGCATGGCGTAAGTGCCGTTCGCGCTGCCCTGACGCGCCTTATTGTCCGGGTCGGCAACCTTCATGAGATCGATATAGCCGATCTTGCGGGCGGCCTTGCCGACATTCGCGTCGTTGAACTCGATCTTGTAGATGCGCTTCAACTTGGCTGGTACAGCGAAGCAATTTGCCTCCGGTTTCTTTGGATCGGCGCACGCCTGATCAGCGGAACCGGCACCGTTATCGCGCTCGATCACAAGGGCGGTCGCGTCATCCAGCATGTTGAAATCGCCGATGGCTTCGCCACCCTCTGCCAGCGGGTAAAGCCATGTACGACCTGTCCACGCCTTCGAAGCGACGTCCAGTTCGATGATGCGAAGGCCCGTTGCGCCGTCTTCGGTCTTTTCGACCTGACCGTCTGCCGAGTAGAGCGGGCCTTCCAGCAAACCGTAAATCTTCTTTCCATCCTTCGACATCGCCATACCTTCAAAGCCGCCGGAGCGCTTCAGGTTGAAAGCAGGCAGCTTCTGGGTAGGATTGCCGGGCAGAGTAAGCATCGGATTGTCGGGTGACTTTACTTCGATATCGCCAGCCTTGGTCGCAATCACATCCGTCAGCTTGCCGTCGCGGGTAAACTTCAGAATATAGGGTCCAAACTCTTCGCCGACCCAGAAACCATCTGCGACAGGCTGAATCGATTCAACATCGAAATCCGCACCCGTAAGGTAACGTTTTTCCGAGCCTTCCATAACGATGGGGAAGGGGGCCTTTTTGTCCGGGTCGGACAGGAATACGGTTTCCTGCGCTTCGACCTTGCCGTTGTCCCAATCAAATTTCAGGTGGTGCAACATCAGCATTGCGTCGCTGGAGTTCAGCTTTGAGCCGAAACCGTTATCGGAAAGGCTCCAGAACGTGCCGTCATCCATGGCCTTAATGCCTGAGAAACCCTGCATCGGCTGACCATCGAACGGCATGGAAAGACCTGTTGCGCGCACGCCATCTTTTCCTGGCACGGTGCCGAGACCTTCTGCACGCTTGCGATCCGCCGTCGTGAACTTGGCGGACGTCTTCAGATGTTCCGGTGCATCTGCCGGAGCGGCGATAATGGTGTTTGCGGGGAGCATGGCTTGAGAAACGAGCTTTGCCGGAAATTCTTTCTCCGCGGCAAACGCGGAGAGGCTGCCGAGCGTCAGAAACACCGCGGAAGAAAGAAGGGTCTTTTTCATGAAACACCTGTTGGTTTGCGAATTGTGGCGCAGCGACCGATAGGTGCGGTTTGTGACAGCCGTGTAATGACGTGTTGAACGTTTGATGAAGCTTTCTTAGCGGATGTTGATCAGAGCGCTGCTTGTCGGCTTAACGCACAGACCCCTAGCGTCTGACCGCGCCCTTTTACAGCATGTTCGCCCAGATATTCGCTCTTAACGCCTTTGGGTAACAGCAGTTGGTGCGCGAGGTCGGACGATATCAGGATTGGATGACCGAGCATCTTGCTGAGTGATTCCAGCCGGGCTGTGGTGTTTACCGTATCTCCGAAATAGGTGATCTTGTGGTGATCTACGCCTATCTCGGCGGTGATGACCGGGCCACCGTGGATAGCAAAGCGCAGTTTCGGGACCGTGCCGAAGTCGGCAAGCCATGTGGCACGGCTGCTTTCGATTTCTGCCAGAATATCGAACACGCAGTTGATGCAGGCGGCACGACGAATTGCCAGATGATAAGGCCAGGTGATGATGGCCGCATCGCCGATATAATCGTCGATTACGCCGCCATGCCGCCTGACCGGAGCGGCGTATGCAGAAAACAGCTCGCCAAGAAACTCCTGCGCTTTGAGATCGCCATTTGTTTCCGCGAACGAAGTTGAGCCAACGACATCGATGAAAAGGAATACGCGTTCTTCGCTGACCGGTCGGCGGTAGCGTCCAAGAATGAGATCGATAAAGATATCCCGACCGAGCAATTCGCGGACGCGCATGATGAAGACGATGATTGCGCATACGCCAAGGGTGAATACCAAGGTTTGCACTTCGGCATGAACTGCGCGTTTCCACGTTACCGGGAAAACTCCGGTAGCCCACAAGATTGTGCCACCGAGGCCGAAACCGCAGAAAACGAGGATGACGTAGATGACCATGCCGACAGCGATATAGGCGGGCGTGGGCAGCATGCTGATGCGCCGCGAAAGACCCGGCATGATGTGGCCGCGCTCGAATGCCAGAATGGGCGCACAGGCAAACAGCGCATAGGTGGCGCCGATCAATGCTCCACCGCCATATTCCAGAAATGCGTAGACGACACCGCTTCCCGCAACAGCCAGAAACAGGACGACATAGTCGAGCATTGCGAGAATTTTTCTCATGAAGAGCCTAGGTAATAGAAAAATGATCGAAGCCGCTTCCCCCAAAGCGCCTTCCGTGATTCCTGACGACGATGACATTAGTGTGGAAGGGGCACTGCAAAAAGTGACCATTCCGTAAGATATGAAACGTGCAGGCAGATACGCTAAACTACCCAAGCTTGGCTTACGGTAGACGGGTGCGAGCCAAGCGCGCAAACGAAGACTGCTATCGCTGACTATGCGGGTAGCTCGACAGCTTCGACCTTCTTGCCTGCGAAGCGAAGAGCGACCTCGCCGCGAATGAGCTTAAGCGCGGGCTCT
Source organism: Agrobacterium larrymoorei (assembly GCF_013322225.1). Classification (GTDB taxonomy): domain Bacteria; phylum Pseudomonadota; class Alphaproteobacteria; order Rhizobiales; family Rhizobiaceae; genus Agrobacterium; species Agrobacterium larrymoorei_A. Next base: position 40,352 of record NZ_JAAMFB010000009.1, read on the forward strand.
CCGAACAGATCGCGACGCCAGCCGGAAAGAGCGGGCACTTCGGCCTTCTCGCCCTCGGATGCGATCTTGTCCAGATCGTCGCTGTTGGCGATAACCTTGGCAGCAACGCCATGCTTGTCGGCGGTAAGCTTCAACAAAACCTTTAGCAACTCTACTGCTGCACCGGTGCCTTCCGGTGAATGGCTCTGGCGCGGTGGATGCGGCATTTCCGACTTAGGCAGGGCAAGTGCGGCGTTCACGGTTTCGATGATCGCCGTACCGGCGGCGGAGCGCTCCCAGCCCCTAGGCACGGTGCGCAACCGCGACAGTGCCTCGGCATCCTTGGGCTGCTGCTGCGCAATCTCAAAAATCGCATCGTCCTTCAGAACCCGTGAACGTGGAACGTTGCGGGAGCGCGCTTCGCGTTCACGCCAAGCGGCGATGAATTTCAGAATTGCCAGCTCTGCCGGTTTGCGCAAGCGCGACTTCAACCGCAGCCACGCATCGTCGGGATGCATGTCGTAGGTTTCTGTGGATTCCAGAATGTCCATCTCCTCCTTCAGCCAGAAAGAGCGGCCTTCGCGCTCCAGCTGGGCTTTGAGGGACAGATAAACGTCGCGCAGATGGGTCACGTCGGCCAGCGCGTAATCCAGCTGCTTCTCTGACAATGGACGGCGGCTCCAGTCTGTGAAGCGCGAGGATTTGTCGATCTGGACGTTCTTTATCTTCTGGACGAGTTGATCGTAGGAAATCGAATCGCCAAAACCGCAGACCATGGCCGCAACCTGCGTGTCGAAGATCGGATGCGGGATAAGGCCGCCGAGATGGTGGATGATCTCGATATCCTGCCGCGCCGCGTGGAAAACCTTCACGACACTGGCATCGGCCATCAACTCGAACAGTGGGGACAGATCTATGCCTTTTGCAAGCGGGTCGACCAGCACTTCGAGAGTGGGACTCGCCATCTGCACAAGACAAAGCTCGGGCCAGAAAGTCGTCTCTCGAAGGAATTCAGTATCGATGGTAATGAATTCGGATTTCGCCAACTCCTTGCAGGCATCGGCGAGTGCTGCTGTCGTGTCAATCATTGTTCGGCCAGTCCAGGAAAAGTATCCGTCTTACTTTCCCTTTGAGCAGCTTATGTCAATATGAACGGCGGGTTTCTCCGTTCTTTGCTGCATCTTTCCTCTGTTCTCTGGTCTATTTGGCGTGGATTACGCTCCTTTCATCGCGCTCGGATGAGCGAGAACGACGAGAGACGCGGCAAGTGGAAAAGCCCTTTGATTGCGCTTTTTCTTGACAAATCGGGTCAGCCATGCGCTTTTCCGCCCAATTTCGAAAGTGCGGCTTTATATGGCCGCTGCATGCTTCAGGATATCATTATGCATCGTTACCGCAGCCACACCTGTGCCGCTCTCCGCAAGTCGCATGTCGGCGAGACCGTTCGTCTTTCCGGCTGGGTTCACCGCGTGCGAGATCATGGCGGCGTCCTCTTCATCGACCTTCGCGATCATTACGGCATCACCCAGGTTGTTGCCGATCCCGACAGCCCTGCCTTCAAGACTGCCGAAGTCGTGCGTGGCGAATGGGTCATCCGTATCGATGGCCTGGTGAAGGCGCGTTCGGAAGACACCGTCAACAAAGGCATGGCGACCGGCGAAATCGAGCTTTACGCGCAGGAGATCGAAATTCTCGGCGTTGCCAAGGAACTGCCGTTGCCGGTGTTCGGTGAGCCTGAATACCCGGAAGACGTTCGCCTGAAGTATCGCTTCCTCGATCTTCGCCGCGAAACGCTGCACAAGAACATCGTCAAGCGCACGCAGATCATTTCCGCCATGCGCAACGGGATGGCAGAGGCAGGCTTTGCCGAATATACCACGCCGATCCTGACGGCATCCTCGCCGGAAGGCGCGCGCGACTTCCTCGTGCCATCCCGTATTCATGAAGGCAAGTTCTTCGCGCTGCCGCAGGCGCCGCAGCAGTACAAGCAGCTGCTGATGGTTGCCGGTTTCGACCGCTACTTCCAGATCGCACCGTGCTTCCGCGATGAAGACCCGCGTGCAGACCGTCTGCCGGGCGAGTTCTACCAGCTCGACGTGGAAATGAGCTTCGTGACCCAGGAAGACGTCTGGGAAACCATGGAGCCGATGATGACATCGGTTCTGGAGCAGTTTGCCGGAGGCAAGCCGGTAACGAAGCAGTGGCCGCGCATTCCTTACGACGAAGCGATCCGCAAATACGGTTCCGACAAGCCGGACCTGCGCAACCCGATCGTCATGCAGGCCGTGACCGACCATTTTGCCGGTTCAGGCTTCAAGGTCTTCGCAAACATGATCGCGTCTAACCCCAAGGTCGAAGTATGGGCAATCCCGGCCAAGACCGGCGGAAGCCGTGCATTCTGCGACCGCATGAATGCGTGGGCGCAGTCCACCGGCCAGCCCGGTCTGGGCTATATCTTCTGGAAGGAAGAAGACGGCAAGATCGCAGGCTCCGGCCCGCTGGCGAAGAACATCGGCGAAGAGCGCACCGAAGCGCTGCGTGTACAGCTCGGTCTCGAAGCTGGCGACGCCTGCTTCTTTGTCGCTGGCGATCCCGCGAAGTTCTACAAGTTTGCCGGTGAAGCGCGCACGCGTGCTGGCGAGGAACTGAACCTCGTTGACCGCGACCGTTTTGAGCTTTGCTGGATCGTGGACTTCCCATTCTTCGAATACAATGAAGAAGAAAAGAAGATCGACTTTGCGCATAACCCGTTCTCCATGCCGCAGGGCGGAATGGAAGCGCTGGATGGTCAGGACCCGCTGTCGATCAAGGCTTACCAGTATGACGCGGTCTGCAACGGCTTTGAAATCGCTTCCGGCTCGATCCGTAACCAATCTCCCGAGTTGATGGTCAAGGCCTTCGAAAAGGTAGGCCTGTCGCAGAGCGACGTGGAAGAGCGCTTCGGCGGACTCTACCGCGCATTCCAGTATGGCGCTCCTCCGCATGGCGGTTGCGCATTCGGCATCGACCGCGTGGTCATGTTGCTCGTTGGCGCGAAAAACCTGCGTGAAATCACGCTGTTCCCGATGAACCAGCAGGCGCAGGATCTTCTGATGAACGCGCCTTCGCCCGCATCGCCAACGCAGCTTCGCGAATTGGCGCTGCGCGTGGTGCCGTCGGCCAAGAAGGATTGAGTATCCTTTAGCCCTGAACATCTGATCAACGGCGGTCATTATCAATGACCGCCGTTTTTTTTGTAGTCAGATGCATAGATATTATCGCGGCTTGATAGGGCGGGCACTTACCGTTATACAGTGCGCACTCACCACGGACCCGGTGAAACTCCGGGTGGCTCTTCTGGCCGCCGATCCGCCAGACAACGCAAAGCACCATTGAAGTTTAAGCTCCCGAGACTTTCGTCCGGCTGGTGCGTAGATATTTGCGAAAAAATCCTATGAACAGACTTCAAGCCTACAAGCGTGAGTGGTTTTCGAACATTCGCGCCGATGTACTTTCCGGCATCGTCGTTGCCCTTGCCCTCATTCCAGAAGCAATAGGCTTCTCGGTTATCGCCGGTGTCGATCCCAAGATTGGGCTCTTCGCTTCCTTCGCCATCGCCTGCGTGTCCGCCTTTGTCGGCGGCAGGCCCGGCATGATCTCTGCCGCAACTGCTGCAACAGCGGTTTTGATGGTGACCTTGGTCAAGGAGCACGGTCTGCAATATCTCTTTGCCGCCACCATTCTGATGGGCATCCTGCAAATTCTGGCTGGCTTTGCAAAACTCGGACGGCTGATGCGCTTCGTTTCGAAGTCGGTGATGACCGGGTTCGTCAATTCACTGGCGATCCTGATCTTCATGGCGCAGTTACCGGAACTGATCGGTGTGCCCTTGCAAACATACGCCATGATCGCTGTAGGACTGGCGATCATCTATCTCTTCCCGTTTGTCACCAAGGCGATTCCATCGCCCCTTGTTGCGATTGGCGTTCTGACAGCCTTGGCATTTTATGGGGGCATGGATATTCGCACCGTTGGCGATCTTGGCGAGTTGCCCTCAACACTGCCTATATTCGCCCTGCCGCAAGTGCCGCTGACATTCGAAACCCTCCAGATCATTTTCCCTTATTCCGCAGCGCTTGCTGCCGTTGGCCTGCTCGAATCCCTGCTGACCGCACAGATCGTTGACGAAAGAACGGATACGTCGAGCAATAAGAGTCAGGAGTGCATAGGGCAGGGCGCAAGCAACATCGCGTCGGCCTGCATTGGCGGAATGGGCGGATGCGCGATGATCGGCCAGTCCGTCATCAATGTCACATCGGGCGGGCGGGGGCGGCTGTCGACATTCGTCGCCGGGGCGTTCCTGCTGTTTCTGATTTTGGTGCTGGACGATATCGTTCGTATCATTCCCATGGCAGCACTGGTCGCGGTGATGATCATGGTCTCGATTGGAACCTTCTCATGGCGCTCCATCACTGACCTACGCAGAAATCCGCTCTCCTCCAGCATCGTCATGCTCGCAACCGTCATCACCGTGGTGGCGACCCATGATCTGGCCAAGGGCGTTCTCGTCGGCGTACTGCTCTCCGGCGTGTTCTTTGCGGGTAAGGTTGCCAAGCTTTTCCACGTCCGTTCCGGCCTCAGCGCGGATGGGCGGGAGCGTATTTACAGCGTCACGGGCCAGATATTCTTCGCATCGACGGAAAGCTTCGTCGCCGCCTTCGATTTTCTGGATGAGGTGGACGCGGTCACGATCGACGTTTCCGATGCCCACTTATGGGACATTTCGGCAGTCGGTGCGCTGGACAAGGTCGTGATGAAATTCCGCGCCAAGGGAAAGATCGTTCATGTGAAGGGCGTCAATGCCGCGAGCGCCCACATGATCGACCGTTTTGCGCTTCACGACAAGGATGGCAACGCAGCGCCGTCTCTGCACTGACCAAGAAAAAGCCCCGGAAACATGTTTGCTTCCGGGGCTTCTGACTGTTGAAATCGGCAAGCGGACTATTCGTTCGCCGTAACGGTGACACCCAGCACTTGCGGAAGGGTGTTTGGCGCACCCATTGCAGCGCCCATGATCATCGGAAACGGAACCGGTTTTTCCGGAGCCGCCGTGACGGTGAAGTTCTTCGGATCGTCGATGTACGTATTGACCGCTGCCGAAACGGCGTTCTGCAATTCAGGAACGTTAAGCTGCGCCATCATAAGTGGCACCATGCCCTTGATTGTCTGCGCCAGCTGTTCGCTGGTCATACCCTGCTCGCCTGCCGCGTAGTCGATTGCTCGTTTGGTGATGCTGGCATCATCGAAGCTGATTTCTGCGTTGATGAAGCTAAGTTGCTGCATGAGGCCAAGCATCGCAAGCCCGAACGCCTGGTCTGCCTGCTCCTTGTTCGGATTGGATGCTTGCGCTTTCACGGCATCCTGCATCGACTTGATGAAGCCAAGCGTATAGCCGGAGAAGCCGAAGGACATGTTGAGGCGGCCGATATCGGTCAGGTCCAGCGCATATTCATCGATGCTGATCGTGCCCGGCGCGATTTCCCAGGAGCCGGACATGGTCAACTCACCGGCGAGCTGCTGAACCTTCAGCTTGTCGATGGCTTCCTTGGCTTTCGGATCCGTTACGCCGCTCAGGTCTGCCTTGAAACCCGATGCGTTGAGGTCGAAACCGATCGTGCTGTCGTCCTCGCTACGCGTCATCGTGGACGAGGTTTCTTCCAGCGAGAAGCTTTCCTTGCCATCGACCTTGATCGAAACCGGTCCGCTGTGGGCCTCGTCGTAGAACAGCATCGAATCCAGCGTGCCGGTGGTGGCATCCGCCGGAACCACGACGCCGGTCATGTAGATGTCGGAGACATCTACAGAGATGTTCTTTTCGGCGTAGTTGATGTTCTCGAAGCTCATCTTCTCGATATTGTAACCGCCATTGTCTTCCTCAACGCCTTCCAGCGTGACGTTGCCGACGGGAACGCTTTGTTCCTTGGCGGCGGTTGCATGGAAGGTTACGCCGCTCAAGGTAACGGTTGTGCCGTTGACCGCGATGGATTTTGCAGCGATTTCCGCACCCTGAACGTGGTATGCAGCATTTATCTTCTTCAGAACGTCTGCGCCATCGAGTGCGAATGCCGGTGACGCGAATGCTACGGCTGCCGCACTGGCCAGCAGAAAATGACGGGTGGCTTCAAGTCTCATTCTGTCTCATCCCTTGTAGGTGCGAAAATCTGCTATGCGAAAAATCGGAATCATCTATTGATTGCAACGGTCTGTTGCATTCGTATTTCTGTACGAATGGCCGAATTGCGGCATGAAAACAAGATTAACGAAAAATATAAGCGGAAGCGGCCTCATCCACAGGGTAAAAAGCCCGGTTTCCTTGATGGGAATCGCCATTTCCGCTAGTCAAGCGGCATGGGAAAAAATCTTGTTCCTCCGTCTGGCGGAGATGACGATCACATTCTTCCGGTCGACCTCAAGGCAGCGCTTGAAGAGCGCTATCTCGCCTATGCGCTTTCGACCATCATGCACCGCGCTCTGCCGGATGTGCGAGACGGATTGAAGCCGGTTCACCGTCGTATCATCCACGCCATGAGCGAGATGGGCATTCGGCCGAATTCCGCTTTCAAGAAATGCGCCCGTATCGTCGGTGATGTCATCGGTAAATTCCACCCGCACGGCGACCAGTCGGTCTACGATGCGCTGGTGCGACTGGCGCAGGATTTCTCGCAGCGCTACCCAATCGTGGACGGACAGGGCAACTTCGGCAACATCGACGGTGATGGTGCTGCGGCCTATCGTTACACCGAAGCGCGCATGACGGACGTCGCCGCGCTGCTTCTGGAAGGCATCGATCAGGATGCCGTCGACTTTCGCGCCACATACAACGAGGAAGACGAAGAGCCTGTCGTCATGCCAGGCGCATTCCCAAATCTGCTGGCGAATGGCACGTCCGGTATCGCTGTCGGGATGGCAACCAGCATTCCGCCGCACAACGCACATGAATTGTGCGACGCGGCGCTCCGTCTTATCAAAAATCCGGATGCAACCGTTGAGGATCTGATGTTCGATCCCGCGCATCCGGAACGCGGCGGCATCGAGGGGCCGGACCTTCCCACAGGCGGCATCATCACCGAAAGTCGTGAAAGCATGCTTGAAGCGTACCGCACGGGGCGCGGTGGTTTCCGCGTTCGTGCGAAGTGGATGGTGGAAGACCTCGGTCGGGGCGGATACCAGATCGTCATCACCGAAATTCCGTATCAGGTGCAGAAATCCCGCCTGATCGAGAAAATCGCCGAACTGCTTCTGGCGCGCAAACTGCCGCTGCTGGAAGATGTGCGCGATGAATCCGCCGAAGACGTGCGCGTCGTTCTGGTGCCTAAGAACCGCACAGTAGATGCGACGCTTTTGATGGAATCACTGTTTCGGTTGTCTGATCTGGAAAGCCGTATTCCGCTTAACATGAACGTTCTGTCCATGGGCCGCATACCCAAGGTCATGGCACTGAACGAGGTGCTGAAAGAGTGGCTCGACCATCGCCGCGAGGTATTGGTCCGCCGTTCACGCTTCCGCCTTGCTGCTATCGACAGACGCCTGGAGATTCTAGGCGGTTTGCTGATTGCCTATCTCAACATCGATGAGGTCATCCGCATCATCCGTGAAGAGGACGACCCCAAGGCCGTGATGATGGCGAAGTGGTCGCTGACCGATAACCAGGTCGAAGCGATCCTCAACATGCGTCTGCGCGCATTGCGCAAGCTGGAAGAGGTCGAAATCCGCACGGAGTTCGAAGGCCTCAGCAGCGAAAAGGCTGAAATCGAGGCTTTGCTCGCATCCGACGAAAAGCAGTGGCAAACCATCGCCTGGGAAATCGGCGAAACAAAAAAGAAATACGCCAAGGCAACGAAGCTCGGTGAGCGCCGCACGCAATTTGCCGATGCACCTACAGCCGATGTCGAAGCTATCCAGCAGGCGATGATCGAGAAGGAACCCGTCACGATCGTTATCTCGCAAAAGGGGTGGATCAGGGCGCTTAAGGGCCATATGTCGGATACATCCGGCCTCACCTTCAAGGAAGGCGATGGTCCGAAGCTCGCATTTCCTGCACAGACGACGGACAAACTTTTGCTGGTGACGACCGGGGGCAAGGCCTACACGCTGGGAGCAGACAAGCTACCGGGTGGGCGTGGCCACGGTGAGCCTGTTCGTATCATGGTCGACATGGAAAACGATCAGGATATCCTGACGGCGTTCGTTTACGATACATCACGCAAGCTTTTGGTCGTTTCGACCGCTGGCAACGGTTTCGTCATCCCGGAAACCGAAATGGTCGCCAATACCCGCAAGGGTAAGCAGATCATGAACGTGTCCATGCCGGATGAGATGAAGCTCGTCGTGCCGGTTACGGGTGATCACGTGGCGGTCGTCGGTGAAAACCGCAAGATGGTGACCTTCCCGCTTTCGCAAGTGCCTGAGATGTCACGCGGAAAGGGCGTTCGCCTCCAGCGCTACAAGGACGGCGGTGTTTCGGACGTCAAGTGCTTTACGTTGGCAAGCGGCCTGACTTGGGAAGACAGCGCCGGACGCTCATTCGTCAAGGTCGGCGATGAGCTTCTGGAATGGATGGCTGATCGCGCTGGCAGTGGACGAACCGTGCCCAAGGGATTTCCGCGTAGCGGGAAGTTTGGTGGGTAAGCTCAGGTTAGAGCGATAACATGATCCTTGAGGAAACGGGTAATGCCGTCCTCATTGATCTCTCCGGCTGCAATCCCGATAACGAATTCGTACAGTTTGCCGTCGTCGGTTTCGATCATATATCCGTTTTCCATTAGGAAAATACCGGCTGTGACGATAGCTATCCTTTTGTTGCCGTCAACAAAAGGATGATTTTTGGCCAGTCCAAAAACATATGCCGCGGCGAGTTCGCATACGTCTCCCACGCCGTATTCAGCTTTGTTGATAGGGCGGCTTAGCGCCGACTCGAGCATCCCCTCGTCACGAAGGCCATGGCTGCCGCCGAAATTGTCGATTTGCATTTTGTGTAGTTGCTCGACAATTTTGCTGTCCAGAAAAATGAAGTCCATTACTCGGCGAGCTTCTTCAAGGCTACCTTGTATTTGTCCATGAAAACTCTTGCGTGCTCCAATTGTCGCGTGAATGCTTCATCAGCAACGCGCATTCGCAATTCGCCGTTGGCCTCGTCTACAGCAAGCGTATCTCCAGCTTTGACACCGAGACGGTCAAGGAGCTCTTTCGGGATGATCAACCCCTCGGAATTTCCAATTTTGCGAACCATCAAATTCATCGCAATTACTCCAGTTGCAACGTCGTTATAACATCGTTGCAACAGTGTTACAACATAAGTCGCAACGCTTAAGCTTCATACGGTCTTCGGCTCGTACAACTCCCAGCCTCTCGGAGTCAGATGCTCTTGCGGATGGTAACGGGTCTTGTATCCCATCTTCGGTGACCCATCGACCCAGTAACCAAGATAGACATGGGGCAGACCGAGGGTTCGGGTGCGGGAAATGTGATCAAGGATCAGGAAGGTACCGAGCGAGCGTTTTTCGAGCCCTGGGTTGAAGAAGGAGTAGACCATGGAAAGGCCATCGCTCATCATGTCTGTCAGCGCGACGGCAATCAATTCGCCGCGCTTGTTATCATCGATACTCGCGCCGGGCTCGCGTTTTCGGTATTCGATGATACGGGTATTGACGTGGGTATCTTCCACCATCACGGCGTAGTCGAGAGCAGACATATCCGACATACCACCAGACTGGTGTCGATGATCGAGATAGCGACGGAAGAGCGAGAATTGCTCTGTCGACGGCTCGGCGCGGTGGACTGTGGCGACCAGATCGCTGTTGGTGCTGATAACGCGCCGCATTGACTTGGTGGGAATAAAACGCTCAGCAATAATTCTCACCGAGACACAAGCGCGACAGTTCTCACAGGCGGGCCGATAGGCGATGTTCTGTGAGCGGCGAAATCCGCCTTGGGTCAGCAGATCGTTCATTTCTGCCGCCCGGGGGCCGACGAGGTGCGTAAACACCTTTCGTTCAAGCTGGTCCGGCAAATAAGGACACGTCGCCGGAGCGGTCAAATAAAACTGCGGAGAAGGCGTCGTCTGCGTGTTCATCGAACCTGATCGCTCCCCTTCACCCTCAACCCTTTGTATCAGAATGACAAAAAGGTAGAAAACGTCAACTACCGAAGAACACCATACATAAATTGAGCCGTCGTAAGACGGCTTTATTAGTTAAATCAATGGGTTCTTACAACCACGGTTCCGAGAAGGAAATCATGTACGAGGCGCGAGCGCTCCGTAAAGAGACCTGCAAGCAGTATCAGCGGGGTGAGGATCGAATTGATGATCCAGAACAGCGCGATATGAACCGTTGAGAGCAGGAAATCGATTCGCCTGCCGTCGATCCGTGCCATCGCAATGCCTGCAGCCCGCATTCCCGGCGTTGCCTGGGCAGAGCTTCCGAGCGTCATCCCGAAGTATAGAATTGCCACGACGAAAAACATCGCCGGGTAAAGCATGAAGCCGAAGCCAAGCGTCAATATGCCGAGAAAGAAGATGATGACCGCAGCCGGAATGCAAAGAAGAACAACCAGCATGTAATCAATGATGAAAGCAAAGACGCGGCGGCTGAGGACGCCGCTATAGGCACGCCAGTCCTCTGTCGGAACGTAAGTCGGGTTCGGGTCGATGCTCATCGGCGCTTTTCTCCTTTTCGCCATCAGATATGGTGTCGAGAATCATGAATGCAATGAGCGCAGACTTACCCCTTCGCCAGCTTCTTCGCGACCTCGATCGCGAAATAGGTCAGGATTCCATCGCAACCCGCACGTTTGAAGCAGAGTAGCGTCTCCATCATCACCCGGTCCCCATCAATCCATCCGTTCATGGCCGCAGCCTTGATCTGCGTGTATTCACCGGAAACCTGATAGGCAAAGGTCGGAAGTCCGAAAGCTTCTTTCAGCCGCCAGCATATATCGAGGTAAGGGAGGCCAGGCTTCACCATCAACATATCGGCCCCTTCCTCGACATCGAGCGCGGCATCGCGGACAGCTTCCATGCCATTGGCAGGATTGATGTAGTAGCTGTTCTTGTCGCCCTTAAGCAGCCCGCTGGTAGAAATAGCCTCGCGGTATGGACCGTAAAAGCCCGATGAGAACTTCGTTGCGTAGGACATGATGCCGACATTCTGATGTCCGGAAGCATCCAGTCCGCGACGGATAGCGCCGATGCGACCGTCCATCATTTCGGACGGGGAAATAATGTCTGCACCCGCCTCTGCCTGCATGATGGCGGCCTTGACGACCTGGTCTACCGTTTCGTCGTTGACGATATCGTCGCCACGCAAGATGCCGTCATGACCGTGGCTGGTGAAGGGGTCGAGCGCCACATCGGTTATGATGCCGAGGTTCGGAACGGCCTTTTTGATGGCGGCGGTTGCCTGATTGATGAGGTTGTTGGCTTCCAGCGCCTGCGAGCCGGTCTCGTCGCGCAACTCCATTTCAATGTTCGGAAAGGTCGCGATTGCCGGAATGCCGAGATCGGCAGCTTCCTTCGAAGCTTCGACAAGCTTGTCGACGCTCATGAGGTTGACACCCGGCATAGCTGGAATGGGCTTAACGATATTGGAGCCCGGTACGATAAAGACTGGCCAGATCAGGTCATCCACCGTCAGCAGGTTTTCACGAACAAGCCTGCGCGTCCAATCCGCTTTGCGGTTTCTGCGCATGCGGCGATGACCCGTGATATGATCTACCAGATGTGTCTTGTCAGTCATTAGTATGTCCTTCCGATATTGGTGTCGGGCATAGCACAACGACGCCAGGATGCGAATGCGGCATACTGGCAGAATAGCCGCTATGACATTGCGGGATAGCTCGCCGTAAATATCCTGTGGCAGGACGAACGAGGGAAACGTATCTTCGCGAAATGGAACCTGATTCTCTACCGTTGCCAAAAAGATCCCTGACGGAACTGCTCTACCTCTCCTTTCTGAGGCTGGTGGCGCTGTCCTGTTTCTGGTTCGGCTTGCAATACTGGGCAATGCTGACCGGCTATTCGCTGAACGGGCAGGGACGCTTTGATATGCTCAATCTTCCGTGGCGAGTTGCAGGCACGGGTCTGGCGATGGTTTTCCCGGTAGCGGCGCTTGGCCTATGGATCGGTGTTTCCTGGGGTGCCGTAATGTGGGTCATTGGTGCGGGCGCACAGATCGCCATGTACAAGGTGTGGCCGGGCATATTCGGAAACAACACCATGGTCCCGGTCATGCACGGCATTGTGGCAACTGTTTATATACTATTTCAGGTCGCTTTCTGGCTGGATGCCCGCCAGAACGACGAGCGCTCAAGAATTGATTAACCACTATAATAAAGCAATGCGGCCTGATTTTTCGGCGATTTTTTCCTTTAAGTGTTTGAATTTATTATGGGTGTGCTGCGCTGAATGTGGGTCGCCACAAGTCTCATCAAAAGCGGGACATGCCAGTAACCATTCGTTAATGATGCATTTTAAGTAGAATTTTATGCGCATTGCTTAGGTTTGCTCACAAGGCGGGAAACAAATCAAACACCGCCAAACAAAACAGTGAGGCAGTCATGATCAATAGCAAAGCAAAGTCGCAGACAGTCGCAAACGACGTACAGGAAGAAACCATCCGTTCGCTCTACATGGAATCGCTCCACTTGGTAGAGCGTCTCCACCGCCGCCTTCTCGATGTCATCAAGGACGAGTTCGACCGTCAGGGTCGCGACGATGTCAACGCAGTTCAGGCGCTGCTTCTCTTCAACATCGGTACCTCTGAATTGACTGCAGGCGAACTTCGCTCGCGTGGTTACTACCTCGGCTCGAACGTTTCCTATAACGTAAAGAAGCTCGTAGACCTCGGCTTCATCAACCACCAGCGTTCGCGCATCGACCGTCGCTCGGTTCGCATTTCGCTGACGGAGAAGGGTCAGGACATCGCAGAAACGGTCGCTCGCCTTTATGAACGCCACATCGGCTCCATTGAGAAGGTTGGTGGTATTGGTACCGGCGAATTCGCTGAAATGAACAAGATGCTTCAGCGTCTGGACCGTTTCTGGAACGACAGCATCGCTTACCGCCTCTAATTCTGGTAAGACTCTGGGCTTATCAAAGCCGGACGGGGATCCCGCGTCCGGCTTGTTGCATTTTTATCGAGCGACAACCCAAAATCACCGGGTGACACAGCTTCGTGAGGTGCATTCAGGTGACACGAATTGGCCATATTGGTATGGGACCGGCAAAGATGAAGGAGCCGGCGGTTTCTCCTGTGATCGCGTACAGCGTTGTTCAAATTCACATAGAGCATTTTCTGCCGGCAGGCGCATATATGCGTTTGTTAACGATGTTGTTTTAGGCATTGTTAGAGATGTCTGATCGAAGTGGCTGGTAGGTAAAATGACAAAGAAATCCGTCCCTGAACTAATGTCCCGACGCGCGATGCTGCGGTCTGCAGTTTCGGTTGGCGCTGCCGCTCTTGCTGCCCCTGCCATCGCGCAGGACGCGTTCAACGATCTGATCGGATCGTCGCGTCGCGGAAACTGGGACGATCAGTTCGATGCCAATACGTCGCGTTCAGCGGTCGGCGTCGTTTCCAACAATCCGGTTCTCGGCCCCGAAGCCCCGATCTACATGCAACAGGCGATCGCGCAGTATCAGCAGATCGTTTCCAACGGCGGCTGGCCGGATGTTCCGCAGAGCCAGCAGCGTTTGCAGATTGGCGTCAGTGATCCTTCCGTTCAGTCTCTGCGCCAGCGCCTCATGATTTCCGGCGACCTTCCGCGTGAGGCCGGAATTTCCAGCGCGTTCGATTCTTACGTCGATGGTTCCCTGAAGCGGTTTCAGGCACGGCACGGTCTGCCTGCCGATGGCGTCATCGGTGAGTACACTTTGAAGGCGCTGAATGTTTCGGCGCAGGTCCGCCTGGCACAGCTTCAGACGAACCTCGTGCGTATCGATACGATGTCGGGCGATCTGGGCGTCAAGCATGTGATGGTGAATATTCCGGCTGCCTCCATCGAGGCGGTGGAGAGCAACCGCGTCGTATTGCGCAACACAGCGGTCGTGGGCCGCGCCAGCCGCCCGACGCATGTCATCAATTCCAAGATTTATGAGATCATTCTCAACCCTTACTGGACCTCGCCGCGCTCGATTGTCGAAAAGGACATCGTTCCGTTGATGCAGAAGGACCCGACCTATCTGGAGCGCAACAATATCCGCCTTATCGATGGCCGAGGCCAGGAAGTGTCCCCGACGACCGTCGACTGGTTTGCACCGAAAATCCCTAACCTGATGTTCCGACAGGACCCCGGCAAGAACAACGCCATGTCTTCGACGAAGATCAACTTCCATAATCCGAATAACGAATACATGCACGACACGCCGCAACAGGGCCTTTTCAACAAGCTTATGCGATTCGAGTCCTCCGGCTGCGTGCGCGTTCAGAATGTTCGCGACCTGACCACATGGATGCTGCGTGATGAGCCAGGCTGGTCGCGCCAGGAAATCGAACGGGTTATCGCGACACGGGTGAACACACCCATCAAGATGACCCGGGAAATACCTGTCTACTTCGTCTACATCACTGCTTGGTCTGCGAAGGACGCAGTCGTGCAGTTCCGCGACGATATTTACGGCAACGATGGCAACGCCGAGTTGGCTCTCAACACCACCAGCGGCATGGAACAGCCTTCCGGTTCTATTGACGACGATCTGGTTCCGCGTAACTGATAGACGTAGTAATTGCTAAAGTTAGGCCGCGTTCGCCAAGAGGACGCGGCTTTTCTTATTCTTGATCCGTCCTGTGACGCATTTTTACGGCAAACGTCGCAGTTTGACGGGCAAATCTCGCTGTCCTTATTGCTCTTGAAAGGGTGGGGCGCTAAGACCCCATCGCATTACTGTTTCAGGAGCTTTCATCATGTCGAACACAGATGCCTTCTTTTCCAGCCCGCTTGCCGAAATCGATCCCGACATTTTCGGTGCGATCGAAAAGGAGCTGGGTCGTCAGCGCCACGAGATCGAACTGATCGCTTCTGAAAACATCGTTTCCCGCGCCGTTCTGGAAGCGCAGGGCTCGATCATGACCAACAAATATGCCGAGGGCTATCCGGGCAAGCGTTATTACGGCGGATGTCAGTTTGTCGACATTGCCGAAGAGCTCGCAATCGAGCGCGCCAAGAAGCTGTTTGGCGTGAACTTCGCCAACGTTCAGCCAAACTCAGGCTCGCAGATGAACCAGGCCGTGTTCCTCGCGCTGCTTCAGCCGGGCGATACCTTCATGGGTCTGGACCTGAATTCCGGTGGTCACCTGACGCACGGTTCGCCGGTCAACATGTCCGGCAAGTGGTTTAATGTCGTGTCCTACGGCGTTCGTGAAGGCGACAACCTTCTCGACATGGACGAAGTCGAGCGCAAGGCCAAGGAAACCAAGCCGAAGCTGATCCTCGCAGGCGGCACGGCTTATTCGCGCGTCTGGGACTGGAAGCGTTTCCGCGAAATCGCAGACGAAGTCGGTGCGTACCTCATGGTCGACATGGCGCATATTGCCGGTCTCGTTGCCGGTGGCCAGCATCCCTCGCCGTTCCCGCATGCCCATGTTGCAACGACGACGACCCACAAGTCGCTTCGCGGCCCACGTGGCGGCATGATCCTGACCAATGACGAGGACCTTGCCAAAAAGTTCAACTCGGCCGTCTTCCCTGGTCTTCAGGGTGGTCCGCTGATGCACGTCATCGCTGCCAAGGCCGTTGCCTTCGGTGAGGCGCTGAAGCCTGAATTCAAGGATTACGCGGCGCAGATCGTGAAAAACGCCAAGGCTCTTTCCGAGACCCTCATCGACGGTGGTCTAGACGTCGTTTCCGGCGGCACGGACAACCACCTGATGCTGGTCGATCTTCGCAAGAAGAACGCCACCGGCAAGCGCGCGGAAGCCGCTCTTGGTCGCGCCTACATCACCTGCAACAAGAACGGCATTCCGTTCGACCCTGAAAAGCCTTTCGTGACCTCCGGCGTTCGGCTCGGCACGCCTGCGGGTACGACGCGTGGCTTCAAGGAAGCGGAATTCCGTGAGATCGGCAAACTGATTGTGGAAACGCTGGATGGCCTCAAGGCTGCCAATTCCGATGAAGGCAATGCCGGTGTAGAAGCTGCGGTACGCGAGAAGGTCGTCGCTTTGACTGATCGTTTCCCGATGTACCCGTACCTCTAAGAAGGAATAGTGGATGCGCTGCCCGTTTTGCGGTTCTGAAGACACACAGGTCAAGGACTCGCGTCCGGCGGAGGATAACACCTCCATCCGCCGGCGGCGCATCTGCCCGGATTGCGGCGGTCGCTTTACCACCTACGAACGCGTTCAGTTGCGTGAGTTGATGGTCATCAAGAAGAGCGGCCGCAAGCTTCCCTTCGATCGTGAAAAGCTGGTGCGGTCTTTCGAGATCGCACTGCGCAAACGCCCGGTGGACCGCGACCGTATTGAGCGCGCGGTTTCCGGTATTGCCCGCCGTTTGGAAAGCTCCGGCGAGACGGAAATTCAATCGGAAGAAATTGGCTTGCAGGTTCTCGAAGCGCTGAAAAGCCTCGATGATGTGGCCTTCGTGCGCTATGCGTCCGTGTACCGCGATTTCAGCCATGCGGAAGATTTCGAGAACGTTATCGCGGAAATCAACGCGAAAATTGCGCGCGATACGGATGCCGGAAACTGACCATGACCACCCGCGCCGATGATGAACGATTTATGGCGCGCGCCATCGAAATCTCCCGCCGCCATACAGGTTTGACCGAAACCAACCCCTCCGTTGGATGCGTTCTGGTCAAGGATGGCCAGATCATCGCCGAAGCCGTGACCTCAATCGGCGGCAGGCCGCATGCAGAGCGCAATGCACTGGATATCGCAGGCGAAGCGGCGAAGGGTGCGACAGCCTATGTGACGCTCGAACCATGCTCCCACTGGGGACGAACGCCGCCCTGTGCAAATGCGCTGGTGGAGTTCGGCATTGCGCGTGCGGTCGTCTCGGTGGATGACCCGGATGAGCGGGTCGCGGGGCGTGGATATCAGATACTTCGTGACGCGGGGATATCGGTCGACACCGGCATTTTGCGTCAGGAAAGTGAACGGGCGCTGGCGGGCTATCTGACACGGAAGATCAAAAAACGGCCGCACGTAACTTTGAAGCTCGCCGTGTCTGCCGATGGAATGATCGGTCGCAAAGACGAGGGGCAGGTTGCCATCACCGGCCCAGAAGCGCGACATGCCGTGCATGAGTTGCGGGCGCGCTGCGACGCGATACTCGTTGGCATAGGCACGGCGCTTTCTGACGATCCTGAGCTTAACGTCCGCATTTCGGGCATGGAACATCATTCGCCGGTGCGTTTCGTGCTGGACCGGCGGCTGGATTTGCCGCTGGCGTCGAAGCTGGTGAAGACGGCCCACACTGTGCCGACCGTTGCCGTTGTGATACCGTCTGCCGCGCTGCCGGTTAACGTCGCCGCCAGTGATCCTGAAGAGATTCAGCCGATTGATCAAAAGCGAGTCGGATTGAGTGGGGCAGGCGTGGAAATCCTCGAAGTGACCGACCTCGACGATTTTCTGCTGACCCTCGGTGCGCGGGAAATGTCCGAGCTTCTTGTCGAAGGCGGCGCGGTCGCTGCACGTGCCTTTCTCGGAGCCGGACTGGTCGACCGTATTCTTCTGTTTGAAAGCCCGGTCATAATCGGTGAGGACGGTATTGAAACGCCGCTGAAGCGCGCCGATATCCCGCAGGATTATTACTTTATCGGCGAGACGACTTATGGTGCGGATCGCTGTTTCGATTATGAAAGGCCGCTTTGATGTTCACCGGTATCGTCACTGATGTTGGAACTGTTTCGCAATTGCAGCCCCTGCCCGAAGGCGTGCGTCTGCGCGTGGCCACGAATTACGACCCAAAGACTATCGACATGGGGGCTTCAATTTCCCACGGTGGCGTCTGCCTGACGGTGACGAGACTGCCGGAAGACGCCAGCAACGAACGCTGGTACGAAGTTGAAGCATGGGAAGAGGCGCTGCGCCTGACGACAATTTCCGCATGGCAGCAGGGTACGAAGGTCAATCTCGAGCGCGCGTTGAAGATCGGCGACGAACTTGGCGGACACATCGTTTCCGGCCATGTCGATGGCAAGGCAGAAATTCTGTCCGTCGAATCTGAGGGCGAGGCCGTGCGTATCCGCCTGCGCGCACCGGAACATCTGGCAAAATTCGTCGCACCAAAAGGCTCCGTCGCGCTGGACGGCACATCGCTCACCGTCAATGCCGTGGATGGACCGGACTTCGATGTGTTGTTGATCCGCCATACGCTGACGGTTACGACCTGGGGTGACCGCAACCCCGGTGATTTCGTCAATTTCGAAGTCGATACGATGGCCCGCTATGCGGCACGCCTTGCGGAATTTCCGTCGAAGTAGGATGGTGACGACAAGCAGTGCTTGAACGCGCTGCACCGCCCCGGAGCGCAATATGCCATCTTATGAACTGCTTGCGGCTTTCTTTGTAACGACTGCTCTTTTCGCGTACATTCCCGGACCCGCCATGCTTTATGCCGCGGCGCAGACCATGGCGCGGGGGCGGTTTGCCGGGTTGATGGCGGTTCTTGGCATTCATGTTGGTTGCTATGTTCATATTTTTGCAGCGGCGGCGGGGTTGTCGGTTCTGTTCCAGGCGGTGCCGTGGCTCTATCTTGCCGTGAAGCTTGGAGGCGCCTGCTATCTGATCTGGCTCGGCTTTTCGATGCTTCGCTCGAAGCTTGAAGATGGGATGGCGAGCGTCATGATCGAGCCGAAGTCGGCCAGACGGGCTTTTGTCGACAGCATTATCGTGGATATGTTGAACCCTAAGACCGCACTGTTCTTTCTGGCGTTTCTGCCGCAATTCGTCGATCCCGCAGCGGCATTTCCGGTGTGGCTGCAATTCCTGATCCTCGGCGTGGCGGTGAATTTCATTTTCTCCTCAGCGGATCTGTTGGGTGTTCTTCTGGCAGGCGCGATGGTGGGACGATTGAAGCGGTCGTCAGTAGCGCAGGCGCTTGCGCGGCGCGCGGCGGGCACGGTTTTGATGGGGCTTGGCGTTCATCTGGCGCTGCAACGGGGCTGATCGACGGGTCTGAACACGCGACCAAACGCCGCCCAGGCAGCAGCAATGCATTAAAAATACTTGCCAAGCGCTGCAAGCCATGGTTTGACCGCGCCAAAAGCCGGTATGATCGGCGTAAGCTTCAGGAAACTCCCATGTCCAAGCCCCATCTTCTCATCGTAGAAGCTCGTTTTTATGACGATATGGCCGATGCACTGCTCGATGGCGCAAAGTTTGCGCTCGAAGAGGCTGGCGCCACCTATGACATCATCACCGTTCCCGGCGCGCTGGAAATCCCGGCAGCCATAGCCATGGCGCTAGATGGCGCAGACAATGGCGGCACGGAATATGATGGCTTCGTCGCACTCGGCATGGTCATTCGCGGCGAGACCTATCACTTCGATATCGTTGCGAACGAATCCTCACGCGCCATCATGGACCTGACCGTCAGCGAATCGCTTGCCATTGGCAACGGCATTCTGACTGTCGAGAATGATGAGCAGGCTTGGGCACGCGTGCGCCGTTCGGACAAGGACAAGGGCGGCTTTGCTGCCCGTGCGGCGCTGACCATGATCGAACTCAAGAAGAAGCTGGGTGGTTGATAGCATGACGAGTGTCGAAAACGGCGCAGAGCCGCGTCAGCCTTCCATCAAGCCGGTCAACCAGCGCGGGGCCGCACGCCTCGCAGCCGTGCAGGCGCTGTACCAGATGGATGTTGGTGGCACTGGCGTCATGGAAGTGGTCGCCGAATATGAGGCGCATCGTCTTGGCAAGGAAGTGGATGGCGAGACCTATCTCAAGGCCGATCCGTCCTGGTTCCGCTCCATTGTTTCCGGCGTCGTGCGCGATCAGACCAAAATCGACCCGCTGGTACGTTCCGCTCTTCAGGAAGACTGGCCGCTGTCGCGCCTCGACACCACGGTTCGCGCCATCCTGCGCGCTGGCACCTTCGAAATCCTTGAGCGCAAGGATGTTCCGGTCGCCGTGATCGTGACCGAATACGTCGAAATCGCCCGCGCATTCTTCGAGAATGATGAGCCGAAGCTCGTCAATGCGGTTCTCGATCGTATTGCCAAACAGGTGCGCGGCGAGGCCAAGCGCTGATAAAAATGGAATGAGGAAGACATGAGCGCGGTATCGGTTGCTGGTCTTGAAGGCCAACTTTCTGAGGCTAAGCGCAATGTCTTTCTCCTGACCATCGCTCAGGCGATCCTTGGTTCTGCCGGGCCTTTGAGCTTTTCCGTTGGCGCGCTGGCGGGCTATCAGCTTCTTGGTGCAGACAAGTCTCTGGCCACCGCTCCGCTCACCGGTTTCAACATCGGCGTTGCCTTCGGTGCCATTGCGGTCGCTCTGGCTGCAAAGTTTCTTGGGCGGAAGGCGGGCTTCGTTCTCGGCGCGCTGCTATGCTCCACAGGCGGCGCGCTTGCAGCAACCGCGCTGTTTCGAACGGATTTCTGGCTGTTTGCACTGGGCCTGATGCTGATCGGGCTCGCGGGTGGCTTTACGCAGAAAATTCGTTTCGCCGCTGCCGATGCATCTCCATCCTTCTACAAGCCCAAGGCAATCTCTTGGATTCTGGCGGGCGGGGTGGTCTCCGCAATCGTCGGGCCTCAGCTGGCCATTTTCGGCAAGGATATTCTTGCCCCGGTCACCTTCTCAGGTGCGTTCATTGCGCTGGTGCCGCTTGGTCTGATTGCCGCTGGCGTCCTCACGCTCCTGAAATTGCCTGAGCCTAAGCAGGCGGTAACGACTGAGCCCGTTCGGCCACTCCTTGAAATCGTCGCAACGCGCCGATTCATAACCGGCATGGTATGCGGCATCGGCTCCTATGCGTTGATGACCTTCATGATGATCGGCGCGCCTCTTGCCATGGTCGTGGGCTGTGGCTTTCCAAGCGAGCTTGCGACGCTTGGCATTCAATGGCACGTACTTGCAATGTTCGGCCCCAGTTTCTTCACCGGCATTCTCATCACGCGCTTCGGGGCGGAAAAAGTCGTGGCCGCGGGCCTCTTCATCCTCATGGCCTGCGCAATCGTGGCGCATATGGGCGTGGAGCTCTGGAATTTTTGGGCGGCGCTCATTCTTTTAGGAGCCGGTTGGAACTTCGGCTTTATCGGGGCAACCTCCATCGTATCTTCCAGTTACCGCCCGCATGAGGCGGACAAGGTGCAGGGCTTCCACGATATCGTGCTGTTCGGCATGGTTGCCATGTCATCCTTTTCGTCTGGCAAGGTCTTCACCTCATGGGGCTGGTCGGTGATGAACCTCGTCATCTGGCCGGTCGCGGGTCTTTGTCTTCTGCTGGTGATGACGCTGATATTCAGCAAAGCGCAAAAACTAAAATCATAAAGATAAGCAACTGCTTGTTGATCTTCGCACTTGACGCGACGCCTTCCGGCAACGCAATCTCCACCCGCATGCCGTTTCTTCCTTGGGAGGGGAACAAATGGCTCACCTTGGCGTAAGGCGCTTTGCGCCTCACGCCCCGCATGTGGTTTCGCCCGCCGGGGAGGGAGTTGAGGACCCGGCACAATGGGAGGTAAGTGCGAATGACCGTCATTGCATTGGTAATTTTATGCGGTGCCCTTTCTATCGCTTATGCGATTTGGGCAACGAAAAGCGTTCTGGAGGCCGATGAGGGCACAGAGCGCATGCGTGAAATAGCAGGCTATATTCGTGAGGGCGCGCAGGCTTACCTCACCCGTCAATATCTCACCATCGCAATTGTCGGTGTAATCGTCACGATAGCGGCATGGATTCTTCTCTCAGCCGAAGCTGCTGTCGGTTTCGTTATTGGTGCCGTTTTGTCGGGCGCTGCCGGTTTCGTCGGTATGCATGTCTCGGTCCGGGCCAATCTTCGCACGGCGCAGGCCGCTTCTCACAGCCTTGCGGCAGGCCTCGATATCGCGTTCAAATCCGGCGCGATTACCGGCATGCTGGTTGCCGGTCTGGCACTGCTCGGTGTCTCCATTTACTATTTCATTCTCACCTCGGTTCTCGGTCACCCGACCGGCTCTCGTGACGTGATCGACGCGCTGGTGTCGCTCGGCTTCGGCGCATCGCTGATTTCAATCTTCGCCCGTCTCGGCGGCGGCATCTTTACCAAGGGTGCGGATGTCGGCGGCGATCTTGTCGGCAAGGTTGAGGCGGGCATTCCAGAGGATGACCCGCGTAACCCGGCCACCATCGCCGATAACGTCGGGGACAATGTGGGCGATTGCGCAGGCATGGCAGCGGACCTGTTCGAGACCTACGCCGTCTCGGTGGTCGCAACCATGGTGCTTGCCGCCATCTTCTTTGCCGGTGCGCCGGTGCTGGAAAGCGCGATGCTCTATCCGCTTGCCATTTGCGGCGTTTGCATCCTCACCTCCATTGCCGGAACGTTCTTCGTCAAGCTCGGCACCAACAACTCCATCATGGGCGCGCTTTACAAAGGCCTCATCGCCACTGGCGTCTTCTCCGTTGCGGGCCTTGCGGTTGCGACATTCCTCACCATCGGGTGGGGATCGATCGGCACAGTAGCGGGCAAGGATATCACCGGTACGAACCTGTTCTTCTGCGGCCTTCTTGGCCTGCTGGTGACGGCGCTGATCGTGGTGATCACCGAATATTATACGGGCACGAACAAGCGTCCGGTCAACTCCATCGCCCAGGCCTCCGTCACTGGCCACGGCACCAACGTCATCCAGGGTCTGGCCGTTTCTCTCGAATCGACGGCGCTGCCCGCCATCGTCATCGTCGGCGGCATCATCTCGACATACCAGCTTGCGGGCCTCTTCGGCACGGGCATTGCCGTGACGGCGATGCTTGGGCTGGCGGGCATGATCGTGGCGCTTGATGCCTTCGGCCCGGTGACGGATAATGCCGGTGGTATCGCTGAAATGGCGGGTCTGGACCCTGATGTACGCAAGGCAACGGATGCGCTGGATGCGGTGGGTAATACCACCAAGGCGGTGACCAAGGGGTATGCCATCGGCTCTGCCGGTCTAGGCGCTCTGGTATTGTTTGCAGCCTATTCGAACGACCTGTCCTACTTCGCTGCGAACGGGGAAACCTATCCTTACTTTCAGGGAATAGGTGAAATCTCCTTCAGCCTTTCCAACCCTTATGTGGTAGCCGGTCTGCTGTTCGGCGGTCTCATCCCATATCTCTTCGGCGGTATTGCCATGACTGCGGTTGGCAAAGCGGCGGGCTCCATCGTCGAAGAGGTTAGGCGCCAGTTTCGTGAAAAGCCCGGCATCATGCAGGGCACGGAAAAGCCGGATTACGGCAGGGCCGTGGATTTGTTGACCAAGGCGGCCATTCGCGAAATGGTCATTCCATCCCTGCTGCCGGTTCTGGCGCCCATCGTCGTCTATTTCGGCGTGCTGCTGATCTCCGGCTCCAAGGCCTCGGCCTTTGCAGCCCTCGGTGCATCGCTGCTGGGCGTCATCATCAACGGTCTGTTCGTGGCCATCTCCATGACCTCCGGTGGTGGCGCGTGGGATAATGCCAAGAAAAGCTTCGAAGATGGCTTCGTGGACAAGGACGGCGTTCGCCATGTGAAGGGTTCGGAAGCGCACAAGGCTTCGGTAACCGGCGATACGGTGGGTGATCCCTACAAGGACACGGCTGGCCCGGCAGTGAACCCGGCAATCAAGATCACCAACATCGTGGCACTGTTGCTGCTGGCGATTTTGGCTGGGTGAATGGTTGGCGCAAACGGCTGTCCGTGAAAGACAGCACCAGCGTCGTGTTCGGGCAAAGGCGATACTGCCTTTATCACGACTTTGACCGGGGCAATCCGTTCCAGTCTTGTCGCCGCGAAAACGCGCGGCGCTGGGACCACCGACTTCAAAGCCGGGGAAGGGAGCATCCATTTCGGAAAGTTTCAGCGCACACTTTTTACCGAGACTTCAGGTTGGCAATACCGCGTTTCTCGCGAGCCATGCCGTCATAGCCTTTTCAGCTTCAGCTCGCGTAGGCGTACCGATGCGCCCACCGAAAACCCTGCACTTCAACGCGGCAGCGACAGAGGAAAGCTGAATGGCCGCCCGGCTTTCCATTCCCTCCGCGATGGTCAGCGCAAACGTGCCGTGGAACACATCGCCCGCCGCAAGCGTATCGACAGCCTCGATTTTCATCGTGGACTGGAAATTCACTTCTGGATCACCCGGTTCGGTCCAATAGCAGCCAAGCGGGCCAGCGGTGACGGCGATAAAGGTTTGCGGGTAGCGCTGATGCAGCACCGGCAGCATCGCGGGGACTTCGGAAAGGCCGGTCAGGCGTTCTGCGGCGGGTTCAGAGAAGATGATGTGGCTTGCGGAGGGGGCGAGCTTTTCCAGCGTTTCGACCGGTGCGACGTCTCCGTCCAGAATTGCGGGCTTGCCCAGCGCGCGGGCGACGGTCAGCACATCCAGCGCCAGTTCCGGCCAGCGCACATCCACCAGCACGGCATCGAAAGGCGCGATATCAGCCTCTGTACAGGAGTGTTTGGTCTCATGAAGCTTGTGATCGTAGAAGGGTACGATCAGCCGCTCTCCCCGGTCATCGATGATGATGGTGGAGAGCGCCGAGCGGGCACCTTTCGCCACGGTCATGCCTGACGTGTCGATGCCGCTTTCCGAGAGATCACGCAGGATTCGGTTGCCGGTTTCATCGTCACCAACCGCACCCCAAAGGCTTGCGCGCCCGCCCATGCGGTGAACGGTATAGGCCGCACTCGATGCCATGCCCTCGGCAATCTGCACCATCTCATAGGGCAGGACCTTGCCTTGGCCGGTGGGCATATCATGCACGCGAAATAGCGTGTCCAGCACGGCAGCGCCTACGCATAATACGTGCTTGCCGTGGTTCTGATCTTCACTTGTAACTGTCATCAAAATTCAGATTCGCCTGCCTGTTTCCTTGTCGAAGAGGTGCACGGAAGCGGCATCGATGGCAACACGAACCGTATCGCCAAAGCGGATATCCAGCCGCTCGCGGAACAGGCAGGCGATCTCTTCGCCTTCGCAATTCAGCTTGGCGTAGATTTCCGAGCCGGTGCCTTCCACCAGTTCGACGCGTCCTTCGATGCCGGTATCCGCAGCGCGGATATGTTCCGGACGAATGCCGTAGACCAGATCGCGACCGCCTAGTGCTGCCGGGTCGGCAGTCGGTGGCAGCGGCAATGTTACGCCCTTGGCCGTGCGGAACACGCCTTCCTCGACGCGCCCGCGAAGGAAATTCATGGCGGGCGAACCGATAAAGCCTGCAACGAAGAGATTGGCCGGACGGTCGTAAAGCTCCAGCGGCGCGCCGATCTGTTCGATCAAGCCATTATGCAGAACCACGATCTTGTCAGCCATGGTCATGGCTTCGACCTGATCATGCGTCACATAAATGGTGGTCGTGCCGATGCGCTGGTGCATGGCCTTGATCTCGCCGCGCATCTGCACACGCAGCTTGGCATCGAGGTTCGACAGCGGCTCATCAAAGAGGAAGACCTGCGGATCGCGCACCAATGCGCGGCCCATGGCGACACGCTGGCGCTGACCGCCTGAGAGCTGGCGTGGATAGCGATCCAGAAGCTTTTCCAGACCGAGAATGCCTGCGGCTCTGTCTACTTTTGTCTTCGTCTCCGCAGGATTTACCTTCTTGAGTTTGAGCGCAAAGCCCATATTTTCCTGTACCGTCATATGCGGATAAAGCGCGTAGTTCTGAAACACCATGGCGATATCGCGGTCACGGGCGGGGAGGTGGCTGACCTCGCGCGCGCCGATGTGGATTTCGCCATCGCTGACCTCTTCCAGCCCCGCAATCATGCGCAGAAGGGTGGACTTGCCGCAGCCGGATGGGCCGACGAGCACGACGAATTCGCCGTCACGAATATCGATATCGATGCCGTGGATGACGTTGACCGAACCGAAGCGTTTTTGAACGTTTTGAATATTGACCGGTGCCATGATGTTTATCCTAGATTTCGTTAGCCGCCCTTGACGGCACCTGCGGTAAGTCCTGCGACGATCTGCTTCTGCGCGAACATGGTCAGCAACAGAACCGGCAGCGTGACGATAAGCGCTGCGGCAGCCAGCGGGCCCCAGCTGACCTGTTCGAAGGACAGCATGTTGTAAACCGCGACCGGAAGCGTGCGGGTTTCACGGCTGGCAAGCACGATGCCGAAAACGAAGTTGTTCCATGAGAAGATGACGGCGAGAATGAAGGACACCACGATACCGGGTTTGGCGATGGGTAGCGCGACGAGGCGGAACACCTGCCACGATGATGCGCCATCGATGCTGGCAGCTTCTTCCAGTTCCTTCGGTGTCGTTTCGAAGTAACCGATCATGATCCAGACCACGATTGGCACCGTCACCACCAGATGGATGATGATCTGCGGCCACAGCGTGCCTAGCAGGTTCAGCCATTGGAACAGCAGAAACAGCGGAATGAGGAAGGAGAGGCCGGGCGTCATGCGCGCAATCATGATGACGATGGCCGCCTTCTCAGCCTTCAATCGCGCGATGCCGTAACCTGCGGGAACGCCGATGACGAGGGCGAGGAAGGTGGCCGCGCCCGTGACCAGAACGGAATTCCAGAAGTAGAGGAAGAAGTTGTTCTCCTCGAACACCTTCACATAATTCGACCATGCGAAGCGTTCCGGGATGAGGATCGGCGGATAGGCGCCGTTGTCGATTTCGAATTTCAGCGACAGCGAGATCATCCAGAGAAAGAACAGGATGACGGGCGAAATCATCACCAGAGCGACGAGAAACAGGCTGATGCGGTCTATGGTTTTGCGGGTCATCAGCGGTCCTCCATCTCGTTCCACTGGGTGCGCGCCCGGACCATCAGAAGAACGAAGGACAGCGCGATGATGACGATGAAGAAGACGACAGCCATGGCCGAGCCGTAACCGATGTCGTAATAGGCGAATGCCGTGTTGTAGAGGTAGATGTTGATCG
The DNA here is from genome assembly GCF_013322225.1 of Agrobacterium larrymoorei. GTDB lineage: Bacteria > Pseudomonadota > Alphaproteobacteria > Rhizobiales > Rhizobiaceae > Agrobacterium > Agrobacterium larrymoorei_A. Next base: position 67,377 of record NZ_JAAMFB010000009.1, read on the forward strand.
TTTCCGATGCCGTACCGGGTCCCCCTTGAGTCATCGCATAGATGATATCGAAGCTTTTGACGGCATCGATGGAGCGGATGATGACGGCGATCATAAGAAACGGCGCGATCATCGGCATGGTGAGGTAACGAAACTTCTGCCAGGCATTAGCGCCATCGATTTCCGCACTTTCGTAAGGCTCACGCGGCACGGCGGCGAGGCCACCCAGCACGATGAGCATGACGAGCGGCGTCCACTGCCATGTTTCGACCAGCACCAGCGACTGGATGACGGTGGACTGGTTATAGATCCACTCCAGTGGACCGATACCGATGAAGGACAGGAGATAGTTCAGCACGCCAAGCTGCGGGTGGAACATCATGGTCCAGACCAGCGCGATGGCGACCGGAGTCGCCATCATCGGCATGACGAAAACGCCGCGCAGAAAACCGCGCAGCGGGAACTGCGCATCGAAAACAAGGGCGGCCAAGGTGCCGAGAAACAGCGGTGCAATAACCGACAGCGCCGTATAGACCAGCGTATGCCACATCGATTCCCAGAACCGGGCATCGCTTGCCAGACGGATGTAGTTATAGAGACCGATGAAACTCTGCTCCTGCCCGAGCGTCCAGCGCTGCGCGCTCATCCACAGGGTAAAGACCCATGGAAAAACGATGACTGCGGCGATGACGACGAGTGCCGGAATAACGAAGGGCCAGTAGTTGGGAGCAAGCCGCGTGGGCTTGCTCCTTCTGACGACCTTTGTTGTCTTGGCGACATTTTCGATGCTGACAGACACTATTATCCCTCGCTGCGTGCCAGAACAGGCGTGAACTGTTCCGTCGCCTTCTTCAGTTCTTCGGCAGGATCAGCGCCGCCGATCATGTTGGTGAGGCCAACGCCATAGATGTCGCGGAATTCCGTGACGGGAATGATGACCGGCAGTGCGAGCTTGGAAACCTTGCCCGAGCCGACCACGGCATCCAGCCACTCGCCCGGCATTTTCACGCCTGCGCGAACCTTGGCGTCTTCCAGAATGGACTGGCGGAACGGCACACCGGCACCGGCCTGCAGCAGACGTGCGCCCATTTCATGCGAAATCGCCCACTGGCAGAAGAGGTATGCGGCTTCCTTTTTCTGGCTGGCTTCGACTACGCCGAGACCGTCACCGAATGTACCCGCGGCCTGCTGTGCCGGGCCCTTTGGCATGACGCCGTAGCCCGCCTTGCCGACCACGCGGGATTTTTCCGGGTTTTCGATTGGCGGTGCAAAGCCGACGCCATCGAACCACATTCCGATCTTGCCCTGAAGGAAGGCGGACTGTGCTTCGGCCCAGTTGAAACCGGAGACGCCGGGAGGTGCGGACTTGGTCATCAGGCGCTGATAAAGCTTTGCCGCCTCAACCGCTTCCTTGGTCTGCGTGTCGATCTTGCCGTCCACGATCGGGGTCGCGCCGTAACCCAGCATCAGCGAGGTCCAGACCGGCGTGTTGGCATTCTTCAGGCCACGGGCGACGAAACCGTAAGTGTTGGTGGACGGATCGGTCAGGGCTTCAGCCGTCGAGACCAGTTCTTCGAAGGTCTGCGGATATTTCAGGCCCTTGGCGTCGAACAGTTCCTTGTTCCAGTAGAGGATCCAGTAATCCACCGAGAAGGGCAGCGAGCGCAGAACCCCGTCGCTATCCTTGGCGAACTGCATGCCTGCCTCGGCGAAATCGCTTTCGACCAGAGACGGATCGGTCAGCGACGGGTCTTTCATGAAGCCGCTGATATCGGCCAGCCACTTGCCCTTTTCGAACTGCCGCTTCTGAACATGGTAGCTGAGGTGAACTACGTCGAAGCTCGGCTTGCCGGAAGAAAGCTCGATGACGACCTTCTGGCGCTGCTGCTGCTCAGGCGTCGCCTCGGCATTGACCTTGATGCCGGTCAGCTCTTCGAATTCCTTGATGTATTTCAGCAGGGTTTCGCTGCGCGGGCTCTTGACCAGATTGACCTCGAGCGTGGTGCCTGCATGCTTCTTCCAATTGACCGCCGCCGATGCGGAGCGGACGCCGAAGGCGGCACTTCCGGCAACGGCCGCTGTTCCGGCTAGAAAGCTCCGGCGTGTTGGATTGATGAACGAATGCGTCATTTTGTTTCCTCCTCTGGATTGCCGGAAAATCTCCTCACCCCCGGCCTCTATTAAACTCCTAGACCGCCAAGGCCCGGTCCCTCGCATTGCGAATGTGGGCGACGAGCCTTTCGACAGCGTCTTCGACGGATCGTTTCTCGATGGCTTCGAGAATAGTCAGATGCTCCACCATCACCGACTTCACATGACCCGCGATGCGGAAGCGCTCCTGATTGATGAGGCGCATCTTGATCGAATTGACGCGATAGGCGTTCGAAATGATCGAATTGCCGAGCGAGTCGATGAAGGCATCGTGCATGCCCCAATCGACTGCCTGAGCCCTTGCGTCCAGTTCAGGCGAGCCATGACCGCTATTCGCCACTTCGGCGATATCGCGGTGTTCTTTCAGCATGGCCGCGATGGTTTCGTCGGAGGCCGTTCGCGTAAAGATCGCGACGGCCTCCTTTTCAAGAAAGATGCGAAACTGAAAGGCTTCGCGGATCAGGTTGATATCGATATGGGCGACCTGAAGCCCGCGCTGGGGGACTGTCTTGATCAGCCCATCCGCCTCCAGCCTTGGGATCGCCTCCCGGATTGCGCCGAGTGGCAAGCCCGTTAGTTCCACCAGACGGCGCTGCGAGATGAACTGGCCGGGGCGAACATCGCGCGCGAGAAGGTGATGCGTAAAACTTTCATACGCCTTTTCCCGCAGGGTTGTCTGTTCGCCCGTGTCTTCCATATCGATCCTTCTCACGCAGCCTTGCGGCTGAACAGCGACTCGAATGCCGCTACGATCGTTGTACGATCTTCTGCGGAAATGGAAACCAGCGGTGGACGAACTGTGTGCCAGATGGCTTCGTCCGTGACATGCGACACAAGCACTTTGACAGCGGGTGTGACGGGATATTTCAGCAGTTCGGCGACAAGATTCTGAACCCGTGCATCATCCTTGCCCTCGACCGCCATGGCCCGAACCTCTGTGGGCAGGAAATTCGCGACGCCGGAAATGGCACCCTGTCCGCCAAGCCGGACGCCCTGTGCCAGATGGCGCTCGTCGCCGATCAGAATGATAAGATCGTTATGATCGTTCAGCAGACGCTGCGTGTGCGGCCAGTCGCCAGAAGAATCCTTGACGCCAACCACGACTTTCGGAAACGCGGTGCGCAAACGACCGACGAGCTCTACAGATAACGCCACCATGGTTACGGAAGGGATGTTGTAAACGAGTACATCCCGCGCGCCGGAGCCGATCTGTGCGAAGACCGATGAGAACCATTCGAACAGGCCGTCGTCGCTGACATTCTTGAAATAGGAGGGCGGGGCGAGCAGGATGTTGCGAACGCCAGCGTCCAGCGCAGCGCTTGCTTGGTCTGCTGCGTCCTGAGCGGAATCGACGAGCACGCCAACGACGATCTTCTGAGGCTCGACACCTGCTGCAAGCATCGCCGACAGAACCTCTGAACGCTCACGGTTGCCGATCGAACTTCCTTCGCCGGTGGTCCCGAAAAGGGTAACGCTGTCGCAGCCGGAGCAAAGAACGCGCTTTGCCTGCGCCACCATCACGTCAACGGCTATTTCGCCATCCTGCAAGAATGGTGTGGTGAGTGCTGCCGAAAGGCCAAATTTCTGCGTCAAATGCCTGCTCCTCCAAAACTGACCATACAGTGATACGGTATTAACATGTTAGTTGTAAAGACAGAATTTTCTCATGATCGCTCACATTGTTGATACGTATCCGCGAGGTTCATTCTAATCAGATCAGGCTTTGAGGAAGCGCTCGAAACGAAAGAGCGGAAATTTCGTTCAGGGCCCCGAAATGCGTGGCAAGCGGGTAACAGCGGCATGGAAGCTTGTGAAAATTCGCTTTGGAAGCCAGCTTGGCAATATGTGATTAACCTTTATTTTTTATCTCATTTGCTGTGCCAATTGTCCGTTTATGATGAGTGTACAGGCTGCCATGCATTTTCCCCGTTCAAATTTCAATAATTCCGTCAATGCCATAGAAGGGGTAGATGCCGCACAGCAAGATCAAGGGCCCACTACCGCTCAACCGCTGCCTGCGTTTACGCAAGCGCAACGCGCGGTAATGGGGCACAACGCGGACCAGATCGCCGCCAACGCGATCGAGGGTCGCGCGGATATGCCCGGCTGGCAGAATGCCTTTACGCTTGGGCCTAATGTCCGTTTTTCGCGAACGCCGCAGAATATCGTCGCCGGTAAGAAGACCACAAGCGACCCCGCGCAGGCCGAGTATCAGGCGGAGCAAGCCTTGGTGGCACCTGCGGTTGAGGTGCGCGCTGTCGATGTAGTAGCTCCCACGCCCACTCCCGTTGAGCGCCGTATCGCAAAGCCTGCCGTATTGCCCCAGCCGCCGGGTGCGACGGGCGCGCGGGCGCTGAGCTATCGTCTGCGTCGTGAACTTGCCTTGAGGCAGCAGCAGGAGATTGAGCAATCGGCACAGATTAAGGCTTTGCCAGTTTCTGCCGAGGTTGATGCTTCCTCTGAAAGCACACAGATCGACGTAGCATGTTTCCCCTCCGATGGCGGGAAGCAGCAGTCGGTGAACGTTCCGGCATTCGCCACATTATTGTCCGACGACATGTTCTGGGAAGCGATGGCATTGGATGTCGCCAACGAAATCGTGCCTCCCTCGCAGCCCTTGCGCCTTGCCGAATTGGCGCGAGCGAAGGCACAGCGCAACACCGTTGCCCCGGTTGCCGTACCCGCACCGCAGATAGAAGTGCGCAGGGCGCAGGTGCTGCGCCAACCGGCTTTGCCGACGGTACAAGTGCAGCAACAACGACAGCAGCAGATGGCCTCTGAACGTCCGGCTTTCGTCGCTCAGGAAGGCTCGGCCATCGCGCTTTATCGTGAAGTCGGTGTACGTAGTTATGCGGAAGCGACTGCCGAAGAGGTTGAAGTCGTTCAGCCAACCCGGGCTGTCGAGGCAATTCTGCCCGCAGTCGAACCGGTCGAACAGCAGCCAGCCATCGAAATCGTGGACGCGGTACAGACGCGCCGCGAGATGCGCACGGTTGCGCGCAACAATCAGCCTATGTTTCTTGATGCGCCGGTGTTCAGCGAGGGCGAGTATGAATATCCGCCCATCGACCTCTTGCAGCAGCCACAGGTTCAACAGACCACGACCATGACCCCGGAGGCGCTGGAGCAGAGTGCTGGCCTTCTGGAAAGTGTTCTGGAGGATTTCGGCATCAAGGGCGAAATCATCGACGTACGCCCTGGCCCGGTTGTTACGCTTTATGAGTTCGAGCCTGCGCCGGGTGTAAAGTCCTCACGCGTCATCGGTCTGTCGGACGATATCGCCCGCTCCATGTCGGCGCTGTCTGCTCGTGTGGCTGTCGTACCCGGTCGCAATGTCATCGGTATTGAGCTTCCGAATCCTGTTCGCGAGACGGTCTATTTCCGTGAGCTGATCGAGTCTCACGACTACGCAGAGACCCGGATGAAGCTTGCGCTCTGCCTTGGCAAGACCATCGGCGGTGAGCCTGTGGTGGCTGAACTGGCAAAGATGCCGCATCTGCTGGTTGCCGGTACGACCGGTTCGGGCAAGTCGGTTGCGATCAACACCATGATCCTGTCGCTTCTGTATCGCCTGAAACCGGAAGAGTGCCGTCTCATCATGGTCGATCCCAAGATGTTGGAGCTTTCCGTTTATGACGGAATCCCACATCTTCTAACGCCAGTCGTTACCGACCCCAAAAAGGCCGTGATGGCGCTTAAGTGGGCCGTGCGCGAGATGGAAGACCGTTATCGTAAGATGTCGCGTCTCGGCGTTCGTAATATCGACGGCTATAATGCCCGCGCAGCTTCGGCCCGCGCCAAGGGCGAGACGGTGATGTGCAATGTCCAAACCGGGTTCGACCGCGCAACCGGCGAAGCTGTCTACGAGCAGGAGGAAATGGACCTCACGGCGATGCCATACATCGTCGTCATCGTGGACGAAATGGCCGACCTGATGATGGTTGCGGGCAAGGAAATCGAAGGCGCGATCCAGCGTCTAGCGCAGATGGCGCGTGCCGCCGGTATCCACCTCATCATGGCCACGCAACGCCCATCGGTCGATGTAATTACCGGCACGATCAAGGCGAACTTCCCGACGCGCATATCCTTCCAGGTCACGTCCAAGATCGACAGCCGTACCATTCTTGGTGAGCAGGGCGCGGAACATCTGCTGGGGCAGGGTGATATGCTGCACATGATCGGCGGCGGTCGCATCGCGCGTGTCCATGGCCCGTTTGTTTCCGACGAGGAAGTCGAAAAGGTCGTGGCGCATCTGAAGACTCAGGGTCGTCCAGAATATCTCGGCACAGTTACCGAAGACGCTGACGAAGCCGAAGAGGGTGAAGAAGACGATAGCGCTGTTTTCGATAAGACTGCGATGGCCGATGACGACACCGCCGATCTCTACGAGAAGGCCGTGAAGGTCGTTCTTCGTGACAAGAAGTGCTCCACGTCCTACATCCAGCGCCGTCTTTCCATCGGCTACAATCGTGCTGCATCGCTCGTAGAGCGGATGGAGCAGGAGGGAATCGTCGGCCCCGCAAATCATGTGGGCAAGCGCTCGATCATAGTGGGTGAGCGCGATGCTCACGAAGTGCCGGGTGCGGGGGACTGACCCCCGACATATGCTGACTAATCAAAAAGGGCGGGCCCGAAACGAGGCCCGCCCTTTTTGTATCGACCAGCAAACTTCAATGATAAGGCATACTATACCGGGCTATCTCGCGGCTATCATGCGGGGCGCAGAAGCGCGGACTTTGGAAAGTAGGGGGAGAATTTTTCCTGAAATTTCTCGTTTGGTACGGGACGTCCGACGAAGTAGCCCTGTACGTGGTCGATCTGCATCTCTTCCATCAACTTCAACTGCTCCGCAGTTTCCACACCTTCTACAAGGATTTTCGGACCACGGTTTCTTATCAACCCTATTATATCCCTCAACATCGCTTTGCCTTTGGGTGTCGAGCTGTCATGGAGAAACGAACGATCGATCTTGACCGTATCGAACTCGATCAACCGTAGCCACGAGAGACCTGCAAATCCTGTTCCGAAGTCATCTAGCCAAATCTTGATGCCAAGCGTCTTGAGGTCGTTGATGCAGCGAAGCACCTCCGAGTTCATGTCCATCTCGAGACCTTCAGTGATCTCGAACGCAAGGCGGCCTCCCGATACTCCCAATTCACCCAATATGGCGGCGACCGATGTTGCAAATGCCGGATTGTTCAACTGGATAGGGGATACGTTGACGCTGAGAACGCCAGCCCGGTCGCAAGTCAAAATACTTTCGCAGGCTGTTCTGATGGCCCAGAGGCCGAGTTCCATGATGGCACCCGTCCGCTCTGCGATGGGTATGAAGATGCTCGGTGGGACCATCGTTCCGTCTAAAAGCCTTAAGCGCATCAGCGCTTCCGCGCCTTCGATCCTATTCGCCGCCAAGGCGCGGATAGGCTGATAGACGAGGGAGACCAGATTCTGCTCGATGGCGACATTGAGCAGGGCAGCCACGTTTTCCGTATCGTCGCTGGTCAGTGGATCGTTCGGGTCGAACAGTTTCACTGTGTTGCGACCGTTCTCCTTCGCAAGGTAAAGAGCTCGGTCTGCTTCATGGATCACGCGTTCAAGCTTTGGCTCCGGCATTGCACGGGTGAAGGATGCGCCGACGCTCACGGTGATGATCGAAGTTCCATCACGTCTTCGTTCATGAGCCAGGCAAAGGCCTTCGACAGTCTTGCGAAGTGTTTCTGCAATTTTCTCGATATCGCGCAGTTTGGTGAAGCGCGCCAGTGCGATGAATTCCTCACCCCCATAGCGCCCGATCACGGCATCGTACCGGCTCATGCTCGACTGCAATGTCTGAGCGACCTGCACGAGGCAGCGGTCACCTTCCTGATGCCCATAGTAATCATTGTACTTCTTGAAGAAGTCTACATCGATGAGAAAGACGGCGAAGTTCCGGTCTGCTTTCAGCCATTCGCTCCAGAGCTGACGCAACCGGTTATCGATAGCGCGTCTGTTCTCCACACCTGTCAGAGGGTCGGTATTGGAGAGGCGAAGCAGTGCCTTGCCGCGATCTTCCGCCTCCTTTTGCTGAACCTTGGCTTCCATTGCGTTGAGGAAGACATGGTAACGTTCACGGTTAAGTCGCAGGTTTACATAGGACGTAAACATGAAGCAGGAGAGATAAAACGTGCCAAAGGCTATCTGATAATAGATGTCTTCAGAAAATTGGCTGAGAGCTATGAAATATATCGCCAGAATGAGGCTGGATGCTATCAGGGATAGTTTGAAGTTGAAGGTAAAGAAGAGATTGGCGCCCATCATGAATATGGCACCAAAAATCATGTAGTACGACATATTGGTGACGTGACTGGTCGTCATGGCCGGCAAGAGCCAAGCAATATAGCTCATCACCAGCGCCGCTGCGCAGCAAATGTCCAAGTGGTCGGTCTTGACCGATGAACGGATTTGCATCTCCAGAATCATGAGCCCTACGGTTACCACGACGAAGCGAACGAAAAGTGTGTGGATGAAGACGTCTGGAATGAGGAGGGCGTCCGTTATCGAAAACAGGAGATAGATCGGCGCTGAGGCCCACAACCCACGCCGGATAGCCAGTCGCCTTTTCGTGTCTGCTTCTTCCAGGAATAATGAGCGCATGGCATCGGCCGATCTCTTTCGAGAAGCGTCCGCATGTAAATCCATCTCAACCACGTCTGTTATACTGTGCTTCATGCACTGATCCATAGGTTGCAATAATCTCGAGCAATTGCCTTTTGTTCTTATCTGTCATGTTGCCATGGCGTCATTGCACCATGGTTGTTCCAAGGCTCCAACCGAGCGCCGCACTATAGTTCAGTCCGGATTAAGTTTGTTTGAATGCGCCCCCGGACAATTGCGGCATTAGATTTACCTTAAACGCACCTACCTAGAAATAAATTCCCCATACGTAAGTTTTCACTGCTTGCGCCACTCGTCATAACCTGCAAATTATTATAGCGTTAACAATGTGTTAATTAGGAGATATGCTAGTGTCCCAGCTCAAGAATATTTTATTCGATGGAGAGAGTCTGATCACTCCAGAAGCAATATCAGAAGAAATTTTTGCTAAACGAGACGCGCGATTTCACGAGCAACGATCCCTCGGACAAGCAGAGCTTGTTCTCATTCTCAATTTGGCACAACAGCAATTTCTTAGGGGAAATTCGCCGGCAGAAATTATACATGCAGTCGCGAAAAGATTGCATGATCTGCGTAAAAAATACTATTCCAGCGTGTGGGGTGAGTTGATTCCGATCGCTCAACATCATCCTGTCGCCGAATATCTCCTTCAAGATCCTTTCAGCAACTGGTCGTTCGTAAAGCCAAGAGGCTATTCCGGCGACGCGCAGCTTCTGGATTTCATCTACGGGCATGAAAGTATTTCCGCTAAGGTGACGGCAGCATCTCCTCTGGGTGCTGCGCTTTATGAATGCACGCGCAACTCCTTGTCCTCCGCTGCTGTGCGTGAGCGCCGGGATATTCTAACGCGCTACGTCGATCATTTTGCTGCACAAAATGGCCCCGGGACCGAAATCCTGACCATCGCGGCGGGGCACCTTCGGGAAGCCAATCGCTCCGAGGCTCTGGCAAATGGGCAGGTCAAACGGTGGGTAGCGCTTGATCAGGACCCTATGAGCATCGGCGCCATAGCCCGCGACTTCGGTGGCACTGCTGTTGAAGCTGTCGATGGGTCGGTTCGTGGCCTTCTGGGTCGCAAGCACGAACTCGGTCAGTTCGACTTCGTTTACGCTGCGGGCCTTTATGACTACCTTGCAGACAAGGTGGCAATCACGCTGACACAGCGTTGCCTGGATATGCTGAAGCCCGGCGGCACTTTCCTGTTCGCCAATTTCGCCGAAGGTATCGATGACGATGGTTTCATGGAAACGTTCATGAACTGGGCACTTTTGCTGCGTTCTGAGGTGGATATGTGGAATATCATCAACGCCAGCACCGGAAATGATGGTTTCGAAGCGGAGGTTTTCCTCGGCGAGAACCGCAACATCGTTTATGGGGTCATTCGAAAACTGTCCTGATTGGACAGGCCGTCGATTTTAGGGCTGCAAGGCGCTTTCTGCCCTTGCGGCTTTTTCATTTTGCGGTGATTTCTCTCTGTAACGAAGCGCCGTGGACTGATTTGCACTGGCATGATTTGGAGTGAATAATGGAAAAGACGCGTTACTATTCCGACTTTGGCGGCTTGCCAGGGCAGACGGAACTTCTCTCGAGCAAAGCGGTCTTCACGGACGCTTATGCCGTCATTCCAAAGCGAGTCATGTCCGATATCGTCACCAGCGTTCTTCCGCACTGGGAGAACACGCGGGCGTGGATCATTTCCCGGCCCATGACCGGCTTTTCCGAGACCTTTGCGCAATACGTCATGGAGGTGCAGCCAGGTGGCGGTAGCGCACAGCCTGAACCCGATGCACGTGCGCAGGCAGCGATCTTTATGGTCGACGGTGAGATGACGATCACCTTTAATGGTGAAACACATGCCATGCGGTCCGGTTCTTTCGCCTATATTCCTGCAGGAAATGGGTGGTCGCTGCACGCGAAGGGTTCCTCTCCGGCAAAGTTTCATTGGGTGCGGAAGGTGTTCGACGTCGTGGACGGTTTAGACTTGCCGCCCGCAATCTTTACGCATGAAGACGAGCATGAAATGTCCGCAATGCCGGACACGGATGGCAAATGGGCCACGACGCGGTTCATAGACCCTGCCGATGGTCGCTATGACATGCACCTTAACATCGTTACGTTCCAGCCGGGCGCGACAATTCCCTTCATGGAAACTCACGTCATGGAACATGGGCTTTTCGTGCTGGAAGGCAAGGCTGTCTATCGCCTTAACAATGACTGGGTGGAAGTGGAAGCGGGCGATTTCATGTGGCTTCGCGCTTTTTGCCCGCAGGCCTGTTATGCTGGCGGTCCGGGACGCTTCCGCTATCTGCTCTACAAGGATGTCAACCGCCACGTCAAACTATGGTGATGTTCCGCGCGCTGCAATAAGTGAGCTCTTATTGAGTGTTCTCTAAAAATGATTAGGGTGCAGAAAACTGCTTCGTCACGTTTTAAGAGCCCTTCAGAGTAGATATCATGACACCAGAACTGGACGCTAATATTTTCGCCTTGGCCCCCGTTGCCATGTGGGTCGAGGATTTTCGGGCGTGAAGCGTCAGTTCGATGCCTGGCGAGCAGAGGGTGTAACTGATCTTCGTGAATTCCTGCGCGCGGATATTTCGCGCGTTGCGGAATGTTCCCGGAAAATTCTTGTTGTCGAGGTCAATCCGAAAACACTGGAGCTATTCGAGGCTCGGGATTTCGACCATCTGATCACAAACCTGCATCGCGTCTTTCGAGATGACATGCTTGAAAGCCACATCAACGAGCTTTCTTGCCTCTGGGATGGCGAGGTTAGCTTTTCAGGTAACGCGGTCAATTATTCTTTGAGCGGAAAACGGCTCGATATTCAGCTTCGAGGCGCAGTAATTCCAGGCCACGAAGAGACACTGGACCGTATCCTGCTAACCACAGAGGATGTAACCGACCGAGAACAGTCCCGCCGACAGGAAGCGAGACACCGACTCTATGCCGAAGGTATGTTCGAGCATTCCCCGGTATCGCTTTGGGTGGAGGATTTCAGCCATATCAAGCGGTTGATCGATGACATCAAGCAGCGCGGGATCGTTGACTTCCGCGTCTTCATGGATGTGCATCCGGAGTTCGTTCGTCAATGTATGAGTGAAATTCGGGTGGTGGACGTGAACAAAGCCACGCTCGATCTTTTCTGTGCGCCGGATCGTCAGACGCTTCTGCAAAATCTCGGCGTGATTTTCCGCGACGAGATGCACAAGCCGTTCCGTGAGCAGCTGGTTGATTTGTGGAGTGGTCATCTTTTTCATCAGCGCGAAGTGGTTAATTACGCTCTGGATGGTTCGGAACGTCACGTATTGCTGCAATTTTCCGTCTTGCCCGGTTACGAGCACGACTGGTCCCTCGTACAGGTCGCGCTGACCGATATCACTGCGCGGAAGAAGGCGGAGGCTTACCTCGAATATCTCGGCAAGCATGATGTCCTGACGAAGCTTTATAATCGCGCATTTTATACCGATGAGTTGAACCGGCTGGAACGAAATAGTCTGCGGCCAGTCTCAGCCATCATCATCGATCTTAACGGATTGAAAAATGCCAACGATACGCTGGGACACGATGCTGGAGACATGTTGTTGCGCCGTTTGGGCGAGGTCCTGAGCGGCGTTGTCTCGCCGCCCAATCATGCGGCAAGGATCGGCGGAGACGAATTTGCGATTCTGATGCCGGGTGCGGACAGGAATGCAGCTACGACGATGGTGGATACCGTCCACGAGCTTTTGAAAATCAACAACCAGTTCTATTCCAACGCCCCACTTGGCATTTCGGTTGGCGTTGCGACGATTGAGCCGGGCGAAACGATGGAGGCGATGATCAAGCGGGCCGATCTCAATATGTATGAGCAGAAGAAGGCTCATTATGTCGCGCTGGCCAGACGCGCCGACCTCGCATCCAGCAGCAGCAGAAAAGCAGGAATTTAAAAGCCCTTCCAGATTTCCCCGCGAAGTGCAGGAAAATCTGGAGCCGTCCAAGCTATTACACGAGCAAATCCTGCGATTGCGCGTTTTGTTGTACGTTCGCTGTTGCAGGGTCGTCCAGCGAATAGGCATGAATGTAATCGATCTTCATTTCCGATCCGTTCGGTAGGCCGTTTGTCGGTGTGCCAGCCATGCCGCCTATGGCGAGATTGACCAGCATATACATCGGGTCATGCATATCTGCGGGTGTATCGATCTGCGCCACGGCAACATCATCGAAATACCATGTGATGTGCTGCTCATCCCACAAGAGCCCGTAATTATGGAAACCGGCAGTGCTCGCGACGCTGATATTGTTGATCGTCGATGTCTGTTCACCCGACGCACTGGAGTGGGCGGACATGATCAGGGTGTTGGGATTTTGACCACGCATTTCTATGACGTCGAGCTCCGGCGGCCATTTTCCGTCCGTGGGCAACAACCAGAATGCGGGCCACGCTCCCTGCTCACCGGGCATATCGGCCCTGATTTCAAAATAGCCATAGGTTTGCGAAAAGGATGGGTGAGTGGTCAACATGCCCGACGTGTAATCATAGCCGTTGACAGCGTCGGAGATCGCATCCGGTGTTGGCGCCGCCCGGATCGTCAGAACGCCGTCGCTAACAGAGAAAGGGTTCACCGAAGCCGTGGGCTGGTAAGCGGGATTGATATACCACTGCTTTTCGGAGTTGGTGTGCAAGCTTCCGCCCTGTTCTCCCGCCCACCAGAATTTTGGTTCCCACACGCTGCGCGTCCCGTCGCTCAGCGATAGCGAATTGAACTCATCTGAAAACGTGGATGAAAGCTTGGAACGGTCGAGACTTAACTTGAACTGATGGGCACTGAGATCATTCGATGAGGTGTTTGCGAGCACGATGCTTTCACCATTGTCGAAGTTGAGCCAGAGATCATTTCCTTTTTGCGTGGCACTGCTCATCAGTTGGTCGAACGACGTTACCCCATGGCCATCGAGACGAATGGTGTCGTCTGCGCCAAAGTCGGTAATCAAATCCGTACCATTGCCTTTTTTGAAAACAAACGTGTCGGCGCCACCGCCGCCGATCAGAACGTCATTGCCTGCGCCACCGTCTATCGTCTGGCTGCCGGTACCGCCGGTGATGATGTTGTCCAGTTCGTTACCGAAGGCGTGTCGCCCATCTCCCGTCACGACAAGATTTTCAAAATTGTCGGGAAGCGTGTAGCTCATCCAGGTATTGATGGTATCCGTACCACTATCCGGCGCCTCAATGGCTCGGTTGATTGAGGAATAGAGGTAGTAGATATCGTCTCCGCTGCCGCCGTGCATCGTCACATTGACGCTGCTATCGCCCCACATGGAATCGTTGCGGCTTGTCCCATAAAGATCGGGACCGGACCCTGTCGCTGAGAAAAAGCCGGTAGAGGTGTCGCTGTAAAAGAGCTGCTTGCCAAGAGCATTCGTAACCGATCGTGCCATGGAAAAACCTCCTGTTGAGACTGACCTCCCTCAAATTCCTCCGAGCAGAAGTGTAACAGGCGGCGCGTGGCTAAATAGGGCGAAAATGCGATAAATCAGTCGTAGCTACCGGCGAAATCTAACGGGTACGTCGTCGTAAAGATGCAGGATTTACGGCTTGCGGTGTCGAGCTGGACTTCAGATCGAGGAGCCGCCAGTCAAATCTGGAAACCTAATTTCTAGTTCAGCAATCGTGCCCCATCTCGTTCTTAAATAGCGCTGCCCCTCGAGGCGGATAATGCCGCAAAGACTGCCCGTCGTGGCAACCTGACCCTTCTTCAAGCCGCCGAGGTGATCTATCGGCAAGTTGGCATATGCCAGAAGCGGAGCGAGGGCATCACCCTGCGGATGTTTTGGAATGGCTGCGAAAAGAATACCGTCATCCCCCTCGATCTCAAGCGGCGGCAGTTCCGCACCCTGGCTGAGAAGACGGTCAACCCACTCGGCTTCGATCTGCGGACCTAGCACGAAGGAGTGATTTCCCAGCCTGTCTGCAAGAAATAAAGGAAATGGAGCCTTGTTCTCTTCCACCAGCCGATAGCTGACGAGTTCCAGGCCCAGATGAACGGAAGCGATACGATTGACGATATCCTCGCGGACGTAGGGCATCGTTGGCTCCGGTTTCGGAATGTCTTCCGCCAGAACGAAACAAATCTCCACTTCGACTGCGACCACGCCCGGTTTGGGAACGATGAAATCTGTTTCTGAAGTGATCTCGAACAAATCCAGAAGCGGTGCCGCAACCGGTCGAGTGTTATTGATTGCGACTTTCCAGCCAGACACGCCCTTGCCGATTGCTCCAGTTGCTATCGCCTGGGCGGCCATTCCAGCCTCCAGGCTTTCCGGCAAAAGCCCCGCCTGTTCCAAGTTGGAAACAGGCAGCGCCGATTGCTGCTTTTCAGCTTCGGCCAGGAGGACGCCAAGTCTGATGTTCGCCTCTGTCATCGTGGTCATGTGAAATCCTCCCGCAAAGTCACCTGAGCGTTTCATTGCAGGCATTTCCGAGAGTGGCAAGGCATGTGGTTGCATGGTGCAGCAAATAGTTCAGCGACCAAACACCTTAATGAGGAGTGACGCCGGTCTCACATTGAACTGCCAACAGTTCATACATTGTGGTTGCGTTTACCATTCCACCGAATGATTTCATGTCATGACGATGAGGGATCAATATTAAAGCTTAAATTAAAACCTGAGCCTGTAATTTCCGCGCAAAATATGGGGAAGGTTACGGGCCACATGGTCTTGCATGAAAACGGAATAGAAAAGGCGAGCGAGGAACCACTGCAACGCCGCACCAAGGTGGTGTGGTACCACTCACTGTTCTGGAAAATCACCGTCTTTCTCGTATCAAGCATCGTCCTGGCCTATCTCATCGGTGCAGCGGTCGGATGGTTGATGGTGGAGCGGGATTCGCTCGACCAATGGCGGCGGGAAGCCGAGTTGAACGCGCAGGTAACCACCTCGGCGGTCCGCAGCATCTACACCTTCATTGCAATCGAAAGTAATGAGGCTGGCCAGATCACAAAAATCGTTAGCGAGCGTCCGCTCGGGGACGATGCCTCCATCCTCGACACCGGTTTCAATCCTTCCGATGTACTAGGCCTCGCGGCTGCTCAGACGAAAAACAACGTTTGGCTTTTCCAGAAGGAAAGCGGTTCAAAGGAATTCTCCAGTTCTGCTGATGCCTTTGGCACTGCGCGACAGGCGACATTGACGTTACCATCATCTGCCGTATCTGATAGGTTTTTCGTCGGATTTGCAGATTTGGGCGATGTTCGCCATTTCATCGCATTTGTTCCAGTCGTCGGTCCAAAGGGGGAGCTTCAGGGTGCCCTTGTGACATCCATCGGACAGGCTTCGGTTCTTTTTGAAAGCCAGACAAGGCTGCTGCAGAATTCGCTGGTGTTACTGCTTACGATACTGATCGTGACCGGTGGTGTCGTTACGCTGATCATGCGCAAGTTGTTCACACCTGTGCCATCGCTTATCGAGGCACTCAGCCGTATTGCCCATAACGATACCCAGTCGGTTACCCCATTTCAGAAGCGAAATGACGAGATAGGTCGTTTTGCTGTTGCGATCGAAATGGTGCGCGAAGCCGTTGCCGAACGCGAAAATCTTCGTCAGGTGCGCGATGTCGCCATACAGATGGAGCATCTCGCTCACCACGATACACTGACCGGCCTTCCAAATCGTGCTTTCTTCAACAAGCGTCTTGAGGAAGAGATCAAGGGGCTGGGGGCCGGCTCTCGTTTCAATATCATGTTGCTGGATCTGGATCGGTTCAAAGCCATCAATGACGGTCTGGGACACGCAAGCGGAGACGCGCTGCTGGTCGCCTTCGCCGACCGGCTATCTTTGTTGCTGGGACCGCACGACATGGCCGCGCGGTTGGGGGGAGACGAATTCGCGGTACTGCAAATGGTTCGGAAAGATCCAGTTCCAGAAGCCAGCCGCTTATCCAAGGCGATTATCGAGGCCGCATCGCGTCCCTTCTCTCTGCTGGGTAAGGAAGCCCTGGTGGGAACGAGCGTCGGCATTTCGACTGCACCGTCACAGGGGCAGGACGTTTCGGAGCTACTGAGGAACGCTGACGTTGCACTCTATTGTGCAAAATCAGAAGGACGGGGAACTTTTCGCTTTTTCAAGAGCGGAATGGAAATGTCCAAGGACCGCGAAAACATTCTTCAGCAGGATATCGAACTGGCGCTGCAGCGGGGAGAGTTCGAGCTTCACTATCAGCCGATCTTCTCCTTCAGCGATCCTCATCCCGTCGAATTTGAGGCTTTGATCCGTTGGAAACATCCGGTGTCGGGATGGATATCGCCCGTCGACTTCATTCCCATGGCGGAAAAAAGCGGCCAGATCGTTGCGATAGGAGAGTGGGTCTTGCGCAGGGCATGTGCAGATGCAATGCGTTTTCCCAACAATGCTCGCGTTGCCGTCAATGTCTCTGCGGTCCAGCTTCAGCAGGGCGATTTTGGTGCAAAGGTGAAAGCTGCGCTTCAGCGCTCCGGGCTTGAATCATCCCGTCTTGAAATCGAGCTGACGGAGACCGTTCTTTTATCCGAGGCCGTTGCAATGAATACGCTGTCGGAAATCAGAGAGCTTGGTGTGGACATCGCACTGGATGATTTTGGAACAGGCTATTCCAGCATCAGCTATCTGATGGCTTTGCCGATCAGCAAGATAAAGATTGACCGAAGCTTCGTCGCGGATGCCCAATCCCGAGAAGGAAACCGAGCAATCGTCCGCGGAATAGTGCGTCTCGCGGAAGGGCTCGGGCTCAAGACGACCGCGGAAGGCATTGAGACGCAGGCGCAGCTTTCATTCATGCGCGCGGCAGGGTGCGACCGTGTGCAGGGGTATCATCTGGGCCGCCCGATGAAAATCACAGAGGTCGAAAGTCGCTACCAGCCATCGGCTGGACGAAAAATCCATCGCTAGGAGCGCGTGAAATGCAAAATCATTCAATGTGGCATGTGCCGCGAAAGTGCCTTTCACTGTTGACGCTGCTACCGATAGCGACCGCGCTATTGCTAACTCCCGTCCGAGCCTCGGACGTCAAAAGCCCGACCTTGGAGCGAATTAGAGAGACGAACACCATCGTCATTGGTCACCGGGAAGACGAGGTTCCTTTTGCCTATAGAGCGCCGAACGGGAAGGTGATCGGCTATTCCGTAGAAATTTGTGAGTATATAGCGGACCATATCAAGAATGAATTGAAGCTGGACAGGCTTGATATCGCTTATCTCACCGCAACAACGGCCACACGGTTTTTGCTCGTAAAGGCAGGCAAGATCGATCTCGAATGCAGTGCCACGACCAATACCGCGGAGCGCCGCGGGCTGGTAGAGTTTTCCTATCCGCACTTCATAACGGCCACTCGATTTGTATCGAAGGCTTCCAGTAATCTTCATCGGATTCGCGATCTTGCCGGGCGGACGGTGGCGTCCACCACCGGCACGGTAAATATAGAGCAGCTTCAGAACCGCAATCGAGCGGATGGCCTCAATATTTCTGTCCTTCTCGCAAAGCGGAATTCGGAAGGCTTTACCATGGTTGAGACCAATAGGGCGTCCGCTTTCGTCATGGATGGCGTCCTTCTTGCAGCGCAGGTCGCATTTTCAAGCGCTCCGAAAGACTATGTTATTTCCGAGGAAACATTCGGTTCTCCTGAACCCTATGGGATATTGATGCAGAAGGACGATCTTGCCTTCAAGAAACTGGTAAATGAGGCGCTTCATCAGCTCTTTGTCAGCGGTGAGATCAGTCGCATCTACGACAAATGGTTCATGTCGGCTATTCCACCGGATGGCCGTAATTTCAACCTTCCGCTCTCACCGGATTTAAGAGCAGCCTTCAGCGAGCCGAAGGAGTACCTGCAATGATTGCCCGGGCGTTCGCATTGTCAAAACTCTGCATCGGGCTCTCTACATTTCTTATAAATGTAAGTGTGAGCCATGCAGAATTCGACACGCCCACTCTCCAGAGGATTACAGAGACCGGAAAAATCCGGATTGGTTATGGCGTTACTGCACCGTTCGCGTTTCAAACGTCTGACGGTGAAGTGGTTGGATACTCGATCGACATTTGCAGGCGTCTGACGGAAAGGCTGAAGGACCGATTGCAGCTTCCCGCCATCGAAATCGACTTCGTTCCGAGAACACCAAGCAATCGCATTCAACTGTTGAATGACGGTCTCATTGATATCGAGTGCAATGCCAGCACGAATACCGAGGAGCGGCGTAAAAGCGCCAGCTTTTCCTACAGTCATTTCTATAGCGCCAGCCGATATGTCTCGCTTGCGAAGAATGGGCTTTCGGCATTGGATGACCTAAAGGGGCGCTCCGTCAGTGTGACGTTGGGAACGGTAAATGTCGGAGAGATCAACGAAGTCAACCGAGCCCGGAAGCTGAATATGTCGCTTGTGCCAGTCGAGGCCATTCAGGCCGCCTTTGATATGGTATCGGACGGGCGGGTATCGGCCTTTGCGATGGACGAGGTGTTGCTCAGCATGATGATCGCACAATCCGGCGCGGCCGAAAATTATCGGTTATCCTCGGAAACTGTGACGCCTACACAGCCATTCGGCTTCATGATGCGCCTGAATGACCCCGCTTTCACCCAGGCTGTGAACGAGGAACTGCGGGTTATCTATGGCAGTGCTGAAATGGCCGGGATTTATCGACGCTGGTTTGAAGAACCAATGCCGTCACTCAACCTCAACCTCCATATGCCTATGAGCGACAGATTGAGGGCCAACTTCGAAAATCCAGAAGCTCCTTAAGGCGAAAACTCAGGAACCATTGTTTTAGGGGTCGCGTTCCTCTTGGAGAAGGCGCGCCATGAAAGGCATGGAAGCGGCAGGTTCGGGGTAACGTCGATGGCGTGTTCACCCAAAGAATATTTGAACCTAATACCGTTTCGCTGGTTCGGTGCGCTCCATTGATCTCGCCACGGAGGTAGACACATGGAAAAGACCGAGACGCGAAAGCTCGCCGAGGAATATATGCTGCTCGGAGGCACACGTCAGGTAATGATCGATGATAACAAGACATTTGTTCGTCAGTACGATCATGAGCCGGAAGAGGCAGAACAATTCTGGCAGGAGCACATCGCGCCTCTCGATAAAGCGCGACGCGATGACGTCGAGTTCTTCCTGCCGTCTGCAAATTCAGACCAGTCGGAATAAATCCCACCCCTAACGAACCACTCAAAAAGGAGAAAGCCATGACGGCTATCAACTCTGCGAAAATCGTTATACTCGCGACCGATGGATATGAGCGTTCGGAACTTCGTGTTCCCTATGAAGAACTCCGAAAAAGAGGTGCCGATGTCAAAATCGCCTCCGTGAAAGAAGGTCAGATCAAAAGTTGGGATGACACCGACTGGGGCGATTCCATTGCTGTCGATCTTTCAGCAAAGGATGTTCACATCGAGGATTTCGATGCGCTTGTTCTTCCCGGTGGTCAGATCAACCCCGACAAGCTTCGAGCCGACGAGGATGCAATGCGTGTCGTGAAGGAATTCGTCGATTCTGGTAAGGTCGTTGCTGCTATCTGCCACGCCCCCTGGCTGCTGATCGAAGCCGGCGCGGTAAAAGGTCGTGAGGTGACCTCGTTCGGCTCCATCAAGACCGATGTCGAAAACGCTGGTGGCATCTGGAAGGATGAAAAGGTTGTAACCGACAAGGGTATCATCACTTCGAGGTCTCCAGACGATCTAGACGCCTTTGTCGCAAAGATCGTGGAAGAGGTTGAAGAGGGACAACACGACCGTCGCGCCGCCTGAGAACTGTCTGCTTTTCTGGAACGGGAGCCGCTGCTTTTGTCAGCGGCTTTTGTTCGTCTGCGGCAAACTTTCGATATTCACCGTCCACAATGCGACGTCGCATGGGGCTGCGGGATGCCTTTCGCTGTATTTCGAACAGATTCGCTGCAGTTTTTACTTTTTAGACGGCTTTAACTAACCAATACACATAAGAGATCGTTAATTTGCATCGATTGGCGGAATAATACTTTTTTAGAAACCTGTTCGTGTTTTGTCTCGATTAAATCAGCTGTAGGTCTCCGCATTCCTACGTTCCATGGGTCTCTAGCCCGTCCGGGTTAATTCGCCATATTTGCGCCGCAATTCAGTCATTATTGCGTCGCTTTAAGCGATGAGATTGCTCACTTTCCGGCTTAAGATTAATTTTTCTCCATAAACCTCACGTCTTTTTTTAATTGTCTTAGTGTGCGATGCCGTAAATTTGCTGCACCGCACAATAAGCTTTATGCTCTTGATGTTGAAGTTTTTGATTTGATGTCGACCATTTTTTTCAGAATTCTTAGAAATCTATAAGAAGATATGGAGTATAAATTCTCCATTTATACATAATTATTGCGAGGCTTGCGCTGGGCGCATGGTTCTCTTCCAAAATGCTTTTTGATTGAGCAGTTTGAATATTAGTTTGAAAACTTTTGTGAGGAATTTGGTTCCTGGTCGGAATGCAGCGCGAACACTGCTGCCTCACAAAAAATTTAAAAGCACCAAATTCCGGCCACACCCGTCCTGTCTGATCTAACTCGAATTGACGCGCCCAACGGGTACCGACCATCGCAAAACATAAATGGAGTTCTCTCTATGAAGTCCGCGACTCGATCGGCTGTTTCGCCGCTTGTTAGCTCTGACGATATTGACGTCAGCTTTCCGATCGGAGGAATCGCAAAACGCAGTTTCGATGTAACATCGGCTGTGCTTGCGCTTCTCGTGCTTAGTCCGATATTTTTGATGATCATGGCCCTTGTGAAGTTTTCGGACAAAGGGCCAGCATTTTATGGGCACCGCCGTGTCGGCCATAATGGTCGTACGTTCCATTGCCTGAAGTTCCGCACCATGGTCATGAATGGTGACGAGGTTCTGCGCCAGTATCTCGCTTCCAACCCTGAAGCGGCTGATGAATGGAAAGCCACCCGCAAGCTCAAGGACGACCCTCGCGTCACTGCGATTGGAACCGTTCTGCGTAAGCTCAGCCTTGATGAGTTGCCGCAGCTCATTAACATCATTCGTGGTGAGATGAGTGTTGTCGGTCCGCGTCCTGTCGTGGACGAGGAGCTGAACTACTATGAAAATGCTGCTCGCTATTATCTTAGCACGCGCCCTGGATTGACCGGGCTGTGGCAGATCAGCGGTCGCAACGACGTGTCCTATAAGGCCCGCGTGGATTTCGACACGCAGTACGTCCAGAACTGGTCCATGATGCAGGATATGGCTATCATCGTTCGCACGGTGCCTGCTGTCTGCATGTCGCGCGGAAGCTATTGAACCAACTCCCATGGTTCTGCGTTTCGACGCGTATTATTCACGCCGCTCATGAGCGGCGTCTGCGACTGGAGTGATCCGGTCGCAGCAGGGTTGTGAATAAGCAACTGTATTTATGGAGTTTCATATGGTTGGCACTGCCGCCGATTTTTACAGTCATTTATGGCGCAAGCTTCCAGCGTTGGCTGTAGCAGCCACCTTGGTTTTCACCGGTCCGATTCACGCTTTCGCTCAGGATTCACAATATCGTCTCGGTACGGCAGACAAACTGCGGATACGCGTGGCCGAATGGCAACCTGCAGATGGCACCGTACGCAATTGGGATGTCATCAACGGCGATTATTCTGTCGGGTCTTCTGGTTCCCTTTCTCTCCCATTCATCGGCCAGCTCGATGTGGAAGGCAAGACGACAGGTGAGGTCGGTGAAGAAATCGGAAAGCAGCTTCAAAGCAAGTTCGCCTTGCGTAATCTGCCATCGGCATCCGTCGAGGTTTCACAGTTCCGCCCCGTCTTCCTGACTGGTGATGTGCAGACGCCTGGAGAATATCCCTATGCACCCAACATGACGGTGCTAAAGGCCGTCAGCCTTGCAGGCGGTCTGCGCCGTTCCGACGCGGGACAGCGCTTCGCACGTGACTTCATCAATGCCCGAGGCGACGCTGCCGTCTACGACGACCAGCGCGGTCGTCTTCTGGCGCGACAGGCGCGACTGGTGGCTGAGGTCAGCGGCAACAAGGAAATTGCAAAAACGTCAGAGATGGAGAAAATCCCCAACATCGATGCACTTCTCGAAAGCGAAAGTTCGCTTATGAAGTCTCGAACCGAGCGTTATACGCTGCAATTAAAAGCCCTGGCTGATCTTCGCCAGCTTTTGGAAAGCGAAGTCGAGTCGCTTCAGAAGAAATCCGAGACCCAGCAGCGCCAGCTGCAAATTGCTCAGGAGGACCGTGAAAAGGTCAATCGCCTGAACGAACAGGGCCTTGCGCTTGCACAGCGCCGCATTTCTGCTGAAGAACGCGCGGCGGAAGTCGAGTCCAACCTTTTGGATATCGACACAAATGCCTTGCGCGCAAAGCAGGATATCAACAAGGCCACGCAGGACGAGATCAATCTGAAAAACGATTGGGAAGCCCAGCGCTCCAAGGAACTTCAAGACACCCGGGCGGAATTGCAGAAGCTTTCCCTTCAGCTTTCCACCAGCCGCGAGCTGATGTCCGAAGCTCTGGCACAGTCTGCCGAAGCTCTTCGCTTCGATCCATCGGGCAAGTCCGCCTCCATCAGCTATGTCGTCGTGCGTGAGGAAAGCGGGCAGTCGAAGGAAATCAAGGTTGAGGAAAATACCGCGCTTCAGCCCGGTGATGTGGTGAAGGTTGCCTCCGAAGTGCTGATGCAGTGAGGCCTTCATGCGGATTGCAAAATCGGCTCTGATCGATCCCGAAAGAAACGAGATTTACGGAATGGCGGCCATTGCGCTGTCATTCTTCGCCTTCGCGTATTCTTCGCGCTTTGGGCAGATTTCGATCCTTGCCTACTACGCAGTCTGGTTTCCCTTGGTGCTCGTAGACTACAGGCGGGTGCTCGGTAATTATTTCCGCTATCTGTGGATTTTCGCCTTCGGCATTCTGGCCGTTCTCTCCAGCTTCTGGTCGGACGCGATGTCGGTTACGATGCGCGCTTCGATCCAGTACATGACGCATATCGTTTGCGCGTTGATCGCCATGCGCGTCATCTCCATTCGCACGCTGACGCGGGGTGCGCTCATAGGCATCATTGTCGTGCTGCTCTATTCGCTCCTGTTTGGCATCTATCTTTTCGATGCTCTGGATGGCACCTACAGTTTTGTGGGCGCGTTTTCTTCCAAGAACCAGCTCGGCTTTTATGCCTCTCTCGGTGTGCTGTTTGCGGCGGCATCCGTTCTGGTATTGCGCCAGCGTGGCATATGGCTTGGAATTGCAGGTTTCGCGGGGCTGATTTCTGCCTACAGCCTGCTTGCATCGCAATCCGCCACCTCGGCCATCACAACCGCGGCAGTCGTAGGAATGATTGTCGGCTTTCTGCCGCTCTGGATGCTTTCTCCGGCCAATCGCAAGATGTTCTTTTTCGTCCTTGTCGGTGCCGGTGGTCTAGTAGTGGTTGCTGCCTTGCAATTCGGTTTGCTGGATGCGGTTCTCGGCATTTTCGGCAAGGATTCTACGCTGACGGGGCGGACATATCTCTGGCAGCAGGGAATAGAAGCTGCCGCGCATGCCCCAATTTTTGGCGTGGGTTATCAGGGTTTCTGGGTGCCAGGCTTCTTCGATGCCGAGCGTCTGTGGGATGATTTCTTCATCACAGGTCGTACCGGCTTTCATTTTCACAACACCTATATCGAGGTGGTGGTTGAAAACGGCTTCGTTGGTCTGGTGCTGTTGTGCATCATTCTTTACGGAACTCTTCTAGGTCATCTTCGCAGGCTGTTGATGCATAAGCAGGATCCACAAGCGCTTATTCTGTTCGCCTTGTGCGCGCTGTTCGTCGTGCGCTCATTCGTGGAGATCGATATTATTTTCGCCTATCAGATTGGTTCCTTCCTGCTTTTCTACGCGGCTGGAAAGCTGAGTTTGCCTGTGCGTTCAGCGAGCAGGGCAGGGGCTTTCGCGCCTAATGTTCCGATGCGGCCGATTGCTGGAAGCTGAGCGAAGCAAAAGTTTTCGTTCCATCCACAAGAGTCCCAGCAGGCCTTGTTGACTCTTTGCTGAAATTGGAACAAAAAGTGAACATGAGATTTTAGCGTGGAATGCTTTTAGAAGTTTCGTGTCATGCAGAAGCGCGCAGAACAGCTTGTCGTGGAGGAGTTGCGGGAAAGACTGGAGAGGATCACACACGGACCTTCCAGACAACAGGAGATTCTGCCTTTTGATCTGCCCGTTATCGATGATCATCTACCCGGCGGTGGCCTGAAACTTGGTAGTCTTCATGAGGTGAGCGGTGGTGGAAACGGCGCAGCAGATGGAGCGGCTTCCGCCTTGTTCTGTGCAGGCATCGCGGCGCGGCTCAAAGGCAAGGTTCTGTGGTGCGTCACACGACCGGACCTTTTCATGCCAGCATTGAAACAAGCCGGACTTTCTCAAAACAGGCTCATCATCGTTGAGTGCCGTGATGAAAAAGGCGTGCTGGATTGTTTCGAGGAAGGGCTGCGCTGCAATGGTTTCGGTGCCGTGGTCGGTGAAGTTTCTAAGCTTTCCATGACCATGTCGCGCCGCCTTCAACTCACGGCGGAAGCATCTGGCGTGGCAGCACTTGCGCTTCGCCGCTGGCGCCATCCCTCCGGTGCTGCCGATTTTGGCCAGCCGACCGCTGCGGTCACCCGTTGGCGCATTTCCACGCGGCCATCATCACCGCTGCCTGTCAAAGGGGTGGGGCGGTCGCGGTGGTTTTTAGAGCTTTTGCGCTCTCGAGGTGGTGAGACATTCGAACTTGAAGTGGAAGCCTGTGATGCAAAGGGTCGTCTCGCTATTCCTGCCGACATGGCAGACGGATCGATACCGAAGGGCGCTTGGCAAGCAGGCGCCACCGCTTGATCGACCAGTCGTCATGATCGCTCGTCAAGGCAGCCGCCGCATCGTTGCGGCGCTGGATATCGCCGCGCTGAAAGCTGGGCTTCGGCTCGGAATGCCTGTCAGCAAGGCGCAGGCTATTTTGCCCGGCTTGATCGTTGAGGAGTTGAAGCCGGAGGAAGATGCCGAAGCTCTCCGTCACCTCGCTTTCTGGTTCCTGCGGATTTATGCCCCCATCGTCGCCCCGGATGCGCCAGATGGGCTGGTGCTCGATACAACCGGGGCCGATCATCTGCATGGCAATGAAAAGCTCATGCTGACGGGTATGATAAATCGTCTTCACGCTCTCGGCTTTGCGGCTCGCGCCGCAATCGCTGAAAGCTGGGGTGCAGCCCATGCAATGGCTCGATTTGGGTCTGAAGCTGCAACCATCGTACCGCAGGGAAATTCCACCTCCATGCTCGCGCCCCTGCCGCTTGTCGCCTTACGGCTGGATGCGCGCCTGGTTGCCGACCTGAAAATAATGGGTTTCCGACGGATATCAGAACTGGCAGCAGCACCCCGCGCGCCCGTAACCCTGCGCTTCGGCCCGGAAGTGGGACGCAGGCTGGATCAGGCACATGGCATTCTTTCCGAGCCCATTGAGCCAATCCGCGTTGCAGAACTGGTGGAGGTCCGTCGCTTCTTCCCTGAGCCGATTGGCGCTGCTGAGACCATTGCCCGATACACGAAAAAGCTAGTCGAGCAGCTTTGTCTCGGGCTGGAAAAGCGTGGACTGGGCGCGCGACGGGTGGATCTCGTCTTCCATCGTGTCGATAGCGGTTTGCAGGCCATCCGGGCAGGCACATCGAAACCGGCACGGGACGTCAAGCAGCTGACGCGTCTTTTGACGGACCGTATCGATACGGTCGATCCCGGTTTCGGTATCGAAAAGATGACGATCACCGCCACTCATGCCGAGCCGCTGATGGCAGGGCAGGCGCGTTCCAATCTTCTGGACGAGGCGAGAGCGGATATAGGGGAGACCGTGGATGTCATCATCAATCGCGGGCATAAGGTCTATCGTTACGCAGCCGTGCAAAGCGATGTGCCGGAGCGTTCCGTGCAGGCAATTCCGGCGCAGGCAGCGGAAGACGAAATCGGTTGGCCAGACCATTGGCCGCGCCCGGTTCGGCTGCTTTTCAAACCGGAACCCATCCAGACCGTGGCGCTGCTGCCCGACCATCCGCCAAAAAGTTTTACATGGCGCGGTGTACGACATCTGGTGAAGCGTGCCGATGGTCCGGAGCGGGTGTTCGGTGAATGGTGGAAGCGCGACCGCGAACTGACCGCAGTACGCGATTATTTCCGCGTCGAGAACGAAAGCGGCGAACGGTTCTGGATTTTCCGCTCCGGTGACGGGGAACATGCCGAAACCGGCTCTTTGAACTGGTTCATGCACGGGTTGTTCGGATGAGCGAGAAGGTCCGCTATTCCGAGCTTCAAGTTACTTCGCACTTCTCTTTTCTGCGCGGTGCCAGCTCCTGCGAGGAGCTGTTTGCGCAGGCGAAACTGCTTGGGATAGACGCACTCGGTATTGTAGACCGCAATACCCTGGTTGGTATTCCACGCGCTTATGAAGCGGCCAAGCATCAAGGTATTCGCTTGGTCATAGGGTGCAGGCTCGATCTTGCGGACGACATTTCCGTCCTCGTCTATCCAACCGATCGGGCTGCATATGGACGATTGTGCCGCCTGCTGACCTTTGGAAAAAAGGATAGCAAAAGTGGCAAATGCCATCTCACCTGGGGCGATCTCGTTGCTTATGGTGAAGGGCTTCTCGTCATTCTTCTTTCGGATTTGGCAGATGAACGACTGTTGACGCAGTTGCGGCGCCTGAAGACGGATTTTTCGGACCGGGCCTATCTGGCGATGAATCTTCGCCGCAGGCCGAATGATCATCTGCGTCTGCATGAACTTTCCAACATGGCGTTGAGGGAGGGCGTGCCGACTGTCATCACCAACGACGTGCTTTTCCACCATCCGGACCGTCGCATGTTGCAGGATGTCGTGACCTGCATCCGCCACAACTGCACGATCGACGATGCTGGTTTCCGGCGTGAGAGGCACGCGGATCGGTATCTCAAGCCACCGGAAGAAATGTATCGGTTGTTCTCTGCCTATCCCGAAGCGCTGGCGCGGACGCGCGAAATCGTTCGGCGCTGCAAATTTTCGCTTAAAGAATTGGAGTATCAATACCCTAACGAAATAAATGAGCCTGGGCTGACAGCGCAGAAGGCCTTGGAAAAATTCGTTTGGGACGAGGTGCCGGAACGCTATCCAGAGGGCCTGCCAGAGAAGGTGGAAAAGGCGCTCAAGCACGAGTTGGCGATCATCGCCAAGAAAAAGTACGCCCCTTATTTTCTGACGGTTAACGCCATCGTTCGTAAAGCCAGAGAGAGGAAAATTTTATGTCAGGGGCGTGGTTCTGCGGCCAATTCTGCTGTCTGTTTCGTATTGGGCATTACTGCCATTGATCCAAAGGAAAGCGACCTTCTTTTCGAGCGCTTCGTTTCCGAGGATCGTGACGAGCCGCCGGATATAGATGTCGACTTCGAACATCAGCGCCGTGAAGAAATCATTCAGTGGATCTATGAACACTACGGACATGATAAGGCAGCCTTGTGCTCAGTTGTTAGCCGCTATCGCGGAAAGGGTGCCATTCGAGATGTCGGCAAGGTGCTGGGCCTGCCTGAGGATTTGACCAAGCTCATGTCCTCGCAAATCTGGTGGTGGACCGAAGGTGTAGGGGCTAAACAGGCAAATGAACTCAACATCAACTTAGATGACCGCCGCGTGCGGCTGGCGTTCGATCTCGCCCAACAATTGATTGGCACTCCTCGCCATCACAGCCAGCATCCAGGCGGTTTCGTGCTGACTCATGACAGGCTTGATGAACTCGTTCCCATTTTACCTGCCGCCATGGATGATCGGCGTATCATCGAATGGGACAAGGACGATATCGAAACCGTAAAATTCATGAAGATGGATTGCCTTGCGCTTGGCATGCTCTCCTGCATGCGCCGCGCTTTCGATCTGCTGGAGGAGCGTGAAGGCAAGAGGTACGAACTAAAAACGATACCGCTGAATGATGGCCCTACCTACGATATGATCTGCAGGGCGGATACGATTGGCACCTTCCAGATCGAAAGCCGGGCGCAGATGTCCATGCTGCCGCGGCTGAAACCGCGTGAGCTTTATGATCTCGTCATTCAGGTCGCCATCGTCCGACCAGGTCCAATTCAAGGGGATATGGTGCATCCCTATCTGCGGCGACGGGAGGGAAAAGAGGAAGTTGTTTATGAGCGACCGGAACTTGAACAGGTTCTCAAGAAGACACTGGGCGTTCCTCTTTTTCAGGAACAGGCAATGCGTGTGGCAATCGAATGTGCAGGATTTACCGCGAACGATGCGGATCGACTGCGGAGGGCCATGGCAACATTCAAGAATGTGGGAACGATCACCGAATTTAGGGAAAAGCTCATAAATGGTTTAGTGAAGAATAAATTCAGCAAGGAATTTGCAGAGCGCCTTTTTAAACAGCTCGAGGGCTTCGGCAGTTACGGTTTCCCGGAAAGCCATGCCGCATCCTTCGCTCTGGTCGCCTATGCCTCATCTTGGGTCAAATGCCACCATCCCGACATCTTCTGTGTTGCGCTTTTGAACTCCCAGCCCATGGGCTTCTACGCGCCAGCGCAGATCGTGCGGGATGCGCAAAATCATGGCGTGGAGGTGCGCCCGGTCTGTATCAATAGCAGCCGTTGGGATTGTCTGCTGGAACCACTGGGCAAGGAACGAGGTGCCGTGCGGCTTGGAATGTGTTTGGTGAAAGGTCTTTCCGATAAGCAGGCGGCTCGTATCATCGCTTGCCGGGAAGAAAGCCCCTTCGTTTCCATCGATGATCTCTGGCACCGTGCCGGTGTCAGGACGGAGACGCTGGTTTCTTTGGCTGAAGCCGATGCCTTTCTCCCGTCATTGGGGCTTTCGAGGAGGCAGGCATTATGGGCCATCAAGGCTTTGCGCGATGAGCCTTTGCCGCTCTTCGCCGCTGCGGCGCGAGAGCAGAAGAAACCTATCAATGAGTTGGACGAGCCAGAAGTCGCACTTCAGCCCATGACGATGGGTGGCGAGGTGGTGCAGGATTACGGCCATGTCGGGCTGACCTTGCGGCAGCACCCCATGGCCTTCTTGCGGCAAGATCTTGCTCGCAAACGCATCGTTACTTGTGCGCAAGCTACCAACACGCGGGATGGTGGCTGGATAGAGGCGGCCGGGCTGGTGCTTGTTCGCCAGCGCCCCGGTTCCGCAAAGGGTGTTATTTTCGTGACGATGGAAGATGAGACAGGCATTGCCAATGCCGTCGTTTGGGCGAAGACGTTCGAAAAATATCGACGCGCTTTGCTGGGTGCCAGCATGGTGGGAATTTACGGAAAAATCCAGCGAGAGGGATCGGTCGTGCATCTGGTCGCGCACCGGATCACGGATCTGTCCGATATTCTGAAAAGCGTTGGCGAGCGCGAAAAACCTTTCCCGTTACCCCATGGCAGAGGGGATGAGTTTCATCGGGGCGTGCCGGAAGATCCTCGAGTTCTGGCCAGGCGGAAAGCTCTTGCTGAAAATGATGACGGTGAGGCGCATATCACGGTGAAAGGTCGGAATTTCCACTGATTGCGATCAGGATTCTCTGACTGCGCCTCGGGTTCGTTCCTTACCGACCTCAATAACATGGCGCATGGATTTTACCGCTGCATCTTCATCTCGCGCTGCAATGGCGTGGACGATGCGCAGATGGTTAGAGGCGATTTCAGAAATGGTTTCGGGTGCGGAAGCCGGTGATGAAAGCTTGAAGGATATGGCAAGTGCTGCCTCGATCAAGCCGCTGGCCGAGCGCATGAATGGGTTGCCGGAAATGCGCGCCACCGCAAGATGGAATTCGAGATCCACCTTGGCGATGCTTTCGGGCGTGTGGTTGAGATTATCGAACTTGGCGGCTATGACGTAAAGCGAAACGATATCTTCGTTGGAGGCTTCTCGGGCCGCCGCAGCAGCAGCCGAAGGCTCCAGTGCCAGGCGAATTTCTGCAAGATGCTCGATGAATTCGGGGTCTATGCCCGCATCGCACCGCCAACCCAGTACGTCCGGGTCGAAGAAATTCCAGCTTGCCTTGTCCAGTACGCGGGTGCCGACCTTTGCTTTCGGTTCAACCAGCCGTTTGGCGGCGAGCGTCTTCATGGTTTCGCGCAAGACGGTTCTGGAAACACCGAAGCGAAGCGACAGTTCAGCATCGTTGGGCAGAAGCGAACCTTCAGGTATGCGGCCGGAAACAATGGCGCTGCCAAGCTCAGCCACCACATGAGCGTGGCTGCTGCGGCGTTTTCGCCCTGTTATCGTTGTTTCCAGCAGACCCAAAAACGCCCCCGTCAAAATTAACTCGTTGTTTTATCGCATGCGTAAAACCGTTTCGCACTCTTGCTGGAAATGCTCTAAGCCGGATGAGCTTCCGCCAGTCGCCTGTTTGAATACCAGATGATTGCGCGTTGCAATACGATGAATATGAAGAGCAGTATGCCGATGACGATTTTCGTCCACCATGATGACAGTGTGCCGTCGAACACAATGTAGGTCTGTATCAGGCCCTGTATCAGAATGCCTACGAATGTACCTGCTACAAGTCCCGTGCCGCCCGTAAGAAGCGTACCGCCAATCACGACTGCGGCTATCGCATCCAGCTCCACGCCAACGGTTGCCAGCGAATAGCCTGATGAGGTGTAGAGCGTATAGACGATGCCCGCGAGGCCCGAAAGAAAGCCGGACAGTGCATAAATACCAATCGTCGTCTTGCCGATAGGTACGCCCATCAGTTCGGCTGATTGCTGGTTTCCGCCAAGCGCATAGACGTTTGCCCCGAAGCGCGTGCGTGCGGCAACAAGCATCCCTACCGCAAAGACGATCAGCATGAGAATGGCCAGTGCTGTCAGCCTGCCGCCACCGGGGAAGCGGAAGTAGAAGCCTTGTATCGCATCGATCACCGGATGCGAGATGGGTACGGATGCAGTGGAGATGAGATAGGCCGCGCCACGCGCCAGAAACATACCCGCAAGCGTGACCACGAACGGCGGTATGGCAAGGAAATGGATCATCGCTCCCATCAGGCAACCGAACACGGTTGCGATGATAAGGACGACCGCGAAGGCGAGCAAAGGATTGACCCCATAGGAGCCAACCAGCACCGCCACGAAGACGCTTGTAAAGGCAATGACCGAGCCGATCGAGAGGTCGATACCTCCAGAAAGGATAACGAAGGTCATGCCGACCGCCGCGATCCCGAGGAATGCGTTGTCCGTCAATAGATTGCCAACGACGCGTGTGGACAGCATTGCCGGATATTCCACCACGCAAAGGGCGTAGGCGATGATGAAGATCGCGAGCGTTGTGAGGAAGGGTAGGTTGCGGGTGTGGATCATCGCGCGGCTCCCTCCTTGTTTATGCCGTGGGTGGGCGTTGGTTCTGTCTGGCGCTTCGAGAATTTGGCGAAACCTATCAGGGTCATCAACGCCGGTGATTGCAGTGTCAGCACCACGATGATGATGCCTGCCTTGATGATCAGATTGAATTCCGGCGGGAAGCCTGAAACCAGAATGCCAGTATTGATGGTCTGGATAATCAGCGCGCCGATGAGCGAAGCGGTGATCGAAAATCGCCCGCCATTCAGCGACGTGCCGCCGATGACGACGGCCAGAATGGCGTCGAGTTCCAGCCAGAGGCCGGCGTTGTTGGCGTCTGCGCCGCGGATGTCGGCGGTCACGATCATACCCGCAACGGCGGCACAAAGCCCGGACACGGCATAGACGAAGAACAGCAGGAATTTGGCGCGTACACCGGCGAGCGCTGCGGCGCGCCGGTTTATTCCCGTTGCCTCGATCAAAAACCCGAGTGCGGATTTGCGCACGAGCAGACCGACGAGCAGTGCTGTCAGAACCCAAATGATGACCGGCAGCGGAATGCCTGCAAATGCACCTGAGCCGATGGCAGAGAAGCTGTCATTATTGAAGGTGAGAATGACGCCTTCGGTGATCAACTGCGCGATACCGCGTCCCGCGACCATGAGAATGAGTGTGGCGATGATTGGCTGGATATCGAGGAGCGCAACGAGGATGCCGTTCCAGATACCGCAGGCAATGCCAACTGCAAGTGAAGCCGCGATGACGACGGGAATCGAGTGGCCGTTCGCAATCAGGGTGGCAGCTACCGCGCCGCAGATCGCGATGACGGCACCGATGGATAGATCGATGCCCTTCGTGGCGATAACCAGTGTCATGCCGATGGTCAGCAGGGCAACGGGTGCGGCGCGAACCAGAATGTCGATGAGGCTACCATAGAGGCGACCATTCTGGAAGGAGACGTTCAGAAAGCCGGGCGATATGATGGCAATGGCGGCCAGTATGATGAAGAGCGCGATGATCTGCGGGGCAAGCCGTTTCAGCCGGATGGAAATGCTTCTGGTCATGCCGCCTCCACACGTGCAGCATTGGCTATCGCCTGCATGATGTTTTCCGCGCTTACTTCATCGCCCTTCAGTTCTGCCACGTGGCGACGGTCGGAGAGAACGATGACGCGATGGGCAACGACGGTCAGTTCCTCAAGCTCGGAGGAGATAACGATCAAAGACATACCTTCGGAACAGAGCCTTTCGATCATTTTCAGGATCTCTGCATGCGCACCAATATCGATGCCGCGGGTCGGCTCATCGAGAATGAGCAGGCGCGGATTGGTGGCAAGCCAACGCGCGAGAATGGCCTTTTGCTGGTTTCCGCCGGACAGGAATTTTATCGGGCGTTCCGGGTCTGCGGGACGGATATCGAGCGACTTGATGAAGTCTCCGGCGAGCGCCGCCTTCTGGCGTTTCGAAAGCGGACGCATCCAGCCCTGACGGGCCTGAAGAGCGAGCGCGATGTTATCGGAAACGGAGAAATCGCCAATGATGCCATCCGTCTTTCGCTCTTCTGGGCAGAAGCCGAAGCCCTGTTCGATGGCTGATTCCGGCGATAGAATGGAGACCGTCTTGCCGTCGATGGTCGCATTACCACTTTCTGGTCGGTCTATGCCAAAGAGCAGAAAAGCGGTTTCGGTACGCCCGGAACCGAGCAGCCCGGCAATGCCGACCACCTCGCCGGGGCGAATTTCCAGATCGAATGGTTCTACGCTACCGCGTTTTCCGTAACCTTCAAATCGGATCGGAGATGGACCGCTTGCGACGCTTTGTTCATCGACCTGTCGGTTGTGTGTGACGTTTTGTAGCTCGCGTCCCAGCATCATGGAAATGAGCTCGCCGCGCGGCAGCTCTGAGATCGCGCGTGTTCCAACCAGCTTGCCATTGCGCAGAACCGTGACCCGGTCCGCGATGTCGTAAACCTGGTTGAGAAAGTGAGTAATGATGACGATGCCAAGACCCTCGGCGCGGAGCTGCCTTAAAACTGCAAACAGCATTTCGACTTCATGGCTGTCGAGGCTGGCGGTGGGCTCATCCAGCACAAGAACCTTGCCGGAAAGATCGACGGCGCGAGCAATCGCAATAATCTGACGGATGGCGACGGAGTAGCTTGCCAGAAGCGCATCCACATCAATCGTGAGGCCGTAACGCTCTAGAAGGGCGCGAGCGTCTGCACTCATTCGACGCTTGTCGATCAGCCCGAAACGACTTGGTTGCCGCCCGAGAAACAGGTTTTCGGCGACTGTCAGGTTTTCCAGAAGATTGACTTCCTGATAAACAGTGCCAATTCCCAGCGCTTGCGCTTCTCCCACATTTGCCGGCGAAATTTCGTCGCCCGCAAGACGGATCGCACCACGATCGCGCGTGTAAACACCGGTCAAAATCTTGATAAGGGTGGATTTACCAGCGCCATTTTCGCCCAGAAGCGCATGGACTTCGCCTGCCCGTAACGTGAAATCAACGTTGTCGAGGGCAGTGATGCCAAGGAAGGACTTGCCTATGGCACGCGCTTCCAGAAGATTGACCTGATCGGACATGTTGCAGTTTCCGCATGAAAAAAGCCGGGCCAAGCAACCCACGCGCCATTTCTGAAGTGGGAACAAGCTTTCCCAAACTAGACGTCATCCTCGGGCTTGACCCGAGGATCCACCACCGAGCCATGGATCCTCGGGTCAAGCCCGAGGATGACGAAGGGATAGATTTGCATCCTTGTCGGTAGTGTACGAAGCGGCGCAAAGGGACGCCGCTTCGTTGGGATCGCCTTAGTAGCCGAGGTCTTTCTTGGATTCATAGACCTTCATCGGATCGTCAGAAGCCGTGTAAAGCTTGGATTCCGTCTGAATCCATTTTTTCGGCTCCTTCTTATCCTTGAGATAGGAATCGAGGGCATCAAAAGCAGGGCCTGCCATATTAGGCGTCAATTCGACCGTTGCGTTGGCCTCACCGGCGGCCATGGCCTTGAAGATATCCGGCACAGCGTCGATTGAAACGACCTTGATATCGGTGCCGGGTTTCAGTCCAGCTTCCTTTATGGCCTGAATCGCACCCACTGCCATGTCGTCGTTATGGGCATAGACGGCACAGATATCCTTGCCGCCATTTTCAGCCTTGATGAAGCTTTCCATGACTTCCTTACCCTTGGTGCGGGTAAAGTCACCGGTCTGCGAACGCACGATCTTGATGTTGTTGTGCGAAGCGATAGCTTCTTCGAAGCCCTTCTTGCGGTTGATCGCGGGCGATGAGCCGGTAGTGCCCTGCAGTTCCACGACCTTGCAATCCTTGGAACCGACATCCTTGACCAGCCAGTCACCAGCGACCTGGCCTTCGTGAACCTGATCAGAGGTTACTGCTGTGAGATAAAGGCTGTCCGGCGCGTCGATCTGGCGGTCGAGCAGGATGACGGGAATGTTCTCTTCCTTGGCCTCCTTCAGAACGGCGTCCCAACCGGTTGCAACAACCGGCGCAATCAGAATGGCATCAACACCCTGTGCGATGAAACCGCGCACGGCCTTGATCTGGTTCTCCTGTTTCTGTTGAGCGTCTGCGAATTTGAGCGTAACGCCGCGCTTTTCAGCCTGTTGCTTGGTGACGGTGGTTTCCGCCGCGCGCCAACCCGACTCAGAGCCGATCTGCGAGAAGCCAACCGTCAGTGATTTCGCTGAAACGCCGGATGCAAGGCACACGGAAAACGCGACGGTGACCGCCGCAAGTGCTTTTCTCATCTTAATCCTCCCAGAGATGAAGTCAGCATGACGATGTGATTTGAGCATATAGTATTATTCTTGGGAAGAGATTTTTTAGCGATTTGTTAAATTTCCAACGCAGCGTGGGAATGATGAATTATAAATATCTATAATAATCAATGCCTTGTTTATTATTTAAATTTTTCTGTCGGCGGTCTCATCTGTGGAATGCTGAGCTTGACAATGAGGCAGACGGCAAAATAGTAATATGAATAGGAAAATCAGGGCTGCGACGTTGGTTGTGGTCGATAATTGCCGTAGATAAAGGCAAGAAAAGAAAACCTGAGGCAGGAAATACCGTGACAATCGTTTCTGACTGCTATTATGGGATGTTCGATTCCGAACGATGTCCCTGGGGTGGAAGGCGACTATGCTTAAGGCTTGTGACCGTCTGGATTTCTTTTTCGCCTCTTATCATAAGCTCGTCGCAATCCTGTTGTCCTACCCGTGCGCCATTTCCGGCTGGAGACCAAACCAATGACAGATCAGAACAATCTACCCGCAACCAAAGGCAAGCTGCGCTCGCGTGCGTGGTTCGATAACCCCGCAAACGCAGATATGACGGCGCTTTATCTAGAGCGTTACATGAATTTCGGTCTCAGCCAGGCGGAATTGCAGTCAGATCGACCTATCATCGGTATCGCGCAGACGGGTTCGGATCTGTCACCCTGCAACCGCCACCATCTTGAACTCGCTCATCGTCTTCGTGAAGGCATTCGTGAAGCCGGTGGTATTGCCATCGAATTCCCGGTTCATCCTATTCAGGAAACCGGCAAGCGCCCAACAGCCGGTCTTGACCGTAACCTTGCCTACCTTGGCCTCGTTGAAGTTCTCTACGGCTATCCGCTGGATGGCGTCGTGCTGACCATCGGCTGCGACAAGACCACGCCTGCCTGTCTTATGGCGGCGGCCACCGTCAACATTCCGGCCATCGCCCTTTCAGTCGGCCCAATGCTCAACGGCTGGTTCCGTGGGGAGCGCACCGGCTCCGGCACCATCGTCTGGAAGGCGCGCGAACTTCTGGCGAAGGGTGAAATCGATTACCAGGGCTTTGTGAAGCTCGTTGCATCGTCAGCCCCGTCTACCGGTTACTGCAATACCATGGGCACGGCAACGACGATGAACTCGCTGGCCGAAGCGCTGGGCATGCAGCTTCCGGGCTCTGCCGCAATTCCGGCACCTTACCGCGACCGCCAGGAAATCTCCTATCTCACCGGCCTTCGCATCGTGGAAATGGTCAAGGAAGATCTCAAGCCTTCCGATATCATGACCAAAGATGCCTTCATCAACGCCATCCGCGTCAATTCGGCCATCGGCGGCTCCACCAATGCGCCGATCCATCTGAACGGTCTTGCCCGCCATCTCGACGTCGAACTGACGGTCGATGACTGGCAGACCTATGGCGAAGAAGTCCCGTTGCTGGTTAACCTCCAGCCAGCCGGTGAATATCTGGGTGAAGATTATTATCACGCAGGCGGTGTTCCCGCCGTCGTCAACCAGTTGATGAACCAGGGTCTCATCATGGAAGACGCGATGACGGTAAACGGCAAGACCATCGGCGAAAACTGCCGTGGTGCGATCATCGAAGATGAAAAGGTCATCCGTCCATTCGATCAGCCTCTGAAGGAACGCGCCGGTTTCCGCGTTCTGCGCGGCAATCTGTTCTCGTCCGCGATCATGAAGACGAGCGTTATCAGTCAGGAATTCCGTGATCGTTACCTTTCGAACCCGAACGACCCGGAAGCCTTCGAAGGCAAGGCGGTCGTGTTCGATGGACCGGAAGACTACCATCACCGCATCGACGATCCGTCGCTCGGTATCGATGCGAACACGGTTCTGTTTATGCGTGGTGCAGGCCCCATCGGTTATCCGGGTGCTGCGGAAGTGGTCAACATGCGCGCGCCGGATTACCTGCTAAAGCAGGGCGTCACCTCGCTGCCATGCATCGGTGATGGTCGCCAGTCCGGAACCTCCGGCAGCCCGTCGATCCTCAATGCTTCTCCGGAAGCGGCGGCGGGCGGTGGTCTTGCTGTGCTGCAAACCGGTGACCGCGTTCGCATCGACGTAGGTCAGGGCAAGGCGGATATCCTGATTTCAGGCGAAGAACTGGCGAAACGCTATGAGGCTCTCAATGCCGATGGCGGCTACAAATTCCCGGATCACCAGACGCCATGGCAGGAAATCCAGCGCGGCATCGTCAGCCAGATGGAAACCGGCGCGGTGCTTGAGCCTGCGGTGAAGTATCAGCGCATCGCACAGACCAAGGGTCTGCCGCGCGATAACCACTAATTTGGGTTTATAAACGTGAAGCCACCGTCTGAATTTCAGGCGGTGGCTTTTCTATGCGGCACCGTGTCTGCACGGTGAAAGAGCCTTTCAAAATTAAGGACTTGATCGCGTTGGATTCCCGATCAGGTCCCGGATGACAAAGGTCAGCTTCCGGCCTATCGTTTTTCGCCGCTCAGTCCGAGTGAAAGACCGTAATTGCCGCGTCGCCTTTTATTTTAACCGCGGAAAGACGACCGGTCATGAATGCGCCGGTATCGACGTTCAGCCTGTTATTGACCAGCGCAACCTGTCTGATCGGCGTGTGTCCATGGACTGTCAGGAACGGGTTAGCGACGG
Source organism: Agrobacterium larrymoorei (assembly GCF_013322225.1). Lineage (GTDB taxonomy): Bacteria > Pseudomonadota > Alphaproteobacteria > Rhizobiales > Rhizobiaceae > Agrobacterium > Agrobacterium larrymoorei_A. Next base: position 105,860 of record NZ_JAAMFB010000009.1, read on the forward strand.
TCGGCGCAGCCTGCTCGTTTGGCCGAATCCATAGCAGATGCTTGTCCAGTTGCTGCTCCAGCGGAACGCCGTTGACCACACCTGCGTGGACGAAGCAGAATCCCGGTATCGATATCAGCGAGGGCAGGGAGGCGATGAAATCGATGTGCCGTTGTGGAATGTGTTGCTGTATGAGTGCGCGCAGGTGACGACCATCGGAAGGTATCTCGCGCATTCCATAGGATCGCAAGGTCTCCCCGCCGCCGAATTCGAGCCAGAGATGATCATGCGAGGGGTTACGGATGAAATCCAGCATCGTTTCCTCGTGGTTCCCCGCAAGGCAGTATCGCTGAAGATTGCCGCGCATCGGCTGAATGAGCTCTTCGAGAACCAGTGCTGATCTCGGGCCGCGATCCACATAGTCCCCGAGCATGATCAGGCATTTCGAACCACTTTCCTGCTCCGCGTCGGCTTCGATCTTGCTTTGCAGGGCGTGAAGCAGGTCAAGGCAGCCGTGCACATCCCCCACTGCGTAGACGACATCCGGTCGTTCCGAGGAAAACAGTTTCTGTCGCATGTCGATTACCGTATTCTGGAGGAGCATTTATCATACGGTATGGTCCATCGAAATTAATCTAACATTTACGACCAGACTAATTACTCTTCCCTAAAACTGTCTATTTTCCATGTAGTTTCATGGGTGCGCTCAGCAAACGAGGGAGGAAGGAAATGCCGCTGCAAAACCGGGTTGATCCATTCGGGGACGTTCTTTCCCTGCCTCTTCGTGGGCTATTTACGGGAAATCGCGGTATCATTCATGATCCCGAAACGAAAACACTGACCTCCAAGCGCTGGACATCAAAAGCATGGTTGATATGCAGTTGCACTTATAAAGATGTGCGCCGCAATGTCATGGCGACCAGAAGCTGGACGGAGCTGTTCTTCTTCGATGAGGCAACGGCGCTTGCCGCAGGGCACCGGCCCTGCTTTCTGTGCCGCCGGGAAGAGGCGGGACAGTTCAGGGCGGCATGGGCAGAGGGCAATGGCCGGACGCGACCATCGGCCAGTGATATCGATCGCGTTCTGCATAAAGAGAGATTGCAGTTGAAGAAGAAGCGGTTAAACGTTCTGCTTTCTACGCTTGATGAACTGCCGGATGGAGCAATGATCGCTTCGGATAAAAACGCCTATCTAGTAGCTGGCGGCGAAGCATTTCGCTGGACGCCGGAGGGCTATCAAAGAGCTGGAAATTTACCATTCATCGAAGGTTTGTTGACGCCGCCATCCACTCTCAGAACCCTTGCCGCAGGTTACCAGCCGGTGCTTCATCGTTCGGTAGAAACGGCAAGCCGGAAGGCTGCATGATGATGGCTGACCTGTTTGCGGGGCTGGAGCCTTCTCAGCCGTCGCGTGAAGAGATGGCCGAACAAGCAGTGCTTATGCGCAGCTTCGCATCCTCGGGCGCCGAAGATTTCCTCGATGAAGTCGAGCATATTTCCCGGCTTGCGCCCTTTCGGAACATGGTTACGCCGGGCGGGTTTCCCATGTCGGTCGCAATGACCAACTGCGGCGACTTTGGCTGGGTTACTGATCGGCGCGGTTATCGATACGAGCGGCTCGATCCAACAACTGGTAAAGCGTGGCCATCAATGCCGGAACATTTTTTGTCGCTCGCCATCGATGCAGCCAAGCAAGCGGGGTTTCCTCACTTCGTTCCGAACGCCTGTCTCATCAACCGTTATCAACCCGGTGCTAAGATGGCGTTGCATCAGGATAAGGACGAGAAGGACTTTGCCAACCCGATTGTCTCTGTTTCGTTAGGTTTGCCCGCGACGTTTCAGTTTGGCGGTATCAATCGCAACGATCCGGTGCGCAAATACCAGCTTCAGCACGGCGATGTCGTGGTGTGGGGCGGTCCATCGCGGCTGTTTTACCACGGCGTATTGACGTTGAAGGATGGAATTCACGAGCGGACAGGGCGCTTCCGCTACAACCTGACCTTCCGGTATGCGGGGCTATAGCAAGCCCGAAACTCGGTCACTCTTTTTGACGAAACTCCAGATGTCCTTGCTGATTGCTGCTATCTCTGCGATCGACTTTTCCAGAGACTTTATTTCCTGATCGTCTACCGGCTCGACCTTGCCATAGCGAACCTGTTTGTCGTCCTCCACCAGCCGCATGAGCTGCGTGCTGGAGATGTCGCCGTTTTCATCGAAAGAGTAGATGCAGTGATTGTACTTGTTGCGCATCTTCGACTCTTTTTTCAATCGCGCCATGGCACCCAGCACTTCCTTTCGGTCAGCGGCTGATGTGGAGCGGAGCTTGGCGAGGCGCTCGACGAGATCGATACGGGCGCGGGTGGTATTCAAGGTCAGGAAAACGACGACCGCCCCTTCTTTGTCTACCTTCAACAAGTGGGCTATGACGTAAATCAGCAGACTTTCGGTGTTCGTCCAGACGTAGTTCAAACGACCGACAAGCAATAAAACCTCGGACATTGCCGCCATGACGCCCCTCCATCCACGTTTCAAAACATGATAACGCGGATGAAGGGAAATACCATTGCTCCGTTCGAGCTACCTTTCCTTGAAAGCGCGCGACATGCTGTCTTCGATCGGTTTCACGAGATAATCGAAGAAAGTACGAGAGGAGGTCTGGATCAGCACATCTGCTGGCATGCCAGGTACAGGGTGGAAACCATGCACCTTGGCAATTTCTTCGTCTGGAATCTGGACGCGGACAATATAGACATCCTTGACCTGCAAGCCTGCATTTTCTTCGATGCTATCGGCAGAAACGTAAAAGACGTTACCGGTCAAAACCGGTGTCGTGCGGCGGTTTAGGGCGGACAGGCGGATTGCTGCTGTTTCTCCCTCATGCAGTTGGTCGATGGAGGTTCTCAAAACCTGGGCTTCGATGATGAGCGGCACATGGGCTGGCAGGATTTCCATGATCGGTTTGCCTGTCGTGATGACGCCGCCAGCGGTATGGTAGTAGGAGCGGATAACCGTTCCGTTGACAGGAGAGCGGATCACCGTCCGATCCAGAACCTGCGCTGCCTCGCGCAATTGCTGGCGAACACTGTCGAGATCCGATTCCGCCGTTTCAAGAGCATCCAATGCCGCCTGCTTGTTGGAGTTGACGGCGATAACCGCTTCTTGACGGAATTTGGCGATCTCCGCATCACTCTGGTTCATTTCGCCATCAAGCCGGGCGATGTCACCCATGGAATCCGCGATGGCCCGTTCAAGCGCAAGGATGTCCGTCTTGCGAATGACGCCTTCCTTGGCAAGCTGTGCCTTGGAATCACGTTCCTGAATCAGAAGCGCCTGTTGCCGTTCAAAGGCTGCTTTCTGGCCCTGATAGCCGGTATAACGAAACTCCAGAGATTTGATGTTCTTCTCTGTGAGGTTAAGTTGTTCCTCAAGCTTATTAAGCTTGCTGTGAAAAACAACGTTTTGGCTCTGGATAATAGAGTTGATGTCGGGATCGCTGGCCTCAGCCATGACGATGTCAGGGACTTTGAAGGACTTGTCGCCCTGTGCTTCCGCCCGCAGACGGGTGACTATGGTCTCAAGGCGAAGCTGTTTCAGTTTTAACATGCGTTCGCTGGATAGTGCCGCTGTCTTGTCCAGGGTCAGAAGCACATCGCCTTCCTTCACCACGTCACCTTCGCTGACCATCATTTCCTTGATAATGCCGCCTTCAAGGTGCTGCACGACCTTGTTGTTGCCGGTGGCAACGAAGCTGCCTTGAGCAATGATAGCTGAGGAAAGTGGCGCGGTGCCTGCCCAATATCCGAAGCCGCCAAAAGAGGCGAAAAGGACGGCGAGGCCGGTGACGCTGTAAACCCTGATAGAGCGCGGCACTTCGCTATACCACTCGATCTGACCCTGCTCATCCGTCTTGTTCTTTTTTCCGAAAAGCATTGTTTTCAACCCTCTATCTGCGGAGATTGATCACCTGGCTGAGCTTTGTTGCCGGAAAGTGCCTTCAGCACATCCATGCGTTCGCCAACATCGCGACCGAGCCGTCCTTCAGGATCATGATCTTGTCTACGCATTGCAAAAGGGCTGGTCTCTGTGTGATCGTAACCGTGGTGATGCCCTGCTTCTTGGCGTGAAGCAGTGCTTTTGCCAGCGCCTGTTCGCCCTGCGTGTCGAGATTGGAGTTCGGCTCGTCCAGGACCACGAATTTCGGATCTCCGAAGAAGGCGCGGGCAAGGGCGATGCGTTGTTTCTGTCCGCCGGAGAGCGGAGCGCCATCTGCAGCGACGACTGTTTCGTAGCCCTGCGGGAAACCGGCGATCAGTTCATGAACATCCGCCAGCACGGCAGCTTCGAAGATTTGCCGATCCTCCACATCGTCGCGCATTCGGCAGATATTGGCCTTGATCGTGCCGGGGAAAAGCTGCACGTCCTGCGGCAGATAGCCTATGCTCTCACCGAACTGGCGCTGATCCCAGTTACGCAGATCCATCAGATCGAGGCGCACATTGCCGGAGGTGGGTAGAACGGAGCCGACCAACATCTTGCCGAGCGTGGTTTTTCCGGAGCCGGAATTGCCGATAATGGCGAGGGATTCTCCCTTTTTGAGCGAGAAGGAAATCCCGTTCAGTATCACCTTCTTCTGGGGAGGCGGAACGAATAGAATGCGCTCGACGTCCAGCCGTCCTTCCGGGTTGGGCAGGCGCAGGCGGGGAAAGTTCAGCGGCGAATTGATTAGCAGCTGTTTGATACGCCCATAAGCGGAGGCGGACTTGTTGAACTGGTGCCAGCCTTCAATGGCGCCTTCGATTGGGGCCAGAGCGCGACCGGACACGATGGATGCGGCAATCACCATGCCGCCCGTCAATTCACCGGATAGGGAAAGATGCGCGCCCCAGCCAAGCAGCGCGATCTGCGTTATCATGCGGCAGGCCTTGGAAACGCCTGAGAAGATGATGTTACGATCCTGCGCGGCGACATGCGATTTCAGCGAGCCTGCGGTTTCCCGGCCCCACATTTTCACAGCCTCGGGGATCATGGCCAGAGCATTGATGATCTGCGAGTTGCGCGACATGCTATCGAGATGAAAATTTGCACGGCTGATATAGCCGTTGGCTTCCGCAAACTGTTTCGCCGTAAACTTCTGGTTCAGCCATGCGATGAGGAATAGCACGGCGCAGCAGGCCATGATGATGATGCCGAGATGCGGGTGGACGAGATAAACCACCAGGACGAAGAGTGGCATCAAGGGCGCATCGAGAAAGGCGATCAGCGTGCCGGATGTAAGAAATGACCGGAGTTGCTGAAGGTCCTGTAATATCTGATAATCCTTGCCGCTCCCATGCAGCGACGCGCGCGCTGCGGCACTGAGAATAGGAGCACCAAGCTGCACCTCCAGCTCCACCGCGGTCCTCATCAGAATGAAGCGGCGGATGGAATCCATGAAAGCCTGCAGCAACACCGCGCCTACTACTGCGATGGTGAGCATCACCAGCGTATCCATGGAACGGCTGGTCAGAACGCGGTCGGAAATCTGGAAGAGGTAGAGCGGTATTGCTAAGAGGAGAATGTTGATGGCGATGGTGAAAAGCATAACGATGACCATGTTACGCCGAACTGCGGCAATGCCCTTTGCAAGGCTTGCTGCAAAGTTCACTGGTTCACTACGCTTGTGAAAGCCGCTGTGGCTTCCATCACCCCCGCCACCCCCACCGCCGCCATTCAATTCTGGCGTCCTGCCGTTTCCGCCACCGCCATTTAGTGGGCGGCGTTCGTTTTCGCGTAATGGGCCATTGTTGTTGTCGATGGTTTTTACGAACGGAATTTCAGGCGGCGATTTCAGATCGGCCTTGTTGCTGGGCGCATCGCGCATGACCGGTTGAACGTGCGGCACGTCTTTACCCGCCTCCAATCGCTCCTTTGTATGTATGCGAGGCTCAACACGCTGAACCATTTGCTCGGGGGGGGCCGGGGGAGTGGAAAGCTGGCGCAGGTTTTCGACGGCATCGTTGATCGCGGCCACGCAGGCTTCTGCCGCGTTTTTACCGCCGTCGCCGTTCTTCCCACTCGCCAGGTCTACGACCCGGCCTTGCTCGATTTTGTTTCTGGAAATGTGATCCATTTTTTGTTCCCCTGGGACGCCGTTTTTAGGCAACGGCTGTTTGCATGACGTCGACCGGATGGGCCTGCGACCAGGAAAGGTCGTGTCCAGAGGTTATGACGGCGTCTGCGCTGTGGTCTGTCGATGTGTGGTCGTCACCGAGAAAGGCGATGACTTCATTTGCTAGTGGCGCGCCCGCTGGATGAGGCTGGGTGGCATCGTTTTCAATGATGCCGCCCTGGATGAGAACCGCATCCGAATAAAGATGACCGGCCACATAGGTTGAGCCGCCGAAGCTGTCGTAATCGACGATCTGGGCTATGTTGACGACAGCGTTGCTGCCGGTATCGATATGAACATCGGCATGCTCATTGTTCGCCAGAACTTTTGAGGCAGCCTGCGTCACATCATCGGCGTCGCCCAGAACGCTTACCTGTTTAACGTAGGTGACGTCGTAGAGATTGCCGGTAATGTAGAGGACGTTGAGGCCGGAATAGCCCGCGAAATTTGCATCATGTGCAAGTCCCGCTGGCATATTCGGGTCCCTGTCGTTGATCGCATTGACGGTGTCGTGCATGTAATCCGGCACGGCGGCGAAGCGGTCGTTGCCCCCGACATTGTGGATCGAAGCTTCATTCCAGATGAGGTTGTTGCCGGACTGCACGATGCTGCCGGTGCCCGAACCGTCCAACGAATGGATCGTGTCATTGTCGTAGAGCACGGAAAGTTGAGAGATCATGTTCATGTCGATGACGTTGCCACCGACGATGACGAGATCATACTGCATGCCGATGCCGAGAAACTTGGCAAGGTCGAGAACGCTGTTGCCTCCGGTCAGCACGCTTGCATCCGCGCCGGATGTGGTAACGGTCATCGTGTCGTTGTCGGAAACGAAGTGATATTGCTCGATCCAGTGGACGAAGGACACATCGCCTTCGACATAGCTCACGCGCCATGCGTTCGGAAATATCGTTGTATCCTTGGCATCATCTGCATGGCTTGCGTCGGAACTGCTTTGCCAAGTGGTCCGCTCGAACGACGCGATGTTGTTTGCGACGGTTGCGGCGTGATCTTCCTGTCTGGAAAACACCGAGCCTATTTCGTCGTGATCGCTGTAGACATAAGACTGCGTGATCGCGTCGATCTGATGGTAATTGCCCATCACCGCCATGACGGGCGAGATGATGCCGGTTTCCGTTACTGCGACGACATTCGCGACGAAGTTGCCGCCTGCCGCGACATCGAGCTTGTTGCCAGCCGCGCTGTGGTCTTCCAGCGGAATGTCGCTTTTCTCAGGCTCTGACGCCGGTTTGGCGATGCCCCGGTCGGGCATGTAATCATTGACATCCGGGTGAGCGCTCACAAGCGCGCCGTTCATATATGTGCCGCTGATGGAATGATCTGCCAGCACAAAGTCCTGGTTGGCACGTGTTCCAAGCGAGGCGATATCATGTTCTTGCGCGTTCTCTACATAATCATGCACCGTTTTGGCGATGGCCTGTACGCCGTCATAAGTGTCCGTGCGGTGGAACGTGCTGAATGGGGTGAACTGCTGGGCTTCGTTATAGAACTCCGTGGTGCGAAGTGTAACGAAGGTCGTATCGCGGGTCGTGTTCGGACCATCCGTCATGTTCAGATAGTCGTCATCGAACAGCAGGTTTACCTGTGACAGATGGGCGATTGTGGAGCCGGGACCGGCGAAGAGTTGCAGTTCCTGCGGTTCTTCGTAAGAGAAGCCGCTGCCCTGTGGATTGAAATGAGGCGCAATCACCGCTTTGGATGCGATCTCGGAAAGCCTGCGGAGACTGGCTTCAAAAGTTTGGGCCAGATGGCTGGCGCCATGTGAGTGATGCAAGCCGTCATGCGGGGCGCGATATTTTACGCCGGGCTGGTAATCCTGAAGCTCGGTACCGTCGATCTGATAGGGAATATCGGTGTCGTGCGACGATGGAAGGCCGTGAGGGTTGTCTATCGCATGGCCCTCGATATATCGCGCGTGCAAGCGGGCTTCTTCGGTTTCCGCGTCGAACAGCCCGATAAAATGGGCGATCATGTCTGTGATTTTATCAGTATACATGATTGATCCTCCTCTCGAACACGCTGATCACGTGCCGCCTGAGAGGACTGGATCTGCCTCACACTGCGCGCACGTCAGCCTGTCTTCCGGCGTTCAAACCGGAAACTGCACCGGCGGATGCCGGTGCAGTCTTGTCGCTTGGAGAGGAAATAATCAGGCGCCGCCGTCTTCGCCCACATGGTGGGAGTCGCCGCCGATGACGCTGCCATCGAAGGAGTTGGTGAGGAGGTTCGCACCCTGCACCAGTTCCAGATGGTAACCGGAGTTCGCGAGGATTGCCGAAGCGTTCGTGGAACTGGAGCCGGTAATGTCGTCGTGGGCCTTGAGGTCCCAACCCTTTCCGTCCATATCCACGCCTTCTGCACCCGTTGCCGAGCCGCCATTGGCGGAGAGCTGGTTGTTTGCGCCCTGGTTATCCATGTTGACGTTGTAGGCGTAGTCCTGATCGGCGATGTGGTTGGCCTGAACAAGGCTGAATGCCGAGTCGTTGCCATCGCCATTCAGCGAGTTATTGAGGATGCTGTCGACATTCAGGGAGAAGGAGAAGTCGTCACCGATATTGAAGGTGAGGTCACCGCCTGCAACACCGAGATTTCCGATGTCCTTGACATGTTCTATGGTCGAGAAATCGGTATCGGTCTTTGAGAAAGCGGTATTGAAGCTGTCAGACGTCGTTTTGATGTCCGTGTCCGTATTGGAGTAGCTGAAGCTCTTATTGTCGACGTCCGTGTGGGTGATTGTTTTGTTGTCGCTGTCGCTGATGCTTGTTGATTTGGAATCGTAGCTCCAGTCGTAATCGCTCTTCACATGCGTGTCGTTGTCATTGACTGTCGTGTTGTTCGAATTGGTCGTCGTGTTGGTGTCGACGTCGGTATGCGTCTTGCTATCGTAATTCCAGTCGTAGCTATTGTTGCGGTCGTCACCGTTATCGGTCGCGACCTGGACCTTCGCATCAACATCCAGATTCTGACTATTGTCTTGGGTGTTGTAGGTATTGTCGCGATTTCCGCCATTGCCGACGCCGACATTGCTGTCTTCTACAGAGCTGTCATTTGTCGCTGTGTTGGCAAAGCCATCTGCGAGCGCACCGATTTTGGTGATGTCGTCGCCACTAGCTTGTTGTGGATGATTTCCCATTTCGTACCCTCCGAAAAAGTTCGGAGCAGCTTTTCGAAATCCCTCTCATCTTAAATGGGATTTTGCTCGCGCTCACTCCGATTGTTTCACACGGTGCAGACGTACACACTACCTCTCGCCTGCGGTTTGATCGGCCCTTTCAGGGCTCTCTGCTTTTGGGATGTGCGCAAGACGCAATAAATTAGACATGCGCGTATCCATTCTCCATCGCGAACGATGCAGGCTGTATGCTTCAGTTGTCTGGTCTTTTGCCGGTTTCCACTTGCAGCAACGCAAACACAAAGTTCTGCTCGGAAGGCCGATCAGTTGCGCTTCGTGGCAACGGCGCTGAATGTGTCGAAGTTGCCCGCTGGTTTCTAGCTGCTAAATGGGATTAAGCACGGCGGAAGAGGTGAGATGAGCCGACATCTATCGCTCCATCACCGTGCGGAACGGTGCACGAATGATACATTTCTGCAACACGATGTTAGGCCTAAAACCAACTGTCAAAAGCGAAATAAAAAATCATAAGCACAACCAAAGGATAATTTAGAATTAAAACAAAACCAAAGGCTTTTATTTTTAATATGTATTTTTCAGTATCCTTAATTAGCCCATCTTTCATCCCTGTTTTTGGCGCATTTTTTTTCGCTAATATGTGCCGTAACCCTTTCGGGCAATTTATTTTGTAGAAATTTTGTACTAGTTTTCGTGATTAATAAATAACTAGCGGTAGCTGTCCGCAACATCACTAGCCCACAGAAATTCTCGTGTGTGTTGAATGTTCCTGCAAGAATAAAACTAATACAACTGCGTAACGCTACAGGGAGGCGTATATGTTCATGGTTGCGTCCAGAGTAATAGATGCGAAGCAGACCAAGCCACTCATGACAAATGGTACAATCCTCGTCGTTGCAAATGCAGATCTTTTTTCCGAATGTCTTGTTGAGGCATTGGGAAAAAAATTTCCTGCCTGCGACGTTGTCAGCGCCGGCCCATTCGGCACCGTTCCGGATGGTTATACTAAGGATGTAAAGCTCGTACTTCTTTATCGTTTGTCTGGCTCTAGGCTGAACGAGCTTCTCGGAGAGCTTCAACTGAAGCATCCAGATTCGCAGATCGCTCTCGTCATCGACGCAATCGACATGATCGAGGCTTATCTCAAGCAACTGGTGGAAACCCGTATTATTGACGGCGTGTTGCCTCTCAATCTAAGGTTGGACGTCTTTATGGCGGCTGTGGACCTGCTGATCAAAGGCGGAGAGCATTTCCCGTCCGCTCTTCTTGGCAGGTTGACCGCAGGCCCTGAAGTGTCTTCCCGCACGGTTTACGATGCCCGTTCGGTGGTCGCAAATCGCGCAGATGCACTGGCTGCAAAAAAAGATGAGTTCTCTGCACTTACAACGCGTGAAGTGCAGATACTTGATCTGCTATGCAAGGGTACGCAGAATAAGATCATAGCCGACCGGCTTCATCTCTCCGAAAACACGGTTAAAGTTCATGTTCGAAACATTTATAAGAAGATGAATGTTCGCAACAGAACCGAGGCTGCATCCCGCTTCTTCCATAAGGATGACGGGGCTGCTGAAGGCGTAAAGTGGCGCAACTGACGCTATGGTGACTGCAAGGGCTAAACGGCAGCGCAAAGATACTGCCGTTTAACGTGTGATTGCATCCATATATTAACCCTAAATGCGCTTTGGGCTTTTCGCACGGCTTAAGTTTACCTGTCGTTTTCCGGTCGCCTGTAGTTTTTCAGGCAAACAGGATCGGAAAAATAATGCAAACCACGCTCAAGGCACAGACGACCTACAGGCAGGATCGCCGGACGGAGTTCAACTCCAAGCTTGCAGCAGCTCACGCACGCATCGAGAAGAGATTTCTGGATGGCGGCGCGGTCCTTGTTTCCGTAATGGAAATTCTCAACGATCTCATAGGCATTCTTGATGGCATGACCGCCACGTTTGACGGCAAGACGGCGAATGCTGCCGCGTCAGGCCTGCACACAACAATTGCCAATCTCGCAAACCTTCCCGAGACCGAACAGAAGCGCCGAGAAGGCTTTGAAGCTTTGGCAAGCATGTGTGCCGCGACCGGGGAGCACATCCAAGATATTCATGAAACGATCCGTTATCTGAAAACCTTTGCAGTCACAGTCAAGATAGCCGGAGCGGGCCTTTCGGAATTCGCGGGCTTTGCCGACGAGATACGCGAGCGTATTCAATCCGGTGCCGATGAGGTCGGACGGTTTGCGGCAAATCTTGAAGCTATGCGTCTGCAACTGACAAAAGCCCGGTCCTTCTCGACGTCTACGTTGGCGGATTTTAGTGCTACAATTCCGCAAATTATTGCGGGATTGAACGAGAACTCGGGCCGAATAGCGTCTCAGCATAAGGAAATGGCGGATGTTGCCGCCCAGGTTAAAAAGATTGCGCAGGGAGTGCAGGGAAAGATCGCGTCCGTCCTATCTGCCTTGCAGATCGGCGACATCACCCGTCAACGTATCGAACATATTCAAAGCACTCTTGCTCATCTTGAGGAGTTCGTTGGTTCAAACGAGGGTAGGGGCATCAGCGCCGCCGAGCAAGAAACGCTTCATGAAGCCGTCATGCAGCTTGCTTGTGCGCAGATGGATGAGACGGCTGCGGATTTTCAGAAGCAATGCAGCAAGATATTCACCAGCATATCGAGTTTTACGGACGATGCCGCCCGCATACTTTCAATGCGTGACCAACTGTTGGAAAACACATCCAGCGGCGACGCCAATATTCTTTCATTGATGGAAAAAGATATCCTGGAAGCCTGCAAACTTGCCGAGCGCGTTCAGGGAAGCAGCGCCGATGCGGACGAGGTCGTATCGTCTGTAACCCAAAGGGCGCAGGATTTGCTCAGGGGTATAGAAGTCCTTCGTTCGATCAAGATCGATATTCACTATATGGCGCTGAATTCCAATCTTCGCTGCTCCAAGCTGGGTGATGAAGGTCGCTCCGTCAATGTCGTGAGCGGTGAAATGCGTGTCTTCGCAGCCAAACTAGAGACACCGGCGGATGCCATCGTGGATGAGCTCCAACGCGTGGAGGCAGCAACTCAGACACTGGTAAAAGGAGGGCAAGGCCTTTCCGCAGATATCAGCATACCTCTCCATGAGGCGCTGGAGTCAATCAGGCTGGCGAAGTCTCAGATAGACGATGGAATGCAGGCTTTGGCTGAGGAAGGTCAAGCCGTATTCAGCCGGATTAGCGCAGCCGTCGTCACCTTGGATTTCGAAAGTGAACTCGGGGCGACCATCAGCGAGTGTTGCGGAATTGCGGCCCAGCTTTCTCAAGGCTTTGAAGCAGACGTTTCTGATTTTGCCGACAGAATAGAACCGCTTACAAGTCGTATCTTCAAGCTTTACACGATGTCGCAGGAACGTGACGTTCATCTGCGCTTTTTTCCGCCAGGTGCGTCCTCGTCTAGCCCCACAATATCATCTGTATCGTCGCCCGTGGAGGATGACGATGATCTTTTCGCCGATGCTTTATTCTAAAGCACGCCGCATAAATGTGTGCAGTCGCTCTGTAGGATCTTGGTGTGCATCGGCCCCGGTGCAAAAAAACTAGGAACGAATGGGTTTCCTGAACATTTTCTCCCTTGTAAACACAAGATAGGAGGAAATGTCCCATGTTTTCTGCAACAAGCATCCGCGAACATATGGACGTTATTGCTGCCGATGGTAGCCACGTCGGCACTGTGGACCATATGGAGGGCGAGAGCCGTATCAAGTTGACCAAAAACGACGCCGCGGATGGTAAGCACCACCTTATCCCGCTGGATTGGGTCGATCATGTCGACGCGCATGTTCACCTTAGCAAATCGGCTTCAGATGTTCGCAACGGCTGGGAAACGGTGAACTGAGCATCGTTTGTCTTAAGACGAAAAATGCGGCCCTAGAGCCGCATTTTCATTTGTTCCTACGATACCAGTCCCGGCGCTTCCATTCCGGTGCGCTCGACATATTCCTTATAACCACCACCGTATTCATGGATCCCATCGGGGGTCAGTTCCAATACTCTATTGGAAAGCTCCGCAAGGAAATGGCGGTCGTGCGATACGAAGAGCATCGTCCCCTCATATTCCTTCAGCGCCTTGATGAGCATTTCCTTGGTGTCGAGATCAAGGTGGTTGGTCGGCTCATCCAGCACGAGGAAGTTTGGTGGATCGAACAGCATTGCCGCCATGACAAGGCGAGCCTTCTCACCACCGGAGAGAACGCGGCACTTCTTCTCCACGTCATCGCCAGAAAAGCCGAAGCAACCGCAAAGCGCGCGAAGCGGTGCTTGACCGGCCTTTGGAAAACGCTGTTCCAGCCACTGCAAAATAGTGCTGTCACCATCAAGCAAATCCATTGAATGCTGCGCAAAGTAGCCAAGCTTGACGCTCGCGCCAATCGTGACACTTCCATTATCCGGCTCGGTTGTTCCGGTCACAAGTTTCAGAAGGGTAGATTTACCAGCGCCATTTACGCCCATCAGGCACCAGCGTTCCTTGCGCCGAACCATGAAGTCCAAGCCCTCATAGATCGTGCGGCTACCATATGCCTTATGGACCTGCTTGAGTGAAACGACATCTTCCCCGGAGCGTGGCGCCGGCAGGAATTCGAATGAGAGCGTTTGCCTGCGGCGCGGCGGCTCCACGCGCTCGATCTTGTCCAGCTTCTTCACGCGGCTTTGCACCTGAGCCGCATGAGACGCGCGCGCCTTGAACCGCTCTATGAACTTGATCTCCTTGGCAAGCATTGCCTGCTGGCGCTCGAACTGCGCTTGCTGCTGCTTCTCGTTCTGCGCTCGCTGCTGTTCGTAGAACCCATAATCCCCAGTATAGGTTATGAGCGAACCGCCATCGATTTCGATGATCTTGTTCACGATGCGGTTCATGAACTCGCGGTCGTGCGAGGTCATCAGCAGTGCGCCATCATAGGTTTTCAGAAAATTTTCGAGCCATATCAGGCTTTCGATATCCAGATGGTTGCTCGGTTCGTCGAGCAGCATCACATCTGGTCGCATCAGGAGAATGCGGGCCAGCGCAACGCGCATCTTCCAGCCGCCTGAAAGCCTGCCAACGTCGCCGTCCATCATTTCCTGGCTGAAACTCAAGCCCGCCAAAACTTCGCGGGCACGACCTTCGAGGGAATAACCATCCAGCTCTTCGTAGCGTGCCTGCACCTCGCCATAGCGCTCGATGATTTCGTCCATCTGGTCGAGTTGGTCCGGGTCGACCATGCGGGCTTCAAGCTCGCGAAGCTCTGCGGCGACGACGCTTATTGGACCTGCACCTTCCATGGCTTCCGCGACCGCGCTGCGCCCGGACATTTCGCCAACGTCCTGGTTGAAATAGCCGATAGTGATATTCTTTTCAGCCGCGACCTGCCCTTCGTCTGGCAACTCCTCACCAGTGATCATTCGAAAGAGGGTTGTCTTGCCTGCGCCGTTCGGGCCGACGAGGCCAACTTTCTCTCCGCGGTTCAGCGCAGCCGAAGCTTCGATGTAGAGAATGCGGTGGCTGGCGGATTTGCTGATATTTTCGATGCGGATCATGGAGCGGAAGACCAAAGGATAGAGGACGTTGCGCCCCTATGCCACGGGCGATACCCCGATGTCACCCGTTGATTGGCTCCACTACCAAAGATGTGGGCGTATCGATGTCGTTAGACCCACAAATGGGAAGCCACCGGGTTCGGCGCTTCCCATTTACGTTGCCCTTGGGAGGTGTCAGGCTTGTGGCTGTTTGGTCTTGCGCAGGTAAGGCAAAACAGTATCAAAGGAGCCGAAACGCTTGATCGCATCTTCGTTCGATACCGCGGCAGTGATGATGACATCGTCGCCCTGTTGCCAGTTGGCTGGCGTCGCCACCTGATGTTTGTCCGTCAGCTGAATGGAGTCGATGGTGCGCAGGATTTCATCGAAGTTGCGGCCCGTCGTCATTGGATAGGTGAGGATCAGCTTGATTTTTTTATCGGGGCCGATAACGTAAACAGAACGAACCGTCGCATTATCGGCAGGGGTACGGCCTTCGGAACTGCTGCCCGCGTCGTCCGGCAGCATGTCGTAAAGTTTCGCTACTTTCAGTTCCTTGTCGCCGATCAGCGGGTATCCGACTTCGAAACCAGTCGCGGTCTTGATGTCTTGCTTCCACTGGTCATGGCTCGCGACAGGGTCAACTGAAATGCCGATGACCTTGACGTTGCGTTTCTTGAATTCCGCATCGAGACCGGCCATTGCGCCGAGTTCTGTTGTGCAGACCGGCGTAAAATTCTTGGGGTGGGAAAACAGGACAGCCCAGCTGTCACCGATCCAATCGTGGAAATTGATCTCGCCTTGTGTCGTTTCTGCCGTAAAATCTGGCGCGGTCTGATTGATACGCAACGTCATTGCCTGCTCCGAAAATAGCCTAGGCGTCGATATTGTCTCCTACCACCGGCTTTGTCGCCAAACGTTCGTCTAGAACTGACGACGGTCAGGAAATAGAATTCCTCTGACGGCCAACACCCGCAATATTTTGCTCAAAGGCTTTTTGGGAATTGCAAGTTTGGCTACCGGCCGGATGGGGCGGCCGGTAGCTTTCAGTATTACCCGTCAGGAAATGACTGGATCGAGTGAGCCAGACGCGTAGCGCTTCGCCATTTCCCGCAGAGGTACAGGCGTGATTTTATTGGCCTGCCCAGCAGTTCCGAATAGTTCGAAGCGTTCCTTGCAAAGCTTGGTCATCGCGTCGCGCGCGGGCTTCAGATATTTGCGAAGGTCGAACTCGGCTGGCTCTTCCGTTAGGACACGACGGATCTGACCGGTGATCGCCATGCGACAATCCGTATCGATGTTGATCTTGCGCACGCCATTCTTGATGCCGTGCTGGATTTCCTCGATCGGTACGCCGAAGGTTTGTTTGATTGCGCCACCATAGGCGTTGATGATGTCCTGCAAATCCTGCGGAACAGTAGAGGAACCATGCATCACAAGATGCGTGTTTGGCAGCTTGCGGTGAATTTCCTCGATGACATTCATGGCCAAAACGCTGCCATCTGGCCTGCGCGTAAATTTGTACGCACCGTGGCTGGTTCCCATTGCAACGGCCAGGGCGTCGACCTTGGTTTCGCGGACGAACTTTACTGCCTCATCGGGGTCGGTCAGCAACTGGTCGTGGGACAGAACACCTTCGGCGCCATGGCCATCTTCAGCTTCGCCCATGCCGGTCTCGAGAGAACCGAGAACGCCCAGTTCACCCTCTACGGAAATGCCGCCGTAATGCGCCATCGTGGTGACCTGACGCGTAACGCCGACATTATACTCCCAGTCGCCGGGCGTCTTGCCGTCTGCCTTCAGCGAGCCGTCCATCATGACCGAGGTAAAGCCCGCCTGAATTGCCGTCATGCAGTTGGATGGCTCATTGCCATGATCGAGGTGAACGCAAACGGGAATGTCAGGATAAATTTCCACGACCGCATCCATCATGTGCTTGAGCATGATGTCGTGCGCATAGGCGCGCGCGCCACGGGAGGCCTGCATGATGACAGGAGCGTTTGTCGCGCTTGCCGCATCCATGATGGCAAGAGCCTGTTCCATGTTGTTGATGTTGAAGGCAGGTACGCCATATCCATATTCAGCCGCGTGATCGAGCAACTGACGGAGCGTTATTCGAGCCAAGGTATTTCCCCCTTTAAAAATTCCGTTTGGTAACCACCACTTTGAAGTGGTAGTCGTCCTGATCGCTGTCACCAGTCTATCGCTAGAGCGGCAAACGACACTATTGTCGCGACGGCGATAAGTATCCAGCCTTTTTTGATAATTTTCATTTCCATAAAAGCGATTTTGCGTAACACTAGCGTTCGGAGCATCGTGCGATGCGGTCCCTCGCATACTTCCATAATTGATAATGTACGGCAGATTTCTATCCGCTGTGATCAAAACAGAGAGGGCTGTCGTAGTTGGGCAAAAACCGGTCGTTTTCCGCGCAGGTTGCGAGCCTTGTTCAAGCCATCATCCTTAAGAACTTGCAAAAGACAAGGGTTGAGACGGGCGGTTGCGGCGCGCTCGATCTTTTATAAAGAGCCGCCAATAAAGGGAACTTGAGATGAAGAAACTGCTTGCATCGACCTGTCTGATGTTCGGTTTGCTTGGTGGCGGCTATGCTGCAAGCGCCGCCGAATGCGGGAGCCCGACCATCGCCAGCATGAACTGGCAGAGCGCCGAAGTGCTCTCCAATATCGACAAGATCATTCTCAACGAAGGCTTTGGTTGCAGCGCCGACATCACCATCGGCGACACGGTTCCAACTATTACCTCCATGGTGGAAAAGGGTCAGCCGGATATCGCTCCAGAAGCCTGGGTGGACTTGCTTCCGGATATCGTCAAGCGCGGTATAGAGGAAGGCAAGCTGGTCAAGGCTGCAACGGCCCTGCCGGATGGCGGTGTCCAGGGCTGGTGGATTCCGAAATATGTTGCGGATGCGCACCCCGACATCAAGACCATTCAGGATCTTCTCAAGAATCCCAAGCTCTTTCCCGACCCTGAAGACTCAAGCAAGGGCGCTATCGTCAATGGCCCGCAGGGATGGGGTGGCACCATCGTTACATCGCAACTCTACAAGGCCTATGGCGCCGAGAAGGCTGGTTTCAACCTGATCGATAGTGGCTCTTCTGCAGGTCTCGATGGTTCCATTGCAAAGGCCTATGAGCGCAAGCAGCCCTGGGTCGGTTACTACTGGTCTCCAACTGCGCTGCTCGGCAAGTACGAGATGGTCAAGCTCGGTCACGGTGTTCCTGCCGACCCGGCGGAATGGAAGCGTTGCAACACGGTTGCCGATTGCCCTGATCCAAAGCCGAACGACTGGCCGACCGACAATGTCGTTACCCTAGTATCCAAATCCTTTGCCGATAAGGCCGGACAGGATGTCATGGGTTATCTCGATAAACGTTCATGGAGCAACGAAACCGTCAACAAGCTGATGGCGTGGATGACAGACAATCAGGCGACTGGTGAAGACGGTGCCAAGCATTTTCTGAAGGAAAGCCCGGACGTCTGGACGAAGTGGGTTTCCCCTGAAGTTGCAGAAAAGGTCAAGGCTTCACTCTGACGTTTCCCCGGCACCGGATTTTCCAATCTGGCAGCCTGCGAATGGGACATGCGGCACGAGACGTCGCCGCATGTTTACGCACACCTGGCGAAAGCCATGTTGAAGGGGATATAAATGGACTGGTTTTACACGTTTCCGCACATGGATGACGACGCGCTCCGCAACCTCAAGAAGGTGATTGATGACACCTTCCGCGAATTTACGCGTGCCTGGGGCGGGACAATCGAAAGCTTTTTCTCGCCATTGCAGCATTTTCTGATTTCGGCAGAGCGTTTCATGACGCAAACACCCTGGCCGATCATCATTCTTATTATTCTTGCCATTGCCTGGTTTGCCAGCCGCAGCGTGAAAATCGTAATCGGCTGTCTCGTTACGCTGCTCGCCATCGGCTACTTCGACATGTGGCTGGATACCATGCGGACGATCTCGATGATTTTTGTCTGTACCGTACTTTCCATCGTCATCGGCCTGCCGATGGGTATCGCCATGTCTCGGTCCAATCGCTTCCAGCGCGTGGTCAATCCTGTGCTGGACGTGATGCAGACCATGCCCAGCTTCGTCTATCTTATTCCGGTCGTCATGCTGTTGGGCATCGGCAAGGTGCCGGGGCTTATCGCCGTCGTAATTTATGCCATTCCACCCATGATCCGCCTGACTGACCTCGGTATCCGCCTGGTGGATAAGGACGTGCTAGAGGCGGCAGACGCCTTCGGTTCGAACGGCTGGCAGAAGCTCTTCAAGGTCCAGCTTCCGCTGGCGCTGCCGACCATTATGGCGGGCATCAACCAGACGATCATGATGGCGCTTGCCATGGTCGTTGTCGCCTCCATGATCGGTGTTCAGGGTCTCGGTCAGCCGGTTTTGAAAGCTATTGCCAACCAGTATTTCACTCTCGGCATATTCAACGGCCTTGCTATCGTCGGCATCGCCATAATTTTTGATCGTATCAGCCAGGCCTACGGCAAACGGCTCCAGAAACATCAGGAAATTGCCCATGGCTGAACATGCTTTCGGCGGCATCAAAATCCGCAACCTTTACAAAATTTTCGGCGGAAACCCTGAAGCCCATGTAGATGCCGTGCGCAATGGACTGACAAAGACCGAACTGAACGATCGGCACGGCCATGTTCTGGGCCTGCGGGATATCAACATCGATATCCCCTCCGGCTGCATTCAGGTCATCATGGGTCTTTCGGGTTCTGGCAAGTCCACGCTCATCCGGCACATCAACCGCCTGATCGATCCGACTGCGGGCGAGGTTCTGGTTGACGGTGTGGATGTCGTGAAGATGAACCCGACCGAACTACGCGAATTCCGACGACACCAGACGGCGATGGTGTTCCAGAAATTCGCCTTGCTGCCGCACAGAAACGTTCTCGACAACACGATTTACGGCCTTGAAGTTCAGGGCATGCCACGGGAAAAAAGTGTCGAAATCGCCATGGGGTGGCTGGCCCGCGTCGGTTTGAAGGGCTTCGAACAGAAGTATCCGAACCAGCTTTCGGGCGGCATGCAGCAACGCGTCGGTCTTGCGCGGGCTCTCTCCAACGATGCCCCGGTTCTTTTGATGGACGAAGCTTATTCTGCTCTCGATCCGCTGATCAGAACGGACATGCAAACGGTACTTCTGGATATTCAAAAAGAGATAAAGAAAACCATCGTTTTCATTACGCACGATCTCGACGAGGCGTTGCGACTGGGAGATCAGATCGCTATTCTGCGGGACGGTGAGGTTATTCAGCAGGGTACGCGTCAGGATATCGTACTGCGCCCTGCTGATGAATACATCGCAAACTTCGTCAAGGAAGTGAACAGGGGTCGCGTTATCAATGTCGACGCCGTCATGACGTCCGATCGATCAGGCAGCGCAACGGGCGGCTGGTCTATCCATGAAGAAACCAACGTCGAGGATGCCGTTCGCGTTGTCACGGCGAGAGGTCTGGAGGAGGCGGTCGTCGTCAATGCTGCCGGCGAAAAAGTCGGCGTGGTCAGCCTTCGTCAGCTTGCCAGCGCCATGGTCAATGCGCCCGGCGCGTCCGAAGCGCACGTTGAGAGGCCGCAAATAAAGGGTACGGCTGCCTGATAGCTGAACAGAGTGTTCACCATCTTCACCGGGCATTCTATTGGATTGCGCATTATATGTTCCGGCAACGGACAAGATTGCTCAATCAGGTAGATGACAATGAAGAAAATTGGTTTTCTCTCCTTCGGTCACTGGGGTCCTGGGCCCCACTCCCACGCACGCTCCGCCAAAGATGTTTTACAGCAGTCCATCGAGCTTTCAGTGGCTGCGGAAGATATCGGTCTGGATGGGGCATATTTCCGCGTTCACCATTTTGCACGCCAGCTGGCGTCGCCATTTCCGCTGCTGGCCGCGGTCGGTGCGCGCACGAGCAAAATCGAAATCGGCACGGCCGTCATCGATATGCGTTACGAAAATCCGCTTTACATGGTGGAAGATGCAGGTGCCGCGGATTTGATCTCGAATGGTCGTCTCCAGTTGGGATTGAGCCGCGGCTCGCCCGAACAGGTGATCGATGGGTGGCGCTATTTCGGCTATCGGCCCTCGGACGGTAAAAGCGACGCGGATATGGGCCGCGACAGCGCGGAGGTGTTTCTCGAAGCGCTGAAAGGCGAAGGCTTTGCCGAACCAAATCCGCGTCCCATGTTTCCAAATCCGCCTGGACTTTTGCGATTGGAACCGCATTCCGAAGGGTTGAGGGAAAGAATCTGGTGGGGTGCCAGTTCCAACTCCACCGCCATCTGGGCCGCGAAGCAGGGAATGAACCTGCAAAGTTCGACATTGAAGACTGACGAAACAGGTGAGCCGTTCCATGTCCAGCAGGCAGCGCAGATAAGAGCCTACCGCGATGCCTGGAAGGAAGCGGGACATACGCGTTCGCCGCGTGTTTCAGTCAGCCGCAGCATTTTTGCGTTGGTGGATGACCGGGACAGGGCGTATTTCGGTGGTAGTAAGGACCAGGATAGCATCGGCTATATCGAAGCCGACACGCGAGCCATATTCGGCCGATCCTATGCCGCAGAACCCGATGTTCTGATTGAAGAACTGGCGAAGGATGAGGCAATCGCCGAAGCCGATACCCTATTGTTGACGATTCCGAACCAACTGGGTGTGGAATACAACGTGCATGTGCTTGATGCGATCCTCAAGCATGTTGCACCGGCACTCGGCTGGCGTTGATCTTGGAATAAAATATTGAAGCCGGAGCCGCGTTGGCGGCACCGGCTTATACCGGTTCGCGCTTATAGAGCCGCCGCTTGTCGCTTTCTGTGCTGTTACATTACGAGACACAATAAGAGGCGAACTTCCATTTTGTACTTGAGCGTCGCCGCTGTGTACTCCGCTGTCTCCCATTTCCGTGCAGTTTATGTATTGTTCTAGAAAGAGAAGCATTTGTTCTATCGTAATTTTAGAAAGCGTAAATTAGATAATTAGAAGTATATAAATGAATATATTTTAGAATATTATATTATTTACATTATAATTTCGGTTAAACATCGATTAAAGAATGTATATTGACAATATAAATGCTCAAAACTACCAATTTCACATTCAATTTTCTTTGGGAAGGAAATGACATGGCGGTGGAATCGATCAGTTCAAGCCTTGGAAATGTCGGTTTAGATGCCGTCGATGCGGACAAGAAGGCGTCAAGTCTCTCCAAGGACGCGTCGGGGAAAATTTCCCCCGAAATGGAAAGCGAGATCATAGACTCGTTTTTGCCGGGCATGATTACCAATCAGCTGATGCTCAATGGCCAACTTTTTGATTTCGCCAAAGAAGCGATCAACGAAGCGGATTCTGAATAAGCTGCATCGGCATGGGCCCCGCGAGTATCGAGTAGGAGTTGCCGGTGAGCGATGGATATCTTCCGCAAGGCATTGCGCCTGTTTCAGGTGGTTTCGATACGAAGCCGAACGTTGCTGCTCAGTTTGATGATGCCTTCATCTCTTCTCCTACCGCGGAGTCGGCGTCCAAAGCCGATGTTGCCAGTATCGGTGATACGCAGCAGCGACGGATTTCTCCTTTCGATACGACAAGCGTCGTGACGAATGATCGCTCAAACCACAGCGTGAGCGGTTTGAGTTCCGGCGAGCATCCAGGTTCGTTTCCGATTTTTCAGCGATTGACCTCGCTGTTTTCTTTGCCGGAGAGCAAGCGCTCAAGTGAGATGTCCAGCGGTGCCGACGATGGCGAAGTGTCGCCGAAAACGGGCAGGGCTATGCTGGAATTCGAGAAAATGCAGCAGGTCTCAGTGGGTTACGCACTCCTCTCCTCGCTCACCCAATCGGTCCTGTCTTCCATGAAACGTCTGACTCAGGGGCAGTAGAATGGGGGTCGGGGGATTATCGCGGGCAATTTGCGCTCTGGGACTGACGCTTTCGCTCGCAGGCTGTTCGGAAGACTTCATCGGAAACTTAAGCCAGCGCGACATGCTGGATGCGCAGGTGTTGCTGGAGCGGTCGGGTATCGACGTTGTTGCAACCAAGGGGGAAGACAATCGCTACAGCCTATCCGGAGATGCCGCTGATCGTGTGAAGGCTCTGGAAATTCTGACCAGCCAGGGTTTGCCGCGCAGTGAATTTCCCTCTGTCGCGGAAGTCTTCCCCGGTAGCGGCTTTCTGGTGACGCCATTCGAGCAGAAGATCCGAATGCGCTACGCAATCGAGCAGCAACTTTCAGAAACCCTTATGGCTCTGGAAGGCGTGTCGGACGCTCGTGTCCATGTGGTCCTGCCGGAAGACAACGGTCGCGGACTGATCAAGGAAAAAGCGCGTGCTTCAGTCCTTTTGACATATCGGGATGGGGCGGATGTTGCCGCCATCGAGACACGCAGCAGGGCTTTGGTCGTAAATGGTGTTCAGGGCCTTTCCTACGAAGACATTTCGGTCGTTGCCAGCCCGCGTCAAATTGGAATGGACCCGATCCGGTCAACGCCTGCCACGCCGGCTCAGCCTTCTGAGGTGGTTGATGGAGAAGGCTGGTTTACGTGGGCCAGCGGATTCAGCAAGCAGGGATTGTTGATCACTTTCGCTCTTTTGCTGGCTATCGGCGCTGGTTTTCTGCTGCTCATGCCGCGCCGTGAGGAAAACCCGTGACGGAGAAAGCCCAGCATGATTTTTCACGATTGCCTTCGCCGGTCGCTCTTGCCCGAGAGAAGCGGAGACTGGTGGCGTGTGCCAAGCTTCGCAATGTATCCCTCTTTCAAAGCGTTCCTGAAACGCTACGCCACAGAATTAAAAGTTCACCACGTCTGTCTCATCGCCTCTACGGCATTCTTGTCGCGGAACTTGGCCAGCCAACGCTTTCCTCGGTAGGAGCCAGAAATTTTCATCTGATGCCGGAGCTGGAGCTGGAGAGAGTTTCGCTCTTGCTAGGCCTTTCATATGATTTCGCACTGCGCGGCGGTGCGATAAGGGGCGCTGTCCTGGAAAGCGTCGGCACATTCTGCAGCGCTGAAACGGTCGCCAAGGCCCTGCATTACGCCGCAGGTTTTCCATTATCGTTCCCTCCAACTGATTTGGAGCCGATTACCGAAACGGCGCTTTTGTGCAACGGCTGGAGCCTGCTGCGCCTTTGGGCTGGCGCGGAGAGGATAAATCCCGCTTGGCGCATCTGCGATGCAAAAACGGTCGGAGCGACGTTGGGCTCAGTCCATCGTAACCTAGCCTGCGAACTCGCAACAGTAATTCTAGCTGATGCGACGCTCCATGGGCAGGAGGCGTAATGTCCAGGATCATTCGCGCGGAAGATTTCGCTCATGTCTACGAGGCGGAGCGGCTCGTTGCGGCGCTGGAAAAGCGAGCCGCCGGTTTGGAGGAAGAGCGCAGGTCTGTTCTCGAAGTTGCGCGCGCAGAGGGTTTCGCCGCAGGGCGTCGGGATGGCTTTGAATTTCTAGCCGCTCATCTCGGCGAAGCGCTCGGAAAGGCCGAGCGTGAGCTTAAAGATATGGAAGAGCGGATTGCTACGGTTGTTTTCCAGGCAATCGGACTAATCCTTGCGGATTTTACGCCGCAGGAGCGCTATCGCCAAATGGTAACGCAGGCTGTTCGGGATGAGGCGGCATCTTCGAGTATAGTTGTAAAAGTCTGCGTCGAGGATCATGACATCGTCAGCGAAGCGCTGAAAGACGTACATCCCAACATCTCTGTGCTGACGGACCAGTATATGGCGCCGGGCGAAGTTGTTCTGGAAGCCGAAGGCACGCGCAAGCACATCGGTCTTGCAGATCAGCTTGCGCGTCTTGTGGAAGCCATCAATCGTGGCTGACCTTCTCGCGAAGCTCGAACAGGCAGTAAGCGCCGTCGACACGCGACGAAGCGGCGGGAGGATCAGCAGCATTTCCGGCTTGTTGGTGCGCGCAGAACTCCCTTTGGTCCGTGTGGGTGAGCTTTGTGAGTTGTACGAGCCTGGCAAAGGCACGATCGGCTTCGCTGAGGTGGTCGGAATAGACGGCGACGTGGCGTTGCTGTCGTTGCACGGAGAAACGCGCGGTCTATCAATGCGGACCGAGGTCGTTCCTTCGGGGCGTGAACCGAGCATTGAAGTGGGGGACTTTCTGATCGGCGCTATCATCGATGCGCATGGTCACATCGTTCGCCGTGCTTTCGGAACCTCAGGGCTGTCCAGCAGATCATTCCGCTCACTATATGGTAGTCCGGTCGATCCGCTATCGCGTAAGCCCATTTCCCGCACCTTTGTGACGGGCGTCACAGCAATCGATGCGATGTTGACCTGCGGCGAGGGCCAGCGCGTCGGAATATTCGGTCCTCCCGGTGCGGGCAAATCAACGCTTATTTCCGAAATCATCCAAAACACCCAAGCCGATGTCATCGTCTGCGCGCTGGTGGGGGAGCGCGGGCGGGAAGTTGGTGAATTCGTGCAGCACAATATGCCCGATGCTCAGCCATCGAAAATGGTGCTGGTTTCGGCAACCTCCGACCGGCCCGCTCTGGAGCGATACAAGGCGGTTCTGACGGCAACGGCTATTGCCGAGCATTTTCGAGATGAGGGAAAAAGCGTTCTGCTGGTTATCGACAGTGTAACCCGCGTTGCGCGCGCCATGCGCGAAATAGGACTGGCATCTGGCGAGCCGCCTGTTAGGCGCGGATTTCCGCCCTCCGTATTTGCGGCCCTACCGCAAATCTTTGAGCGAACCGGTAACGGCGTGTCGGGCTCGATAACCGCATTTTATTCAGTTCTGGTCGAGGGTGCAGACAACGAAGATCCGATAGCGGAAGAGTCGCGGTCGCTTCTCGACGGCCATATTGTGCTGTCGGAACGCATCGCCAGATCGGGCCAGTTTCCTGCAATCGATATTCTGCAAAGCAGAAGCCGCCTGATGAGTGCTGTCACTTCAACCCGACACCAGACGGCAGCCAACCGGATACGTTCGCTCATGTCTACCTATAGCGATGTCGAGCTGCTGATACGTGTCGGCGAATACAGGCAGGGTAACGATCCTGACGTCGATGAAGCGGTCGCAAAAAGGGACGCGATTAACGCCATGCTATATGACGGCAAAGGCGGCACCCGTTCCTTTGAACAGATCGTGGACGCGGTCGAGGGTCTGGCGCAATGACGGCAAGGATCGCACTGAGTTTCGAAGATGCCGGGCTGCCGCTGGACCGTCGATTTGCCGAGAAAAAGCCGTGGCCGCTTCTGACGGGAGCGGAATGGATTTCAATTCGCCCGATGCGTATCGAGCTTGCCGCGGAGAGCATCACCGATCCAGTCTACATAAGGGCTCGCATTGGTGATGACGACATAGTGGTGAAGCTGTCGCATAATAGCCTGACTTTATTGTGCAATCGGCGCGAACCGGGGCTGGATTGGCGCAATGTCCATTCACAGATCAAGCCTCTGGTTCTTGAATGCATTTTGCAGAACGCCTTCACGAAGCTGGAGGAAATCTGCGGCTGCACAATCGAGATAACCGACGTTCAGGACGACGATCCTTCAGGTTTTGCTACCAATTTTGCCTGTGAAATCGAAGTGGATGGTATCGCTGTTCCGGCGGGTCTGCTGGTTTCGCCCGCGCAACTCGGCAAGCTTCAAAGATGGCAACACAGTCTACCCGGGGTCATGCCCTCGGTACTCCATATTCCCATTAATATACGCCACGGTAGCGCAACGATTTCCAGTGCAGAACTACGTTCGTTGCGCATCGGAGATGCGATCGTGCTGGGTGTTGCCTATGAGGCAGCGCCCGTTTGGGCCGTCACCGGCGAGCGTTTCCTGGCAGAGGTGACCGAGCAGGACGATGGCTTGCGCCTTTTGACCCCACTTCTCTCAATTCCCCCCAGTTCGATGAGGCATTTGATGGCGACGTCTGACGATCAGGAACATCATATTCACCCGGTGCAGGGTGCGGTTGGCGACATTCCGATCAGACTTGTTTTCGACGCCGGCCGCATCGAGGTCCCCCTCTCTGAACTGGAGGGTATCGGCGTAGGGCACGTCTTCGACATCGGTCGCCATCCATCCCGCAGCGTCGATATCGTCGCTCAAGGCCGTATTATCGGACATGGCGAAGTCGTTTCCGTAGAGGGCCTCACCGCCGTCCGCATCACGGCGCTCAACCCCTGATGGACTCTGGATTTCCCATTAGCCAAAGCCTTGCCGCGTTGTCGATCATTTCGATATTGCCCGTCATCGCTGTCATAGCCACGTCTTTCACGAAGATTTCCGTCGTTTTGCTGATCGTTCGGAACGCTATCGGTATACAGCAGACACCGCCAAACCTGCTGGTATTCGCCATCGCAATCGTCCTGACGGTCTTCGTCATGGATCCGGTGTTGCGCGAAAGCTGGCGGCTGCTTCTGGTTCACTCCGCAGATTTCTCTGCTGCTGGCACGATGGCCGAGGGTTTTTCCAAGGTTTCGGAACCGCTCAAATCCTTCATGCTCAGATATTCCGATCAGGAGGTCCGCGATTTTTTCGCCCAGGCATCGAAACAGGTTTGGCAGGGTGCGGAAGCAAATGCGGCCGGGCCAGACGATCTGACGGTACTTGCACCTAGTTTTCTGGTCTCAGAACTAACCCGCGCCTTCGAAATCGGCTTTCTGATCTATTTGCCGTTCCTGATGATCGATTTCGCCATTTCCGCAATTCTGGTGTCTCTGGGTATGCAGATGATGTCGCCCACCGTGGTCTCCACGCCTGTCAAATTGCTGCTGTTCGTATCCATCGATGGATGGCGCAGGCTGCTAGAAGGTCTGGTACTGACCTATGCGACTTGAGGGAATGCGCATATGAACAGCGACCAGATGGTGGCAGAAATCAGCATGTCTGCCATGGCCACTTTCGCGCTGGCTGGGCCGCTGTTGATACTCGCGGCGGTCATTGGCCTGTTGATAGCGGTGTTTCAGGCTGCGACTCAGATTCAAGAGCAGACCATCGCGCAAATCATCAAGATCGGACTGATCTCGGCGGCTTTGCTGTTTTTCGGACGGGCGCTTGCAACCCCTTTGATCGAGCATTCCATTCACATTCTCAACGACTTTCCTAACATGGTTCGTTGAGCGATGGGGGCGGGGCAGGCTGTCGATGTCAATATCGCCGTGCCCGCGGCCCTCATGCTGGGCGCCGCCAGAGCGCTTGGCATCATGGTCATCTTCCCGATTTTTTCGCTCTTCAATATCGCTGGAATATTAAGGTTTGGTCTTGCCATCGGCCTGTCGGCGCCTTCGTTGATGGTGGCTTACACCTTCATCATGAAAGGGCAGGTGACGTATTTCGACCTGTCGTTTCTGTCCGTAAAGGAATTCGTTTTCGGCTTTGTGCTCGGCATCGGGCTTGGAGTGCCTTTCTGGGCCGCGCAGGCAACAGGTGATATGACCGATGTCTATCGCGGGGCGAATGCCGCGAACCTGTTCGATCAGGTCAACGCACTAGAGACCGCACCATTAGGTTCGTTGCTGATGTCGATTGCTCTGATGCTCTTTATCGGAGCAGGTGGCTTGGTCGATCTTATCTCTATCTTCTATATGTCTTTCAGCTTCTGGCCTCTGTTGGCCGCCTTCCCTCGATTGCCTGAAGCGCCACTCGTTCCGATGATCCAGATTTTCGCCAGTATCTTCAAAGCCGGTGCAGTCCTCGCTTCGCCTTTCATTATCGTGGCAATGACAATCGAACTTTCATTCAGTTATACGGCTAGATCGGCGAGGCAATTGCAATTGAATGATGCCTTGCCGGTCTTCAAGAATCTCGCGGTTTTGGTTGTCCTTGTCGTTTACACCATGTTCATCGGCAGTTACTTCCACGAGACATGGACGAGTGGATTTACGCAGGTAAGATCCATGCTGGAGGTCGATCTTGGCAAAGAATGACGACACGGAAGAAAAGTCACTACCGCCCAGCCAGATCAAGCTCAATAAATTGCGCCGTGATGGGCAGGTCGCCCGCTCGAAGGATTTGCCAGCAGCCGTCTCGGTACTCGCCATCACATGCTATCTCGTCTGGATGAGCCAGTCGATCCTGCAGAGCTTCGCTCATTTCTTCGAAGCTCCACTGTCAGTTTTGCCGCAAACTGGGCGAGAGTTCGATATCGGTTACTTCGGTGCCCTGGTCCGATCTTCGGCAGTTGAGCTGTTGTTGATGGTCGCCGTTCCTGCGGCCCTCGGTGTCGTTGCGGTCATCGTTACCGCTATCATCGATGGGCAGGGTCTGTTGATGTCTATGAAGCATATGAAACTGGACTTCAATCGGATGAACCCCGCCGAGGGTTTCAAGAAAATGTTCTCTTTTTCCAGCATCATAGAGTTCGTGAAAAGCATGGTGAAGTTTGCCGTATTGACGACTGCCGGTGCCGCGACGCTCATCTATTTTCTCAACGCCGTTTTCTGGTCGCCACTTTGCGGTGCCGAATGCAGCCTTGCCGTCTCCAGCTATCTTATTGCGACGATGGTGGTTATCGTTTCCATCATCATCGTCATTGCGGCTGCTTTCGATATCCGCATCTCCAGAGGCCTGTTCCAGCGCGAACACCGGATGACGAAAACAGAATCCAAGCGAGAGCAGAAGGAAACCTACGGCGACCCGCACGTCCGCTCGGCACGCAGGCGAATTGGCAACGAAATCCGGCGGGGATGAGCTTGCGCATAAAAAATCGGGGCGGAAAACCGCCCCGATGAATGTTATTAAGAGTCAAAGGCTTATTTCTGCCAGCTCTTCACCAGTTCATCGTAATTAACGGTAACTGGCTTTTCCTTCTCGTTCTGGATCTTTAGCTGCGGTGCAAGGTGGCCCTTGGATACGGCATCCTTGTTCCAGTATTCGAGATCGTGCTCTTCAGCCAGCTTCGGACCCTTGTCGCCCTGAACGCCTGCGCGTTCCAGACGCTGCATGACCTTTTCCTGTTCTGCGCAAAGCGAGTCCATGGCTTCCTGTGCGGTCTTTGCGCCGGAAGAGGCATCACCCACGGCCTGCCACCACAGCTGCGCGAGCTTCGGATAGTCAGGAACGTTGGTGCCGGTCGGAGACCACTGAACGCGGGCAGGTGAACGATAGAACTCGATCAGACCGCCGAGATCTTTGGCGCGCTTGGTGAAGCTCTCGTGGTTGATGGTCGATTCACGGATGAGCGTCAGGCCGACATGAGCCTTCTTCACGTCCACGGTTTTGGAAGTGACGAACTGCGCATAGAGCCATGCAGCCTTGGCGCGGTCAGTCGGGGTGGACTTCATCAGCGTCCATGAACCCACGTCCTGATAGCCGAGCTTCATGCCGTCCTTCCAGTAAACGCCGTGCGGGGAGGGTGCCATGCGCCATTTCGGCGTGCCATCCTCGTTGACGACGGGCAGACCTTTCTTGACCGCATCTGCGGTAAAGGCGGTGTACCAGAAGATCTGCTGCGCGACTTCACCCTGCGCCGGAACCGGGCCGGACTCGGAGAAGTTCATGCCCTGTGCTGCCGGAGGAGCGTATGCCTTCAACCAGTCGAGATATTTTTGGATGGCGTAAACGGAGGCAGGGCCGTTTGTATCACCGCCGCGTGCAACGCAGGAGCCGACCGGCTGGGACTTTTCGTTGACCTTGATGCCCCATTCATCGACGGGTAGACCGTTTGGCAGGCCTTTGTCGCCGTTACCGGCCATGGAAAGCCATGCATCGGTGAAGCGCCAGCCGAGAGATGGGTCCTTCTTGCCATAATCCATATGGCCGTAGACCTTCTTGCCGTTGATTTCACGGCCGGTGAAGAATTCGGCAATGTCTTCGTAAGCAGACCAGTTGACCGGAACGCCAAGATCGTAGCCGTACTTGGCCTTGAAGTCGGCCTTGTTCTTGGCATCGTTGAACCAGTCATAACGGAACCAGTAAAGGTTCGCGAACTGCTGGTCGGGAAGCTGATAGAGCTTACCATCCGGTGCCGTGGTGAACTTGGTGCCGATGAAGTCCTTCAGATCGAGACCGGGGTTGGTCACGTCCTTGCCTTCGCCTGCCATCCAGTCGGTGAGGTTGCGCACCTGCTGGTAGCGCCAATGGGTACCGATCAAGTCACTGTCGTTGACGAAAGCGTCGTAGATGTTTTCGCCGGACTGCATCTGCGTCTGCAGCTTTTCAACGACGTCACCTTCACCGATCAGGTCGTGGGTGATCTTGATACCGGTGATTTCCGAGAATGCCTTGGCCAGCACCTTCGATTCATATTCATGCGTCGTCAGCGTTTCCGAGACGACCTTGATATCCATGCCGGCGAAAGGCTTCGCGGCATCGATGAACCATTGCATTTCCTTTTCCTGGTCCGCACGGGAAAGGGAGGAGAGGTCGCCCACTTCCTTGTCGAGGAAGGATTTCGCCTCGTTCATGCCAGCGTGAGCCACGCCGGTAATTGCCAGCAGCGCCGCTGCTGTCGTTGTCAGAAGATGCATTCGCATTTTAGTCCTCCAATTTTGCGATTGCTTCAGATGCATTTCGCCGGGTCGTCCTCCGTCCCGGTATGTCGTCGGCAGCTATACGAAGCGGAACACGCCAATCGCATAGACCACCGAAAGAGCGAGCGCCCACCACAGGCCGGGGCCGACAAAGCCGAGCCAGGCAAGATTGATGAAGGCGGAGCCGAGCAGCGAAACGAAGAGCCTGTCTCCCCTCGTCGTTTCGAACCGAAGAATGCCGACGCGCGGATTGCCGCCGGGCGAGAAATACTCCCACACCGCCATTCCAATTAGCAGGGCAAGGATCGTCAGGAAAAACAGCGCCGTAGGCAGCGTCCATGCCATCCAGGAAAAATTCATCGAAGCTTCTCCTTGTTAGACGCGGCCCAGGGCAAAGCCCTTGGCGATGTAGTTGCGGACGAAATAGATGACGAGCGCGCCGGGAATGATGGTGAGTACACCGGCGGCGGCCAGCACGCCCCAGTCCATGCCCGAGGCAGAGACGGTTCTGGTCATCGTCGCTGCAATCGGCTTTGCGGCGGTCGTCGTCAGCGTTCTCGCCAGCAGCAGTTCGACCCACGAGAACATGAAGCAGAAGAAGGCAGCAACACCGATGCCGCTTGCAATCAAGGGCATGAAGATTTTTACGAAGAAGCGCGGGAAGGAATAGCCGTCGATATAGGCGGTCTCATCGATTTCCTTCGGAACGCCGGACATGAAGCCTTCCAAAATCCACACCGCCAGCGGCACGTTAAACAGGCAGTGGGCGATGGCGACTGCGATATGCGTGTCGATTAGGCCGAATGCCGAGTAGAGCTGGAAAAAGGGCAGGGCAAAGACGGCGGGCGGTGCCATGCGGTTGGTCAGCAGCCAGAAGAACAGGTGCTTGTCGCCAAGGAAGCGATAGCGAGAGAAGGCATAAGCCGCCGGAAGCGCTGCCGCCACCGAGATGATCGTGTTCAGCACCACATAGATGATGGAGTTGATATAGCCGTTATACCAGGACGGATCGGTAAAGATGATCGTGTAATTGCGAAGCGTCGGGTTCTGTGGCCACAGCGAAAAGGCCCCCAGAATTTCAGCATTCTCCTTGAAGCTCATATTCACGAGCCAGTAGATCGGCAGCAGCAGGAAGAGGATGTAGATCGTCGGGATCAGAAAGGAGAAGCGGGACATGGTAGAATTGCTCATAACGTTCTCCTTTCTTACGCGTCTGCGTCGCTGTTGGTCATGACGGTGTAGAATATCCACGACAGGGCAAGGATGATCAGGAAGTAGATGATCGACATTGCCGCAGCTGGTCCCAGGTCGAACTGACCGACTGCCATTTTCACGAGATCGATGGACAGGAATGTCGTGGAGTTGCCGGGACCGCCGCCGGTGACGACGAAGGGTTCGGTGTAGATCATGAAGCTGTCCATGAAGCGCAGCAGCACGGCGATCAAAAGCACGCGTTTCATCTTTGGCAACTGGATGAAGCGGAACACCGACCAGCGAGAGGCGCCATCGATTCGTGCTGCCTGATAATAGGCGTCAGGGATCGAGACCAGACCGGCATAGCACAGCAGCACGACCAGGCTCGTCCAGTGCCAGACATCCATGATGATGACGGTCGCCCATGCATCGACGGGATCTTGGGTATAGTTATAATCGATGCCGAGCATGGAGAGATAGTGGCCGAGAAAGCCGATATCGACGCGTCCGAATACCTGCCAGATGGTGCCGACCACGTTCCACGGAATGAGAAGCGGCAGCGCCATCAGCACGAGGCAGACCGGTACGCCCAGGCCCGTCTTCGGCATATTCAGCGCAATCAGAATGCCGAGCGGAATTTCGATGGCGAGAATGACGAGCGAGAAGATGAGGTTGCGCATCAGCGCATCCCAGAAGCGGGGCGAGTGTAGCATCTGCACGAACCAGTCCGTGCCTGCCCAGAAGAACTCGTTATTGCCGAACGTATCCTGAACCGAATAGTTGACGACCGTCATGAGCGGGATGACCGCCGAAAAAGCGACGAGCACCAGAACCGGAATGACGAGGAACCAGGCCTTGTTGTTGACTGTCTTTTCCATGGCTCAGGCTCCTGTGCCGACGCGCCAGCTATCGGCATAGATGCCGATGGCTTTTGGATCGAAGGTGACGCGCGGCTCGGCTGGAATTTCTCCGTCTTCAGGAACGACGATGGTCAGCGGATGGCCAGCGAAGCTGGAGCGCACGACCTTCTGACGCCCGATATCCTCAACCTTGTTGATGGATACCGGCATGCCTTCGCGCCCAAGCGAGATGAATTCGGGTCTGATGCCGAGTTCCGTTTTCGCGCCCGACTCGAAAGCCGGTGCCGAGGTAAGCGCGATATTCTGATCGCCAATCTTTGCCTGTGCGCCGTCAAGCGAAACCGGCAGCACATTCATGCCCGGTGAGCCGATGAAGTAACCGACGAAGGTGTGGCTGGGGCGTTCGAAAAGCTCGGCCGGCGTGCCGATTTGCACGATCTGGCCGTCATACATGACGACCACCTTGTCGGCGAAGGTCAACGCTTCCGTCTGGTCATGCGTCACATAAACCATGGTGAAGCCGAACTGGCGGTGCAGGCGCTTCAACTGCGAGCGCAGGACCCACTTCATATGCGGATCGATGACGGTCAGCGGTTCATCGAAGAGAATGGCGTTCACGTCGTTGCGAACCAGTCCGCGACCGAGTGAAATCTTCTGTTTCTGATCGGCGGTCAGTCGGCGCGCGCGGCGCTTCGCCATCGAGCCGAGGTCGATCATCTCCAGAATTTCGTTGACGCGACGGTCGACTTCCGTTTCCGCCACACCGCGATTGCGCAAGGGAAAAGCCAGATTGTCATAGACCGTCATCGTGTCGTAGATGACGGGGAACTGGAAAACCTGCGCAATATTGCGCTGCTCCGTCGGCAGGTTCGTTACATCCTTGCCATCGAACAGAATGCGCCCGTCGGATGGATTGATAAGCCCGGAAATGATGTTCAGCAGGGTCGTCTTGCCGCAGCCGGAAGGGCCGAGCAGGGCATAGGCACCGCCATCGCTCCACTCGTGGTTCACTTCCTTCAGGGCGTAATCATTGGCCGCTTTCGCTTTGGCATTATAGGCGTGGCGGATGTGGTCGAGACTGATACGTGCCATGTCTCTGTCTCCTCACGCGGCAGCTTGTTGCGGGGTGGCAAGGGAACGGCCATTCACATCGAAGGCCATCAGGTGACGGGTGTCGAGATAGATGTCGATCTGCCGGTCCGGCTCGATATCGAGAATGCCGCGCGTCAGCATGACCCAGCGGTGGCCGGCAAAATTCAGATGGATGAAGCTTTCCGAACCCGCAATTTCAGAGACCAACGTCTTTGCTTCGAGCTTTACCGCAGCACCGTGGGTCGGCGTTGGATAGAGATGGTGAGGATGAAACGCCACTGTGACCGGACCGTCCGCGATGCTTGCAAGATGCGGCGGTACCGCAAAGACCTGAGCGCCATTATGTAGGAAAGAACCGCCATTCTTCGTCAGTTCTACGATATTCAGCGGCGGGTCGGCAAATGTTCTGGCGGAAACGAGATCGACCGGGTTGCGATACATGTCGATGGTCGGGCCATATTGTGTGATGCGGCCCTGATGCATGGTCGCGGTATTGCCGCCGAGTAGAAGAGCTTCTGATGGCTCCGTGGTTGCGTAAACGAAAATCGCGCCAGACGAAGCGAAAATCTTCGGAAGTTCTTCGCGCAATTCCTCACGCAGCTTGTAGTCGAGGTTGGCGAGCGGCTCGTCCAGAAGAACGAGGCTTGCATTCTTGACAATGGCGCGCGCCAGCGCGGTACGCTGTTGCTGACCACCGGATAGATTAAGTGGTGTGCGCTCCAGATAGGGCGTCAGCTTTAACAGATCGGCAGCTTTCCGCACCTCACGATCGATCGTCGCGCTATCCTTCTTCGCAATCCGCATGGGGGAGGCGATGTTTTCATAAACGCTGAGTGCAGGATAGTTGATGAACTGCTGGTACACCATCGCAACGCTGCGGTCCTGCACGCGTTTGCCGGTGACATCTGTTCCGTCGAAATGGAGCGAACCTTCGGTCGGCTTGTCCAAGCCAGCCATCAGCCGCATCAGAGAGGTTTTGCCGGACAATGTCGGGCCAAGCAGGACGTTGAGCGTGCCCCGCTTGAGTGTGAGACTGGTGGGGTAAATATGGTATTCACCACCCACCATCTTCGCGATGTTGCGCAATTCAAGCATTCTGTCCTGTGGCCTCCTCCAACCAGCAAGATGTCTGCGTCAATTTTCAGTATGCGGTGCCCGTCAGGGCGGTATTATCAGGCAGCTTTTGCCGTCAGGTAGTTTTCAAGTGCGGCAGCTTCCTGCTTGGAAAAATGCAGGCCCTGCTTCGTTCTACGCCATAAAATATCGTCGCTCGTTCTGGCCCATTCTTGCTGGATGAGCCATTCCACTTCCCGTTCATAAAGATCGCCGCCGAAATGCTGTCCAAGTGCCTCCACACTCTTTGCGTCACCCAGAAACACAGTAGCTTTTGTGCCATAGAGCCGCACGAAACGGCGCGCATGACGGTCGGAAAGAAAGCCATAGCGGGCCTTCAACTTACTGACTTCGGCGTCATATCCAGTCGGCGCAAAATCGCCGCCGGGCAGCGAGCTTTTGGCAGTCCAGGGTGAACCCTTTTCGCCTATGCCTTCGCCAATCTTTTCCAGTGCATGCTCGGCAAGTCGGCGATAGGTCGTCAACTTGCCGCCGAAGACGTTCAGAAGCGGAGCGTCACCGGACGCATTTTCGAGCTTCAGCACGTAATCGCGGGTTGCTTCCTGAGCCTTGGAAGCGCCGTCATCATAAAGAGGCCGAACGGCAGAGTAGGTCCAGACGATATCGTCTTTCGTCACCGGTTCTGCGAAATATTCGCTTGCGGCTTTGCAGAGATAATCCGTTTCCTCGTCGCTGATCTTCACCTGCGACGGGTCACCAAGATAATCCCTGTCCGTGGTACCGATCAGGGTGAAATCCGTCTCGTAAGGAATTGCGAAGATGATGCGGTTGTCTGGATTTTGGAAGAAGTACGCACGCGGATCGTTGAACTTCTTTTTCACGATGATGTGGCTGCCTTGAACCAGACGCACATTGTGCACCTGATTGCGCCCCGCCGCGTTGGAAAGAACATTATCGACCCACGGGCCGGAGGCGTTGACTAGCATGCGGGCCTGCACGCTTTTCACCGCGCCACTTGCCATGTCTTTCACGTCGATATTCCAGAGCCCGTTTTCACGGCGAACGGACGTTACCTTTGCGCGGCTCATGATGTCTGCGCCACGATCTGCGGCATCGCGGGCGTTCAACACCACCATCCGGGCATCGTCCACCCAGCCATCGGAATATTCGAAGGCTTTGGTGAAGAGTGGTTTTAGCGGCTTGCCAGCAGGATCGCGCCGCATGTCGAGCGACTTCGTTGCTGGCAGAAGCTTGCGACCGCCGAGGTGATCGTAAAGGAACAGTCCAAGACGGATAAGCCAGGCAGGACGAATACCGCCCTTGTGGAACGGCAGGACAAAGCGCATTGGCCAGATGATGTGCGGCGCCATTGCCCAAAGCACTTCCCGCTCCATCAGTGCTTCACGCACGAGGCGGAATTCATAGTGCTCGAGATAACGAAGGCCACCATGGATAAGCTTGGTCGCGCCGGAGGAGGTGCCGGAAGCAAAGTCGTTCATTTCGGCCAGCGTCACGGAATATCCACGGCCTGCCGCGTCACGCGCAATGCCGCAGCCGTTGATTCCACCACCGATCACGAAAATATCGCGAACTTCCTGCCCCGACACGCTTTCCACTCCCTGATGCCTGCTGCTTGAGCGGCTTCTTATTCTTCAATTCGAAAGTTGAATGCAGTTAAAGCGAAAATAAATCGAATGTCAAACGAATGCTTAACACATCTTCACGAAAAGGTGTCACGGGTCGGTTTCAATGAGATTCACCTCGTTTTCACGGCATATCGCTTTGATCGCCGGGACCGGACAGTGATCGGTTATGAAGGTGTGAACCTGTGAAAGATGGCCGATGCGCACCGGTGCTGTGCGGTCGAATTTGCTCGAGTCGGTGACAAGTATGACGTGGCGTGCATTGGCGATAATGGCCTGCGCAACCTTCACTTCACGAAAATCATAGTCCAGCAAGGCGCCGTCATTATCGATTGCGGAAACGCCGATTACAGCGAAATCGACCTTGAACTGGCGAATGAAATCAACTGCCGCTTCACCGACGATGCCGCCATCGGTGCCGCGCACCACGCCGCCCGTGATCACAACTTCGATGGAAGGAAATATCCTTAACCTGTTGGCAACATTTATATTATTTGTGATAACCATCAGCTCGTGATGATCGAGTAACGCTTCCCCTACGGCTTCTGTCGTGGTCCCGATGTTGATGAAAAGCGACGACTTGTCCGGAATGAGTTCGGCGGCCGCGCGCCCTATCGCCTGTTTCTCCGATGCTGCAATCGAACGCCTCGCCTCGTATCTGACGTTTTCGGTACCACTCGGGAAAATAGCGCCTCCGTGTATTCGATTGAGTGCCTTTGCTTCACAAAGGTCGTTGAGATCTTTTCTGATTGTCTGTGGCGTAACCGAAAAACGTGCCGCAAGTTCTTCGACCAGCACGCGACCCTCGGATTTGGCAAGATCGATGATCTCGATCTGCCGTGGCGAGAAAAACATCGATGATCCTCCGCTGCGACCGATCCGCCTCGGCCGGTTTCGTTTTCTTTCACTTTTGCAGAAAAGCGAAAGTGTAACAAGTCAGTTTCCTTGCGGTGATGGGATGGAACCTTCGGAACGGACGATACCTATAAATTTCGCGCTTGTTTCTGTCTCATTCGCGCCATTTTCCACAGCTTCGAACAGATAGTTGAGCACGGATCTGTCTGTCAGCCGGACTGGATTGCAGACTTTCTATCGTTATAATTTCGTTGGTCTTTTCGCGGCTCCGCTTCCGGAAAATCGCTCTTCGCTTGACGTTCTTAGAATCCCCGAATTTGACCGGGCGGAAAATATTGGGGTTGCGCCTTTCGCTAATTTATCCTTGTCTGCGGTCTCTCAAAACGATTGGGGAATAAAAAAATGCTTTCTATAAAAACAACAACGCGCGCCGCACTCCTGCTAGGCTCGCTTCTGATTGGCGCAAGTTCAGCACTCGCAGAAACCGTTCTGCATCGAGGCAATTCCGGCGAGCCGCAGACGCTCGATCAGGCGCAGACCTCGATCAACATCGAAGCTTTCATCCTGAAAGACCTTTATGAAGGTCTCACCATCTATGACGCTGCGGGCAAGATCGTTCCCGGTACGGCGGAAAGCTGGACGCTCTCTGATGACGGCACCGTCTACACATTCAAGCTGCGCGCAGACGCGAAGTGGTCTGATGGTACGCCGGTAACGGCTGGAGACTTCGTCTTCTCATACCAGCGCGTCGAAGACCCCAAGACGGCGGCGAAATATGCCAACATTCTCTACCCGATCAAAAATGCGGAAAAGATCAACAAGGGTGAAGCCAAGGTTGAAGAACTCGGCGTAAAGGCCGTGGACGACAAGACGCTTGAAGTTACGCTCGAGCGACCGACCCCCTTTTTTCTTGAGCTTCTCGCCCACCAGACCGCACTTCCTGTTTCAAAGGCAAGCGTCGAAAAGAACGGCACGGATTTCGTCAAGCCGGGCACTATGGTGTCTAACGGCGCTTACAAGCTCGAAGCCCATGTCCCGAATGACAGCCTGACGGTCGTCAAGAACACCAATTTCTGGGACGCTGCAAACACGAAGATCGATAAGGTGATCTTTTATCCGATCGATGATCAGGCTGCGTCCGTTCGTCGCTTCGAAGCGAAGGAAATGGACCTCGCCTATAACTTCTCCGCAGACCAGATCGACCGACTGAAGAAGTCCTACGGTGAACAGGTTCACGTCTCACCGACGCTGGCGACTTACTATTACACCTTCGACACGCGCGAAGCGCCTTACAACGACGTTCGCGTTCGCCGCGCCCTTTCCATGGCCGTCGACCGCGACTTCCTGGCCAAGGAAATCTACAGCGGTTCGCAGGTTGCTGCTTACTCCATGGTTCCTCCAGGTATGGATTCCTATGGCGATCCTGCAAAAGCAGATTTCGCAACGCTGTCCCAGCTGGATCGTGAAGACGAAGCTTTGAAGCTGATGAAGGAAGCCGGTTACGGTGAAGGCGGTAAGCCGCTCTCTATCGAAATCCGTTACAACACGAACCCGAACCATGAACGTGTTGCCACCGCCGTTGCTGATATGTGGAAGAACACCTTCGGCGCCAAGGTCTCGTTGGTGAACCTCGACGTTGCCTCGCACTACGGTTACCTGCAGGAAGGTGGCAAGTACAATGTCGCGCGTGCCGGCTGGGTTGCTGACTATGCGGATGCGGAAAACTTCCTCGCGCTCTCTGTCTCTTCCAACAAGACCTTCAACTATTCCAAGTTCAACAACGCGGAATTCGATACGCTGATGCAGAAGTCTTATGAGGAGAAGGATCCGGCAGCTCGCTCCAAGTTGCTGCATGACGCCGAAACCATCCTCATGAAGGAACAGCCGGTTGCTCCGCTGCTGACGCAGGCAGACCTTTGGCTGGTTTCCAACCGCGTTAAGGGTTGGGAAGATAACGCTGCGAACGAACACCTCAGCCGCTTCCTGAGCGTTTCCGAATAAGCAGCAGTATTGGCACGGTGGGCAAAACCACCGTGCCATGCCGGAGCCCTGAAAAACTATGATCTCATTTATTCTGCGCCGTTTGGCGAGCGCCGTGCCGACGTTGTTTATCGTCGTCACGATTTCGTTTTTCCTGATGCGTTTTGCGCCGGGCGGTCCGTTCAACCTTGAACGCCCCCTGCCACCGCAGACCATGGAAAACCTGATGAGAACCTATCATCTGGACGAACCATTATGGCGCCAGTACCTCATCTATATAGGCAACGCCGTCAGCGGCGATTTTGGCCCGAGCTATATCTATAAGGATAATACGGTTGCCGAGTTGATCGGCAAGGGACTGCCATACTCACTGGAACTCGGCTCATATGCCCTGCTTCTGGCGCTCGTTGGCGGCATTCTGACCGGAACGCTGGCAGCGCTTCGACAGAACAGCGTCTTCGATTTTTCAATCATGTCGATCTCGACGGTTGGTATAACCGTGCCGAACTTCGTGGTTGCGCCGGTTCTCACACTGATTTTCGCGGTCATTCTCGGACTTCTGCCAGCGGGTAGCTGGGGCGACGGTTCTGTGCGCTATCTCATTTTGCCGATGATCGCTCTCTCACTGCCACAGCTTGCGGTGATTGCCCGCCTTACGCGTGGCGCAATGATCGAAGCTCTGCGCATGGATCATATTCGTACCGCAAAGGCTTATGGTCTACCCGCGCGCAGCGTGGTTGTCCTCCATGCCATGCGCGCTGCCATGCTGCCAGTCGTGTCGTATCTTGCACCCTGCGCCGCAGCGCTTTTGACAGGTTCAGCCGTTATAGAAACCATCTTCACCATTCCAGGTGTCGGCCGCTATTTCGTGCTGGGCGCCATTAATCGTGACTATACGCTGGTCATGGGAACCGTCGTTCTCATCGCCATCTTCGTCATTGTTTTCAATCTTGTGGTCGATATTCTTTACGGCCTTCTTGATCCGAGGGTCAGACATGACTGATATCCCCGGCACCATTGCACCTGCCGCTACGGTCAAAAGCCGAAGCCTCTTCCAGCTCGCAGCCCTGCGCTTCCGCCGCAACAAGGCGGCGATGGCCGGTTCCATCATGCTGGTGCTGATCACCCTGTTTTCGTTTATGGGACCGCATTTTCTCACCCATACTTACGATCAGGTGTTTTCGTCCTATGTGTCCGTTTCTCCGAGCCTTGAGCCCCGGCCGGACGTGAACAACCTCCAAGACGTCATGGAGGATGTTGCAGCACGAGCGCGGGTTGAATTGAAGGAATTTGCCGTTGAAGGCCAAACCTTCACCGCAACCGTGACATCCTCCAACGAGATCGACCCGCGCACCACCCGTTATTTCGACCGTGCCAACGAATTCGAAAATACCAAGGTCGTTGCCACGGAAGATGAAGGGCGCACGCTAAAGCTCGAAGGCGATGTGAACCGCGAATACTTCTTCTTCGGCACCGACAGCAACGGGCGCGACCTTCTCGCGCGCGTCATGCTCGGCGGCCAGATTTCCATCGCGGTCGGCGTACTCGCCAGCCTCGTTTCGCTCGGCATCGGCGTCGTTTATGGCGCGACTGCGGGCTACATCGGCGGTCGTGTCGACAACGTCATGATGCGTTTCGTGGAAATCCTCTATTCGCTGCCCTTCGTGTTCCTCGTCGTCGTCCTCGTCGTGTTCTTCGGGCGCAGTTTCATTCTCATCTTTCTGGTGATAGGTGCGGTGGAATGGCTGGACATGGCGCGTATCGTGCGTGGCCAGACGCTTGCACTGAAACGGCGCGAGTTCGTGGGTGCGGCTCAAGCCCTGGGTCTTACCGACTGGCAGATCATTCGCCGCCACATCATCCCAAACACCATCGGCCCCGTTGTGGTGTTCGTTACGGTTGTCGTGCCGAAGGTCATTCTTCTGGAAAGCTTCCTCTCCTTCCTCGGTCTCGGTGTTCAGGCACCGTTGACGAGCTGGGGGGCGTTGATTTCGGAAGGCGCGCAGAATATCCAGTCTGCGCCGTGGCTGCTGATATTCCCGGCGACCTTCTTCGTACTGACGCTGTTTTCGCTGAATTTCGTGGGTGACGGGTTGCGCGATGCGCTCGATCCAAAGGATCGCTGACATGGACAAGACATCTGAAACAATCCTGACAGTTCGCAATCTCAAGGTCGATTTCACCACGCCCGATGGCACGGTGAATGCCGTGAAAGGCATCGATCTTGATGTGAAACAGGGCGAA
Source organism: Agrobacterium larrymoorei (assembly GCF_013322225.1). Lineage (GTDB taxonomy): Bacteria > Pseudomonadota > Alphaproteobacteria > Rhizobiales > Rhizobiaceae > Agrobacterium > Agrobacterium larrymoorei_A. Next base: position 148,066 of record NZ_JAAMFB010000009.1, read on the forward strand.
ACCCTTGCCGTCGTCGGTGAGTCCGGGTCCGGCAAAAGTCAGACGATGATGGGTATCATGGGGCTGCTCGCCTCCAATGGTCAGATTCATGGCTCGGCGAAATATCGCGGACGTGAACTCGTCGGTCTGCCGGTGAAAGCACTCAACGACATTCGCGGCGCAAAGATCACCATGATCTTTCAGGAGCCGATGACGTCGCTCGATCCACTTTACCGTATCGGTGCGCAGATCGCCGAGCCGATCATCCATCATCGCGGAAGCGGCAAGAAGGAAGCGCGCGCTCGTGTTCTGGAACTTCTCAAGCTGGTCGGAATTCCTGACCCTGAACGTCGTATCGACAGCTATCCCCATGAGCTTTCCGGCGGTCAGCGTCAGCGCGTCATGATCGCAATGGCGTTGGCGAATGAGCCGGACATCCTGATTGCCGACGAGCCGACCACGGCGCTTGACGTGACCATTCAGGCACAAATCCTCGATTTGCTGAAGTCGTTGCAGCAGCGCTTCGGCATGGCGGTTGTGCTGATCACCCACGACCTCGGCGTCGTCAGGCATTTTGCTGACCGGGTTGCCGTGATGCGCCGTGGCGAAATCGTCGAGAAAGGCACGACCGAAGATATCTTCGAGCGCCCGCAGGCGGATTACACGAAGATGCTTCTTGATGCCGAGCCGAGCGGTCACAAGCCGCCGGTTGGCAGCGAGGCTCCTGTCGTTCTTTCCGGTCAACGCGTCACAGTGGATTACGAAATCCCCGGGGGGCTCTTTTCCAAGGCCAGCGCCTTTCGCGCGGTAGATGGCGTTAATGTCAATCTGCGCCAGGGCCAAACGATCGGCATCGTCGGGGAGTCGGGATCTGGAAAATCCACGCTTGGACGTGCGCTTTTGCGTCTCGCCCCCGCAAGCGGTCGCATCCTGTTCGGAAAGCAGGACATTTCGCGACTGGACAGAAAAGCCATGCGTCCGCTACGGCGTCAGTTGCAACTTGTGTTTCAGGACCCTTATGGCTCGCTCTCACCGCGCCAGACAGTGGGCGAAATCATCACTGAAGGCCTCTTCGTGCATGAGCCACAGCTGAGCCGCGCCGAACGCGACAAGCGGGCGATCGAGGCGTTGACGGAAGTCGGCCTCGACCCCGCGGCGCGCAACCGTTATCCGCACGAGTTTTCCGGCGGCCAGCGCCAGCGCATCGCTATTGCCCGCGCGATCATTCTCAAGCCTGATGTCGTTATTCTCGATGAGCCGACGTCGGCCCTCGACCGTTCCGTGCAGGGGCAGGTGATCGACCTGTTGCGTGAGCTGCAGAAGACGCACGGCCTATCCTACATCTTTATCAGTCACGATCTTTCCGTCATCAAGGCTATTTCGGACTATGTGATCGTGATGAAGGACGGAAAGATCGTAGAGGAGGGCGAAACCGACGCGATCTTTAACGATCCGGCGGCAGAGTATACCAAGACGCTCATCAAATCGGCCTTCACTGCGGATGCCGCAGCCTGAGAAGCAATGGGCCTTGCTGATTTTGCAAGGCCCTAACAGGCCCTTTAAAAATATGATATTCTAACTCAAGTAATTGTAGATCGGTATAACCGCTGCTATAGCGTATGCAACTCTGCACCTTATGCAGGTATAAGTCGCATTTGAAATTTTGCCGGTTCAGGCAACGGTAGTCGGTATTCACCAGATGGGCATACGGGAAGACGATAAGCGTTATTCGGTTTACGCCGCGCACCGCCTTGACCTCATCCGCTATGCCACGCCTATTCTGGGGTCGCGCGAAGATGCAGAGGAAATTGTTCAGGAAGCCTTCCTGAAGTTCGTGCCGCAACAGGCCGAGACGCCGCATTCTCTGAAAGCCTATCTCTTTCGCATTGTCCGCAATCTGGCGCTCGATGTGCGCAAGCGGCGGCGTTACGATCTGCGCGAGAGGCCGGACGACACGCCTTTCTGGGGATTGCCGCAGGACCACCGCACACCGGAAGATCATGCGCTTTTCTGTGATGAGGTGAGACAGGTCACCAGCATTTTAGCGACTCTGCCGGAAAACGTGCGGGTGGCGCTAGAGATGCATCGTTTCGGTGGCTACGGGCTTGAAGAGATTGCCAAGCATCTCGGCACATCCGTTGCCAGCGTTCACAGGCTGATAAGAACCGGGCTTGCGGAAATAGCGAGACAATTGACATGAAAATGCAGCGTCTTCGTAAATCCGTGAAAAATTACCCAGCCCAAATCGTCTCTTTCATCAAAGGCTTTAGAATGCAGGCAATTCGGGCAGAAGCGAGCTTCCATGTTGGTTGAGGGTGACAAACATATGCGGGATGGAAAGCGCGTCGATCTCTTCGATGAGGCTGCCGACTGGTTCATGCGTCTGGAAAACAATGATCAGGATGCGCTACTGCTCGCGGATTTCGCTTTATGGCTGGACACAAGCTCTGACCATCGCCTTGCATGGGAAAAGACCTGTCGCGTGTGGAGTGCGCTAGGATCGTTCGAAGTCACCGAGCCGGTGAGGGATCATCCTGCCATCAGTCCATCGGCCATGCCGCGCCGTCGAAGCGGCGTTGTTCGCCGCAGATTTTCACGGGCTGCAAAGGGCGTCGCCGTTCTTACTGTACTCTGTCTTGGCATCTTGGTTTGGCCAGATGCAAGCCTGCGTCTGTGGGCCGACTATGTGACTGCAAATATGGAAACCCGGACGATAGCGCTTCAGGACGGCACCCAGGTCACGCTCGCACCGGAAAGCGCAATCGCCATCGATTATCAACCTGGCAGGCGCGGGGTCACGCTGCTGGCCGGCGAGGCCTATTTCGATGTGAAAAAGGATGAAGACCAACCCTTCACCGTTCAAGCCCGGGACATGAAAGTCGAGGTTCTCGGTACTGCTTTCGATATTCAAATGTCAGAGCAAAAAACGAGTGTTGCTTTGGAGCGTGGCTCAGTGCGGGCAACTGTCGGTGATGGAACATCCATGCCGCCCCAATTACTGGCACCCGGAGAAAGAGTGGTGCTGGACGAGGTTTCAGGGGGGATTCAGCGGCAGAATATCGATGTCGCTGAGATCGCGGCATGGCGGCAGGGCCAGCTTTATGTCGTCGATGAAACTGTCGGGAGCGTTATCGATATGATCCGTCCATACCATCCGGCCTGGATTTCCATTCCTGATTCAACCTTGGCAAACAGCCGCGTCACAGGCTTTTACAATCTGGCCAAGCCCGATGAAGCAATTGAGGCACTTGTCAGTCCATATGGCGGCAAAATTCGTGCCGTGGCGAATACTGCACGCATTGTCTCCCGCTTCTGATCTAAATAAAATCATTTATTTTCAAGTGTTTATGATTTATCCGACTTTTCTCTGAAAAAAACTCACGCCCCGCTCGTCTTTTTGTTGAATGTAAAAATCAACATTTGTTATGATGGCATTGGGACGGGGTATTATGGGGTACGGGTACGCAGCGCAGACGAAAAGGCGGGCTTCACTAAAAGCAGGCCGTCGCTTTTTCCTCTTGGCTGGAACGGCAGTGGCCGTAATTTTAGGAAGTGTCGACACTCAGGCGCAAACCAATGCATCGGCAGAAGCGTCACAGCCGCAGAGACGTGCATTCAACATTCCGGCGCAGCCGCTTTCAGCAGCCGTCGGTACATTCGGACGTCAGTCCGGCTTGCAGATCACTCTGGCTGCTGCAAATGCAGGAAGCGTGCGCACGAACGCGATCACGGGTAGCTTCACGGCAAGGGAAGCACTTTCCCGTCTGCTGGACGGCACCGGCGTCGCTTACCGCCTGTCCGGAAGCAGCGTCATAATCGGCAGCACCGCAACAAGCTCTTCCGAAGTATCCGCGGATGGCTCGACCGTTCTGGAAACCATTGTCGTCAGCGGCAAGACGGACCGCAATGCGGCAACGGGTTCTGGCTTTCAGGGAACTCCGGACTGGGTTTATGAAACGCCAGCGAGTGTGAGCGTGGTTTCGCAGGAGGCGATACAGAATTCAGGAGCACGCAGCGCGCGCGACGTTCTTGATCATGTTGCTGGCGTTCAGGTCAACCGCTCTGAATCACAGAAACCCGGCGTCCAGGTAAATATTCGTGGTCTCCAAGACAATAATCGCGTCGTTTCGATGATCGATGGTGCGCGGCAGAATTTTCAGCGAGCGGGCCACGGTGGCTCCCAACAGGTGTTCGTCGACTCGTCCTTTATCCGCTCCGTAGAGATTGAAAAGACATCCGGCTCAGGTGTCGGTGGCGCAGGGTCTCTCGGAGGTTCTGTCAATTTTCGCTCAGTCAGCGCAGATGACGTTATAATGCCCGGCGAAAAGTGGGGCGGTACCGTAGCCGCTGGTAGCGGCACAAATGCCTTCAATTTCGACGGAAATGCCATCGCTGGCATCCGTTTTTCGGAAGACTTCTCGATCATAGGCGGCGTAAGCCATAAACGGCTGGGAGAGTACAAGGTTGGCTCGCGAAACAGCGAAAGGCTGACGAGCTGGGCGACCATCGTCGGTGACGAGGTCCTCTCAACCGGTTTCGACAGTGTCGGCACCCTGCTTAAGATTGAGGCCACGCCGATAGACGATGTGAAAATCGATGTGAGCTGGATGCGTTACGATATTGATTCTTCGTTGAGCGAAGGCACGCGCATCGACGACGAGGATTATCTCAACAACACGATTTCCTCTTCCCTTTCGTGGGACCCGGAATCGGAACTCATCGATCTCAAGGCGAAACTCTGGCTTTCCGACACGAAGAACGATGAGGTGCGCAATTACCTCGTGCCCGATTCCGTCTCTTACGGGATGAAGAGCTGGGGCGGTAGCATTGAAAATACGAGTCGTTTCGAGCTCCCGGTTGGAGCGCTTTCGCTGAATTATGGCGCGGAGGCATTCCGGGATGATGGTGAGACGGATGCAATATCACGCATCAATAGCTCGGGCATCGATGAAGCCTACGGCTACAAGGGCATGAACCCCTCTGGTCGCGCAGATATGGCAAGTGGCTTCTTTAACGCAACCTTGGAACATGACGAATGGCTCACGGTGCAGGGTGGCCTGCGATATGACCATTATAGTCTTAAGGGTTCGACACAGATCGCTGCCCCGGGCAGGTTGATCGTCGTGAGTCCAGGCGGATGTGACCTGTGGGACGATTTTGATCCAACATTTTGTATCATTCCAATCGACCCGGTTCTGGGGCAGGGCCCTGCGCAGATAAGTAATTTCAATGCCGACAAATCTGGCGGCGCTCTACTCCCTTCGGCGTCGGTCTCGATCAAGCCATTCGATTGGCTCCAACCCTTCGCAACATACAAGGAGAGCTACCGTCCACCGTCCATAATGGAAACGCTAATTTCTGGCGGACATCCAAATACGGATGCAACGGAAAACATGCCGAACCCGAATTTGAGAGCCGAGCAGGGCAAGACATGGGAGGTCGGCGCCAATATCAAGACTGACGGGTTATTGTCGGCAGACGATAGTTTCCGCCTGAAGGCCGTCTGGTTCCGCCGCGATATTAAAGATTACATCGCAATGGCGCGTATCCACTACGAGCCATTCGAGCAAAATTATACCACCAACGTCAATCTCGACGGGACCACGCGGATGCGGGGCCTGGAGCTTGAGGCAAATTATGATGTCGGGTTTGCCTATGGTGGTTTGTCCTATACGCGGACAGATACGGACCTCGCCAGCACGTACACTTATAATGGTCCGCCTGAACTCAATGCGGTCCCGGGTGGTGGCAACATCACTCGCGCGCCCATCATCTTCGTCGCGCCGAAGGAACGCTTTTCGCTGGACGCTGGCGTGCGCATGTTTGACGAGCGCTTCCTGCTCGGTGGACGCATGACCTATGTCCAGCAGACCATACCGACAGTTGGTGTTCTTGCCGGTACCTACACGTCTCCATACAGCTACAGAATCTACGACATTTACGGCTCTTACGCATTCAACGAGAACGCGAAACTGCGTTTTGCGGTGAACAACGTCACCGATGAAGCCTATTGGCCGTCGCTGGGAACAAGTGCGCTTCCTGCGCCGGGCAGAACGTTCACTGCCTCGCTGAATGTGAAATTCTAGCGCCGTTTTCTTGGGGTTTGAAAACCCGACGCCATCGTTACGGTAGCAATATCGTGACCCGGAGGTTCGCTTTGGAAGCGGACAATTAAGCAAAGTGCGAAAGCACAGAACGAAAAGGATCAGGAAATGCCTGTCGTTACAATCAATGCTGCTGCGGGTGCAACCAGCTTCAACCTCGTGCAGAGCCTCACCTCATGGGCCCAAGGGCTTGGAACCTATGTTGGAAATGGTAATCTCGTTACAGCTCCCGCCGGTTCGGGTTATGCCTATACACAATGGGCTGAGGGCGTAGCGGGCGGAAGTGGTGCTATCTTCGACGGCGAGTTCAGTTACGGTGTCGGTGGCGCATTTACCGGTAGCGTCGACAACCTCTACTTTGGCAGCGGCCTTTCTGGTTCCGCAAGCGCCGGCTACAGCCTCGCTAATGTAGGCGTCAGCATCGATCTCGGTGGCGGTGTGCCGGACGCATCTTTCCGTGGCGCCATTTATTCGCTGACGCACAACGCTAATCAAGCCTCCAATCCGCTCTCGAACTTTACCGGCATCACCGCTGCAAGCGGCAATCAGCAGCCGGGTCTGTTTGATTTCTTCGGCAACAGCGGGACAGTTCAAAACGGTACAGCTGGAAATGATGTATTATATAGCTTCGATGGCAACGACACCCTAAACGGCGGTGCTGGGCGTGATCGTTTCGTATTCGATTGGGATATTGACGGCGCTCTTTCAAGCACCATTGGACATGACACGGTTACGGGCTTTACAGCCGGTGCAGGGGGGGACTGGATCGATTTCCGTGGCATTGAAAGCGCTGCATTCGATACGTTTGCAGAAGTTTACGCCGCTTCTTCACAGGTCGGAGCCAACACGGTTATCGATCTGGGTAGCCTCGGTTCTGTAACGCTCGAAGGCGTGACGAAGACTGCTCTCGCAGCAGGTAACTTCTTGTTCACGCCAGCTGCTGCCTTGGCAGAAGCCGCCTGAGGAACGCTGTAGTGTCGCAAGCGCCACAGCAAACGCCGTCGCAGCCTTTGGCTGCGACGGTCGTTTCACCCCTCAGACGAGCGTCTTTTGGAATAGCTCTCATCAGCGGTCTGGTCAATCTGCTCGCATTGACCTCCCCCGTCTTCATGTTGCAGGTTTATGATCGCGTTCTGGCCAGCGGTAGCGTGCCTACGCTGGTCGGCCTGTCTATTCTCGCCGCTGGCATGTTTCTCATTCAGGCCGCGCTTGAAATCATTCGCGCGCGTGTGCTGCTGCGTATCGGCGAACAGTTCGACAACCAATTATCCGGTAATGTCCATAACGCCGTGGTGCGATTACCGCTGTTGACGCGGATGCCGGGCGACGGGCTTCAGCCGTTGCGGGATCTCGATAATGTTCGAGGTTTTCTTTCGAGCCAGGGTCCGACCGCGTTTTTTGATCTGCCGTGGATGCCGCTTTATCTTGGCATATGTTTTCTATTCCATTTCTGGATCGGTATGACGGCGCTTGTCGGCGCCATCGTGCTTGTCGCGCTCACGCTGCTGACGAATGCGATGTCTCAGAAGCCGATCCGCGATACCATCACTCACAACATGACGCGCAATGCTTTGCTTGAAGGCTCACGGCGCAATGCCGAAGTGGTGCAGTCCATGGGCATGGGTCGTCGTATCGCATCCCGCTGGAGCATCACAAATAGCGACTATCTCGCAGCCAACCGTGTCATGGGGGATGTGACCGGCGTTCTTGGCGGTATCTCGAAGTCCCTGCGTGTCATGTTGCAATCTGCCATTCTGGGTGTCGGTGCGTATCTCGTCATTAGGCAAGAGGTTAGCGGCGGTGTGATGATTGCCAGTTCAATCATGATGGGTCGCGCGCTTGCCCCGGTCGATTTGGCAATCGCCAGCTGGAAGCCCTTTCTTATGGCCCGACAAAGCTGGACACGGCTCAAGGATCTGCTTTCCAAAATCCCCGAGGATGCGCCAGTCACCGCCTTGCCTGCGCCGCAAAAAGAATTGCGGGTCGAAAACGCGGTTATTATTCCACCTGGAGAAAAGAAGCCCACTGTCTTGGGTTTGAATTTTGCGGTTAAAGCTGGCAGCGCGTTGGGGGTGATCGGGCCTTCAGGCTCTGGAAAATCAACGCTTTCGCGCATTCTCGTTAACGCCTGGACCCCAGCCTCCGGTAAGGTGCGGCTGGATGGTGCAAGCCTCGATCAGTGGGATCGTGAAGCGCTTGGACACCACATAGGCTATCTTCCGCAGGGCGTGGAGCTGTTCGACGGCACAATTGCCGAAAACATAGCGCGTTTCGAAGAAGAGGCCGATCCTGCGAACATCGTCATTGCAGCACAGGCGGCGGGTGCGCATGAGCTTATCCTGCGTTTCGAGAAGGGTTATGAAACACGCATCGGTGAGGCGGGTTCGGCGCTGTCAGCAGGTCAACGCCAGCGTATCGGGCTGGCGCGGGCACTGTATCGCGAGCCTTTTCTCGTGGTGCTGGATGAGCCGAATGCCAACCTCGATGCAGAGGGTGAAACAGCTGTGGTCAACGCCATCGCCTCCGTTCGCGGTCGGGGCGGAATTGCTGTGGTGATTGCACATCGCCCAAGTGCGATCGGGGTCGTCGATCTGGTGTTGATGATGGATAGCGGGCAGCAAAAGGCTTTCGGTCCGCGCGATGATGTTCTCTCCAAAGTGCTGAAAGGCGGCGCTGCCACGCCGTCTGCGGCTAAGGGTTTTCCCGTTACAGGATATGGGATGAGACCGCTCCGCGCAGTCGCTCAGGTAGCGACAGAGAAGCCTGCCGAAGAGAACGTGGCCACACAGAAGCGGGAGGCAGAGGATGTCAAACACTAAGCCTTACGATGTTTCGAGATCGATCCGCCGCCACCTCATAGCCGGTGTGGTCGTGGGTGTTGCGCTTGTGGGAGGCGCTGGCGCCTGGGCTTCCGTTACCACGCTGTCGGGCGCAGTTGTCGCGCCGGGGCATTTCGTGGTCGATACCTATGTTAAAACCGTGCAACATCCCACCGGGGGCGTCGTCGGCGAAATTCTCGTACGTGACGGGGATGTGGTCAAGGCCGGTGATGTCGTCATGCGGCTGGATGCAACGCAAACGAGGGCCAATCTGGCCATCGTAACAAAGCGGTTGGATGAACTGACTGCGCGACTTGCGCGGCTGGAGGCCGAGCGGGACGATCTGCAGCAGATCACCTTTCCCGAATGGCTTGTTGCGCGCCAGAACGAACCTGACGTTGCTTCTGCCATTCACAGCGAAACGCGACTTTTCGAGTTCCGCAAGGATTCCCGGCAGGGAAAGAAGGCGCAGCTTTCAGAACGGATTGCACAGTTCGAGCATGAGATCGAAGGACTGAAGGCGCAGGAAACAGCGTACCGGGATGGCATAGAGGTCCTCAACAAGGAAATCTCGTCCTTGAGCGGGTTGAGAGAGCAGGGCGTCGTCTCCGATCAACGGCTGAATGGGTTGAAGACCCAAGTTGCGACCTTTGGCGGAGAGCGAGGCGAAAAGATCGCCTATCAGGCGCAGGTCGCGGGCCGCATCTCTGAAACGAAGCTGCAAATTCTCCAGATCGAGCAGGATCTGAAAACCGAAGTGGGCCTCGAGCTGCGAGAAGTTCAGGCGCAGATCGGTGAGTATGTCGAGCGCAAGGTTGCTGCTGAGGACAATCTTAGGCGGATTGATATCGTGGCACCGCAATCCGGCACCGTGCATCAGCTTTCCGTTCACACCGTGGGCGGTGTGGTTACGCCCGCGGAAGCAATCATGTCCATCGTGCCGGAGGGCGATGACCTGGCGCTCGAAGTGCAGATAGCACCGAAAGACATAGATCAGATCACACTCGGGCATAAGGCCGTCTTGCGCATGTCAGCCTTCAGTCAGAGGACGACGCCAGAACTGAACGCAGACGTCACGCGGATCGCAGCGGACCTCACGACGAATGAACGGAGTGGACTATCTTACTATCTCGTCCGCTTGACCGTATCCAAAGATGAACTGGCGAAGCTGAGGGATTTGAGGCTCGTTCCCGGAATGCCAGCCGAAGCAATGATCGAAACCGGGGAACGGACCGCATTATCCTACCTTGCCAAGCCACTGTCGGATCAGATCAATCGCGCCTTTCGCGAGGAATAGGTGGGCGTCGTAGCCTGCCCACTCATTATAGGCACCCGGCTGAACCGTCTCGCGCGCTGCGCTTCAATATCCGGTCATTTCCAGATACCCTTCGCCGGAAACACTTCCTTCAAACTGTATCGGGCCTTCCCAATACGGCGTGGAAGTGGACATCCACGACTGTTCGTTAAGTGGCTTCGTTCGTATATCGAGACCGCGACTTTGGACCTTTACGCTCCACTCAACTGGCACGGATCTGCCCTGCACCTCTGCGCTGCGCAACGGCTCAAGAACCACGTCGTCAGGCGCAAGCGCCGTCGTGCTGCCATCGGGCGAAATCCAATTGCCGGAGATGTAGCCATCGCCTCCGTCCCGAAGGCGAAAGGCCATCAATTTTTCGCCAGTCGCAAGGTGAAGCGAGAACCAGTCCCACCCTGTCTGGTCGGCATTGAGGGGTTGGGAGGACCATTCCCTGTCCAGCCAGGCTTGTCCGCTGACATTCACAGGAAAACCGTTAAGAGTTACGCTTCCGCTGACGGTATAGAACGGCTGAGAGTAATAATAGCTCGCTTGCCCGGCCAGTGATTTTAACGAGTATCCTCTGTCTCCCTGTAAAATAAGGGGGCGCTGCGCCTCGAGATTGAGTTGGTATGAAAAGCTTTCGCCATTGGCGCTCAATGCCAGTCGTTCGATCTGGTCTTGGCTGTCTCCCGTACTTTTCATCCACCAATCATCGATTGTTGCCTCGAATGGCTGAACCTTCACGCCGGCCTGTCCGATACCGCCTCGAGCCAGCCGCTCTGCCACATAATGCTCGTTGACGGTGGTTACGGCTGCATGTCCGATCCATATTTGCGGGTCGGACCAACCCTGTTTTTCGCCCGGTGCGAGAGCCGAACGAAAAAGCGTCCACTGGGCCCCCAGACGCTGGCCGGTTGTCGTCTGGAGATTGGCGGTGACGTACCACCATTCGATCCTGAAGTCGGGATGCGCCCCATGATCGCGAGGAAACTCCAGCACCGTTCCGCGTTGTGGAATGGCAAATCCATCGGCACTTGAGCCAAGCCCCGCGAACCCTTGGGAAAAGCTTGCTATCGGAGTAAGCAGGCAGGCCAGCAGTGTTACTGCGAGCCTGAAAGCGCGGCTATCTCTCATTGGTGAACACCCTCAGCAACTCTGCGGGATCGATCGTCGCGAGCTTCCTGACTGGAATGAGCGCCGAAAGAAGTGCCGCGATAAGTGCCGCGCCGCCTAGCTTCAGCCAATCGACGGGAAACAGAAGCATTGGAAGACGCCAGCCGAAAGCTTCCATGTTGACGACTGCGAGCAATATCCAGGCGAGCAGAAGTCCGACGGGAATGGAAAGAATGAAGGTTGCAAACCATAAGCCCAAAGTCCGTACCATCTCGAGGACTGCAAGATTGCGACGTCTAAGACCCATCGCCCAAAGCGGCGCCAGTTGCGGCAAGCGAAGAGAAGAGAGGGTCAAGAGGCTCGAAAACATGGCAAACCCTGCGATGGCAAGCGTCAGCACGTTCAAAGCACCGGTAACCGCAAATGTTTGTTCGAAAATCGCAGTGGATTGGCGCTTCAGAGTTGCCTGATTGACGATGTTTGCCTCCGGCAGTCCAAAGTCCTCGACGAGATGCTGCCTTAGTTTGGGGAGCCTGCCCGGATCGATCCTCACCCCATAGCGAAGTTTTGGCGCATCGGGGTAAAGTTTCTTAAACGCCGAAAGGCCGATCATGATTTGACCATTTGGATTGCCATAGTCGGAGAAAACACCGACAACATGGGCCTTTAAGCCACCCGGCAACGCCAGTGTTTGGCCCATTGCCGCCTTACCGGCACGCCAAAGCTGTTCGTTGACCAAGGCTCCGGTGCCAGCTGCAACCTCATCCCATACGTTTGGAGAACCGGCGATCAAAGGCCAGTGATCGCGATAGGTGGCGTCGTCGGCGATGCCGAATATCTGTGTGCGCTGGCCCGAGATCTCCGTTTCAATATTCCAGATCGGTAGCACCGCATCGACGCGATTTGGCAGCCAGGCCCGCAAGCGCGTAGCTTCTTCCTCGTTGCGTGCCGTTATATAGACCTCTGCGGCCAGACGCTGATCGAGCCAACCGAGGAAAGTCTCACGAAAACTGGAGACCATGGTCGTGACGCCGATATTGGTGGAGAGAGCAAGCAGCAGCGCCATCAATGCCAAAGATAATCCCGGTAGTTGTTGTCGGGTATCGGCCCAGAACCAGCTGCCAATTACGGACTTCGAAACATTCGCACAAACTTTTATCGTAAGGGCAAGCAGCGCGGGCAGCACCAGCGCTGCACCGAGAAGCAAACCTCCGAGAACTGCAAAGCCGGAGTAGAGACCGCTACCAATCAACCCGAAAGCCGCCGAGCAACACAGTAGAAGCTCACCTGTTATAAGCTGAAGCTGAAGCCATCTGGCGGAGGCCAGTTGCCACGCGCGTGGCTGTGCTGACGCAAGAATTGGCATCTTCCATAGTTGCAGTAGGCTTTGGGCGGAAGCGAGAAGGGTTCCGATCAGGGCCATGCCGAGACCGGCAAGCCACCACTCCCAGCGCACCGATATGGCATCGGGCAGGCTCGCTCCATAAAGGCCTTGCAGGGTGATGGCGACACCCGGCAACAGGGTAGATGCGATGAGATACCCAATGATGATGCCGATCAGGCCCGAGATTAAAGCAAAGAGCATTATCTCGGTCAGTAGTATGACGGTCAGTGAGGATAATGACACGCCAAGCGATCTCAATGTCCTGAACGTGCCGCGACGCTGCTCAAAGGAAAAGCCCGTCGCGGAATACACGATGAAGAGCCCGACGACGAAAGACAAAAAGCCAAATGCCGTGAGGTTCAAGTGAAAGCTATCCGTCAGCTTCGCAATACCCGGTTCGCTGCCAGCATCCAGCACCGCCAGTTCCGGGGTTAATGTTCCGATCGGGGTCAATCCGAACCTCTGTTTCGGTGCGATTATCAACCTGCTTATCGCACCACCTTTTTTAAGCAGGCGGTCCGCAAGCGCGATATCGACGAAGGCGGAGTCGTCCGGGATATCCCTGTCGATCTTGATTGGGATATCTGTGAGTCCTTCGAGCTTCGCGGACGTGGCTGGCGACAGGATCAGAAGGCCGGAAGGTTTCATGAAGGCGATAAGATCCGAAGCACTTGAAATCTTTGGTCCCATGTTGCCGTATGGAATAGTCAACGGGTCTATTCCGATAAGCCGGATACGGGCTTGGCCAAATCTGTAACTTCCCTCGATGACCGGCGAAACGTTCCAACCTGACCGCCGGAGCAACGCGTAGGACGCAACCGAAATTTCACCCCCATCTTTCGAAACGAGCTGCTCAAACGTGTTCTGTTCCAGCACTTTCGCTGCGCGTGCATAACTTGCCCGTGCCTCCGCGTTGATGGCTTGAACCCCGGTCCAGAGCGCGGTCGCAAGCGCAACACCGAGTATGAGTGTCACAAACTGGAGCGGCTTGTGACGCCAATGGGAGAGGGGTGCAGCAAGAACGGTCAGATGCATCCTGAAACCCTGCCGCCGGTCAAGACGACACGACGATCCAGCTTTGCGGCAAGTCTTGCTGAATGGGTGACAAGCAAAAGCGCCATTTTCGCCGATCTCGTAAGCTCGAGCATGATGTCCAGCACATTGTCGGCGGTGGTCTCATCGAGATTTCCTGTCGGTTCGTCGGCAAGAACCAGCGGCGGTCTTGCCGCCAGCGTTCTGCCGATGGCGACACGTTGTTGTTGCCCGCCTGAAAGCTGCTCCGGATAACGCTGTAAAAGACTGGCAAGGCCGAGCGCTTCTACAAGCTGTCGTTCCCAGGCAGTATCCACGCGTCCCGCAAGTCTGGCGTGGAAAGATATGTTTGCAGCAACGTCCATGCTCGGTATCAGGTTGAACTGCTGAAAAACCAGTCCCACGCCATGGCGGCGATAGTTGGCCAAACCCTTGTCATCGAGATTTCCGATTTCGAGGCCATCGACCGTGATGGTCCCGCTGTCGGGCTTATCCAGTCCTGCTGCCAGGTGAAGAAGCGTGCTCTTGCCGCTGCCGGATTCGCCAGTCAGTGCGAGGCTTTGTCCCGCGTCCAGAGAGAGGCTGACACCCCGCAGGACAGGGACGGTGCCTTCTGTTGTCTGATAAGACTTGGTGATTTCCGCCAGTGTCAGGATCATCGCATTCTCGAAGGAAATAAGGGGCTGAAGGGCCAACCCTCTTATTGTAGCCTAGTGGCTTCGACCGGATAAGAGTAGCACGAAGTTTCGGGACGATCCGATCCAAAACGCTACGTTGGCATTACAAGAACAGGTCGCAGCTTCAAGCCACCGCTGCTCGATAATAAAAGGCGCGTGCACGTTCGCATAAGGAACCGTGGAGTAAAAAATACGTTATTGCAGCGTGAAACAACGATGTGCCCAGTCAAGGGTACCTTAGGAGGCAACATGCTGAAGGTCATTCAAGTCGCGGGACTTGCCGTTACTATGGCAGTTTCAAGTGTCGCTATGTCGGGCTTTGCGCAAGCGCAGGATGTGGAGCTTCGGCTTGGGCCAGATGGCGTGCGTCCGGTGATCCGCGACCGAGACCGTGACGACCGGAGAGGCCCACCGCGTATGCGCGGCTGCAGCGAGCGCGAAGCGAGAGCAGCAGCTCGTGATTCTGGCCTTCGGGACCCCGAAGTTGTCCGCGTCACGCCCCGCCGTGTGGTTGTCCAAGGCTATACACGTCGTGGCTCGGACACGATTACATTCGCAAATGAGCGCGGTTGCCCTGAAATCTGAAGGTTGAACATGTACGTAAAAACCCGCCATTGGCGGGTTTTTTTGTTGCGGCATTAGGCTACGCGCATGATCCTTTGCCACGCATCATAAGCAGAAAGAACGGTTTCCATCTGCGCCGTATGGCCTGAAATGAAGTCTGCGCCGTAAATGGTTTCGTCCGGATATTCCGTGATCAGCGTCATGGGAACATCATGACGATCGTCAACCGAAGCAAGGCAGGGAAAACCATTGATGATCCGGAATCCGGTTTCCCCGGCGTGGATCTCATAGAGCGCAATCTGTCTGTTGTTATAGTCCAGCAAACCCGGAATTGCGCCGAGGTGCCTCGTGACGGCATTCAGTAAATCCTCAGCTCGAGACTCCCATTCGGCATGGTAACGAGCGATCAGGAAAAAGCCTTTTGGCACCGTCCACATCGCAAAATTGCGAGGGATGTAGCCTGAAAGGGGACGCGTCCATTCATGCGATGGATAGCCGTGCAAATTAACGTGAAGCTGTGCGCCGCTTAAGTTTTGCGCCTGAAAACGGATTTGCTTTTCGTTAATGAAACCGGACGCGGTTGCTTCCGTGCGATACTCCAGATCGTCACCAAGCGCTGTGTAGCGAGCGGCATGGTGCATGTGGCGGGGATTTTCCGCGCACAGTCGCTGATGCAGCGCGTAACCGTCCGGGTTTTCGAGCGGCGAGATGGTGAAATGCGCTTGATTGCGTGCAGCGACAGTTTTGGCGGCGCGCAATGCCCCCGTAACACCAGTCGTCTCATTGGCGTGCTGACCACCGCTGATCATCACGGCGGCATCCGTTCCCTTTCGGTAACGGCCTAATACGGGCCGCCCGGCGCGCGATTTAGCTTCGAATGAAAGGCCTTCGATGGATGCAAGCTCCTCGAAAATCTGGGTGGACGAGAGACGAGATTCTGCGCCGTTAATTTCCTGTGCGGCGCCATCCGTAAAGCCCGTCGAAAGCGGCTTCAATTCGACACGCACCGAAATCTCTCCGTTCGACTGAACGATCTCCGGCACGATCTGACCCGGTTTCAAACCACGGTCGCCAAGCGGCCTACCTGATTTCTTCTGGAAGAACTCGAGCAGCGAGAAGTAGAAATCTTCATGCAGGGCTTCGCGAAGGCTCGTCCGCTCGTCACCAACGGGCAGAGTTTCATCGCCTGCTGGATGGGTTACGCGGATATTCAGCTCTTCAAAGTAAGGTTCATCGTTGCCCCAATCGTAACGCGTGATCGCTTCCATGGTCTGCGCGAAGAGAGCCTCGTAATCTGTTTCCAGCCGTTGGCCTTCGTTCCCATCAATCGCCAGCCAGCCGGTTGGCGACACGCTGGTTTCTCCGGCGAAGTCCGGGTGGACGCGATTCGGCGCGGGAACGACGATCTTGCGTTCACCATCAGCGGATTTCAGCAGAACATCGTAGTAAAATGCATCATCGCTACGGGCGACGAAGTGGATCTTGCGCTCTCCGACCATCGCAGCCAGAGGGTAGGCCTCCAGACGGAAGCGGTTTTCCGGTGCATTCGCGTGGACCGGATAGAAGACTTCGATAGCTTCGACACCTGAAAGATCGATGTGTTCGATAAATGCGTGAAGAAGCGGCTTGTAGGCGCTGAAAAGGCAGCATTTTATGCCTTTTTGAGCCAAGCGGTTCTCGGTCGCGGTACGGCTTGCCCGGTCATCGAATGTCCATGCCTGTAAGCTTTTGCGATTTATGGCCTCAGCCTCGAGCTTATCCAGAGTCCGCTCGAACCGCTTTTCGAAAATCACTGTCATTTGCTTATCTCGATGTCCTGCCGGTGGGGTCCAGGCTGTCGCGCAGCCAGTCGCCGAGGAGGTTAAGGCCAAGCACGGTCAAAAGGATGGCAAGGCCTGGGAAAACGCTGACCCACCACGCGGTTTGCAGATAGGTACGGCCATCGGCCAGCATTCCACCCCAGCTGGGGATGGTGGGGTCCACGCCCATGCCGAGGAAGGTCAGGCTGCTTTCCAGAAGAATGTTGTTGGCGACATTCAGCGTCATCAGCACGATCACCGGGCCGATCAGGTTCGGCAGCAGGTGCTGGAAGATGATGCGCCAGTCTTTCACGCCAATGGCGCGGGCGGAGAGGATGAATTCGCGTTCGCGAAGGCTCAAGACCGAGCCGCGAACGAGACGCGCATATTGCACCCACTGCGAAACGATCAGAAGAATGATCGTGTTCGTCAGGCTGCCGCCGACAATGGCGATGAAGGTTATGGCGAGCAGGATGAATGGCATGGCGAGCTGGATATCGGCAAAGCGCATGACCAGCATGTCCCAGAAGCCGCGATAATAACCCGCGACCAGACCGACGACCACGCCGAAGACGACACCGCCGATAACGGATGTGAAGCCGACGAGAAGCGAAATCTTGCCGCCTGCAACGACGCGCGCCAGCACGTCACGGCCCAGCGGATCGGTGCCGAAAGGGTGGGCGGCATTGGTGAAGGGCTTCGCCAAGCGGGCCATAAGATCGATTTTTTCGGCACCGCCTGGGAAGAGGATGTCCGAAAACAGCACGGCAAGGCAGATAATCGTCGTCAGCGACGCGCCGACGATGAATTCGAAGCTGGAGAAACGCGAAAGGCGAGAGGTTCGGGCAGCCATGGCGATTACTCCGTGCGAATGCGGGGATCGATCAGGCCATAGGCTATATCGATCAGAAGATTGATGCCGACGATCATCAGCGAGAGGACGGTGATGACGCCCTGAAGGACCGGATAGTCGCGCGCACCGACCGCATCGAAGGCCAATGTGCCGAGGCCCGGCCAGTTGAACACGCGCTCGATGACGACGATGCCGCCGAGAAGTCCGCCGAACTGGATGCCGAAATAGGTGATGAGCGGAATGGCGCAGTTGCGCAGCGCGTGCTTGTAGAGAACCTTGTTCTCGCTCAGGCCCTTGGCGCGCGCGACCATGATATATTGCGACCGCAGCGTATCGAGCATGGCGGTGCGCACGAGGCGGACATTCGTTGCGGTCAGAATGACGCCCATCGTTACCGCTGGCATGATGTAGCTCGCGTAACCGACCATGCCGCTTGGCGGCAACCAGCCGAGCGTGATCGAGAACAAGAGCACCAGCATGATGGCGAGCCAGAAGTTCGGGAAGGACAGGCCGAGCAGGGAGAGAACGCGGATCACTTGATCTGCCGTCTTGCCGCGCGATGTTGCCGCCTTGATGCCGAGCGGGATAGAAAGCGCGATGGATACGACCATGGAAATGAAGGCGAGAAGCAGCGTGGCGGGCAGGGCATCTGCGATCAGGCGCGATACCGGCGTACTGCCCGTGAAGCTGCGGCCAAAGTCCAGCGTCACCAGACCTTTCAGGAAGTTGAGATACTGGACGAAGAACGGCTGGTCGGTGCCAAGGGCCGTGCGAATGCGCACCAGATCCTCTTCCGTCATGCTGCCGCCGCCCTGAAACATGGTGACTGCGGGGTCACCCGTCAGGCGGATGGCGAATGAAACGAGAAGTGTGATGGCGATAACGACGAAAATCGCCTGCAACAATCTCTTGATAAGGAAACCGGCCACGTATCTGTCCTTGGTACGAAAGCAATTCCAGTAAAAGTGTAACGCGGTTTTGCGTGCGGAATTGCGTAAAAACAAAGAGCTAGAGAGGTTTGCTTTTCAAAGAAATGCGGAACAGCTCTAGTGGTATGACGCCGCAGCGTATTGCCACGGCGTCAGCATTGGCAATTACTCGACGGTGACGTCGGTCAGCTTCAGGCGGTTGTCTGGCGCAGGTACGAAGCCCTTGACCCTTTTGCTGATGCCGTAGATCGCGTTGGTGTTGTAAAGCGGAAGCTCAAGCGCCTTCTCGGCGGTATACTTGCCGATTTCCTTGAGGATCTTCTCACGCTCGGAACGGTCCGTCAGTGGGCGCTGGGATTCCAGCAGCTTGTCCAGCGTCTCGTCCTTTTCGTATGGGTTCCACTTTTCACCGGAGTGGTACATGGAATAGGCCGTGTTGTCGTAATCGAACGTCCAGCCGCCCCACTTCTGCTGGAACATCGCGCCGGTCTTACCCTGCGGGATGATGTCGTTCAGCAGTACGTTGGTTTCGTAAGGCTTGATGGTGGCGGTGATGCCGACCATCTGGAGGTAGCTGGCAACGACCTGCGCCACTTCGTTCATCGTCGCGTCATTGCCGCGAATGTCGATCTGCAATGTCGCACCCGACTTTACGCCAGCTTCCGCTAGAAGCTTCTTTGCGCCTTCCGGATCATAAGCAACGGGCTTCAGGTCTGGATCGTAGCCGAAGGACAGGGCACTCTGGAAGCTTGCGATTTCCGAGCCCTGACCGGCAAGGATAGACTTGACGATCGTGCCGCGATCCACTGCCATGATGATGGCCTGGCGAACCTTCGGGTCCTTGGTGATGCCGTCGCGCGTGTTGAAGCGCAGCGCATCGACAGTCGGGCCGGGAACGCTGACGATTTCGAGGTTGGAATCGCCCTGCACGACCGGGATCATGCCGATTGGAATGGTCGGCGGAATGACGAGATCGACGCGGCCTGCCTGAAGCTCGGCAACGGCAGTCGCAGGCTCTGCGATGAAACGGTATTCGAGTTCGGAAAGCTTCGGCGCACCGCCCCAGTAATCCGGGTTGGCTTCCAGCTTGATGTTGACCTTCGGTGCATAGGACACGAACTTGAACGCACCGGTGCCGACAGGGTTGAGGTTGAAGTTGTCTTCGCCCTTTTCCTTGATGTATTTCGGCGGAACGATCATTGCGCCGTAACCGGCAAGCTTCGTCAGAAGAACCGGATCGGGCGACTTGAGCTTCATGTCTACCGTGTTTTCGTCCACGATATCGACGCTGGCAATGGCCGTATAGTTGGAACGCTGCGGACCCTTGGCGCCTTCTTCGCCGAGTAGACGGTCGAAGGTAAACTTCACGGCTTCCGCGTTGAAGGGCTCGCCATTGTGGAACTTCACGTTCTGGCGAAGCTTGAAGCGGATACGCTTGCCTTCGTCCAATTCTTCCCAGGATTCAGCAAGGCCGGGAACCAGCTTCAGGTCTGGTCCGCGGTAGGTCAGGCCATCGAAGATATTGGTGGAGACGGCAGCCCACTGCACCAGAAACGTATCTATGGGATCCCAGCTGCCCGGGTCCTGTGGGCTGGAAATCGTCATCTTGCCCGCGGCAAGTGCTGGCGAAGCTGCAAATGCAACGCCGGACAGTGCCAGTGCGGTAAGAGCAGCACTCATTCCCCTTTTGATTTTTCTCATCTTCTGTTTCCTCTTCAGATGGTGTGAAAGGTGGTTTGTTCAGGCACTTCTGGCGATGAAATGGCCCGGATTGATTTCCTCATGGTGAAGGATCGGCGGCTCGTCTCCGACCTTTCGAACCGGGTTCGGAATGTCGCCTTCGATGAGTGTGCTCTTGCGCTCAACCGTCGGGTCGGCGACCGGCACTGCGGAAAGCAGGCGGCGGGTGTAGTCGTGCATCGGCGTCTCGAACACCTGACGGCGGCTGCCCATTTCCATGATCTGGCCAAGATAAAGCACCGCGACCCGGTGGCTCATCTTCTCCACCACGGCCATATCATGGCTAATGAACAGATAGGCGAGACCGCGTTCGGCCTGCAAATCCATGAACAGATTGATGATCTGTGCCTGAATAGAGACATCGAGCGCTGAAAGCGCTTCGTCCGCAATGATGAGCTTCGGATCGGAAGCCAGTGCGCGAGCGATGCAGACACGCTGGCGCTGCCCGCCGGAAAACTCATGCGGATAGCGGTCAGCATGTTCGGATGACAGGCCGACGCGCTCCAGCAATTCATCCACGCGGCGACGAACGTTCTTGGAGCCAAGGATGAGGCCATGCGTGTTGATCGGCTCGGCAATCGAAAATCCGACGGTCTTGCGCGGATCGAGCGAGGCAAACGGGTCTTGGAAGATGTACTGCACTTCCTGCCGGACGCGAAAACGCTCGGAAGCAGACATCAGCGAATAAATCTTGCCATTGAAGGAAATCTCGCCGGATAGCGACTTCTGCAATTGCTGGATCGTGCGTCCAATGGTCGATTTTCCAGAGCCGGATTCACCTACTAGAGCCAGCGTTTCCCCCGGATGGATATCGAAGCTGACATTCTGGACCGCGCTCAGGCGATGTGTTGCCTTGCCGAAAAGGTTCTTGCGAATGTCGAAGCGCACGAAAAGATCGCGTACCGAAAGCAGCGGCGGATCGTCGTAGCGCGCCGTGTGCTGGATACGCTCTTCACCGACCGTCTTCGGTTCGCCATCTTCCAGAACAGTCAGAGGCATGCGCTTGGGGAAATCTTCACCCCTGAGACTGCCGAGTTTCGGTACGGCAGAGAGAAGCGCGCGGGTGTAGGGATGCTTCGGATTGGCAAAGATTTCGCGAACTGGGCCTTCCTCGACCTTCTTTCCCTTCCACATAACCACGACATCATCGGCCATTTCTGCAACGACGCCCATGTCATGGGTGATGAAGACCATTCCCATGCCGAGATCTTTTTGCAGATCGCGCATGATATTGAGGATTTGCGCTTGTATGGTTACGTCGAGCGCCGTTGTCGGTTCGTCCGCGATCAGCAGCTTCGGGCGGCAGGCCAGTGCCATGGCGATCATCACACGCTGGCGCATGCCGCCGGACAGCTGGTGCGGATAGCGCTTTAGAAGTGCCTCCGCATCCGGCAGGCGCACCATTTCCAAAAGGCGCTGCGCTTCCGCCATGGCGGCGGTCTTGGTCAGCTTTTCGTGCAGTTGCAAAACTTCGCAAATCTGGTCGCCAATGGTGAAGACCGGGTTCAGTGACGTCATCGGCTCCTGGAAGATCATTGCGATCTCCTTGCCGCGAATGGCGCGCATGTCCTTTTGCGAAACCTGCAGCAAATCCTTGCCGTTGAAGGTGATGCTGCCGCTCTCGAAGTTTGCGCCCATCATGTCCGCCAGTCGCATGACGGAGAGCGAGGTGACGGATTTGCCGGAGCCGGATTCTCCGACAACAGCAACTGTCCTTCCCGGCGCGACGCTGAAGGAAAGATTTTCCACCACGCGATTGTCACCGAAACGGACCGTCAAATCCAAGACGGAAAGAAGCGGGCTTGAGATATCTGTTGCGTTCGTCACGGTTTGATCTCTACTTTAGAAGGGTATGCCGAAGAGACGCGGCAAATATGTCCGAAAAAATTGTCAGGCCCGACTGCGGAATAATGCCCCTAATTATTTCGGTGAGGTCTTTCTAACATAAACGACAATGTTATCCATATTGTTGATCAATATTTTTTGTTGCGCTCTACAATAATCTTTTCAAGGCGCAAAGGGATTCGGCATCTACCCGGCAGCTCTAACATTTTGCTCGTTCAGCTTGTCCTTACGTTGTATGGCGAGGCATGGTGATCCTGTAGGGAATCAAATGCTTTGGCAAAGCCCGAGCGGGGAAATCGAATGAAGCAGGCTAAACTCGCAAAAACCAATGTCGCCCAATCGGCGACCGGTCAGGAAACGACACTGACGCTGGCTGAAGCGACTGCCGCCGGTATTCGTGAACGCGTCGTTTCCGGTGTTCTGCCGCCCGGTAGTCATTTGTCCGAAGTAGCGTTATGCGAGGAATTGCAGATTTCTCGCAATACTTTGCGAGAAGTCTTTCGTCTTTTGACGAAAGAGGGTGTTCTGCGACACGAGGCCAATCGCGGCGTATTTGTATCGACGCCGAGCATATCCACGATCATGGATATCTATCGGGTGCGGCGTGTCATCGAATGTCCAGCCATAGCCGGAGCGCATGCAAGCCATCCCAGCGTCAAAAAGATGCGCGCGGCGGTCGAAGATGCGAACGCATTTCGTAGCGCCGGAGAATGGCTGCGTGTGGGAAGCGCCGATATCGCCTTCCATTTGGCAATCGTTGAGTTGGCCGATAGCCCCCGTCTATCGGCGTTTTACGCGCAGGTGTCTTTGGAGTTGCGCCTCGTGTTCGGTCTGCTTCGTGACCCTGAATATTTGCATGGTCCCTTTATAGAGCAGAATGCGGCTATTCTTGCTCATCTGGAAAATGGGCAGCCATCGGAAGCCGCCCGACTTTTGGAAGATTATTTACTACGTGCAGAACGATTTATTCTCGCTGCCTATTCGCGGGTGACAAAAGCATAACATCCGGTAGAAACCTGTCTGGCAGCTAATCCGCTTTGGTCATCTTGGTGTCTCAAGAAAAAATGACGGATAAGAAGTTGAATTAGTAATTACTAAATTTAAGGATACTAATGGTATTGATCGAAACGTTATTGTTATCGGGGGTGCTTAGCATTGTTCGCCGTGTTTGAATGTGTTGCAGTACAACATGATCGCCGGATAGTGGTGCTGGCAGGAGTTATTATTCTGCTGGGGATGCTGTCCTGCTTTAACCTCATGCTGCGGGCCGAGGATAGCCCGCCGAAACGACGGCCATACTGGCTGGCAATCGGGGCCTTCGCGTCCGGTCTTAGCGTGTGGGGTACACATTTCATCGCGATGCTTGCATACCAGGGCAGCGTGCCGATTGGTTTCGATTTCCCTTTCACGGCAGTTTCGGCACTTATAGCCGTTCTCGGTTTTTGGATATGCCTTACTGTTCATTCTGAAACGGTCAAATCTCCGGCTGTAGCAGGTGCCATTGTTACGCTAACCGTTGCTGCCATGCATTTTATGGGGATGCAGGGCATGCAGGTTGCCGCGACCGTAAGGTATGAGTGGACGCCTATTCTGGTGGGAACGGTGGTTGCTGCCGCGCTATTTTCGGCGTCGTTCTGGCAGTTCGGGCGTTCGCAGGGCTGGCGGCGCGTAACGTCGTCATCGTTTTTTGCTATAATAGGTGTTCTGGCGCTGCATTTCACAGCAATGTCATCAACCATCCTTTTGCCCGATCCCGGCCTGCAAGGCCCCAGCACTGGTGGGTCTGACCGAATGTTACTGGTCGTGGCAATCAGTGGCGTCACTTTCGCTATTCTTGCGATTACCGCTGCCGCCGCCCTTATCGACCGATATCTCGTCGATCTCAAGGGTTTGGTAGATGCAACCTTGAACGGTATCGCCGTGGTGCGGGACGGTTATATCGTTGAGGTCAATACTCGCTTTGCGGATCTCTTCGAAGATCAGGACACGAGTTTCATCGGACGTAAGGTGGAAGAGTTTCTCCTTGCCGAAGACGGTTTGCCTGCGGACTTGCCGAGAATTGCCGCAGTGGAAGCAATGCCGAAGGTTGGCGACAAAACACGGCATTTCGAGCTTGCCGTTCGTACCATCGAGTATCGTGGACGCCCCTCGCAGGTCCTTGCCGTGCGAGATCTAACCGAAAAGCGGCGTGCGCAAAGACAAATCGAATATCTTGCGCGCTATGACATCCTGACCGGGCTCGCCAACCGTTCGCTGTTCCATGAGCGCTTGAGCATGCAGATATCCAAGTTGAATGCGGGGGAGGGGTTTGCGCTACTGGCGCTCGATCTTGACCGGTTCAAAACGGTGAATGACCTTTTCGGCCATGCTGAAGGCGACCGCGTGCTGAAGGATGTCGCCTGTATTCTCAGGGACTGCGTTCGCCCCGGTGATCTTGTGGCGCGGCTGGGTGGTGATGAATTTGCGATCATGACGTCCAGCGGAACGTCCCGTGACGATGCCAAGGAGTTGGGTGAGCGCATTCTTTCCGGATTTCGTCTCAAGATGGACGCTGTCAGCGATCCGACCGCTGTGGGCGTGACCATTGGCATCGCCAATTTTCCAACAGACGGTGACGACAACGAGACACTGATGCACGCCGCAGACATGGCGCTTTATCGCGCAAAGCTGAATGGCCGTGGCGTCGTTGCCTTTTATGATCCCGTTATGGATCAGGAAACCCGCGAACGCCGCCGCCTCGAATCTGATTTGCGGCAGGCTATCAGCCGAAACGAACTGGAGCTGCTCTATCAACCCGTCCATTCGGTAGAAACAGGGGCTCTGGCAGGTTACGAAGCACTTGTGCGCTGGCGTCACTCCACGCGCGGATCCGTGCCGCCAGACGTTTTCATTCCCATCGCGGAAGAGACCGGTTTCATCATTGCGCTGGGCGAATGGATACTGAACGAAGCCTGCTCGGCAGCGGTAAATTGGGAGCCGCACCTCAGGATTGCCGTGAATATCTCGCCGGTTCAGTTTTCAGTGAATAGTCTCGTCTACACGATCTGCTCCACGCTTGAAAAAACCGGGCTGTCTCCGAAACGTCTGGAGTTGGAAGTCACCGAATCCGCGTTGCTGAAGGATAGAATGTCCACCCTTGCAACGATGCGTCAGCTGAAGGCGCTCGGAATAACGATTGTCATGGACGATTTCGGCACGGGCTATTCTTCCTTGAGCAATCTGCGAAGCTTCCCCTTCGACAAGATCAAGATCGACCGAAGCTTCATTGCCGCCATGAAAGAGGATGAGAACGCACATTCCATCGTCCGCGCCATCATCGGCCTCGGCCGCAGTCTCGACCTTCCTGTCACCGCAGAGGGTATCGAGACTGACAGTCAGTATCGCATGGTCATGGACGAAGGCTGCACGCAAGCTCAGGGCTACCTGTTCGGAAAGCCTTGCTCGCTCGTTCAGCAAAAGCGTTTGGTGGGGGAAGCGGTCTCTAGCTGACTTCCTGGTTTCAAGACTTGTCATCAAGACTGCGCTCGTGTTCCCGCAGTATCGTTGGACATCGTTAAGATGCCATCTAATTAGATCATGTTGGCTGCGCCGTGCGCAGCTTTTTGCTTAATTTTTAGCCCGCGTCGGCAACTGTCGTGAAAATGCAGCGTCATTCGACTTGGCACGCAGATTGCATTTCACGCTTGTATGCAAGACAGAAACGCGGAACACGCTCTTCACAACTCTATCGAAACGTCGGTCATCTCGGGCATCCTATCCGCACGAATCAAGCCGGGCGCTCGATTGGCGAGACCGAACTGGCGGTGCTATTCGGTGTTTCGCGGACTTTGATCCGGGAAGCGATGCTGAAGTTGCAGGGCAGAGGCATCGTCACTGTCAAGCCGAGACGCGGATGGTACGTGGTCGAGCCTTCGGCAGAGGAGGCTATGAAGGTTTACTCCGCGCGTCGTGTCATCGAATTCGGGCTGTTACGCAACATGTCTGTTCTTTCCGACGCAGGACGCGCCATCCTTGAAGAACACCTCGCCGAAGAAAAGCGGTCAATGGCGGAGGGCGACAGGCAGCGCTTGACTGTCTTGATGGGTGATTTTCACATTCGCATTGCCGAGATCGCAGGCAACGAGATCATCGTGGAAACACTGCGAAACCTTACCGCCCGCACCGTTCTTATTTCGATGCTCTACCAGTCCGACTTCCACGCCGCCCAGTCGCATGAAGGTCATTGCCGAATATTCGAGGCAATGGTGGCTGGTGATTTCAAAAGCGCCGCCGAATTCGCGATCCTGCATCTCGACGAGGTTGAAACCGGCCTTGATCTTTCCCGTCCGCTCGATCCGCTGGCGGACCTTCGTAACTCTCTTTCTCTACCTTCCATCACCTCACTTGAAAGGACGTAATATGTTGAACAGACGCTTATTTCTGACCATTGCCACGCTTGCGGCGGGCCTCAATTTTTCCGCTCCGTCTTTTGCGGACGCGCTTTCGGATATTTCCAGCCGTGGAACAATCCGTGTGGCTGTCCCTCAGGACTTTCCACCTTTTGGTAGCGTCAGTGCCGATATGACCCCACAGGGTTACGATATCGATGTTGCGAACCTGATCGGTGAAAAGCTTGGCGTGAAGGTCGAGCTTGTGCCCGTGACGAGCGCGAACCGCATCCCCTATCTCCAGACAAACAAGGTCGATCTGGTTATTTCCAGCCTGGGCAAAAACCCGGATCGTGAAAAGGTGATTGACTTCACGATTGCCTACGCGCCGTTTTTCAACGGCGTGTTCGCTCCTGCAGACGTTGCCGTTACCAAAGCGGAAGATCTGGCCGGAAAGACCGTCGGCGTCACCAGAGGAGCGGTCGAAGATCTGGAATTGACCAAGGTTGCCCCGACGGACACGACAATCAAGCGGTATGAAGACAATAACGGAACGATCTCGGCTTTCCTGTCGGGGCAGGTAGAGGCCGTTGCCACAGGTAACGTCGTCGCCGCCGCTATTCTTGAGAGAAACCCGCCGAAGCGGCCTGAAATGAAGTTCCTGATCAAGAACTCCCCTTGCTACATTGGCCTCAACAAAAACGAGCCTGCTTTGCTGAAGAAAGTCGACGATATCATCGAAGCGGCGAAAGCCGATGGTTCGCTGAACCAGATCGCCCAAAAGTGGTTGAAGACCGATCTTCCTAAGGACCTTTAAACCAGTTCGCCGTGCCTTGCCGCATTCCCTTGATGCGGCAGGGTAAAGGTCGTCAGGGGAGAATTTGTTTTGAATTACACCTTTGAATTCGGATGGCTTGCCGAATATTACCCGCAAATTTTAAAAGGCATTGTGATCACGCTTCAGTTGATCGCAGTCGGCGGCGTTATCGGCATCGCTCTTGGTACGGTATGCGCCTGGACCCGAGCGCTCGGCCCCCGCTGGGCAAAGCCCATCGTCGCAACTTATGTCGAGCTTATTCGCAACACACCGTTTTTGATCCAGCTATTTTTCATATTTTTCGGATTGCCATCGCTTGGTTTGCAAATGTCGGAACTAACCGCAGCGAACATAGCGATGATCATAAATCTCGGTGCCTACAGTTGTGAGATCATCCGAGCCGGTATCCAGGCAACGCCGAAAGGACAATTCGAAGCAGGTGCAAGCCTGGCGATGAGCCGTTTCGAAACTTTTCGGCACGTGGTCCTTGTGCCGTCGCTTCAGCGCATCTGGCCAGCCCTATCGTCTCAGGTCGTCATCGTCATGCTGGGATCTTCAGTCGTATCGCAAATTGCGGCCGAAGACCTGACGTTTGCCGCTAATTTCATTCAGTCGCGAACGTTCCGGGCTTTCGAGGCCTATGCCGTGTCGACTGTTATCTACCTGTTTCTGGCGGTCCTGCTGCGCTGGGTTCTTACTCAGGTCGGTAACATGATTTTTCCACGGAGGGCGTCGCGATGATCGAGTTTACCACTTGGGATATCCTCAGAAATCTTCTGCTGGCGGCGCGGTGGACTATCCTTCTGTCGCTCGTCTCCTTTGTGGGCGGTGCGATCATTGCTCTCGGCCTTTTGTTTTTGCGCATTTCAAAGAAAAAGTCGCTTCGCGTATTCGTCAAATACTATGTCGAGGTGTTTCAGGGTACGCCGCTGCTGATGCAGCTCTTCATGGTGTTCTTCGGCCTTGGTCTCTTCGGGGTAAACGTTGCAGCCTGGTTAGCTGCCGGGTTCACGCTGATCCTCTGGGCGGCTGCGTTTCTGACTGAAATCTGGCGCGGTTGCGTGGAGTCGATTGCGAAGGGCCAGTGGGAAGCGTCCTCCAGTCTCGCTATGGGTCGTTTCCAGCAAATGCGCCACATCATCCTTCCGCAAGCGCTGCGTGTCGCCGTTCCGCCCACGGTTGGGTTTTCGGTCCAGGTGATAAAAGGCACTGCCGTCACCTCCATCATCGGATTTGTAGAGCTATCGAAGGCCGGGACGGTCGTGACCAATGCCACCTTCCAACCATTCACTGTCTACGGGCTCGTCGCCCTGATCTACTTTGCGCTGTGCTGGCCTCTCTCGAAAAGCAGCCAGATGCTTGAAAGGAAACTCAATGTCGCTCATCGAAATCACTGAAGTTCGCAAGAGCTACGGCGCCAACGAAGTGTTGAAGGGCATCAATCTCGATATCGAGCCGGGCGAAGTCATTGCGATCATCGGCAAGAGCGGTTCGGGAAAATCCACTCTGCTCCGCTGCATCAACGGCCTCGAACAGATTTCGGACGGCAGCATCTCGGTCGCCGGTGCGCAACTGCTCGATGACGACCTTCACCTCAAGGCACTTCGCCTGAAGGTCGGAATGATTTTCCAGCAATTCAATCTGTTTCCGCATCTCACCGTGGGCGGAAATGTAATCGTGTCTCAAACGGTCGTGAAAAAGACGCCGAAGGCAGAAGCGGAAGTCGTGGCCCGCAAGATGCTTGAGCGTGTCGGGCTCGCTCACAAATTCGATGCTTATCCCGACGAACTTTCCGGAGGTCAACAGCAGCGTGTGGCAATCGCCCGCGCTCTGGCCATGCAACCCATGGCGCTGTTGTGTGATGAGATCACCTCGGCACTTGATCCCGAACTGGTGGCAGAGGTGCTATCGGTTGTGAGGGAATTGGCGTCAGAGGGAATGACCTTGGTCATGGTCACCCACGAAATGAAGTTTGCGCGCGATGTATGCTCGCGAGTGGTCTTCATGCACGAGGGAAAAGTCCATGAAATCGGGCCGCCCGGGAGTGTTTTCGCTAATCCGCAGACCCAGGAGTTGAAACAGTTTCTGGGTGTTCTTTAATCGACAATGAACTGGCCCTCATTTTTAGGGGCCAGTATTGCAGCGTCAGTTATACATCTCGGAAAGAACGGTGGTAATCAGCCTGTGGTCTTCGACGTCAGGCACGCCGCTGACGCCAATTGTGTCGATGAGTGTGCCGCCTTTTAAGATGATCGGAAAGCCGCCTCCGCTTGCGACATAATCTTCTGCAGGAATACGGAAGCGAGCATTGAGATCGTAGCCGTCGCGTTCCGACTCCAGGCGGATAAGCAGCGAGCTTTTGTGAAAGCGGTGCGCCACGGCGCATTTGCGGCGGGTCCAGTCAAAATTATCGATCGTCGAACCCGAAATCAGGCTGGCGAACACGACATCCGTGCCGTGACGAACTTCGATTGCGACGGGCATGGCTTTCGAGGCCGCGACTTGCCGGATACGGCTACCGATCTCCCACGCAACATCGTAGTTGAACTTCGTCAACCGCAGCCGCTCCTGTTCCGCGACCAGCTCGGCAATCGTTGGTTCGACTATGGTCATCAATCAGTTCCCTACTGGCTCGGACCAACTGCTGGATACAGTCCAGCCAAGCCAGTTACCCGATTGAAGCGTCGTTGTCAGCTACCCGCATGGTAGTGCTTGCTGTTCGTAGTTTCCGCAGCAGCGCGAGATAGGGCGTCTTCACAACACTGGAAAGTGAAATAGCGTCTTCCAGTGCCCACTCAGCACCCGTCAGAACATCGACGTATTTTTGATTGGCGAGCTCTCTGGGCAGGGCAATGCTGGTCTCATCGAACGGAGACGTCCCGCGCTGAAGTGAATCCAGAACCAGACGAGGTGCGATGACGATTACAGCGTCGTCCGATGTCTGCCTTGCAAACGATACCACGTGGCTTGTTCCTCTTCCTGTCGCAGACAAAGGCAGATAGTCGCCCTTTCTGAAAAGGTCGGGTGCGGCTTTGCGCAGATTAAGCACCAAGGCGATGAGGTGCTGCTTGATCGCAGGGTCGATCTTTTCACCGGTGAGACTAATTTTCGCCGGCTGTGCGTCAAGACGCTTCGATAAGGCGTCGAAATCTGGCATGCGCCTGTTATCGGGATCGACCAGACTGAAATCCAGCCCGTCGCACCCCTGATAAATGTCGGCTACACCCGGTGCCGTCAGTTTGATCAGGGTTTGTGAAAGGCTGTTTGAAAGCCCGGCCTCCATGAAGACAGCGCTTGTCTCCTGAAAGTCCTTTAGAAAGGCGATGTTTTCTGGTGCTAGAAGCTTCTCCACATAGGCCAGTACCGCCTGCTCATAAGCGTCGCTGCTGTCACCCCAGTTCGTGCGTAGCTTCGCTTCGCGGAGTGCTTTCTCGACATAGGCAATGAAGCGCTCCTCAAGCGCTTCGAGGCCCTGTATATCGTTCGGCACGAGATTATGCGGCCAGACGCCGAGAAGAGCCTGATAAAGCATCCACTCGACCGACGCTTCAGGTGCTACACCGTCATCGAGGTACGTGCGTAACGATGCATTCATGCTTTGCCAGCGTTGAAATGCCCGCTGCCATTCCGTTGGAGCTTCTGTGACCGTGTAGAGCCGCGCCCGCGCATCCTCTCCGCGTTTGGTGTCATGTGTCGAGGTGGTGGAAAGCCCATCCGGCTGGCTTTGCAGTCTTTCGACCATCTCGTCATGGAAGCGATTGAC
Source organism: Agrobacterium larrymoorei (assembly GCF_013322225.1). Taxonomy (GTDB): domain Bacteria; phylum Pseudomonadota; class Alphaproteobacteria; order Rhizobiales; family Rhizobiaceae; genus Agrobacterium; species Agrobacterium larrymoorei_A. The sequence continues at coordinate 179,148 of NZ_JAAMFB010000009.1, forward strand.
TGAGTAGGTGCTTGGAAGTGGCTCCGCTCCTACCTCATTTAGGGCCAAGGCGGCATTCTGACGATAAAATAGCGTGTCCTCGACCGATTTCGCCATCAACGGGCCTGTCAGCTGCTGGAAACGAATCCGGAATTCACTTGCCAGTTGCTCTGTTTCAGACCTTGTTTCTCCACGCAAGAGGCGTTGAAAAGCTTTCAAAATCGTCTGATCCTGGGCATGCGCGCCGCTGTTGATCGTCTCGATCACCTCGGTCAGCACTCTATCGCTTTCAAGTGGTAAGCCTTCCGTTGTGCCGTAGGTCCGGTAGACGGGAAACGAGACGACCAGTTCTCGTAATGCCGCCGAGATATTATCCTCGCTCCACTGCTGAGCATGGGGTTCCGCTCGCAATATCTCCGTCGCCAACGATAGAAGCCTCAAAAACTCCCCCTTGAAATTATGGTCGGCCATCAAGACTTTTGCGTTGCGCAATTCCTCGCGCATGTCGATGTTCCGGCCCTTTGTTTCCGCATATGCGGCACGCAATTGATCCAGCTTTTCATCGTCTGTGAAGAGATTGCTGAGCGCGGCAATGAACTCATAACCCGTGGTGCCGGAGACCGGCCAGTCGGAGGGTAGCTGCTCCTCTTCGCCAAGAATCTTCTCGACTGTTATGTAGCAATCTGGGCCTACTTCTCGGCGGAGCCTTTCGAGGTAGCCTTTGGGATCAGCCAAACCATCGATGTGGTCGATGCGCAGGCCGGTAACAGAACCATTGCGAACGAGTTCCAATATAAGCCTGTGGCTATCGTTGAAGACCTTCTCGTCTTCCACGCGAATGCCCGCCAGACCGGTGACTTCAAAAAAGCGTCGATAGGAAAGATCGCGCTTCGCATCCCGCCAGCACATCAGACGATAAGCTTGCCGGTCGTGAATCTCGGAAATCTTCGACGTGTCAGCGGCCACGAGCAGTTCGCCTTCCTGATCAGCGATACTAACCGGATCGATAGGATAATAGGCGTTAAAGTAACGCAAGGCAGGCTTCCCATTCGATGGGTCCTGTTCGATGGTAATCTCGCCCATAGCCAGAGCTTCTTCGAAATCCTCTCCAAGCACGGGCAGCGTCAAGCGGCGGGACCAGTCGATATCGAAGTGGCCCGCGTATTCGCTATTCTTTCCATGCTCCAGCACATCCCGCCACCAGGAGTTCTCCAGCGATGCGGCCATGTGGTTCGGAACGATATCGAGGATGAGCTCTAATCCCTCCTCCTTCAGTTTTTTTACCAATCTCTCAAAGCCGTCTCGACCACCGATTGCGGGGTCGATTTCATTGGCATCGGTCACGTCATATCCATGGGTCGATCCGCTGGTGGCGGTGAAGATCGGCGACGCATATAAGTGGCTGATACCCAGCTTTTTCAGATAGGGGATGATTGCTGTCGCACGATCAAACGTCATGCCGTCGCGAAACTGAAGTCGGTACGTTGCTGTCGGAATGCTCATGGAAGGGTTCCAGTGGGAGATGACGCGAAACTTGATGCACGCGATCTTGTTCCATCTCGTGTCTGAGAAAACCCCTCTCTGGATATTGGTCATATTGTCGAAGCATTTGATTTCTTGAGCGCGAAACCATTTCAGAAGAGAGAAGTTAGACAGGCTCCTCTCATGTATCGGAAAGGCTTGTCTTTGTTCATGGATTTCGATTTTGGGCCAGTGGTCAGGAACGACGGGACGCTTTTTCGCATATGGGCGCCACTTCACAAAAGCATCTTGCTCAAGCTGGAGGATGGGCCCGAATATGAGATGCGGGCGGTTGGGGATGGCTGGTTCGAACGCCGTGCTGCGGAGGCAAAACCCGGTAGCCTCTATCGTTTCCAATTGCCGGACGGCCTTGAGATTCCAGACCCCGCATCCCGGTTTCAGCCCCGCGATGTCCATGGCCCCAGCGAGGTCATCGACCTTAACGCTTACCGCTGGAAGACCACTGGTTGGAAGGGGCGGCCCTTCGAGGAGATGGTCATCTATGAGCTTCATCCCGGCGCGTTCACGGAGCAGGGCGGTTTTCTGTCGATCATCCAGAAGCTGGAGCATCTTCAGCAGCTTGGCGTCACCGCAATTCAGCTTATGCCCATCAGCGATTTTCCCGGGCGTTACAATTGGGGTTACGATGGCGTTCTGCCCTACGCGCCTGAAAGCAGCTACGGGCGACCGGAACATCTGATGGCATTGGTGGATGAAGCCCACGCCCGTGGCATCTGCGTGTTTCTGGACGTGGTTTACAACCACTTCGGCTCAGATGGGAATTACATGCCTAGTTACGCTCCCATCTTCACCGATAATCATCACACGCCTTGGGGTGCAGGCGTGAACTATGACGGCGAAGGGTCACGCCACGTCCGCGAATTCATCATCCAGAATGCGATTTACTGGGTAAGTGCATACCAGTTGGATGGCCTTAGGCTAGACGCCGTCCATGCTGTCCAGGATGACAGCGAAGAGCATTTGCTCCACGAGCTTGCACGGCGGGTCCGTGAGGCAGCCGGCGATCGCCATGTTCATCTCATCGTGGAAAACGAGGATAATGACAGCGACTTGATAGGCAGAGCGGAGGATGGATCGCCAGAATTTTATACAGCACAGTGGAACGACGATATCCACCATGTGCTCCATATCGCGGCCACCGGCGAAACTTTTGGTTATTACCAGGACTATGCGGATGATAAGGAAAATCTCGGTTGGGCTCTGGCTGAAGGGTTTGTCTTTCAGGGAGAGCATATGCCCTACCGGGGAGACGAGCGGGGAAAGCCATCGCGGCATCTTCCACCAACCTCTTTCATCTCCTTCATTCAGAACCATGACCAGATTGGCAATCGTGCCATGGGTGATCGCATGTCGACGTATCGCCCTGAGCAGCCGTTGAAGGCAATCGCAGCGATTTACCTTCTGGCTCCGCAAATTCCCATGCTTTTCATGGGAGAGGAATGGGGTGCCGAGGAGCCCTTTCCCTTCTTTTGCGAGCTGAACGAGGATTTAAACGACAAGGTGCGAAAGGGACGACGAGAGGAATTATCTCGTCTCCCAGGCTTTGATGGCGACGATCTGCCAGACCCGATTGCCTACGAGACGTTTGCCTCTGCAAAGCTGGACTGGTCGAAAGCAGAGTTGCCATCATCGTTAGATATGCTTTCCTTCTACCGGTCGCTTATCGAAACCCGCCATCGCCATATCGTTCCACTCCTGAAAGGTGTAGAGGCGGGGCGTTTCGAGATGATCGGAGCGGCCGTGACCGTGACGTGGAAAACGGCAGACGATAAAGAATTACGCCTCTTGGCCAATCTTACGGATGAAGTGGTTACGATATCTGGCCTACAGGAGACTGAGCACATCTTTGCATATGGAAGTCTTGTGGCGGGGCAGCTTCAGCCGTGGACGGTTATCTGGAGCCTCGTGTGACGTCGCACTGTCCAAGATGATCGGTGTCTTGGCGGGTCCCCGGATTTTTGTGTCTTCGTACCACCAAGCACCATTAATCATTTAAGTGAATTCGTATATACGCATCCGTCAGAACATGTAATCTGTTGAAATCGTTCATGGCTATCGGATGCGGATTTGAAGATTTCTGTCATTTTGAAAACGCTTAATGAAGAAAAGCGTATCGCTGCGGCGATCGAAAGCGTGGTCACGGCATTGGAAGGGCTCGACGGTGAGATCATCGTTGCCGACAGCGGTTCGCGCGATAAAACAGTGGAGATTGCGTCGCGCTATCCGGTCGTGATCGCGCAGATCGAAGCTCCTGCGAAGCCGAGTTGCGGGATTGGGCCTCAGCTTGGGTTCCAGTACAGCAAGGGTGAGTTCATATGCCTGATGGACGGGGATATGCTGCTTGATCCTACGTTTTTAACCGCTGCGCTCGCCTATCTCGATGATAACCCCAAGGTGGCGGGTGTCAGTGGGCATGTGAATGAGGTCAATCTCGACAATCTCGAATTTACCCGCCGGGTGCAGCGAAATGCGCCGGAAAATCGAAGCGGAGAGCTTGATAGGCTAAACGGAGGCGGGCTTTATCGACGCTCGGCCATCGAAGAGGCGGGCTATTTTTCCGACCGTAATCTTCATGGTTATGAGGAATTCGATCTCGGTCAGCGCTTGCGGCTAAAGGGCTGGACGCTCTATCGGCTCGACAGGCGGTTCGTGGATCACTTTGGGCACAGCATCAACTCCTATGTGCTTTTGACGCGGCGCTGGTCGTCCAAATACCTAAGAGGCGTGGGCGAGTTGCTAAGGGCGGGAACGGAGCAGCGACGGGTAGATGTACTGACGAAGGAGCTCCCGGAAGTCCGGCTCTGGATAGGCGTCTATGCGTGGTGGATAGTACTGTTGCTGTGCTTCGTCGCGGGGTTCTTCAATGGTCTGGTTTTCCTCGCATTTCTGATCACGATTCTACTCCCTGTCATTTTGATGAGCATCAAGCAGCGAAGCGTTTCGCTCGGCATTTACGCCGTCGTGGCGTGGTGTTTCCATGCGGCGGCATTGCCGCTGGGGTTCTTTTGTCCCCGCCAAAAGCCGGATGCGTGGATCGAAAGCAGGCTGTTGAAATCGCGATGAGAAAAGCCTTTCTTGCGTGCCTTCTTTTTTGCCTGTCCATGAGCCCTGCCTCGTTTGCCGATGAATGGCTACCGATCAGGGTGCAGTCCCTGGAGCTACAAAGCGGCAGTCCGCTCGATTTCTCCGCACTTCTTCCAAACGAACCGATTGATGAGCAATCCCGCATCGTCGTTAATTCCGCCGGAAATCTGGCACGGGTTTCAGCCAGCGAAACGTCTCAGCGTTTCCTGTGCGCTTCGCTGGCCTGGAGCCCCGCCTCGGGCGGCTTCCCGGATCATGCGACGGCGGATCGCTATGCCGCTCAATTGAAGATGCACGGCTATAACATTGCCCGCTTCCACTACGTCGATGCTGCTTTGATGGAAGGCCGGGCGAACGATTTCGATTTCAACCCGGAGGTTCTCGACCGCATCCACTATCTGATGGCAGCGCTGAAGCGGAATGGGATCTACTGGATCATCGATGGCCTGAGTTCCTCGCGGGGGGCTTATGGCGGCTTTGATGATCGTTGGGAGGTGAAGGGCGATTCAAAGCTCGGCGCGCAGATCGATGATGTGGATTTCGATCACTGGCTTCGGTTCCAGCAACTGTTTCTCGCCAAGGTCAATCCCCATACGGGCATTGCGCCCATTCGCGATCCGGCGCTGGTGGCCATAGTGCCGTTCAACGAAAACGGCGTGGAATTCGATTCCATGATGCAGGAAGGCGTTCGCGGTTCCGTATTTTCCGAAAGATTGAAGCCGTTGTTCAACGACTGGCTTTTGGAAAAATACCGCACTGATCAAGCACTGTCGGCACATTGGGGCTGGTGGAAGGATGGCAATCTTTCGGATCGCTCCGTCGCTTTGCCAACGAACCGCTATGAGCGTAGCGAGCGTATGCGCGATCTTCAGTCGTTCTTCATCGACGTCGAGCAGCGCTCCGCCAGCCGCATGACGACAGCTCTCCGCGATCTAGGTTTCCGCGGCATCTTCCTTCCTTATAACAACTGGCCGACGATCCAGACGGGTGTAACTCGCCGTGCTCAGGAAGCGGTGGCGATGAATACCTATCAGGACTGGGTGGACGGCTACACGCCCGGCACCGGCATTCAGGGCAAAAGCTCGCTGGAGGATGGGCTTCTGTACCTGCGAACCATCGGTGCAGCGCGGTGGCTGGGTAAACCGTTTTTCGTCACGGAGTATGACCACCTGTTCTGGAACCCATACCGTTACGAAGCGGGGCTCGCCGCGCCAGCTTTTGCTGCTTTGCAGGGTTGGGATGGGCTGTGCAGACACGCACATGGCCCCATCATCTTGTCCTATGGTGAGGATTTCCCCCATAAGAAACAGATGCTCCCCTACGCGATTGCACTCGACCCGGTTGCCCGTGCCGGAGAAACGCTCGCCGCACTGATCTTTCGTAGGGGTGACGCCGCGCCCGCATCGCTTCAAATTCCGTTTCTGGTTGATGGTCGCTCCAACCTGTTAACGGGCGTCAACGATATGGAACCGGAAGTGCTGACGCGGCTTGGCCTGCTCGGTGCCATCGGGCTTCAGGGTCCAGAGAATCATTCGGAGGGTGAGGTAGCGGTTTCGCCGGTGCGGGATGGACAAACGCCGATGGGCATCGTTGCACGGCTCAAAAACGAAGGGAAACTCGGGGCTTCTCATCCATCTGATTTGGATAGCGGTCTTGTCCATAGCCAGACGGACGAACTTCAACTGAATGTGCCCGCGAAAAGCCTCGCTCTGCGCACTTCGATGACCCAGGCACTGGCCTTCAACGCGATCGACGCTTCGATTAACCTCGGTTCTGTGAGCTTGCAAGCGGCAGATGGGCGTGGCCTTTTTGCACTGTCTTCACTGGATGGATTGCCGCTTGGAGAGAGCAGAAAGCAGCTACTGATACTGGCTTCCGATGCGCGCAATACGGATATGGCATTCCGCGATCAGGACCAGACAATCATCGAAAACTTCGGTCGCCTTCCGGTATTGATCCGGCGTTTGCAAATCGGCGTCCGGCTTGAAGGCGACGGAGATTTCACCGTTTCGCCCGTAGGCCTCGACGGCCACGTCTACCCTGCAATCGTCACCACCGCCGGACGTGTGCCATTCACTCTGACCAACGATGCGCCCAACGGTCCAACCACGTACTTTTTGGTCGAGAAGAGATAACATCTTCTGTCAATAAAAATCCCGAACCAATCGGCTCCAGCTTTCACCGGCTATGCCGCCGATGTAGGCTTGTCCATTCGTCATTGCCTGCTTGAAGTTAGCGGATCTGGATGTTGCCGCAACCCCAGTGACATGTCTGTACCAGATATCCTTATGCGTGGAGAGTGAGGAGATCATCTCCGGTCGCAATTGTGCTGACGCGAAGGCAAAGCCTGACTTTTCCAGCGCTGCAAAGGCAGCGTCCAGCACACTGTCAGCTTTCCCGTCTTCGGCAAGGAAATCGAGAAACTGAGCCTCTCCGCCGTATCCACCGACAAACGAGAACACACCCACAATATCGCCATGCTCATCAAGGACTTGGGCGAGGGTCAATCTGCCTCGTCCGTCATCGCCGCTCGATGCATCGACAGTCCATTCCAGAACCTCAGCGCTATAAACGGGTGCGACGATGTTTTTGCTGAGGTAACGGTTGGCGTATTCCGCGTAAAGTGCCGGGGTTGCCTCGAAGACACTATGATCCGACGTCGATTTCGCCCCAAGCGACAGGGTCGTTTCAGCGAGCTTCCCGATGCCGACAAGCGACGATATCCGGTTTGCCAGCTTGCGCCTGACGAAGCCGATAGCGGAGGGCAGGGGTTTGAAAACTTTGTACCAGCGCAGCCCCTGTGCGTGGAGTTCAACACCGCCAATGGCTTTCAGGTGAGAAATGCTGACTGGTGCCGCACTGTCCGAGAAGCTGATCTGATTTCCTCTGGGACGTAGCTGAAATATGAGCGCTGCGATACTGCGCGGACTGGCATCCTCGGCGGCCATGAAGGCGCAGGCGAGCCGTGCGGTTACGGGCTCCTCGTCGATCCTGTAGCTCATCGGCAAAATTACCAGCGCGCTTTTCACGCTGCCGGCATTGTCCACCGATACCATGCTGCCATTCTCAGGCGAATAGTTCGGGTGGGTGAATAGAAGACGGGAGAGATAAGCATCGACGTCTTCCCGGACTGGCTTCGCATTTTTGCGGAATACCCATGTGAACAGCTCACCAATCTGCGAAACATCGGCGGGTTCTGCCGGTCTTATCCGGGTCGTTTGATCATCTGTCATACGCGGACCTCATGACTTTTTGACAGTGAGCGGGCAACATGGGCTTTCACGACCAGCCATGCAGCAATGACGATGCTGAGTTCGATGGCGTAAGCGGCAATGAATATCCCGTAGGGCGGCCAGACCCATGCGGCTATGCCGATCAGTATAGCGCCAATGCCGTTGGAAAGGTTCAAAACCCAAGCCCGCGATGAGTGTCTCCCAGCCGCACCCAAAAGATCGACGGCGATTGACCATATGGCGATCAAAACGATCAGCCACGCCATGATCTGGAGGAAGTGTGGCAGCGACACATATTCCGGACCGAAAATCAGTGGCATGAAAGACGCGGAGGCAAAGATCACGATGGCGGCGACGAGGCCCAGCCCAACGGCAACGCCCAACAGGCGGATGGTGAGGCGGAAAGCGTTATGGATGCCGGACATGCTGGCCACCGCAAGCCGGGGGTAGACGAGGCGGTTCAACGCATCGATAGCCATGTAGCTGCTATCCGTTATCCGCCTCGCCACACCATAGCTGCCAACCGTTTCGGCCCCAGCCACGAAACCCAGCACGAGCAGGTCGACGTTCTGACGAACGGCTCGGAAGATGAATGGCGTTGCGAATAGCAGTCCTAGCCTGATCTCATCACGGTCGACGTTATATTGAGGGCGACCAATTCGGAACGCGAAAAACGAATAAAGCGCAAGCGTGGAGAGGTGAGCGCCAAGTTGCCATGTCGCCCAGCTTTCCACGGTCGAAACTTGAAAGACGATGCATGCCGACACTGCAGCGATTGTGCGGATAAAAGCAAATCCCACCACAGAAGCGTTGGCCGCGCCGTATCTTGAATGCGCGAGAAAGATGCTTTCGCCGAGCATGATCAGCCGGACGAGGACGACATTGGTCAGCAGCAGTTGAAATGTAGTGGAAACATTTTCCCCCTGCGTCTGACCAAAGGAGAGAAACTCGGGCAGGATGAGCGTGCCGAGCGCGACGAGGACCGCACCGCTTGCAAATGTCAGAATAAGGTTATGGCCGAATATACTCGGAAAACACGCGGGGTCCTGTGGCACGCGACGCACCATGCATTCCGATGCTCCAAGCCCGCACAGATGCACGGCAATGCTGGTAATGGCGATGAAGGAAACGTAGCGCCCGAATTCTTCCGCGCCGAACGAGCGGGCCAAAATAGCAAAGGTAATAAGTTGGGCTGCGTTAGCGATTAACAGGCTGGCGGAGGATGCGCTATAAGACAGCAACATCCCTATCAACCTTGGCTTGTTCTTTTTTTCGCCCGTTCCCATCATTCATCTCCATACCGCGAAAAAGAACCGGCTCGTAAACCTTTTCTCAGCGTACTATGTGATTTAGTAGTTTCGTATATAATGAAAACGTTTCGTTTTGATTGACATAGAGGTTCCTGTCGCTCATGTACGAGTACCCAACTGAGAAGCGAGCGGAGCGGGTTTTCGAACGTCCGCGCCCGCGTGCCGCAGTTGATCCAAGCGGGTTGACACCAAAGGGCGCGATCATAACGCCTGAAAAAATCCTCACATGGCTTCGCCGGGGGGCGCCCTATATCTTATTATTTGCACTTCTGGGTGGTGCATTGGGCATCGGTTTTGGGATGGCGGTCAAGCCCCGTTATTCCTCCAGTCTGGATATCCTTTTACCACCGCCCACAGGGCAGGTGGTGCCCAACGAGCTGACAACTCCGAATATCCAGAGCGATGCGCAAATCCTGGATATTTCCAGCAAACTGTTGTTGATCAAATCGGGAAACGTATTGCGCCGCACGGTCGAGCAGGAAAATCTTCAGGCACTGCCGGAATTCAACGCCGCTGCAGATGAGGAGGGCGGGCCATTAAGTTGGCTAAAGCTGTCTTCCGCGCCACGGCCTGTCGAAGACGGTACCATCGTTGCAATGCGCAATCTCGCCAAACGCATTACGGTTTCACGCGAGGGCGGCACCTATCTCGTCAATATCGGGCTGTGGACCCGCGATCCCCAGCGGTCGGTTTCCGTGCTTTCAACACTTTCGCGGTCCTTTCGAGAGGAGCTTGAGGCGACCCAAACCGATCTGGCCCGCAGTGCCAGCGAGGCGCTCTCCAACCGTCTTGAGGAATTAAGGCTCGCAGCGACTGAGGCGGCACAGGCGCTGGTGGATTTTCGTCAGAAAAACAACCTGCTCGATCTTGGCGGAACGGGTTCCGTCAACGTGCAGAGCTTGTCGCAGCTCAATACCTTGATGAATGAAGCGAATTCAAAGCTTGCCGAGGCTCGCGCGCGATACGAAAGATTGAACCAGCCAGCGGGGGAAGGCATGGCGCCTGCCGATACGCTGGATTCGCCGATGCTGGCGGCGCTCCGCTCGCAATATACCGTATTGAAACAGCAATATGACGACTTGGCTTTAACCTACGGCGAGCGCTATCCCAAGCTGGTGAGCGCAAGAGCACAGCTTGGAACGCTTCGCACCGAACTTGCCCGTGAAACCGAGCGATCGTTGCAGGCAGTCAGGATCGAAATGGATCAGGCGCAGAGTTCGGTCGATTCCATCCGCGCGCAGCTGGAGACCGCGCGTAATCGGGTTTCCACCGACGATGCTTCTCAGGTCCAGTTGCAGGAACTGGAGCGGAATAGCCAGGCGAGGGCGGCACTCTACGATACCTTCCTGAAGCGTGTTGGCGAAACCACCGAGCAGCAGCAGATCAGTGTTTCCAACCTTCGGATCGTCACCGAACCAGTGCCGCCGGAGAAACGGAGCTGGCCGCCTTCAACGCCGCTTCTTGCCATCGGTGGTGTGATCGCAGGTGTGCTGATCGGCATATTTACCGTTTTGGCATCAAGACTTTTCCTGCTTTTACGAGACAATAACTGGCGGTTTGAGCGGAAGGTCTGATGCGGGACACCATTCAGGAGCAAAGCGGTGGCGGGTATATGGGCAGGATCAGGACGCTGGTCTTCCTGGGGCTCTTCCTGTTTTTCTGGGTAACGACCAACCCCTTCGTTGATCTGGTCAGGGTGGAACAATCAGGGACGAACGCAACCGGAGGGTCGAACCTTCTTAACCAGCTGATCTTCCTGGCGCTGACAATCGCCACGGTCTATGCCGCCGTGACGCATCCGTTGCGGGCCCAGATTTGCCAGCCGCAATGGCTCGTCATTGCGCTATTTTCTTGGTTTCTGATTTCATCGGCGCTGTCCAATTACCCAATGGATGCAATCAAAAGAACCGTTTTGGCGCTCCTGACCTGCGCCAATGCGGGCATGTTTCTTTTGCTTCCGCGGTCGGAGGCACAGTTTTCCCGCCTTCTGTTCTATGGAACCTCGATAACGATTGGTCTTGCCTATTTCGGCGTGATTGTCATGCCAATGCGGGCTATCCATCAGGCGACTGAGCTGATCGAACCGATGAATGCCGGGTTCTGGCGTGGTCAGTATTCACACAAAAACCTTGCCGCCGCAGCGATGCTGGTGGCGGCATTCTTCGGGCTTTATCTTCGTAGCGTTGGCTGGCGAAAAAGCGGTATCGCCATTGTCGTCACATCCGTTTTCTTCCTGCTCCACACAGGTGGAAAGTCATCTACAGCGATGCTGCCGCTCATCCTCTGTCTCCAGTGGGTGTTCGAGAGGTATCGCTGGACACGGTGGCCCATTGCCGTCGGAGGGATCGCGGCTTTCAATCTTCTTGCGCTCGGCGCATCGCTCTCACCCGGTGTCCGCAGCGTCATCGCGTCGCTCGGCGTCGATCCAACCTTCACGAACAGAACGGATATCTGGAAGATCGCCTTTGAGGCCATAGCCCTGTCCCCAATCCTCGGATATGGCTTTCAGGGGTTCTGGCAAACTGCTGATATAACTCAGAGTTCTGCTGGTCTGGAAACCTGGGCGGTAAAGGCGTTCAATGGGCATAATGCCTATGTGGACGCCATGCTGACCACCGGGATTCCTGGCTTTCTTCTCTCCATGGCCCTTGTTGTTTTCATACCACTTCGTGCCGTCGGAAGGCTGGACGGGGCGAGGCAAAATAGTCCTGCGCTATCGCGGCTTTTCATGCGCGTATGGCTCTATGTCCTTTACGCTGGCTGTCTCGAAGTCATCTTCTTCCAGAGCGGCAGCCCAATTTTCTTCTTATTCCTCGTTTCGATCTTCGGGCTGGAGTTGCAGTCGCGGATGAGCCTTGTCGGCGCGCGGGAAACGAACTGGGAGAGTAAACATGCGCTTCCTGCCTGAGTTCGGATCAAAGCTGCGCCACGTACAGGAACGCGTTTCCGAGAAAGCGGTGCGCGCACTTCCCGTTTCAACGCTCGATGTGCGATGCTCGCGCCCAATCGTTTCCTTCACCTTCGATGATGTGCCCGATACTGCACTTACCGAGGGTGCTCGTATATTGGAGCAGAACGGTGCGAGAGGTACGTTCTATATCGCTGGTAGCCTACTTGGACGGCATGAGCCAAACCGTACGCTAATCTCCGAAAAAGGCTGCAAGCAGCTTGCGGCCATCGGTCATGAAATCGGCTGCCATACCTTCGCGCACCGTGCAGTCCATAGTCTCGATCATCAGCAACTGAACGACGACTTGGACCGCAATGCATTCCTGTTGGAAGGCTTCGATGGCTCCAGCGATAAACGGAACTTCGCCTACCCATACAATCAGGGCTCCCTCCGTCACCGTAAAATCTTCGCGGACCGCTACATCACGGCGAGAGGTGGCGGTGACCGCATCAATCGTGGAAGGGTCAACCGATCCTATCTTTGGGGTATGGAAATCCGTCAGCCTGAAAGCGATGCGCTCTCGCTTGTCCAGCAAATCGATGACGTCGTTGCCAGACCGGGTTGGCTCATTTTCTTCACGCACGACATCAGTGATACGCCGACGCCCTATGGCTGCTCGCCCGCTGCTTTCTCTACACTCGTGAGGCACGCGGTCTCTTCGGGTTGTCTCGTCCTGCCGGTGCGAGACGCGCTTCGGCATCTCCAAGAATAGGCGGCGTGGATGGTGGGAACACTGCTTGCAATCAACAACTACTTCTACCGGCGCGGCGGTGCCGAGGCGATTTTCCTAGATCAGCTGGATATGTTTGAGCGGGCAGGTTGGCAGGCGGTGCCTTTCTCCATGCAGCATTCCGAAAACCTGCCCTCGCAATGGTCCTCCTATTTCATCCCGGAAATCGAATACGGGCGTCAGGGCCGGTTCGCCCAGAAGATCGAACATGCCATTGAGGTCATCTATTCACGAAAAGCCCGTGCTAATCTGAACAATCTCATTGACCGGGTGAAACCCGATATTGCGCACGCTCATAATGTCTATCACCATATTTCTCCGTCGATTTTTCCCTTGCTGAAGAAGAAGGGAATACCGACCGTGATGACGGTGCATGATCTGAAGCTTGCCTGTCCTGCCTACAAAATGCTTGCGCCGGATGGTGTCTGTGAAAGATGCAAAGGGGGCAGGATTTACAACGTTCTTCTACACCGTTGCATGAAGCAGTCTGTCGCGCTCAGTGGCCTGGTCATGGTGGAAACTGCAGTTCACCGGATGCTGGGACTCTATCGAAACCACATAGACAGGCTAGTTGTGCCAAGCCGGTTCTACGAAATGAAACTGATTGAATGGGGCTGGCCGAAGGACCAGATCGTGCATATCCCCAATTTCGTGGACCGATCGATCAACGACAATTCCATTGAGGTTGATGAAGGCGATTATTACCTTTTTGCTGGTCGCCTTGCGCCGGAAAAGGGCATAGCGACGTTGATCCGTGCCGCTGGATTATCAAAACAACGACTGCGCATTGCGGGAACCGGGCCGGATGAGGCAGCGCTCCGCGCTTTGGCGCGAGAGGCCGGTGCAGATGTTGAGTTCATGGGTTATCTCACCGGTCGACCCCTGCATGAGGCCATAGCCGGGGCAAAGGCGCTTGTGCTTCCTTCCGAATGGTACGAAAACGCGCCTGTCAGTCTTTTGGAGGCCTATGCGCTCGGACGCCCGGTCATCGGCACCGATATCGGCGGCATCCCGGAGCTAATCAAGCAGGGCGAAACCGGCCTCATTGCGAAGCCGGGTGATGCGGAAGATCTCGCCCATGTTCTGACATGGCTGGATCAGTCGCCAAAGGGCGCCCGCAAGGAAATGGGTGAGCGCGGTCGCCTATGGGTCCGACAGGAATTCTCACAGGCCGCCTATTTCGAGCGCACCATGCGGCTCTACGACGAGCTAGTGGTTCGGCCTCATGGATAACGGCTGATAATCACGGCATCCAGCATGTGCATGTCCATTTCCGGCATGTCAAAGCGTTGCGCGAGCCCCGATGTCAGCTTTCTGCGTTCTGCCTCTGGAATGGATTTTGCGGCAATGACCTCGATGTCCACCCAGCCATTTTTCTCGAACGCGCGAACATAGTCTCGCGGTCGCTTGCGGTTGGGCTGTCCGGGAAATGTCAGTAGCGAATAGAAGCGGTCTGAGAACCGATATATGTTGTTCGGGTCGCGGTGCCGCAGCACATTCGTATGGGTCTGCAAATCCACGATGTGCAGGCTCACGCAACCGCTTTGGGCAACTTCTGTAAGTTCGTCGATGGTTTGTTCGATGGCGTCGAAATGCTCGAAGGCGGCACAACTTACGATCAGGTCGAATTGCTGGCCTGCGCATAGTCTTGGAATGAAAAAGCCGGCATCGACGTGGTACTGAAAATTCGGTGAACGACCCTCCAGCGCTCCATGTGCGGCCTCAACCTCCTCGGCAACCAAGCTGCCATCGAAGCTTGCGATAGCATCCCTGCGAAATTCATTATCTTCATCATCCGCCAGCCTGAATGCATCAACTGCGTTGTAGGATTTGGCCCCGTGCGCCAAAAGCAGTGCGCCGGTCGCCAGTGACGACCCCGGGCCGAGTTCCAGCACTGAGCGCCCCCGCACCGTAAAGTCGCCGGGAAGAAATCGCAGCCAGGATTGCACGACATCATGAACATAGGCGAGGCGTGCATCGCGGTCATCGTCCGCAACAGTGTTGGGCTTCCTGTAGCCTCTCAAACGATGTTTTGCCCATACCACAAACAGGACAATGGCACCTGCAAGCTTGAATAGTAGATTCCGTACATGAAGGAGCATTCCTACCTCGTGGAGCTTTGATGTCCGATCATCTCATTTTTTGCGAAGCGTCAAACATAGCCTCGCTAACGCTTTCACAGCTTGCAATTCTAAGAAGAAATTAGTTATTTTAGAATTTACTGTAATAAATCGTGTTCAGTCGGGCTTGTGAGCGTTATTTTCCGGGCCGTTGGGAGAGGCGGGGGAAGATGTATTCGGTAGAAGATCGCGCACCCAAATCAGAGGCCGCGCCTCAGCAGGTCGTCATCACGCGACCATCTAGTCGATATGAAAACATCGATGCGCTACGCGCTATCGCCGCTCTTGCGGTTGTCCTCCAGCACTTCTTCGGAGACATTTTGCGTGAAGCATTGCAGACCGGAGGCGTTTCTCACATCGTGGCCCAGGCGAGCGTGACCTATTTCGATGCCGGTCGTTTCGGTGTCGTGCTGTTTTTTCTGATCAGCGGCTTCGTCGTCCCCTTTAGTATCAAGGGCAATTTTCCGCTTCAACGCTTCGCCATATCGCGCTTTTTTCGCCTGTTTCCAGCCATGTGGCTGGCGCTGCTCTGTCTCGCGATTATCTCGGTTTTCCATGGACAGCATTCTTCGGTCGTCGGCTTCCTCGCAAACATGACGATGGTTCCTGCCGCCTTTGGACAGCCGTGGATGTCCGGCGCGTATTGGACGCTAACGATCGAAATAGTCTTTTATGTATTAACGGCGGGCTTGTTTACTCTCGGCGTGCTGTACCGTCCGGCAGTCATTGCCTGCTCCGCCATTCTGCTCGCGCTTGCGACCGCGGTACCGATCCTGCTCAGATCCTACGGATTGAATGTTCCGGTACAATATATCAGCCTACACATTTCGTTCCTTTATCTGGGCTTGCTGCTGCGCATGAGCTTGGTAGATAAGATGCAGGGAGCGTCGTGGGGCGCAGTCTGTGTTCTATTTACGCAGACTGCTATCCTCGTCAGTATCGGTGACTTCTCTCTGGAGCGGCAGGATGGTTTCTTTCTTGTCGGGAAGCTGCCAATCTTCACCAGTTATATCGCGGCGCTATGCGTTTTCGTTGTTTCCGTGAAAGCCGCCAGACCGCAGAGCCCACTTCTTTCGTGGCTCGGCGCGCTCAGCTACTCGATCTATCTATTTCACGGCATCGTCGCGATCCTGGTGTTCGAGCTTTTACCGCTTGGCGGCACATGGATCGACTGGCCCATCGGCCTTATCAGCCTGCTTCTTACCCTCATAATCTCACATTTCGTATATGAGTGTTTGGAGAAGAAAATGATCAACCTTGGGTATATGTTTATAAAACGTGAAGACAAAGGCGGATTGAAGATCACTGCCCGTTGAAGCGCATGCGTTGATTTGCGCCATTTACTATACATCCGAGTTTCACCGCTGAAATTTTCACAACCACTAGCCAGTGCTTCTATTTAGTTTATTATATCCTAATGTTCTAATTTACGTTGGGAGTGCGCGATGGAACACGTTCGAACGTTGGGGGCCATGCCTGAAGTTCAGGCAGATGCTCATGTCACTCAAGCGCCAGATGAAGACCGGAGGCTCGATTTCATGCGTATCTGCATGGTTGGCCTGCGCGGCATACCCAATGTGCAGGGCGGTGTCGAAACCCATGTTGAGCAACTGGTTTCAAACCTCGTTGAACTAGGAGCGGATGTTCACGTCTTTGCCCGCAAGAATTATGTTTCCGACACAAACCCTTATGTTTGGCGCGGTATCACCGTTCACCCCCTATGGGCCCCGCGCAACACAAAACTGGAAGCCATCTTTCACACCGTTCTGGCGCTTCTAAAGGCCAGGTTTCTCAATCCGGATATCGTGCATATTCACGCGGTCGGCCCCTCGCTCGTTGTCCCATTGGCTAGAATTTTGGGGCTGCGGGTGGTCTTCACACACCATGGTTATGATTATGACCGTGAGAAATGGAGCTCGCTGGAGAAGAGGATCCTCAGGCTTGGCGAGTGGGCGGGTATGCGCTTTTCACATGCGCGCATAGCCATCGCAAAACACATCGCTGACCGTATGCAGAAGGATTTTCAGGAGCCTGTCCATTTCATTCCAAATGGCGTGAAGGTCGATACCAGAAATCTCGACGACAGCGTGCTGAAAGAATTCGGACTTGAGAAAGGGCGCTATGTCCTCTTGGTAGCGCGTCTCGTTGCGGAAAAACGACAGCGTGATCTGATCGAAGCTTTCGTTGAAGCAAAACTCAAAGGTATCAAGCTTGTTCTGGTTGGCGGTGGGGATTCCGGCAGCGATTACGTGTCCGAGCTCGAAACTCTCGCCAACAAGGTCCCCGGCGTCGTCCTCACGGGCGTTCAGTCGGGGCGAAAACTTTCCAGCCTGTTTGCCAATGCAGGGCTGTTCGTGCTGCCCTCCAGCCATGAGGGCATGCCCATTGCGCTTCTTGAAGCGATTGCGCACGGACTTCCTGTGCTGGCAAGCGATATCGAAGCCAATATCGCATTGGGCCTCGATGATGGCGCTTATTTTCCGCTCGGCAATATTCAGGCGCTTTCCGTCGCGCTTCGAAGCCGGATGGAAGACAGGCAGCTCAGCCGCACGGCCCGTCAGCACGGCGCGCGGATCGTTTCCAAATATGACTGGCACACGATTGGCCTGAAAACAGCCGAAATCTACAAATCCATCCCTTGATCTCGCGCACTCCCATCGAAACTGTGTGAAACCTTTCACAACCGATGACAGCGGATGTGGATCGCGTTATCGATTTTCGGATGCACATGCCCACGAGTCGATCGTCTCGGCGACAGGTGCATTTCGGATGGGACAATTTTTACGACACTTGCGATCCTCATCGGGCAAAATCATGCCCTGATCGCCTGTGCCTGATTACGGGGGACAGAAAGAAGATGAGC
Source organism: Agrobacterium larrymoorei (assembly GCF_013322225.1). Classification (GTDB taxonomy): domain Bacteria; phylum Pseudomonadota; class Alphaproteobacteria; order Rhizobiales; family Rhizobiaceae; genus Agrobacterium; species Agrobacterium larrymoorei_A. Next base: position 196,959 of record NZ_JAAMFB010000009.1, read on the forward strand.
AATACGGGTGGCTATTTTCCGCGCTGGCAACTGAAGACCCAAGGGCGCATCATGCCCGATGAGCGATTGCCAACCGGGCAAACCGCGGTGCTCGGTCTGCAGCATGTGGTGGCCATGTTCGGTTCCACCGTGCTTGCGCCGATCATCATGGGCTTCGATCCAAACGTCTCCATCCTGTTTTCCGGCATCTCGACGTTCATCTTCTTCATTGCAGTCGGTGGCCGCGTGCCAAGTTATCTGGGCTCCTCGTTTGCATTCATCGGCCCTGTCCTCGCTGCCACGGGCGCGGCTGCCGGCGCGGCAAGCCCGAATATCGCTCTGGCGCTGGGTGGCATTATCGCCGCCGGCGTTCTCTATGCGCTGATCGGCCTCGTCGTGATGTTTGCCGGGCACCGATGGATTGAGCGCCTCATGCCACCCGTCCTTACGGGCGCCATCGTTGCCGCAATCGGCCTTGTTCTCGCGCCTATCGCTATCGCCAGCGCATCCGGCATCAGCCCGACCAACCCCGCTGGCGATCAGTTGTCCCGCTGGATTGCTATCCTGACTGTCGTTTCGGTCGGTGCCGTTGCGGTCTACGCACCGGGAATGACGCGCCGCCTGCCCATCCTCATCGGTGGCGCAATCGCCTATCTCGTCTACCTGATGCTGGCCAGTGGTTTCGGCATGGGCGCGCCGGTCGATTTTGCGGGCGTCTCTGCTGCTGCATGGTTTGGCCTACCAAGTTTCACCGCGCCAGTCTTTTCCGCCTCTGCAATCACGCTCATCGCGCCCGTTGTCGTCATTCTCGTTGCGGAAAATCTCGGACACATCAAGGCTATCGGCGCGATGACCGGCCGCAATCTCGATCCATATCTCGGGCGCGCCTTCATCGGCGATGGTATCGCAACGATCTTTTCCGGCGCCTTTGGCGGGACGGGGATGACAACCTATGCCGAAAACATGGGCGTGATGGCGATCACCCGTATTTTCTCGACGCTGGTCTTCGTTGTCGCTGCTTTCGTTGCCATTCTTCTTGGCTTTTCCCCTAAATTCGGTGCGCTGATCCAGACAATTCCCGGTCCCGTCATCGGTGGTCTCTCCATCGTCGTCTTCGGCCTGATCGCCGCGACCGCAGGCCGCATATGGGTCGAAAACAAAGTGGATTTTTCCGAGCCGCGAAACCTCATCACCGTTGGCATCGCGCTGGTACTGGGAGCCGGCAACTTCAAGCTTGAGATCGCAGGCTTTACGCTCGATGGTATCGGAACGGCAACCATCGGGGCCATCCTGTTCTACCATCTGCTTGGTTTTACCCCAGCCGCCCGTAGCAGAAATGAAGCTTGATCCTCCTTGAACAGTGCGAGAATGCAGGGGGTGCTTCCGTTACATGGGCAGGAAGAGTTAATCCGCGCGAAAGAAAACGATACGCCTTCTCAACACCATTGGTCGATGTGAATCCGTCGAAGCGGATTTCTACTCACGCCCTCAAGAGGGATGGCCAAGACAATGTGCGTTTTGAGGGCGGTTTCATAGTTGTCGACCGTATACAACCATAGCGCTGTCGATGGCAGTTCTCCGCAGAAAGATTGGTCTCGGATCGAAATATTGCCTGTTATAAAACCAATATTTGTTTGTTGCTGTAAAGAAATATCGGATGCAATTAACGGTAACGGAGAATGACTTGTATAACCCCAGATATGTTTGAGTTTTAATACTGTTAAGCACAATAACAGAATTCTATGATGCCTGTAACGGCCTGGTTGATAGTTTCATGGTATCTTAATGGTGCGATATCTTAATTACCCATGTAAAGTAATGGGTAACTTCATGTCCGCCATCGTTAACTGTCTCGCATATCAACACGATCTCTGGCTCGTCCTTCTGGCGGCTGCCTTATGTCTTCTGTCGAATACAGGAGCCGTGTTGTTTCTTCGCGCTGCGGGGCGTGCCACCTCGTTTCAGCGCTGGACCTGGCTTTGGATCATGGGCTTTGCTGGAGGCTTCGGAATCTGGTCGACGCACTTCGTCGCCATGCTGGCTTATGATCCCGGTATTGTTGTCGGATATGACAGAGACCTGAGTTTGTTATCCCTGGCCGTTGCCTTTGTCTCTACGTTCATTGCGGGCACTGTCGTTCTGCTCCTTCCGCGTAAACAAGCCATTGTTGCTGCCGGGCTAGTTTTTGGTTTCGGGGTCGCATCCATGCATTTTATTGGCATGGCAGGCATGGAGGTGCCGGGCCATCTAAACTGGGATCGCTCACTCGTAACTGCGGCATTGGTGATCTCATGGGTATTTGCGACGGCTGGGTTCTACGTTTCCAATACTGCGACCCTTACAGATAAACGTGCAGCTGTCGCCGCCGGTATCTTTTCTCTGGGCATCGTAATGATGCACTTTACGGCCATGGGTGCGCTTACCCTTCAGCCGGGCCTTGACCAGATCGAACCACAGGCTCTTTCGAAGTCATTCCTTCTGCTCATGATCATCGCTGTTTCACTTTCGTTGCTCGCGTCGGGCATTTCTGCCGTGAGCATTGCCGTTCGTGCTGCTCGCAACGCGCAGGCGACGGAAGCCAGGTTCGAGCTGTTGGTAAAGGGTGTTACCGATTATGCCATCTACACACTGAGCCCGGAAGGTCTGATCACCAGTTGGAATGCCGGAGCCGAGCGCTTCAAGGGCTACAAGAGCACCGAGGTTGTCGGGCGTAACTTTTCGATTTTTTACTCGGAAGAGGATCGGGAAAACAGTATGCCAGACCACGCCCTGCATCTGGCTAGAAAGAATGGTCGTTTCGAAGCGGAAGGATTGCGCTATCGAAAAGACGGCTCGTCGTTCTATGCAAATGTCCTGATTCAGCCTGTCTACGATGACGAGGGCCATCAGATCGGCTTCGCGAAGATCACGCGCGATATAACCGAGCAGAAGGCCGACCGCGACCGGATCGTCTCCGTCACCAGAAATCTCGATCTGGCTCTCGAGAACATGATACAGGGCATTTGCCTATTCGATGCGGACGAACGGCTTATTCTTTCCAACTGCCGCTATCGTGCGCTTTTTGGTTTCGACGAAAACTTCCTCAAGCCGGGCGTTACCTACTGGGAAATTGTGAAGCGGGGCTATGAAATTGCAATTCCAGACTTGGAAAATGATGCAGAAGAAAAGGCGCTTGCCCACTACCATCGTCATATCGACGCCATCCGTTCCGGTCAGAAAAGCCTCATTCACAAGATGGGAAGTGAGAAGTCTCTGCTTGCCAATTTCAACCTCATGGCCGATGGGGGATGGGTCGCGACCTTCGAGGACATCACGGATCGCATTCGCTCGGAAGAGCACATCGCATTTCTGGCAAAGCACGACAGTCTGACCAAGCTTCCCAACCGTTCCGCTCTGAGCGATTTCGTCGAATATGAAGTTGCGCTGGCCAAGCGCACCAATGGAAGCGTTGCCATCATCGGCATCGATCTCAATAAGTTCAAGATGATCAACGACCAGATCGGGCATCATGTGGGCGATCAGGTTCTGGTGGAGCTCGCCAACCGGCTGGCAGGCCTGTTGAAGACGAACGAACTGATTGCGCGTGTGGGAGGCGACGAGTTTTCCGCGGTGAAGCGGTATGTTGATATTGCTGAAGTGCATGAATTCGCAGAGCGGCTTTCCGTTGCATTGAGCCTCCCGGTCGATATTGGCGACCACCGTCTTACCCCGGGGGCAAGCATCGGCGTTGCGCTTTATCCGCAGGATGGCAATGCGCCGGATGTTGTCATGGCAAATGCCGATCTCGCCATGTACCGCTCAAAAAACAGCCTGTCTCAGAAGATATGCTTTTACGATGGAGAGATGGACGAACTGGCGCGTGACAGGGCAAAGCTTGCCAAGGACTTGTGGCGAGGTGTCGAAAACAAAGAGTTCCAGCTTCACTATCAGGTGCAGAAATCCGTCCTGACGGGGCAGGTCACTGGTTATGAGGTGCTTTTGCGCTGGTGTCATCCAGAACGTGGCAACGTCTCTCCCTCAGACTTCATTGGAGTTGCGGAAGAATGCGGCGCGATCTTGCCGATCGGCGAGTGGGTGCTGCGACAGGCATGCCGGGAAGCGGCGTCGTGGCCCGGCTATCTCAAGGTCGCCGTCAATCTTTCGCCGGTTCAGATCGCACATGCCGATATCGTTTCGCTGGTATTGTCGGTGCTTGCCGAAAGCGGGCTCGATCCCAGACGGCTTGAACTGGAGATTACCGAAAACTCGATTATTGTCGACAAGCAAAGAGCAATGACCGCATTGACCGCGATCAAGGGCTTCGGTGTCTCGATTGCAATCGACGATTTCGGAACCGGCTACTCATCGCTCGAGCTTTTGCGCAGTTTTCCTTTCGACAAGATCAAGCTGGATCGCAGCTTCATGGTTGAGCTACACGACAGCATCGAAGCGAAAGCCATGGTCCGCGCCATTCTCGCGCTGGGGCAGGGGCTCCGGATCCCAGTGCTTGCGGAGGGTGTCGAGACCCACGAGCAACTCAACATCCTGCGCGATGAGGGGTGCCATGAGGCACAGGGATATCTGCTTGGAAAACCAATGCCGATGGCCGAACAGGAATTCGCCCAAGTGGCGTGAGCGAATTAAAAGCGAATGACTGCTAAGGACCGCAACCTTTGCGTCTAGTGCATAGCGGGTGTGATATGTCGTGCCTTATCCTGCGCGTGTCCGTTGCTATATAAGGTTCATCGAAACGACGTTAGAGCCAAGAACGGGTTGCTGGCGTCAAGAGACCTCAAGAAAGGGGATCATCATGAACGTAGCACGCTCTTTCAACAACTGGCGCAAGTATCGTCAGACTGTCAACGAACTCGGACGCATGAGCACAAGAGAGCTTCAGGACCTCGGTATTCAGCGCTCAGATATCGGCCGTGTTGCCCGCGAAAGCGTCTCCGTGCTGTAACGGAAGTTAGGTATGCATTTATGCATTCCTCATCTGCGATATTGAGTATTTAATATGCGGATGAATGAAGTATCTTAAATCCATCGAAGCGATGCACCTCCTCCCGCAGAGCTTCGTAATTCAAATGTCCTTATCCTCCTCCCAAAGGGCATTTGATGGAACGGTGGCACTCCTCCTCCCAGCCGCCGTTCGGTTCTTTTCGAAAAGCCTGCCGCACCTCCTCCCGCGGCAGGCTTTTTCGTTTTCAGCCTCTCGCCTTCCGCCTAACGTTTTGCCAATCTTCCTTGTTCGGCGAGTTCGTGTGCGCGATTATTGCCGGAGCGCCCGGAGTGTCCCTTGCACCATTCAATGGTGACCGCGTCATTGTCCGTCAGCAATGCGTCGATTTTTTTCCAGATTTCCGCACTCGCGACTGTCCGGCTGCGACCGGCTCCGTTCGGAGCTCGTTTCCTCCACCCATTGTTCCGCCACATATGCCGCCAGCTGTTACAGCCCGTTACCGCGTAAACGGAGTCCGAAAATATGATCGCTTTTTCGGTAGCCGCATTGTCTCGAAGCCAAAGAAGAGCCTCGAGAATGGCGGCCACTTCCATAGAACCGCTATCTGCCTTTTCGCATTGCCGCAATGCGCTGCGACTTCGACATTCTGGCGCATGACGACAAGTCCCCAGCCTCCGCGGCGAGACGCTGGATCGAAGGAGCCATCCACGAAAAGCTCAAGGTTAGCGATGGCTTCCAAATGTTCTTCCCTCTGTCACGTTCGATTGAATGAACCCAATCTTGTGTTTGGTGCGTAGACGTTCCAAGTTAATGGTTCAATTGCTGTGGTCCCGTTCGTTGAGTTGGGATATGAGACAGCTCAATGTAATTGTGAGGATAATGCCGAATGCGTCTGAAGCACGGTATCTTTGGTCTGGCTCTTTTGGTTGCGTCACCCGTTTATTCGCAGGAGCCGGCAAGTCCACCGATATTGGTGCCGACGGAAAGTCAGGCGAAAGCTGCGACGTTGAGTGCGGAGTTTCTGGAGCGTTACGCTTACAAGCCTGTCAAGCTTGACGACGCCTTGTCTCTCAAGGTCATGAACAAGTATATCAAGTCACTCGACCCTGACCGCATGCTGTTCATGCAGTCCGATATCGATGAGTTCGCGGCCAACAGCACCAAGCTCGATGACGGGATTGCCGAGCAGGATCTAGAAATACCTTTCTCGATCTTTCACATCTACACGCAGCGCGTCGTGGACCGAATGACCTACGCACGCAATCTTCTGAAGGGCAATTTCGACTTCAGCACAAATGAAGAATTCGAGATCAATCGCGAAGACGCGGCTTGGGCAAAGACCGAGAAGGACAGCGAAGAACTCTGGCGCAAGCGGGTAAAGAACGACTGGCTGCGCCTGAAGCTGGCCGGGCAGGCGGACGCCACCATTCGCACCACGCTGGACAAGCGTTACAAGAACATGTTGGACCGGGTTTATTCCTATAAGACCGAAGACGTGTTCCAGACCCTTATGGCGGCTTACACAACAGCTGTCGATCCGCACACGGACTATTTCAGCCCGGCGACCTCCGACGAGTTCGATATTTCGATGAAGCTTTCTCTCGTCGGGATAGGCGCAGTGTTGCAGGAGCGGGACGGTTACACCACCATTCGCGAACTCGTCGCAGGCGGTCCTGCGCAACTGTCCGGTAAACTCGCCGTTGGAGATCGTATCACGGGCGTCGGGCAGGGCGCAGATGGCACGATACAGGAAGTCGTCGGCACGCGGCTCGATGAAGTCGTGAAAATGATCCGCGGCTCCGAAAATTCCATCGTGCGCCTCGATATACTGCCTGCCGATGCGGGTGAAAGCGGCGGCCATCGCATCATCAGCCTTGTGCGCGACAAGGTCAGCCTTGAAAAACAGGCGGCGCAGAAGACGGTTCTGTCACTCGAAAAGGAGGGATTGACCTCCAAAATCGGCGTCATCACCCTTCCGACCTTCTATGAGGACTTCGACGCGCGTCGAAATGGCGACAAGGATTATCGCAGCGCCAGCCGTGACGTTGCAAAGCTTCTTGGCGAACTGAAAAAGGAAGAAGTCGATGGCGTGTTGATCGATCTGCGTAACAATGGCGGTGGCTCGCTGACGGAGGCGATCGATCTTACGGGTCTATTTATCGGCAAGGGTCCGGTGGTGCAGCAGCGTAATGCGCAGGGCAAGATCGAAGTCGAAAGCGATGACGATCCAGCACCAGCATGGAAGGGGCCGCTCGGCGTGCTCATCAACCGTGGATCGGCATCCGCATCTGAAATTTTCGCGGCAGCGATTCAGGATTATGGCCGTGGTGTTGTGATTGGTGAGCCGAGCTTTGGCAAAGGAACCGTTCAGACCGTGGTCGATTTGGACAGGGTTGCCGGAAATGAAAAACCTGAACTGGGACAGTTGAAGCTGACCATCGCGCAGTTTTTCCGCGTTGATGGCGGCACAACACAGTTGCGCGGCGTAACGCCCGATGTCGCCCTCCCGGGTATCCTCGACCCGAAGCTTCTGGGCGAGTCCAGCTATGATAACGCTCTGCCCTGGACCGAAATCAAACCTGCAAAATACAAGGCAGCGGGCGACATCAAGCCGCTTATCCCGCAGCTTGAAAGCCGACATTCGGTCCGAGCGGACAATGATCCAGACTACAAACGTTTCCTTGAGGACGTCGCCGATCTCAAGGCGCAGCGGGAGAAGAAAACTCTATCGCTCAACGAAGTGGAACGCCGAAAGGAGCTCGACGCCACCGCTGCTCGTATGAAGGCACGCGCCGCGGAAGGCGATCCGCTGCTCCCGGATCAGGATGACGGCTTGCAAGCCAACGAACGCTCGCTGAGTGCCAACCTAGCACTTGAAAACGCTCACAAGAACGCCAAGGACGTGTTGCAAAACGAAGCGGCGGCCATTGTTGGTGATGTTGCGGATTTGAAAAAGCGTCGTGATAACTGATCGTCGATGCGCCCCTAGCGGCGCATCAACGGATCGTTCGTTCCGCGTCATGGTAGCTTGCCTGCTGGGCAGACAAGCGTTCCATGTATCGTTTCTTTGCAGCGGTGAGATGGGCGCGCATTGCGTCGCGTGCAGCATCGGCGTCGCTGCTCGATATCGCCCGCAGTATGACGAGGTGCTCCCGCTGTAGACGCCTCATATAGTCCAGAGGCAACAATTCGTCTGAATACCAAGGCGATTCCTCATCGCAGGGGATGGTCCGGTCTCCCAGGGCATCGAGAATTTCGACATAGAACTCGTTGTTGGTCGCGACCGCAATTTCCCTGTGAAAAGCGAAATCTGCCTTGCCGGTCGCTTCGTGGCGTTCAAGCAGAGTTTCAAATTCGAAGAAGGCTTCCTGAATTCGTGCCTCCTGCGCCGGGCTGCGGCGCTGGGCCGCCAGTCCGGCACTTTCGATCTCTATACCCATGCGCACTTCCAGCACATTAACAGCGCGGCTTATGCGATTGCCGACGTCGGACACCATGGCGCTGATCTTGAGGACAGGCTGGTCCAGAACAAACACGCCCGCCCCGTGTCTTACAGAGACGAAGTTGCCGGACGCAAGCAGCGCCACTGCCTCCCGCACCACCGTACGGCTCACGCCAAAGATTTCCGCCATCCGTGCCTCTGGCGGCAACCTCTCTCCGACCTTGAAGTCACCGCTCAGGATTTGCTCCCGCAATGTCTGCGCGACATTTGCGAAGAGCTTCGGCCTGCGCTGGATCGCCGTGTCTGGAGAAGCTGTTACCCTGTCCATGTCGCCTCACTTTAGCGGAACACGCTCGGTAGCCAAAGTGAGAGCGCAGGAATGTAGGTGACGAGAAGTAGAACCACGACACCTGCACCGTAGAACGGCCAGATCGAGCGCATGGCCTCCCACACACTGATCTTGCCCACCGCGCAGGCCACGAACTGCACCCCTCCCACCGGCGGCGTGTTGAGGCCAATGCCGTAGTTGAGGATCATGATGACGCCGAAATGGACCGGATCGACACCATAGGCGGTCGCAATCGGCAGGAAGATTGGCGTGGTGATGATGATTGTCGGACCCATGTCCATAAACGTGCCGAGAACCAGCATGATGACGTTCAAGAGAAGAAGGATCATGATCGGGTTATCGGACAGCGTCTGCATCCACGACACCAGTGTGGCAGGGACACGCAAAAATGCCATCAGCCAGGAGAAGGCGGCAGCACAGCCGATGATCAGCAGCACCATTGCAGTCGTGCGAACCGCGCCCATGGTGGCGTGAACGAAGTCCTTCCAGCTCAGCTGGCGATAGATGAGCAGCGTCACCAGAAGCGCATAGATCACCGCAATGCACGAACTTTCAGTTGCAGTGAAAATACCGGAGCGAACGCCGCCGAAGATGATGGCGATGAGCAAGAGGCCTGGGATGGCAACGGCGAGGAGATGCAGCGCGACCATCAGGCCCGGAAAAGGCTCGGTCGGATAGCCGCGCTTGCTGGCAACAATATATGCCGTCACCATCAGCACGGCTGCAAACAGCAAGCCTGGAATGACGCCCGCTGTAAAGAGATCCGCGATTGAAATCTTTCCTCCCGCGGAAATCGAATAGATGATCATGTTGTGCGACGGCGGCAAAAGAAGCGCAATCAGCGCTGCCATGGAGGTGACATTCACAGCATAATCAGCGCCGTAGCCCCGTGCCTTCATTTGCGGTATCATCAAACCGCCCACAGCCGCTGCTTCCGCAACGGCAGAGCCGGATATACCGCCGAACAGCGTCGATGTCAGAATGTTGACCTGCCCAAGCCCGCCTCGTAGATGCCCGACAATGGAGGCCGCGAAAGCCACGATGCGCCCGGCTATTCCACCGCGCACCATAAGGTCGCCGGAATAGATGAAGAAGGGGATGGCCAGCATGGAAAACACGCTCATGCCGGAGTTCATGCGTTGGAAAACGACCAGAGGCGGCAGCCCCATGTAAGCCACGGTCGCAAGGCTGGAAATGCCGAGGCAAAAGGCAATAGGCGTACCGATCAGCATCAAAAGCGTAAAGCTGCCGAATAGAATCCAAAGTTCCATCGCGCTATTCCCCCTTCACGATGCTGGACTGATTTTTATGTGCAAACTCCGCAGCGTCCCTGCGAACATCAGCAATGTTTTCGAGTTCGACCGCTATTTCGGTCGGCGCAATGTCATCAAGCACTTCATCGATCGGCGCACCGAGTGCTCGTCCGACAATGCGCTCCAGCGCAAAGAGCGTAATGAGAATTCCCCCGCCAACAAGCGGCACATAATCCCACGCACCGGAAATGCCGAGCGCGGGCATGGTGGTGTTTGCTGTCAGCTTGACCAGATTGCCGCCGTACCAAAGCATACCAATGCCGAAGACAAAGATCGCGATGTCCGAAATCATCCGAAGCCACTTCTTGCCAGACGGTGGCAAGACATAGAGCAATACGTCGAAACCCATATGGTTGTTTTCGCGCACACCAACGGCTGCACCCAAGAAGATGAACCAGCTCATCAAAATGACGGCACCCGGCTCGGTCCAGCTTGGAGAGTCGTTCAAGACGTATCTGCAAAATACCTGCCAGGCCACAATCGCCGTCATCACCACGAGACCTGTTCCGGCCAGATAAAGGACGAAGGTATTGAGTTTGTTGAGGATTGGCAGGCCTGATTTAAGTTGAATGGACATGGTCAAGCGCCTCCTGACTCTCCTGTAAGTTGGAGAGCCGGATTTGAGGGTCGGAAATGATGTATGACGACTGATGCGGTAGCCACCCTTCGCTCAAGGGAGAGAAGGGCGGGTATGACAAGTTTATTGAGTAGCCTGAACATCTGCGACGAGCTTTTTCAGCACGTCATCCTTGATGTGTTTGTCGTAAACCGGCTTCATCGCGTCGATGAAACCTTGCTTTTCGACCTGGTTGATCTCGGCTCCAGCCTTCTCTACGGTTTCGCGTGACTGAGAAGTCTTTGCTGCCCAAAGTTCGCGCTGCTTGGCAACGCTATCCTTCGCGGCCTGCTTGAAGAGCGCCTGATCTTCCGGGCTCAGTTTATCGAAAGCGTTTTTGTTCATTACGAACACTTCGGGGAGGATGGTGTGTTCATCCAGCGAGTAATATTTTGCAACTTCGAAATGCTTCGCAGTGTCGAAGCTCGGGAAATTGTTCTCTGCTCCATCGATAACGCCGGTCTCGACTGAGGAATAGACTTCGCCGTAAGGCATCGGCGTTGCATTCGCGCCGAGAGCGGAAGTCATGTCAACGAAGATGTCGGACTGGATTACGCGGAACTTCAGGCCCTTGATGTCGGCTACCGTCTTGATTGGCTTCTTGGAATTGTAGAACGAGCGCGCCCCGGCATCATAAAATGCCAGTGCTACAAGGCCCGCGGGTTCAAAAGCAGCTTTGATCTGATCACCGATCGGGCCATCCATGACCTTATGCATATGCTCTTCGGAACGGAAAATGTAAGGCAACGCGGGAACGATGGATTCCTTCACCGTGCCGTTGAAGGGCGCCATAGAAACGCGGTTCAATTCCAGAACACCTGAGCGAACCTGTTCGATCGTGTCCTTTTCTTCGCCCAACTGCGCCGAGTGGTAAATCTCGACTGCATAGCGACCACCGGTGCGTTCCTTGACCAGTTCGCCAAAATACTTGACGCCTTCGACCGTCGGATATCCGTCCGGATGTGTGTCTGCAGATTTCAATACGGTCTGCGCGGACGCCGTGCCTAACGCTAGCATGGTAAAGACCGCAACGCCGGTCCAGAGTTTGGTGATATGCAACATAGTCTCCTCCCAAAGTGCGGACATCAGCCCGCGGTTGCTGCAATAGCCCGAAGAGTCGCCCGACAGTCTGTCAGCAAATGTGCCATTTAATGTAGAGTGATAAGCCGACCCCTCCTTCGACTATCAAAATTAGTAGTTTCGAAGAAAGGTAATGTCAACATATCAAAGTTGCACAGAGATATGATGAGTGTGATTGTTGGCGAACTTGCCGATCATAACGCTACCCTTCGTCATTGGCCTCACGCTCACCCTGCTTTTCGCACGTGCTGGCGACGTTATCGACTTAATGTCGAACGTCTTCGGCCGCGTTGGGACGAGCATGGGTATTTAGTATGACGGGCTCTGGATCGCTCAGGTTCTTTCCTTCACACACTCTTTCCTCGTGCTGATGTGCGTGCTCGAGGGTGTCAGTCAGTCGATGGGAAAGGCCTCGCGTACCTCGCCTATGGACCGGTTGCGGACCTTCTGGTGTGTTTCGCTTCCGGAATATCGCATTTTAAGTCGGCAATCCCGGTTCGGAGCCGCCAAGCTGGCAGTGCGTCCGGCTGTATGAGGATCAGCGAGCCGGGGAGGGCGGGATGCCGGGGCTAGTTCTGCACACGGCCTATCTTGGCTGCAACATTGAGCGCGAGATCGAACCGAACTCGGCACGCTGTTCATCGTAGATCATGAAATGGAACCAGACTGCGAGTGAAGTCAGTGGCGTCACACTCAGTTTCTAAAACCGTGGCATAGCTCTCATCGACAACTGATTCGCGGATAGGGAAATCAAGGAATATCGAAATGGCAGGACAGAATGACGGCCTCACACAGCGCTTTGAACTTGCAAAAGCGCTTGCAGTAGAGGCCGGCGCGTTGGCGCTCGACTATTTTAATAAGCGTGAGAGCCTCATAATCGAGACGAAGCGCGATTTGCAGGATGTGGTTTCTATCGCAGACCGCAATGTGGAAACAATGCTTCGCGAGCGTGTTGCTGCAGCTTTTGCCGAGGATGGGTTCCTGGGTGAAGAGCACGCTTACAAGGACGGTACCTCGGGATATATATGGGTCGTTGATCCGATTGACGGCACTGCCCCTTTCGTTAACGGCATGCCGAGTTGGTGCGTTTCGATCGCGGTGATCAGGGATGGCGTCTCGGTAATAGGTGTCATCAGGGTTCCTTGCGCCGATGAAACCTACGCATCCGCCGATGGTCACGGGGCGACATTGAACGGAAACCGCCTAACACTCGATCCCGCAAGAAATCTGCAAAATGCGCTGACGGGAATCGGCAGCAATAGTTACGTGACGCCGGAACGCGTTGGAAAGATCGTTAGCGAAGTCATGGCGTGTGGCGGTAATTTCATTCGAAACGGCTCAGGAGCTCTGATGCTGGCTTACGTCGCAGCCGGTCGCTTGGTCGGTTATTATGAGCCGCACATGCGGGCTTGGGACTGCATGGCTGGCTTTTGCCTTGTGAAAGAAGCCGGTGGCCGTTGCATGCCGTTTTCGCTCGAAGGCGAGAAGCTCTTCGAAGGCCAGCCAGTGCTTGCCGGTAACGTTTCCTGCTACGACGAACTCGTGGCGATACACAATGCAGCCCTTACTTAAAGATCAAAAGCTGGCTGTTTGCCTCGCACCTTTAACAGTGGACTTTAAAGGTGCGGGGCACGCGGCGCGAGGAGGCACTTGTGTGCGATCAGAGGGGTTAAAATGCGATTTTTCAAATATAGCCTTATAAATCAAACACTTCCGATTTTTCTGTAATTTCTGTTGATGTTGGTGTTGACTATGTTCTGGGTGTTCCCTTATAAGTCCGCTCACTGACGAGGGCGGCGGCGCTGCTGGCGACGAAGTTCCTCGTTCTAAAGAAATCACGATATGATGAGCGGGTTGCTTGTT
>NZ_JAAMFB010000043.1 GCF_013322225.1 Agrobacterium larrymoorei
GCGTCCGTCGAGCTTTCGCTGTCAGGGCCGGCAAAGTACCAGCCGGCCATCAGCGAGCCGTCCTTCAGCAGGATGACGCCGTTATCGACCAGACCAGCATAGGGCACGAGATCGGCGAAGGATGGCCCGGAATGACGGAAGGATTTGAGGACGACCATCTCGACCCCTTCAGAATTTGCGCCACGGCGACGATGTCGCGCGGTAGAATGTCTTGTAGGAGATGTGGCGGACATAGACGCGCCGCATCAGCGGATCGGCCTTGGCCATCATGCGAAGCGCTGCAACCGCGACCAGCCAGATCGCGATCCCGAACAGTGCTGCATACCAGGTCAGCACCACGAAGATCAGGATGATGGCGGCCAGCGCCGTCAGCAACACCAACTCACGATCGGCGCCCATCAGCAGGTTCGGACGTGATAGCGCCCGATGAACCCGCGACCGCACGAGAGCCGAGCCAGATTCAGCCACGATCCCCCTCCCCTCTTTCAATGAGCGTGGCGGAGGGTGAATAATCGAACCGGTTAGCCTGCGAATGAAGCTCGCCGATCGACGCCCCTGTCGCGCCGAACAGGGCGACGATCTGCGTGGCGCCGAGCAACACGCCACCGACCAGCGCGACGTAGCAAAGCCGTCGGGCAAAGTCGTTCAGTTCGCCGCCGAAGATCAGCATCGCACCAGCGATGGCGACGGCCGCAAGCGCGATGAAGCCGGCGACGGGACCGGTAATCGACTGCTGGATCTGCTGGAGTGGGGATTCCCATGGCAGACTGCCGCCACCGGAAGATGCCAGTGCCGCATCCATTGAGCCGAACGAAACGAGGGCCAATGCTGTGACTGTGAGAATGAGATGGGTCTTACGCGACATGGCTGTCCTCGTCGATCTGGGCGTAATGTTCGGTCTGGTAGTGGCTGTTGCGGTATCCTTCGATATGGATGACCTCGCGGACCCGCCTCCCCTTCCCCGTGCGTTCGATGGAGACGACAAGATCGACGGCCTCGCCGATCACTTCCTGCATTGGCTGCTGGCTGGCTTCCGCCGTCAGTTGCTCCAGTCGCCGTAGGGCCGACATCGCCGTGTTGGAATGGATCGTTGTGACTCCGCCGGGATGGCCGGTGTTCCAGGCCTTCAGCAGTGTGAGTGCCGCGCCATCCCGGACCTCCCCGACAATGATGCGGTCGGGACGCAGTCGCATCGTGCTTTTGAGGAGCCGCGCCATGTCGACCGTATCGCTGGTATGCAGTGAGACAGCGTTCTCGGCGGCGCACTGGATTTCGGTGGTGTCTTCGAGAATGACCATGCGATCGTTCGGAGCGGACGCGACGATCTCGCCAATGATCGCATTGGCGAGCGTCGTCTTGCCGGAGCCCGTCCCGCCTGAGATGACAATGTTCATGCGGGAATCGATCGCGCTGCGGATGGCGGAAGCCTGGCGCTCGGTCATCACTTTCGACGTCACATAATCGTCGAGCGGTATGAGGCGCGACGCCCTCCGCCGGATCGTGAATGCCGGCCCGGATACGATCGGTGGCAACAGGCCCTCGAAACGGTGTCCGCCGATCGGCAGTTCGCCAGAGATAATCGGTCGCTCGCCGTCTGCCTCCGACTGCAGGGCATGAGCGACACTGCCGATCACGACTTCGGCGGCGGCAGGCGTCATTGCGCCGGCTGATTCGACCCCATGACCGAGCCGCTCGATAAACAGTCGACCATCGGGATTGAGCATGATCTCGACGACCGTCGCGTCATCAAGGGCGACGCAAAGCTGGTCGCCGAGCGCGTCCTGGAGTTTGCGGACAAGGCGCGGATGGGAGCGAAGCTGGGTCACGCTGCGCTCCTGAACGGTCGGCCGTCGTCGTCTGCGATGATTGAACGGTATCCCGGCGGGCAGACCCGTTCGAAGCTCATTCGGTCGGCAGGCAAACGTCCGGCGATGGCGACGGTGTTGCCGATCGCGACGGGTTCGCCAAGTCGCGTCATCGGCCAACCGGCGCGCTTCAGGATGCGCTCGAAGCGGAGATCGGTGGCCGTGACGATTTCACTGTAGCCGCTCGCGATCGACCATTCGATGATACCGGCGAACAAGGTGAGCGTCGCAAGATTCAGTGTGCTCCCCTCCCTCTGTAAGACAAGTGAGGTATCGACGCAGAAGCGCGAACTCTCGATCATGCCTGAATGCCCCCCAAGCGAACCCGTATCGAGAAGCTGGGGAAAGGTTTGCTCCAGCATGGTCGGGCCAGAAGCTGGAAGAAGACGAACGCAACCTGCGACCTTTCCACCGTCGGCAATTGCCAGAAGATAAGTCGGGCTGCAATCATCGTACTGGTCACGCTCCTCTCCCACGGTGATGGAGACGTCCCAGGCGAGACGTCCGCCAAATACCGTCGCGCGAAGACGGTGCATCTGTCTCAGGAAGTCGCGATGGCGGTCGTATTTCTCGGGCGCGACGGTCAATATCCGCATGATGATCTCCGCATGAACAGGTCGTGCGAAAGGAAATCACGCCGCGACGCGTGTGCCTATGTGCAGATCTGCACCTAAGGTGATTCTAGCGAGTCGCTGGTCCGGCTCTTAGAGTGTGAGCGTGTGGTGAGCTAGGCGGAGGAGATTCATGTGCAAATCTGCATGTCGTCCCAACGAGATCGACTTGCGCAAACAGGTGTAAGTGACAGATTCAAATCAAAGAATCGGGATAGGTCTCTGACACAACGAAAACGCGTTAACTATTGATTAACTTTAAATATCTTGCAAACCGTGCTGGAATCGGTTGTGCTATCCACGATAAATAGGTGTGTTTACGAAAATTACCGTGTGTACGAGAGGAAGTCGTGGAAAATCCGGCTCAGCTTCAAAAGGCTATTCATAAACTGATCGCGGCCCACGCGCGAGACCTCTCCGGTGCGCTGCACGAACATCGTGTAAAGTTGTATCCGCCAGAGGCGCGGAAAACCTTGCGTTCCTTCTCCTCGACGGAGGCTGCGAAGCTTATCGGTGTCAATGACGGATACCTTCGTCACCTCTCGATCGAAGGGAAAGGCCCTCAGCCCGAAATTGGAAACAACAATCGTCGCTCCTATAGCGTCGAAACGATTCAGGCCCTTCGAGAATATCTTGATCTAACCGGAAAAAACGATCGGCGTTATTCCCCCAAACGTTCAGGTAAAGAGCATCTGCAGGTCATCACCGTTGTCAATTTCAAAGGTGGCAGTGGCAAGACCACGACAGCTGCGCACTTGGCGCAATATCTCGCCCTGAACGGCTATCGTGTTCTTGCCATCGATCTTGATCCACAGGCCAGTATGTCGGCACTACACGGGTTCCAGCCGGAGTTCGACGTCAAGGACAATGAGACGCTATACGGTGCGATGCGCTATGACGCTGAGCGTCGCCCGTTGAAAGACGTGATCAAGAAGACCTACTTCGCCAACCTCGACCTGGTGCCAGGAAACCTTGAGCTGATGGAGTTCGAACACGATACAGCAAAGGTCTTGGGCTCGAACGATCGGAAGAACATCTTTTTCACGCGCATGGACGATGCGATTGCTTCAGTCGCGGACGACTACGATGTCGTCGTCGTGGATTGCCCTCCACAGCTTGGCTTTCTCACCATTTCCGCTCTCTGTGCAGCGACCGCCGTTCTCGTCACGGTTCATCCGCAAATGCTGGACGTCATGTCGATGTGCCAGTTTCTTTTGATGACGTCGGAATTGCTAAGCGTCGTCGCCGATGCAGGCGGAAGCATGAATTACGACTGGATGCGGTACCTTGTCACTCGCTACGAGCCAGGTGATGGTCCTCAGAACCAGATGGTGTCGTTTATGAGGACAATGTTCGGCGACCATGTCCTAAATCATCCAATGTTGAAAAGCACAGCTATCTCCGACGCGGGGATTACAAAGCAGACCCTCTATGAAGTCAGCCGTGACCAGTTTACGCGCGCGACCTACGACAGAGCGATGGAGTCGCTGGACAATGTAAACACTGAAATCGCACAGCTCATTCAAAGCGCATGGGGGCGCAAATGAGGACGCTCGCATCTCGCGTAGAAGCGCAGAAGTTGTCAGCCGGAAACTTTCGGGAAACCGCTTATTGTGGGGCGGCAATCTCGACGCCCGAGGGGGCTACTAATGGCTAGAAAACACCTGTTATCAGATCTCGCTGGACCAAAGTTGCCAGCCGGAAACTCTGAGGATATTGCCACCCAGGACGCCGCCACTCCGCAGTATTCTCCGCGTGGTGCGATCGGTGCTGTTTCGCGTTCCATCGAGCTTTTAAAGTCTCAGTCCCTTATGGAACTCGATCCGGATCTCATTGACGCGCCGCTTGTGGCCGACCGGTTGGAAGAATCTCCCGAGCAGTTCGAAGAGTTCGCTCGAAATATAAGGGAGCACGGTCAACAGGTCCCTATTCTCGTGCGCCCTCACCCGTCTGTTGAAGGTCGTTACCAGATTGCCTACGGACGCCGCCGACTGAGAGCAGTGAAGGCTGCCGGTATCCAAGTTAAGGCCGCCGTTCGCACCCTGTCGGATGACGAGTTGGTTCTGGCCCAAGGTCAAGAAAACAGTGCCCGGCAAGATCTTTCGTTTATCGAGCGCGCCCTATACGCCGCAGAGCTTGAAGCTGGTGGATTTCAGCGGCCAGTCATCATGGCGGCCCTCGCCGTTGATAAAAGCAATCTTTCCCGCTTGATCCAAGCTGCGAAGCAACTTCCAGCAGATATTATTCGCTTGATTGGAGCTGCCCCTAAAACAGGTCGGGACCGTTGGTACGAATTGTCAGCCTGTCTGGGACAAGCTGGCGCATCGGAAACTGCCCGTACATTGCTCAATGACGATGAGGTGAGAAGATTGAATTCTGACGAGCGTTTCGCTCGGGTATTCGAAGCTGTCACCCCTAAGAAGCCAAAGGCAGTGAAGACTGAGGTAGAAGTTTGGAAAGCTGAGGACGGCACGAAGGCCGCTCGTTACAAGCAAGACAAGCGTACCCTGACGTTAATGATCGACAAAAAGGCCGCTCCGGAATTTGCGGACTACCTGATGTCGGCGCTCCCAGAAATCTACGCTTCGTTCAAAAGGTCGAAGCAGTAAGGCGAAACGGAACCAGGAAAGGAACGATAGCGCAAAGAAAAAGCCCTCCGAAACGGTGTTCCAGAAGGCCTCTCTCAGTTTGGTCGCTTAGAGAATCGCATTTTCCGGAATCCCAGTCAAGAGTCAACGCCGTCCCGGCGTAGCCTTTTCTTTGCCTTTTGAAAGGTGAGAGAGATGGAGACTAGACATGTAACGACGCCCTTCGGGCGGCGGCCGATGACGCTTGCCTTGGTTAAACGGCAAGTGGCCACAAACGAGATCAAGGCTGGCAAAACCGTTGAGAAATGGAAAGTCTTCCGTGATGCCTCGGAAGCGAGAGAAGAGCTCGGCCTGCAGTCGAACAGCCTCGCTGTGCTCGACGCTCTTCTGAGCTTCTATCCGGAAAACGAATTGCGCCAAGACGCGCAGCTCGTCGTGTTTCCGTCAAACGCTCAATTGATCCTTCGGGCTCACGGCATGGCGGGCGCTACGCTGCGTCGTCATCTAGCGCTTCTGGTCGATGCAGGCCTGATTGTCCGCAAGGATAGTGCCAACGGAAAGCGCTATGCGAGAAAGAATGGCGCCGGCGAGATTGAGAGTGCGTTTGGTTTCGACCTCTCGCCAATCCTTGCCCGGTCTGAAGAGCTTGCTGTCATCGCGCAGAAAGTCGTCGCAGCGCGCTCAGCGTTCCGCAAGGCGAAAGAGAACCTGACAATCTGCCGCCGGGATGTCCGTAAGCTCATCACTGCAGCGATAGAGGAGGGGGCTGACGGCGACTGGTTCGCCATCGAGGCTATGTACATCGACCTCGTTTCCCGCATTCCACGCCACCCGACCACCGCTGACATCGCCAATATCCTTGATGAACTCGAACTCCTGCGCGAGGAGATCGTTAATCTGTTGGATTTGCAGTCGAATTCAAAATTTAATAGCACCAATGATGCTCAAATTGAGCAGCACTTACAGAATTCAAAATCCGAATCCTTCCATGAACTTGAACCTAGCTCTGAAAAAGAGCAGGGAGAAAAGCCGAACAAGAGACGCGGATCTCAAACTGAGACGTTGAAGGCCTTCCCTCTGGGTGTTGTGTTGAAGGCATGCCCGCAGATCATCGATTATGGTCCGGCCGGCACTGTGGGTGGCTGGCGGGATCTCATGTCGGCCGCGGTTGTGGTGAGATCGATGCTGGGCGTCAGCCCGTCGGCTTATCAGGAGGCCTGCGAAACAATGGGACCTGAAAATACAGCGGTGGCAGTCGCCTGTATCCTGGAGAGGGCGGGGCATATCAAATCCGCCGGTGGCTATCTGCGTGATCTCACCAACCGGGCAGCGCGAGGGCAGTTTTCCCTGGGGCCGATGGTGATGGCACTGCTCCGGTTAAGCGGGGAAGCTGGAAAGCAGTCTGCGTGAATGACCATTGACAGAAGGTGGCTCGAAAATGGCTGAACTCGAAACGGCAAAGACGAGTGTTGTCGAATTCACGGCTCCCCCGTTCCATTCAAAGCTTTGGCGAGGTGTCTGGTTTTCAACGATGAGAGCGTGAAGCGACTGATATTACTATAATATCCCCTCTCCCGTTAAAAGTTTCCGGCTGGCAACTTTCTGGGAGAAGAGGAGCAGAAGCCATGGAACAGTCTTCGTCGAGGAAGAGAATCTAATAGAGCTGTCTCGTAAACATTGCCATTTGGGCAACATCAGAGCGCGCCAGCGAATCGAGCAGTATACCTTGAAGGGGTTAACTAGAGGATTGGTGAAGGGACTGTTCGGGCGCAGAAGCCCTAGTGGGGTTCTGCAAACAAACATCGACGATGGCGCCGCTGACTTATTGCCACTTGTCGGCCTGACCAAGCGAAGGGTGAGGGTCACCGCCGAGTAGAGGGCAGCTCCGCCAGAAGCTAATCTAAAGCCTGGGGCTGCCTAGTAGTTCGCTGTGTAGCGCTATCGTAGTAGCTGGAGGCCTGCTGCACCGATCTGCGCTGACACTGCTCCATGGCTTCGGGGTGCGGGCGAAGGCGGTCATCTGTTTGAGGAAGATCCGACGAGCTTGATACTGTTCGGTGAGACTGTCAGTATCCCCATCATGATCTCCGCATGAACAGGTCATGCGAATAGAAATCATGACACGACGCGTGTCCCTGCTTGCAAATCTGCACTTCGCGCCGCGTAGCACCGACAAAGGGGATCGGTCTAATTAACAGATAGGCTTTAAAGGATCGGCTTTTAATGTGATTTCTATTGAAATGCGTTTAACCTAGGAGTAACCAAAAGCGCCTTGCAACCTCACCCGCACTGGGTAATCGTCACGGATAAACGGCAATACGTGCCTCCTAACCGTGACAAGAGATTACACCGTGAGCAAAGCCGCTGCCATACTCCGAAATGATCGCCCGTCGGCAGAGGTTACCATTGGTGGGCATGCTGAGCAGCTCAGCTCTCAGCTTCACGCGATGAGCGAGGCTCTTTTTCCGCCGGCCTCGCACAAGAGCTTGCGTAAGTTCACGTCGGGTGAAGCCGCACGCTTAATGAAAATATCTGACTCAACCCTTCGGAAGATGACACTGGCAGGCGAAGGGCCGCAACCTGAGCTCGCCAGTAACGGGCGGCGCTTTTACACCCTCAGTCAGATAAACGAAATCAGGGGAATGCTTGCCGGATCGACGCGAGGTCGTGAAAGCATTGATTTTGTGCCTCATCGCCGCGGTTCTGAGCATTTGCAAGTTATTGCTGTAACCAACTTCAAAGGTGGTTCTGGGAAGACGACGACGTCCGCTCATCTTTCACAGTATCTGGCGTTGCAAGGATATAGGGTTCTCACCGTTGATCTCGATCCGCAGGCTAGTCTTTCAGCACTCCTCGGCGTTCTACCAGAATCTGATATCCGTGCGAACGAAACGCTCTATGCTGCTATTCGGTATGACGAGACACGCCGTCCGTTGCGAGATGTTATCCGACCGACGTATTTTGACGGTCTTCATCTGGTTCCTGGGAATCTCGAGCTCATGGAGTTTGAGCATGCAACGCCGAAAGCCTTGTCTGATAGAGGTACGCGGGACGGATTGTTCTTCACTCGTGTTGCCCAAGCCTTTGACGACGTCGCCGACGATTACGATGTGGTCGTTATTGACTGCCCCCCTCAGCTTGGTTTTCTGACGCTCAGCGGGTTGTGTGCTGCGACATCAATGGTAATCACCGTACATCCTCAGATGCTGGACATCGCGTCTATGAGCCAGTTTCTCCTTATGACACGCGACCTTCTGGGCGTGGTGAAAGAGGCGGGCGGAAACCTCCAGTACGATTTCATACGCTACCTCTTGACGCGCTATGAGCCTCAGAACGCGCCGCAGACGAAAGTGACGGCACTGCTCCGCAACATGTTCGAAGATCACGTCCTTACAAATCCCATGGTCAAGTCGGCAGCGGTGTCTGATGCCGGTTTGACCAAGCAGACACTCTACGAGATAGGGCGAAAAAATCTTACTCGATCAACCTACGACCGGGCGATGGAATCTTTAGATGCGGTGAACTCGGAGATTGAGGCTTTGATCAAGATGGCGTGGGGGCGGGTCTGATGGTAGCATTCGCGTTCCTCACAGATCTGTTGGGAGCTCCCAACCAAGAGCTTTTGCAATCAAAAATGCGACGGCACGACGGCAAGCCCAAGAGGATGATGTCATGAGTCGCAAAGACGCAATCGATACGTTGTTCCTAAAGAAGCAGCCTGCGACCGATAGAACATCAGTCGACAAGTCAGCCGTTCGTGTCCGTACCGGAGCGATTTCGGCCATGGGTTCGTCTTTGCAAGAAATGTCCGAGGCAGTAAAAGCTGCAGCTCGGCTGCAGGAGCAACTGGCTGCGGGCGAAGCGGTCGTGTCCCTGGATCCATCCATGATCGACGGCTCGCCGATCGCGGATCGGCTGCCCGCGGACGTGGATCCGAAGTTCGAGCTGCTTGAGGCGAGCATTTCGCAAGATGGACAGCAGGTGCCGATTCTCGTCAGGCCGCATCCTGAGGCTGCCGGTCGATATCAAATCGTATATGGAAGGCGTCGGCTGCGCGCAGCGGTAAATCTGCGGAGAGAGGTTTCTGCAATTGTCCGAAATCTCACGGACCGTGAACTGGTCGTGGCTCAAGGCCGCGAAAATCTTGACCGTGCTGACCTATCATT
Organism: Agrobacterium larrymoorei; assembly: GCF_013322225.1. Taxonomy (GTDB): domain Bacteria; phylum Pseudomonadota; class Alphaproteobacteria; order Rhizobiales; family Rhizobiaceae; genus Agrobacterium; species Agrobacterium larrymoorei_A. The sequence goes on from NZ_JAAMFB010000043.1 coordinate 9,231, forward strand.
CATTGAGAAGGCTCTCTTCGCCCTGCGCCTTGAAGATGCAGGATTTGATCGGGCCACCATCATCGCCGCGCTTTCCACTGACAAAGCCGACCTCAGCCGCTACATAACTGTAGCGAGGGGAATACCGCTGAACCTCGCTACACAAATTGGTCCAGCGTCGAAAGCTGGTCGATCGCGTTGGGTCGCACTCGCCGAGGAGCTTGGGAAGCCCAAGGCAAGGGAAGCAATCGAAGCGGTGCTTAGTTTAGAGCACTTTAAGCACTCCGATAGCGACGCCCGCTTTACCCTCATTTTCAACGCTGTTTCAAAGCCGCCCGCTACCGCTAAGGTTCTAAAAAAAGTAAGGGCCTGGAGCACGCCAAAGGGGAAAAAGGCCGCGACGATTCGGCAAGAAGTCGGACGAACGGCGCTGATTTTCGACGAGAAATTGGTGCCAACCTTTGGCGAATATGTCGCTGACAAGTTGGATAGCCTGTATGCCCAATTCCTTGAAACAACCGGAGGAGGAAAGCTCGACCAATAGCCAAGGTTTCATCCAATTCAAAGCTTTGCTTGATTAAGATGGATTGGCTCTCACAGCAAAAGAAAAAGGCCCCCGAAACAGCGTTTCAGTAGACCTCCTCTGTAGTCTAGCAGCTAAGAGAATCGCATTTCCAGGAATCGTAGTCAAGGGACCCGTAAGGGAAAGCGTCATTTCGACGGGCGGATTTCTATTGCCTAGCAAAAGGTAAGAGGAAATGCAGACGCATATCTCAACGACGCCCTTTGGGCGGCGGCCGATGACGCTCGGCCATCTTGCAAGTCAGATGGCAGCAAGAGCGGTCGCATCAGACGTTATTGCCAACAAATGGCAGGTTTTCCAGCACATCCGTGAATCGCGGGAACTGATCGGAGCCACCGACCGCTCACTCTCGATCCTTAACGCGCTGTTGACATTTCACCCAGAGATCACCTTGACTGGTGGCGCCGAACTGGTCGTATGGCCTTCTAACGAGCAACTGATGGCTCGCGCCAACGGCATGCCCGCCACGACACTGCGCCGGCATCTTGCCGTACTGGTCGACTGCGGGCTCATCATTCGTCGCGACAGCCCCAACGGCAAACGGTTCGCTCGCAAAGGAAGGGGAGGAGAGATCAAGCAGGCCTATGGCTTCGATCTGTCGCCGATCGTGGCGCGGTCCGAAGAATTCCGAGATATGGCTCAGGAGGTACAAGTTGAAAAGACGGCCTTCCGAGTGGCGAAGGAGCGTTTGACCCTTCTTCGCCGAGACATCGTGAAAATGATCGACGCGGGCATCGACGAGAGCGTACCGGGAAATTGGGGAAGATTTTCACAGACCTATCAGGGGATCATCGGCCGGCTGCCACGTTCCGCGTCTCGCCAGATTACCGAGAGTATTGCCTTGGAGCTCGAGGAACTCTGCACTGAGATCCGTGACGTATTGGAATTGTTTACGAAATCAGTGATTCTGAACGCCAATGAGTCCCATTTCGGTCGTCACATACAGAATTCAAAGCCAGACTCTAAATTTGAATCTGAATACGGTACTAGAAAGGAAAAAGAAGCGGGCGGCAGCGTTGCGGAAACCAAAAACGGGCGGAGTTCGCCGCAACGCGAGCTGCCATTGGGAATCGTGCTGGATGCCTGCCCCGAGATGCAGGAACTGGCTCAGGGAGGGACAATCCGACATTGGCGCGATTTGCTGGCGACGGCTGAGCTTGCCCGGCCGATGCTGGGGATTAGTCCGAGCGCCTGGCAGGAGGCCCGCGAAACCATGGGCGAGCAACACGCGGCGATCACGCTGGCTTCGATCTATCAGCGGGCCGGTCAGATCAATAACGCCGGGGGCTATCTGCGCAGCCTGACGGAACGGGCCAAGGATGGGAAGTTTTCGACCTGGCCGATGGTCATGGCGTTGCGCCGGGCGAAGCTGGACGATCAGAAGAATGCAACCGGCGTTGGGAAGCCGCGAACTGTTGAGGAGGTCGAGGATGACAGCCGCCTCCACGTTTCGGAATCGCTGCACAAAAACCTGAGAAAGCCGAGATCATGGTAATCCCCTCGCTAATCAGCCGCCGAGATGTCGACGTCAGTGATCAACCCGGAACGTCGGGCGCGATCGATCAGGTTCTTGACGGATGTGGCTTTTAGCTCCCGACTTCATTTGAAGCGCTAAGCTAAAACTCCCATACCAAAAATTTCCGCTTACGACCTCATGCGGGGGAGGGAGGGGGCCGGCTAAAGCCCTGATGCCTTGGTCAAATTCACGCGGAAGCGATCACGTCGTCTCTGATATCGGCGGGTCATCTCTGCGGACGCGTGCCCCAGTTGCTTCTGGACGTACCGCTCATCGACTTCGGCAGAAGAAGCGAGGCCAGCACGAAGGGAGTGACCGGAGAACTTAAACGCACGCTCGATCTCGCTGAGATCACCGCGAACGCCGGCCGCCATCGCGGCCCGCTTCACTAGCCGAGCTACTTCCTTGTCATTCAGCCGTTCTGGCCCAACTGCTTTGCCTTGTCCCGTCACGCGACGGAAGAGGGGACCGTGCGCAAGCTTGGCGAACTTGATCCACATCTCGATCGCGGCGACCGGGCAGGTCGTATCAGACGAGCCGCGACCCACCTCAACCTCTCGCCATCCGGCTTTGCCGCGCAAGGTGACGAGCATTCCCTTGTCGAGGATTTCGATCCAGCCGCGCCCATCTTCGGTCTGGTCTGCCTTCAGATCAAGGCCAACGAGCTCGGAGCGACGAAGACCACCGGCAAAGCCGACCAGCAACATTGCGCGGTCGCGCAGGCCGCGCAGCGAACCGCGATCGAGCGTCTCGACCATAGCGATGATATCTTCAGCCATGACCGCTTCCTTCTGGACCGGTGGCTTGGCGTGGCTATTGCGAATGCCGGCCATCACGGTGGCGATATGCCGGTCTTTGCGATCGAGCGAGAGGCCACGCTGGGCATAGTTCCAAGAGAGCGAGGAGAGGCGGCGTTCGATGGTCGAGACTGAGTTCGCTTTTGCACCCCGTTCAGCCGTACCGGAGGCGCAGGCGGTAATATAGAGCCCAACGGTTTGCGGGTGTGGCGGGAGCGGAGCCAGATTGGACCGCCGACACCAGGCCGCAAAATGCTTCCAGTCCGATGCATAAGCCTTGCGGGTATTGGCGGAACTGGCGGCTTCGACATAACCCCGGGCGCGATCAGCAAGACCTGCGAGATGAGCTGGCGTCTGATCCTCGCCGACGAGAGAGGGGAGGGGGCTATCGCCAGACACCTCCGGCGCGGAAACATCAAACCCGGGCGCCATGCTGAGAGATGGCGCTGAGGTCTCCTCGACGTGAATTTCGTTGTTTTGCTCGATGATTTGGGCCATTTCTCTATAATGAGCATTATGTCCGATAATGCAAGATTATCGGACATAATAATACGCCGACATGCTGTGCGGTTTTATCCGATATGGCTGGATTAAACCGCTCTCTTGGTTTACTCTCCTCGGCATGGACTCGTTACCTATCATCACAGAACCCGCCTCAACATGGTCGCCCCGCCTGCCGCGTTGGGTCGTGGCACGCGGACAGGATCTGACCGACTCAGATGTAGCCTTCTCTGCCGGTATCGCTCTGAAATCACTCGATGATCTCATCCGCTTATCCCCGCCATGGCTCGACTGCTGGCGCGATCGCCATGCACTCAAGTCCGCCGCTGTCGCTGCCAAAATGCTCGGCCGAAGCGAAGAGGAAGACGCGCTTCGCGACGCCGTCTTGTTGACCTCTGCGGGAGACGATCCAGGCCCCGCTGGAAGGCTGTTTCTCGCCACACGAAAGCTGGCGCGCCGGTCCGGGGCCATCAACACCTCTTTCGTCAAGCAAATCGCTGACCTGTTAGCACTTCGGTGGGACGATGGCCTTGCGGCGATCCCGGATTTGACCGATACCGCCATCCAGTCCGGGCGAGCGGCACCCTTTGCTGTGGCGGACCTTATATCGGCGATCTCTGCTGTTCGCCCGGATGCAGAGGTGCTGGGGCTAGTGCTGGGTGAGGCTGTGCTCGCGCATAAGCTGAGTTGGCTGAAACCCGTACCTTTGCTGTTGCCGGAACGCTACGGTCCAGCATTCCGCTCGATTGGTGGCAGAGGCCGCGTCCATCCCGGCGAGCCGGCGTACCAGAAGGCAATTTGCCTGGCGCTGGTGAGTGGCGCTGACACAGCCCTGCGATCTGCCGCCGAGGTCGACCGACGAGCCGCACGGTTGCTCACTGTCGCGCCGAAATTGCGTACGAAGGGGGCCGAGCCCGTCATTCGTAGATTGCTGACGGAAGATTCCGTGTCGATCTCGGCACTCGGAGGCAATCTGTCGCGATGGGCGGCAACCCGACTGTTCGAGCGCCTCGAGAGTTTTGAGGCGGTGCGTGAGCTGTCGGGCCGATCATCGTTTCGGATTTATGGCCTGTGACCATGGAAGCGAGCTCACCGAAATCAGGCCGTCGTCCAGCGCAAGATCGACAGGATATTCTGTACGATCGCGAGCTGGAAGATCTACCGCCAGAACTGCGCTGGCGGGAATGGATGATGCGGGTCGAGGCGGTGATCTTTGCCTCGGCCGAGCCGGTTTCCCGCGAGACGCTGGCGCGGGTAGTCGGTAGGGACTGCAGCATTGATCTGCTGATCGACGATCTCGTCGAGGAATTGTTAGATCGTCCCTATGAATTGGTGTCGGTCGCTGGAGGATGGCAGCATCGCACGCGGCCACGCTTTGCCGAAACGATCCGGGCGTCTTATGCACCGACGCGGGGAGGAGCGGCGGTGCTGTCAGAGTTCGATGCGATGGTGTTGATGGCTGTGGGATACTTCCAGCCAATCACCCGTGGAGAGCTCAGTAAGATTTTTGGCAAGGAAGTAAGCCGCGATACCATCGGCAGTCTTCGGGGCGCGGGCCTCATAGGTTCCGGACCACGCAGTCCGACGCCCGGTGCGCCCTACACCTACGTGACGACGAAGTACTTCCTGTCAGCCTTCGATATGGAGACGTTGCGTGATCTCCCAAACATCGAAGCGCTGGAGGACGCGGGATTGCTCAGCAGATACGCCATACAAAGCGAAAGTGCGGCATCTCAAATCGCGGAAGCAGATGAGAGCCTTATGGAGTGATGCCAACGGCGTTTAACAGCTTGGTTCGGTGGCGCGACCGTGCCTCATTCCAGATTGAGCGATTGCTTGATTTCATCGATACGCTTTGATGCTTCCGCCTTTGTCAGGTCCTCGGCGTAGGTGTCAGGCTTGGGTGCCTGTTCCGACAGGGTCTTGAGATAGGACCCCTGCGCGCCGGTCACTGGCTCATCGCCGCTTACCCAGTCGTCCGGATCCTTTTGGGTGTTGGACGTGGTGTCGGTTTTAGGATTATCAGTCATAACGTTCTCCTGAATTTGTTCTCTAAACGTTCCTTCCGCGTCTTGGTTCGGTGTGCTTTTGAAGCCGAGTGCGGAACTCAGTTGCCGCTTTTTGATCCTCCAATGCCGACAAAGTGCGACCGCGGGATGGAGAGATCGAATATGCCAGTCATAGCAACTGCAGCCTGGTCTATCCCGAAAATGGTGGGCGCTCGCTTTGCCGCAGAGGGAAGTGGGTTGGCCAGATATGCGTCCGTGTTCAGTGGCGTAGAAATTAATTCGAAATTCTACCGATGGCAAATCCTCCACCTTTGCGCTGTGGGCTGAGGCCGTGCCCGACAATTTTAAGTTCTCGGTCAAGATCCCCAAGGACATCACGCATACCCGAGCAACGAAGGATATTGAGGAACCGCTCGCCACCTTCCTTGAAGACATCGCTCCTCTTGGTCACAAAGGCGGCCCGATGCTTTGTCAGTTGCTACCGTCGTTAGCGTTCGACCCAGAGCAACTGGATCGAACATTGCAGGTGATGCGGGAGGCCGATCCGGGGCAGATCGTTATAGAGGTGCGGCATAAAAGCTGGGCATCGGTCGAAGCAAAAGATCTGCTAAAGACATACGCAATCGACAGGGTTCTTGCAGACCCCGCCACGGTTTGGCCGGCGGACGATTTCGCCGAGCCTCCGCGTTATGTCCGTCTACACGGTAAGCCAAAGATCTATTATTCAAGTTACACGGAAGACGAGATAGAAGCGTTTTCGAACTTGCTCGCCCCAAACAGTTGGTGCATTTTCGACAATACGGCCTCCGGGGCTGCGATCGAGAGCGCGCTGATCATGCTTGAGAAGCAATGAACCTATTAGGGACCGACAGCTCAGCGGATGGCGCCGCAGCATTCGGGAGGCGCAAAACAACGCATGAGTGAAGAGCCATGAACCCCGTTATCGCTCCAGCCGTACAAGAGGCGTTGCTAAACAATATGCTTCATCGACTTATGCTAGCTACTTTGTCATCTTCGTGCTACATAAAGCAATGTATTGCCGTACGAAGGTGACAAATGCCCACTCCTCATCAGCCGTCTGCAGCCGTACGGCGTTCTTTGCGAAAGCTCGGCGCGGACATTCACGACGCGCGCCGACGCCGTAAGTTGCCGATGGCTGTTGTGGCAGAGCGAGCCTTTACCTCTCGCTCGACGTTACAAAAGATCGAGGCGGGCGATTCGAATGTCAGCATCGGTATCTATGCCGGGGTCCTTCAGGCTTTGGGACTGCTCGAGGGGCTGAGCAAGGTTGCTGATATTGGTAACGACAGTGTCGGGCAAGCGCTTGCCAGTGCTGATCTGCCAAAGCGTGTCCGTTTAAAGCGCGTATCAGGATCTTCTTCCGATGGCTGATTTTGAAGTTCTTATCGATCTCGCCGCATGTACGCGGCGCGTTGGGCTGGCAAGAAGCAATCGCATTCGAGGCTCAGAAACAATCATGTTCGAGTATGATGACGCTTGGCTGAAAGACGCTGATCGTTTTTCGCTCGAACCTGCGCTTTCGCTGACCCGTGGTGCCTTCGCGCCACCGGCAGGGTTTGCGACCTTCGGGTCCATCGGCGACTCGGCTCCGGATACGTGGGGTCGGCGGTTGATGCAACGTGCCGAACGTCGTAGCGCAGAGCGTGAGGGGCGGGCCGTCCGCACCCTTTCCGAGAGCGACTACCTGCTAGGTGTCGCAGACGAGACCCGGCTTGGCGCACTCCGGTTCCGCTGGGTCGGAGATGAGGTGTTTCAGGCGCCCATCCAGACCGGGGTCCCGGCCATAATCGAACTCGGCCGGCTTGTGCAGATCACCGAACGCATCCTGCGCGATGAGGAGACCGACGAAGACCTTCAGCTCATTTTTGCACCCGGATCCTCGCTCGGTGGTGCCCGACCGAAAGCCTCTGTCGTCGATCAACATGGCCATCTGTCCATAGCCAAGTTCCCGAAGGAAACCGACGAATACAGCATCGAGACCTGGGAGGAGGTCGCACTCAGGCTGGCTGAGAAAGCCGGTATTGCAACGCCGCAACATCAGCTCGTCGAGGTCGCGGGCAAAGCCGTCATGTTGTCTCGACGCTTCGACCGCAACGGTGCCATCCGCATTCCGTTTCTATCAGCGATGGCGATGATGGGTGCCAGGGACGGGGAGCGCGGCAGCTATCCGGAAATTGTAGATGCTATTGCTGAGCACGGCGCGCGGGGCAAGGAAGACGCGCACGCTCTCTATCGGCGCGTGGTCTTCAATGTGCTAATCTCCAATGTCGATGATCACCTGCGTAATCACGGTTTTTTATGGTCGGGCAAGGCGGGGTGGTCGTTGTCACCGGCCTACGATCTCAATCCCGTTCCGACCGACGTCAAGGCGCGGGTATTGAGCACCAATATAGATCTTGATGAGAGTACCTGCTCACTCGATCTTCTGGAGGCTGCATCGGAGTATTTCGCACTCACCCTAGCTCAGGCCCGCGGCATCATCAGAGACGTAGCGACCGTCACCGCGACCTGGCGCGATACAGCCAAGGCCGTCGGTGCGCGCGGCAGCGAAATCACCCGAATGGCCAGCGCCTTCGAGCATAGCGACCTTAACCGAGCGCTCACTGTTTGATATAGTATTTATGGTGATGGATATCCATTAGAACTTAATATATTCAAGAGCTATATAATTATATATTAAATTTCCTGTAGGTTTTATATATAGTATCTACCATCGATAAGGAGTAATTAACGATGGTTATACCAACAACCCACAACCATACCATGTGATGAACTGCGATATTCCTATAGAGTTCCTATAGAAAATCATTTACCATGATTTCAATGGCTTGCGATCTTGCAAAAATTAGCATGTCAGCCCTGATGCGGCCGGCTTTCGACGCGGGAACTGCTCTGACGCGTTTGGACGAGCGGATCGCCCGTTCACCGGTCGGCGCCGGCTGGATCGAACGCCAAAACTTCGCCGACGCCTGTGCTTCCCTCTGGATTGACGGCGAACTCGTCCATCTCGAAGACCTCGTCCTTCACGATGCGACCCGCGATATCCGCACACCCACCCATGAGCTGACAATCGCCCGCGACGTGCTGCGCACCCGTCGACGGATTTCCGGACAGTCGCCCGACTGGGCACTATCGCCGGAAGGCATTCGCACGCTCCGGCAGACATCGGAGAACGCCTCAACCGGCGATGAGGCGGCAAGAACCGCCAGCGTCATGCGGCCCGCGGTCCCGATCGATGAGGAAGGGGAGGGGGATGATGGTGATCAGGCGGAGAATCTCCCCGGCGTCGACTATGCCGCTATCGATGCGCTGCTGGCCCGATCGAAGGCGGCGATAGAGCACGCGAGGCGTCCCAGGCGTGCCGGCGATAACCGTGCTGCCGAAAAAGATGCGTTGGTTTACGATCTCGATTGGGACGAGGATGCCCGGCTCGACGAATGGCGCGGCGTGTTGCGCCAGGCCGAAACCCTGCCGGCGATACTGCAGGCCATCGTCGCCCTCGATGCCTGGAACGAACTGTCCGTGCTGCAGCACGCGTCCTGGCTCGGCCGCCTGTTGTCTGCGTCGATCCTTCGGGAAGCCGGCATCACCAGCGGCTCCCATCTCGCCGCCATCAATCTTGGCCTGAAAACCATTCCCGTGGATCGGCGTCGGCATCGCGACCGGGAAACGCGACTGCTGTCCATTGCTCATGGTTTGCTGGCGGCCGCAGCGCTTGGGCTGAAGGAGCACGACCGGTTTGGCGAAAATCATGATGGAGCGCAAACTGGCGGGAAAACGGACGTCGTCAAAACTACCAGAGCTGATCAAACTGGTGATGGCAAAACCATTGGTGTCGGCCGGGATGATTGCCAAGGACCTTGGCGTCACGCCGCGGGCGGCGCTGCGGATCGTCGAGGAGTCGGGCTTGCGTGAGATGACGGGGGGGGAGGTTTCGGGCATGGGGAGTGATCTAGTGGGCCAGCCCGTTTTGTACGTCCGAATCCCATCAAATGTGGGACCTCGGGCGTTGCAAACGCAATTGCGCTCGGGTAGTCCAAAAACGTTAGAGTTATGTTCAACTTTTGTTTGCAAAACTGGTCCTATGCTGCCTCGCGATTACAGACTGCACGAGCTAAATGAGGACGAGTTCGAAAGACTCGTCGTCCGCATTTGCGTGCGTTGGCTCGGCGAGGGTATAACACCCTTTGCCCGGGGACGGGACGGCGGCCGTGACGGAAAGTTCCACGGGACCGCCAACAGCTTTCCAAGCACTGCTTCACCGCTGTCTGGGCATTTCGTCTTGCAGGCCAAGCATGTTGCTGCGCCAAACAAATCCTGCTCCGATCTCGATTTCGCAGGGCTGCTTGCGAAGGAACACGAGAAGGTCAAGCGCCTCAATGGCGAGGGCATCTGCGATCACTACCTCGTTTTCGCCAACCGAAAATATACGGGCGGCGCGGATGAGAAATATATGAAAGATCTCAAGGCGCTTGGTGTAACTTCCGCCCACATCATTGGGGTCGAGCGCCTTCATCTAGCACTCGACGATTATCCTGATATTCGCGAAACACTGCCGAATCTGCTCGATCCTTCGCCCTTTCGCTTCAATCCAGACGATCTGGCTGAGGTAATCGGCGCACTCCATTCCTACACCACGGATGACGGGCAAAGCGCCTTTGAGAGTGCATTCGACTTTGAGAAGTTGAAAATGCCGTTTAAAAACAAGCTCAACGGGGTTTCGGACGAGTATTATAGCCAAGTCATCGTCGCACAATCCATGCCGCATTTCGAGCGAGTGGCCCAATTCCTCCAAAATCCGAGGAATGACGAGTTCGCAGCGCTGTATCACGACGCCGCCGACGAGTTGAAGCAGAAGATCATCGCAAAGCGCGCCCAGTTCGGAGCGTTCGATGACATCTTCCTGTTCATGTATGAGCAAATTCAGCAGAAACGGGACGTTTTGAAGGGCAAGCGACGCCTGATTTCGATCCTGCTGCACTATATGTATTTCAATTGCGATATCGGGATCAAGCAGCTGGAGGAAAACGAAGATGTCGTCCATGCTGACGCCTAAGAAGCACCTGAACCTTGATACTTCGCTGCTACGCGTGTTCTCGCTTGTCCTAAAGGAGCTGCAAAAGCGTGGCGTTTGCGAGTTCGAGAAGCTGCGCGGTGTTGTCATCCGGCGGGTTGGCCCGGACGGCGAACTTTCCTTCCTCCCCGCTCTCGACCTGCTGTTTTTGCTGGGCAAGGCAGAGTACCACATCAAGAACGACACTCTCGAATACAAGGCTGACTGACAATGCAAATCAGTCGCCTTTACTCGAACCTTCCTGATATTCTTTCACCGATCGGGTTCAATCATGGAGCCAATGCCGATCGGCTCAATATCGTGCTCGGCGAGGTCAAGCATCCTAAGGATCGAAAGAAAGATTCGCATAATCTCGGTAAGACGACGCTCCTGCAGCTGATTGATTTCCTTATGTTGAAGGGATGGTCGCAGGACAGCTTTCTCTACAAACATCGGGACCGTTTCGCCGATTTTGTCTTTTATCTCGAGATTGCCTTGAATGGTGGTGGGTATGCCACGATTAAACGTAGCGTTGCTGCACCCACACGCGTCGCCCTTTCCCTTCATGAAGATCCCGATCAAAATTTTGATGGTGCTGCCGACGATGTCTGGGATCATCCAGATTTGCCGATCGATGAAGCGATCAAGCTTCTCGACGCATGGCTCGATCTGCGTGCGCTTCAACCTTACGACTACAGAAAGGCAATCACCTACTTCCTGCGCTCTCAGGGCGACTGGAGTGATGAACTGCAGCTGCAGAAGTTCCAAGCCGGGCGTGATCTTCATTGGAAACCGTTTGTCGCTCATCTTTTTGGCTTCAATCAGAATCCGATCACCCGAAAATACGAGCTGGACGAACGCATTGCAAAACTCCAGGAAAAGCAGTCTGAACAGCAGTCTGAGGTCCAGTTCAAAGAAGAGGACCTTCCCAAACTGACGGCGGAACTCGGCATCCTCCATCAGCATGTTGAGGATTTGGAGGGGCAGCTCGACGCGTTCCGCTTCGACGATGAAGAACGTCGGATCATGCGCGAGCTCGTCGACACCATTGAGGAAGAGATCGCCTCGCTCAATCAGCAGATCTACGATGCACGATACGATATTGGCCAGATCGACACCTCTCTCAGCCATAAGGACAAGTTCGACCTGGGCGAAGTTCAATCGATCTTCGATGAAGCAAAACTTCATTTTCCGACGCAGCTCAAAAAGCAGTATGGCGAGCTCGTGGAATTTAAGAAGAAGGTCACCCAAGAGCGAAATGCCGCTTTGCGTAAGCGCCGCAAGGAGCTTGAGGTCGCGTTATCGGCGGCCGAAGGTCAAAAGACGTTGCTTGATGCTCGGCGAGTTGAGCGTCTGAAGGTTCTTCGCTCGACGGACACCTTCGAAAAGTTCAAGGCTTTGCAGAAGGACGTCACGCACCAGAAGGCGCAGCTTGTATATCTTGGCGAGCAACGCAAAAAGCTTGAGGCTGTGGCGGAAACCGCAAGGCAGGTCCGCGAGGCAGAGCGTGACCGTGGCCGGGTCGTAGACGAGATCAAGGCTATGCTTGAAAAGCCGACGGTGATCTATGAACGCTTCGCCAGGATTTTCAACGAATACTGTCAAAAAGTGCTTAACCACGAAGGCATTTTCTTCTTTCACATCAATTCTAACAACAATCTTGACTACAAGATCAGCCTGGGTCTTGCCGGGCAAAAAGGCGTTGCCTCCAGCCAAGGTGAGGGTACCAGCTATAAGAAGTTGATCTGCGCCCTGTTCGACCTAGCGCTCCTGCGCGTTTACGAGGACATTCCGTTCTTTCATTTCGTGTATCACGATGGAATGTTTGAAGCTCTCGACGATCGAAAGAAGCTTGCCTTCCTCGAGCTTGTCCGTGAGCAGGTCAGCCACCGAAAGCTTCAGTATATCATGACAGTCATCGCGTCTGATCTACCGCGCGATTCCAAGGATAAGCTCGTTGCCTTCGCAGATGACGAGATAGTCCTCCGACTGGACGATAGCGGGCAAGCTGGCCGGCTGTTCAAGATGGCCGAATTCTGACTTCGATCTTACGGACGATTGTAATGGAGCCGAGAGGTACAGAAGCCTTAGCTTGGCCGAATTGTGCCGCTGCTGGAAGACTTCGTCTTACTCTTCGTTCCCGTCAATCACCATATAGGTTGTCAATGGCTGCCTCCACCGTCGTCTGACTCTTTGAACGTGCTCTGTTTGTATGATCTGAGTTCGCAGAGGCTCATTCAGATTTGCTATTCTCAAAGCTTTTAGAGTTAGCCAAAGATTCTTGTTCTGGGACCAGCCCTTCCCATGCGTCATGTACCCACCGACTAACGCTTGTGACTTTCCTGGCGAGTAACTGGTCTGCATCAGCGCAATCGGCAAACTCGCCATCGCGAAAATCGAAATTGGCTTTGTGCTCCTCGAGTTCGCGTTGAGCTCGGCGATAAATCATCCAAAGACGCTGTGGCTTTCGAAGTTGGAGCCAGCTGGTCAGTCCACCCGCCAAAACTGATAATGCTGACGGAACGCCTTTCGCCCAAAGGTCTCCTGTCCCAAGCGTAACGAAAAGTGGTGCAGTCAACGTAGAGGCGATGATAACGGAGAAGCAAAGTTGAGACTCCAGCTTGTTGTGATCTGCTTTCTCTCGATAGCCTTGGCGAACAGTAGAATAATAAGCGCTTGCGGTGGTAAACACGTCGGCTTGGATCGTTTTATCCTTGCGATACATAGTCAGAACATTCCCAATGTGTTGGTGTTGTTTCAACAAAGTATGAAACAGGCGAAGAGGATTCTCCAATCTCGTCACTCGCGTGCTGGCGCATTGCACGCTTGATGACACCCATTTCTTTGAAACTCAGTGCGCTGTATGGACTCTGCACGCGATTCGAAAGGGAAAATTATCCAGCTACGCAGTATTGAAACAAGTACACTCAAATCAAACGATTTCCGTAACGCTCTAACAACAGACGGAGAACTTGTGCACTTGAGTAAGCTGCATACCGTTGATAACCATCAGCCTTATCTGGATCAGCGAAATCACAGACGCCTTTGACTGCAAGAAAGGTTGGTTGTGGTGAGGAAGCGGCGTGGGCGGCCGCATAGATTCCATAAATTTCCATCTCAACTCCAATTAATTCTTGATGCTGTCCTTTGACGCCTTGAATAATTCTTCCATCGGATAGCACTGCGGACCCAGAAGCAAGCGGACCGAGCACTATCCGGCTCGTGTCCGGTTTCGTACCTTCAAACTCGAGCCTGATTGCCTCAAGTGCAGAACTGTCTCCCCGAAGCTGCAGAATATGGTTCCGAACTTTCGCCGGAGCTGGAATATGGTGAGGTCGAAACAAAAAGCGCCCTGTCTCGCCGTCCCACTTACCGCTTTGGAAATCCCATGCAGGATCTGCAAAAAGAACGTCTCCCAACTTCACTTTTCCGCGCACCCCAGCGCAGATGCCTGTCATAGCGATAAGTTTTGGTCTTAGAGTACTAATTAGTGTGTTTGCCGCTATAGCGCTCGCCACCATGCCCATACGGGGAAGACATACGGCACATACATTGTAGCTCTTGTCGTCAACCACGAATTTTCCATCGTGAATGAATATGGTGTCGTCTAGCGGACGAGATGTCTGCCAATTCCACGGAAGTTTCAGTACTTCCGAGAGTTCAGGGTCTTCCAAAGCACATATAATGACGACCTCCGTTCCGAGGTTAGAATTCTCTGGCTTTTTGCCTCGTCCACGAATGAATGTCACGCAGTTGAGGGCGCGATGCATCCATTCGTCGGTGGAGCGAGAGTAATTTAAGACTGTCCAACACCAGTCTTCAAATTGTGCAAGAGCTGATCCCGCAGCGGCTCTATCCGCTGTAATACCAAGAATATATGGGGCTTTAGACGTTAAGTCGTTTTGTCGAATCTCAAAAAGAAGATCAATGGCGTTTTGAGGATTTTCCGAATCTTCCGGATGAAGGGGAACCAGGATATCTAACAGTAGTAAGTCATATTCTTGACCCATCAATCGAGCTCTTGCGTCATTGCACGAAGTTACAATATCCACTGAGCCACGATCTATACCCATTGCTTTAAGTTCCGCGATAAAAATATCGTAGCGCTTAGGCTGGTCATCGACGATTAGGATCTGCATATCTAGTCCTCTCTCAGGCCGAGTTTCTGAAGTGTGCTAGAAAGCGTTGTCTTCCATTCATCGTAGGTTGAGTTGTAATGCAACACAGAGCTGACAATCCCTTCGAACTCGGCTATCCACTCACGCCGTAGTTGGTCGAGATCAACTGTCAGGCCTCCGTCTTTTGCAAAACCCTCATAACCCGTAATGATAACTACAGGACACGATAGCTCCGCCATCTGCATCATTCTCAAAATCTCGGCGCCTCCAAAGCCTTGCGGCCTTCCACCGCTTTCACGGTCACCAGCATCGAAGGTTGGAAGGGACATATCGAGAAGCATTAAGTCGACTTCAGTTGTTTCCACCACATCTAGAGCCGAGTTAACTGATCGTGCGGTTACGATAGCGAGTTGAGGATTAAGTTCATGGAGAAGTCTCACAATGTGATCACGTTTTGGAGCCTCATCCTCAACAAGCAAAATTGTTGGTTTCTTAACCATTCGCGCTATCTTTTGTTTGTAACACCACGGCGTAAGTTACCTCTAGGCGGAAGCGTCCATCATTCCCAAAACCAAATTCGATCCTGCCCCGGTCTGACTGAGTTACAATTGCCGCGAGTTTCGCAAATCCACTTCCATCGTCCTTTCGAGTTTGACGTGAGTAAGTTCCGCCGGAGACCATCTGTCGGACCTCCGCGGCTCGCTTCGCTTTCTCTGGCCGCACGCTCGCTTTACAATCACTAATAATCTCAATCGACAGCGTGTGAGCCTCATCGCTCCACTTTGCTGCTATATCTATTTTAGGTGAGGGCAAGCCAGAGTGCTTCTTGGTATTACCTAGTCCGACGAACAGGACGTCATGGACAAAAACTAAGTTTGCGGCGTCCAGGGACAGACTTCCGGTTGTTGACTTGTTAATACGCGGCGAGTATCCCCTTTGAGTAGTAAGGGTCGCCTCGAGACCAACTTCCAGTATTTGCTCGAGTGTAAAAAGGTGCTGACTAGCCAAGGCTCCAGTGTGCACAAACCACTGCGAGGCCTCATCAAGCTTTCCTTGAACTTCGGCAGATCTTTTTCCAGCTTCTGCGTCAAATTCGAGAAATCCAGGGTCAAACTCTGCTATTTCTTTAACAGAAGAGCGCAATTTATCGAACTCTGCAACGAGAGCGCCTTTCAGAACAACAGAGATTAGCTGTCTGACAGCTTGAAGTGATTGCTCCAGCGATATCCAAAAAACAGTAATTAGGAAACGGAAAAACGTGGTGATGTCGAGGTCAAGGGTGAGCCAAACCCTTACAACGGAATAAAGTGCATCACTGTAAGGAATGGCGAGCATTCCTGAAGGATACTCCGCTGTCCTCACATGGAAAAATCTATCTTTCGCGTCGAGCAAAATGTCATCGAAGTGAGCGGAAAAATTTCGAAAAGCCAGCTCCATCCGTGTGCGGTCTGCAGTCTCTAACGTTTTAAATGACTCTAACCAATACCTGTTAGGATGATACTCGCTGGTTTCAGTCTCTCGAGTAGTTATCAGCCCACTGACTTCGAGTGGTCCCCTTATCAATCCGATAAATGAATGATGTCTAACATTTTTTGCTAGGTAGAAATCGAGCCCAAAAGTTGCATTTGTCAGGAATTCATCCCCTGCGCGGCGGATGACGCTCATCAAAACTGCGTCTGCTTCGTTGTCCGGCGAGAATGAATGTCGGCTCAACGCGGCCCCGTCCAACTCCCGCAGGACGTCATCGAACGTTTGCGGGGCGTCAACACTAACCGGCTCGAGGTCGCGATATCGCTCGTAATCTTCTTGTAGTTCTCGTGACGCCCACCGAACGAATGCTTCATCCTCAACATGTATTCTGGTTCGATCAACTATCCAACGACCTTCATCAACCATCAGATTATGCGAGATCAACATCGCTTCAGCTGTGTAGTCGTCAGCGCTTTCGGGCCGTAGATCACTAAGCGCTAAGAAGATGTTGCGTCGTTCCTCTAAAACTTCCTTCGAGCTTGAAAACAACCTGGTGACATCAAGTATTTCTGGAACACATACATGTTTTAAAAAGTACACAAGCTCTCGATCATCAAGTAGATCGGCGCGATCTAGGAGCGCACTGGGTCTGTTCACTCCGAGCTTACGAAGTGCCAGACCCGTGGCGAACCGCAATTGCGATGCCGTTTGGCTCTCCTCAGTTCGAGACCAAAGCAAGTGAAGCGCGATCGGAGCGGCTAATGGAGATTCAACGGATTTGAAATCCTCCCAAGCGCAGTCACGAAGGCTTTCGGCAACTGGGAATAAGTTGAAGCAAGATAAATTTTTAACACTTTCAGACGCGATAAGCTCGATCTTCTTATGTCGAAAACCAAATGCATGCAGCGCGTGGAGGCGGGCAAGTTGACATAGCGCGCGAATAGCAAGTGGCGGATCTTCTACGCCAGCCAATATTTCACAGGCGCTTTCAGGATTGGCATGCGCCAGCTGATAGAGTGATCGGCCAAGGACTAAACTCGGGCTGTCGAGTTCAATAGCACTCTGACCAGTTAGGCAAATGGACCAGAATTTTTTAGTAGGAGTTTCGGGAAACGCAGCCAATCCGGTAATCTTTGGATTTACAAGATCCTCAATACCATGAGTTGGGCTATTCAAACCTATCACCCAATGTTTCCAGGCACTGTCAGGCTTGTCGCGGCGGAGTTGTGCTAAGTACTCGCCGACGCCAACCATGAAAGAGAGCCCTCGAAAATTAATGCATAGCTTTGCTGCTTGTGCGGCATAATCATTTGATTGCTCTGATGCAGCTAAGGCAGCAGCAAGCCACCTGTGCAAGGTCTTTGGGTTCAGTGAACTACGGGGAGGGCGTTGTGAACTGGCATGCGCGAAACCTGCATATATTACCTGCCAAGGATCGCTTGGTAAGCTCTTCCGGGCTGCCCTAAAGGCTTGCACACCTGATCCCGAAAAAAGAAAATCAGAAATTTTTTGGCTGCGAGGTAGAAGGGTGTTGATGTCCTGGGGAACAAAAATTGACTGAATTTTTTGTAGCCGATAATCTGAAACACCTAGATTACTTACGCACTCAATCAGAATCTGATGAAGCTCGTCGCGTCCTTCCCACTTTACGAGTTCTTGTAGCACCGCGATGAATGTTTCGTAAATGTCAATAATGCCATGACTCTGCTCAGTTCGTAAAACGTCAGCGATACCGGCATCAGTAGCAGGAAGTTCGTTTTTTAGCCGATAACGCATATAGGTCTGAGTAGCGTCATCGTAGTATGCGTGGTTTGAGATCCGCCGCTCAATCTCATCAAAGTATTTTGAGATTGTCGTCCTTTCCTCATTTCGAACGCTCGTGTGATAGGTTACATATGCAAGTAATCCCTGCTTATAGATCGATCGCACTTGCGCAGCATACTTTTTCTGTTGTTCCAAGCCACCTACAACTTGCTCAAGTGCAATTCGCAATTGCACGGACCACATGGTCGCACCGTAAGTATCAAAAATAATTTCAAGTAGATTAAGCGCTGTTGTGTAGTCTCCTCCGATCGCTGCACCTTCTACGGCCTCTTTGAGAAACAGGAACCTTGAAATCTTCTCTTTTTCTCCGTGCAACCGCGCAGTAATCCACCGCAGCTCTGTACTTAGGTCGACCGCTTCTTTCGGAATGACCCCGC
This sequence comes from Agrobacterium larrymoorei, assembly GCF_013322225.1. Taxonomy (GTDB): domain Bacteria; phylum Pseudomonadota; class Alphaproteobacteria; order Rhizobiales; family Rhizobiaceae; genus Agrobacterium; species Agrobacterium larrymoorei_A. The sequence continues at coordinate 27,479 of NZ_JAAMFB010000043.1, forward strand.
TTAAATTGTCATAGCGGATAGGAATTCTATCTAATTCAGAGAGTTGGCTAGCTAACATCTCGTTAGCCCAAGCGATAAAGCCTGCGTACTGGCTGTGAGTCAATTTTATCTTCGAGCTTATATAAAGTTCGTTGAGCGCTTGCCTGAAACGTAAACTTGGCGAAAAGCGCCTCTGTTCAACGAATTCTTTTGACTTAAATTGTGAGATTATCCCTCGTAATTTATGTTGTTGCTGCAGATAGGATTGCATTAAACCATTGTTGTTTGTTTCAGCCATCTTCGCCAGCAATTCCACATCCTACAAGTATTGTTGCGCTATAAAATCACCGGTGATAGGTAGGCGCAAGCAGTGATTGTAACCATCCACCAATTCTTCGCTACTAGGGGCTATACGATCTGTGCAGTCGTTTGCCATAGGTGTTGGTCTCCGTGCGGAATTGAGCCTTATCTACCTTACCGGCTCAGTTCCGCGTGGAAGATGCAGCGGAAAGCCAGAAGCGTGTGTTTTGGCTGACCGCCGTGGCCGAGAAGGCCACAGATCGCGCTAGCGGTACGTTGTTCTACCACTCCTCTTTCACGAACTCTTCGTACGCCTTCACAATCTCCTGAAGTCGACCGCGGCGTTCTGCACGGAGGAGAAGGTCTCTTATCTTCGCCGTTTTATTCGAACCTGTGAGATCATCGGTATCCACCTGTAGTACGAAGCAAAAATTGCAGAGCTCTTCCATATTCATGGTTTTGCACATCTTTGGAAAGAACACTTCGCGCACCCATTTAGGATCGATTCCGTCGTCCTTGAGTGTGCTTGGTGCCCATGGACCCTCGGTCGGTGCGACAGGCCGTGTCGAGAGAAAATCGCTGAGGAAGCTCGCAGCCGCATGAGCCGCATATTTTTGCCAGTTATCGTTTTTGCTGTCGTCTGCAAAATCGCAAATCGAGCGCACCATAAAGAAGCCGATTCGGCGAGCGGCTGCCATAGCGCTGGCTGCGACACCTCCACCCTCCATTTCAACGGCGGCAAGCTTGGGATGAAGCAAAATGAGGCTTTTTACGTCGGCCTCTGATGCTATGACTTTATCACCCGATGCGACTGGCGCAAAGTGGACTGCAGGCACCGTCGCACTCGAGGCACAGTTGTCAGGTCTCTGCGGCAGTCGGGCTCGCCAAGCGCTTCCCAAGTGCATGTGCATAGCCCTGTCGATTAGCAGGGGGTCAGACATGTAGGAGACCGGTCTACGCTCGAGTCCGTTTTCTCGGACCTTCCCAAGTTCGTAATATACAACGTCTGTGCTGATGACGACATCGCCGAGGCGCTGTTTACCGGGGTGCAAACCGCCTGCGATTCCGCACATAACGACATATCTTGGCATCCAATGCCGAATTAGCTCTGCAGTCTCCGCGGCGGCTTGGACATTGCCCATTCTCTGAAGAAGGGCCACAACAACGCGATATTTCGTCGTTCCGTCATGAGCGACAACAATGCCTTGATAGTAAGTCCGCGACTCGCCGATAATCACTTTCTGAAGAGTGGGAAAGTACTCAAGTACGGCTGCAAGTTCCTGAGGTAGGGCGGTCACGATTGCAAAGTCTGCAGCCGATGCATCGACTTGCCTCGCGAGTTGGGTCGCCGCTATGGGTTCGAGGTGGTTTAGCGGAAATGAACCGGCGATGCGCTGGTGAATGTAAGCCTCGTGCTGAATCTTCATACCTTTGAGAACGGCCGCGGTGTACGTCGACGTGTCGCGGTCAATTAGTGCATGATGGCTGGGGCAAAGGAGAAGGAGATTGTCGAGACTTTGCCGATCTTCGGACTCTTGAGCGGGATTGAAACGCGGCCCGCCAGGGGAGTGGGCTTCGATATGCGCAACTTCAGCAATCGTGCCACCCGAATCCGGCATCAGGTCGGTGTGACAACCTGGGAACGCGCACCTACCGCCACTTAGGGCGAAAAGTCGCTTGATGGCTGAAGATGAAGTTCGTCTTTCACTCATGCGCTATTTCTCGACCCTAAAATCTGTTGCTAAGATTTGAATGACGTGCCACGCCCCCGGATATGCACGATCATGCATGGTTGTGACGCGAAGTCTCATAGTATCAAAACATTACCAACCTCTTCGTCGAGTTCACCACGTTGGCGAACCTGGATGCAACCGATATCAAATTCTATTGGAGGGTGGAGTGCACCCACCCGGCCCTTTGGGTGACCTTGGACACGCCAACTTGCCGCGGTAGCGGCCTTCGCTGCCATTGGTGAAACAGCGTTCATGAGGGTTCATGCCGGCTATGCGCTCAACATCGGCGTGTCAGAGGACGAACTTAAGGAAATCATTTAAGTCGTGACCGTGCCGGCGGGATTCCCAAAAGCGATCGCTGCCTCCCAAGCGCTCCAACAGCTTTTCGAGGAGCGAAGCCATGCAAACTGCCCCGAAGTAAGTCCTGCGACGGCGATAGGCAGGGAGGGGAGCCCATGAGCAATATCTTGCTGATCACTGCCGCCATCATCATCCCCACCGCCACATGCCTGAATGCGGTGCCCCCTATCATTAAGGCAGAGGACACGATGCCCTTTCAATCTCACACCCCGACCCAGCCGCAGAAGCATTCGTATATCGGCATGTGGGTTAGACCCCAAGTCAGCTCCCCTAGCTCCGGGTGATCGATGACGGCCTCATAGTGGATTTCCGATCCCATCTGTCGCTCATCGCCCCCAACGGCGTCCCAATCAAGCTCGTCGCTTTCGATCTCGTGGATTTCGCCAGTCGCGCTATGTCTGATCCGAGCCGTCCCGCGGCAGTAGATTTCCATGCTTCCTCAATCCCCAGCAATGCTGTCGTCAGTTCCTCCAGACAGGCAACGTCCGCTCAATGGACTTTATGGGACAGCGTTAGTAACACCGCAATGGCCAAGGAGCCGAGAATAGCTGCCGTCGCGCACGTAACCCACCATCCAACGGCGAGGAAAGGATTGTTTGGTAACTGGTCCGCCCATTGCGTGAACCCCCAGGCGCCCACGATTGCCATCGCGTTCAAGCCGCAAGAAGAACCAGCCACTTAGGCAAACTTTGTGCGCTATGTCGACGACGGGAGGATCTGCATGTCGAACGAGGTCACGGAAAGAGCGCTACGAGGGGCAGCTTGGGAAAGAAAAGTCTAGCTCTTCGCCGGTTCCGACCACGGCGCAGATCGCGCTGCGATCATGCTCACCCTGATCATGCCCCCCGGCTGAACGACGTAGAAGCGAAGGCATGGCTCGCCTAATAACTGTGATGGCGACCTCGGGTGCTTTACCGGCGGCATTAAGATGGTCTTATTTGGACTTGAGGACGGCGTTCAGGCGGCATGCGGCGAGGGGTGGCTTTTTGAGCACCTGCCGGACGACGGCCCTTCGTCCGGCAATGGATGCCCGTCCGCTCCATCGTCCGGATTGACGGCTCATCGGGCGCCAGACCGGACAAAGCGGCTGCGGCCTTCTCATCCAACTACTCGTCGCTCGACGCTTTGCGATTCCGGCCGCACGCCGGACGAGGCGGTCAGCGGCGACCCCAGCGTTGACTAGCTGATCGACTGAGAGGTTCTTTGTTTTTCCGCTTCGCACCGGTAAATACCACCATGATCAGTCCTCAGATGGCACCAGAGGAAGCTCCTAAACCGCGACAACGAAGACGTCATCAAAGGCTGCGAAACCGCAGACATATTCACTAGCGATAGTATTTAGGACAGTCCTCGCGAGGATTGCGTTGAGCAATGTTGCGTCGTCTCCAACATCGGCTTCAACAATGAATGCGCTACAAGCTGATCGATAATATTTCCTGACATCGCCAAGCGTCATTTTTTCACGCGACTTTTTATAAAAAAGTTTTAGAAGACACTCAAGATTGAATAAAATTTCGTCACCTGGAGGGGGCGGAAGTGATTTCTCCATCAGCGCTCCAATTGAGCGATTGATCCCGCTCTCCGCGTAGAGGACATTTACCCAAGCCTGTGGCCAATACTTCCGAAGGTGTTTGCTGGACACAGCGTGGTCGACATCGTGCTTCGACAAGTTCACTCCTGTGCCGTAAGTCATTTCGACATAGCGCTGACACGCCGCACGATAGCTGTGAAAGTCAATGTGAGCCCAAATTTGAGAATAGCTCAAATAACCAGCTGGTGTTTGAACCTGTCCTCGTAAAACCAGAACCCGCTCCCTCTCAAAATCCTTCGCTCTTTTGAAGCGCGTTGAGAGCTCCGTGAGCTGGTGGTCTTTTGCCCAGTTGCGAAGGTGATCTTTCGTGCGAAAAGCAATTGGGGCTCGGTAGCCGTGTTCAACCAAGGTCTGAAAATCGAGCCCTGTACTGACAACGACGAAAGGATGTGAGCTAAAGGAGGGTGCTGGTATCATGACTTCCCGACTTGAACGACTTCGCGAAACCACAGTTAGCCCGAAGTGGTTAATCAGGGCCCAATATGCGTTTGAACAATTGCACACATCGAAGGCGCAACCGCGACTGTGACCGGAATATCCGAGGGTAGGCTGGATCGTCCACGACGCGTCATCGGCTACGCAGTTAAAGTCACCCATTCCCATTCTCTGGGGGAGTTCTCCGCTACCGACGGGCTCAACCCCATCCAGAACCTTCTTCAGGTTTTCGTCGAGAAGTCCCAGCAAGTAGGTCGCGATGCCGGGTGCCTCCAGGTACAGCCCCACCTCATCCAGCGGATCGTCTTCAGACCCGGATTGGGACCCCCAATTCATCGTACTGACGACCACGTCGTTGGAGTCCCATATGAGAAACCTTAGCATGAACCTGTGGTTCGCGCGCAGATATGACCTCTACGGTTCCCTCCAGCCTTTTACGGTGAGCGGCCATGTGCTTGCGCTTCGTTGGACCGGATTGTCGTGAATAATAAATCCGGACGTCCTTCAGTCGACCTCCTGCGACCTCGGCCGGGTTCAATAATCCAGGGACGACGTTGGCGCCCATTCTGTTCGTGATGCAGACAAAGCTTTCATTTGCGCTGTGGGCTGCCTTTCGCAGAAGTGCTCCATGGTCTTGCGCGTGGAGCACAGTCAACCGTGCCTTGGTTGTTGGTGCCTGATCAGACCCGGTGGTCAGCGGGGTCTTACCCGTCTGGCTTCAGATGCAAGGAATTGAAGAATTTCCACCGATCGGCTCGCGCTGGCGAGGGAAACCGCTATCCCTTTGAGGATGTCTAGGCCAGCCGCGACGGCCATCGGTCGCGGAGTTCGATTGAAACCTCCACGGCGGAGAAGGGTGAGGACAAACAGTTGCATGATCCGATCACAACGACTGTTCCACCCTATACGTCGTCGGCAGCAAGGGATTTTGCATGACTTCCAACGCTGTCGCGATGGACCAGGAGGAAGCCGCGGCTAAGTCTTACTGCCCAAAGTCTCTCATGAAGTTCCTCCAGCGCCAATGCGTGCCTCGCTTTATCCAGGGAAGTGCCAAAAAATAAATGGCACCGCACGCCACCCCGATATGCGTCTTCCAGCGCCGTGTATATGCGCGCCCGGTGCACTCTTCCTCTTTCATCTGACTGGCTGACGATGAACGTCGACAGTACGAAGATGTCCAAAACCGCAGCCCGCACGATGCGTTCGAAGCGCTCGATGTGCTCGGGCGATCCAACAACCAGCTGATCGAGAGCGAAGGTCGTCTCAATCGAAGCAGGGGCGGATGGCTCGCCCTTCGATGCTCGAGGGAGAACCGCCGTCTTAGGGTTTCGTCCACCGCCGCGACCAGGTTGGCGCTAGCCCCCTCGGGATTTCGCCCCTCTTGAAAGCAGCGAGGTCGATCTCAAGGAATTTCTTCTCCATACCCGAGCCTGTGGTCCGAACTCCACGAAGCCATTCACCGGGGCGTAGAGATTGGGATACGAACTGACTGACCCGGTGAAGCCAAAGTGCTTGATCGAAATATTACGGTTTCGGGCTCCCATCAAGACTTGTACTGACCATACCGCTTCGGTGGTTGACGCGGACAAGCATTCCTTTATCGACGCGTATAAGAATAAGAAACGTAAAATTCTTCCTTGCAACCGAGAGTTATTTGATTAACACTTCATTATGGTGCCAGGGGGAAATAAAAAATGCGAATACTACTTGTTACGCTGACGTCAATTTGCGCTGGTTGCGCTGTTCTACCAAGCAAAAGCGACCTGGATGGTTTTGCCGCCGCCACATCGAGCAGTGCGAAAACGGTTGCTGCCGCCGTCTCAGCAAGCAATCAGGTGGCCACAGACCAGGACGAGCAACTGCAGGCGATACAATATATTCGCGGCGGCAGATATGCTCTTGTAGAGTTGCCACAGTCAAAGCTGACTAACAGACTGGATGCGGATCAGCTTCAAATACGCCTTGCGGCGATTAGCGATCTGCAAAACTATGCCAACGCGGTCGGCAAAGCCGCCGATCAGGGAACTGTCGATCAACTTGAGGCGTCGGCTGAAAAGCTGACGAATTCGGTGGCGGCTTTGGCCACCGCGATGGGCGGCTCGCCGATGGTCGCGCCAGCGATCAAAGTTGTGGGCCGCGCGGCCGCGTCTGCGGTCTCAGACACTTACGTTAGGCAGGTGCTGGATGTCGTTCGTAAGACGGATCCTGTGGTAAAAAACCTAGTCGATCTTCTCAAAAATGACCTTGGCCCCCTTCAAACGGATCTGTGGGTTCAAGCTACAGCCTATGCCGGGCTTCGCGACCAGCAACTTGCGGTCCTGCGACGGGATCCGCGTGTCAACAGAGCAGCCCTCTACGAAGCCTACATGAATGCACGCTCAGATGTTAAGGCGCGATACGCTTTAGGCGATGCCGCCACTCCGATTTCTGATCTCCTTCAGTCAATCCACGACACGCACCACGCGCTAACGACCGGTTCGGGCGATATCGGACTGACGATAAAGCGCCTCAGCGCATTGGCAAAGGACAGTGCGGCACTTATCGAAGTCACGAAAAAGGATGCTGTAGAATGACGCCCAGTGAAGAGTTTGACGCCGCAGCGCAAGAGGCACAGGAGATGTTCTCGAAGTTTCCGCTCGACGATATTAAACAGCCAAGTGCGATTCAGGAGTGGTTCGATAAACTAAAACCGTCGCTCTGGAAGGCTGATGCCGGCGTCAACGCCGCGAGGCTTGCGATCCTTATTGCCGACTCAATCAAAGTTCTGATTGCGACTAAGTCATTGTCCAATGACAGCGAGAAAGCAGAGTTTGCCAATTCAATCCGCGTCTTGCAGTCTCACTACTTCCTGGCGAGGAAAAAAGCGATGGAGGAGGCGGCTTCACGCTACACAATTACCGCACAACTTCGCGCCCAGGCGGGGACGCTGAATAAGGCGTATAAAAAGGTTATCGCAAGTACGGCAATCCTCAATCAGCTCGGCGATGCGATTGATGGCCTCACATCGCTCGTTGGCGCGCTCAGATGACTTGAGGTGTTTGTACGTTTGGACGAGCATCACGCGATCTTAGCTCCTCGACCGAAAACTCTGACAGATGCAGAGCTGCATGTTCTCGTGGCGATTGCGTATGCCGACCAAGAGGGGCTTGGTGATAAATTCCTCGATATTGAAGACCCTGCAGAATACATACCTGTTATGTCTGTTGAGGAAATGGATGCCACCACTTCCGATCTAGTGATCAACGGCTTCATAAATGAGCGTGATATTATTGGATCAAGAAATATTCGAGCGACGCAGCTTCTCTTTGAGACATTCGATGCTCAGGTGATGGGGTGGAGTACGGATGCAGATGCCGTCAAGCTTGCAAAGCTGATGTTATAAAATCCGGAGCATGATTCACCCAGTTTGGCCGAGAAAACAGAATGGCCGCTTCGACGGATCAATCCCACCATCCGCAATTTGATGAACGCACATCCTGAATGGCTATGGCGCGATGATTTCGGACAGCCCTATCCATCACACGGTCTGGTTATCGGCCGGCGGGAAAAATCCGGTCTCCAGCGCTTTATCGCTGACCATGGAAAAGCAGTCACGGCATAGGATAGTGAACAACCTCGCCATCAAATCCGCTGGACTGCGGATTCCGGCGTGAAACCGGCCCTCAATCCGACCGAAGACCGGCCACCATTCCGATTTGAAGCCGACCAATTTCCGGCACCGATGATACCCCTTGGTCAGCAACTTGGCATCAATTACCTCCGGACGAATGAGGACATTTTGATGCGTGCAATGAGAAGGCTGACCATGAGACAATTAAGACAAATGCTTCGGTTTGCCGGAAACGGGGCGAGCACCCGCGAGATCGCCGTCGTACTGGGAATAGCCTGCAGTATGGTGCAGAATATAGCCGCGTATACTGCAAATGTAACGTAAAAATCTTGGTCGCAATCAAAGGTTCTCATTGCGGCCGTATCTTTCGCCGATCGACTTTTAACGAGGAAGAAATCATGTTTCCGGATCTTGACTGCCGACTAGGCGTAGAACTGGGGCTTCCAAAACACTACCGGGATAAGCCAGCGTTTGAGATCATAAACGACGCTCATGATCTCGTGGGGGCACTCACTTCACGGCTGATCACCTTCAGATATAGCGGCTATGAGCATTTTGAGGAGCTCGGGGCACAATACACCTTAGCGGATACTAAACGCATCGAATTTTCACAGCGATTGGAACGACTTGATGGTAACGCAATAAAGGCAGTGAACCTGATCGATGAGCTAAATCACTTCGTAAGAATGTTCGTTGATCCGTGGCTCGTCAAATTTGAGGATTTACGCGTCAATGAGAGATGATCCAGGAGTTGCTCGAGCGCTTTCCCTCTCGTTACAAGATAAGCACGACATTTTCGAGACCCAGATCATTCCGGCAATCGGTGCGCGGGGGCCGTCTGTTGCAAAGCCAACTTTCACCGTTGTATGCGGCCAGCAGGGTGCCGGAAAGAGCACCTTAGTTCGCCAAATCAAGAGTAGAACGGGCGGTGAAAGCACCCAGCGAATAATAGCTGATGATCTTAATGCATACATTCCTGGTAACAATGCAGCCCTTCTGCAGGGCTCGCATGCGTTAGAGCGAGCGAATTCGACGGCAGTGACAGAATGGTATCATCAATTATTTGATCGCAGTATCACTAATAGATATAATATTATACTGGAGTCTTGCTATCCGCCAAATCATTACGCGTCGCTCTTAGATAAGGCGCGCTCCAATGGATACAGAACAGAACTAAATATTATCGCGACGGACAGGATAACGAGCTTTACAGCTATTCACGATCGCTTTGAAAGGGCACTGGCGAACTCGTTTATTGCCTCAACCGTATTGCCAGATGTCGAAACTCACGATCATTATTATTCAATTTGGCCACGTGTAGCGCTCGAGGTCGAAAATTACAAAACATTTGATAGAATTGCAATTGTACGCAGGGACGGTGAAACGTGTTACGACAATGAACAAGCTCTAGCAAATAACGGAGAATCGATTTGGGGCCGGGAGCCAGGCGCGTTAAGGGCATTGATGGATCATCGAAATCGCCCGCTGGACGAGAGACAGCAGCACTGGGTTAACAGCGTTTGGGAGAGGCTCTGTCGAAGCGTCGCATTCGCCCAACATCCAGATTCCGCCCGCCTGCCAATCGCTTCATATCAAAGTGACATCGCAACAAGGCTGAGAGAACACAGTGATCTCAGTTCGTTCGAAACACGTCCCGAATATATGCGAGAGTTTTCGAACAAGTTTTCATGGAATTTAAAGCGCGACATTTCTTTTGTGGTTAATCGCAAGAGTAAGAACGGTGAATTCCGAGAAGATGCGTTTGAAGAGCTGTTTTGCGAAAGGATAACGTCTGTCCATCATTCTCTTCAGGAGGCGATCACGGCACGGTTTGAATCCGCCGTCGGAAAATCGAATGACGAAGGCGATGTACGTTCTCGCGATGTTTCGACATTTTACGCTCGCACTGCTGGGGAGAGTTCTACAACCAAGCGATTGAACATCAGCACAAACCCACGAGGCGTGGTGCCGAGTGCTGACGTCGTCAATATCTCTGAACAGCAGGCACAGTCTGTCAAGTATCGGCGTCCTAAGTTTCTCGTTGAGGTCTCAAAGCACGTCTATAGACCAATCGAACAGTATAATCGGATGGTCTTCGATCGAGTCAGATTTCCAAACATCACTCGTGACCGGCGTAAGTTGAATGTATTGATCCGCACGGAAGACGGCACTGGCTACGAAACACCTAGCTCGTTAAAAACGCGCCTGGGATCGGAGCAGCATAATCTCTTCACCAAGACAATGAACGAGGGTCAGCTACCCCATAGTCTCGCGTCCCCGAAGACTGGTAAACTGCCTATAGTTTTGGTTGACGCGGGAAATGGTGCAACCTTTATCGCCGGCGAGAAATTCCCTTTGTTGGACAACGGACGCCGGATACCAACGACTATTTCTGCCGATAGAATTTTAGTCAGAAATGAAAATGGGACTTTCAGCGAGCTTTGTCAGCGTTTGGCTGGAAACACCGAACTATTGCTTCCACCAGAAGCGATAGTTCAACTGGGACTGCAGCGTCAACAAGCTGTCAATCGAGCTCGTGCCAGAGAAGCATCGGAGTTGGAGCAACGAACTCGCGAACATTCCTCTGGAAGAGTTTGATCAAAAGTGCACCGGCCGGTTTTGTCGGATGAAACTCCGGATTCGGGACGCCGATCATGAAAGCTATCAGTGTTCAGTGCGATACGTCCGACAAGTCGACATCGTGCTTCCGCCGATCTATGCCCGTCGCAGAAAATTTTTGATCGCCATAGTAAATACCGCCAATGAGGTGCGCGATGGTGACGCGTCACCGATAGCTCGGCAATGACGATTTGATTCGTTCGTTACAGATGAAACCCGATTCTAATGTGTAAGACTATTTTTTGTTGCTACCGTGGGGCGAGAGCAGTCGCATAGGCTAAGCCTTTAAGTCTTATTGCCATTTACGTCGTCTCTCGCGTCGTCTTTGGTGAAGGTATATTGCAATGATTGCGAACAGCTCTTCCGATGTCTCTATGGCCGACCAGAAGTTTCTAAATGTCGCGAAGTCAAATGAAATCGATCCCGACGCCGTTCCTATAAGCAGACTTGATTCTGAAGGTCACAGTATTTTTGCAGAATGGCGACCGAAGCGCCCGTTTCTTCGGAGAGAAGATGGCGTCTTTCTCGTTCTCCGCGCAGACCATATCTTTCTGCTGGGCACCGATCCACGCACCCGGCAAATAGAAACTGAGCTCATGCTGAATCGAGGCGTCAAAGCTGGTGCCGTTTTTGACTTTATAGGTCACAGCATGTTGTTTTCGAACGGTGAAACGCATGGGAAGCGGCGCTCAGGCCTTTCAAAGGCGTTCTCATTCCGCATGGTTGAAGCGTTACGCCCGGAGATTGCGAAGATAACGGAGCGTTTGTGGGACGAACTACAAAAAGTTGACGATTTCAATTTTACTGAAATGTACGCGTCGCAATTGCCTGCGCTGACGATCGCAAGTGTCCTTGGCTTGCCGTCTGAGGACACGCCGTTTTTCACACGACTTGTTTATAAGGTTTCCCGCTGCTTGAGCCCGTCGTGGCGAGATGAGGAATTCGAGGAGATTGAAGCTTCCGCTATCGAGCTTCAGGATTACGTTCGGGGCGTGATCGCGGATAGTGGCCGTCGGATGAGGGATGATTTTCTCTCGCGCTACTTGAAGGCGGTACGGGAAGCCGGAACGCTTTCGCCCATTGAGGAGATCATGCAACTCATGCTTATCATACTCGCTGGGAGCGATACAACGCGCACTGCAATGGTTATGGTGACGGCTCTTGTGCTCCAAAATCCCGCGCTCTGGTCTTCTTTAACTGGCAATCAATCCTATGTCGCAGCCGCCGTGGAGGAAGGGCTCCGATTCGAGCCGCCAGTTGGCTCTTTTCCGCGGTTGGCCCTCGAGGATATCGATCTGGATGGATACGTGTTGCCAAAGGGAAGCCTCCTCGCGCTCAGTGTCATGTCTGGCCTGCGAGACGAAAAACACTACGAGAACCCTCATCTTTTTGATGTTGGGCGTCAACAAATGCGTTGGCACCTCGGGTTTGGCGCGGGAGTTCATCGTTGCCTCGGCGAGACGTTGGCTCGGATTGAATTGCAAGAAGGACTTGGAACACTTTTGCGCCGCGCGCCGAATCTTACGGTGGTAGGTGACTGGCCACGGATGATGGGTCACGGAGGCATCCGGCGCGCCACCGGCATGACGGTCAAATTGAGCGTCGACCGGTGAAGTCAATCCGCGCCGCTCGGGTGGAAGAGAGGCGCGTATCAATATCAAGCATCACTTGGAGATTTCCAATGCCATGTGCGCCAGTGGACGACGTGACGACCATCGATGACCTAACACTCGATCCCTATCCGATTTATCGCAGAATGCGCGTGCAAAACCCGGTGGTACACGTCGCCTCGGTCAGACGGACGTTTCTAACGAAGGCCTGCGATACTAAGATGGTGAAGGATGATCCTTCACGCTTTAGTTCTGATGATCCCAACACGCCGATGAAGCCGGCGCTTCAGGCTCATACTTTGATGCGTAAGGATGGAGTTGAACACGCTCGGGAACGAATGGCCATGACTAGAGCATTCGCACCCAAAGCGATCGCGGAGCATTGGGTGCCGATCTATCGTGACATCGTGAACGAGTATCTAGATCGCCTTCCGCGCGGAGACACCGTGGATCTTTTTGCAGAGATCTGTGGTCCGGTTGCTGCTCGCATACTGGCACATATTCTAGGAATTTGTGAGGCATCAGATGTCGAGATGATCCGCTGGTCGCAACGGCTTATTGACGGAGCCGGCAACTTCGGATGGCGACCCGAGCTCTTTGAGCGATCGGACGAGGCCAATACGGAGATGAACTGCCTCTTCAATGACTTGGTCGAAAAACACCGATCCGCGCCGAACCCCTCGGCTTTTGCGATCATGTTGAATGCACCTGATCCTATACCCCTAAGCCAGATCTATGCCAACATCAAGATCGCCATCGGCGGAGGGGTCAACGAGCCTCGTGACGCTCTCGGCACGATCCTCTATGGATTGCTGACCAATCCGGAGCAACTCGAGGAGGTCAAGAGACAGCAATGCTGGGGGCAGGCCTTCGAGGAAGGGCTGCGCTGGGTTGCTCCGATTCAAGCGAGTTCGCGTCTCGTGCGGGAGGACACGGAAATTCGTGGCTTTATCGTTCCGAAGGGCGACATTGTGATGACTATTCAGGCCTCCGCCAATCGTGATGAAGATGTCTTTGAGGATGGAGAAAGCTTCAATGTCTTTCGCCCGAAGAATGCGCATCAGTCCTTTGGCTCCGGCCCGCATCACTGCCCAGGCGCGCAAATCTCGCGGCAAACCGTCGGCGCGATCATGCTGCCCATACTGTTCGATCGATTTCCGGATATGATATTGCCCCACCCTGAATTAGTGCAGTGGCGCGGCTTCGGCTTCCGCGGGCCCATTAATCTACCTGTGACACTAAGATGATCGAAGCCACTTTCGCTCAGGAGTTATCACGTTAAGGCGCAACTCATAAAAATGCGTCACCGATTACTTGATGCGCACGCTTACTATATCTCAAATCAATTGTCGAACCTCGGTTGAAGCCCATTGTCTACGTCGCGTATATCTCCCGTATTTTGCTTTTGCTGCCGACCGATACCGCTGCGGTTCAATAGTTGCGGAATGTGGTGCTTTCGGATTCACTCAAAAAGGAGTCGCTTATGAAACGTATCAGTACAATCCTTGTCGGCGTATTTTTGGCTGCGCCGGTTTATGCAGCCGACAATATTCATACATTAGGGACGTTGTCTGAAATTGAACTAGCGCTCACTGCCGGAAAGCCGGTGAACGTCACGGTTGATTTAAGTTTGTGTGCTCCCGGGGTGGCCGATACTCCGGCGACGAAAACGCAAGGAGGCATGCGCATAGATGCGTATCGAATAACAACTGACGGCACCCTTGCGTTTGCAGATCAGCACTTCACCATTGACCGTGACGGTAAACCCATAACTCAATTTATTCGTTATCAGATTCGGTCAAACGGTGACGCCGATTTCACGATGGTTACATTCAATATGCCAACATATGAGCGAAAAGGTACCAGCTTGGCCTACAAGTGCGCGATCGACCACGGGTTGAGTTTTCGTACTCCACAGTGATTTTTGCGTCCAATCTGATCCGATGCAAGCCCAAGGTGACGCTTGCAATTACCCACATTTGAGCGTCGCTGCCATTTCGGTTCTGAGGCGAATATCTGTCAGCCGGCTGAGTCCACGCCAGACGACCGTATTTCCCGGAGGAGGATCTGAAGTTCTAGCAAGGTTGCCACCCAAACGAGCGAGTTTGGTGAGATAGAAGTTTAGCGATTCGCAACGAAGCACGACCGCAGAACCACTTACTTCGAAGGCTTCGTATATATCGTTCCTGCAGTGATCTGGCTGCGATGAATGTCGATTCGTCCTGGTGGTAGCATCAGGGATAGTCCTACGACGAAGCATAGGATTTAAGTCATCACGTCTGTTAAATGCCGCCGGCGCTGGCCACGCGAAGACAAAGAGCGCCTCGTCGCTGCCTGCTTTGAGCCGGGCGCAGTTATCTCTGAGATTGCCTGCGCGGACGGTATCAATGTCAGTCAGTCGGAAGCATAGCGATGTAATAATCAAGTTGGGTCGGGACCGACGTGTCCGCGTGGATAGCAACATCGACACGGAAGCACTTGGCCGTATTCTCGATTGCGTGCTGGGGCTGCGATGATCATGGTCCCTGCTGGTGTGAAGGTCTGGCAGGCAACGGGCTCCACCGACATGCGCAAAGGCTTCCCCGGTCTGTCGTTGATCTTGCAGAAAGCACTGATGCCTGACCCGAGGTGTGGGCACTGTTCGTATTATACGGTCGTGGCGGCCAACGACCGACATACTGCATACGGATATCGTTTCGCGACGATCTCCTACAGCCGTCAAAGCTTTCGAGCGCAAGCGCCCATCACGCAAACTCTTCCCGGTTCATCTGTCGCGTGAGCGTGTCGTTATCGCCACCCCTACGAACTGTGCCTGCTGCGAATCCGCCAAACTGTCATAGCTTGGCGAGGATGTTACCGAGACCCTTGGAAGTCATCCGAGATTTGGCGGCGGCAACCTCTGCAAAATGCGTTATGAGCCTGGTTTTTCAGCCACAGACAAGTATCGCGTTCGTGAAAAAGCGCACGCGCGATAGTTCTTTAGCCGCACCTCTGACGCCCCATTTACGGCCGGATCTTTGCCTGACCTTGCAAAGTCGACTCCATCGCCTTACGGCACGAATAACAACGTCGCGTTTCATCGACGTCCCATCAGCCGCTTGTGTGTTCAATTCTTCTCTGTTTCACTTGAAACAAATTGAATAGATATTCCCGCTTTCAAAGCCATTTACAAATCCTCTCGTGCAGCCTAACGCCATTGGCGTGGAACAAGCGTTGGCACGAGGAAGTAAGTGCGATGAACGGAAGGTATTCACCGACGCGGCAGGATTTTAAGACAGGCGCGAAGCCTTGGTCTATATTAGCCCTTATCGTTGCCGCAATGATTTTCGCGTTCATGGCGGTTGCGTCCTGGCAGGACAATGGGACTACCCAGGCAATCCTTAGCCAAATACGATCGATTAACGCTGACAGCGCCTCACTGCAGCGCGATGTACTCCGCGCTCACACGGGCACCGTGGCGAACTACCGCCCCATTATCTCCAGGCTGGGAGCTCTGCGGAAGAATCTGGAAGATTTGAAGCAATTATTTAGGCAATCTCATATTGTAAGTGAGAGCAATGCTGCTCAACTGCTACGCCGGCTAGAAGTGTCTCTAAATTCGGCTGACGCGGCGGTCGCCGCCTTTGGTGCGCAAAATGTCCGCCTGCAAGATTCGCTGGCCAGTTTCACTCGTGCTTTAAGCAATCTTCCAGGAAAGGCCTCAAGCGATCAGACTTTAGAAAAACCAACAGAATTGGCTAGCATGATGCTCCAATTTCTTCGGCAACCAAGCCCGGCTATTTCATTCGAGATCAGCCTTGAACTAGAGAGGCTCCAAAAACAACGCGGTCTTGATGAAGCTCCCGTGCGCATACTTTCGCGTGAAGGTCCCATTATCTTATCGCTTTTGCCACAGGTGAACGATCTGGTGAACATGATTCAGACGTCTGACACCGCAGAAATTGCGGAAATGTTGCAGCGTGAGTGTTTGGAGGTCTATAGCTTAAAAAATGTGGAGGAGCGGAGCGCACGTATCTTTCTTGGGTCCGCTTCAGTGGGTCTTTGCCTGTACATCATCACCTTAGTCTATAGGCTACGCAAAAAAACCGATTGGTTAGCGCGGCGTTTAGATTACGAAGAGCTAATCAAAGAGATCGGAGTATGTTTTGAAGGTGAGGCGGCCACTACGTCGTCCGCGCAAGCTGCACTTGGTATTATTCAGCGCTTCTTTGATGCCGATACGTGCGCGTTAGCTCTAGTGGACCATGACCGTAGGTGGGCTGTCGAAACATTCGGTGCGAAGCACCCAAAACCCGTGTGGGACGACAGGGTGCTACGCGAAATAGTCTCTCGTACCAAAGCGAACGAACGGGCGACGGTATTCCGCATCGTATCGACGCAAAAAATCGTACATTTGCCTCCCGAAATTCCAGGTCTTTCGATACTACTGGCTCACAAATCCACAGATAAACTAATTGCGGTTTGTTCACTGGGTTACCAAAGCTATCGCCCTCGACCTTGCCAAGGCGAAATTCAGCTTCTTGAACTCGCCACCGCCTGCCTCTGTCACTATATCGATGTTCGGCGTAAGCAGACCGAATGCGACGTTTTGGCCAGACGATTGGAGCATGCGCAACGCCTTGAGGCAGTTGGTACACTTGCCGGCGGAATAGCACATGAATTTAATAACATTTTGGGGTCAATCCTCGGGCACGCAGAATTGGCGCAAAACTCGGTGTCTCGAACATCTGTCACCCGAAGATACATTGACTATATCATTTCGTCAGGCGACAGAGCCATGCTCATTATCGATCAGATCTTGACGCTGAGCCGAAAACAAGAGCGCGTGATCAAGCCATTTAGTGTCTCAGAGCTTGTGACCGAAATCGCTCCCTTGCTACGTATGGCTCTTCCCCCAACCATCGAGCTTAGTTTCAGATTTGATCAAATGCAGAGCGTGATCGAAGGAAGCCCGCTTGAACTTCAACAGGTACTAATTAACCTCTGCAAGAATGCTTCCCAAGCCATGACTGCAAATGGTCAAATCGACATCTTCGTCGGCCAAGCTTATTTACCAGCTAAGAAAATTCTGGCGCATGGTGTTATGCCACCTGGCGACTATGTTCTACTATCTGTCAGCGACAATGGTGGAGGCATTTCAGAGGCTGTGCTACCCTACATTTTTGAACCCTTCTTTACGACACGTGCTCGCAACGGTGGAACGGGTCTCGGCCTTGCTTCTGTGCATGGTCATATCAGCGCGTTTGCAGGTTACATCGACGTTAGTTCAACTGTTGGGCATGGGACGCGCTTTGACATTTATCTCCCTCCGTCTTCTAAGGAGCCCGTCAATCCCGACAGCTTTTTCGGCCGCAATAAGGCACCGCGTGGAAACGGGGAGATTGTGGCACTTGTTGAGCCCGATGACCTCCTGCGGGAGGCGTATGAAGACAAGATCGCCGCTCTGGGATATGAGCCGGTCGGTTTTCGTACCTTTAGTGAAATTCGCGATTGGATTTCAAAAGGCAATGAAGCCGATCTGGTCATGGTCGACCAAGCGTCTCTTCCTGAAGATCAAAGTCCTAATTCCGTGGATTTAGTGCTCAAGACCGCCTCCATCATCATTGGCGGAAATGATCTCAAAATGCCCCTTTCAAGGGAGAATGCGACCAGGGACCTTTATCTGCCGAAGCCGATATCGTCCAGAACTATGGCGCATGCAATCCTAACCAAAATCAAGACGTAGAGTTGCGACGTATCAGGACTGGGCAATCAGATTTCGGTTCGGTGGAGCGCGACAGGGGAACTACATGAAAGATCGAACGGCATAGGTTCAATGGATCAAGCCGGGCGAGGCGGCTTGATTTGTCCGATCAGGTCCGGTCGTTTGGTTGAAAGGATTTGCGCACCAACTATGACACCACCATCATTGGTGCCAGCAGATTGAAGTAGGCCTGAACCGGTGCGGTCAAAAATCGGGGTGGACGTCGGCTATTGTACAGGTCAGATTGCTGCCAAATGCCGACGCGGGAATTGGGCACGGTGTCGTAAGCGTGGACAGAGATTACCTCGTCGTTGATCGAACACGAGAGCCATCTGACGAACACCTTATGCCGCCACCCATTAACATCCACTGCGATTCTCGTCTTCTTCAGCACGAGCATGAAGTCTCAAGAAGTAAACTTCGAGCGTTGGTCAGCCTATAAGATGAGTTCGCCAGAAAGGGCAGGCGTTCGCGCCTCCCTCAATGCAGAAGGCTACTTCCATTGTGGTCGGCAACTGCCAGGATGGGAACTCTCCCGATAATCCAACCAACGACAGCGCAGTGGTAAACAGAGCCACCCCATCAGGAATATCGCCCATTCCGTCATCAGCGTGGTGACGTGCATCAGGCGCGCTTGTTGCAGAACTTTAGTAACCATCCGGACTAGGCCGCAGACCTTATGAATTTGGCTCATCAGCGATGATGCGTTCGATCTTTTCCGGATCACATTGCTCGTCGATAAGGAACTGCCGAACACCTCCGTCCCAAGTGCGGACATCGGCGAGGAACTCCTGCAAGCTTTCGATCCCCCGGTCCGTTAAGGTCATGATGCCCTCTTCGCTACCGTCGTGGGCATAAATGATCTCGCCATAGTCGATGTTGTCCGAGGTGCCGGCGATCTTCCGGATGAGTTCGATGTTTTCGCCGATTAGTGTGGCGACGTAATCGATGGTGTAGACATGGGTCGGGCGCGCCATCAGGCGGCGACCTGCCGGGTGTGGCCGTTGGCGGGCCAGTTCCATGGTAATAGTTCGGGCAGCCGTGACATGGGAAGGTTGGGCATGCGGGCGAGCACGTCGGCCAGCCAGGCCTGCGGATCGATATCGTTCATCTTAGCCGTGACGATCAGGGAATACATGAAGGCGGCACGCTCGCCGCCGCGCTGAGAGCCGGCGAATAGCCACGCCTTTCTCCCCAGCGCGATACCGCGCAGTGCCCGCTCGGCGGCGTTGTTCGTCAGACACAGCCTGCCGTCGTCGAGGAAGCGGGTGAATGCTTCCCAGCGTCCGTCCTTCTCAAACATGTAGTTGATCGCTTTGGCGACAGGATTGTGCTTCGACATCTGTGAACGCTGGGTCATGAGCCAGTCGCGCAGTTCCTCGGCGAGCGGACGCGCATGCTGCCGCCTCGCGACCAGTCTCTCCTCGGCGGACTTCCCGCTTATGCTCCGCTCGATATCGAAGAGCGCATCAATGCGGGCGACGGCCTCGAGCGCGACAGGCGATATCTCGTGGGCAGGTTTACCCTTGCGCACGTTACCGGCGATATCGGCCAGTTCGAAGAACTTGCGCCGCGCATGGCTCCAGCAGAGCGCGCTCTTGACCGGTCCGGGGCGGCGATCCGCTCGGTAAAGATCGTTGTAGCCGCCATAGGCATCCGCCTGCAGTATGCCATGCCATCCGGCAAGATGCGTGTTGGGATGGGTCTTCTCCCGATCCGGAGAGAAGTGGAAGAGTGCTGCAGGAGGCGCGCCGCCCGCAAAGGGACGATCATCGCGAACGTAAGTCCATAACCTTGCCTGCTTCGTCGCGCCCCTGGCCAGAAGCGGCACGGTGGTATCGTCGCCGTGCAGCCGTTCTGCGGCCAGAACATGAGCACGGATCAGGTCATGGATCGGCTGCAGGGCCGAGGCGCAAGCCCCGACCTGATCGGCCAGCGTAGAGAGACTGAGATCGACACCTTCCCTGGTGTAGCGCTCGGCCTGGCGATTCAGCGGCTGATGCTGGCCGAACTTCTCGAACAGGATCGTCGCCAGCAGATTTGGTCCCGCCCATCCACGCGGTGTCGGATGGAAGGGAGCCGGTGGCTGGCTGATCTTCTCGCAGTCCCGGCAGGTGAACTTCTCGCGCACCGTCTGGATTACCTTCCACTGGCGCGGAATGATCTCCAACGTCTCGGTAATGTCCTCGCCCATCTTCACGATCCGGGCTGAGCCACAGCAGGTGCAGGTCGAAGGAGCTTCAATGATCAGCCGTTCGCGCGGCAGGTGATCGGGAAACGGCTTGCGGGCGGGTCGACGGCGTTCGAAGGCGTTGACACTTGTGATCCTCTGCGCAACGCGTCCCGCCGCGATCTCGTCTTCGGTGGCATCTGCCTCGAGTTCCTCAAGCTGCAGTTCCATCTGGTCGATTAGCCGGGCGCGCCGTTCCGAGCTCTGGCCATATTGCTCACGGCGCAACTTGGCGATCTCAAGCTTGAGGTGCCGGATCACCGCCTCCGACGTTGTCACGACAGCGCGCACCTGTGCGAGATCAGCCTCGGCAGACGCGGCACGTGCTTCGGATTCCGCGAGCGCGGCGCGCAGTCTGGCTATCTCCGAAGCAGCATCGTCCATGGCAGAAAGCTACCATGCAACGCGCTGAAAGACTAACAAAAACAGAGCAGTGCAGGCAGTTAGCCCGCTTTCGAAGGCCGCTGTGTCCAGCGTGGATTGCGCCAGTCGATCCCTTCCAGGAGATAGCCGAGTTGCGCCGCCGACACTGGCACGGCGGAGCCACTCTGGCTGACGGGCCAGATAAACTTTCCCGCTTCTAGCCGCTTCAGGTAAAGCGACATGCCGACGCCGTCATGCCAAAGGACTTTGATCAAGTCACCCTTGCGACCGCGGAAGCAGAAGACCTCGCCGCCATGAGGGTCGCGGCCAAGCCCTTCTTGCACCTTCAACGCGAGGCTGTTCATGCCGCAGCGCATGTCCGTCACCCCGCCCGCAATCCACACCTTCACCCCGGGCGGAAAGGCGATCATGACGCATCCAGAACCGGCAACAGCCGAGCAAGGATAGTTGGATCAAGTGAGGTCGGGATCGTCAGCCGTCGACCGTTCGGTAAGCTGATCTCGATCGTCATGTCGTCTTCAGGCCGCGGCGGCGGGGCCATCTCGAAAGATGTCGACGGCGGCGAAATCGAAAGCGGTACAAAGCTCGTTGCGGCGGAAGCGTTCAGAAGCCCGCTTCGGTATTCCCGACGCCAACGGGTCAACAGCGACCGTGACAACCCATAACGGCGAGCCGTCACCGAGCCTTGCCGAAAGCCTTGCAGGCTCTCCTCAACGATCCGAACCTTCTCTTCATCCGACCAATCCCGGCGACGACCAAAATGGTCGCCCGGTAAAACCTCAATGGGGGAAATGACTGTAGCGCATGACATAAGGTATAGACTTAAAGCTAATCAGCAAATCACGGCAGACGGCCTTCGGCGGAGGGTTACGAACTTTAAGTGCTTCTTTCGATTCGAGATCTCAGCAAAAGTTCTCCGCAAACCTTCACCGCGGGCTTACGTGTCTTTTGTAACAAATTGCGACGCAGTTGATATCCACTTGAAACATTAGTCCGAAATTATCGAGATCTCCGCTGATAAGGTATCGAAATGGCGATAAAATTGGTATTGATACTCGTATTCACACTCTTTCCCGCGGCAGACGCTGCATATGCGAATGACCGCGCCAACGGTTTCATGTGGTCAAACGGGGGCGAAACTGGAGTGAGGCTTCCTCTTCGGGTGTTCAATGCCAAGCCAGCCAAGAACACGGTGGCGATCATTTATTCCGGAGACGCTGGATGGCAAAATATCGATGAGGCGATTGGTACCTATCTGCAGACGGAAGGGATTCCTGTCATTGGCGTCAGTTCACTTCGGTATTTCTGGTCGGAGCGGTCTCCAAGCGAAACTGCTAAGGATCTTGGTCACATAATCGATGTCTACACCAAGCATTTCGGTGTGCAGAATGTTTTACTTGTAGGATATTCTTTCGGCGCGGACGTCATGCCGGCAAGCTTCAATAGGCTTACGCTTGAGCAAAAAAATCGGGTTAAGCAAATCTCTCTCTTGGCATTGTCACATCAAGTCGACTATGTCGTCTCATTTAGGGGCTGGCTCCAACTCGAAACGGAAGGTAAGGGCGGCAATCCTCTGGATGATCTCAGATCCATTGACCCTGCAATCGTCCAATGCATGTACGGGCGCGAAGACCGTAATAATGCTTGCCCATCTCTCCGACAGACCGGCGCAGAGGTGATAGGCTTCAGCGGAGGCCATCACTTTGATAATGATTTCAAAAAACTGTCTACGCGCGTCGTCTCAGGCCTCGTGGCACGCCTAAGTCATCAGTAATCTTTAGTTCCTGCACCGCTTTAGTATTGACTGGGATAGCGACGCCTGTGATGCAGACATCGGATATTGTGTCGTTAAGTAAAAGGCCTTCGTCTGATCGCGAGACTCGCTAGTGGTTTTCAGGTGAGTGAGATGTTTTGCCGCAAGTTGCGCTGAGATCGCATCTGCCTGCGGCTGCCGCACCTCCAGATTGGCAGCAACAAGATCATCCTTCAAGGGAAGATGCCTATAACGCATGTGTTGACGACTTTCGCCTCGTGAATGATCCGGTCTGTTCCCGACAGTGGGATGCCGTCGCGATAGAGCAGGCTCTCGCGCCAGGAGGAATTTCTCCGATATGACTTCTCTCCTTCTACGTGCCCAAAGCAGCAACGAAATCATCTATCGCGGCCAAAAGAGCGGTCATGTGAAAGCACCCTTGCCAGTCAATTCCCTGGCCAAGGTCAGCACGGCGATACTGCGAGGTGTTGCTACACCACGGAGGCGATCTAGAAGGACGATTTCATCATTTAGGCCGCACACTCATAAATCAGGTTTGCAAATCGGTCTGATTTTGATTCATTGAGGCTTGACTTGGAGGCCACTGATAACCCGTCCCCGCTTTGATGTCACCGATTTCGAATGGACTGTTGTTCAGTCCTTTGTTCCCAAATAAGCCGCGTCGCGTGCCGCGCGTTGACGCGGGTGATCAATGTCATCTTGTGGCGCTTCCGGACGGGCCCGCCCTGGGCAGACGTTCCTGATCGATACGGTTCCTGTACAACCTGCTACAATCGCTTTGTACGATGGCGTGAGGCAGACGTCTAGGATCATATTCTGAGTGTGATTTCCAAGGCTTTCGATAGAATGTCGTCATGATTGACAGTTCCTGTGTCCGCGTCCACCAACATGCGGCGACGGGAAACAGCGGGATCAAGACGATGGCTGTATGGGACGTTCCCGTGGCGGTTTGACCACCAAGATTCACGCTGTTGTCGATGCCGACGGTTGACCGATCCGTCTTGCGCTGACAGCGGGTCAAGCCCATGACCGCCGCATGACCGAAACATTTTTACAAATAATCGCCTAGAGTGCGTTTCTGCTGGCGGACAAGGCATATGATACCAACGCGATAAGAGCATTTGCAAAGCGCAAGCAGGCATGGGCCAATATTCCTGCCAAGAGCAATCGGAAGGAAGCTTCCCGTTCATCGAATGGGTTTACAGACAGCGTAACCTCGCCGAGCATTTTCGTTCTGAGCCTGACCTGACCAACTGCGGCCTGAATAGGTCGATCCGGTTGCTTAGTCATGGATGCGCGGTTCTCGGTCCATGTTGCGTTCCAAGACGCCGGGCGAGGTTTCTCGCTTCAATTGAAATCATAAAGAAGCAATTGAAAATTTTCGAGTAACCGACCCTCCCGATAATCTTCAACATAAAACAACGCACTTCTTCCAACGGGAGAGGCGGTGTTAGTTGCGAGCTAAGGAGATAAGGTATGCTTAAGAGATCGGGGTCGCTTTCTCTTGCCTTGATGGTCTCCTTCTGTTCGTCGAGCCTTGCCACGCCACTCTCATCTGCTGAGTTTGACCATGTTGCTCGCAAGTGTGCCCCATCAGTTGCGACATCTACGCTTGCGGCGATAGCTAAGGTGGAGAGTCGCTTTGATCCTTTAGCGATTCATGACAACACGACCGGCGAAACGCTTCACTGGCAAGATCACAGCCAAGCAACCCAAGTCGTCAGGCACCGTCTCGATGCACGGCATTCGCTGGATGTTGGCCTCATGCAAATAAACTCTCGAAATTTTTCTATGCTCGGTCTGACACCTGACGGTGCGCTCCAGGCGTGCACATCATTATCTGCCGCTGCAAACATGCTGAAAAGTCGTTATGCAGGCGGCGAAACGATTGACGAGAAGCAATTTGCGCTTCGTCGGGCGATCTCCGCTTACAACACCGGTAATTTCATCGGCGGTTTTGCAAACGGCTACGTGCGAAAAGTTGAAACAGCTGCTCAATCGCTGGTGCCCGCGTTAATCGAGCCTCCAAAAGACGATCACGAGGCGCTAAAATCCGAAGAGACGTGGGATGTTTGGGGGTCATATCAGCGCCGCTCACAGGAGGATGGCGCTGGCGGTTTAATCGCTCCGCCACCGCCACACCAGGACAACGGCAAATCCGCAGACGACAATCAAGTCTTATTCGACTTATACTAAGGAGGTGCGCATTGATGCGATGCTTTGAGAGATACCGTTTACATCTAAATCGCCTCTCGCTCTCGAATGCGATGATGCGCGTGATATCGAGCTGCGCCCCAAGCTTGTGCGGTGCAATTGCATGGAGCATTTCCTCATCCGGACCCGCCGCAGCGCAATCTGCGGGTGGCGGCACTGACCCCGCCACAATGGTTAACAATATATGCACGTTTATCCTTGGTCCGTTCGGCCAGTCACTCGCTGTTCTCGGCATTGTCGCTATCGGGATCTCCTGGATGTTCGGGCGGGCTTCGCTTGGGCTGGTTGCCGGCGTCGTCGGCGGCATTGTTATCATGTTTGGGGCGAGCTTCCTCGGCCAAACGCTCACTGGCGGTAGTTGATGGCTGATCGTTTGGAAGAATCGACCCTTTACCTCGCAGCCACACGGCCCGCATTGTTTCTTGGGGTGCCACTGACATTGGCAGGGTTATTCATGATGTTCGCCGGCTTTGTCATCGTTATCGTTCAGAACCCGCTCTACGAAGTCGTTCTCGTGCCGTTATGGTTTGCAGCCCGGCTCATCGTGGAGCGAGACTACAATGCGGCGAGCGTCGTCCTGCTATTTTTGCGGACCGCGGGAAGAAGCATTGATAGTGCAGTTTGGGGGGGCGCTACTGTTAGCCCAAATCCAATTAGGGTTCCCCCACGAGGGAGAGGAATGGTGTGATGCTCGGCGCGAGTGGAACGACCGAAAGATCCGGTGAGATCTATCTCCCTTATATTGGCCACCTCAGCGACCATATCGTCCTTCTTGAAGACGGATCGATCATGACCATTGCGAGAATTGATGGCGTTGCATTCGAGCTTGAGGAAACTGAAATGCGCAATGCGCGTTGTCGTGCGTTCAACACGCTGTTGCGCAATATCGCTGATGATCATGTGTCAATATATGCTCACCTCGTACGTCATGCCGACGTGCCATCATCGGCGCCGCGACACTTCCGTAGTGTTTTCGCCGCTAGCCTGAACGAAGCTTTTGAACAGCGCGTGCTCTCCGGCCAACTCCTCCGCAATGAACACTTCCTTACGTTGATTGTCTACCCACAGGCGGCTTTAGGGAAGGTAAAGAGGAGGTTCACCAAGCTAAGCGGAAAAAGGGAAAACGATCTCACGGGCCAGATCAGGAACATGGAAGATCTTTGGCATGTTGTCGCTGGCTCTCTTAAAGCGTATGGCCTGCATCGTCTTGGCATCCGCGAGAAGCAGGGTGTGCTCTTCACCGAAATTGGCGAAGCGCTACGGTTGATCATGACTGGTCGGTTCACACCGGTTCCGGTCGTCAGCGGCTCACTCGGCGCTTCGATTTATACCGACAGAGTCATTTGCGGCAAGCGAGGACTCGAGATCAGAACGCCAAAAGACAGTTACGTTGGATCCATCTATTCGTTTCGCGAATACCCTGCAAAAACACGGCCGGGCATGCTCAACGCGCTGCTATCCCTCGATTTTCCACTTGTTCTCACGCAGAGTTTTTCGTTCCTGACTCGCCCGCAAGCGCACGCGAAACTTAGCCTCAAATCGAGCCAGATGCTGAGTTCCGGCGATAAAGCCGTGACTCAAATCGGCAAATTATCCGAGGCTGAGGACGCACTTGCGAGCAACGAATTCGTTATGGGCTCACATCATTTGAGCCTTTGCGTCTATGCAGACGATCTCAATAGTCTTGGGGACAGGGGCGCGCGGGCTCGGACACGAATGGCGGATGCAGGTGCCGTGGTTGTCCAAGAAGGTATTGGTATGGAAGCGGCCTATTGGTCCCAATTGCCGGGGAATTTTAAGTGGCGCACACGCCCTGGCGCAATCACTTCACGCAATTTCGCAGGGTTTGTCTCTTTCGAAAACTTTCCAGAGGGCGCCAGCTCAGGCCACTGGGGCAACGCGATTGCCCGATTTCGTACCAATGGCGGAACGCCTTTCGACTATATCCCGCATGAGCACGATGTTGGCATGACGGCAATATTCGGGCCTATCGGGAGGGGTAAGACGACGCTCATGATGTTTGTTCTAGCCATGCTCGAACAGAGCATGGTCGACCGTGCAGGTACGGTCGTGTTCTTTGACAAGGACCGGGGTGGCGAATTGCTGGTTCGCGCCACAGGAGGAACATATTTGGCACTTCACAGAGGCACACCCAGCGGGTTGGCGCCGTTGCGTGGCCTAGAAAACACAGCAGCCTCACACGATTTTCTGCGCGAATGGATCGTGGCTCTCATCGAGAGTGATGGTCGGGGTGGGATTTCTCCGGAAGAGAACCGCCGTCTGGTCCGTGGTATCCATCGTCAGCTCTCGTTTGATCCACAAATGCGTTCAATCGCGGGGTTACGTGAATTTTTGTTGCATGGGCCCGCCGAAGGCGCAGGAGCGCGGCTCCAACGCTGGTGCCGGGGCCATGCGCTTGGCTGGGCATTTGACGGCGAAGTTGACGAAGTAAAGTTAGATCCGTCGATTACCGGCTTCGACATGACGCATCTTCTCGAATACGAGGAAGTATGCGCTCCCGCTGCAGCATATCTCCTGCATCGGATTGGAGCCATGATCGACGGCCGCCGTTTTGTGATGAGCTGCGATGAGTTTCGCGCCTATTTGTTAAACCCTAAATTTTCGACTGTCGTCGACAAATTCCTCCTGACCGTTCGAAAAAACAACGGGATGCTAATACTGGCAACGCAGCAACCAGAGCATGTTCTGGAATCGCCGCTAGGAGCCAGCTTGGTTGCGCAATGTATGACGAAGATTTTCTATCCATCACCAACCGCAGATCGATCGGCTTATGTCGATGGACTGAAATGTACCGAAAAGGAATTTCAGGCGATCCGTGAAGACATGACGGTCGGCAGCCGTAAGTTTCTTCTTAAACGAGAAAGTGGAAGCGTCATCTGCGAATTTGATCTGCGGGATATGCGTGAATATGTCGCCGTGCTTTCGGGGCGTGCCAACACGGTGCGCTTTGCAACTCGACTACGCGAGGCACAAGAAGGCAACTCATCTGGCTGGCTCAGCGAATTCATGGCCCGTCACCACGAGGCAGAAGATTGATAAGGTAGGAAACGATGAAGACGACGCAACTTATTGCAACAGTTTTGACCTGCAGCTTTCTATATATTCAGCCCGCGCGGGCGCAGTTTGTTGTTAGCGACCCGGCAACGGAGGCTGAGACGCTCGCGACTGCGCTCGCGACTGCGGAGAATCTCACTCAGACTATAGCGATGGTTACGATGTTGACGTCGGCCTACGGCGTTACTGGACTACTGACTTCGCTCAACCAGAAAAATCAGTATCCTTCGACGAAGGACCTAGACAATGAAATGTTTTCGCCGCGAATGCCAATGTCGACCACGGCACGTGCGATCACCAGCGATACAGATCGTGCAGTCGTGGGTAGTGATGCTGAAGCGGACCTGTTGCGATCGCAGATCACCGGTTCCGCAAACAGCGCTGGCATTGCGGCTGACAATCTGGAAACGATGGACAAACGCTTGACGGCGAATGCTGATACGTCTGCTCAGCTTTCCCGATCTCGCAATATCATGCAGGCAACCGTGACCAATGGTTTGCTTCTCAAGCAGATCCATGACGCAATGATTCAAAATGTACAGGCGACAAGCCTATTAACGATGACTACCGCGCAGGCCGGCCTTCACGAGGCGGAAGAGGCGGCCGCTCAACGCAAGGAGCATCAAAAGACCGCTGTCATCTTTGGTGCCCTCCCCTAAGGCTGGGCGATTTGTTCATCCGCCCGCATCCTCGCCGAATGCGAGCTCATTTTATCCAACATTATGCGACAAACCAGTCAAGTTCAGGTCCAATCGATGAATTTCACGATTCCGGCGCCGTTTACGGCCATTCATACGATCTTCGATGTAGCCTTCACGACAGGCTTGGACTCGATGCTTGAGACTATCCAGGAGGCGGTGAGTGCGCCATTGATCGCCTGTGTCACTCTTTGGATTATTGTTCAGGGTATTTTAGTCATACGCGGCGAAGTCGATACCCGTAGCGGTATCACTCGGGTGATCACGGTCACCATCGTTGTTGCTCTAATTGTTGGGCAGGCTAACTACCAAGACTATGTGGTTTCCATCTTCGAAAAGACGGTCCCAAACTTTGTTCAGCAGTTTAGTGTAACCGGCTTGCCTCTGCAGACTGTTCCGGCACAGTTGGATACAATGTTCGCCGTGACCCAGGCCGTTTTTCAGAAAATCGCATCCGAAATCGGTCCGATGAACGACCAGGACATCCTTGCTTTCCAAGGGGCACAGTGGGTCCTTTACGGCACGCTCTGGTCTGCCTTCGGAGTTTACGACGCCGTTGGAATTCTCACGAAAGTGCTTCTCGCGATCGGGCCTCTGATCCTCGTCGGATATATTTTTGATCGCACGCGGGACATCGCAGCTAAGTGGATCGGGCAACTTATCACCTACGGTCTCTTGCTTCTCCTCTTAAACCTCGTGGCAACGATCGTCATCCTAACCGAAGCGACTGCGCTCACCCTTATGCTTGGTGTAATCACCTTCGCCGGTACGACCGCGGCCAAGATCATTGGTCTTTACGAACTCGATATGTTTTTTCTGACAGGGGATGCGCTCATTGTCGCTTTGCCGGCGATCGCCGGCAACATTGGAGGCAGTTACTGGAGCGGCGCAACCCAATCTGCCAGCAGCTTGTACCGTCGCTTCGCTCAGGTTGAGCGAGGCTAGGTCGCGCAAAAATTCGCCTCAATGGAGAATTCTATGAAGTATTGCCTGCTGTGCCTAGTTGTCGCTTTGAGCGGCTGCCAGACAAACGACACATTAGCGAGCTGCAAAGGCCCGATCTTCCCGCTGAATGTGGGGCGATGGCAGCCTACTCCGTCAGATCTTCAGCTCGGCAATTCGGGTGGACGCTATGACGGGGCCTGAATATGCCATGCTAGTGGCGCGCGAAAGCCTTGCCGAGCACTATAAGGAAGTAGAAGCCTTTCAAACCGCGCGAGCGAAATCGGCGCGACGTCTCTCCAAACTCATTGCAGCTGTCGCAGCTATCGCGATTTTGGGAAATGTTGCTCAAGCGTTCGCTATAGCCACAATGGTGCCGTTGAGCAGGCTTGTGCCCGTATATCTATGGATACGGCCGGACGGCACCGTTGACAGCGAGGTGTCTGTCTCGCGATTGCCTGCAACTCAAGAGGAGGCCGTCGTTAACGCCTCATTGTGGGAGTATGTTCGCCTGCGCGAGAGTTATGATGCCGATACCGCTCAGTACGCCTACGACCTGGTATCGAACTTCAGTGCCCCAACAGTGCGCCAGGATTACCAGCAATTCTTCAACTATCCCAATCCCGGTTCGCCTCAAGTCATTCTTGGCAAACGCGGCAGGGTGGAGGTCGAGCACATCGCTTCAAATGATGTAACTCCAAGCACGCAGCAAATTCGCTATAAAAGGACCCTCGTCGTTGACGGCAAAATGCCGGTGGTGAGTACGTGGACCGCGACAGTTCGCTACGAAAAGGTGACCAGCTTGCCCGGCAGATTGAGACTGACCAACCCGGCAGGTCTGGTTGTCACCTCCTATCAGACATCGGAAGATACCGTTTCAAACGTAGGCCACAGCGAACCATGATCAGAAAAGCACTTTTCATTTTAGCATGTTTATTTGCCGCTGCGACTGGTGCGGAGGCTGAAGACACTCCAATGGCGGGCAAGCTAGATCCGCGCATGCGTTATTTGGCTTACAATCCCGATCAAGTGGTGCGCCTCTCGACGGCGGTTGGAGCTACTTTGGTCGTCACATTCGCCACGAACGAAACGGTGACAGCGGTTGCCGTTTCAAATAGCAAAGATCTAGCAGCCCTACCGCGGGGAAATTATCTATTTTTCAAGGCAAGCCAGGTCCTCACGCCTCAGCCAGTAATCGTGCTAACCGCAAGCGACTCCGGGATGCGCCGTTATGTTTTCAGTATAAGTTCCAAGACTCTGTCCCACCTCGATAAAGAGCAGCCCGATCTCTATTACAGCGTCCAATTCGCCTACCCCGCCGACGATGCGGCGGCTCGGCGAAGGGAGGCACAACAGAAGGCTGTTGTGGACAGACTACACGCGGAAGCACAATATCAACGGAAAGCTGAGAATTTATTGGATCAGCCTGTCACAGCCCTTGGTGCGGCGGACAGTAATTGGCACTACGTCGCCCAAGGCGATCGTTCGCTGTTGCCACTCGAAGTCTTCGACAATGGATTTACGACGGTATTCCACTTTCCGGGCAATGTACGCATACCCTCCATCTACACCATCAATCCTGATGGCAAGGAAGCTGTTGCCAACTATTCAGTTAAAGGGAGCGATGTCGAGATTTCTTCGGTCTCCCGAGGTTGGCGTCTGAGGGATGGCCACACAGTCCTATGTATCTGGAATACCGCTTACGATCCCGTTGGCCAAAGGCCGCAAACGGGCACGGTGAGGCCCGATGTGAAACGCGTCCTGAAGGGGGCGAAGGGATGAATAACGATAGTCAGCAAGCGGCACATGAGGTTGATGCATCTGGATCCCTGGTCTCCGACAAACATGGCCGGCGTCTTTCGGGGTCTCAGAAATTGATCGTCGGAGGTGTCGTTCTCGCGTTATCATTAAGCCTCATTTGGCTAGGTGGGCGCCAAAAGAAGGTGAATGAGAACGCATCGCCGTCAACTTTGATCGCAACAAACACCAAGCCATTTCATCCAGCTCCGATTGAGGTGCCGCCGGATCCTCCAGCGGTTCAAGAGGCTGTTCAGCCTGCTGCTCCTCTACCGCCGAGGGGCGAACCGGAGCGGCATGAGCCACGGCCGGAAGAAACACCGATTTTTGCATATAGCAGCGGCGATCAAGGGGTCAGCAAACGCGCCATTCAGGGCGACACGGGCCGAAGACAAGAAGGCAAGCGTGACGACAACTCCTTGCCGAATGGCGAAGTGTCCGGCGAGAACGATTTGTCGATACGTATGAAACCCACCGAGCTGCAGCCCAGCAGGGCCACGCTCTTGCCGCACCCCGATTTTATGGTAACGCAAGGGACAATAATTCCGTGCATCTTGCAAACCGCAATCGACACAAATTTGGCAGGCTATGTAAAGTGTGTCTTGCCTCAGGATATTCGTGGAACAACGAACAATATCGTGCTTCTTGATCGTGGCACCACCGTTGTTGGCGAAATACAGCGTGGCTTGCAACAGGGAGATGGGCGCGTTTTTGTGTTGTGGGATCGCGCCGAGACACCTGACCATGCGATGATCTCGTTAACATCGCCAAGCGCGGACGAACTCGGTCGCTCAGGATTGCCGGGCTCGGTCGACAGCCACTTCTGGCAGCGTTTTAGCGGAGCTATGCTCTTGAGTGTTGTTCAAGGCGCCTTCCAGGCAGCTAGCACCTACGCCGGCAGCTCGGGTGGCGGGATGAGCTTCAACAGCTTTCAAAATAACGGTGAGCAGACAACTGAGACAGCCCTTAAGGCAACCATCAACATACCGCCAACCCTGAAGAAGAATCAGGGTGACACCGTTTCCATTTTCGTAGCACGGGACCTCGATTTCTTTGGTGTTTACCAGCTCCGCCTGACTGGCGGCGCCACGCGGGGGAGGAACCGCCGCTCTTAATGAATTCAAATTTCCGCTTAGAGACAGGATACATTGTAAATGGAAGTGGATCCGCAACTACGCTTTCTTCTGAAGCCGATTTTGGAATGGCTCGATGACCCGAAGACTGAAGAAATTGCGATCAATCGACCTGGAGAGGCATTTGTGCGCCAAGCCGGCATTTTTACCAAGATGCCTTTGCCCGTCTCTTATGATGATCTTGAAGATATCGCTATTTTAGCGGGCGCGCTGAGAAAGCAGGATGTCGGACCACGTAACCCCCTCTGCGCCACTGAACTTCCTGGTGGTGAACGACTACAAATCTGTCTGCCGCCGACCGTTCCCTCGGGCACCGTCAGCTTGACCATTCGACGGCCAAGCTCGCGTGTTTCTGCTCTTAAAGAAGTCTCCTCCCGTTATGATGCTTCGAGGTGGAACCAGTGGCAGACACGAAGGAAACGCCAAAATCAGGATGATGAAGCTATCCTTCAGCATTTTGACAACGGGGATTTGGAAGCGTTTCTGCACGCATGCGTCGTCAGCCGACTGACGATGTTGCTATGTGGCCCTACCGGAAGCGGCAAGACAACAATGAGCAAGACCTTGATCAGCGCCATCCCCCCCCAGGAAAGGCTAATCACCATAGAAGATACGCTCGAACTCGTCATTCCACACGATAATCATGTTAGACTACTCTACTCCAAGAACGGTGTTGGGCTGGGTGCTGTGAGCGCCGAGCACTTGCTCCAAGCAAGTCTGCGTATGCGGCCGGACCGGATATTGCTTGGCGAGATGCGCGACGATGCAGCATGGGCTTATATGAGTGAAGTCGTCTCGGGACATCCGGGATCGATTTCAACAATACACGGCGCGAATCCAATCCAAGGATTCAAGAAACTGTTTTCCCTTGTCAAAAGTAGCGCCCAAGGTGCTAGCTTGGAAGATCGCACACTGATTGACATGCTCTCTACGGCGATCGATGTCATCATTCCATTCCGTGCCTATGAGGACGTTTATGAAGTAGGCGAGATCTGGCTCGCGGCGGACGCACGACGCCGGGGCGAGACCATAGGCGATCTCCTTAATCAATAGTAGCTGTAACCTCGAAGCGTTTCACTTGTAACAACGGTTGAGAATTTTTGTCATAAAATTGAAATACTTGGTTCGCATTTTCGTCATCCGCGGTCAGCCGCAATTCTGACGAACTGCCCATTTAGCTGGAGATGATTGTACATCCTTCACGTGAAAATTTCTCAAGCGCTGTGAACAAGGGTTCAGATTTTAGATTGAAAGGTGAGCCGTTGAAACACGTTCTTCTTATCGATGACGATGTCGCTATGCGGCATCTTATTATCGAATACCTTACGATCCACGCCTTCAAAGTGACCGCGGTAGCCGACAGCACCCAGTTCACTAGAGTACTCTCTTCCGCGACGGTCGATGTCGTGGTTGTTGATCTAAATTTAGGTCGTGAAGATGGGCTTGAGATCGTTCGAAATCTGGCGGCAAAGTCTGATATTCCAATCATAATTATCAGTGGCGACCGCCTTGAGGAGACGGATAAAGTTGTTGCACTCGAGCTAGGAGCAAGTGATTTTATCGCTAAGCCGTTTAGTACGAGAGAGTTTCTTGCACGCATTCGGGTTGCCTTGCGCGTGCGCCCCAACGTTGTCCGCTCCAAAGACCGACGGTCTTTTTGTTTTACTGACTGGACACTTAATCTCAGGCAACGTCGCTTGATGTCCGAAGCTGGCGGTGAGGTGAAACTTACGGCAGGTGAGTTCAATCTTCTCCTCGCGTTTTTAGAGAAACCCCGCGACGTTCTATCGCGCGAGCAACTTCTCATTGCCAGTCGAGTACGCGACGAGGAGGTTTACGACAGGAGTATAGATGTTCTCATTTTGCGGCTGCGCCGCAAACTTGAGGCGGATCCGTCAAGCCCTCAACTGATAAAAACAGCAAGAGGTGCCGGTTATTTCTTTGACGCGGACGTGCAGGTTTCGCACGGGGGGACGATGGCAGCCTGAGCCAATTGCATTTGGCTCTTAATTATCTGGCTCAAAGGGTGACTGAGGACGCGGCCAGCGGCCTCAAATCTACACTCAATATTTGGTGAGGGGTTCCGATAGGTCCCTCTTCACCAATTGCTCGATGGCTTCTCTCCAGCAAAGAAGGACGCGAGCGCGGCGGTAGCCAGCTTGTGGCCGAAAGCTCGAGCGGTCTCCAACCCCAACGGATCAAAATGACTTCGAGCGACCTCGAGCAACGCAACCGGGAACATGCGTGAGGTCTGAACGAGAACGGATTTTTCTGTAGTTGAAGGGATCGGATAACTTTTCGGGGCCACGCGAAATGATCCATCTGCCAGCATGCTTTCGAAATCGTCCAACGCGCGCCTTAAAATCATTTGTAGCGACTTCGAGGGACTGTATTGCCGAACGAGGTTGTCATATGTTTTCGACACTTGAGGCGCGGGCGGTCGCGCTGAAAGAAAAACCTGGAGCTTTTTCGGGGACGGAGGTGGACTAAGGGCATCCACAGTTAGCTTAAGTTGTCGATCGGGACTGTAAATGTGATCGGCGACGAGAGGCTCACGTTGCTGGTCTTTCTCGTCGGCTTTTTCAGGCAAGTGCTGGAGGTCCAGCTTCTGGGGAACAAGTGTCGGGTTGGGATGGTGGATCTCGGGTCGAGCACCAGCAAGCCGCCGTGCTTCGCCGACCGACAACGCGGGCTTGCGAATTGCCATCTTCAAGCCTCCAAGATTTTGCTGATCAGTTTCGAAATGACCACGACTTCCTCCATCGCAATCCGAAGATTCCTCTCTATGAGGCGCATCGTCGGATCAGTTCCCGTGTTTAGTAATGTAAGATGCAACATGCCGCGTTCTTTCATCGCGGCAAATGCATCTCTTTCATGCATGGGAGACGGTACAACTGGAAGGCTCTCTAGCGTCTCTGACATCCTGCGTTGCGATGTTGTCAATCGGCCGACCGGGACGCGTTGGCGCAAAACAGCTGTAGGAATTGCCAAATTTTCACTCAACAGCAGCTCGATGACGTAGCGGTAGGTAGATAGTGCCTCATCAATGTCGAGCGGCGTTAGCATGGTGGGGATCAGAAGCAGGTTTGAGCTAGCGATGATTGTGTTGTTGAGCTCGCTCGAGCCGCCACGCGTATCGGCCAACGCATAATCAAATCCTTCGAGCTCGGCATTTTCATAGGCTGCTTCAAGAAGGGGCATTTCGTCGGCGGAATAGACTTCACAGCGAGGATCCCAGGTACTGCTTTGTAAGGCGTTTTCTCTCCATCGCGTCAGAGGCCGGTTTTCGTCGGCATCAAAGAGGGCCACTCGTTTACCGTCATTTGCCAAAGCAGCGCAAAGGCCCATGAGTGCGGTGGTTTTGCCAGCACCCCCTTTGAAAGAACAAAACGTCAAAAGTTGCATATTCTGATCCCGCCTATCCTGTGAAACCGGAGTGCATTTGTATTTTTGTTCGTATAAATGTTTTTGTGATTATCGATGAGTAAAAGCGTTGCTACACTATTTTTATTTCACATTCGTTATAAGACAATTGCAAATGTAGCAAGTATATTCAGTATTGCCTGTAAATGTACTGTTGATTTCATATTGAGCAGGGCTAGACTTCCATCCGTCTACCCGGGCACATTTCGTGCTGGAGTATCCAGACCTTCCGCTTTCTTTGGAGGAAGCTATGTCAAAACACACTAGAGCCACGTCGAGTGAGACTACCATCAACCAGCATCGATCCCTGAAAGTTGAAGGGTTCAAGGTCGTGAGTGCCCGTCTGCGATCGGCCGAGTATGAAACCTTTTGCTATCAAGCGCGCCTGCTGGGACTTTCGGATAGTATGGCAATTCGCGTTGCGGTGCGCCGCATCGGGGGCTTTCTCGAAATAGATGCAGACACACGAGAAAAGATGGAAGCCATACTTCAGTCCATCGGAATACTCTCAAGCAATGTATCCATGCTTCTATCTGCCTACGCCGAAGACCCTCGATCGGATCTGGAGGCTGTGCGAGATGAACGTATTGCTTTTGGCGAGGCTTTCGCCGCCCTCGATGGACTACTGCGCTCCATTTTGTCCGTATCCCGGCGACGGATCGACGGTCGCTCGTTACTGAAAGGTGCCTTGTAGCACTTGACCACGCACCTGACGGGAGAAAATTGGATGCCCGATCGCGCTCAAGTAATCATTCGCATTGTGCCAGGAGGTGGAACCAAGAGCCTTCAGCAGATAATCAATCAGCTGGAGTACCTGTCCCGAAAGGGAAAGCTGGAACTGCAGCGTTCAGCCCGGCATCTCGATATTCCCGTTCCGCCGGATCAAATCCGTGAGCTTGCCCAAAGCTGGGTTACGGAGGCCGGGATTTATGACGAAAGTCAGTCAGACGATGACAGGCAACAAGACTTAACAACACACATTATTGTAAGCTTCCCCGCAGGTACCGACCAAACCGCAGCTTATGAAGCAAGCCGGGAATGGGCAGCCGAGATGTTTGGGTCAGGATACGGGGGTGGCCGCTATAACTATCTGACAGCCTACCACGTCGACCGCGATCATCCACATTTACATGTCGTGGTCAATCGTCGGGAACTTCTGGGGCAGGGGTGGCTGAAAATATCCAGGCGCCATCCCCAGCTGAATTATGACGGCTTACGGAAAAAGATGGCAGAGATTTCACTTCGTCACGGCATAGTCCTGGATGCGACTTCGCGAGCAGAAAGGGGAATAGCAGAGCGACCAATCACATATGCTGAGTATCGACGCCTTGAGCGGATGCAGGCTCAAAAGATTCAACTCGAAGATACAGATTTTGATGAGACCTCGCCTGAGGAAGATCGTCGGGACCTCAGTCAATCGTTCGATCCATTTCGATCGGACGCATCTACCGGCGAACCGGACCGTGCAACCCGACATGACAGACAACCGCTTGAACCGCACGCCCGTTTCCAGGAGCCCGCCGGCTCCAGCATCAAAGCCGACGCACGGATCCGCGTACCATTGGAGAGCGAGCGGAGTGCCCAACCATCCGCGTCCAAAATCCCTGTAATTGGGCATTTCGGGATTGAGACTTCGTATGTCGCTGAAGCCAGCGTGCCCAAACGAAGCGGCAATTCCGATACTTCTCGCCCGGTGACTGACGTTGCCATGCACACAGTCGAGCGCCAGCAGCGGTCAAAACGACGTCATGACGAGGAGGCAGGTCCGAGCGGAGTAAACCGTAAAAGATTGAAGGCTGCGCAAGTTGATTCCGAGGCAAATGTCGGTGAGCCCGACGGTCGCGATGACAGCAACAAGGCGGCTGATCCGGTGTCTGCTTCCATCGGTACCGAGCAACCGGAAGCTTCTCCAACGCGTCCGCGTGACCGTCACGATGGAGAATTGGGTGGACGCAAACGTGCAAGAGGTAATCGTCGCGACGATGGGCGCGGGGGGGACCTAGAGACAGGAAGGACGGAATAATGGCAAATGGTCAGTTCACGATACGCTCTGCTCGCCCGGCCTCCGTCGGGCTGACAGGCGAACGGCGTGGAGCCGCATCCGCCTCTTGCTCTGCACTGTCCAATGTTCAAGGAAATGTTAGGGATAGGCC
Organism: Agrobacterium larrymoorei; assembly: GCF_013322225.1. Classification (GTDB taxonomy): domain Bacteria; phylum Pseudomonadota; class Alphaproteobacteria; order Rhizobiales; family Rhizobiaceae; genus Agrobacterium; species Agrobacterium larrymoorei_A. Next base: position 65,282 of record NZ_JAAMFB010000043.1, read on the forward strand.
GATTCCAACTAGCTCATCAAGATTACCAAATGCAGCCATATTGCGTGATTCCTCGGGAAGAGCGTCGACTGGTCTGCGGTACATGGCGGCTACTCTTCATTGGTCTGCGATCGCGCCATTATCGCTAATAAACAGCAATGACCTGGCTCCGGCCGCTTATGACTTTGAGACGCGAAATAACGCAAGAAATGTGACTGCCAAAGTCGGCAGGGCAGTCCCTGTTCCCAAGCAAGGCGGGCTCGGCAAAACGCTCGCATCCGTACCCCTTAGTACACGTATATCAAGGGTCAATTCCGACCGAAGACTGCCCGCTGACGCAGAAGACCGCCCTGAAACGCGCGACCCCCAGAAAGGACGTGGCAGTCATGGTGCGACGCCAACCTTACATGAAAAGATTGGAACCGCGTTTGCTCGAAGATTGCGAAAGCATACGTACTATATTGTTTGCAGTTGCTGCCAGACCCGGAGCGCGTTGACGATGGGTGCAAAGATTTCGGTGAAGTCATGAACTCCAGCAAGACTTCGCCCCAGCGTATGACCCTGAGCATCGTATGTTCGCTGGCAGCCGGTTTTTGTGCGGCCAGCTGCTATGTAACGTTCCGCCGGGGCTTCAACGGCAAAGCGATGATGACGTTCGACGTTTTCGCTTTTTGGTATGAGACCCCGCTTTACTTGGGTTATGCCAGCACCGTCTTCTGGCGTGGTTTATCTGTTGTCATCTTTACCTCGCTGATCGTTCTTTCAAGTCAGCTCATCATATCGCTGCGCAATCAGAAGCATCATGGGACAGCTCGTTGGGCAGAAATTGGCGAAATGCGGCATGCTGGTTATCTGCAGCGTTACAGTCGCATCAAGGGGCCGATCTTTGGAAAGACATGTGGTCCCCTTTGGTTCGGCAGTTATTTGACCAATGGCGAACAGCCACACAGTCTTGTCGTCGCGCCAACGCGTGCTGGCAAAGGCGTCGGCATCGTCATTCCAACGCTGTTGACCTTCAAGGGCTCGGTAATCGCCCTTGACGTCAAGGGAGAATTGTTTGAACTGACGTCCAGAGCACGCAAAGCGAGCGGCGACGCAGTTTTCAAGTTCTCCCCCCTAGATCCTGAGCGGAAGACTCATTGTTACAATCCGGTCCTGGATATTGCCGCACTTCCGCCCGAACGCCAGTTCACTGAAACACGCCGTCTAGCTGCGAACCTTATTACGGCTAAGGGAAAGGGAGCAGAAGGCTTTATTGACGGCGCACGTGACCTGTTCGTCGCGGGAATCCTTACCTGCATTGAGCGTGGCACACCAACGATTGGCGCGGTATATGACCTATTTGCGCAGCCTGGCGAAAAGTATAAGCTTTTTGCGCAACTCGCGGAGGAAAGCCTAAACAAAGAGGCTCAGCGTATCTTCGATAATATGGCGGGCAACGACACGAAAATTCTGACATCGTACACCTCTGTGCTGGGCGACGGTGGACTGAACCTGTGGGCTGATCCGCTTATCAAAGCAGCGACAAGCCGGTCAGACTTTTCCGTTTACGATCTCCGGAGGAAGAAGACCTGCATTTATCTTTGTGTCAGTCCCAACGATCTGGAGGTCTTGGCACCACTTATGCGCCTGATGTTTCAGCAGCTCGTGTCAATCTTGCAGAGATCGCTGCCAGGTGAAGACGAGTGCCATGAAGTTTTATTTCTCCTCGACGAATTCAAACACCTGGGCAAGCTTGAGGCCATAGAGACCGCGATCACAACCATCGCCGGTTACAGAGGCCGCTTTATGTTTATTATTCAAAGTCTTTCGGCCTTGTCGGGCACATACGATGACGCAGGAAAACAAAACTTTCTGAGCAATACTGGCGTACAAGTATTTATGGCCACGGCTGATGACGAAACTCCAACCTACATCTCAAAAGCTATCGGCGAATATACGTTTAAAGCGCGTTCGACCTCTTACAGTCAAGCCAGAATGTTCGACCACAACATCCAGATTTCTGATCAAGGTGCAGCCCTTTTGCGCCCCGAACAAGTGCGCCTGCTAGACGATCAGAGTGAAATCGTTCTCATCAAAGGGCGACCTCCACTCAAATTACGAAAGGTGCAGTATTATTCCGATCGTACGCTGAAAGGCCTTTTCGAACGCCAGATGGGCTCTCTGCCTGAGCCCGCACCCTTGATGCTTTCCGACTATAGCAACGATCAAGTTCAATACCACTTGGCTCCGATAGCAAATTTTAATGAGGATGCTGCACCGCAAAACAGAACTGTGGCCGAGGACCATGGAAGTGTTAAAGTCGGTGCTGATATCCCTGAACGCGTGATGGGAATAAATGGTGACGAGGAACAAGCCGATGCGGGCGAGATACCGCCGGAATCGGTTGTGCCTCCAGAATTGACGCTCGCTCTGACCGCTCAACAGCAATTGTTGGACCAGATTATTGCACTTCAGCAAAGATCGAGGTCCGCACCGGCATAGCCTGCGAAATGATCTTAATGGTGCAATTCGTTTCAGGCGGCATGTTGCGGTTCAACAAAGTGTACGCCAGATCCAAATTGGCCCTTTACGAGGTGTCGGTATGACAGGAAAGTCGAAAGTTCACATAAGAGGTTCGGCTGACGCGCTTCCTGACGTTCCTGGCGGAAGTACTACCGCCCCTTTTTTAACCGAACCTTCTCGGGATCAGGTTGATGCCTCGTTTGAGGTCCAAACCGACTACAGCCAGTCTACTTCCGTGTCGTTTACCTATGATGGTGTTGGACTTGGTCCTGCCGAGCGTGCGGCTTACGAGAACTGGTGCGAACCGGGCCGGCCCACTTGGAAAGATCTTATAATCAAGGCACGTGTCGATCCGATTGACGATGTGACCTGGCTCCGAGATTTAGAAGAGGACACCCCCTCAACCTTCAGATACGAAGGGATGCCTCTGGGCATCGGGGAACGACAGGCCTACGAAAATTGGCAAGAGGACGCTCAGCCGACATGGGAAGACCTTGTTGTCAGCGCACGCTTGACGGAACTTGGCCGTCCACACGGGATTACCGGCGAGTATACATCCCTCGCAGGATCGAAGAATACAAGTTCAATTTCATTGAAGCGAAAGCGGAGCAACTTAATTGATGATGAGAATTCATCCGGATCGTTTTCATATGACGGGATGAAGCTCGGGGAAGCCGAGCGTTCTGCATATGGTGACTGGGCCGAGGCGGAGCCACCCACGTGGAAAGATTTGGTATTGAGGGCACGCGTTTCCTCGATCAATGACTCTGCTTGGCTTTTTGATTCACAAACATCTTCATCATCATTTGAATACAACGGTGTTCCCTTGGGCGAGCCGGAACGGCAGTCTCTCAGACAATGGCAAGGAGACGCTCAGCCTACCTGGGAAGATCTCGTTGTTAACGCGCGTATGGCAGAACTTTGCCATGCTGGTTGGATTGAAGGTCAAAAAGGTTGCTTTGAAGAGCGCGGGGAGGCTCTGCCCGCGTCGGAACGCGGTTCGCAACGCCCCATTGGTCAACGGACAGATTCCTCCGATTCTTTTGTGTATGATGGCACAAGGCTCGGAGCACCTGAGCGAACTGCTTATGAACGCTGGAGTAAGAGGGAACGCCCGACTTGGGAAGATCTCATCTTAGATGCACACCAGGCCAGGACTGAAAGTGACGCTGTTACGACCCAAGCGATTGGTCAGTCGTCCTCACCGGTTTTCTTATATGAAGGAAAGTCGCTCGGAGACAGGGAACGAAAGGCTTACGAAAAATGGCGGCAGCCAGCCCAACCGCGATGGCAAAATCTTGTAGTGAACGCTCGTCTGGCAGAAATCGATCCCTCAGCCTGGATTGCCGATGAGCGCGATCCGCTTGATGATAGCGACGCGCTTGGTCGCCCGTCGTACACAAGCTTGACGGATAGATCAGACGTCCCTTTAGACGATCAATCAATCTATCGTCGTTCCGACCTAGTAAGGGAGCAGGTGCCAGAATCGTCTCAAAGGCAATTCGCAGCATGTTCAGAATCTGAAACGAGGCCTGTGCAATGGTTTACTGCTTCTGGGTCAGATGCAAACAATACGGAAAATATCACCGCCAGCGATCCCGTCGATCGCACGGGTGGAGTTAAGCGGCTAGGCTCCAAAAGCGACAGAACCGTTACAGCTTCTATCCATGACGTGAATTCCAGCACAAGGCGACTGTTGCTTAACGAATTTGGATCGGAGGCTCCGCGCCCTTCGCCAGAAAAGACTGTTCGCTTAAGAAGCGACAATATTGGCACCTATGGGAGCCGGAAAAATGAACGAGCGCGGCTCGCGACCGAAACCGGTGCGTATGAGTCGGAGCATATTTTCGGGTTCAAGGCTGTCCACGATACTGCGAGAGCGACGAAAGAGGGCCGGCGTCTCGAAAGGCCCATGCCCGCCTACCTTGAGGATAAGGGGCTTCATCGCCAACATATTGGCACCGGGAGAGGACGGACCAAACTTGTCGGGCGCGGATGGCCGGATGACACAAGCTATCGCTCGGATCAAAGGGCAACTCTGTCGGACCCCGTTGCGCGCTCGGAAGGCGCGACGGCCTCAAATGGGTATCAATTGAACCAATTGGGTTACGCGCACCAACTCGCTAGCGATGGCCTGCAAAGTGAATCGCCCGATGGTGTTGCCTTGCCAATTCAAGTGGCAACAACGAGCTACAACTATACAGTGAGCCGCGATCCTGTCCTTGTTCCGCCGGATAAAAACGAAGCCCCTCAATTGCTGCATCTTGGTCCCCGTGGTCAAACCGAAGCTGTTCTTGCCCGCGAAACAGCATTGACTGGAAAATGGCCGACTCTCGAGCGTGAGCAGCAAGTGTATCGCGAGTTTTTGGCCTTATATGACGTAAAAAAAGATCTTGAGGCCAAATCAGTCGGCGTAAGACGGAAAAAAAAAGAAGTTATTTCTGCGTTAGACCGAACTGCGCGCTTGATAAGCACGTCGCCTTCGAAAGCTCGATCCAAAGCAGAGACTGAAAAAGCCATTGACGAGCTCGATGATCGACGAGTTTATGATCCGCGTGATCGAGCTCAAGACAAAGCGTTTAAACGCTGATAAGTCGCCAATATAGTGATCATTTGCAGTATTCGCATCGATCGCTGGTTGATATTCTGCCGCTGGTCGACCGGCTGCTCGTCGCCAAAAATGCTCACAGGGATACGATGGCCTCGGTCAGGCCGCGTGCGTCCTGTCTTTCCAGTTCCTCCCTTTTAGCTCGATTGTGGCATCATTTATTGCCTGCTCATTGCAGTTGAAACGCGATATCCGTTTCAAGACCCGGGTATGGATGGTACTTTGGAGATATGAGCACTTGCCAGACTTCCCGGTCGGAGACTTAAAAATTCCGATAAGAGGTTACGGACGACGGACCTTATAAGTGGATCGTCTAGTGGTGGCGCCGATCAAAACAGTTCCGCCCCCGGCTTTGCTCAAAGTAGCAAAGCAGCTTTGTCTCGGGTTGCGGAGGATTTTCTAGAAAACCGCAATTTTGCAGGAGAGAACATATGGCCATCATCAAGCCGCATGTGAACAAAAATAGGACAACCTCGCCGATAGAGAGACCGGAGTCTCTCATAGAGGAAATGAGCGGCAGTCATCCGCCGAGTGGTTTTACCAACCTGGATCTCGCTATGATCGAGCTGGAGGACTTTGTCCATCGGTGCCCGCTCCCAGAAGACAATCTTGCTGGTCAGAAGGAGTGAGACGATGGATCCGTCTAGCAATGAGAATGTCTATGTGGGTCGCGGTCACAACATCGAAAATGATGATGACACTGACCCCAGGCGTTGGAAGAAGGCGAATATCAGTTCCAACACCATCTCCGATATTCAGATGACGAATGGCGAAGACGTACAATCAGGGAGCCCTACCCGAACGGAAGTTGTAAGCCCACGTCTGGATTATGGATCGGTCGACTCCTCCTCCAGCCTTTATTCTGGCAGCGAGCACGGAAATCAAGCTGAGATTCAAAAAGAGCTGTCCGTCTTGTTCTCGAACATGTCTTTGCCAGGCAACGATCGGCGCCCGGACGAATACATTCTCGTGCATCAAACGGGACAAGATGCTTTTACTGGTATTGCCAAAGGCAACCTCGACCAAATGCCCACCAAGGCGGAATTTAACGCGTGCTGCCGTCTCTACAGGGACGGAGCCGGTAATTACTACCCGCCACCTCTCGCATTCGACAAGATTAGCGTTCCAGAGCAACTGGAGGAAAAATGGGGGATGATGGAGGCGAAGGAACGTAACAAACTGCGGTTTCAGTACAAGTTGGACGTATGGAATCATGCGCACGCTGATATGGGGATCACGGGCACAGAGATCTTTTATCAAACAGATAAGAACATAAAGCTCGACCGGAATTATAAACTAAGACCTGAAGACCGATACGTACAAACAGAAAAATACGGGCGCCGGGAAATTCAAAAGCGATATCAACACGAACTCCAGGCTGGTTCGCTGCTGCCCGATATTATGATCAAAACTCCCCAAAATGACATCCACTTCGTGTACAGGTTTGCCGGCGACAATTACGCCAACAAACAGTTCAGCGAGTTTGAACACACCGTCAAGCGCAGGTATGGCGACGAGACTGAGATCAAATTGAAGTCAAAGTCAGGCATTATGCATGACTCGAAATATCTGGAATCCTGGGAACGGGGCAGTGCGGATATTCGCTTCGCGGAATTCGTTGGGGAAAATAGAGCTCACAATCGGCAGTTTCCAACTGCGACAGTAAATATGGGACAGCAGCCAGACGGGCAGGGCGGTTTGACCCGCGACCGTCATGTGAGCGTTGACTTCCTAATGCAAAGCGCACCCAATTCGCCTTGGGCGCAAGCTTTGAAAAAGGGAGAACTGTGGGATCGCGTTCAGTTGCTTGCTCGCGACGGCAACCGCTATCTGTCGCCGCCCAGATTGGAATATTCTGACCCTGCACATTTCACCGAGTTGATGAACCGGGTTGGTTTACCCGCATCGATGGGTCGGCAAAGCCATGCGGCTAGTATCAAATTCGAAAAGTTTGACGCGCAGGCAGCGGTTATTGTCTTAAATGGCCCAGAGTTACGTGACATTCATGACTTGTCTCCTGAAAAACTGCAAAATTTGTCCACCAAAGATGTCATCGTCGCCGATCGCAATGAGAATGGTCAGAGAACTGGCACGTACACCAGCGTCGCGGAATATGAGCGCTTGCAGTTAAGGCTGCCACCCGATGCAGCGGGGGTGCTTGGTGAAGCAACTGACAAATATTCACGTGATTTCGTTCGGCCAGAGCCGGCGTCGCGTCCAATCAGTGACAGCCGCAGGATATACGAAAGTCGACCGCGTAGCCAAAGCGTCAACAGCTTTTGACGTTCCTGCTGCCGCGTCAACGAGGAAGCTCGTTTGACCCGGGTTTGCCAATGAAAGGGCTCAATCATGGTGAACACTACAAAGAAAAGTTTTGCGAAGTCGCTTACGGCAGATATGCGCCGTTCTGCTCAGCGCGTTGTCGAGCAAATGCGAAAAGCATTGATTACCGAAGAAGAGGCGCTCAAGCGGCAAGCCAGACTGGAGAGTCCCGATAGGAAGCGAAAGTATGCTGCTGATATGGCGATAGTCGACAAACTCGACGTAGGGTTTCGAGGCGAAATAGGCTATAAAATTCTTGGAAATAACCGGCTTCGAGTAGACAACCATAAAGAATTAACGCGTGAGCACGGTAGACTTCGCAAAACCAAAACGGTTCTGAAGCGTAACCCGGTGACGCAGGAAGTCTATTTGGGTTTATATGAAAGGAAGTCCTGGTTAAGTGTCAGCAGCCATTTGTATGCTGCGGACGGCACACTCCGCATGAAGCACGTGAAATACAAAGACGGACGTTTTGAGGAAAAATGGGAGCGCGACGAAAATGGCGACCTGATCCGCACAAGGTACGCCAACCGTGGCAGGCTCTTTCAACCTGTATCCGAGAAAATGGGCGCGCCGTATCGGAGCGGCCCTGACGACCGGCTCTATCGCGATCTAACCCGTCGAAACGGTTTCAGACGGGAGACATTCGAACGGGACGATCACGGAAACCTCGAGCGTATCGGCAGCAACCATGTCGGCTTTTCCAAGATTTCAGTGAAGGCACCCAATCGTCAAACCTCCCAGACGAAGATTCAAAAACTTGGTGGCGCTTTCAACAAATCTTTTAGGTCCCTTCTGGACAAGGAGGGCAATGAAATGGGCCGCGATATTTTGAGCCATCGACGGCTCTATAACAAGCGGTCTGCTGTCTACGATGAAGCTACCGGACAATTGAAGAGTGCCAAGCATACCTTCGGCAAGATCTACAGGAGCGAAACCGAATATCTCAGCGCGGGCCTCAAGAAGGTTTCAAAAAAGATACTCGGGGTGACGGTCTACCGGAAATTTGCGGCGCTCAGCGAGCGAGAATCCGAGGCTGAGAGACTGCGTAGTTTTGAATCCGGTGCGCATCGCCAGATCTGGCAGGAGCGGGCAGCGATTCCCGGTTCGCCCCTCCCGGAGACTGATGACATTCATTTCGCACAGCAGTCGCACCTAGCCAAAGCCAACCCTGATCACGTCGAAGCTGACGTCACGCGTGTGACAGATCAACATGTTGATGTTGCTGGACAAACATCATCGTCTCCCCAACGGAACTTGGAAGGATGGTTAGATTCTCAATCACGATACAAGCCAGCAAACATGCTGTTGTCAAATCCAGACCTTCAAGCGAACGGACCTCGCCCATACGAAGGGTTAGCTCATCTCACCCTCCGGCGCGATAATGAATCTGACGGGCACAAGGAGAATGATCAGCGGCTGCGACATTTCTCCCAGCCAGAGCCGTTGGTGTTACCGCATCCCGGGTCGCCGGAAATAACTAAGGTGTTTGGCTCGCGGGGAGAGCCGGCACACCCGAGTGGAAATCTGCACACGGCGGTTGGAGAAACGGCTTGCGAAGGACCGGTGATGTCTTCATCCTCGGACAATCATCAGCCAGCTCCAGGACAGCAAGAACTTTTAAGTTTCCTTCCTAATGCGCCAGCCCCAGTTTCTGTGGCAATACATGATGATCAAGAGCGACTTGCGGGGGAGGCGCCCGGCGGCTCTTTCAGAGGTAGCTCAGGGCGAACGAGTTCAATGTCGGAGAGTATCTTCGACGAAGATGTACAAGGGCATTTGGTACGGGATTATTCGATCAATACTACTAACGGGTTTATTGACCCGCAATCGTTGTTCGGTGAACCGGACTTATCGAGAGGTCCAAAATCGGGGCCAGAAATTCCATCGGAAGATTACCATTTGTCAGCTTCGGAACAGGAAAATTTGCTGAATCAATTGCTTAGTGTGCCACTGCCGGTTCCTTCACCGAAGCCCGAATGCGCGAGGTCTATGATTTTCGAAGGTTCACGTTCAAGAGAGCGTTCCACCTCCAGAGGGTTCTAAGGTGGAACGCGTCTAGGCTTGCCTATCATCACCACCTCATGATGGTCGCGGAGACCTTCGAAGAGATATCCGACATCATTGGAGAAGCTGGGCCGGAAACTGGGCTTCTTCTTGACACCGGACACGCCGCGGCAGCCGGATTCGACTACGCGAAGCTCATCGAGCGGTTCGGCGACCGCATCGTTCATATTCATCTGAAGGACGTTCGCAAGGCAAGCCGCGCCGAGGTCCAGTCAAAGGATCTCCCATCGGTTGACGAAAAGACATGATTTTCGTTAAGCGCGTCGCAGGGCAAGGCCGCAATCGCCCGCAGCAAAGGGCCGGCAATTGAGGTTGGCCCCGCTACCCCCTATCAGATTGTCGCCGACATCATCAGACGAGATTGGCAAAAGCTGCAGCTGGTATGCTGCTATGCGGCAAATCAAGACGGTGGTCGATCGTCTCGAGCGGTTGAGTGCGGCGGCCAGAGCGAGCCAGACCAACTTTTTGTCGAACTGTTCGCAGAAGATGGGCCGCCCGCAGGGAACTGCATCGCACCAGAACCGACGCGACCATCAAGTCTGCTCGCGGACCGCTGAGGTGCAGGTCAGCGGGCCGACGCAGATATCGGCTTTGAACGTTGGCTCCCGCAGACGGGGCTCGCCGCGGCGGGCCAATCGTTCGCTGACTCCTCGACGTCTTCAGCCGGATCGGGTCACGGTCGTAAGCCAAGCGATGTTTTGCAATGACGTCTTGGAGCGTTTCGATCACCGTGACCGTTCGATGGCCCTCATTCGCAAACCGGTCGATAATCTCGGCGACAAGATCATCCAGACGCTTGAACAGTAGTTCGGCATTGTCGGGTCCATTTGTCACGATCTTCGCTCCTCAGATATCGATCCGCCGCTGCTGCCAGTCCTTATATGGCACCAATAGCTGTCCGGGAAATCGCTCTTCGATCGTGATCTCAACCATGGCGATCCTGACAAAGACCTCGCTGCTGTCACGGTCTTTGGAGGGGGTATTTTCGCTTTCGTCTTCGAGCTTTTGCATCAGCGCAAACAGTTCTTCGTCGGTCATCGCGGAAAGTTGGTCTGCAAACTCCGCATCATCAAACTCTTGTCCCTCTGCCATTGTCTGTCTGCTCCTCTGTCATCGATGGGTTTGGCGACAACGGACTAATCATCATCCAGTTCAATCCAGACCGGGGCATGGTCGCTGGTGTGCTCCCAGGCACGCACATGTTTGTCGACACCGCAGGTCTGCAGTCGCTCCCGTAGTGACGGACTGAGAAGAAAATGGTCGATGCGCAGACCGGCATCACGCGCGAAGGCTTTCCGGAAATACTTCCAGAACGTATAGATCCGTTGTTCGGGATGCAGCAGCCTGACGGCGTCCGTCCAGCCTATGGCAATAAACTCGGCATAGGCGGCCCGTACTTACGGCCGAAACAGGGCATCGTCTCGCCAGCGCTCGGGTTTGTAGACGTCGAGATCGGTCGGCATCACATTAAAAGCGCCGACAAGGGCGACGGGCACATCAAGCTCCAACAGCCCCGCGGCATAGGAATGTAGCCGCTCGAACCAGCGGAGTTTGTAGTCAAACTTTGGCCCTGGTGCTGGATTGCCGTTCGGAAGATAAAGGCAGCCGACGATCAGGCCATTGATGGCAGCCTCGATTTAACGGCTGTGACTGTCGTCGGGGTCGCCCGGGAGGCCGCGGCTTGTCTCGCGCGGCTCCTATCCCGGACAAGGACCGCAACGCCCTTCCAGCTCTTCTGACCATGCCAGATGGCGCCGTAGCCGGCACGCTCGATTTCCCGGCGGGGAAACTTCTCGTCCGGCGCCTTGAGTTCCTGCAGACAGACGACATCAGGCTGCGCTTCGGCCAGCCACCGCAGCTGCGCTCGCATTCCGGAAGCGGACATTTCCGCCCGAGTTGGTGACGATGGAGCGGACAAGCGAGCTATGGGCGAAAAAGAAAGCTGCGCCCGAGGCGCCGCTGCTGCTTTGATGGCGGCTTCTTCCTGTCGATACCGGAATTCATGCGATGCCAATCACCGAGGCGCGTACGAGACCTTTCGATTAATCACCGAGTAACAGGATAACCAGCACGACGAGGTCGAGATCTACCCCTATGCCACGCAAGGCTCACTCGACGCCACCATGTGGCAGAACAACGAACGCAAGGCGAGGTTCATTGCCGCGGCCCTTTCGGGTGATACCTCGATCCGCCGGCTGGAGGACCTGAACGAGGGGCAGGCCAACCAGTTCGCCATGGCCAAGGCGATTGCAAGTGGTGACGAGCGCCTGATGCAAAAGGCGGGGCCGGAGGCCGACATTGCGCGGCTGGAACGGCTGCGTGCCGCCCATGACGACGATCTCTTTGCCGTGCAACGGCAGGTCCGCGACGCCGAGCGCGAGATCGAAACCGCCGGCCGTCGCCTTGGCGATATCGCAGTTGATATCGAGCGGCTTGTGCCGACCTCAGGTGATGCTTTTGCGATCAACGTCAAGGGCGAGACCTATAGAGAGCGTAAGGAGGCGGGGAGGGCGCTGATGAAGGAAATCCTCACCCTCGTCCAGTTGCGGCATGAAGGGGAGATTCACATTGCTTCCATCGGTGGCTTCGATCTCGTCTACGATGCCGAAACGTCCGGGCGTGGTGACAATTACCACTATCAGACCCTGCTTCAACGCACCGGCGCGGATTATGAAATTGAGTTGCCGGTGACCGTCGCGCCGCTTGGAGCTATCTCTCGTCTCGAACATGCGCTCGACGGGTTCGGGGAGGAGCGGGAGCGCTATCGCCAGCGGCTGGAGGAATACAAACGCCGGCTGATCTCCTACCAGTCACGGCAGGGTGGCGCCTTTGCATTCGCGGATGAACTGGCGGAAAAGCGCCATGCGTTGCGAAAGGTTGAGGAGGCGCTGGGAAAATCGGCGCGCGGTGATGTGGAGACGAACGAACTCGCCGCATGAGATCACCTCCATGAGGCGCGGTCCGCTGCGGCGAACACCACGGTAACGAGGCCTAGCCGAACCGCGCACGGTTTGTCGTTGAGAAGGCCCTACAGGCTTCCCAAATGCCTCGTTTTCGCTAAAAAGTCTGTCATGATTAAATCCGAGCTTGTTGATCTCCTTGCCGCGAGAAATCCATACCTCCATCGTCGCGATGCGGAGAATGCCGTCGATTCCGTTCTCGATGAAATCACCGGCGCCCTCGAACGGGGAGAGCGCGTCGAAATCCGGGGTTTTGGCACCTTTGTCGTAAGGCATCGTCCCGCACGCTCGGGGCGCAATCCCCTCAACGGCAACGCGGTGCTCGTCGAGGAAAAATGGGTGCCGTTCTTCCGCGCCGGCAAGGAGATCAAAGATCGTCTGAATATGGCGGAAGAACCGCGTGGCAAGGAGTAATCGTTGATCGAATATTCGAGACATGGGTTCTGCGAGGCCCTTCCCGAGGACATTCGTGAGACGGTCGAGATGATGGCGCTGGAATTTCTGCCCGAAACCTGGCCCGTCCGGTTTGTCGCGCTTCTCTCGATGCTGGAGGACATCACAAGCAAGGTCGAAGAGGTCCACCGGCCGTATGTGGTCAACAACTGGGTGGTCATCGTCAGCGGCTTGCTCGAACATTTGCCACGTGATCTGGCCTCGCCGGAGTGCCTGGCCCTGATGCGTCACAGTGTACTTGACCGTTTTCGGCAAAGCCATTCAACAATCGCCGGACGTGGAGCAGCAGAACGAGATCTTGCGGCGTGAATATCCGCAATAGTCGATCGCCGAAGATCTGCTCCGCGATTATGAAATGTGGTCCGCCAAACAATCGCAGATAAAGCCCAGCTAGCAGGGAGAAGAATATGCCGACAGGCAAGGTCAAGTGGTTCGATGCCACCAAGCGGTTTGGCTTCATTACGCCGGACGATGGTGGTCCGGATGTTTTTCTGCACCTGAGCAGCATAGCCGACCCGGCCTGTCCCACGCTTCAGCCCGGTCTGCGGCTTCACTATGGTGTCGAGCAAAAGGGCGGCAAGGTCACGGCGAAAGATGTGGGGCCTGTGCCGGTTGAAAAGGCTGTGCAGCACGCTCCTGCCACTCAGCCTCAAGACGAGGAGGCGTTCAGCGACGCGTTTGAGCGGGAATGGGGCCTGCGCCGGGTCTGAAGCGCACTACGCCAATCGCGAGTGACTGGCATACAGTGGGTCCAGTCGGTAATTGGGCATGGAGGTAGAGCGCGTGGGCATCGAAACGGCAATCAGAGACGCGACGCCGGATGACAGGGAGGCAAATAGCGCTCCAAGTCCGCGTCAGCCAACGGGCATATTCGGGCATGCTCGCGGCGGATTATCTGGCGGATACGATGCCTGATGAAAAAGCTCGCCTCTGGGAGAAGCGCCTTTCGCAGAGTTCAGACCCTGAGAGATTGCGTGTGACCCTGGCGCATTTTGACAATGAACTGGCGGGCTTTTCTTTCTTCCTGTTTGATCAGGAAACGCAGTTCGGAACATACCTCCATAATCTGTATGTCGACCCCCGCTTATCAGGGGAAAGGTGTCGCTCGCAGCCTGCTGGCGGCGGGTATTCAGCGGTTTTCACCGCAACAAAGAAACGGGCCTGTACACCTGCTGACTCTGGCCGACAATCATCCGGCGCGCCGGTTCTACGAGAAATTAAATGTCCAGATCATTGAGGAAAATCGAAGCGTGATGGCCAGCTACCCGGACTTGATTTTCGTCCGATACCAGTGGCGGAACGCTCACGAACTGGCCGCCACAAACTTCAATCCGGTGCGGGATTCCTAAAGCCCGGGCGATTCAAAAGTCGATCATAAACTTTGGGCACGTTCGGGAATTTGACAGCAAAGGGCAAAGTCAGGGGTATGCGTCTGTTCTCTCATTATAGCGCCCTCGCTATCTCTCTTTTTCCAGAAGGAGCTAACGCTAATCATCTCGAAAACAGTTCACCGCGCCGACAGCCTGCGGCGGTGTTTTGGTCGAAACCTCCGGGATTGCGCTAACGCAATCGGCCCTGCCATTGTGAACTTAAGCAGAAGAAAAGGGGGTGGAGTCCCATTTAATGACGAGATCGGCAAGGTTGAGAAGGGAAAATGAAGAATTCATAATTTCTAGGTCCTGAAAAAAGGCGGACCAACGTGTCTAGGACTTAGCAGTTCTGAGGACTTGGATATACTCCTGCAAACCCCTTGCGAAAAACTCGGTTCCCGCAAAAAATATACCGTAAGCGGATACCGCCAGCATCAATGTGAACACGATTGTGAAGCTGCGAATAACGTATCTTACGTATTTTATATCCGCGTGCTTTCTGTCCAGTCGGCCAAATTCCATGAGGAAAACTATTATATTTGCGAGTACCAGAAAAAAGAAGATAATGATCAACACGAAAGCCGAAAGGCGCAGCACAAATATCTGATAGGCAGGGTGTCCTTCGCCGACGTTCAGGAAGTGAAGCATGCCGCCAATCCCGGCACCGACCAACGCGCATGTTGCAAGAAGCGTTTGGACGAACGGCTGCCATCGCATGGACTCTCGGTGTTCAGATGTCTGTTGCTTCATGTCCCGGTCGTTATCCATTCTGCGCCCCTAAACGTTATGATGAAGACGGGGGTTTATGGAATCGGACAGAACATAGCAAGAACATATATGAGCAAGATGTGGGAATTCTACAAATCTGGGGCTCTGGACACCGAGCATGTCGTCCCTGGGGCGCACTTTCATTGCCCCGCGTGCCGTCACGCCGTTCACGGCATGGGATTTGACGATTGCCCGCTATGGCATTTTCGGCCTGACCTGTCTGCTGCTGGTGGCTGATCGACGGTTCGGCCCTTGCCGGCATTGCTCGCTCACGGCTCCTGATCGGTTTGCTCCTCGGTGGGGCTGGATATGTCGGATACTTCATCAGTGTGGCCTTTGCCGTTCAACTCGCCGGCGCAGCCGTGCCGCCAGTCATCATCGGTACAATGCCGGTGTTTCTGGCCATCACCGCCAATATCAGGGACCGCTCCGCACCATGGAAGGCGCTCCCGCTTCCCCTAGCACTGATCGCAATCGGCGTGGCGATTGTGAACGCTGCGACGATCAGCACGGCCGACGTTGGGGATAAGTCATCGATCTTACTCGGAGCTCGCCAGTTCGGCGGCGTTGGCGATCTGGATCGCCTATGGTCTGGCGAATGCGGCTGTCATGCGATCGGCAGACGCACCGGACGGACTGCAATGGACAGGGTTGCAGGGAATCGGTGCGGCGATCGGAAGTCTACTCCTGTTGCCGTTGGCTTCGTTCGAACTCGCGGACACGGCATCCGCTTCGGAAACCGCTCGCTTTTTCGTATGGGCGCTGGTGATGGGGCTGGCTGGCTCGTGGTTTGCAACCTGGTGCTGGGTGGTCGCTTCCCGTCGTCTGCCGCTGGCGCTCGCGGCCCAACTCATTGTAGCTGAGACGATCTTCGGCCTCGCCTACGGCTTCATGTTTGAGGGCCGTTTTCCAATCCCTGCTGAAGCAATCGGGGCATCTATGCAGTTTTGCGGTGTTTGTCTGGCCATTTCAGTATTCAGCAAGCGGCGATCGACGACAGCGATGAGAACATCCTGACATTTACGAAAGTGCTTCAAGCGGTTGGTGTCAGATCCTTTTCAAAGCGATAGGTAGACACCATGAATTTCTTATCGACGGTCTTTGGTGTCCAAAGGGCATCTTCAAAAGAGTGCGCGAGAATCCATCCCTCCCGCTCATAAAATCGTTCAGCTCGGACATTGCCCGCCGTACAGAACAGCACTGCCCTCGTTATCCCCGCGCCATGCAGCAGTCTTTCCGCGTGTGAGAGCAAGGCATGGGCTACACCGGTCCCGCGAGCGCGTGTGCTGACATAGAGCTTGACGACCTCAGCTCTCTTCACCGACACAAACCCGAGCACGCGATCGTCTTCGGTCGCGACATAGAACGTGTCTTGAGCCTCCTTTAGCCAGAGACTGAAATGGTCTTTGGTCCGAAACGCCAACACCTCAGAAGGCACGATGTCGGCATGTGCGTCGTGCCGTCCCTGGTGCCAGAACTGGACGATGCTCTCATTATCGATAGTTTTTGCCGGGCGGATTTCGAGCATAGGCTCCCTTTCGCTAGGTTGCTGCAGGAGACGGTCGCGAAACTCCGAGTTCTGCGGGCCGAAATTCCCCTGATGATTCAATGGCGGCTGTTTTAACGCAAACGTCAGGAGCGAACTGAAAGAACAAGGAGAAGCAAGGAGAGAAAACCTTATTCGCACACCGGCCGTCTCGTCGCCGCTGTCGCTCAACCGCTCCCTCCTCAACCCTGTCCGTAGTTCTCGCAAGGCTTCGCCCCGCTCGAACTGACGGGCAGGGCCGCTCGGGCGCAGTTGCGCCGGTCCGTCCGCTCTGCGGTCCGGGAATTGTCTTCGCAAAGAAGTGAAGACAGGAAGTGGTGGCGACCGCCGCCCCGAAACCCCGAAAGAGCAAATCCCATGCAGATCCTCAAAATCGATCCCCGTGCGCTGAAGAACAATCCCGACGACGCGCGCCGGTCGAAATCGTCACCGCAGGCCGATGCGCTGCTGCTGGCGACGGTCAAAGCCGTTGGCATCATCCAGCCACCCATCGTCGCGCCGGAAACCGATGGCGGAAACGGCTACATCATTCAGGCCGGGCATCGGCGCGTCGCCCAGGCGATAGCCGCGGGCCTCGAGGAAATCGACGTGATCGTCCGTGAGGCGGCCAATGACAACGGCGCCATGCGCTCGATGGTCGAGAACATCGCCCGTGAGCCGCTCAATCCTATCGATCAGTGGCGCGGCATCGAACGGCTCGTTGCCCTCGGCTGGACCGAGGAAGCGATTGGCGTGGCGCTCGCCTTGCCCGTCCGCCAGATCCGCAAACTGCGGCTTCTCGCCAATGTTCTGCCGTCCATGCTCGATCATATGGCGCTTGGCGACATGCCGAACGAGCAGCAGCTGCGCACCATCGCCGCCGCATCGATCGAGGAACAGAGGCAAGTCTGGAAGGCCAACAAGCCGAAGAAGGCCGAGCGCGCCGACTGGTACAACATCTCACGGGCGCTTTCGAAGACCCGCATGCTCGCTAAGGATGCGAGCTTTGGCGACGATCTCGCTGCCGCCTACGGTATCGAATGGGTCGAGGACCTGTTCGCGCCGGCCGATCAGGACAGCCGCTACACGACCAATGTCGAGGCCTTCCTCGGCGCCCAGCAGGAATGGATGACCAGCAACCTTCCCAAGAAGGGCGCGATCGTCGAGGTCAATAACTGGGGTCAGCCGGAACTGCCGAAGAAGGCCGAGCGCATTTACGGCAAGCCGTCGAAGTCCGACCATATTGCCATGTATCTTGACCGTGACGGCAAGGTGCAGTCGGTTGCTTTCCGCATGCCCGAAGACAAGAAGAAGAGTAAGGGTGATGCTTCCGCTGGTAACGATGCGGCAGGAGCAGTCGATGATCCGATCATCGACGCACCGAAGCCGCGGCCGGATGTCACCCAGAAGGGTCAGGACATGATCGGCGACTTCCGCACCAATGCCCTGCACGAGGCGCTCGGCCGCGCGCCAATCGAGGACGACATGCTGATGGCGCTGCTTGTTCTTGCCTTCGCCGGTCGGAACGTCCGTGTCGATTCCGGCGTCAGCGACAGCGTGTACGGGCCGAAGCGCTTCGGGCGCCATGCCGCCCGGCTGCTCTCCGAGGACGGCAAGCTCGCTTTCGACATGGAGACGGTGCGTGTCGCTGCCCGCTCGGTGCTGATCGACGTGCTGTCATGCCGGCGCGGCATGTCGAACAGTGGCGTGGTGTCGCGTATCGCCGGCGACGCCATCGGCGCCGACAGCTTCCTGCCCAACATGGGTTCGGAAGATTTTCTGTTGTGCCTGTCGCGGCAGGCGCTGGAGGCGGCGGCGAAGGAGGCAAACGTGCTCCCGCGCGAGAAGGTGCGGGGGACGCGGGCGGCTCTTGTCGATCATTTCGGTCAGGAACGCTTTGTCCACGCTTCCGCGCTCTTTGCACCCGACCGCCAGGACGTCACCGATCTGATCAAACACGGCGAGGCTGTGGGGGATGAGGAGGAGGCCGACATCGAGGGCGGCACTGAGACTGCGGCCCTTGAGGAAGAGAGTGCCGATCCCTTCGAAGGTGAGGACGATCTTCCCGATGCGCTCGACGAGGGATCCGAAGCCGGCGCGCCGGACGAGGAACAGGACGCTTACGGGATCGCCGCGGAATAGCCGCTTCCAATTCCTCTCCGAATGCAGCCCCGCCGCCGATGGTCTCTATCGGCGGCGCTTCTGTTTCCAGCATCCCCTCAAATTCAGGGAGAAGTCGCATGTCTGCACATCTCGCATTTCTGGCACCGATCGGCACCATCCTTCAATGGTCCGACGGCACGCCGCGGCCACCCGAACGGCATCGCAAAAAGCTTTTCGCCTGGAAGACCAACAATAGCTCCGGCCGGTTGATCCGCAAGCAGGACGAGCGCGCCACCGGCAGCATCATCCTGCCGGCAAACGTCACGCTGCACGAAGGCGATTTTGGCGGCGGCGGTGTTATTACCATCCGCATCCACCGTACGTTCTCGCTTGAAACCAAATTGACGTTCCGCGTTGTCGAGCGTCCTGCCACAGGCAGTTGCCGCGTCTTCGACCGTGCCGGCGACACTGCCGAACTCGTGCATCTGGCGGCGAACCGCGCGGCGGCGAAAGACTGGCTGTCGCGGCACGGTTACCCGTCCGCAGTCCTTGAAGACGTGACCGCCGACGAGATCGCCGCCGATGTCGTCGAAGGGAGGGTCGCAGGATGAAGGGTCCCACTCCTGAAACGGCCAGTCCATCCACCCCTGACACATCAGGGATCGAATTTGGAAGAAGTGCAGACGGCCTCACCGTGGCGCGCATCGGAGACCTTGTCTTCGCCATGATGCCAGCGCGGAACGGTCAGTATTTTCTGAGCTCCGCATGGCAGGTTCCACGGCCACTTGCCGATCTCAAACGGGAGGACTTCTATTCTCATCACGGGAGGATCGAGGATGAGCCGGTATTTCGTGCGCGGATGTTCGAACAGGCCGAGCATAGCCGCGAGCTGCTTCTCCTTGCACGCAGACCCGCGCGGATACACTGCAACACGCCCTGGGGTCCGTCGCAAGGCGCGACGATCTATGCCGAGGGTGTGGTTTTCCACACCACGGTGGGACATGGCGGCTTCAAACTCTCGGCTGAGCGCAACGCCCGGGTCCATCCGATGTTGGGTCGCGACAGCGGATTTTATGAAGAGGATGCCGAGTGGGCCATCGTCGCGCTGACGTTTCCGGATCTCTTCACCGTGTTCGAGCGAAAATGCGCAGACAAAATGATCCGCGATTGCTGGCCGGACGCATGTGAGGCAGTCTTCGGCCGGGTTCTCGTTCCCGGTGAATCCATGGAAAAAGATCGGCGGGCCTTCGAGCTGCGACATGCCAACGACTGGGTCGTGATCTCCGCGCTTCGCTCGGACCATCATCCCGGCATGACGGAGGTCATCGCCACGCGTGGTGGCAGGCGCGATCACGGTGTGGAGGAACGCCGCTTTCTGGTGCCGTCCGTAGACTATCAGGCCGGCGGTTTCGGCTTCGTCATAGACGAGACCCGGTATGCGGCATTTGACGGCCCATCGAGCTTCGCATCATGGAACGGGAGGGATGCGGCATGATCTCCTCCATCGACCACCACGTGGAATTGCGGCGCATGGAGGACGCCTGCCGGCAGACGCGGCACCAGATCGGCATGATCGAGCGTCAGATCATCCGCAAGATGACCGCCCTGATACCATCGCTTGGCGCGCGCAAACCCAGGAATCGACGTGGCAGACCGCATGAGCCGGACGCGTTCCTCAACCGCTATCGCACCAATCTCGCCGCCATCACCGCCGAGCGGCAGCCGGAAATCGATGCGCTCTCGAGGAAGCTCGCGCGGCAGGAAGCGGCAATTGCATCCTTGCGTGCCCGTACAGCTCTCCCCGGCAACGCTGGTCAAACTGCGCCGCAAGCCAGCGGTGACGTCCGGCGCCTGTGATGGCTGGCAAGTAAGGCAGGGAGGTAGGAAGGGTGGATTGGCCTGGCCTGGCCTGGCGCAGGTCTTGCATGGTTTCCTCTCCACTTCGGTATCCGAGGTTTGCCTCTGGCCGTTCCGTCCTTCGGTTTCGTGGCGGTCTGAACCGGCGCCCGTTCGGTTCAAGGCCGCTGTCGCGCCGCGGGGCGGCCGGTCATGCCGCTCTCGACAAAGCAGGCACGCGGGCTTCGCAAGGGCTTGGGCAGCCCCGCTTGACCGCATGCCTTCTTCGCTCGATCTGGCCTGCCCGGACCCTGAACCGCCCGGTTTGCGCCGGTTCCTTGTCGCCGCACCGAAGGACGGAACGGCCAGGGGGCCGACGCTTCGGTGAAGCAAGAAGGAAACCAATCATGGCAAAGTCCACCACCCAGTCCCGCCAATCAGCTCGCCCCTCCGCGCGCGTCGTGCCGCTGCGCAAAGGCGCCACCCTCGAAATGGTCCGCCTTGCATGCCCCGACGAAACCCAGGCGCTCCGGATCGCCGAAAGTTTTGGCACCGCCATTCTCGATAGCGACGGCATCCGCGACATGCACGAGCGCCTGATCGTCGAGACCGCAACTGCTCTTTCCGATGGCCTTGGCGAACGGGCGATGCAGATCCATCTGCAGCGCATCGTCGGCGCCTATGTCGGATCGGCCCATGGCGCTGGCCAGTTCTACTCCCGCGCCGTCACTGAGGCGCGGGACGCCACCGCCAAGAGTGCTGCGGATGCCCGCGACGAGGATCTCGACGGTCCGGTCGGTTACGACAGCGCCGCCCAGCGCAAGCGCGAATTCGCAGCTGACATGGGTATCCAGGCGCATGCGCTCAGAATGGCAGCCGTCGGCGCTGTTGCTGCCTATGAGCAAGTGGTCGGCGAAACCTGGAAGCCGTTCGACCGCCCGGTCGAGAACCCCGGCCAGACGCTCGACCGCAAGGCAGCCGCAGCGCAGCTATCCGCCTTCGAGTAACACCCATCGCGGCGGGGCTCCAGCCCCGCCAGACCTTCACATAGACGGTTGTCCTGTTTTCGTCAGAACTGCATGCTTATATGCGAGGAGATCGATTTCGAAAGGATATCCATGGAAACCGTTTCAGCCCCCAGGACCAAACCTTGGCCGAAGTCACAGGGACCCGTGTTGGCCAACGCCTCCGATTTGCGAAAGGCCGCGGCCATCAACGCGCTTCTTTCGACCCCGGCGCCGGTTCTTCCCGTAAAAGACGGTGATCCGATCCTACCGTTTGTGATCGGCATATTCGATACGTTCCGCTCCTCGTTGCAACCCGATGTGCCGGCAGTGCGCCTGCGCAGGGCGATTGCCGCCTATGCGCGCTCGAAGAACTATCTGCTGGCGAGCGCGCAGCCGGACGCCATGCGTCATGATGCAACCGGTACACCTGTCACTCCGGTCGATGAGGCGGATCGCCTGTCAGCGCAGTTGCGCGTCGAGGAAATCCGGCGAGAGAGACAGACGTCGGCAGAGGCTGGGCGGACCGAAGAGGTTGCAACCGGGCCAAGCCCGGACAAGTAGTTTCAAAGCCGGGGAAATCCTCCCTTCGATCATGCGCGTATGAGAATGCGGCCTTGCAACGGATACAATTGTTGCTTCATTCTGCAGCCATCACATGCGGAAGGAGCCGGATAATTGAGTGATACAAGGAAAGCCCCGCACGCGATCGACGTCGAAGTCGGCGCCCGTATTAAGCTGAAGCGGAAGCTTTTAAGGATGTCCCAGCAGTCATTGGCGGGCAAGCTTGGCGTGACCTTCCAGCAGGTCCAGAAATACGAGAAGGGCGCCAACCGCGTGGGCGCCAGCCGCCTCAGCCAGATCGCGACGGCGCTGGATGTTCCGATGTCCTATTTCTTCGACGGAAACCAGGGTGGGCGGCAAGACGACGATAATCCCCATATCACACGCGAGACCGACGAGGTTGCGCTGTTCCTGTCTTCGAGGGAAGGCTTCAATCTCAACCGCGCCTTTATGCAGATCCCTTCGGCTGCCGTGCGGCAGAAAGTTGTCCTGCTGGTGAAGTCGCTCGCTCGCGCCGAGGAAGAGGCGCAATAATCGGTCTCATCGCGACCCGTCCCGCCTCCGGTCCTGCCGGGGCTAGGGTTTCGCGCAAGGGCTTCGCCCTCCTTCACGTTGTTACGGCGCGTTCCGCGTGCGCTCATCCCTGATCTGCCCGGCTTTTGGACCACCGCGACGGGGTCGCGATGGTCGCGACCTCCGAAAACGGAGGTTCAACGAAATGAAGAGAAATAAGCAGGGCGAACGCGTCGATCTCTATGCGCGGATCACCGACAGGATCGTCGCTGACCTGGAAAAAGGCGTGCGTCCATGGATGAAGCCGTGGTCGGCCGTAAACACGACGGGACGGATCAGCCGGCCGCTACGCCACAATGGCGAAGCCTATAGTGGCCTCAACGTGCTGCTGTTGTGGTCGGAGAGCACAGCGAGGGGCTATGTCTCGCCGACATGGATGACGTTCAAACAGGCCTTGCAGCTGGATGGAGCTGTTCGCAAGGGCGAGACCGGAACGACGGTCATCTATGCAAGCCGCTTCACCAAGTCGGAGACCGACAGCAATGGCGGCGAGGTGGAGCGCGATATTCCGTTCCTTAAATCGTACACGGTGTTCAACGTGGCGCAGATCGACGGCCTGCCTGACCACTATCATGGCGTACCCGAACCGCTCCTGAGCCCGATCGAGCGCATCGGTCACGCCGACGAGTTCTTCCGCAATACCGGCGCAGTCATTCGGCACGGCGGCAAACAGGCATACTATTCTCCGGCCATGGACTATATCCAGATGCCACCGTTCGAAGCCTTCCGCGATGCCGCCGGGTATGCGGCAGTCCTCAGCCATGAGGCGACCCACTGGACGGCGGCAGAACATCGCGTGGGACGCGACCTGTCGCGCTATGCCAAGGACCGGACGGAGCGAGCGCGGGAAGAACTCATTGCCGAACTTGGCAGTTGCTTCCTCTGCGCTGACCTCGGTATCGCGCCGGAACTTGAGCCGCGGCCGGATCACGCGTCCTATCTGCAGTCATGGCTCTCGGTGCTGGCCAACGACAAACGGGCAATTTTCCAGGCGGCCGCCCATGCGCAGCGGGCGGTCAATTATCTCCACGGTCTTCAGCCAAGGGCGGATGCCTGCGCGACGAGGGAGGTAGCGTAATCGCGCTCGTCTCTTTTTGGGCGTCCTTTGGTTCGAGCAAAACAATAGCTTTCTGTGGACCTATCCGCCCCATGGGAATGTGACCTACAATCTAGACATTCCGGACAATCTGTACTATCTATCGTGGTAGATGATAGGAGCAGGAACATGGTCACATCCGTCAGAAAATCGTCAGCAACCTCCTTGTCTGGGTTGAACCCGGCGGCCATTGCCGACGTCGTCGAGGTCCTCGCCCGTCATAATCCACGTCTTTCCAAGACGGCGCTTGCCGCGACGGGGCGTGTCGTCGCCGCAGTCACCGCAGCAACCGCACGTCTTGCCGCCGACCAGCAACGCCGGCTCGTTGCCGACGAGCGCGAGCTGGCGCAAGCCGTCGCGGTCGCGGTCGCTGGCCTCATCGCGGAGGCGGACGTCCGCCTCGCGCCGCTTGCGGTTGGCAAGTCCGTCGAGGTCAGTCAGGGCGCCGGTCTTCCCGCGCCCGTCGATCTCGATGAAGGAAGGCGCAGACTTGCAGCTTTTGCAGAGCCGACGCGTCTCGAGGACTGGGCCGGTCCTGTCGCGGGACCGGCCGAGATCGAAAAGACATTTGGCACGAAACGGTCGACGCTGCACGACTGGCAGAGGCGTGGCGCGGTGATTGGCCTGCTGAGGGGCGAACGCAAGCATGTCTTTCCATTGGCGCAGTTCGTCGATGGACGCCCGGTAGAGGGCATGGCTCAGGTGACGCGGATCATCGCCAATCCTCGTGTCGCCTGGCAGTGGTTGATCCGGACAAAGCCCGATATCGGCGGCTCACCGTTGGATCTCATGAAAAATGGTCGTCTGGACGAGGTCCTTGCTGCGGCCGAGCGTGATTTCGGCTGACACTGTGAAGCTCGATCCCAAAACAGTTGCCGATCTCGCACTGGCGTTTCGGCCGAATGCCTGGTTGCGCGTTTTGCCGCGTGCTCACATGGCGACGCCACTCGGCATGGGCTTTGGCAATAGCCGCTTTTCCAGCCCACACAGGCGATTTCGCCTGGCCTACATCGCGCAGGATCTGCCGACGGCGATTGCCGAAACGATCGTGCGTGACCGCTTCGAGGGCAGCGCCGACCGGGTGCTTGATGAAACAGAGTTCGAAGACTGGGCGATTGCCGAGGTTTCCGCTGTCGATCCCTTGACCGTCCTCGATCTGAGAACCACCGGTCTGCTCAAGCTAGGAGTTAGTACCGATGCTGCCCGTGCGAAAACACACAACGATGGGCAGGCGCTGAGCGAGGCCGTCTACGGGTCCTTCGATGCCGACGGATTGTTGTACGCATCGCGGTTGACAGGCGCCCATTGTCTGGCGGTCTACGACCGTGCGGTGACGCGCAAGCTCGCGGCGACGCCGGCAATCGAGCTTCTTCGACACCCGGGCCTAGTTCCTGCACTGAAGGAAATCGGTGTCTCGGTCCGGAGCGCTCGCTCTCCTTGAGAGGTATCCTCACTTTCGTTCATGGCCGCGACATGGATCCGTGGACACACCCACCGTCGACCGAGGGGGCGGCATCAATCAGCTGCGATTGAGTGCAGGACAGAATATGCTGATCGCAAATTCTGGAACGGACAGCGCGGCTTGTCCGGTCCGGTGTCAGCGGACACGATCTTACCTCGTGCGGGCACGAAACGATGTTGTTGTGACTGGCCCCTGCGTCTTGCCAACAACGGATAATTTTTGGCGAACAAGAGCATGCATGGACGACATGTAACCGATCTGAAACCGGAGCCGCCATCGAGACGGAAAGTTCGGCGACGCTCTGCGGACTCGTCGCATTGGCCCGGCAAATTCCCAAACGATCGATGTGGCCATTGCTGCCATCCATTCGGGCATAGGAAGTGGGCGCGGCCAACGCGGCCTCGATTTGACATGTCTGATCGAAGAGCGGCTGCGCCTCGATCGTTCGCCCGCAACGGCATCGCCACCTTTCTTCCCCTGCGACCTGCGTTCGCATTCCTCGCGGTCCAAGAAAGCCGTCTCCCGCCGCCCTCCATTGCATTCCGGTCCCTGGGGATGCGGTCCGATCGTCCCCGATCAAATCGACAGTCATCGAGGACGCGATGGTCGCGGCCCGATCAAACCGAAAGGATCACGACAATGGCAATCATCGGCGAATTCACCACCAACGGCAACACCATCCTCGGCCACGTACGCACTCTGACGGTCTCCATGAAGGCCCGCCTGAACCCGATCGAACGCACATCCCGCGACGCTCCCGACTTCCGGATCATGTCCGGAGCGGCCGAAGTCGGCGCCGCCTGGAGCCAGGTTTCCGGCGACGGAGAGCCCTACATCTCGGTCAAGCTCGACGATCCGAGCTTTCCGGCCCCGATCAATGCGGCACTTTGGCCGACCGAGAGGGAAGGCGACTATACGTTGGTCTGGAACCGCCCGAA
The DNA here is from genome assembly GCF_013322225.1 of Agrobacterium larrymoorei. Lineage (GTDB taxonomy): Bacteria > Pseudomonadota > Alphaproteobacteria > Rhizobiales > Rhizobiaceae > Agrobacterium > Agrobacterium larrymoorei_A. Next base: position 91,415 of record NZ_JAAMFB010000043.1, read on the forward strand.
GCGCGACGCCTGATCAAAGACGGAAGCCCTGCCGGAAACGGCGGGGCTTTTCCCTTGTTCAAACCAAGAAGGAACCGGGCATCTAGCCCGCTTCTTCTTCCGGTCGCGATACGGAGAGGCGGGGTCTGCTCAGAGTGACCAATCGTGCCGCGAGCAAATGCCGGCCTCAAGGACTTCGCGTGGCCCCCCGATTTTGCTTCCGCTCCGGTTCCCTGCGCTTCAACAAAACCGGCACCCCACTCGCCGCCTCTGGCGGTCGCCGACGCGATCCCTGACCCCGTCATTTCCTCACGCCCCGCGGCGTCATCTTTCTCAAACGTCAAGGAGATGACGATGCTACTGGAACAACATATCGAAGAACTGCGCCCCGAGATGAACCATTGCCACCCTGACGAGCGTCGCCAGATTGCCGCGGAGCTGGAACTGGCTCTGGCCGAACTGGCCGTTATCATGGCCGAGCAGGACGGTTCCGTTGACGCCGTGCCGCCCTTCTGAGGGTGGCATACACCCGCAATGCTGCCACCACCGTCCGATTGCCATCGAGATCGAGATCAGCTTAAGCGTGATGGCAAGCAGCGCCGATGACGCTGCGCCGTCTGCCTTTGGCGGCTCCCCCCTGATGACCCCGCTTACCGCGGTGCGGCTCACTTGTTCAGCACATCTTTCAGTGCTTTGGCAGGCTGAAACGTAAGCTTCTTCGCAGCGGCAACCTTGATGGTGGCGCCGGTTGCCGGATTGCGAGCCTCACGCTCCGGGGTATCCTTGATCTTGAACTTGCCGAATCCCGGGATAGATGTTTCCGCTCCGGACGTGGCTGCCGTCGTGATCGACGCGAAGACGGTTTCGACGATCGATTTCGCCTGGGCTTTGGTCAGGTTCTGTTCGGATGCGATCTTTTCGGCGATTTCATTGGTTGTGGTCATGACGGTTTCCTCGTTAAAGACGGGAAAACCCTTTCAGGCGATCGTTACGTTGTCATGCGGCGTTGTCCTTAGAGTGGCGCTCCTGCAGGGGTTTCCACAGCTTCTTGCCGGTTGATAGCCCCTTTTGCGCTTCTGCAGTAACAATTCGAGAAAGCGCGATATCGCATCATTCTCATTGCCGAACACCTCGGTCATCTCCCCGCCCGCCTTGCCGATCCGTCCCCATGTCCGTACCAACGCGGTTTCTCCGAACAGGGTTGGCCGGATCGCAAGCGCGTAATATCGGGCCATGTTCCTGTTGGCGTCGATCCTCTGGCAATAAAGCTGGTAGTGATGAATACCCATCCCCGCATGATCGTCGATCTTCACGCTACGGTCCAACGACACTTCTGAATCGAATGGCCACTTTCGATTCATTTTCGTGATGAATATCGGTAATCGGCTCCGGTTGGGTGAGACGGCTTCGCCGCACGGTTCTACTCGCTCCGCTCACCGAACCCGCAACGCGGTTTCGGCCGATTCCGGTGACGATCCTCTCGCGGAAACACTACGGCGGATGCAGGCAGGCGACCTTTCAGTGCATATCGCCGCCACACCAATCGATCCGGGGGCTGCCCCAGCGTCGGCCAAGCTTCTCCCGCACCAGCTGCTCGCCGAGCGACTTGCCTGCGCGTGAAACGATACGCAGCTTTCGGCCATAAGGATCTTCGTCCCGTACACCAGCCACCAGCGAAAATTCGGCCGCCGCATTGAGCAGCTGGAGCAATCGCAACTTTGCTGCTTCGCCGGCCAGGCGTTCCTCTTCACAGGCCGGCTGCGAGATTTCCGGCGCGTCGATATCGGCAATGCGGATCTTGACGCCCTCCAGCCAGAAGGTGTCCCCGTCCACAACGCAGGTCGTCCGTCTTCCCGTATCGCACAGCGTGAACGACGCTCGGAGCTGATCGCCCGTTTGTGCCGTCCCGATCATTGCGCAAAACAGCACGAGCAACCACACTGACTTCCGTGACGAACGCCGGATTTTGTGAGCTGGTTGACAGGTTTCGTTCCTTGCCATCGAGGCCATGGACCTCACTTCACCGTTCATCATCAATATCCCAGATATCCAAGAATATCGGCGCCAGAATATTCTCCCGCCTCATCGACATAAGCGATGACATCACCGGTCTGCAGATCGATGATGGCGCTGTCGAGCTGGCGGGCAACGGCGTCGATCTCGTGGATGCGGCATTCTTCGATTGCCTCTTCAGCTGTGACCTGTGCTTCACAGGCTTCCCAATATCTCATGGTTGCTCCCTCGATCTAATTCAAAGCCGGATTGTCCGTGCCGAAAGAGTTTTTCTGAAACCGGTTCTCTGCGACACAGGCCTTCATGTCCTCGCGCCGGAACCACATGGCGCGCCCGCATCGAAGGGGTGCATTGCCCGAGGTGAAGACAATCTGTTCATCGGCGCGCATCCGCAGCACCTCGTGCGGCAGGATCAGTGGTCGGCGGCTCAACTGCTTGGACCGCGACCGCGACGATCCCTTCATTCCGGACGATCTGTTGGTCTGATCGACCTCAACGGTGGTGTCGCCGCAGCGCTTCGAGATATAGTCGGCGGTGTCGGGATCGTTGATTGCAGAAAACGAAATCCAGGATGCGGATTCGAACCATTTGCTCGTCGCATCACGCCCTCCATAAGCCTCGCGCATCTGGCCGAGCGACTGGAAGATCAGCGTTAGCGTGATGCCATATTTGCGACCGGCATCGCGGGCCGTTTCAAGGATGCGCAGGAATCCGAGACGGGCCACTTCATCGAACAGAAATAGCGTGCGCCCCTTCACATCACCATTGCGATTGTAAATGGCGTTGAGCAGCGAGCCGATGACGACACGCGCCAGGCCGGGATGCGCTTCCAGCACCTTCAGATCAAGTGCGATGAAGATGTCCGTTCCGCCCTCGGCGAGATCGTCAGTTGAGAGACTGTCACCAGAAACGAGGGCGGCATAGTTCGTGTACGACAGCCAGTGTGTTTCCTTGACCGCATTGGCGTAGACACCGGAAAACGTCTCCGGCGTCATGTTGACGAAAACCGCGACGTTCTCCTTCACGAAGTCGGATTCCGACTGTTCATAAATCTTCGTCAAACGTGCCCGAAGCTTGGGCTCCGGTTCGGAAAGATTAGCCCGGACACGGCGCAGCGTCTGCTCTTTCTCATCGGTATGGCCGGACAGACAAACGTCGGCGATGAGTGCGGTTAGAAGCTGCATGGCCGAGGCGCGAAAGAAGTCGTCGCGGGCGGACGCTGTGCGTGCATTGTCGGTCATGATCCAGGTGGCGACGGCGACGATGTCTTCTTCCTTCGTATTGCCATGACGGCCAATCCAGTCCAGCGCATTGAAGCCGACACCAGACGCTGTGGGATCGAGCACGATCACCTTCCGGCCGGCCTGGCGCCGGTGCTCGCTGACCATCGGAGCAACCTCGCTTGACGGATCCAGCACAACGAGACCGCCGCCCCATTTGAGCGCGGTCGGTATTGTTACTGAGGTCGTTTTGAATCCACCGGAACCGGCAAAGACGATGCCATGCGACGAGCCGAAGGAACCATCGAAGCAGAGCAGTGGCGCCTTGCCGCCGCCGCCCCAGCTTTGCTTGTCATCGGCCCGGAACGGCATGGCGGCAACACTATCGCGATCAACGCGATACCGCTCGCCGATGACGATGCCGCCGTGCTCAGGAAACAGCGTTCCGGCCTCCTGCATCTTCATCCAGTCGGCCTCGCCATGGACTGCACGCCTGCCACCGATCCGCTTTGGTGCAGCCATTGCGAAGGCTGCATTCCCCTTGATCGCAACCCGCAAGGCAAAGACGCTTCCGATGAAGGCGACGCCAACGCCAATCATCGTTGCCGGATCGGCATATGCGAGAACCGTTTGGCCAGCTGGCACATTGCCGGCAACACCAGCCAGGCGGATCGTTTCGCGTGTCATGGCGATGATGATGACCACAGCACTTCCTGCCAGAACGCTCAAACCGGCCACCTTGATATGCGTCGAACCATTGGCGGCAAAGAGCGCGACGACGCCGATCGCGGCAGCCACCACATGAGGCAGGGCGAGACCAGCCCTTCCCAGCATCAGCTTCGCTTGCGCTGATGTTCCGAGCGCCGACAACCGATATTCCATGCCTGACGTCAGGATCATCGCCGCGAGCATGATCGCCGCGGGCAGGATTGCCAGTAGCAGCCTATTCGCCCTCATTGCCAAAGGCCTCCGCGCCGATTGCCGCCAGCCGGGCCTTCTCCGTCTCGTCGCCCCTGATCCGTCTGTTGGCGTCGATCAGCAGGCCGAGCAGCAGAGAACGCTTCTCGTAGCGCAGTCCGGCTTTGACGATCAGGCCGCCGAGTTCGATTTTTTCGCGCGTGCCCTTCTTGCGCGCATCTGATGTTATCGTCTTTGCCATCCGCTCAAGCCTCACCAATGCCGCCCGCATCCGCGCCAGACGACTGCGCCGTGGAGGCCCCGCTTGCGTTTCGGCCATCTCCGGAATCCTTCTTTCCGGTTGCAATACCTTTGCCTCCGCGAAACCGTTTGGCGATCTCCTCCAAGGCCGCCTGAAGGTCCGCCTCGTCGATCTCGATCTCCCCGAGGCCGGCTTTCAGTGCGATGCGACCAACGCGTTCGGCCTCACGGGTCTCGGCCTGCTTGAGCTGATCCTGGAGTCTTGCGATTTCCTCCCTGATCTTCGATGACGGCTTCTTCATTCCGGTTGCTCCTTTGAACTCTGGGCGTTGCTCTTGCGACGCCCAGAGTCTCCCGGATGCGCTGGAAAAGACATGTGCAGATCTGCACATCGGCAGATCGCTCGCTTTGGTGGATGATCCCGACTGTTCCGAAGGAATGGCTCCAAGGGTCCAAGGGCGCAATTATACGTCGTGGCGCGACGTCTTGCTCAGAGGCCCGGAATCGCCTGGCCGCTCCCGACGAACAAGGTTCGAACCGGGAGCTTTTATCGCCGTGGCCATCGCACACTTCTCAGCCAGCATCATCAGCCGCGGCGACGGCCGCAGCGTGGTGCTGTCCGCGGCCTACCGGCACTGCGCGAAGATGGAATACGAGCGTGAAGCCCGCACCATCGACTACACGCGCAAGCAGGGCTTGCTGCATGAGGAATTCATGCTTCCTGCCGATGCCCCGAAATGGGCGAAAGCGCTCATTGCGGATCGTGCGGTTTCGGGCGCGGTCGAAGCCTTCTGGAACAAGGTCGAGGCTTTCGAAAAACGCTCCGACGCGCAGCTGGCCCGCGACCTGACGATTGCACTGCCGCTGGAGCTCACACCCGAGCAGAACATCGCCCTGGTCCGTGATTTCGTCGAGAAACACATCCGGGCGAAAGGCATGGTCGCCGACTGGGTCTACCACGACAATCCCGGCAACCCGCATATCCACCTGATGACCACATTGCGGCCGCTGACCGAAGATGGTTTCGGATCGAAGAAGGTGGCGGTCACCGCCAAGGACGGCCAGCCTGTCCGCACGAAGTCCGGGAAAATCCTCTATGAGCTCTGGGCCGGATCGACGGATGACTTCAACGTGCTGCGCGACGGTTGGTTCGAACGGCTGAACCATCATTTGGCGCTTGCCGAGATCGATCTTCGCATCGATGGACGCTCCTACGAGAAGCAGGGTATCGAACTTGAGCCCACCATCCATCTCGGCGTTGGCGCCAAGGCGATCGAGCGCAAGGCGCAGGACCAGGGCGTCCGGCCAGAGCTTGAGCGCATCGAATTGAACGAAGAGCGGCGAAGCGAAAACACGCGCCGCATTCTGAACAACCCAGCCATCGTGCTTGACCTGATTACGCGCGAGAAGAGCGTCTTCGATGAGCGCGATATAGCCAAGGTATTGCATCGCTATATCGACGATCCCGCATTCTTCCAACAACTCATGGTCAGGATCATCCTGAACCCGGAAGTGCTGCGGCTGCAGCGCGAAACGATCGATTTTGCGACCGCAAAGAAAGTGCCGGCGCGTTATTCGACGCGAGCGATGATTCGGCTGGAAGCGACGATGGCGTGGCAGGCAACATGGCTGTCGAACCGGGAGGGAAGGGGCGTTTCCCACTCCGCTCTCGAAGCCACGTTCAAGCGGCATGAGCGGCTGTCCGACGAGCAGAAAGCAGCGATCGAGCGCATTGCAGGACCTGCCCGTATCGCCGCCGTCGTCGGACGCGCGGGTGCTGGCAAGACCACGATGATGAAGGCGGCGCGGGAGGCGTGGGAGCTGGCCGGATATCGTGTCGTTGGTGGCGCGCTCGCCGGCAAAGCGGCGGAGGGCCTTTCGAGCGAAGCCGGCATCGAGAGCCGCACGCTCTCATCCTGGGAGCTGCGCTGGAACCGCGGTCGTGACGTGCTCGACAATAAGACCGTCTTCGTCATGGACGAGGCCGGCATGGTAGCCTCGAAACAGATGGCGGGCTTTGTCGATGCCGTCGTCAGGGCAGGGGCAAAGATCGTGCTGGTCGGCGACCCCGAACAGCTGCAGCCCATTGAGGCGGGCGCTGCCTTCCGCGCCATTGTCGATCGGATTGGTTACGCTGAACTCGAAACGATCTATCGCCAGCGCGAGGACTGGATGCGCAAGGCGTCGCTCGATCTGGCGCGCGGCAATGTCGAGAAGGCGTTGGCGCTCTACAATGCCAATGCGGGAATTGTTGGCGAACGTCTGAAGGCGGAAGCGGTTGAGCGCCTGATCGCCCACTGGAACCATGATTACGACCAGACGAAGACGACATTGATCCTCGCCCATCTGCGCCGCGACGTGCGCATGCTCAACGTCATGGCGCGCGAGAAGCTGGTCGAGCGCGGCATCGTCGGCGAGGGCCACGTCTTTAGAACGGCTGACGGCGAACGCCGTTTCGACGCAGGCGATCAGATCGTCTTCCTGAAGAATGAGACCTCACTTGGGGTAAAGAACGGCATGATCGGCCATGTCGTTGAGGCTGCGCCGAACCGCATCGTTGCGGTGGTCGGGGATCGGGATCATCGGCGGCATGTTGTGGTCGAACAACGCTTCTACAGAAATCTCGATCACGGCTATGCGACGACCATCCACAAGTCTCAGGGCGCCACTGTCGACAGGGTCAAGGTGCTGGCCTCTCTGTCGCTCGATCGGCATCTGACCTATGTCGCGATGACCCGCCATCGCGAGGATCTTCAGCTCTATTACGGGCGCCGTTCCTTCGCCTTCAACGGTGGCCTGGCAAAGGTTCTTTCTCGAAAGAACGCCAAGGAGACGACGCTCGATTACGAGCGCGGCAAACTCTACCGCGAGGCCCTCCGCTTTGCCGAAAACCGTGGCCTGCACATCATGCAGGTGGCTCGAACAATGCTGCGCGACCGGCTCGACTGGACGCTGCGCCAAAAAACAAAGGTTTCCGATCTCGTTCATAGGCTTCGTGCGCTCGGTGAGCGCCTCGGCTCCGACCAATCCCCAAAAACCCAAACGATGAAGGAGGCCGCGCCCATGGTCGCAGGCATCAAGACATTCTCCGGCTCTGTTGCCGACACGATCGGTGACAAGCTCGGCGCCGATCCCACGCTGAAGCAGCAATGGGAGGAGGTCTCGGCGCGCTTCCGCTACGTCTTCGCCGATCCCGTAACCGCCTTCCGCGCCATCAACTTCGATACGGTTCTGGCAGATAAGGAGATGGCGAAGCAGGTCCTCCAAAAGCTTGAGGCGGAGCCGGAGACTATCGGTCCATTGAAGGGCAAGACCGGCATTCTGGCAGGCAAGGCAGAGCGCGAGGCACGTCGCATCGCCGAGGTGAATGTGCCTTCTCTCAAGCGCGATCTTGAGCAATATCTTCAGATGCGCGAGACTGCCACGATGCGGCACCAGGCGGACGAGCAGACGCTGCGCCAGCGGGTCTCGATCGACATTCCGGCACTGTCGCCGGCAGCGCGTGTTGTGCTGGAGCGGGTGCGTGACGCCATCGACCGCAACGATCTTCCGGCGGCGATGGCCTACGCGCTCAGCAATCGTGAAACCAAGCTCGAAATCGACGGGTTCAGTCAGTCGGTTACGGAGCGGTTCGGGGAACGAACGCTGCTGAACAACGCCGCGCGCGAGCCTTCCGGAACGCTGTACGAAAAACTCTCTGAGGGCATGACGCCGGAGCAGAAGCAGCAGCTCAAACAAGCCTGGCCGGTGATGCGGACAGCGCAACAGCTCGCGGCCCACGAGCGCACCGCTCAATCGCTAAGGCAAGCCGAGGAACAGCGTCTAACCCAGCGCCAGGCACCGGTGCTGAAGCAATGAGACGGAAGAGGATTCTTCAGTTTCTCGCGGGCGCCGCCGTCGTCATGTCCGTAGTGACGGCGACGGCGTTCACGGGTGGCTATCGCCTGAACCTGACCCCAAGCGAGCCGCTCGGCCTCTGGCGTATCGAAGAGCTTCAGCGTCCGGTCGCGATCGGCGATCTGGTGTTTTTATGCCCACCCATGACAGCTGTCTTCGCAGACGCATGGCGGCGCGGATATCTGCGCCGAGGGCTTTGCGCCGGCGGCTTTGCGCCGCTGATCAAGACGGTCGCAGCACTTCCCGGACAGCGTGTCGACATCACCGATCGCGTGTTCATCGACGGTCGTCTGGTTCCCGCATCGTCTGTGTGGCGCACGGACGGCGAGGGCAGGATGCTCTTGCCTGATCCCGGCGGCGTTGTGCCGCCGTATCATCTCTTCCTTCACTCATCCTTCGCGAGCTCCTATGATAGTCGATACTTTGGCCCGGTTCCGGATTCCGGTCTGGTCGGCCTGGCGCGGCCGGTCCTCACCTTCGATCCGTGATCGCGGTGACGACCAGAGGAACGAGCGCTGGAAACCCATCCTTCTGATCATCGCCTCGATTGCCTGTGGGAGGATCGGCTGGAGCGGCGAGGTGCTTCTTCTCCCGCTCGCCATGTTCTTTCCGTTGCTCTGGGCAATGGCGCCGTCACGTATGATCGCCGCACTTGTTGCGGCGGGCTATTTCCTGGCGGCCTCGCGCGGATTGCCGCAGGGCGTGGCGAACTTCTATGCCGCCGATCTTTGGCCCGGTCTGGCGCTTTGGGTGATGGCTTCCGCATCCTTCGTCATCGTCCATGCAGTGTGCTGGACGAAACCTCGTGGCGGAGACTCTTCGGGGAAGAGGGGGACGGACGCGGCGAGAGCGCTCCGCTATCTGCTCGCCATGGCGCTGACAGGACTGCCGCCATTTGGCATCACGGGCTGGGCGCATCCGCTGACAGCCGCCGGCGTCTTGTTTCCCGGGCGGGGTTGGTCAGGCCTTGGCGCGACCGCGATCCTGTTGGTCCTCATGACCGGTCGAAGATGGCAAATCGCGGTCGCAGTCCTCGGAGGACTTTACGTCTGGTCCGCCACGAACTGGACGCCCCCGAAACTAACACCCGGATGGATGGCCGTCGATCTGAAACGAGGGGGAGACCTTGGGCGCGATGGCTCGCTTAACTATCACCGTGACCTGATCGCGACAGTGCGTCGGACGATTGCTGAGCAGCCGGACGTACATGTTGCGGTGCTGCCCGAAAGTGCGCTCGGCTTCTGGACGCCGACCGTTGCGCGGCTCTGGCGTGAAGGTCTCCGCGGCTCGGACCGCATCGTCATCGCTGGTGCTGCCGTCGTCGATCCCAAAGGCTACGACAATGTGATGGTGGCGATATCGGCCGATAAATCGAACATCCTCTATCGCGAGCGCATGCCGGTTCCCGGATCGATGTGGCAACCATGGTTGCCATGGACCGGGCAAGGAGGTGGCGCGCGGGCCGACTTCTTCGGCAATCCGGTGGTTGAGGTTGACGGAGCAAGGGTCGCGCCGCTGATTTGCTACGAGCAGCTCATTCTCTGGCCGATCCTTCAATCGATGCTGCACTCGCCCGAGGTGATCGTTGCCGTCGGCAATGGCTGGTGGACGGAAAACACATCGATCGTCGCAATCCAAAAAGCGAGCGTCTCAGCCTGGGCAAGGCTCTTTGACCTGCCCGTCGTTATGACCTTCAACACATAGGGAGTACCCGGGATGCTCGATGCCGTCCTTGTCCAGCAATGCGCCGACCCCTCCCTGAAGCCAGCAATCGTCGAGAAATTCATCGCGAAGGCAGGATCGCAGGATCCGCTGGCTGTCACCGTGCGCTCAGGCAACAGCATGGTTCTGGTGCCAAAGCCGACAACGCCGGAAGAGGCTTTGGCTCTCATCCGCGACAATCTCGGACGCAACACCGTTCGCGTTGGCATCACCCAGTATCCGGCAGGGGTCGGAATCGTCGAGGCCGGTCAATTGAAGCCGGAAATGGTCGAGCCTTGTGAGAATATCCGCATGGGGACAGCACTGTTTGCCAAGGTCTTTCGCATCGTCATTAAATGGTACGGCAATCCCACAGCAAAAGACGTCCTGCCACAGGTTATGGATGATGCGGTCATCGCTTGGCAGACGGGATATTTTGAGGGGCTGGCGGTGTTTCGGGCCGAAGATCCTGGTCAGGGAAAACTTGCTCAACCCGCTTCAACCCAAAGTGACGAAGCCGAAACAAAAAACGACTCTCGCGAAAATCCAAGAGATGAAGATGCTTCATCCGAAGCTGTCTCGTCTGATCCAAACAAGGCCGGCATCAGGATCGACCTGTCGGGGATCGGCGCTCAAGAGCGTTAAGCCTGCCGCCAGAGTGCGATGAAATTGGAATCGCGCCACCCGGACTCCCTGCAGGCTTGCCGCTGCCTGCAGCATATTCAGCTCGGACGGATCATTGAAGACGCTCCAGATCAACACAATATCTTTCGCACGGTGTATGCGGAGGCGATCATGTGGTTAGAGATGCCAATAGGTAAGTATAAGGGTAAAACGCTACCGCAGTTGTTGCTGACGGACCCGGACTATTTTTTCTGGGCGATGGAGCAGGATGACTTTTTCAGGGGCGGTCTTGCAAAGCAGGCAGCCGACATCCTCCGTAAAGCCCGCCGCATCAAGATCCCCAAACCGGATCCCGCTAACTGGCGCGTCGAGTATTTTCTGACACCCGACGGTAAGTTCGCGCATTTCGACATTGTCGAGGCTGATCGCGCACCGCATGTCGGCTCAAGCAGGACTTCCCGCTCGCCGACGCTCGATTTCGCATATGTCCGCCAGACGCGGGACTACGACAAACTTGGATACAAGCACTTCATCAAGAGCTTCAAATACTTCTATTTTGGGAGCTTTGATGTGCGGCTTAACAAGGCGAAATGCGAAGCGTTCTTCGACAATCCAGCGAATTTCAGTTAGTTCTAACGCGTCTAAGGCAGGATGAATTAACGGCAGCAACTCGAAGCCTCTCAGCCCATGGAAAGCCTCCCGCGGTCCGATCAAGGTCGACCGGTACTCGTTTGGACCGGCCAAGGCGGTAAACGCCTTGTTAACTGGGCCAATTGCAGTTCTTCCTTCGGCTGAAGGGGAGATAGTCCTGCCGTTCAGGATCGGGATCAATGATGACATCGAGAGATTGTTGAGACCGGGTGCGGCACTGTCGGATCTGCACAAAGCGCTGCGCCGGTACACGCACAGTGCGGCGTATCTTTATGCGACCGCGCGGCCGGATGCCTTGCGCCATGATATGTTGGTGAACCCTTCGGCGCCGTCAGAGATGAGGATCGGCTGAACGCCCGTCAGACTTTCCTGATCGTTCAGGAACGACGCAAGCAGCGCCGCGAGCAACGTGAAAGCGAAAAATTAGCTCAAAACTAATCCGACAGGCGCGTGAAATCATCTCTGACGGCGGTTTCGTGAAAAATTGCACCTACGCGATCCTCATCACGACTGGCTTCTCCATGGAATGACTCTTATAAGGGTGGTTGACGCAGTACGCGCTGCGTTGCGGCTTAGAATCCGCAGATGAACGGTTGGCGCTGACCGGAATGGCGCCAGGAACCCTCTGACTTTGTGTCCGGGGGCCTGCGGCGTATGTCCAGGCTCCGGCTAAAGGTCGCAGGGCCGATTCATCTCGGATTCTAACCCCCGGCAAGGGTTCACAGGGTTCAACGTCAGCGGGGGCGTACCGCGGCCAACCAGGGTTAGGTGAGGAATGGAACTGGAAGATGCAATCGTAACGAATAAGGTCGAGCTCCGCCCATTGATCGGGCTGACGCGAGGATTACCTCCGGCGGATCTGGAAACCATCACGGTTGACGCTATCAGGACGCACCGGCGATTGGTGGCAAAAGCCGATGAACTCTTCCAGGCTCTCCCGGAGACCTACAAAACCGGAAAAGAAGCCGGCGGCCCACAGCATGTTCGATACATTGAAGCGATCATCGAAATGCATGCGCAGATGAGCGCCGTGAAAACCTTGATCAGTATTCTTGGCTTCATTCCCAAGGTCGTCGTCAACTGACAGCTGGCAAAGTCAAGTGCGGACAATCATCGTGTGAGGGCGGATATGGCTGTATCGCTTGGTTTACGTGCTTAAGCTGCGCGTCTAGTGGTGGCGTCGCCCATCGTGTTCCTCAGCGGGTGCCGGCTTGATCTGTGTCGTCAATCGTTTCGATTATTTCGTAGGTTTTGATGAGCCTCTAGATGCCTTCATTCAGTGACACACGCGCCACATCCGGCGAAATTGCGCGGATCTGAATTTTCACGAGATAAGCCGATTTCCAAATTCAGGATACTCGGCCGCCTCGCGCTTGAACTGGTGAACTGCCTCACCGGCGGCATCCGAACTCTCGTAAAAGTAAAGGACCATGACCCCGGCTCGGACAAAACAGAATTGACTAAGTCACAATCACAGGCCCGATTGACAGTGACCCTTCCTGCGCCCATCGTCGTCTCCGACTCCGCATAATTATTGGCGGCGCTAAATTGCGCATCTCGGTTACGCCGCAGGCAAGAGTGACCCGGGAATTTGCACCCTTCACTATCATGCCCCTTCAACGAGCGGATCAGCGCCTTCAGCACGTCAGGTGCGGTATCAGCCTCGACCTTCAAAACACAAACGCCCTTGCAACCGATCTCAATGCGCGATGGTTTTACCGAGCGCTTCGCAGTCGTAGGTTTGGCCGTCGCATTCGGCCGCTCCGCTTCACTGATCGGCTCCGACGCAATCAGCGCAACAGCAGGAACGAAACCACTGGGTTGGTCGCCGCGAACTTCCCTGCGCCGGGTGTAAATCTGCTGGGGACGGATATCGTGCCGATGGGCGACATCCACGATCCTTGCGCCTGAAGCGGCAGCCTCTTCCAATATCTGTAGCTTATCGTCATCAGACCAGTCACGCCGACGCTCGACCCCTGTCAAAATCTTCATAAGGTCCATAGTTTATCCGCGATGACGTCGCTGACGACAAAGTTATGGACGTAACTTCCGATGTTCGATGAAAATTTCTACTACAGGCTCACCGGACGCTTACGATCCACCGCTATATTCGATAGGTTTGATGGCTCGGACTCCAGCGTCGAGGCCCCCTTCGATTTTCCAGTTCAACAGCCTAATCCGCTCGAAAATCACTCAGACAGCGCGGCATGACGGCAAACAGAAATTTCAGTTGAAACGTTATTCTTATAACCGGCGCGGTCTTATTTGATATTGTGGTCGGATCGCAAGATTTCCGCGGAGTGAGATATATGCAGAATATTGTATCCAATTCACAGACACAGCGGCAACCCATAGAAAAAGAGGTGTCACCCTTCCATCGCGTAATGAGCGACGATCTGATCTCCCGGATCGTGGATGGCATGGTCACTAACGATCCTGTTGAGACTGCAAGGAATATCTCAAACCTTAAGCTCTCTAATAAATCTGTAAAGGAAAGTGTTGAGCGTAGTGCTGGAGGAAGATTTCACGGACAAATCAATAGACTTGGCGCAGCAAGCAAGGCCTTATATGACCACGCGGTTCCCACAGAAGGATTCTCTGAGCATCCTGAGTTTCGTCCAGCCTTGCCAAGGGACTACGCCCTGGCCGGGGAGAGAATTGATGCAATCGGGGGAACTTTAAAGCTGCAAACACCGCAACGAAAATCAGCGCTCGTAGATCATATATTGAATATCGCAGAACCGTACGATCAAGGTCACGCGCTTGAGTATGTTGCGCCCCATGTCGGTGAATTTAGCTCGGAAGATCGTCGACGTCTTGTCGAGAAAATGCTTGAGCACTTTTCCACCCCCTTTACCGATGAGTTGCCAAGCGATGAAAACTTCAGTGGAACTTACGCCTTGTTCAAGGCATTGCCCCACATGGAAGATAGCCTGAAGGCGAGGATGCTTGATACCGTGGTCAATAATCCTGATATGGCAGCACTCATTCAATCGCAGAAGGAACGCTATGATTGGTTGAGGGCGCAAGATGAGTACGAGAAGGCCACTTGGCGCTCCACGCAAAAGCCAACTGTCGATGAGCGGCTGGCAGACATAGAAAGTTCAGTTAGAAGCAATCTCAGCCTCGGTCAAGGCAGTGACCTTGAGAAGATGCGCTCTGCAAGGCCCCTGCAACAGACTATAAGTGACACCCTCAATCTCGCGCGTGAAGAACTCAAAAGCCGCGCCCCCGACGTCCGAGGGAGGTAACCTCAATTATTTCGTAGAATTGTTGCGAACTACGAGACGACGACGAGAACCATGTGTCGCGCGATCCGGCGTTATCGACAGTGTTGGCGAAAAGATCAAGGCGCTCTCGTGGGGTACGTGAGACGTTTTGGCTCACCGAGCCGCAATATCATTTGTCCACTCAGGTTTGCTTTGTTTCACAGAAATTCGCCTCGATCAACCGAAGGTCCCCCAAGAAGGAAACTTCTCCTAGCACATCAAATCCAGCGTCTGCCAAGGTAAGGATACCGTCGATTTCAACGCCTCCGGCGATCTAAACTTCGGGAATTTGTGTCGGTGCACATGTTGCTCGCACTTACGGTAGGCCGCGCCAGACGCTTTGCACATCCCATCCCGCTTGGGCGGAGCCTCGAACATTCGAGCATATTCGCGGCTAAATTGCTGGACACTTTCGTCGCCAACCCTTGCAGCGGCGCTGTCGGCATTCAGGTGTTTTGTCACCATCAGATTTCCTTGCGGCGCAGACTCGAAGGGTCTTCTGGTATTGAACATGACTGGTTCCAGTTGGGTGGCGAAAGTTGTGATGGAACGTGGATGGCGGACTTGATGATGGGCATACTTGCCTTCCGCCGCGGTCGGCCATAGTACCCAGCGCAAGAATTGAGACGGCTAAGACTTCGCTCTATATGTTGATCGATCTCCTTACGGAACGCGATCTGTCGGTGCACCTAATCAAACGTCTTGGACGTCAAATCCGTTGTCATAAAAGTCACGAACAATAACGAGAAGGTCAGCAAATTCGACCTCAATGCAAAGCTCGCGATACCCGCGGACAAAAACAGAATGTCTATCAAAACGATGGTGGCTAAATTTTTCGACTATCAAATAGTCGACTTTTCGATCAATGCATAATTGCACGCAATCTCTTACCTGCAACTCTGCCTCACAGATATACACAATCGTGCACGAAGAAGAGTTTGATGACCTTTCCCGTTTGACGGACACCCGCCATGGTCTCATCAACAGGCTTTTTGCTGCTTCAAGAAATTTGCACATCAATGCTTGGCCCTCTTTCTGGGTCGGCATATTGGTGCATTGAGCAGTCCTAGCAATGCATGTTGGAAAAAACCGCGTTTCAACTGAAACACTGAATTTATTTTGGCAGGTTCCGAGCAGAAACAAAAAGCAAGGCTACATACTTCGCCGGCGTTCCAAACGTTCGTTAAGTTGGTCGGTCTCCTTTGTTCCACCGAGTTCGCATGAGGGGTCGAAAGATGGCGTGCTCGATTTGATGGTCGAACTGCTGCAAATTCCGTCTTTGGCCTAGCGCGCCGTCACAAAGGTGGTGCGCGTTGACTCACCAGATACTTCTTAGCCGTGTGATTTAATTCGTTAGCGTTGAGTAACGAGGGATGTCGCTCCCAGCATACCCCGGCAGCAAACCGATCGCGAATGTTACCGTTGAAACACAGTTTCTGTTTAACCAGCATTCAGGGAGTGATAGACCTGAAGCGAGATCGCCGCCAACAGGAACAACCCTAGTATTCCTGATATATTTTTGATGGAAATATGGCGTGCATACGAAATATGGAAAGTATGAATGGCTAAAAATGATGCTTATAAGCTAATTATATTTGATTTTGATGGTACATTGGCCGACAGCGGCGCCTGGATGATACGCGCTCTGAGGGAAATGTCCGAACGTCACCGATTCGTATCGCCCAGCGACACTCAGATTGAATATCTGCGGGGCCTTTCAGTTTGCCAGGTTCTGAAGTGGATGAGAGTACCGGTGTGGCGCATTCCTCTGATCGTGAGAGACTTGCGTAATCTGGCTCGCGAAGCCACGTTCGATATGTTCCCTAGGACAGAAAAGGTCTTGTTTCTCCTCCAAGATCAAGGGGTCGAGCTTGCAATCTTAAGTTCGAACAGCGTTGAAAATATTCAGCGCGTGCTCGGGCCATTGGAGAGATACTTTGCTTATATAGAGGGCAGCTCGCCAATATTTGGGAAGGGCAAAAGGATCAATAAGATACTTCGTCGGTTTGAAAGGTCCCGGAATGAAGTGCTTCTTGTCGGAGATGAGGTACGTGATATTGAGGCAGCGATGAGTCAAAACGTTGCCTCCGCGGGAGTTACGTGGGGTTATGCTAAGAGAGAGGCTTTGGCGTGCAGCAATCCCACGCACATTCTAGAAGATATTGAGGATCTAATAGACTTGAAACCTCTCTAAAGAAGGAGAGCTACGCTCGTAGCTCTACTACATCATATTCACATTGAAATTGCCGCACATATGTCGGGAAGGGCTGAAAGCGGATGCCATCAGTCGTTCAACGTGCCCTAGCCTTGCTTCAGAAGCATAACATGCACGATCAAGAGCCTGGACTGCGGCATTCAACGGATGCCTACGTCGAAGCGGGCACTTAAGCATTTCGACGCCATGTGTAGCGCGCGATTAAATGTCGACTGAATTAGGCGGCGTCTTCAACATAGACTGGGCCAGATGCATGTCCACGAGAACCAATTGATGAGCAGTCTGATGATTGTTCTCTTGTCCGGCGCCGCGATACTGATCCACTGGGAAACGGCCTACGTAGCACGTTAACACTGCTGTGTTTAATCCAAGTTTATTAACGAAACGAATCTCTTGCTATCGATAATTACTCCATCGCGTCTTGCAGCCGAATGAGGCAAACATGAAAACGTCGACCAAAAAAATGCTTGTCTACGCCGCGATAATTTTCACTCCAGGATTTATATATTTTCCACTATATAAAATTTTGCTCACTCTTTATAGTGAAGATTCAGGAGATACATATTTTTGTCAGTTCTATACGGAGTTCTCATTTTTTTGGATAATGGGATTACTGGTTTTTGCCTTGTCAACGATGCTTAAAAAGAAGCCTTAGTTTTCCTTACGCCGCGCGGAAATTCTAACAAGCTTCAACGGGCGTGGGGTCAACCTGGTGGTCTCCAGCGTTAAATGACGACACCTTGTCGGCGTTACCGCGCATATTCTAAGCCAACGAAGTGATCAGCTTTGAACGGCTGTCACGGCACCCTTTCGTTTGCGCGAGGCGGGATTATCTGGGGTCATCGTTGCCGAGCGGTGCGGGTTGAGTACCGCAATGCCGCACAGCCTGCCTCGGCAGAAGCATGTTACAACTGAAATCAAATGCGGCGAACCTGAAATAACCCGTTAACTCACCTCTTACAAGATTCTGCGAGCGAAGCGATATCAGAGGTGGCTCGGTTCGTCTGAACAGTTTCGGGCGTTTCGTTAAGTGGATTTCCGCCTCGATTATGCCGCCACCATCATTGGTGCCAGCGCGTTGAAGTAAGCCTGATCCGGCGTCTGCCGGTCAAGGGATGAATGTGGGCGTCGACTATTGTAGAAGGTCAGATATCGGCCAATGCCGACGCGGGCTTCGGACACGGTTTTGTAGGCGTGGAGGTAGACCTCCTCGTATTTGATCGAACGCCAAAGGCGTTCCACGAAGACATTGTCCCGCCAAGCGCCCTTGCCATCCATCGAGATGGCGATTTCGGCTTTCTTCAACACTGCCGTGAAGTCCATCGAGGTGAACTGCGATCCTTGGTCAGTATTGAATATGTCGGGTTTGCCATAACGGGCCAGCGCTTCCTCGACTGCTTCGATGCAGAAGGCTGCTTCCATCGTGATCGACAGCCGCCACGACAGAACCCGCCGACTGAACCAGTCCACGACGGCGCAGAGATAGACAAAGCCGCGAGCCATCGGAATATATGTCAGGTCCATCGCCCAAACCTGGTTGGAACGGGTCACCGCCAGCTTGCGCAGGAGGTAGGGATAGATTTTGTGACCGGGTGCTGGTTTGGATGTGTTCGGGCGACGGTATATGGCCTCGATGCCCATCTTCTTCATCAGCGTGGCGACATGCAGCCGCCCAGCTTCCAGCCCTTCTCCTCTCAAGAGCCCTTGCAACATCCGACTTCCGGCAAAGGGGTAGTCGAGATGCAACTCGTCAATCCGGCGCATCAGGGCAAGATCACCGTCAGGCACTGGACGAGGCAGATAGTAGACTGTGCCACGGCTGAAGCCGAGAAGCTTCGCCTGGCGCACGACGGATAGCTTGTGCTCGCGGTCGATCATTTCTTTCCGCCCAGCAATCCCGCCTTGCCGAGCGCACCGGACAAAAAATCATTTTCCAGCGTCAGTTCGCCGATCTTGGCGTGCAGCGTTTTGACGTCAACGGTCGGGCCTGCCGGTTCCGTCTTCCCTTCGTCGCCGAAAACGCCTGTCGCCCCTTCAAGGAGTTGGTCCTTCCACTGCTTGATCTGGTTGGCATGCACGTCGAACTGCTGGGATAGTTCCACCAGCGTCTGCTCACCTCGGATGGCGGCAAGTGCCACCTTCGCCTTGAAAGCCGGGCTGTGGTTCCGGCGCGGTCGTCTCGTCATGGTATCTCCTGTTCCCGGCATCTAAGCCGAAGTCAGGCAGAAATTCCACTTATCCCCGCTGTGCAGATTTCCCGAGCCAGCTCTATCTGTTGGCTCACTAGACTTGGCAGGAGCTGTCATGCACTCAACCAGATTGCGAACAAACGAAGTCGCGGTCACGCTACCCGAAGAAGGCGACGCATCGCTTTTCTTTGTTGGAAAGATCCGGACCCCTTGGAAAAGTCGAGCTGACACTCCTCGGCAGGGCAGTGAATCCGGGCCACTATGCACACTTGAAATTTCAGAACCGTGGGCCGTGGCGCTAAAGGGGGTCGAGGCGTATTCGCAACTTGAGGTTCTATATTGGTTGCACGAGTCACCACGCGATATCGTCCTACTAAGTCCCGCTGACGATGGAGAGATTCACGGTGCTTTCTCCCTACGAGCACCTGTGAGGCCCAATCCGATCGGAACATCGATTGTGAAAGTGGAGAGGGTATCTGGGAACTCGATTGTTGTACGTGGTCTTGATTGCCTGGATGGAACACCGCTGTTGGATATAAAACCGGACCGCTCGCTATCAAAGCCGCTAGCCCCGGTGAGGAAAAGGTTCTCGATTCCTGCCGTCTGACTGGCACGATGTACCACTCTTCCTTCCACAGAAAAATCAGCCGGTCGCGAAAGGCATTTCCGATGGTTTAGGCTCTGATGACAAAGTGGTCACCAGAAGCGGGATTCATGACTGCCTTTGAGGAGGCAGTTTCGGCTCGCGGGGACCTCACGGATATGGAATGATGGATCATCGAGGCGCTACTGCCCAACGAACGCGGTAGAAAGTCTCGACCGTCGCACGATAATCGGCAGTATCTGAACGGCATGCTGCATGTTCTCCGGCCCGGTTGTCCCTGACGCGACATGCATGAGCGCCACGGAAAATGGTATTCCGTTTATGTACGCTTCTGCCATTGGGCCGAACGGGGTATTTGGGACGCTCTCCTTGAGACCTTGTTCGAACTTGGGCTGACGGATGACTGGCACACATGATCGATAGCACGACAGTTCGTGGCCGTCCTCGTCGTCACTCCACGCGCCCGCTGCGGCTCCGCCCAACTGTCAAAGCGTATTGAGGACATAACCGAGAGTTGGAAGTGATCCTGCGTCAGTGGGCAGGCATCCAGACGGTATGGGAGAAGTTGACCTGCCACAAATGCCAAAGGATTACGCGGCCACAGCCCTCCTTCCGTGTGACGCAACCCGGCTCATCGCCGACTCTTTTTCGAGACATAACTGGACAACCTAAGCGTATTGCGATCACCGTGTCACGTCGCGATTGTTGCGTTGACTTTCAAATGAGTTTTCGTCGGATTGCCAGCGCTATCAGATGCGCCTTGGAGTGGACGTCGAAGCGTTTCATGGCTTCGCGAAGTTTGACACGGACGCTGTTGTACTTGACCCCTTCGACGTCAGCGATCTCCTCCATCGTCATGCCAACGGCGATCCATCGGAGATAAGACGCCTCCTTCGGATCGAGCCATGCGGCATCTTCTGCCGTAGGCGTGGTGCGAAGGTATGAGATGCGGGCATGGATCTGCCCGATGGTTGATGCCGATGCAACTGCATCGATTTCCCGATCCAGATCAATCACCGGCTTATCCGATGCCAGCGTGAACATCGACATCGAGCCGTTGGCAGTCCTGATGGGTATGGTGATGCCGGAGCGGATGCCGAAATCGGCTGCGCGAGCATAGAAAGAACGCTCGTCTCTCGACAGCGACGGTCGTTCCTGCTCGCCCGACCAGGTAAAGATGTGCTTCCTGGACCTTGCGCGTTTGACGACCGGATCGAGAGCCACTAACTTCTTGTCGAAATAGGTTGATTGCCACTCGCGATGATAGTTGGTCACGGCAGTGATATGCCTGTGCTGGATATGGAGATAGGCATAACCTGTGAAGCCGAAATGCTCTGCGATATCCGCCAGCCCCGTCTTCAGGATGCATTCATCGCCTTCGATCGCGGCAAGATCCGTCAGCTTGTCCAGCCAGTGTTGCATTCTTCATCTCCGTCTAATCGTTGCCATTATCCTTGTCGTCATTGTTTGTCCGACAGCTGCCGATCGGGAGCGATGTGGAGTGTTCCAAATCAGGTCGGCCAAAGCGTCGCACGTCCCGCCATCTTCCCAGTCGGGGATCGACCGTCGTATGATCTATGGGATGAAAACCGGCGTTGGAAAAATCTATCGTGGCAAAAGCGGGGAGGGCATAAAGACCACCAAACAAGCCAGCAAACTTGCTCTCTATCAAGGTCTTGAGGTTCGGAAAGCCTCCACCACTTAACCGGTCGACATAGGCGAATAGCTGTACTTTGTTCTTCATTTTGAACTTCCGATGGTTTGCGTGGGTACGAGGCGTATTGATCCAGTGTAGGTCAGGTTATCGAGTCGCGAGCAATGATACGGCTTTCACCGAGCAGTACTTGTTCGTCCATGATCGGATGGGCGACGGATACGAGGTGGGCGTTGATCCGTTTGAGATCGCGCAGGATGTCGAGATGAAGCGAACTGGTTTGCAGGCTGTCGGCGCGTCCGTGACGCAACCGCTCAAGGTGACGCTCGGAAGATCGTTTCTCCATCTGGCGCACCTCGATCTTGCGTTCCATGAGTTGGCGGGCAAGGTTGACATGCGGGTGACGAAGATCGTCTGTGCGATCCTGAGATTGTCTATGGTCAGCTGGAAAAACTGCTGAAGCTCGACAAAGCCGTCATCGGAGAACTTGAGGCCGTGCCCGATCTTCTTGGTTACCGCCTGCAAGAGACCTTTCTCTATGATGTCGCCGATGTGTTCGAGGTTTGTGGCGTAGTCGATGATGACGATCGAACGGCGCCCTTCGTCTTCTGACAATCCGGACCGACCAAGTTTGGAAAGGTAGACCTTGACCTCCTGTTGCAACCGGTCGACCTGATGTTCGATCTGAGAAATATCCTTTAGCCTCGATGCGTTATTCTGCTCAAAAGCATCAGAGACTTTCAAAAGCATTCTTTCGATCAGATCTCCGACACCAAGCACCTCGCGTGTAGCACTGGTGAGGGCCACGATCGGTGTCGACAGTTCGTCGGCGTCGAGAAATTTTGGACCGTTTTCCGTCTGGGCCTTATCAGGGATTAGAATGGTCATCCACCGTGCGATGAGCCGCGAAAAGGGCCATCTGAGCAACGCGAGGGCGATGTTGAAGGCCAGGTACGCATCGACGGGAAGCTCGGAGTAGGGCAGGGGTAACATGGACAGCCAGTCGGCGAGAATTCCCGCTCCGGGAAGGGTAACGACGCAGCCAATGGCCCGTACGAGCAAGTTACCGAGCGTCACACGCCGGGCGGCTACCGATCCCGACAATGCGGCAATCACCGGCGGAACAGCGCCACCCAAACTGGCCCCTAGAACCAATGCAACGACAAGGCCGCCGGATAGAATGCCGGTAGACGCCATCGACAGGATAAGAACGACCGCAGCGAGGCTTGAGGACGATGCAAGGGCAATCGCCGCCGAGAGGATAATGGCGACCGGCCATGCGTTGTCGAGGAGCCCGATGAAGGCCGCAAGCGCTGCTGAATGGCGCAGCGGCTCGGTCGCTGGACTGAGAAGATGAAGAGAAAGCAACATCAGCGCAATACCGATAAGGGCGGTTCCAGCGCCCTGACGCGACGTTGTTCCGCCTCGATAAAGAATGATTCCCACAGCAAGCAAGACAGGCGAAACCCATTCGATTCCGGTAGCAACGATCCATGCTGTTACTGCGGTGCCGACATTGGCTGCCAGCAGCACGACCTGCGCCATGCGCGGCTTGATCAGTTCTCGCTCAACAAATGAAGAGACCATCAGCGCTGTGGCCGTAGAACTCTGCAGTGCTACGGTCGCGACAAAGCCTGCAAGAAATGATCGTGTGCTGCTCCTTGTTCCGGTTGCGAGACCGGTGCGAAGCTTGGAACCAAGCGTCCGGGACGCTCCTTCCTTGACCTGCGAAAGGCCGAACAGCAGCAGAGCAACTGCCCCGAACAGGTTGATCATGACGATTGTCGACTCCAACGCCGCCGTCCTCAGTCTAAGCCGGTTTGGTAGGGACTATTGTCGAAGAGAACCCGGGGCGTGGAGACATTGAACCGGTGGGCGAGCTGGGAGGAAAGCTGCCCACCGGCCTCCCGCCTGCGCCGCCTCGCATACAGGAAGAATTTGCTGGAGGTCCAGAAGTTCGAGGCCGTTCAGCTTCAATCAATCGTGCACGTGGCATAGGCACTCTCCCAAAGTTCATCTCAGGCAAAACAGGCGCAGGGCCCCATTTGGCCTAAGTAACGAATGAGCGGTTTCGCTCACTCGACCAATCGCTTACAGGGCGGACGCGGCTGTGTTAAAGCTCAGCGGGGAAATCTTATACGCTGTAGTACTCTGTTGCAACGCAACAAAACCGTCATCAAACTTTCATTTGACGAAGAACGATAACGCTCATAATGTGAGCGATATAGATCATTCTTGGGTGAAAGGGAAGTGTTGTGTTCAACTCGACGCAGGACCGCCAGGCTAAAATCGTCGAGCTGTTGCGAGGCGAACAGTTTCTGTCCATCGGCAAGCTAACCGACCACTTCGAGATATCAGTGGCGACCGCCCGGAGGGATCTGAGTGAACTCCATGAGGCCGGTCTTTTGCGCCGGACACACGGCGGAGCAGTCAGCGTTTCCCAAGTCGCTCAAGACAAGCCGAACGCGGCTCGCGCCGTTTCGCATCAGGCCGAAAAAGCGGTGATCGCTGCGGCGGCCGCGGCGATGATAAAGGACGGCGACGCTGTTCTGCTTGATGCCGGTACCACTGCCTTGGAGGTCGCAAAGCATATTTCCGGGCGCGCTGGCCTGACGCTGATCTCGAACGGCGCAGACATCGTTGCCGAACTGATCCGAGGCGAAACGAAAAACGTCTATTCAGTCGGCGGGGAATATACCGAAACCAACCGGTCCTTCAGAGGTCCGCTCGCCGAGCAGTTCATCCGACAATTCAATGTCGACAAGCTGATCCTCAATGCCAGCTCGATCGATCTGGATCGGGGATTGATCTGTACGGCGTCGCCACTGAACGCGAGCGTCCAGAAGGCGATGATTGAGGTCGCAAGCCGCGTCATTGTCGTTGCGGATCATTCAAAGTTCACGAAATCAAGCCTCTCGGTGACCGCCAGGATAGAGGACGTCGGGGTCATCGTCACCGATGCCGGCGCCAGAAGCATCATTGAGACAGTACCGGAAAAGCTGCGGAAGAAGCTCGTCATCGCGAACTAGGTTCGAAGTCCGCGCAATCGCACAAACACTCTTTAGAAAGAGCAGGGAGAGGACAACCAGATGCGTAAGACCAGTCGCAGAAGTTTTATGATGGGCGCCGGGGCGATAGCTCTCGCGTCAACCGCAGGCGGAAATTTTGCATCTGCCGCGGATCGTCGCGCGTTGCGCATCGGTGTAAATGGGCTACCTCCGTCGCTGGAGCCGATCAACGGCATTAGCAACACCGGCCCGCGTATCATCAACCAGATTTTTGATGCCTTGATCCG
Organism: Agrobacterium larrymoorei; assembly: GCF_013322225.1. Classification (GTDB taxonomy): domain Bacteria; phylum Pseudomonadota; class Alphaproteobacteria; order Rhizobiales; family Rhizobiaceae; genus Agrobacterium; species Agrobacterium larrymoorei_A. The sequence continues at coordinate 115,884 of NZ_JAAMFB010000043.1, forward strand.
GCGCGACTATTTTGCGGATGGTGCCAAAGGCAACAATATCAAGCTTGTGCCGGCACTCGCTGAAAGCTTCGAACGGATTGACGACAAGTCCATCCGGTTCAAGCTTCGGCAAGGCGTCAAATTTCACAACGGCGCCGAGATGACGGCGGAAGATGTTGCGTTCACCTTCTCTTCTGAGCGGCTGTGGGGTGACGAAGCGATCAAGACGGTTCCGAATGGCCGAAATTTTTCTCCCAACTGGGACGAGCCGGTCGTGGAAGACAAGTACACCGTCGTTTTGCGTACCAAGACGCCGTCCTATCTCATCGAGAAATATCTCGGCTCCTGGCTCGGCCCGATCGTCCCGAAGGAGTATTACAAGAGCCTCGGTGCAGTTGCCTTCGGTAACAAGCCGATCGGCACAGGGCCATACAAGTTCAGGGAGCTTGTCGCTAACGATCATGTGACGTTGGAAGCGAATGACGGTTACTGGGGCGATAAGCCTACGGCCTCGACAATCACTTACCAGGTCGTAGCGGAGCCAGCCACGCGCGTGGCCGGTCTGATCAGTGGTGAGTATGACATCATCACGACGTTGACGCCGGACGACATGGCGTTGGTTGACGGCTACTCTGACCTCGAAACGCGTGGCACGCTGATCGAGAACCTCCATATGTTCACGTTCAACATGAACCAGCCAATCTTCCAGAACAAGACTTTGCGTCGTGCTCTGGCGCTTGCTGTCAATCGGCCGCTTATCGTCGAGGCTTTGTGGAAGAATAAGGCTTCCATACCGAACGGCTTTAATTTCCCGCATTACGGCGCGACTTACGACCCGAAGCGGAAGCCTATGGAATTCAACCTCAAAGAGGCCAAGCGTCTTGTCAAGGAAAGCGGTTACGACGGCACCCCGATCACCTATCATACGATGGGCAACTATTACGCCAACGCTGTCCCCGCGTTGATGATGATGATTGAGATGTGGAAAGCCGCCGGCATCACCGTCGTGCCGAAGATTTTTGCGCCGGGGACGACACCCAAGGACTCCGACATTCTAATCCGCAACTGGTCGAACGGCCAGTGGCTGACGGACGGCCTCACAACGATGGTATCGGAATTTGGTCCTGGCCGCGGTGTCCAGAAGCGCTGGGGTTGGAAGGCACCTGCAGAGTTCAACAACCTCTGCGACCAGGTGGCCCAGCTGAAGGATGGCGAAGAGCGTTCCGCAGCCTTCAACCGCCTTCGTGATATCTTCGAGGACGAAGCTCCTGCTGTCCTGATGTATCAGCCTTACGATGTCTACGCTGCACGCAAAGACGTCCAGTGGAGTCCTGTTTCATTCGAGACCATGGAATTCCGCGGAAACCTCAATTTCAAATAACAACAATCCAACGAGATGGCGGTGCGCATCCGTGCGCACCGCTCAGGGAGGATGAAATGTCTACTTTGTTGAATGTTCGTGATCTCGTGGTCGAGGTGCCGGCCCGCAATATCCGGATTATCGACGGTGTCAGTTTCTCTTTGGAAGCCGGCCAGACGCTGGGGCTCGTTGGCGAGTCTGGTTGTGGAAAAAGCATGACGTGCTACGCGGTGGGCAACATGCTTCCGCGGGGAATTGCGAAAACCGGCGGATCAATCGAATTCGGAGCGAACCGGACGGCGTCCGCCAAATCCGGCAAGCCGACGATCGCGATGATCTTTCAGGACCCGACAAGCAGCCTGAACCCGGTCCACACGATCGGCTACTACCTGGAGTCCGCCCTTTACCGCCACCAGGGTCTGAAAGGCATTGATGCTCGGCTGGAAGCGATGCGGCTTCTTGAGCGTGTCGGTATCGATCGGGCCAAAAGCCGGCTGCGATCCTACCCGCATCAATTCTCCGGCGGCATGAACCAGCGCGTTATGATCGCCCATGCTCTGGCAGCAAAGCCCCAACTTTTGATCGCCGACGAGCCGACGACGGCGCTCGATGTGACGATGCAGGCACAGATCCTTCATCTGCTCGAAGAACTGAAAGCCGAGACCGGCATGGCGCTGATTATTGTATCCCACGATCTAGGTGTTATCGCGCGTCTCGCCGATAGGGCGGCAGTGATGTACTGCGGAAAAATCGTCGAGACGGCGCCCGTTGCGGAATTGTTTGAAAGACCGGCCCATCCGTATGCTCGCGCTCTGATCGAATGCATGCCGAGTATCGAGGCGGACGATCTCGAACCGCCGGTCCCGATCCCCGGATCTGTACCGCTACTCGATAACCTTCCCCAGGGCTGTTATTTCCATCCGCGCTGTTTGCGAGCGACGGCAGAATGTTCGACGCGGTTTCCGGCGCCTGCGAATGTCGGCTTCGCGCATGAAGCGGCCTGTTATCATCCGGTGGCTGCATGAGCGCGCCCCTCCTCAAGACACGCGACTTGTCGAAGGCCTTCGGTCAGAAGACCGGCTTTTTCTCGAAGTCGACCAGCCTGTTTGCTTCCAGGAAGATCAATCTGGAACTGGCGCCCCGCGAGAGGCTCGGAATTGTCGGGGAATCCGGAAGTGGCAAATCGACACTCGGCAGACTTCTCCTCGGCCTGACACCGCCAACGAGCGGTGACATCTGGTTCGAAGGCGTGAACCACAAGGAACGGACTGCTCAGGACTGGAAGAACTTCCGCATACACACATCGCTCGTTCAACAGAACCCCTTGTCGGCTTTGAATCCGCAGATGACCATCGGCGAGCAGATTGCCGAGGGCCTTATTGTCCATCACGTGACGGACCGAGCGGTTGCCTATGAGCGGGCTGCGGCCATGCTTGAGCGGGTTGGCCTGTCGAGCGTAATGATGGACCGCTATCCGCACCAGATGTCTGGCGGCCAAAGACAGCGCGTCGTTATCGCTCGGGCTCTCATCCTTGATCCGAAGCTGGTCGTCTTCGATGAAGCCGTATCCGCTCTAGATGTCTCCGTTCAGGCGCAGGTTGTGGCGCTGCTGCGGGAACTCTGGCGTGACTTAGATCTTGCCTACGTCTTTATTACCCACGACCTACGCATTGTTCGTCATCTCGTTGACCGGATTGCGGTGATGTATCTGGGGTGCGTCGTCGAGACGGGTGATATCAGGTCGGTCTACCAATGGCCGCGTCATCCTTACACACGTGCGCTACTTGCATCTGTCCCTACCATGGACCCGACTGTGCGCAACGTCGAACCGCCGATCAAGGGTGAGTTGGACATAACGAAAGCCGGTCAGGGCTGTGCTTTCCGTTCGCGCTGTCCGTTTGCTATCGACAGATGCACGAATGAGACGCCAGCACTTCGATCGGTCGGGGACCAGCAGGTGGCATGCCATAGGGCTGAAGAGTTCCCTCGATCAATCGCTTCCTTGCCGGCAGACTCGCAGCAGAAGGAGATTGCCTAATGGTGGCATTCATTTTTGCCCGCCTGGTCCGGGCTGTCATTGTGCTTGTATTCACCGTAACGCTTGTTTTTGTTGTTCTGCGCTTAAGCGGAGATGCCGCGCAACAGATGTTGCCTGACACTGCGAGCCCCGAGGCGTTGGCCGCCTTCCGGACCAAGTGGGGGCTCGATCGGTCTATTGTCGAGCAATACCTGATTTACGTCGTTAACGCATTGAGAGGCGATTTCGGGACTTCATACGCCGATGGCCGAGACGTCTTCGATGTCGTCAGTGAGCGAATCCCGAAAACGCTGCTTCTTACGGTCTCGGCCTTTGTTCTTAGCATGTTGATCGGAATTCCAGCCGGCATCCTTGCTGCGGTTCGGCGGGAGTCCGCTGTTGACAAGGGCGTCATGGCAGGCGCTGTACTCGGCTACAGCATTCCCAACTTTCTGCTGGGTCTTGTGTTTGTCTTTGTATTCGCTGTCTGGCTGCGGGTGCTCCCGAGCTCGGGAAGTTCGTCATGGAACCACGTGATCCTGCCGGTCGCGACATTTGCTTTGTTCAATGCCGCCGCCATTGCGCGGTTCATGCGCTCGACCCTGATCGATGTTCTTGGCCAACCTTACATCGCTGCGGCTCGCGCTGACGGCATCCCAAACTGGGAAATCATACTCCGCCATGCTTTGCCAAACGCGGCGATACCTATGGTGACCACGCTCGGCTTCACCGCTGGTGGACTGCTGGGCGGCGCCGTTCTGATCGAACCAGTGTTTGCGTGGCCGGGGCTCGGCAGCGGTTTCGTCGCGGCAACCAGCAGCGGCGACCTGTCGGTCGTTCAGGCAATGATCCTGTTCTTCACGGCATTTATGGTGACGATCAACCTGACCGTCGATGTCCTCTACGCGGTTCTCAACCCCAAAATCAGGAAGCACTGACATGACGACAGCGACAGCTTCACGCTCGTTGAAGAGCACCGTGTGGGCTCCCTTTCATCGTATGCCGGTCATCATTGGACTGTGCTGTGCCTGGATTGCCATCGTCGTAATCATCGGCATCACGGCGCGGTGGGCAGCACCCTATGATTACCTCCATCAGGACCCGCTGGCCCGGTTTGCCAAGCCGTTTGTGTCGGTAGCTCATATGCTCGGGACCGACTACCTTGGCCGAGACGTTGTCAGCAATCTCTTGGTTGCAACCCAGACGACCCTGATGATCGCGGTCGTCGGATCGCTTATTTGCGCCCTGATCGGCACATGCCTGGGGCTGATCGCCGCCCATTTCGGCGGGTGGATCGATAATGCGATCATGGGTTTTTCCGACGCCATGGCATCTGTTCCATTCATCATCGTCGCATTAGGTATTCTCGCAATCTTCGGGTCGAGCCCACTGTTGTTTGTTTTTCTGGTCGGGTTCGCGAACTGGGAACGCTATGCGCGCTTGACCCGGGGGCTCGTGCTGAGCGCGAAAGAGGAAGGGTATGCGGAGGCGGCACGGATCGTTGGCGTGCCGCCGATGCGAATCTACTTGCGTCACATGCTGCCGAACATTGCGGGGCCGCTCATCGTACAATTCACTGTCAATTTCCCGGAAATCATTCTTCTCGAAAGCGGTTTGAGCTTTCTCGGTCTCGGCATCCAGCCCCCGGCCACGAGTCTCGGATTGATGGTCGCTGACGGCCGTAACTATCTCGCTATCGCCTGGTGGCTGGCTGCGTTTCCGGGCGCGGTAATCGTGTTGACAACCCTGTCGATCAGCCTGCTCGGCGACTATCTGCGTGACCGCTTCGATGCGCGGCTCCGTTAAACGAAAGGAAACAAAATGAACCCGCTGAGAATGACGCCAAAGACAATGCGCGTCGCTGGCCATCGCGGCCATAGCGAAGGCGCGCCGGAAAATACGTATGCTGCGTTTCGCGCGGCCCGCGAGTTTGCCGGACCCGGCGTGACCTGCGAAACTGACCTGCGCATTACCAGTGACGGTGAACTGGTCCTGATACACGATGAAACCGTCGATCGGACCACCGACGGCAATGGCCTGATCTGCAACATGGCCTATTCCGAGATTGCCGCCTTGAGTGCCGGCCGATGGTTCGGCGAGGAGTTTAGAGACGAGCGAATTCCACGCCTCAGGGACGCGCTGCACTTCGCCCGCGAGCACAACATCATCTATCAGCTTGAGCTGAAGACCTATGGTCATGACGACGTGTTCTTCCCGAAGCTCCGGGCGATCATCGATGAACTCGATTGCGCTGACCTGCTGCAGTTCTCGTCCTTCGACTTTGTCCAGCTCCGGGCTCTGAAGAAATCTATTCCAGAGGTGCCGACTGTCGGCTTGTCGCATTCGCGCCTTCTCGATCCGGCCGCCATCGCACGCGAAGCCAACGTTGATGCCATCAACCTTGAGATCCACCATTTTCCAAGCGGAGAAGCAATCCAGCTCCATGACGGCGGGATTGCGACTTTCCTCCACGTTCCACCCCCGAGCAAACTGAAGAGTCTCAAGACGTACGGCGTCGATATCGAAGCCGACGTCGTTCGCTGGATTCGCGAAGGTCAGCTTGATCAGCTCATCAGCAACGATGTGTCGCAGGCCGCGCGGCTCAAGGACGAAGCCAATGGCTGATTTGCATACGGGGCACACGGTAGAGGCCATCGTAGAAGAGATTGCGAGAAAAGCGGGCGCACTCGCCCTTCAGTATTTCCGCAAGCTCGCTGATTTGCCTGTCGAGAAAAAGGGCCATCTTGATCTCGTGACGGAAGCTGACAGGCAGGTCGAAGAATTCCTAATCGCCAATCTCAAGAGATCTTTTCCGGAAGACGGCGTCTATGGCGAGGAAGGTGGCGAGATCAATGGAACGTCCGGACGGACCTGGGTCATCGATCCTATAGATGGGACGTTCAATTTTGTTCGTGGCGGCCAGAACTGGGCGATTTCCATCGGACTTTATGAACACCGTCGGCCGGTCTTTGGTGTGATCTACGCCCCCGTGCGAGATTTGATGCTGACTGGCGGCAGGGACGTCGAGACGCAATTGAACGACAAGCCCTTGCAACCAATTCCTCCGCTCGATCTTTCCCGGGCTTCAATGGGAGTTGGTCTTCATCCGTCGGTGGCGACCGAAGACCGGCTCGAAGTTGTTCGCTTCATCTCCGATGATCTTCGTATCAGCTTCCGCTGCTGCGGTTCGGCAACGTTGTCTCTCATCGAGGTGGCGATGGGTGAAACCGATGGCTATGTGTCGTTGGGCGATTCGACCTGGGATGTGATGGCGGCGTTGCCGATACTCGGCAATCTTGGCGTCTCGCATACGATTGACTGGGACAGAACCGAACTACCGCAGAAGCTCCGTTTTGCTTGTGGAAGCGACACTTTTCTGGAGAAAGTAAGACCACTGCTCCAGAAAGTGGCGGTTGCTGCCTAATGCGGCGTGATGCCACCAGAATATGTCAAACACCACTCGGCGCGAAGGTCGACCAATACGCGGCACTTTGTACGCGATCGGCCGACCTCGCTCCCGGTGACGTTGAGGTTCTCCTCATCACGAGCCGAGATACCGGCCGTTGGGTAATACCCAAAGGTTGGCCGATGAGTAAGAAGAAGCCGCATCAGGTTGCTAAACAGGAAGCGTGGGAAGAGGCAGGGGTCAGAGGGCGTGTCAGCAAGTTGCCTCTTGGCCACTACACCTACGATAAGAAGATCTCTCTGGATGAGGTTCTTCCCTGTCTCGTTCAGGTTTATCTGCTGATGGTTTCGGAGGTCGAAGACGAGTTCCCTGAGAAGGGCCAACGCCGCAAAAGGTGGTGTTCACCAGCGGATGCCGCTCTGGCAGTAAATGAACCCGGACTCCAGCAGCTTCTCTTCAATTTGGGCGGCCAGAACGCCGACGTTTAGCGTCGCCGGCCAGTCGGAACTTCTGACAATCTCAGCGAGCGACGCGATCGAGGATACTATGGATATCAATCTGTTGAGAAAGACCCCGGATTTGAGAGGGGTTGCGGACATTCGACTGGTGACGCTCGAGGATGGTCCCGCGCGAGGTCAAAGACTACTCATTGCCCGGAACGCGAAGGGGATTTCATTCGAGATTGCCGTCGACAGAGGATTTGATGTCTCCAGTCTTTCTTTCAAGGGCGTGAACATCGGCTGGAATTCGCCGGCACAAATGCGGTTTCCTCCGTCTGATCCCGGCTCGGAGGACGGGTGGGGGTTCCTGCGCAACTTCGATGGCTTCATGGTGACCTGCGGACTTGACCACGTCAGCCGCCCGCGCGAAACGGATATTTCGCACTACGGACACCCCCATCTTAAAACGAGAAAAATGCCGCAGCACGGTAGGATCTCCACCGAGAAAGCGCGGTTGGTGGGATATGGGGTCGACCAGGGCAGCGAGGAAATCTTTTGTGAGGGCATCGTCAGGCAGGCAAGTGTATTTGGTGAGACACTCGAATTGCGGCGGCGCGTAACACTTGGGATATTTGCCTCTGAAATAGTGATCGATGATGTGGTTACCAATCGAGGCTTCGTCCCGTCCCATCACGCGATGATCTACCACCTGAATTTGGGGTATCCGTTTCTTGATGAGAACCTGGAGTTCACAGGTCTACCTGAACTTCTCGCGGCAAAAATGCTGGTTGAGCAACCTCTGCCAAATGACAAATACGGTGAGCGCGTGGATTCTGTAGATAGTCGCGATATTCCCTGGTCCGATCCCATCATGCTCTCAAACCCGGCGCTCGATGTATCTGTGGGCTTATCGTTCAGCCGAACGCACCTGAACAGGCTGGCGATCTGGCGAGCGTATCAATCAGGTATGTACGCCCTTGGCGTCGAGCCTCGTACCGACATCGCAGAAGACCGTCCACTCCTGCAGCCGGGGGAGAGCTGCAACTATACGATCGGATTGGTGTTTGGCTCCTATGAGGGCGCTTGAAGCTTGGCGACAGTGACGACCTTTTCCTCGAGCTGAAACCATCCGCGTGAAAAAGAGGAGGGGCGCTTCAAAGTCATGCCCGGTCTGATCAACCATGTCGTCTCGTGGGCATAGTCCCCGGCATCGGTTCTTCCAAAAATTTTACGGAAGCGGTCGCACAAAATTCCGGACATCGCAGCGGGTCGAAAAGATAGTCTTTATCACCGCGCTTTGCCATGCTGCATCTCAGTTGAAGGGAATTTGCTAGGACGCGGACTCATTAGCTGAGGCAATCCATATCCTCGTCGCTGCAAGCTTGAGGGCGGCGAGATAGTTGTCGGCACGCCGGTCGTATCGCGTCGCAAGGCCGCGCATCTGCTTGATACGGTTGAAGAACCGTTCGACGAGATTGCGCTGACGGTAGACCCAGCGGCTGAAGCTGAATGTCTGCTTTCGATTAGCCTTTGCAGGGATATTCGCCCAGCATTTGCGTTGCTTGGCAAAGTTACGAATTGCGTCAGTGTCATATGCCTTGTCGGCGAGGATCATCGCGCCGGGCTGCAGGTCACTCAACAGCTTTTCAGCCATCGGTGCATCGGCGGCTTGGCCAGCGGTGAGTTCAAGCCGAACCGGTCTGCCATCTGCATCGACGAGAGCGTGTATCTTTGTCGTCAGGCCGCCGCGCGAACGTCCCATGCAAGGATCGGCAGATCCCCCTTTTTAGCGTTGGCACCATGCTGGTGAACGCGAACACAAGAACTGTCGATCATCACAATGTCTCCATCATAACGCTTTGAAACGGCGTCCAGAAGACGATCCCAGACGCCCGCCTTGCGCCATCGGGAGAACCGATTGTAAAGCGTGGTGCGCGGGCCATAACGCTCCGGCACATCGCGCCAGGACGAACCGGTCCTGAAACGCCACAGGATGCCGTTGATCACCCGGCGGTCATCGACACGTTCAATTCCACGGCTATTGTTCGGCAAAAGAGGTGCAATGATAGCCCATTCTTCGTCGCTCAATTCGTGACGGCGCATACCAATCTCCTTCTAAAGAGATTGATGGTGTGGAACGGCCCTTCGAACCGGCATCAAGGATGCCTATTGTGGGGACGCCAATCACCACACTTTTGAAGGAACCGTTCCATGGAGAAGATTACCACAATCGGTTTTGATTTAGCCAAGTCGATCTTTCAGGTCCATGCCGTAACCGGAGATGGAAAAGTCGCAGTTCGCCGTTCCTTGAGGCGTTCGCAGGTGCTCGAGTTTTTCCGCTCAATCCAGCCTTGCCTTATCGGTATCGAAGCTTGCGGCACCGCGCACTATTGGGCGAACGCGATCGCAGCTTTCGGTCATACGGTTCGTCTGATGCCACCTGCTTATGTGAAAGCTTACGTGAAGAGAAATAAAACGGACGCCGCGGATGCCGAGGCCATATGTGAGGCGGTGACGCGTCCGACAATGCGCTTCGTACCCGTTAAATCCGGAGAAGAACAAGCCGCCGGTATGGTTTTAAAGACGCGAGAGTTGCTCGTCCGGCAGCGCAGCCAGATGTCAAATGCCATGCGCTCCCACATGGCCGAACTTGGCATCATTGCTGCAACCGGGATGCCCAGTATCGCCAAGCTTGTCGTCATAGTACGCGACGAAGAAGATCATCGGCTTCCCCCTTCAGCTCGGGCGGCGCTGTTGGAAATGGCCGATCAAATTGAAATCCTGACGGGAAGGATTGAAAAGCTCGATAGCAAGATTGTCGCCGCAGTGAAGGCTGATGATGCCGCTCGCCGTCTGACAACGATCCCCGGCGTCGGACCCATCATAGCAGCGACTGTCCGGGCATCAGTTCCAGACCCTGCGGGCTTTCGGACCGGGCGCGATTTGGCGGCCTGGATCGGCATTACACCGTGGGCGAACTCCAGTGGAGGAAAAGAGCGGCTTGGTAAGATATCAAAACGTGGCAACAAGCAGTTGAGGACTTTGTTAGTCGTTGGCGCGACTTCAATCCTGAAGCAGGCCCGACGAGGCGCGAAACTACCAGCTTGGATCGCCTCTGTGCTAGCGCGGAGACCCTATAAGGTCGCTGCGGTAGCGCTGGCCAACAAAATAGCGCGTACAATATGGGCGCTCCTTGTCAAAGGAGGGACGTATCAGACCCCGGCAGTCATGATCAAGGCATAGACAGAATTCCCGGCGTTATGTGCCGGGATAGCGGCAAGGTACAACAGCGTGATGAACCAATGGAACGCAACCTCAATATCGATCAGACCGTGTGATTCAGGGCGCCGTAGAGCGCGTGAGATTGATTAGGCGATCGACATTGCGGACTTCATCGTGGCCAGCGGGCTATACCGCATCAATAGGCCGAACATATGAATGCACCGTCCGATGGTGAACTACGAGGAAAATACCTTGCTAACCGGGCCGTTCCACATATGAATCACACACCGCCAATAAAATCACACACCGCCAATAAGATGAACCCTGTTTATGGGGACACTGCCTAGACACGAGGACGGAACCAGACGAACGTGAAGAATAACACAGCGAATGGCTTGGTTCCATCCTCGACGGGCAGATTGAGGTCCACGGTGACAAGCGCCTGACAAATAAACTGGCAATCGCCAAATTGTTTCCCAGCGTTCACTGAAATCGACTTACCGCACCTCTGCAGCAGCGGCAGGATATATGGCAGTGTAAACTCCATTTTCGAACGCGGTTCAGGGCACCTACGATTATCGAAAAAGGATAACGGCTGCAGGAATATATATGACTATGAAAAGTGCGGGCGTTGTGGCCTTACTGGGTGTGAAATCGCCGTCAGTTTTTGAACTTACTGAACACGTGTTTATGGCATTTAGTATAGCCGTATGCGGGATTTCCGCCTTCCGTTTTGTCAGCGGGAAGCCGCGAGACAGTGGAATGACCCGTACTGCAATCTGAGCCTATGAAAGAAACACAAAATCAATCAGCGAGAGAGAAACTTTTGTTTCTCTGAATCAAAAGCGGACCGAGGCAATCATGCCATTTTATCGACTTTGAGCCTGAATTGAAGTTTATTCGCATCAACGAGTAAATACTTTAATGGTGATTGTAAGACGAAATAGGTTAGGCCCGTCATGAATACCTAACAGGTCCCACTAGAAGGCATCTTGATTTAATAAAATTGCTCATAATTCAGTTAAGAGCGCGACGATGTATTATGTACCGATAAGACCGTAAATTATTCTGGGCAATTGTCGAATGAAATTATTTCGAATTTTATTTGCTGAAATAATTTCGCAATACATTATAATATAAGATAAATGCCTGAAAACAATACATAGTCCCATGTCAAATTACAAAGCAAGTGAACGGTGCATACGGCCGAATATGTCCGATCTTATTTGATATTTGAATTTAAAGTACTCAGTATTCAGAAATACTTCAATAACTGTGCGCATTCGTCAACAAAAAATTACGAAGCCTACTCCTCTTCAGAATCGTAGATGTCAAGGTGAGGTGCCTGCACGTCGACCCTACGTTTGACGCCAGCGCTCTTCCAAGCAAGTAAAGCCATGTCGTCCTCTGAGCGGTCGGAAATTACCAAATCTGGAAGATCATGCAGCAGGGGTATACCAGGCGTTCCTTGGCGACAGCGGATGTAATGGCGAAGGTCGGTGTCCCATGCTTCCTCTCTACCGGTGAAAAACTCGTTATGGAATTGCAACCTTTTTCCTTGTGTCACAGCACTAAAATCGTAACTTCGGGTACCGGTCGAGAGTTTTAGGTTTGGTCTCGCTTCCTTTATATCGCGATCAAACTTTACATAGTAAGCCAAACGCGTGCTCGCTTCGCTAGCCCTGTACGCGAGTCTTTCGTCTTCAGTTGCCGCGTCTTCTAAAGTGTCTTCAGAAACGTAGGACAGCATAGTTTGAACAGCAAAAATGCAAATGTCTTGGGCGAGGACGGAATCAATCCAATATTTTGCAGCCCCATATATTTCATCAACAGTCGGATGAGAATGCCCCAGATCCCTTGCGATCCGAACCATTTCCATTGGAAAAAGCATAGGCATGAGGGGCACAGTCTGCCTCCATCGAGGTTCCGGATCTGCACTCTCTACCAGTTGCACAAAGTGATCCCCATCAATGTACTTGAAGGTGTAGAATAGAAGAGCAACCTTGCCAAAATACGCCGACCTATAGCTTAACCAGGCCACGATGAGATGAGCTTCGTCATCGCGGCCGTCGAGAATGAAGGTTGCGTCCGGATTCACCTGAATCGCGCTGTCGAGGATATCTTCAAGAGTGCTTATAGTCTGGTCAGTAACCCTGTAGTTTGTCTCAGAGATCTTACCGTTCTCGATCTCGCGTATGATGACTGGTCGTCCAACGATCTGATGGGACAAAAATTTGCGAACCGGCTTATCCTCATCTAAAGCAGCAACACGAAATACATTGAATTCGTGAGCGACGATTGGAACGCCGTCCGCCGTGAGCGCAATGTCAATTTCACAAAGGTTTCTATGCCCCTCTCCAATCGCGGACAAAATAGCTGTTTTCGTACATTCTTGAATTCCCTTTCCCAAGTTAAACATGCCTCTGTGCTCAACAACCTGAACATCGAGTTTCTCGTCAAGCTTTTGGAGCAGATTTGGCGTCGAGTAACGTGCCAGCACTTCAGAGACACTTGTTCCAGCGGGGAGATCCCACTCTAGTTCCCACATCGGCCAGTTGGTATCACTCCGTCGTCTCGGCTTCCTCTGAGAAAGCACCTGCAGGTAAGTTAATGTTGAGGACTCACAGAAAAATAATAAAAAAAGAAAAATGCCTGCTCTACCTCCATTGTTTATGCCGCTATTTTCTTAAATTGACTAGATAATATTAATAGTCTGCATACCGAATATATTTATAGATAGCTTTACCTGTCTTATTGACGTAAGCGCTTACGTTATTAACTCTGGGTTCTAACCAATCGACAGGTGGGCCAGTAGCATTACGGCGGCGGCAGGATATATTCAAATGTAAATGGCGTGATGTTCGGGAATTTTACATGGCACATCAATGAGCATGGTGGTTGATACAGAGCAAAAACTAACTATGCAATAGGCGTAGTAAATTGCAAATTCTTTACAGAAATATGCATCACATGAATCGAAATATTATAACTCATTGCATTGATAAAGCGATAAAATGAAATACTTCCTCCGATGATTGTGATTTGAAATGCCTAAATTAGCATCGAGATGGGGAGTAGGTGAGAATTACGCGAACGTTAAAATTGTTTGGCCGAACATCACGCCTTTGTCGGCGATTTCAATAAGATGCGTGTCCCACTTGTAGAAAGTCTTAATAACAATCAATATTTTAATAGGGTAAAAAGACGAAATACTTCGGTGCTCATTTTAAAATTAGTTAATTTAAATCAATCCCGTGATTGATGATTTTGAGTACCAATAATACGGCCACCGAAGCCCATTTAATTATGAGATATAACTGAATTTATATTCAAAAATCAGTCACTAATTCGAGATGTATGACAGTCAGCCGATATTCAACATTATCGACAGCTCGAATCTACAAGACCGGCGTGAACTTAAACTCGTTCTAATTCACACCGCGAATGCTCGCCGCAGTTTTGCACAAAAAAGTCTCATAGCTGCTCAACGCTCGTGGATAAATTTAATCACTAATACTGATGTTCCCATTGATCCACCTAAAGACAAAGTGGTCAAGCGCTTTTGCGAAGTTGCGGGCTGCCCAGGTCCAACAGATATACCCAATGTATCTTTGATGTACGTTTATTGCTCGTTTCAAGAAATGCGAGAGTATGCACAGAAGCGATTTTATGACGGCGCTTCCGACGGAGACGCAGTTATCTCCACCGTCCCACCCTATGCCGAAGGGATAACAAAACAAACTATGAGGTTGTGGCAGAAAAATGTTTATCAAAATACAAGCAACGAGACACATGATTTGGATGCTTACATTGCTTTTCTTCCGAGTACGTCGCTTCAAAATCCGATTTTCTCGCATATGAAGATCGGCGGCAATAGCTTCTTAGCGCCATCCCGGATTGGTCCCTTCTGTGTTGAAATAATCGCGGTCGGCAAGACTCTCTTTCAGGATAACGGGCTGAAAAAGGAGCCCAAGATGTGGTGTGATATGGCTTTCACTTCCTTGTGGAAGCGTTTGGTCTAACGTGCAGAGGTGTGTTGGCGGGGATGAAGCAAGGGTGTCCGTTTGTAACAAAATGTAACGATCCCACCTAAGTATAAAATTATGTATTCAGCATTAATATAATCATTTTGTTTCCAATATGTAATACGATTTCCGATGTTGTTATTGCTGCCGTTATGTAAGCGTTGTCACAACATGATACCGTATGACTTTCTCTTCATCATGGACGAAGTAATATGTTTATCATAATTCGTTTTATATCGTCCGTTATTGAAATGTAAGTTCTGAAGCTCGGTTAATTCAATTCAAATCTAGATTGACGACACGAATGATTTAAAAATGATTACAGGTAGTGGATATTAATAAGACATAATAATCGCCATTATAAAATGGCGATATCATTTTATAATGGAATAACACATTTATTAGTACAAGGATAATACGTAGAAATACGTTAAAAATATGAGGTTACATAGGTAGATATATTGTCGTGTATGAAACACGAAGTGAGATATTGTATGTGATACATAAATGGTGATATAGATAGTTAACTCGTCGGTCCATATGCTACCACGGGATAGTAGGTTGCTGAGTCATGGCATCTTAGATAACTCTTCCCTAATTCTTTTCCGACGTACAGGAATAAGCTGCTTGGAAAAACGGCGATATAGAAAGTTGCGTCAATTAACTTCTCCTTCATTTCAGCTGGCGGCATGCGAACGAAGCATAGTTCCTCCTTCGCATGAATCAGGAATTGGGTATTATCAATTCGGGTTTTGAGTACGTCTGAGGGGTAAATATTCCGCAGTTCGCGTCTGAGTACCTCTGCGCCGTAGATGTACAGCAGTCCTTTCTCGGTATTGATTACCTCTCCGGATTCCAGAACTGAAGATTTACCATAAGTGTTGATAAAGTTTTCGGATGCCCATTGTAGATCGTGAGAAGCCAACGGAATATCTGAGAAGTTCATGATGTGAGGTTTCTTTGTGTGAGACAAGCTAATATTGGTGCCCTTTATATAAGCTGGCCTTGCGTGATCCGTGCCTACGGTTTCGGGGAGCATCGATTTTAAAGCTTGAACTATTTTCATCCAAAAAAGGCGATCAACCGCTAGTCACGCTTGGCGGATTTTGCGCTGGCTGAAATTGCTGACTTTTCGTAAGGCCGCGCATATCTGTGTGCCAAGTGGGCCGTCGATAGCGTAAAATAATGACTAATAATGATGTGGTTGTGACAGGTGCATCCACATTCAAAGGTGGGTCATGTTCCGTCACATCTATCCTCACGCGGCGCTTCATTTCAAAAAAGCCGCGAATTTCATAATGCAGATTTGAGAAATTTGTAACGGATCGCGGAACGCGGATCATAGATATACAGATTGATTTTAATACATTAGGCCGATGTTATATTATGTACTCCGATCAGTTATCCTTTTAACTGAATAAAATTTCATTTTTTAGGAATTTGTTTCATTTAAATCCGAATACGCATTATCATTCTACGAATCTACATATTGCTAAAAAGGCTATATTTCATTTTCAATGATGAGGTTGTTTATCTATCATGGATTTACAGAGAGTTTTATTGTTACATCAAGCCGATGTGTTTAAGAAATATTCATTTCAGATTATTTATTTTTCCAGAACATAATTTCTCCTTGTCTATGGACGCAACACATGATTGTATATCAACAATCTAAAGAATTGTAAAAACGGACAAGATAGAAGGTTTAATTAGGTAAACCGGGACGATATCGGAATCCAATGGCTTCTTCCAATGCCCCCCCTATTGCTAACAGACGTTGGTCTGAACCCGCTAGTCCATCGATCTCCATTCCAACGGGCAAGCGATCAGGTGTAAGGCAAACAGGAATGCTTAAGCCAGGTAGACCTGCGTTGCTGCTTGGGTCCACATTTCGCACGTAGATCTTGAATGTGTCCATCATCGAGCCATTGTGTATAACTGAGGAATCCTGGCCTATGGGTCTGGCCACCAAGGGTGCAGTTGGGAAGAGAATTGCATCTAATCTATTAAGTCGGAAGTAGTTGCGATAGGTGGCTTGAAGCCTTGGTCTGAAGGAATGACGGGCCAGTTCATATTCAGCTCTGGAAACTTGATGTCCATCAATTTGCGCATTGACAATGTTGGCTACATCAGGGCTGCGAATTCCTTTGATCACGTCAGAAAAAGAAATGGTTTTTACAAAGTCATCGAGATACTGTCTTAGAGCGTGTGGAAATTCATAGAGTGCAATTGGTAAACTGGCCCCACTGTTTAGTTCTTCTAGGTGAGGAATGTTGGCTTCAACAAAAGTTACGCCTTTGTTTGCTAGCTGGCGAATTGTAGTTTCAGCTGCTAGGCCCACATCAGCATCAAGGTCATCATAAAAGTAGGTTATAGGAAGGCCGATCCTTAGCCCCCTCAGCGGTATCGGTGGCATTCTCGCCGGTGTGCCGGAAATTATCTCGTCGAGGATTACAACGTCGGCTACGCACTGCGCTATGATTCCGGGAGTGTCTCGGGTAGGGCTAACCGGTATTATCCGATCTCCCGGATATCGACCAAGCGTCGGTCGAAATCCTACTACCCCACATAGGGCTGAGGGAAGGCGAACAGATGCCCCGGTATCGGTGCCTATGCCGCCCAACATTAATCGGCTTGCCACCGCAGCCGCCACACCACCGCTTGACCCTCCTGGTATCAGACTTGGATTCCACGGGTTCCGAACCGCCCCGGTGGCATAGTTGTTACTCGTAATTCCAAACGATAACTCATGCATGTTTCCCGAGGCACCCGGCAGTGCTCCAGCTGAAAAAAGTCTTTCTGCGACGCGGGATGGTATCTTTGGCAAGTGGTTTATCAGCGCCGGCGTAGCAGCGCTTGCAGGAAATATGCCGGTCGCGATGTTCGCCTTAAAACAGAGTGGAATGCCGCAAAGACCTACTCCGGCGTTTCCATGGCGATCAATTTGTTTTGCGCTTCGCCGCAAGCCATCCCAGTCTGTAGCCAGAAGGGCGTTTAATGATTTTGCAGCTTCACAACGCGCTATCAGAGTCTCCACTAGTTCTAGGCAGGAGTATTCCTTCCGTCTGATGCGTTCTAGGGTTTGTGCTAACGAGGTAATGGCCACCATCTTTCTGAGTTGGGGATTTCAAACCCATTTCAGACAAAATAAATATACCAAGCTTGGGCCCAAATTGCGCGATTATTGGTGGGAATTCAGCAATTACGGCGTGTGATACGAATGATTGTAGGCACTAAGGTCGCTTTTTCAAACGCAAACAGTATTGTATCAATTGTCAATCAATATTCAACTTGATTGAGCAGCGAGGTGGACCAGAGTGAATATCATATTAAAAAAAAGCCCAAATTGTCGCTTTCCATTGGCATGTCAACGAACAGTATGTTCCCCGATTTTCAACTTAAATAGAAACAGTTGATGTCGTTGGTTATCTACACAGAGACGAATCTTTTCTAGCAATGTCAGCTTCAGCTCTCTTTGATAACCAGTGCGATCATTTCTCTACCAAAATGGTGGATCTGATAATGGTCGATAAAGCTGATGAAATGGACCGGAGGGTTTCCGATGCCTTCTTAGAACGAGAAGTTTCCAGGGGAAGGAGGATTACTCAAATCTCCACCGAGTGCAGCGCTGGGTTAGCTTGCAAAAGGCTGGCCGACGGTCGCTTTCCCGAGATCTCAGATGGGCGAAAGATAGCAGTTCTCTCCGCTTACATCTATGTTGGCAAGGAAATTCTGGCGCGGATACTTGAATCGGAACCTTGGGCGCGAGCAACAGTCAGTGGCCTCATTGCCATCGACCTTGCACCATTTTGCATGGATTTCTCCGAAGCACAACTTCTCCAAACCCTGTTTTTGCTGAGCGGTAAAAGATGTGCACCCAGCGATCTTAGTCATTTCGTGGCCATTTCAATCTCTAAGACTGCCCGCGTTCGAACCCTGCAAATGCCGCTGTATGAGAAAGGCACGATGAAACGCGTTACCGGGTTTACCATGACCCTTGAAGAGGCCGTGCCATTTGACATGGTCGCTTATGGTCGAAACCTGATGCTGAAGGCTTCGTCAGGTTCCTTTCCAACAATCGACTTGCTCTATGACTACAGACCGTTTTTTGACCAATGTTTCGATAGTGGACGGATCGGCTTCTTTCCGGAAGATGTTCCTAAGCCTAAAGTGGCGGTCATTGGCGCTGGCATTTCCGGACTCGTGGTGGCAAGCGAACTGCTTCATGCTGGGGTAGACGATGTTACAATATATGAAGCAAGTGATCGGGTCGGAGGCAAGCTTTGGTCACATGTTTTCAAGGACGCTCCCAGCGTCGTGGCCGAAATGGGGGCGATGCGATTTCCTCCTGCTGCATCCTGCTTGTTTTTCTTCCTCGAGCGGTACGGCCTGTCTTCGATGAGGCCGTTCCCAAATCCCGGCACAGTCGACACTAACTTGGTCTACCAAGGCGTCCGATACATGTGGAACGCCGGGCAGCAGCCACCGGAGCTGTTCCATCGCGTTTACAACGGTTGGCGTGCGTTCTTGAAGGACGGTTTCCATGAGGGAGATATTGTGTTGGCTTCGCCTGTCGCAATTACTCAGGCCTTGAAATCAGGAGACATTAGGCGGGCTCGTGACTCCTGGCAAATTTGGTTGAACCGTTTCGGGAGGGAGTCCTTCTCTTCCGCGATAGAGAGGATCTTTCTGGGCACGCATCCTCCTGGTGGTGAAACATGGAGTTTCCCTCATGATTGGGACCTATTCAAGCTAATGGGAATAGGATCTGGCGGGTTTGGTCCTGTTTTTGAAAGCGGGTTTATTGAGATCCTTCGCTTGGTCGTAAACGAATATGAAGAAAATCAGTGGATGTGCTCTGAGGGAATCTCAGAACTTCCTCGTCGAATAGCCTCTCAAGTGGTTAACGGTGTGTCTGTAAGTCAGCGTATACGCCATGTTCAAGTCAGGGCGATTGAGAAGGAAGAGACAAAAATAAAGATAACGCTTAAGAGCAGGATATCTGAACTTTATGATAAGGTGGTGGTGACATCTGGACTCGCAAATATCCAACTAAGGCATTGTCTGACATACGATACCACCATTTTTCGTGCACCAGTGAACCAAGCGGTTGATAACAGCCACATGACTGGCTCGTCAAAACTCTTCTTGCTGACTGAACGAAAATTTTGGTTAGACCATATCCTCCCGTCCTGTGTCCTCATGGACGGCATCGCAAAAGCAGTGTACTGCCTGGACTATGAGCCGCAGGATCCGAATGGTAAAGGTCTGGTGCTCATCAGTTATACATGGGAGGACGACTCCCACAAGCTATTGGCGGTCCCCGACAAAGAAGAGCGATTATGTCTGCTGCGGCACGCGATTTCGAGATCTTTCCCGGCGTTTGCCGAGCATCTAGTTCCCGCCTGCGCTGATTACGACCAAAATGTTATTCAACATGATTGGCTTACAGACGAGAATGCCGGGGGAGCTTTCAAACTCAACCGGCGTGGCGAGGATTTTTATTCTGAAGAACTTTTCTTTCAGGCGCTGGACACGACTAATGATACCGGAGTTTACTTGGCGGGTTGCAGTTGTTCCTTCACGGGTGGATGGGTGGAGGGCGCTATTCAGACCGCGTGTAACGCCGTCTGTGCAATTATCCACAATTGTGGAGGCGTTTTAGCAAAGGGCAATCCTCTCGAACACTCTTGGAAGAGATATAACTACCGCATTAGAAATTAATCTATGGATCCTGTTACATGTATTGAACGTTTTATAAATTGCATATTAATGCAATCTGGATGTTTAACGAAGAATGTAATGGCGTAAAAAGATTTATTTTATTGTATTTATCTTTCATTATGTTGAAGTTCGCAATAATATGCTGCTGTAAAATTAAAAATTATATACTGCCGTATTTATTGAAATGGCGCTGTTATTTCAAAAATATAGTTGATTTTGTTGCAATGAAAACGACTGCACGAAGTAAATAATGGACGCCGTTGTTAAGAAATTGCTATCATATGTGCCTAACTATAGCGACATTTAAGTCAATTGTGAAATAGTCGCCCTTATTTTGACGTCTCACCTAATCAACTATTACAAACGATTTCACTCTCTCGCCAGCAATGATGATAATCAGCGCAGACAAGTGGCAGTAAAGCGCGGAAAAACGTCCTCAAGTGGCATGAATAGCTGCCTCTATAGTGCTGATTTAGTCAGCCTTATTTTGACTTAAAGGCGCCTTCGTTGGTGACAAATTGCTTTCAAGGAAACAGCCGTGCCCCACACTTTGTTGAAAAACAAGTTGCCCTTTGGAGAGACGCTAAAGCCATTTGCTCTTCAATAAGGAATCTCGAGGAAGACAATATAACAGCCTGTGATGATACACTTCTCGAACCCAAAAAATATCAATTTGTATTCAAGATATCGCAAAACACTTATGGATCTCCGTCTAATTTTCGGTCCAACTTGTACAGGAAAGACATCGACCGCGATAGCTCTTGCCCAGCAAACCGGGCAGCCAGTCCTTTCTCTCGACCGGGTCCAATGCTGTCCTCAACTGTCAACCGGAAGCGGACGACCAACAGTGGAAGAACTGAAGGGCACGACCCGTCTATACCTTGATGAACAGCCTCTTGTGAAGGGTATCATCTCAGCCAAGCAAGCTCACGAGAGGCTGATCGCGGAGGTTTATAATAATGAGGCTCACGGTGGGCTTATTCTTGAGGGAGGATCTATCTCGTTGCTCAAGTGCATGGTGCAGAGCAGTTATTGGAGCAACGATTTTCGTTGGCGTATTATTCGCCACAAGTTAGCAGACGAGGAGACCTTCATGAAAGCGGCCAAGGCCAGAGTTAAGCAGATGTTGCACCCCGCTGCAGGCCTTTCTATCATCGAAGAGTTGGTTCATCTTTGGAATCAGCCTCAGCTGAGGCCCATACTGGAAGGGATTGATGGGTATCGATACGCCATGTTGTTTGCTAGCCAAAACCAGATCACACCCGATATGCTATTGCAGCTTGGCGCAGACATGGAGGATAAGTTGGTTCATGGGATCGCTCAGGAGTATCTCATCCATGCGCGCCGACAGGAACAGGAATTCCCTTCAATTAACGCAGTCGCTTTCGAAGGATTCGAGGGTCATCCGTTCGGAATGTAATAGGATCTCCTGGCGCCCTGGGGATTCGCTATGTTTGCGATTGGCAACGACGAACAGCCCTATCCGATGAAGACAAAAATCGCAGGACGAGTTGGTGGAAGGTATAGCCCAGGAGTATCTCAGCTATGCTCGCCTGCAGCATCGCCGCTACGCAATGCCAAAGATAGATCTATCTTTGCATAATAAAATACGATTAAGTATATTATGGAATGTTCGATTGGTATTTGTAGATGTTTTATTTTTCATGGGCGTGTTTCATTTTGTATTGTATTTTCATAGTTTTGAAGCGAGACGTTTCATAAATAAAATTACGCACGACTAATAATAGTAATAATAATATGTGTTTGGGCCACAATTGCTGTATTTAGACCATATTAATTGCATTGCGAGAGACGAAAATGACGAATTTTATTTCGGTACTGGATGATATTAGAAACATGAAAAACAAAAAGATTCAAAGTACGCGTTGATAGATTAAGTTTTCTGGTAACCGCGACACCTAACGTGTGAGATGGCACGATCCCAATGCGACAATGGGATAGTGAATGAGATCGGATAATTGGAACTCTCTCGTTTCCTCTTCCTCTTCCTCTTCCTCGTTTTCGATGCCTTCGTTATCCTCTCCTTCCTCAACATAATTACCTTGCCTGGCGTACCAACCATAACCTTGACCGCGGATTACATCAGTCCTGATCCGTATGAACAACTGGCTCATCAGGATCGCTAAAAAAAAGCCGTTTGTACTCGGACCGTGGTGGTAATTAACGAAGCCTCCTTGACCGCAACTCTGTTGCAAGATTGCGTTCATTTCTTGTGGATCCAATAGCCATGGGGGCATTGCGGTAGCTACTGTCCCGAAGGCCGGAGAGTTGGACGGTAATAGGCGATTGAGACCACACAATTGCGCTGTTACTTCATCGACGTAAACATAGGTGAGCCTCTGGTCTGAAAGGAGATACTCGTCATCGTACGCATTTGGGTTAACAACGGAGCGGTTAAAGTATACGAGTTGTGACAGGGTGGATCTGAAATCGGTACGACCCTGGCGCAAGTGTTGCCTCAACTCACTAACTCGTAGGATGCGTCTAAGATCGCGAACCTGCCAAGTAGGAACCGTCATTTCGTATATTGCCGATTTGCCGAGGGGCTGTGACAGAAATGGAGTGATGGTTCGTGTTCTTATAGTGAATGGGCAAGCGATTGTGGCCGACTCGATAGCATTTTCATGAGTGCACTTGGTAGCCTCGTCAGGCAATCAACGCGCAACAGTCGCCGCATGTGGAAATATTTCTCCAATCAGGCGCATTTTTCGCTAAATGTGTCATATTTTTTGTCTTTTTTGTCCCAAAGTCGTGGATTTGCAGAATGTGGCAAATTCTACGCCGAACTGCTTTTTGACATTTACGCCCCAACTTTTTCTTCGCTGGGCCACCGTCGGCACGAATTTCTTGTCTTTTTTAAAGAGCGCTTGGTGCAAATTTCAGATTTCAGAGAAGATATCTATTCCGTCTGAGGCAAGTTTCTACTTCTCAATTACAAGTTGGAAATGGAATACAATCGTCCAATGTTCCGACCGAGATACGTCAAATTTGTATCTGATTCATCGTTGGGAGATTTCCGTCTTAGGGAATCTAGGGACGCATATGTAGGGTTTATCAATAGTACATTAGCTAGTGCTCAGAAAGTGTTGGAGGAATCAATTCTAAAAACTAAGGTTTGCGCAGCCGACGGGAGGTTAGCGCATTTTTCTGAAGCGCCGTGTCTGCGGGGTCCTTCTTTTGACACCTTGTATTCAGTGCTTCCCGGCACTGATTTGTGGTACGTCTACGGTAGTTCCGACGAAATTCATCGGTTTGTGGAGTGCGGAAAATTTTTGTGCACTACGGCTTCCAGATTTGTCGCCTGTACTGAATCGCCTTACACCGACGGAGTGACATCCCAGACGATATGGAAATGGCACAACCAGATCTCACCTGGCTCTCGGCTTTCCCTGAAGGATGTGGAGGCGTTTTTCGCTTTCCTGCCGAATGTATCGTTTTTCAAGACGAACTATTCACTTCTCGAAATCCATGGCATGCATCAGCGCAAGTTTCTTGCCCCAATCCCAGGTTCACGGTTTAGATGCGAAGTTGTCGCGTTTGGTGAGGCCTTTCCGCCGTCGCCTAAGCTCGTACCAGATGCGAAGATTGTCAGCGTTGAGAGGCTTTCTAAGTGGTCCTACGGTAGTTGTTTCCGGTGTTAGATTAGCGCAGAGTGTTGATTGTGAATGTGTATTGCTTTTCAAATATTAATGTTAACTGAATCTTGAGTGTGTTTTTAACGTTATATTATATCATGGGGTTTTTGTATTGTAATATAAAGTAATTCCGGATTGTGATAATTAGTAGTTAAGAATGTCTGTGTGAGGGGATTTCCTCTAGGAAAAATTTGATTTTATACGAAATTAACATCCTTTATTTTGTTGCTAGATTAATATAGAAAACATAAAAATAACAAAGTCGAAAGCACAAAAAACACACTTGATAAGAAAAATACGCGTTACATTTTACATAAATATGATAATTCAACAGAAATAATATTAGATGCATCGCAATACGGTGATAGGCGTGCGGACTTATGAACTTTATTACAAGAGGTTGGAACGAACTGCGTGGCGCACGTCTTCTTTACTTCATCATCTCATCCTTAACAAGTATGGTGGCACCAAAGCGGATCAAGTCTCCTGACCTGAAGTTACCAATCACGCTGGATGTTTTGTCAGTTGGCGGAAAGTTTGCCTTTCCCGCATGAATAATATTGATGAACGCGCGGGTGAGGGGCATCTCGATTTTGGTAATAGTTGCAATTGCCGCGATATCCTCCAATGAGCATAATTCCTCAGAAAAATAACGATGTTCCATGTTGTCAGGGCATGCATAATGCACGTTATGAGGTGATGGTGCGAGGCAATATTCCCTTAGGGTCGCATAATTAGTGCCATATTCATCATTGCATTCCTGCAAGAGAGAATTGAGATGCAACCCACACGCTTTGGCAACCTTCCGGCGCTCTTGGTCTACCTGCTCTTGAACATTGCAAACGTAAGTGTTGGATCCTTCACCATAAAAGAAAAAGTCCGTCTCGGCTCGTGGGGTTCGCTCGTCTAGTTCAAGAAGCCACTGCTCAGCTCTTTTGGTAAGGGAATTGACAGGGTCGCGCAATCTTCCGATGTTCATAACAGCGGCAATCGCATGAGTGATATAGTTGGAAAAGAACAGCACCTGCAATGGTGGGATGGGGATGATCCTAGCCGTAAATAGCTGGGCGAAGATGATCTTGATATCTTCGGGTAAATCGATGACGCCAACATCATTTCGATGAATTGGGAAACACGACAGTCCGAAAGAAGCTTTCATTTCCTTGATGTTGACCTTACATTTTTTTTTATCCGATAGCTTAGACGTTGTGGGCGAATTATCCGTCTCGAGTATTCGCTTGCATTGCAGCTGCCTCTCGTACTTCATGGAAAACCCATGGCCGCAGACGACGAGAATATCCTTTTCTGCGAGTTCACCGTTGAAGTTGGCTAGTTCACTGACGAAGCTGTCGTGAACGTCCGCACGGGTGACAATAATCAGTAGATGGCTGGAGCGAATAACTGCGAGCAGATCATCAGAGGCTGAGACCGTAAATGAACCGTTGATCACTCCCTCGGTGGTGACGACTCCTTCGTTGGCTTTGATTGCTGAGATCGATCCTGGATGATCCGCTGGTGCCCACAGAGCCGTGGAAACGTGCCGAGAGGCGAACCAAGCCGCTAATGCAGTCCCAGCGTGACCAGAACCGAGGACACCTACAGTCAAGGGAAGCGGATGATGACCTGCGGCTGGGACAGGTAGAGAAGTTGAGGATGAAGCGAGAGCCATTATCGAATATTTTGGTTGAGAGAGAATATGAGATATCTGATTGAGTTCCGAAAGGAATTTATGTCAAACGTCAGTTGCGTTGTGGCAAGAAACTCTTGCTGGCTGACAGTGACCTGAGGCGACTTTTGTACGCCCAACAGTGGTTTCTGACGTACGTGCTTAGCTCATTAAAACTCTAGCAGCCGGCGGCTGAGTGGCTCCTTCAACTTTAAAGTTCAATCCATCCCAAAATTAAAACGGCTTGTCCAACGTCATCGCCCCGGTCAATAGCGTGGCTGCCTTAAATTTTGCGCTCCTGATCGGTTTGTCCTTTTCCGTAATCAATTGTAAATATCCAGTGTTTGACAGGATATATTGGCGGGTAAACCTAAGAGAAAAGAGCATTTATTAGAATATTTGTATGTTTGTAAGAGCGTGAAAGACTCATTCGATCGTTCGTTTGTATGTGCAAGCCCCATAGAGCCCGTTCTAGATGCTCGACGGTCCACGCGCTATTGGCATCTCTTCAACTTCCCAAAGTTCGGAAAGCCTGACGACGCAGCAACATTCCAAAGAGATCTCGAGGCTCGTCCGGATCGGCTATTAGGTCGAGTGGGCTGCTGTGGCTTGATCCCTCAACGCGGTCGCGGACGTAGCGCAGCGCCGAAAAATCCTCGATCGCAAATCCGACGCTGTCGAAAAGCGTGATTTGCTTGTCGCTCTTTCGGCCGACGTCCTGGCCAGTCATTACGCGCCAAAGTTCCGTCACAGGATGATCTGGCGCGAGTTGCTGGATCTCGCCTTCAATCCGGGTCTGTGGCGGAAACTCCACGAAAATATCCGAACGCAGCAAGATATCGCGGTGCATCTCGGTCTTGCCTGGGCAGTCGCCGCCGACGCCGTTGATGTGGACGCCGGGCCCGATCATATTGTCGCTCAGGATCGTGGCGTTGTGCTTGTCGGCCGTCGCTGTCGTAATGATATCGGCACCTTCGACCGCCTGTTCCGCAGAGGTGCACGCCTCGATCTGAAACCCGAACCGCTGGAGATTGCGGCTGCAGCGAGCGGTTGCCTCCGGGTCGATATCGTAAAGCCGTATCCGATCGATATGGAGCAGCGCCTTGAAGGCGAGCGCCTGGAACTCGCTCTGGGCACCGTTGCCGATCAGCGCCATCGTGCGCGCATCTTTACGCGCCAGATATTTTGCCGCGATCGCGGAGGTTGCGGCCGTTCGCAAGGCCGTCAGGATTGTCATTTCCGACAGCAGCAGCGGATAGCCGCTATCGACATCGGAGAGCACGCCGAACGCGGTCACCGTCTGGCGTCCCGACTTCGTGTTTTTCGGGTGGCCGTTGACGTATTTAAAGCCGTAGAGGGTGCCGTCGCTCGTCGGCATGAGTTCAATCACGCCGTCCCGCGAATGCGAGGCGATGCGTGGAATCTTGTCGAAGCTTTCCCAGCGCCGGAAATCTTCTTCAATGTAGCCGGCCAGTTGAACAAGGAAGTTCTCGACCCCGGTGCTGACCACCAGGTCCATCATGTTCTCAACACTGATGAACGGAACGATGTTGAGGTTGGCAATTGCGGGCATCTTTTGGCCCCCTTCATTGGTTTGATAGACTGTCGGACGAGCCCGGATCACACGGGTTCGTCCGTGATCGCGTACCCGGCGATTACCCGTTTCCTGAGCGTGGGCAGATCGAGCGGGCCGAGGTCTGGAAGCAGGTCGTTTTCTTCGGAGAAGTCGCGTCCGTAGCAGGCGCTTAAGATCTGCACGCCGCTTTCATGCAAGGGTGCAGACAGGCCGGCTGCTTTTGCCAGATGCAGGGTCGGGATCAGACCGAAGGGAACGTCCTCGAGCACGTAGCGAGTATCAACGCTCTTTGGGCCTGCCGGGTCGCTTCCGCGCTCGACCAGGATCGACGATATTTCCGAAACGGATTGGCCGGATATGTCGAACGACAATCGGAAGTGATCGAAGGTGGATCGGACCGTCTTGCCGAAGGCGGAAGCGATTGCCAGCCTCTCCAGATCGAGCGCCTCAAGGAAGCGGCCGACGGCAGGCGTGACGTTGGTGTTCTGACCCCATTCCTCAGCTCGCTCGATACGTGACAGATTGCACAGCGCGATGCCCATATGGTCCTGGGGATTGAGATTGCTCAATGCGATCGTGAGGATATCGTCCTTCACGTCGAAGCGATCACCGAACAGAGCGACACAGGTTTCGTGCGCCCGTCCTGCGAAACGTTCCGGCACGGTCGCCATATCGACCTTTGCCCGGATGGCGCCGATGTTGAACGTATCCGCCTCCCGCAGCTTGCATGTCAGCACAGTTGTGCTCCATGCCGTGATTGGGATCTCGATTCCACGCTCGGCCAACCCTTTGGCGAGGTAGAGCGCCGCAAAGGAAAGATGGGCGCTGATGATCACCGAATGACGTGCGCTGAGGTGCGGCAGAAGAGCGTCGAGAACAAAGCGGTGACCATAGGCGGGCAGCGCCAGCACGATCACATCGGCTTCGGCCAATTCCTGGGCGTTCGTGCAGATATGCGGGTGGAACTCCGTGATGATCGCACCCGTGATCTTCACCGGTGCGCCGGCAGAGAAAGCAGCAGTTCTTTCGCGTGAACGCGACCAGATCAATGGCTCATGTCCATTCTGCAAGAGGAACGCCGCATACCCAATGCCGATCGATCCTGCTCCGGCGATTCCAACCTTCATCTTCTTCCTCCTGGTTTCGAAGGGTTGTCTCAATGCGAGAGGCAAACCTCGATCGCACCGGGCCACACCCGGTGGTCAAAATGCTGTTGTCACCCGGTCGAACACGCGCCGGCCGAACAGGCTCGCGGCAAGATCGGTCATCAGTCGGGCCGTGCGCCCTCGCTCGTCCAGAAACGGATTGAGCTCCGCAAGGTCGAGCGAGGTGACGAGACCGCTGTCATGGAGCATCTCCATGATGAGGTGTGCCTCTCGGAAAGTCGCCCCGCCCGGAACCGTGGTGCCCACCGCCGGCGCAATCCCGGGATCGAGGAAGTCGACGTCGAGGCTGACGTGCAATCTGCCCTTGGCCCTGCTCACGCGGTCAAGAAAGACGCCCAGCGGGCGTATGACCCCTTGCTCGTCCAGAACCCGCGTGTCGGAGACTTCGATACCGATCTCGGCAACCCGGCGCCTTTCTTCCGGGTCGACCGAGCGAATTCCCATCATGGATACGTTGCGGGGATCCACACGCGCGGCCAGCGGCGGTAGTCCTTCGAAGCCAGGCTGGCCCGTATAGTAGGCGACCGGCGTGCCATGAAGATTGCCGCTTGCAGTCGTGTGTAGGGTATGCAGGTCTGGGTGCGCGTCCAGCCAGAGGACGAATTGCTCCCTGCCGAGTTCGGCCGCTCGTTCGGCCTCCCCGGAAACGGTACCGGCAGACATTGAGTGATCGCCGCCGAGAAAAACCGGAAGATCGCAGCTGCGGGCCATCTCCAGCGCCTTTTTGGAGAGACTGCGCGTCCATCCCACCAGAGCATCGAGGTTCTTCACCGCGGAATTGGTGTGACTGATTTCGGGCTCCGCCGTCGGCGTCGCATCTCCGAGATCAGTGACGGCCCAGCCCAGTTCCGTCAAAGCTCGCGACAAGCCGGCAGTCCGAAACGCATCAGGCCCCATCAGGCATCCGGGTTGGGATGCGCCGCTTTGAACGGGGGCTCCCGGGATTTGGCACGTCTTCAACTCATTCTCCTTGCGACGCCGCGAGGCGTTCATTTCTTGACTGCAACTTTAGACACCACGCTGTGGCGATGGCCGAACGATCACTCATGTGTCGACGCTGAAATGACTTCCTCGGCCTGCTGAGCTGCCAGCATCGACACCGTTAATGGAACGAAGGGAGGCCGCGGATTGAACAGGCCGACCTCGCCGGCGGTCAGCCCGGCGACTGACTTCACCAGTTCGTGCACCGGGTAGCCGCACTGCCTTCCCTGACAGGGACCCATGCCCGCGCGGGTAAAACTCTTCAGCTGGTTGGGGCCTCGGCAAGCGGCACGGACAGCAGCTTCCCTCAACATGCCCGCGCTCAACTCCTCGCACCGGCAGACGATCGTTTCGTCGTCCGGCGGGGTCCGCGCAATATTCGGCGGGTAGGCCCCATCCAGAAATCGCCGGAACGACTTTTGCCGGCCATGCTGTGCTCTCAGCGGTTTTGCCTCGGTATCCGCCTGAGCGGCCGTCAGGGCGCCGTCACGAAGAAGGACGCCGATCGCGGCGATCTCTCCTTCGATCTCGGCATTGACGGCGCCTCCGATCCGCGCACCGTCCCCGGCTATGTACAGTCCGTCCGGACCTGCGTTCATCCACTCGTCGCGCTCAAGCCGGAACGCTGACTGGCCGACATCCCACATCAGTTGCGCGCCGACCGACACAGCCAACTGATGGCTTGGCACCAGCCCCTCGTGAACAAGAAGGGATTTGACCTCCAATCTGTCGGACCTTCCGTTTGAAGTTTCGAACCGTACAGTTTCCAGTCGTCCGCTTCCTTTGGCGCTGATTTTGACCACGTTGCGTACGTGCCGAACGCCACTGAACTGCGGTAACCAGGCAATCCCTTTCAGGATTTGGCCAGGCTCCTGCAGTGCTCCGCGAAAACCGCGCAGCGAACGGCTGATGAGACCCCGAGGGGTCGTATCGAGATAAGCGACCGGCTTTGAGCCCGCGAGCCGCATCTGCTGCATATATAGCAGCGGGAGAGGCCCGCTGCCGATGACGGCAACGGGGCCTCTCGGCAACTGACCTGCCGTTTTCAACAGGATCTGTGCGGCGCCGACCGTCATGACGCCGGGTAGCGTCCAGCCGGTGAACGGAACCGGGCGTTCCTGTGCGCCCGTAGCGAGCAAGAGATGCCGTCCCCTGACGGAGCGAATTTCTCCACCCCAGACGTATTCCACCGTCCAACCCTGGCTGAGCCTGTTTACCTGAGCATCCGGGATGTAGTCGGCGCCACAGGCCAGAAATGCTTCGACTTGCCGGACGCCGCGTCGATATTCCGCCCCCAGAACGTTTATGATTGGGCTCGTCGCGTTGCGGCCGGCATTGCGCCAGATCTGACCTCCAGGCTGTGATTGCGAATCCAGCAGGATGACGGACAGACCGCCGCGCACAGCGCGCCTCGCTGCGGCCATGCCAGCGGGGCCGGCTCCGACGATCAACAGGTCGGCGCTCGAATGATGGTTCATTTCAGCCTCTTCGGATGGTCATGGCGTTCGACCCTCATGCCGGCGTGAACCGTTTGCTGACAGCTTCGGATCGTGCCGATGTCTTCGACGTGCACGACACATTCGAAACAGACGCCCATCATGCAGTAGGGCGCCCTGGGCTGGGCGGAAGGAAAGGAGGTCCGCGTATGGATGTCGTCCAGACGCAGAAAGACGGCGGCCAGAGGCTCTCCATCGCGAGCGGTCACAAGACGACCGTCGACGGTGATTTCCACGGCTTGGCCGCAGGGAAAGAGAATTTCACTCGTCACGCCGCGATCCCCATCTTGAATCTGCTGCCGCGGAAAGCGTCGTAGGATGGCTCAATTCCACCGGCTGCCAACCATTCGGCAAAAGGACCTGCATGCAGAGCGGCAAGGGTTACGCCGGAATGGCATGCCACGACGTGGATACCTGGGTATCGCCGCGACCGATCGTAGACAGGCACCCCGTCCGGGGTCAGCACGCGTAGTCCCGCCCACTGCCGTATGACACGCAACGCGCCGACGTCAGGCATCACATTGATCGCGCGATTGGCGATATGACGTGCGCCGGCAGCTGTCACGTCGGTAGACCGGCCCACACGTTCATTCGTAACGCCGAGTTGAAACGTGCCCGTCATGGTCTGACGGATACCGCTGGCGGCGTAAGGGAAAACCGGGGCGACCCGTTCCGTGATGAGAAGCTGCCCCTTTTCCGGAACGAGCAGAAGCGGAAGGTCCAGGCTCTTGGCAAAAGCCATGGAGTCATTTCCCGCTGCAATAATCACCCGCTCCGCCTCTATCGTGAGGCCATCCGTCGCCAGTCGGAAGCCGCCAAGCGTGGGCGCGATGCTGTCGACGTGTTCGCCCGTCATCAAGGTTCCACCGAGGCGCACAAATCCGTCCAGCAGAGCGCGAAGGACCAGCAGAGGATTGACGTCACCGTCCATATGACTGAACGACGCTGAACACACCTTCGGCCCGAGACGGATGTCGGGAAGCATGCGCTCAACGCGCGAGCGCTCCAGCATCTCGAAGCGATAGTCAGGATGAATGGCAGCCATCTTCTCGCCGATCGCTTTTTCTTCTTCCGCCTGAGCTTCCGACACACAAAAGAGCAAACCACCGTTGCGGCGGTACTCCACGTCGACACCTGTCAGTTCTTTCAACTCGGATGCAAAACCTGGCCACAGCTCAGCGCTTTGCCGCGTGATGCGATGGTATTCAGGATATTCGTCGCCCTTGCCCTGAACCCAGATCAGGCCGAAATTCGTTCGGGACGCACGCAGCGCATCGTCCGAGCCATCGATGATGATCACCCGGCGTCCCAACTTGGCTAACCCGTATCCAATTGCGGCGCCCACTACGCCGCCGCCAACAATGGCTGTCTCGAACTCGTGATCCATTTAACCTTCTCACAATACGAAGGCTTCCGTGCCCGGGCGAAACGTTCGATCCGTGGCCATTAGCCCCCAGTGAGCCAGACGCATCCTTCAATCCTCGTGCGGTCGGCTATACAGTGTGTCCAGCTGTCGCCGTTTGACGGCCAAGTTTTGAGGACCTTCTTTGCTTCGGTTTCATCAGTCTTGAACAGATGATCACCATGTGAAGCGGGTCGATTGCAGATCTGGCTATCTTGGAATTCTTGCCTTCCAGCTTAGGGATAAGGCGTTGCCGTCCATGCTACAAGGGCAGTAATAGGTATGCGGCGATGTTCAAATGTTATGAAGGCGGCACGGTCCTAGGGCCGTCGCGAGCCACAGGACGCGACCGGTTAATCTCAGTCACCTTCATCGCCCTCAGTTTCTATAAGCAGGCGAGTCTCATCCGTTCCGATTGATTGCCGTTGCCAATCAATCGGTGGGATATGCAAATTCTCCAAACGGAGTGAGCAGCGTATTCATCGCTGAAATATCGCGATGATCACTCCAGGACGGAGACAGGTTTCATGCAGATCAGAACAGATCGAAATACCCCGCAGGCCGACCAACTGAAGAAGCGAGGGTGAGCGGCAGATGCTTAGAATCGGCGTTGATATCGGTGGGACGTTCACAGATTTTTGCGGGTGGCGTGAAGGAGAGGACAGGATCGTCACTCTGAAGGTCCCTTCGACTCCTCCCGCTTTCGAAAACGGTTTCCGTGAGGGATTTGAAAAACTACTGGAACGGCTCGCGCCCGAGCCGGGCGAGGCAGCCCTCGTCATGCACGGCACCACGGTCAGCACGAATGCCGTAATCGAGCGAAAAGGGCCGAAGATCGCGTTCTTCGTAACGAAGGGATACAGGGATCTGCTCGAACTGCAGCGGATCGGCGTCCGCAACCCTCTGAACATGTTCGAGACCCGAACCAGGCCGCTGATCGATCGCGAAATGGTTTTCGAGGTCGAGGAACGATTGCTGCGCGGTGGCTTGGTTCGAACCTCGATCGACGAGGCCGCAGTCGAGGCACTTGCCCGTCGGGCAGCCGACGCAGGTGCTGCCGGCTATGCGGTCGCGCTGCTTCACAGCTACGCCAACCCGCAGCATGAAAAAGCGGTCGCGCGGGTTATCCGTAAAGCGGTCGGCGAGGATGCCGAAGTCAGTCTGTCCAGCGAGATCTGGCCGCGGATCGGAGAATACGAAAGAGCGATCGTCAGTGTGCTCAACGCTTTCGTGAAACGCCGGATGAACGAGTATATCGGTGCGGTCGAAACCTATGTGGCTGAACGGCTGCCGGGGTCGCAACTTTTCGTCACACGCTCGAACGGTGGTGCGATGGCCGCCAGTGAGGCGCGCAACTTCCCTGTGCATACGCTTCTGTCGGGTCCGGCGTCTGGCGTGACGGCTGTGCAATATCTCGGCCGCGCCTTGGGCGAACATAACATCCTCACCATGGACATGGGTGGCACCAGCACTGACATCTCGCTCGTGCGCGATGGCGAAGCTCTGACCTCGACTTCGGCCGAGGTGGGTGAGTTTCCGGTTGTCATGCCAGTTACCAGCATCGAGGCGATCGGCGCAGGCGGCGGTTCGGTCGTCACGATTGATGGCGGGGTGTTGCGTATCGGCCCGCGCAGTGCTGGGTCCTATCCTGGCCCTGCCTGCTTCAGCCGAGGCGGCACGGAACCCACGCTGACCGATGCCTTTTTACTTGCGGGCTATTTGCCTGAAGCCCTTCTTGGCGGCGATATGCAGCTCGATCGTCATGCCGCCGAACGCGCTATGGCGCCGATTGCGGAGACTCTCAAGACGGACGTGCTCAGCGCCGCGGAAATGTGCGTCACCGTCGCAAGCTCGAACATGGTGGCCGGTGTCTTGCCTTATCTCGCACGCCAGGGCGTCGATCCCGAAGATCTGACGGTGCTCGTTTACGGCGGAGCTGGCGCGATCCAGGGGCCGCTCCTTGCGGCCGAGATCGGCGTGAACCGCGTTCTTGTGCCGGCGACACCTTCCGTATTCTGTGCCCTCGGGGGCCTTGTCTCTGATTTGAGCAATGACGCGCTCGAAACCGTCCACGGCCTTGATATCGATGGTTCTCTCATCGCGAAGAAGTTTCAGGTCCTTCGCGAGCAGGGAGCCGAATGGTTATCGCGGCAGGCACCGCCGGAGCGTCTCGTGTCGAAAACGTTCGAGTGCTGGGCTGAGATGCGCTACGTCGGGCAGTCCTTCCAGGTTGACGTGCGGCTGCCGGATACGGCGATCGAAGCGCACGACATTGCCGCAATGCATGCCGCCTTCCACCAAGAGCACGAACGCATCTACAGCCATGCCGACAAAGCGGCGCCAGTCGAATTCGTCGACCTGCGCATGCGCGTGCGTGGATCGATGTCGATACCTCAGCCCACAACACCTGAAACGTCCGGGGCTGGCGGTGCGCTCAAAACGGTTCGTTCGATGCGCTTCCACAACAAACTCATTCCCGAGGTACGCGTCTTCGATCGCGCATCTCTCACCCCCAACGATGCGATCCAGGGGCCGGCTGTCATCGAGCAGCGTGATGCGACGATCGTCGTTCCGCCAGAGTTCGTTGCCCGCGTCGGAGCCTTTGGCGCAATCCTCATGACCCGGAGCTGATCAATGGATGCCGTTCGTACTGCCGTCATGAACAATCGCTTCAACGCGATTGTCGAAGAAGCCTCTGCCGCGATCTACCGCACCGCCCACACGACTTTTGTTAAGATCGTCCAGGATTACCAGTGTGCGATTGCGACCGCCGAAGGCGAAATGTTCGCTTATCCGATGTTGTCTGGCGTCAATGTCTTCGTCGGCTCCCCGTTGAAGCCGACGCTGGATGCCATCAGCCGGGAGAACCTGAAGCCAGGCGATATCATCATCACCAACGATCCCTTTGCCACGGACGGTCTGGTGACGCACCTGATGGACGTTACGCTGCTTTATCCGATCTTCTTCGACGAGAAGCTGATCGCGATCGGCTGGGCATTTGTCCATGCGTCCGATATCGGCGGCGCCGTTCCAGGAAGTATCTCGCCAGCCTTCACGGAAGTATTCCAGGAGGGCCTCCGTGTCAGGCCAATGAAGCTCTACGAAGGAGGGGTGTTGAACGAAGCGATCAAGTCGATTTTCCAGGACAACAGCCGAAGTCCGACCGAGTTGTGGGGGGACATTCAGGCCATGATCTCGGGCCTGAAGAGCATGGACCGGCGCGTCAGCGAGCTTTGCGAGCGATATGATCGTGAGAGTGTCGAGGAGGGGATGCAGGACGTCATCAACTACGCGGAGACCAAGGCCCGCGCGGTGATCAGGACGATTCGGGACGGTGTATATACCTTCTCGGACTATCTTGAAGGGATCCATGATGGTCAGCTGGCCTATTTCAGCGTGACCATGACGGTGAAGGACAGCGAGATCGAGGTTGATTTTACCGGCACGGATCCGCAATTGGCGGCCGCCTACAACCTGGTAACGGGGGCAACCACCCACCCCTACATTATCCAGTGCCTTTACGCCTACATCCTGACCGTTGATCCGCTGACGCCGCGCAACTCCGGTATCTTGCGGGCGATCCACGGCCATGCTCCGCGCGGCACGGTTCTCAACGCGGTCTATCCCGCATCCGGCGGGTCTCGTGCTGCATCAGCGACACGCGCCTACGACGTTATCCTGGGGTGCCTCAATCAGGCACTACCGGAGGGCCTTGCCGCAGCCGGTGGCGGTATGAGCGGGGTTATCGTCGTTTCGGCTCCCGATCCTCGTACAGGCCGTGACCGTGTCAACGTGGTGGGTACGATCGACGGCGGCGGCGGTGCCCGCCGTGGCGTTGACGGCCTGGACGGATCGGAAGTACGTTACTCACAGCGCAGCGTGCCAGTCGAAGTCATCGAGATCGAAACGGTGCTGGTCATGCGGGCGCTCCGCCTCGTGCCGGACAGTCGCCGCGCGGGAAGATTCGCCAGCGGCGCAGCGCTCGAAATCGAAATGGAAAACACGTCAAATCGCGCGGTCATAACGGTCAGAAACCTGAACCGGTTTGTGTTCGCGCCGTGGGGCTTCAAGGGGGGAGAGATCGGTCTTCTGGGTAAGGCAGTCGTCAATCCTGGCCGACCCGATGAGCGATCGGTCGGCAAGATCTCGGTTCTGGAGCTCGGACAGGGCGATATTCTCAGGATCACCAGTTCCACAGGCGGGGCGTTCGGCGAACCTCTTGAGCGGGATGTGGCGGCGATCGCGCGCGAGATCGAAAACGGCATGCTTTCCCCGGAGCGGGCCGCCGACGTCTATGCTGTCGTCTTCGACCGGGACGGTAAGATCGACGAGGCGGCGACCGCGGAACATCGCCGCGAACGCGGGAACCGAAAGTCAGACGACTTCAATTTCTGCATCGAACGCCAGCGTCAGGACCAGGTGTGGTCGCAGCAGACACGCAGGGAACTGGCATCGCGGGCATTGACCTATGAACAGCGCATCCGCAGCCAGCTCGTCGATCGCGTTCATCACCGCCTGTTGGCGAAAGGTGAGCGGGTTGATGCCGGGAAACTGGATCAAGTCATCGCCGAAGAAGCCGGCCGGTTGTAGCGGCGAGGGTCCTGTGATCGTAATCAGTTAGTGTGAACGGTCGTCTGAAAGTGCGGCTATTGGAAGGGATGCCTCCTCCAGGGGCATCCTTTGTTCATTCAGGATTTCACAAGCGCCGCTATTTTCGTGCTGAAATCAGGTTTTGCGCAGCCAACGTCGCAAACTCGACAAAAGGCAGTATCCCCGGAACCGGGCAATCCGGATTCCAGCCCACGGCCATTGAAATTTCGACGGACATATCATCGACAGCCCGCGTGACGACACCGTCGTTTGCCATCGCAGCAACCCACTCCGGCAAGAATGTAATGCCGACGCCCGCAGTCACCAAGGCAAGAGCCGTGGTGGTATCGGAGACAACAATGTCGTTTTCGATCAGTAGCCCGGCATTGGAAAGCTGCTTGTAGACTACCTCGAAGCTCGATAGCTCGAAACGCTTCAACGCGAAAACACCGTGCCCGGCGAAATCTGACAATCTCAACGCCGGTTTCCGCGCAAGTGCTGATTGGCAGGGCATGACGGCAACAAATCGTTCCAACAACAGGTGCTGAAACCGTACCAGATTGCTGTTGGATGGCGGTCGCATCAACCCGACATGGAAGTCACCGCGCTCGATCCCTCGCAGAAGCTCGATGGAATCGACCTCTTTGATGACAAGCCTAGTCCTGGGAAACCTTTGCCGGAAACGGCTCAAGATCAAGGGGAGCAATTGACTGGTGGCCGGGCTGATCGCTCCGATGATCAGCTCTTCTCCGCCGGGACTGAGACCGCCGGCTTCCAGCTTGGCATTGAGGATCGCCTCGTCGATTTTCAAAAGGATCTCGCGCGCGTGATCAAGGAATGATGCTCCCGCACGCGTCAGCTCCACGCGCCGCGTAGAGCGGATGAACAGTTGCACCCCCATAAGCTCTTCAAGCCGCTTGATCTGCTGGCTGAGCGTTGGCTGCGACATGTTCAGTCGGATCGCGGCTCTGCGGAAATGTAGTTCTTCAGCGGCAACGACAAAGCAGCGGATGCTTCCGATCTCTATTTGATACGACATCTCCGGTCACCAATACAAAGCAACGTAACAGTCAAACCCGAATATTTGAATGTTACGTCGAGATTCGCCTGAGCGCACTCTTTCGATCGGTAATCCAACGGGGATTTCCAAGTTCTAATGCGTCTCCGCCGCCTTCGGAGCCGTTCCGCCCACCCGGGCGCGCATGTGCGGATTGAGCCACCACTCCGCCAGCATGACCAGACGGCTAACAACGAACGTGATGGACAGGTAGATCGCACCGGCGACGATGAACACTTCGACCGGGCTGTAGGTGGCCGAGATGATCTGCTTCGCCAGACCGGTCACTTCGACGATAGTGATTGTCGAAGCGAGCGACGTTGATTTGATGATGAGCATCACTTCGTTGCCATAGGCCGGCAACGCTTGCCGGATGGCGATCGGGAACACGATTCTCCTAAACTGGAGAATTGTGGACATGCCAACAGCGCGCGCGGCTTCGATCTGCCCGAGAGGAACCGCCTGTATGCCGCCCCGGATGATTTCGCTGGTATAGGCCGCGGTATTGAGGGCCAGAGCGAGGATCGCGCAGAACCACGGTTCGCGGAACGACGACCACAGACCAACTTCCGTGAGGAACCCTCTGAACTGAGCCGACCCGTAGTAAATCAGGAACATCTGCACCAGAAGCGGGGTCGATCTGATCAGGTAGACGTAGCTGTATGCTACCGAAGAAACGATGCGGTTTTTCGAAAGCCGCATCAGCGCGACAGGCACCGAAACAACAAATCCGATGAGAAGCGATATGAACGCGAGCGCCAGCGTCGTGGGGACGGCAGCAATGAGTTTGGGGAACGACTCGATGATGAGTTGAATATCCATATTATTGGCTCCTCACACCGCGGTTCGCCCACTTTTCAGCTTTGAGAAAGCCCCGGTTCGAGACGGAGGAAAGAAGAAGGAAGATCACGAAGGCGGTGATGTAGAAGGTAAAGGGCTGCTTCGTCGAACCTGCGCCCATCGCCGCTGTCCGCATTATTTCGACCAGGCCGACAACGGAGATTAGCGACGTGTCTTTGAGCGTGAATTGCCAGACATTTCCAAGGCCTGGGAGGGCGAACCTAGCCGCTTGTGGGATCAGCACCCGGCGCAGCCGCAGCCATGGACCCATTCCAATGGATTTCGCCGCTTCGATCTGACCTGGGGGAACAGCGAGAACGGCAGCGCGAATGACCTCGGTGGCATATGCTCCGGCACTCACGCTGATGCAGAGGACGCCGATCACGAAGATTGGGGGCTCGATGTACCCCTCGTATCCGAACAGTCCATTGGCGATGGTGCGCAGGAGTGTGCCGCCACCGAAGAATACCAAAAAGATGATTAGCAGTTCAGGGACGCCGCGAACGACCGTCGTATAGACGTCACCGAGCAGGCGTAGTGACCAGAAACGGGATAGCTTTGCCGCAGCGAAAATCGAACCAAAGATGATTCCGAAAAGGTACGAAAAGGCTGCGACGACAACAGTCATCATCGCCCCGCGCACCAATTCATCGCCCCAGCCGGCGTCTCCCCATTGCAATAGTGTTAAATCCATCGACCACGCCTCAAGCTTGCGAAACGGATAGAGCGCCGGCCGCATGAGTGCCGACGCTCCAACTGAAAGAGATTACTGCTTGGGAGACGCGTCGTAACCGAACCACTGTTGGGACAGCTTCTGGACGGTACCGTCTGCGATGGCGGCATCAATTGCTTTGTCGAACAGAGCTTTGAGATCGGTATCCTCTTTGCGGATGCCAACGCCGACACCCTTTCCGAACAATCCCCCCGTCATCCTCGGGCCAAACATCTTCAGGTCCTTGTTGTCGGGCTTGTCCGTCAGAGGCTTCAGGAAGCTGACCGACGCCAGGCTCGCGTCGATCCGGCCTGCCTTCAGATCCATCACAACGTTGTCGATGGTGTCGTAGGTCGAAATCTGAACGCTGGGCATCATCTGTTTCATGAACGCTTCATGAGATGTACCGGCCTGAACGCCGAACTTCACGCCCTCAAAAACCTTGGTGAACTTATCCAACTCGGCTTTCTGATCGGGGGTGATATTGTCGAGCGGAAGGTTCTCGATTGCCGCCTGGGTTTTCAGAAGCGGGCTGTCCGCTGTCGTCAGGAACGTCATCGGCGTGAGGAGATACGGGCGGGAGAACGAAATGACCTCTTCGCGCGCCGGCTGAATTCCCATCGCCGCCATAATGGCATCGTAACGACCCGCCGTGAGAGAAGGAATGATCCCGTCCCAAGCCTGCTCGACGAATTTACATTCAATGTTCATGCGCTTGCAAAGGTCGTTTCCGAGATCGATGTCGAAGCCGATCAGCTTTCCGCCCGCATCCTTGAAGTTGTAGGGCGCGTAGGATCCTTCGGTCGCAATTGTAATGCTCTTGTAGTCCTTGGCCACTGACGGGCCCGCCACGACAAGGACGCCAGTCACAATTGCCGCAAGCGCATTCAAGTTGAAGAATTTCATAACGTTCACCTCTGTTGCTGTTATTGTTTATTTTCGAATGTTGACTCTTCTGCGCGCCTGCGCGCTCACAGAACGCTGGAGAGGAAGGCCCGACACCTTGGTGACGTCGGATTCTGGAATACTTCTTGCGGGGTTCCCTGCTCTTCAATCTGCCCCTTTTCGAGGAAGAGAACCTTGCTCGATACGTCGCGAGCAAAACCCATTTCGTGCGTCACCACGACCATTGTCCGCCCCTCTTCGGCGAGCTTCCTGATCACCTTCAGGACTTCGCCCACCAATTCCGGATCGAGGGCAGAGGTTGGTTCGTCGAAGAGAAGCGCGCTCGGCTGCATAGCCAGTGCGCGTGCGATGCTGACGCGCTGTTGTTGTCCACCTGACAATTGAGACGGGTAGGCGTCGTGCTTGTCGGCAATACCAACCTTGTCCAGGAAATCCATTGCACGGTCGTGCACGTCGCCCTTGGGCTGTTTGAGAACGTGTACGGGGCCTTCCATGACGTTCTGCAGGACAGTCATATGCCCCCATAGATTGAAGCTCTGGAACACCATGCCGAGTTGCATCCGCATGCGTTCGATCTTTTTGCGATCGACGCCGATCAATCGGCCAGCCGCATCCGTTTTGACGACGACCTCTTCCTGCCCAACTGCGATACGGCCCTTGTTCGGGGTTTCGAGGAAGTTCATACAGCGCAGGAAAGTACTCTTACCGGAGCCGGAGCTGCCGATAATCGAAACCACATCGCCTTTATTGGCTGTGAGTGAAATGCCCTTCAGAACTTCCAGCGTTCCAAAGTTCTTATGGATATCTTCTGCCACCAGGGTGGGCTGCGTTCCGTCCATTCGCGTTCCCTTGTTCTATCATTCCCGATCTCTTGCGATGCAGCGAAAAACCGTGCCGTTAGCACGGCCGAGAATGGCGCAGCCGGCACCTGTCCGGCTTTCATTCTCAAAGGTGAAACACGTATTGACGTGTTCACCGCGTACATTCTTCGAGAGTAGGACCCAGTTTTCTATTGTTACTAAAAGCTTGCCTTCCATATCGCAAGGGCAGTAATAGGCATGCGCCCATGTGCATATGTTATGGAGAAAGCAATGATTCAATCGCGTCAGTTAGAAGCGTTCCGGGCAGTCATGCTGACAGGAGGTATGACGTCAGCAGCGAATCTCGTCAGGATCACGCAGCCCGCGATCAGCCGGCTGATCAGGGATCTCGAAGAGGAAATTGGGATCAGCCTCTTCGAAAGAACGGGCAACCGGTTACGTCCTACGCGGGAGGCCGGTATTCTGTTCAAGGAAGTGTCGCGACATTTCAACGGGATTCAGCACATCGACAAAGTCGCGGCGGAACTGAAGAAATCTCATATGGGGTCCCTAAGGGTCGCCTGTTATACAGCGCCGGCTCTGAGTTTTATGTCCGGCGTCATTGAGACGTTCATCGCCGATCGGCCCGACGTGTCGGTTTACCTCGACACGGTTCCCTCCCAGACGGTCCTCGAATTGGTCTCGCTCCAGCACTACGATCTCGGAATATCGATATTGGCTGGCGACTATCCTGGTCTCACCGTCGAACCTGTCCCTTCCTTTCGTGCCGTCTGCCTGGTGCCGCCGGGGCATCGTCTCGAAGACAAGGAAACTGTTCATGCGACGGACCTTGAAGGAGAGTCATTGATTTGCCTCTCTCCAGTGAGCCTTCTACGGATGCAAACGGACGCCGCACTGGACAGCTGCGGCGTCCACTGTAATCGCAGGATAGAAAGTAGTCTGGCGCTGAATCTCTGCGATCTGGTAAGCAGGGGAATGGGGGTTGGTATCGTCGACCCCTTCACTGCCGACTACTACAGTGCAAATCCGGTTATTCAGCGCTCCTTTGATCCGGTTGTCCCCTACCATTTTGCTATCGTTCTTCCGACCGACAGCCCACCGCCGCGCTTGGTTAGCGAGTTCCGGGCAGCCTTGCTTGATGCTTTGAAAGCCTTGCCCTATGAAACCATTTGATCGTCAGGATCGCAGCAAGTTGTCAAAGATATCGGGTCCAGCCCGGTGTCGTGGTCGAAAGGCTGGCGAACCCGGCTTATCCCGTTCTAGAGGCCACCAGTCGGCGAGATTTACCCGCACGAAAACATTGTTGCTGGTATCTCCGTCGGCTCGGTATTCGCTTGGGATGCGATAGGCAGTGGGACCGGCGCGCAGCTCGTCGAAATCACGGCTAGACGGAGATTCTGTGGCGACTGCAGATAGAAAGATGCCTCCGAACACTGTGATTCCCGGAACGCTGTAATTCGAGCGGTTGCGTACTTTCGACACGGTGATGTTTTGCCCGAACATAACAGACTTGTTGGGTCTGGGCACGTGTCTCATCGATATGCTCCTGGGAAAACAATGTCCTGATCGACCAGCACATTGAATTTGTAACCAGGCCGGATCTCGAGCGTAGGCTGCACGTCCATGTTTCTCTGGATGGTCCGGTCAGCGGCACGACCGAAGGTCTCGGCGAAATTCCGCCGGGCCGCATCCGATGCGGTGTCCTGTGTTGCCAGCGTCGAGCTTTCCGGAACGGCCATGTCGATCCCCGTGCCGATCACCGCAATGAGGATGGCCGAACCAAACGTCTGGAGCCACTTCCGATCCACCTTATCGCGGAAACCGCTGTAGCCCTGCGCGTCCGTCCCGGACATGCCGCCGATCTGGAGCGCCGAGCCATTCGGGAAGATGATGTCGGTCCAGACGACGAGCACCCGGCTCTGGCCGAACGACACCTTGCTGTCATAGCGGCCGAACAGCTTCGTTCCTTGCGGAATCAACAGTCGATGTCCCGTCGCCGAGTCATAGACGTTCTGGCTTACCTGGGCAGTGATACGCCCGGGTAGGTCGGAATTGATCCCGGTGATCAATGTCGCGGGAATGACTGAGCCGCGCTTGAGTTCGTAGAGCGACTGTTGGGGGACGACACGGTTCGGCAGGTAGCCAAGTTCCTTGAGGTCGGCATTGAAGAAATCCTCCTTCGTCTTCTGGCCGTTCGGATCAACATTTTGTCCGCCGAGACCGGCGCGAAGAGCGGCGGCGTAGAGATCGGATGCTCCGGGAGTCGTTGCCGTGGAAACCCCGTTCGTCGTCCCGGCGGTGTCGTTTGTATTAGCTCCCTGCCTGTCAAACTTGCCGCGGTCGATAGCGATCGGTGAGTCATAGGCGGCGTCATTGGCCTGCAGCCGGGCCATTCTCTGGCGCTGCCGCTCACGAAGATATTGCTCGTCCTGCTCGCGCTGCAAGCGGGCGCGCCAGACCTGTTCAGATTCCAGTTGCGGTTCCGTCCGCGCATCTTCCCTTTGACCGGGCTGAGGTGTGAATGGATTGACGGAGCGCTTCTCCTCTTCCCTCTCGACCGGCGTCGGCTGCAGCGTCGTCACCTGCTGCGGCTCGCCGATGATGCCGTCCGAAACGCCGCGCTTGATCTGATCGGCGAAGGTTGACGCCGGATTGCC
The DNA here is from genome assembly GCF_013322225.1 of Agrobacterium larrymoorei. Taxonomy (GTDB): domain Bacteria; phylum Pseudomonadota; class Alphaproteobacteria; order Rhizobiales; family Rhizobiaceae; genus Agrobacterium; species Agrobacterium larrymoorei_A. The sequence goes on from NZ_JAAMFB010000043.1 coordinate 159,583, forward strand.
GGAGCTTGTGTCCGGGCCGGTGTCGCGGAAATACAGTCCGCGTGAGGTCAGGCCGTAGAAGATGACACCGAGGAAGGCGACGACCAGCACGACCACAACGATGATCGGCAGACGGTTAATCCGGCGCATGCCGGAGCCCGTTTCCTCGTGTGGAGTGCCGCCGAGCTTGAGCGATTGAACCATGACCGCCCTCCCCTAACCGCGTTTCATGACCGAGAGCGCGCTCGCCGGCTCCGCACCCGTCGTTGTGACGGTGTAGGCGCGGCCGAGTTCGACGCTGTCGGTCGACAGGCGCGCGAGCATCTGGCCCTCGAAGGGTATGACGATATAGGCGAGCGGCACGGTGCGCGCAGCACCATCCGTCTTCTGGTCGGTCACCACCGCATAACCCCATCCCTTGAGGGCCGCTTCCAGCGCCTGCCCGAAAGGCGAGCTGTCCTGCTTCGGCGAGACAGTCGCGGTCCCGGGGCCGATCTGCTCTGCGAGCCTGCTCACCATGTCGCCGGCAATAGCGTTCGCCGCCGGTTGGCCATCAAGCGAGGTCGACGCTCTGATCCCGCGAAACTTCAAGAAGTAACTGCCCCACGTCACCGCGCTTGCCATGAGGGTCTGTCCGCTCAAGAACAGCATCGCGCGCCGGCCTCACTTTGCCGCTCACAACCGATCTTCGCGTTCCGGACAATCGAAACCACCGGAAAGGGCCCGTCCGTGGCAGGATATATTAAAATGTAATTTTGAATAGGAACTGAGAAGTTTTCAGATCGATGGAGACCACCACGCAGTGCCAAGATAGATACATTTGCATAGTAAGGTACTATTGATGATATCATAATGTAATAAGTAGTAATAGGTTGTTTATTATTGGCGGAGTTTTCGATGTGTAGTGCAATTGTCAGCCTTTTGACTGTTACCTTTTGACTTATGCCACGCCACCGACGGATTCTGTACCGACAATTTTGAAAAATGTGACCAGAGCCAATAATTTCTTCTTGATCTGACCCCTAGCGGGGCCGAGCAGGAGACGTGGTTGGGTTAAATCGTTCGTGTCTCCATTGCTATCTACTTAAAAGGCCCCCCTCTTTTGCTCCCGAAGCCTTATTGACGAGAGCTTTATTGTTGGCTTCGTAATAGTCCTGTTCATAAGTCGGGCCGCTGTGAAGATGGCAATGATTGATATCTTACTTTCTTCTGGAAGCCGACCTCGGTTCATTCCATCGTTCTTGGATCGCAGGAAAGGTAGAGACGATTTTCGAGCATTTCTTCGCCAGGAACGAAAACGGTTCGACAAATTCATACGTGACGAGTTGATCCCGTTTCAGAAAAAATGGGGGGAGGGGCTAACAGCCTTGCTCCCCGAAGATGAAGTCGAAAAGATCGAGAAACTAAAGGAGATAGAAACTGTGCCCAGGGTTTGTCACCTGACCATAGAGGAACCGGAGGCTTACATCGTGGGGGAAAGAAGGACGGAATCCTTATCTGTCTATCTCTATTGCTCAAGGTCAAACATGCTGGAGCTTTTTTGCGCCAGACGTTTAGCTAAATTCGGTAGAAATGTTTTTGTTACCACCATTCGCCCATATCGTGACGATCTGGAACGTCGCCAAATGGTGGAGTTTTATCGGGCTGTCTTCAACGACATAGAGGTAAGTGAAGAAGATTTTCAAAGTTTTGTTGCTCTGCCGCTTTCATCCGGCTTTGTGGAGATCCCCAGCAAGAGGTTTGGGTATCGGTTCTGGCGTCGTACAGACGGCGGTGAAAAAGACTACGACATCCTTACAGTCGGCGACACCCATTTCTCGCAGTCTATTCCAGTTGTGAGAAAGAGAGCACGAAATGATTCCGATAGCGACAAAGAGTTTGAAGAAAAGAAAATAATTTACTGTCCCTAATGTGGGTTAGGTTTCCAGAATAATAGGAATACTTGTGCAGTGCAAATGATAATTTGTGTTTGTTATATGTTTATTAACGCCGTCGATCATATTTGTAATATATTATTCATTTAGAAATGTAGATTAGAATATGGAATATCGATGTCTGCTGTGAAGTGAATGTAGCGATAATATAGGCTGTTTTTATCTCAGAAGTATTTATTTTTATTATATACTTGAAATAATTATGCAATGTAGAGTGTTGATGGCAATGACAAGTTAGATGGGCAGCGATAATTAAGCTCTGCACAACCGCTCAGTAAACTCTCAAAAGACGTCGTTCATCACTTTCACAACATAGGCGATGGTGTAACATAAAAGATTTCGGCCCGCTAATCTCGGATTGAGAAATCAACGCCACACTCCTTTTGACTTTTTTAATCTGGTTTCTAAATTGAATTACTAATCTTTGAAAATGGATATTTATGCTTTATGACTTTATCGCCGCGAATAATTAAAGGAGATTTAGGCGCAATTTCAGGCGCTCATTTCGCGATGGGCCCACGGTTGATGTAAAACACTACCTAACAAATTTGGAAAAGACGCCAACCACCGGCATAGTCGGTCCAAAGTCGCATCCACTGAAATATTCAATGGTTTTTTGACGGATGAAAATATGATTGATGTACACTAGTTCCATTGTTGAGTAGTTAACGCCTCAATATATGGAAAATGCCTCCTGATTTCCCAATTCATCCTTTTGGCATTTTGAGCGGCCGCCTATAAGTATTAGAACCTCTGCTCTCACACTCACCATCTAAACATCGAGCAATGAGTTATTCTTGGACAGACTTAAGGGGCATGCCGGCCGGAAGCGTAATAAATTTGGTAAATCACCAGCAAATTTTGCTTAAGGCAACTTGGGGTAGCCAATTTCAAATTCCGGATACCAGCGAAGTTGTTGAGACAAGCGAGTTATACTTTCTATACGGAGCGAAAGAATTGCTCACAAATTTCAATGAGCAGACTGGTTCTCTCATGATGGATGAAAATGCGAAGTGGGGGGTGTCTGACTTAGCCCCCTGGCAGTTGCCGCGAGGCTTCGTGACTGCAAACCGCTTCACAACCTACATTGCGCTGTTCAAGAGCAACCTGTTCAACGCTGAGAACCACGACTTTGTCAAATGGTCGCGCTGCGCGGTTAAGGTCAACTATCCTGTCGTCGCCGTCGGGTCGCTCGCGTAACACGCGATGACAAAATCAGAGCTAGGTTGCAGTACTATCAAACGAGACGCCTTAACAATAAATCTTTTGTTATATAACTCAGTTGTATCATTTCGTTTTGTAACGTTCCTACTTAAGTGCCGTCATATTTACTATTTCATAATGATCGAATGAATAATATATGAGTACGTCGTTCTAAATATTTACCGACGAAGTCCATTGAAATTCTGGCAGGAAAGTATTCATAAGAATGTTTCATCGCTATTAAATTAACGTAAGGTGTATGATTGGTAAAAAAGTATTTTATAATATGTGATGACATATTATAAATTGTTAAATTGTAAGAAGTTGGAAAGAGGAGCATTCCCACACATTGAAAACTGGAGTGGCGAGATCCACTCACGACAACAGGAAAATTAGTGCGACCGCGGGATTGAAACGCGCTCTGATCGTCTCTCTTGTCCTCGTCATCTTACCTATTACTTTCGCTATCATCGTGCTCTTTAGTTTAATTGGCCAGCGCGGTGTAACATTCGTACCCCCGATTGCCGATTAATTGAGACTTTTTCACATCGAATTTATGTCAATATTCGGAGGCCCACTTCCCCACAAGCGTGAAGGCTTTCGGCTCGCTTTTGACTTTTGCGCCAGACTTTTCTTTAGTGGGTCATACTCCCACGTAGAACTTTAATCATTCACCCGAATGATTAAAGCGGCACCGGACCCGAACTTGTCCAATCGTTTGGGAACGATCCCTGTTGCATATTCAAGTGACAGCATTTTGATCGACAAAAACTCGCAACAATCCCAGGCCATGCCAAATTTGGCACCAACTGTGGCCCACCTTTACACTATAAGTATGCTTCATGCTCAGGAGCTTAAGAGAATAAATTCTCTACCTTATAGAAAAAATACTACAAGTATGGGCTATACACGTCCTGTTTTCCCAATGATCGATTTGTTTGATGTAAGCGATCATGCCCTCGCAAAGGTCGCTCTAATCGGAGCGAAGGCAGAATATCGTGAATTCGTGGAGAAAACCCTAGCCAGCGCCCAAAAATCTTGGGTTGCCTCGCTGAGGTACCATGACGATCCGGACGGTGCTGTTGGCGAAATCCTGGCGCGATTTGCAAAAAGTCCCTGTCTCCACGGGCCGAGACTGGAGCCGTTTGACACAATTTTTACCGATCGTCCCCTCCTTTATGTCTATGGCCCTCGCGAGAAGATCATACAATATGCGAGAAATGCGATCGTGTCCGTTCATGCAACGATTGGCCTTGTGGCATGTTCCGTAGCGCCTTATGACGAGGGTGTTACGTACCAGAGTCTTCGCTACAGGCATAATCAGATTTCCCCAGGTTCCTGCCTTTTTGAGGATGCTTTAGAAGCTTATATTGCTTTTTTTCCAAGCAGGTCATTTCTGAAGTTGCCCTATTCTCTTTTAGAGGTTCACAGAGGGTATGTTCATAAGTACTTCGCCCTGCAACCCGGACACCGCTTTTGGTGTGAAGTCATAGCGGTTGGTTTGACTTTTCCTCCAACGGGTACGGAAAGACCAGGTGACAAGCCTACCCTCGCGAATAAACGCCCTCGGGGGAGGCTGAGTTGGTGCATCAGTTAAGAAGAGATATCTGCAGCCCTATATGGGGAGCAATGCGGCGTTCATCGGAATAAAGCCGGAAGGTCGACTCAAAATCAGTATCCCGATCGCAAGCATCTTATCAGAGTATATGGGGTTTGCGCTATAATATTCTTAATGCATGCCTATGTAATATCATAGACTTGTTTATTTTCTGTCTTTCTGCTGTGAACGTTGTTTTTATGTTTGAATAAATAGTCTGTAAAATATTGAATTAGTTTTAATGATGAGTATTGTTCTGATTCGGCTTAATCGTATTACTGTCTCAAGACACATAATCCAATATTTCGTAACAGGCTACAAGAATACTACACGCATGCACCAGATGTTGCAAAAAAGTCAAATAAGCCACTGTATTGTGCTCATAAAATCAAACCATTTACGTGCAAATGTCTATAAATGTAATAAGCCGATAGAAAAAAATGTGATTAGCGCAAAGTAAATCGTGTATTTCTCGACATAATGGTTCCTTCAAGGCCGAACTTTGAGCCTTTTAATCTCCTATCCATTGGCGATTGTCGAGAAATGTGCTTCATAATCGGGTGTATTTGCTCGCTATATCGTATTTATATTCGAGATAATCTCCTCCTTTATCAGGAGATCTGGGTAAAATATTGGGTGAGCAAATTTAAAGAGGGCGAACTGAAGAGCGAGATCGCCGCGATGTATCTCCGTTTTCCATTTCCGCATCCGCTGGAGATTCAGTCCCCCGTTTATCCGGAGGTGATCTGTAGCAACGCGAAGCCGATTTACATCTATTCCTCAAGGGACGCCGTACTGAGCTATGTGCAATCTGGGGATGTCTGCCGATTTGGTAAGACAAATGTGCTTGCATGTACATTGGCTCCATACCAGTCAGAAGTCTCAATCAAAACAGTACGACATTTGTTCAAGTGTTTACGCCGTGAAAATTGTTTTGGGGACGACTCCGGTGAGGGCGATTTGAGTCATTTTGTGGCCATCCTTCCCACTACCTCTTTCCGGGATGGGCCGCGGTTTCACCTCGGAGGCCAAACTGTTCAATTTTTTTGGAGAGAGGGAGGTGTGGAGTTCCGCCACGACATTCTTGCGTTTGGCAAAGCGTTATTCATTGGAAAGCTGGCCGACGGATTGTCATGCGACTGGAATTGCGCGGGGGAGGATTCCTGTTTGGAACGTGGTGAGACTGCTTCATGGAGAGGCAAAATTCCAATGACCGTTCGAGAATCGAGAACACCTGATGCACTGCTTTCCGGAAATTTGGAGCCGAGTGTTCGTCATAAAGCTTGGAAGCGCTTCATGAAAAAGATTCAGGAAAAACGCAGATCCTTTTCAAAATTGTTTTCTCTTTGATCAGAGCAGTAGGGAATGTATTTTGTTTGAGAATGACGCTGGTTACGCTTTCGATTTTGTCAGTTTCAATAATAAGTTTGTGATATCTAAAATGTAATCAGAAGTATTAAATGAACCAGAACTTAATATTTTGAACTTTAAGTTTACTAAATTATGAAAATCACGGCATATAAAATATATGTCCCAATTAGTTTAGGATTTTTATCAACGACGCTTAAATTATTTATCGGGTCACTACGCATATTGTGATTAGAAATATCAACGATACGAAGTATTCGTAGAGCCACCGATAATTTATTTAACAGTACATAAGAAAAACAAACGTTACATGAATTTCTGAAACAACACAAACACAGATAAAGCCACACACATTTATGACATAGGCAGAGATTATTCAATATTGCGTAAGATCACGCGATTTCTGGCAGGAGCATGTCTTCAACTCAGCCCAAATGGCAGTTGAAATACTGGAACCGCCCCATATGCAGGAGCGGATCATTCATTGTTTGTTTGGTTGCCTTTGCCAACATGGGAGTCCAAGGTTTCAGGCAAGCTTCGGCAATGAGAGGGCCAACGATCTTCAGGATTTCTGGGTCTATGCCCGAAGCGTCGAAGTCCTTGGTATCAAGCACGTGAAAGCTTACCGGATAGTTTTTGGCTGCTTCCTCAAAAAAAGTCTTGACATCGAGCATGCTACCCCGGCTCCCTCCTCCTGGGACGGTGAGAATATACCGCGCCTTCGTACCAGGACGCACTGTCTCCACGACACTGTGGAAAAAGTCAGTGGCCCCAACAACATGCACGTCGAACCCGAACCTCTCCTGCAGAACGCAAAGCCCGTAAGCGTGCGGGACGAGTAGGTCAGATCCTGAGGCTATGAAATAAAGGGGGGTATCACTCTTGAAGTCTTCAGCAAATGCCTCTCCAGCCAACACACACTTCCTTGCAGCATGGAACAATGCCACCGGTAGCGCTTTCAGGGATGATGCCAGGGCTGGCATAAAGCTCCAACTTTCCTTGATTTCCAAAATACCGCCAGTAAATGACGCCATTAGCATGTGGGTAGCATGGAAAGCCTGGGTTGTTTCCCCGGTGAAAAATGCACTGTGACCATGTGAGGCGAGCGGGGTATCTTGAGACTTCGTGAAGACCACTGTTTTACAAGGCTTGTCCTTCAGGCGCTTCGCCGCTTCTACAGTTTCTGGAGTTTTCCCGGACTTTGATGACAGGATAATTAAAGTGTCTGCGGCATCAGCGATTGATGTGTTGGCTTTCAGTAGGTCCACGAATCTCGAAGCGGCGTGGCTAATGAAGCAGAGGTTTTGCGCAACCTCGTCAGTATACGCATTCAAGCTTTTTCCGATTGCCAACCCAGCACCAGCAGATACGAAGAACACCTGCCTCAGTCCATTGGCGGCGAGGCGCCGCCCGGCTTCTGCGACATTTCCAAGCTGTTTGATCGTAGGGTCAAGTTCCTCAGCGATCTTGGCTGGTTCGATCGACAGGGGTGTGTAGAGCATGTCCATCGAGATGAATTATGCAAAACAAATGCTCGTGTAATATGTTGTTGATTTGTGGGAGTATAATAGACAGCGAGGCTATTTATCCTTTTTAGAAACGCGAAAGACGTCACATTGAGCGTCACACGCATTTTTTTCTTGCTGTAACACGTTGGTTTAGTTCACTTTTGACTAGCGAGGCTTGGCGTGTCAGAGCATCTATTCAAAAGTCACTAATGGGCGCGGATCAAGGAAAAGTAAGATGGAAGGAGAATACGAGCAACATGTAGGCCCGGATAGTATGTCCCACACGCCGAAATCAACGACAAAAATGGTAGAAAAATATCAGTTAACTGAGATACTTACGTCATGGCTCACGTGCTGATTGAAAAATAATTAGTATAAACAAGGACGGCAACAACAAAAACCAAAACAACTATATTCATCAATCTTATCTAGTTCTCAAAAAAATCATATCTTCACACGTGAAAATGCCAATTTCTCAGGCCTACCTTGGCTCTGCAGAGCCCCCAAGTGGAATCAAAAGTTTTTACTTCATCCGACATGGCACGACCGACCTCAACGAGAAGGAGATGGTCGTTAACGGCGAGAAGCACTGGGGCGTGCAAGGTTCGGGAACGAACATTGGTCTTAATGAAAAAGGGGTACGCCAGGCTCTGTTGGCCGGCAATGTTCTTCGGACCCTTCCAATAAGCAAGGTTGTCTGTTCACCACTTTTACGTGCACTTCAGACTGCCTTCATCGCTAATCCGGGCTGTCCCACCTTTCAGATTGAAGATGATCTTCAAGAGCGGGATTTTGGTGAACACGAAGGCGGCTTTGGTCCGCTTCAGATGTTTGAGGACAACTATCCCGATTGTGAACCTACTGAAATCTTCTCAATCCATGTCGCCAAGGCTCTCAAGCATGCACGTAAAGAAAACGTGCTTCTCGTCGCCCATGGAGGTGTGCTGAGGGTTGTCGCGGCACTGCTCGGGGTTGCTATAACTGATGAGCATACCGACAATGGGCGTGTTCTACATTTCAGTCTGGATGCCGGAAACTGGTCTGTGCGTGTAATCCAAAGTCGTGTAGTTATGGTCACTGGCGCAACTCGCGGCATCGGCAAGGCCATCGCGCAAGAACTTATTAGGCACGGCTATCGAGTGAGTTTGGGTGCCCGCAACGTACAAGATCTGGAAGCAGTTTTTGGCGACCAGAACGAAGCTCTTCACTATGCATGTTTTGATGCACTTGATCACAGCTCAATGAAAGATTGGGTGAGCACGACCGTCGCGAAATTCAACAAGATCGATGGATTAGTCAACAATGCTGGCTGTGTCGATCATGTTGACCTCGAGAAAGAGATCAATGTCGAGATGCTTCAAAAGCAATGGGATATCAACTGCGTGGCCCCTCTAATCATGACAAAGCTATGCATGCCTTATCTGATTGAATCTGGTTCTGGCCGCATCGTTAATCTCAACTCAATGTCTCGCCAGCGTGGGTTTAATTCCTTTGTTGGCTACAATGTGACCAATCATGCATGTGGGAGCCTAACACAGATTATCAATCATATCGGATTGGACCATCGTGTAGGAGCAATTGATATATGCCTAGCTGTTTCCGCTACCAACATGAGTTCTTTGACTGATACGGTTGGGCCTGAGCATATCGCAAAACTCATCCGCGAAGAAATTGAGCGTCCCAACATTGCATTCAACTGATGAGCTTCTACTATGTTTGTGAAATAATTGCGCATTATGTGATTTGCGTTGGGCTGCAAGCAATATTGTGTGTATTTCTGATTATGTATTCCTGCCTATGTAATTGCGAAGTTTCAATTATTATATGATATTGTCTTGAATTTCAGTATTTTACGAATTCAATAATTTTAATTTCAAAATATCACTGTAGTATTGAAAATTACAAACATAAAAATTTATTTAAAATATAACAATAAATTGCAGTGTTTTATTATTTTGAAAGGTCAAGGTAAATCCTTGTGATATTCTACAAAACGCGCAGGGATAATAAAGGTCTCAGTAGTATTACTGAGCAATATTGGGGCGGTGTCAGTCCCTAGCCAACTGAAATGGTGTGATTATCTTGCATCCTTTATCCACTACGATCCCCGTGTCACCATAGCGTGCTCCGCCAACACCGTATTCATAGACTCCCGGCTCAATAGCAATCATGTCACCTTCCTTAAGTACTGTTGGGTCCCCGGCTTTGATACGAAATCCAACGCCGCCAGAACCAATTGACCGCCCAGTGCCATGCTGCATTCCTTCCTCATAGCCATATCGGACAATAACATCCAATGCGGCGTTGTGCACTTCTCCCGCCGTCACACCCGGACGGACTGATGCCCAAGCCGCCGCCGAGGCCTCACGCGCTGCTTTCAAGATTTTTTTTACAGCTTGCGGCAATTCCAGTGTGCCAACGACTACGGGTCGGTCAAAGCAAATTTCTTGCCCAAGAAATGTCGGCGTGCAGCAACAAATTTGGACTAGGTCGCCTTCCCTCATAATGCGTCCAGCAGCTACAGAATGCGCATGCGCTGAGCGCTCGGGCCCGCTACCCATAACAGTGAAGCTGGAACCGAGGGGTGAGTAGTTCACATCTCCCTTCAAAAACTTGGCCACGCACTCTGTTGCAGCGCAGTAGCCTTGGAGAGCCGCCTGCCACTCAGCGATACCTGGTGTGATCGCATCCAAGATTGCCCGAAATTTATGTACGGCAACTTCGGCAGCTTGCGACAACCGGTTCATGGCCGCTGCATCATTGAAGCGGCGAATATCTCCGACTAAGTCTGAGACATCCGAGATACCTATAGGATGAAATTTTTTAACGAGGAGATCGAGATTTAGGGCAGTGATTGTATCACAGTCGATACCAATTGTTGCTGCTTGTGGCGCCGCTTTTTTGATTCGATCGGCGATAGCATCTTCAAATGACCTGAATAATCCAGGTTCTTCCCAGTCCCCCCATTCTGCAATGACCTTCTCGGTACATTTCTTGCGTATCACAACTGCTTCGATACGAGGCGAGACAAACACTGGCTCTGAATCTGGAAGTACAATAAGGAAGACTGGCCTTACGTCTGGGAGGCCGTCCAATCCTGAAAAAAAACGATGGCTAGCCGAGCCGTGCAACAAAATAATTTCCAGCTTAATCTTTTTCATCTCGGCTTGGAGACTAGCGACGCGGTTGCGGTAGTCCACTCTAGGTGAGGAGAAACTGTTTTCGGTTGCAGTAAAACTCTCTTCGCTTAAACGGTTTGAAGATAGAGCCATGTCTTTGAGGGATATTAACAAATATAAGAGGTATTTGTAAGAAGGCAAGTTTGTTTGCTTGAGTTGGATTTGATTGCATAAATTGGTTAAGGTCTATTTATAGGTGTAGTAAAAGGCTATGGATTGTGGGCCACGTATTCTACCGCCACTCTCTAAAGTCTATGGATCTTTTTTAAACGAGTGCAAAAAATTTTACGAAAGCGGCGTGAAAGCAGCCTATAGTTGAAGTTTGAACGCTTTGCTTTGTCATATTGGTTCTGAACGCAAGCACTGACGTATTACTTTTGGAATGGCATGCTGTAGCCGATTAATTTATTTACGTATCCATTTCACAAGCGCTTGTGTCCTTCCCTGATTGGCGCTGAGTGGCAGGATATATGACGGTGTCGTGTCCGTGCAAATGTTCGTTGATGCGAAAATTTGTCTATGCTCTTCCTGTGGATGGGAAGTTGGAATGTCCGCGGGTTTGCAAAGTAGAAATGTCCGCATGTCACCACACGCAACACCGACCAGCCCCGATCTGAGCGGCTGATCCCGCTTGCAAGATCAGATCGGGGCGGGTGATTGACACACCTCTTCGGCTTTAGCTTTGAGACGCCTCACTCCGCAGCCGGCTGTTGCGACAGTGCTTTCTTTCGCCGCGCAATCACAACCGGATCGGTCGTGAAGTCTTTCCGACGACCAGGTCCACGAGCGCGTTTGATGTATCCATTCTTATCGCTGTTGTTCTTCACGTCAGGCGCCGGGCGCTCGTCCTGACGCTCCTTGATATATGCCAGGACATCACCGAGCCGCCTGTTCTCGGTGATCGCCGCATGCGTTACCCGCTGGTCCTTGTCGAACACCTGATAGGGCAGGGAATGTCCCTTCCATCGCACATCCAGCCGACCGTCCGCATAGGCATAGGTCTCGACATAACGGCCAACCAGGCCACGCGTCACCGCGGTCTCCTCCAGCATGATCCGCTTGCGCTCGAACGAAAACGTCAGCTGCGATCCGACATAGCGCTGCTCGCGCTTGCACAGGATCTCAGTCAACCGATCCGGCGCCAGATTCAGCGGCCGATGCAGATCGTCGGGACGGGCAGGGACGATTGCAAAACGCGCGTTGTAGTCCTCTATGAAGCCCGGCAAGAACGCATTGCCCGCCTGCATGCTGTCGATGCCAGAAAGCCTGAGCTCCTTGACCAGGCGATCCTGCAGCGTCCGGTTCATCCGCTCGACCCGACCCTTGGCCTGGCTCGAATTTGCACAGAGAATCTCGATGTTTAGCTCGCAGAGCGCACGCCCGAACTGGGTCATGCCCTGACCACCCCTGGCATCCTTCTTCGCCACCCGGAACACTGAATGCTTGTCCGAATGGAAGGCAACCGGCGCGCCATGACGCTTGAGATACAGCTCCAATGCCTCGAAATAGCTGAAGGCACTTTTTCGGAGCGCACGAAGCGCAGCTGCATCAACCTGCCGGTCGCATCGTCGACAAATACCAGCAGCGAGCAAGACGGTCCGCGATCCTCGAACCAGCGATGCTCCGAGCCGTCGATCTGCACCAGTTCGCCATAGGCTTCTCGCCGTAACCGCGGCTGATGAAACGTCCGGCGCTGCTTGCGCGACAGCCAGGGGCCGGCATCAGTCATCCAGCTGCGCACCGTCTCGCGCGATACACGCAGTCCATTGCGCTCGGCCAGCTTCTCCGTCGCCAATGTCGGCCCGAAATCCGCATAGCGTTCGCGAACCAGCGTCATTGCATAATCGCGAACCCCGGCGCTGATCCGGTTGTTCGACGGCCGACCGATTGCCTTGTGCCGGATCGAAGCCGCCCCGCCAGTCCGCATGCGCTCCAGCAGCCGGCGCACCTGGCGCTCGCTCAGATCAAGCACATGCGCCGCCGATACCGTGGTCATCCGGCCGGCAACCACCTTCGACAAAATCTCGATCCGTTGCAGATCGCGCTCGCTCATCGCTATCAATCCCATCTGCAATCTCCCAGGCATCGTTAAGGCCCGGGGAGAGTGACATTCCAACTTTGAAGAATCAGGACACTTCAACTTTGCGGCTACACTTCCTGTCGACGTAATATCGATTATGAGATAGCGTTTTCCAGCCGCTTCACGTTCGGTGCAATGTAGTTTCAAATCATACGCGTTAATTTTCACTGATGGGTTGGAGGAGCAACTGGTCGTTGCCAGACCGCGCCGACGGCGTTTCGGATCATACCTGGGGAAAAATAAGTCCGGCACCGAGAACCTAATCAATCGCGATTTCCATGCAAAAGCGCCGAACCTGAAGTGGCTGACAGATATCACCGGGTTCAATATCCCAGCCGGGAACGTCTACCTTGCGCGCATCATCGACTACTTCGACGGAACGGTCATCAGTTGGTCGATTGGATCGCAACCAGACGCGGGGGAATACTATGCTTGATGCAGCCATTGAGACCATGACAGACGGCGAGGAACGACCAATCGTCCATTCCGCTCGCGGAGCTCATTATCGCTGGGTCGGCTGGCTAATGCGGATTAGCGAAGCAAACCTAATTCGCTCAATGCCCCGAAGGACTGCTCACAAGATAACTTTGCTTGTGAGGTCTTCTTCTGCCGGATGAAAACAGAGCTCTTCTATCCCCGAGACTGGAAGGCTATTAGAATCGAACAGTTCGTTGCCGAGATAGACGCTTATATCCGCTGGTACAATGAGAGGCGTATTAAGATATCCCTGGGATCACTCAGCCCGATCGAATATCGAAGAAGTCTTGGCCCTAACTTGTAAAGCTGTCCAACTTTTTATCCACACCCCCTCCGGGTCAGTTCTCAATGGCAATCAACAAACTTGCCGCAAAAGCAACGCAGTCGGCTCGAAGATCGCACGCCTGCTCAACGACAAATGCAACCCACGACAAGAACATCAACTGGCGAGGAAAGAGGTCTACTATGAACCCAGATATTTGTTGAACAGGCAGAACGTCTGACCGTCCCACCAAAGAAGTTTGACCCGATCAGCGCGCTTTTCGCGGAAACCAAAGATCGCGCCGATAGACCATCAATGCCACTCCGCATGTCGGTCACTCCGCAGGCCAGACAGACCCCACATTTCCCGATGGCCCGATCATGCCGCCTCCGCTGCTAGCGGCTACCGCCGGCGAATTCCGACGGCAGCCACATCGGCTTGGGAAGCCTAAGTTTCTTCCGCGGAGGTGTCCAAAACTCCAATCATGGTCGGAGCGCCAGCGACTCTCTTGCGCCACAGCATGACCACGATGCCGACGACGATAAAGGCGCACGTCACGCCTAGGAGAACCGCGGAAACGGCGGCGGATTCTGGACTTGTGTTGAAGCGGATCCCTTCCCACAATTTTCTCGGCAGTGTCTTGACCGAAAGGTCACTAAGAAAGATCGATGCCACCGATTCATCAAATGAAAGGAGAACGGCAATCAGTGCGCCGATTGCAAGACCAGGTAGCAACAATGGGAAGACGATCGTACGAAAAACGCTCCAAGGGTTTGCTCCGAGGCTTGCCGCCGCGAGCGAAAGCCTTGGATCGATCGAGCTATAAGTCGCCGATGCTATAAGATAAACGACGGGGAAGATCAGCACCGTGTGTGCTATGATGATACCTATTTCCGTATCCACAAGCCCAACCCGTGCGAAAGCAAGATATGCGCCAAGCGCGAATACGACGGCCGGGACGCTGAGGGGAGCTTGCACCAAGGCTTCTAACACCCCCTGAAGTATAAACTTCTGCCGACCGAATCCGAGCACGGCGAACGTGGCAAGCACCAGGCTGAGCAAGCAAGTGGCTACACCAATACGTAGGCTCGTAACTGCCGCGCTAGTCCATTCTGAACTGCTGAAGATGGTCTCGAACCAGCGCAACGAATAGCCAGGAGGCGGAAAGATGAGTACGTCGGCCGAGCTGAACGATACCGGAAAGAGAACAACGAGCGGCAGGAGAATGAAGATTGAAATCAATGTAAGATAAACTGGTTCAAACAAGCGTGCGCCGTTCGACAACAGTGTCGAAAACTGAAACCGAGCAGAGGGTAATGCCACAGGACGACGTAGAAGATCCATGTCCGCGTGCCCCGCTGACGGCTGCGATCGGTTCGCAGGCGACGAGCCTGGCCTTTGCCAACGAGAGAAGAAGCTCAAACCCCAGCTCAACAGGGCGACGACGATTGTCGCGATCAACGCGAGTGTGATGCCAAGTGCTGCGGCGAATGGCCAGTCTGCACCAGTCTCGATCTCCGACTGGATTACTTGCGCGAGCATTTGCTGGCGTTGATTGCCAAGGAAGGCCGGCGCAATGAAGCTGGCGATGGTGAAGAGGAAGATGATGATGACGCCTGATTGGATTCCACGTATCGAGAGTGGGATGACGATGCCAAACCAAGCCCGGAGCGGGTTCGCGCCAAGAGTGTTGGCTGCCAGCAGGACGCGGCCGTCGATGCGACGAAGCACTGTTACAAGGGCGAATACCATCATAGGAATTGAAGAGTGAACCAAAGCGAGGATGACCGCAGGTTCGCTGAAGAGGAGCGGCAAGGGTTCCGAAATAAGACCAAGACTAAGCAGCGTCCCGTTGATAAGCCCACGCTGGCCTAGGATTGCCAGCCACGCGAAGGTTCGAACCAGAACGCTGCTCAAAAACGGAACAAGGACCAGCAATCCGAGAAACATCGCCTTAAATCCCGTCGCCCGGCTCAGGAGCCACGCCAGCGGAAAGGAGACAACGAGTGTTATCACAGTCGCTTCAAGGCTGATCCGCACCGTCGTCCAAATGATTTTCAGGTATACCGGACTTTCGAAAATCTTGAGAAAACGCCCGGCGGCATTTCCGCCGAACGCAGAGGGCACGATGTAAAGCAGTGGCAGTGCGAATGCGACGAGGAGGAGGATAAACACCGGAGCAAGTAGGAAGAGTCGCTCCCAGTCTCTTGAAAAATTTCGCGTCATCGTCGTTTGCTCCTGCCTTAAACCGATCAGTTCATTATGTATGTGGACCAGCGAGCCTTCACTGCATCACGATTGTCGTTCCACCACTTTGAATCGAGGATTGCGCCAAGCTTCGCATTCTCCGGGTAGCTTGGGAGGTCTTTTGCGACCGCAGGATCGAGAAGCTTAAGCGCTTCGACATTGGTTGGACCGTAGGGGATGTTTCGTGTCAGCTCCGCCTGGTTCTCGGGCTGAACAGCAAAATTGATGAATTTCATCGCTTCATCCTTGTGCGGAGCACCTTTCACGACGACCCACCATTCCGTATCGGAGACGGACGCGTCCCAACCGTAAGCCCAGTTTGCCCCGGCCTTGATCGCGTTATTCACTCGGCCGTTCGGGATGTAGGCCAGATCGATTTCACCCTGCTGGATCAGCGCCTGGGTGTCAGCGGCACCCTTGTAGGCAACGATCTGCTCTTTGACACGGTCGATCACCTTGAGTGCTCGGTCGACGTCCAACGGGTAGAGATCGGCAGCCTTGACGCCGTCGGCGAGCAGGGCAAATTCAATCGTGTATTCGGGCTCTAGCGGAACAGCACGACGAGCTTTCACCGAGGGATCGAAAAACTGCGCCGGCGTAACGCCATTCGCAAACTTCGCCTTGTCCCAGGAAAGGTTCATGCCGAATGTGATATAGCCGATGCCGTACTTGGTGCGGAGTTCGGCGGGGACACCGTCGGCCTTGATTACGTTGTAGTCGAGCGGTTCGAGAAGGCTGTCCTTGGCCTCGTTCGCATGTGCCGAACTTTCAGCGGACACGACATCCCACGTCACATTACCGCTCTCAACCATAGCCTTGACCTTCGCGTAGGCTGAACCTGTCGTGGCAGTGACCTTTACACCCGATGCTTTGTTGTAAGGCTCGAAAAAAGCCTTTGTCTGAGCATCCTGAAAAGTGCCACCGTATGAAGCAACTACCACTTCGGCAGCGGATGCTGCGCCAGCAAGAAGAAAGACGGCCGCAGCTGCAAGCCAAATCCCAGTTTTTTGTTTGATCGTTCCCACAGTTTCTTCTCCTCTAACATTCCGCTTTAGGGTCATCCTTCAGTCGGAAGAACGGCGACGGACGCTGGAGCCCAGCGCGCGATTACGCTTTTTCCGGGCTCAAGGCTTCCGGCCAAAAGGTCTCCTCGCATGACGTTGGCAAGCAGCGATTGCCCGTCAGAAATTTGCAGTGCTACGCGCCACCCGGATCCGAGATAGGTGATGTCGCGAATTGTTGCTGGAACCGCGAAGCCTTCGTCCGAATTTGCTTCGGCGACTGAGCGGATAGAAACGCTTTCCGGTCGGACCACAATATCGAAAGGCGTCTTAGCCGGGGACGGCAGCAACTGGCGCCCCCCTGCGATCTCGTATCCTCGGCCCTCGTCCAGGTTTGTAACCCGGAGGATCGAGCAATCGCCGATGAACCGTGCAACAAAATGATTGGAAGGCGCTGCGTAAATGGTCTCAGGATCGGCTACCTGAAGTAGTTCACCGCCCGACATGATTCCAATCCGGTCAGCCATCGCCATGGCTTCCGACTGGTCGTGGGTAACATAGATGACGGTGATGCCGAGTTCGTGCTGGATGCGCTTCAGCTCGTGCTGCATCTGGTCACGAAGTCTCCGGTCGAGAGCTCCGAGCGGTTCATCCATGAGCAAAATATCAGGGCCGAAGACCAGTGAGCGAGCAAGTGCCACACGCTGCTGTTGTCCTCCAGACATCTGTATAGGATATGAAGCCCCGCGATCTGTCAGGTTGACGAGACTGAGCGCCGCTTTTACGCGCTCGTCTCGTTCACTTCGTCCGACGCCGCGCATCTTGAGCGGGTAGGCGACATTCTCGGCTGCGGTCATATGCGGGAACAAGGCGTAGTTTTGAAATACGACGCCGATGCTGCGGCGGTGCGGCGGCACCTCCGTCACGGAAGTGCCGGACATCAGCACCTTGCCTTCGCTCGGTTGGTCGAAACCCGCAAGCAACATGAGAAGCGTAGTTTTGCCGGAACCACTTGAGCCGAGCAGTGCGAAGAATTCGCCCTTTGCGATGTCGAGGGTGACGCCGCTCACCGCAGTGACCGGCCCATAGCGCCGGGTGACACGATGGAAGGAAACGGCGGGGAGCGACTGGTCTGTCATTAGATGTCCCTGCCCAATTCAAGAGGCGTGAGCGGCTCGTAGCCCGTCTCCGTTACAAGGATGGTGTCCCCAAAACGGGCGCCGCCAACGCCATCGACGTAAACACCAGGCTCGATGCCCAGCAACATGCCGGCTTCGAGAACCGTCGGATCGTTGGCCTTGATCTCAGGGAATTCGGGATCTGACAGGCCGATACCGCGCCCAGTGCGATGCTGCATAGCGCCGCCGTATCCATGGCCCTCGATAACCGCGACCGCAGCGGCGTGGACCTCGCCAGTCGTAACGCCGGCACGAACTTTCGCCAGCGCGGCTTCTTGCGCTTTGCGTGCGACATCGACAATCTTGCGAAGATCATCCGAGACTTCTTCTGACCCCACCTTCAGCGGTCGATCGAAACATATTCCGTGGCCAAAGAAGGGGCGGCCGCAATAGCAAAGCTGTACGACCTCGCCTTCGCGCATTGGGCGACCCGCAGCAACAGCGTGTGCACGACCGGAACGGATGCTACCGCAGCCCATGACGTGGATGCCCTGCAGAAGCGGCGAATGGTCTTCGTCGCCATTCCACCATTCCGCTGCGCGTTCCATCGCGGCCGTGCGCGATGCGAGCGCAACTTTCCACTCCGGAACGCCAGGCCTTACTGCATCTCGGCTTGCCAGGAACTGGTGTGCTGCGATATCGGCGCTACGGCGAACAACGTCAATCGTTGCCTGATCCTTACGTCGGCGCACCTCGCGGATGATGTCAGTAATATCGACGATTCGATCGCGACCGAGAGCATCGCGAACCAGATCCAGGCTGCGCGCGGAGGTGGCGTCAAAATCTACGCCAATCTTGCGTGCTGTTGGGGCGACCGCCTCGATATGCTTTGCCAGAGCAGCCGAAAAGGACATTGGCGTCTTGGCTGGCTCTTCCCACTCAACCCATTCGACGGCGACCGGAACGGTACACTGCGAGCGAATTTCAGGTGCTTCGATGCGTGGAGAAATGAACGCCGGGTTGCCATCCTGAGGGAAGACGAACCAGATCGGCCTCACGGATGCGATGCCGTCGAGCCCGGTAAAGAAGCGATGGTTGTCGAAGCTCGACAATGCGAGAACGTCAATGCCGTTCTCCTTCATTGCGGTTCTGGCGCGCTCTATGCGCCTGGTGTAGTCGGCTTCGTTCGGAAATGTCAGTTTGGAGTCTGCTGGGTTTTCTGTCATGGCGCTCTCACAAAGGAATATCGCGGGTGATAGGACGGGCGTGACCAAAGGCACCGCGCGTCCCGCAGATTAGCGCAGAGTATTGGGCTGCGTCTTTACCGGCTTCTACGAGTGGAACGCCGTTCAATACGCGGCATGCCAATCTGGCGACAAATGCATCGCCTGCCCCGAGGGTGTCGACGGCATCCACGGGCACTGCGGGTACGAAAAGGGCTTCACCCTTATAGGATACGGTCGCCCCTTTAGCTCCCTGCGTAATTGTTACGAGCTCGACTCCGGCAGAATGGGCGATATCGAGGACCCGGGCGATTTCAGTCTCGCTAGCACCCGAGCGCGAGAAGGCCGCAACCTTCACGTAGGGCAATACGCTCGCCGCATAATCCAGATCACGATCCGAAAAATCGAAGGAGATCGCAACCCTTTCGCGGATTTCGGGAAGCTGGCCGTCTAAGCGACTCGTCTCACCCGTATGAGCCAGATCAAAACCTGCGAGGTACTCAAGTTCAGCACTATCGAGCTGGAGCATCGACACGCCCTTTTCGCAAAGGCCCCATTTCCGATTGTTGCCGTCGTCATCCATGTGAACGGTCGCAAAGGCATTGGGGCCGTCCTTGACACGCAGATGTGTCAGATCTACGCCTTCGGCCTGGAGGCTCGACCGGATCAGATCACCATCCGAGTCCGTCCCGATAACTCCAAGGTAGGCAGCATCCATTCCGCTGCGCGCGGCATGGACGGCGAAATTCACCGCATTGCCACCGGGAAACATCAGCTTTTGATTATAATATCGGTCGACCACATTGTCGCCGACGCCACAAATACGCATGTCGCTGCCTCAGTAGGTTGTTTTGAACATGTAGCGGCGGTCTGTCAGCAGGTGCCCGGTGACAGCTTGATAATGCTCGGCGAGGCGCTTCGAGAGCGTGGACAGAAGCAGTGGAGAAATCTCACCGCGCATTGACGCGGGTACACCCGGCAAGGTGTAGTCTTTAGAGTCGACGACAAGGCAGCGCTTGGTGTTCTTGTTGAGGAACGTTTCAACACGATCGATCACAGCACGGGTGTCGTCTTCGCCCTTGAACAGCAGGACTGGCGTATCAGGCTGAACGACTTCGAAAGCACCGTGGAGAAATTCGTTCGCATTGAACCAGGATGCATGCTTCCACTGCATTTCCATCAGGTAGCACATCGCAAACCCGTAGCCCGCACCTTGATTTGGTCCAGCGGAGAGGACATAGGTGAATGGCTCGGGACCAAAGGTTTTGGCGATTTCATGCAGATGAGCCTCTGCTTCTTGGATTGCCTTCTCGAAAGCGGCCGGCACAGCGGCATAAGCCTGGTCGATTGTCGTGAAATCGAGTTTAGAACCAGCGGCCTTCAACAGCGCCGTGACCATCAGGCCGATCAGAACCTGCTTCGGAGCAAGGATCGTGCGGTCGCTGTTATAGGTGAAGACCTCATCGCATTCAGCAGCAAGGTTGGTGGTCTCGTTCTTTGTGAAGCCAATAACGTGAGCGCCGGCGGCGCGCGCCCAGCGGGCGGCTTCGATCGTCTCTCCAGTCGTGCCGTTATGGGAGGCGACCAGGACAACCGACTTTGGACCGAGCAATGCAGGGCGACGGCGATTAAACTCCTCGCTGTTGAAAATGAACGTCGGGAATTCAGCAGCACGATCTGCAAGGTATGATGCTGCCGAGAAATCGTTGTAGGAGCCACCGCAACCAACAAGGAACAGGTTGCTCATGTTCTTGGCTGCTGTCTGTGCCACGCTAGCGATACGTTCACGCTGCGCGACCGCCGCCTCTGTGATGCGGCGGAAATCGACGTCGGGCGAAACAAGGTTTGGATAGTTTGTCATGATGCTCCTCATATGGCGGCGATGTGTGATACCGCTCTCATGTGATACCGCTCCCATATTTTGCTGGCCGCTGTCAAGAGATTTGTTTAAGGTGTCTTGGTCTGATACGAGACGATCTTCCTGACCTTCGAGGCGACCATGAAATGAAAGAAAATGAACGCGTAGGCAGCCAGCCGACAATCGATGATGTGGCACGGGTTGCAGGTGTCTCTCGAGCCACTGCTGCGCGCGTCCTGGGTAGTTACGGCTATGTTGGAGCCGACACGCGCAAGAAGGTATTCGCCGCAGCGAAGAAACTGGCTTATCAGCCCAATCAACTGGCCCGAAGCATGGCGACAGGGCGTAGCAAGACGATCGGTGTCGTCATTGCCGATATCGAGAATCTCTACTTCGCCCGCGCGATCAGAGCCATTACTGACACCGCCAGTGCCAAGGGTTTCGCTGTCATTCTAGCGACGACTGATGAAGATATCGCGCTTGAACGTGAGGCGGTGCGTGTTTTGCTATCCAAGCGAGTCGATGGTCTTATCGTATCGCCGACGTCCAGCATCGATGTCGATCATCTAAAGCGTGCCAGGGACGGCGGTTGCCCGCTGGTTTTGCTTGATCGCCGCGTGCCTGTCCTCAATGCAGATACGTTTGCAATCGACAACTATGGGGCGGCCCACCAAGCGGTTGCATCGCTAATTGCAAAGGGGCACCAACGCATTGCGCTCGTCTCAAACGCTCCGTCTCACGGAGAGAAAGAATACCTGATTTCGTCCGTTCGTGAGCGCATCGACGGTTATCGTGCCGCTTTGCACGATGCAAACATCGAGATTGACCCCAACCTGGTGGTTCTCGGCGGTTGGGACATTGAGAAGTTGGCTGAGAAGGTCCGTAGGCTCTTTGATACACCGGACCGTCCCAGCGCGGTTCTTGCCACAGATAGTTCTGTGGCGCTTGTTTTGTTGAACGTTTTCAGAAATTTACGATTGGTTATCCCGGATGAAGTCTCGCTCATTTCTTTTGATGATGCTGATTGGACGGCGGCGGTAACACCTCCTCTGACCGTCGTCTCGCAACCGATCAGAGAATTGGCAGCTGCCGCCACCGAGGATCTTATCGCTCGGTTAACTGGAGAGACAACTGAAACAAGTCGGGAGACGCTGCTCCAGGCGACTCTGGTCGTGCGGGACTCTGTGAGCACCGCTTCAGCGCAGCAGCCATCGGGTAAGGTAAAACGACCCCGGAAGGCGAGCAAATAATCAGCCCTGCATTACGCATCTGCGTGTATAGGTTTAATCTTAAGCAACGTTGTCGTTTCGGCCATGATTATGTCGTCGTCTGAATTACAGGCGTGGCCTCCACTGTTTGCGCCTTCCGGTCCCTGTCTCTTCGATATGGGCGGGCAAAATGTCGCTCAAGTCGGGCTCCGAGAGCAGAGATACTCCAGCAAAGCGCGAAATAGACAACGAGAATGGCGCCATAAACGAGATAGGCGGGGCTACCTCCACGTGAGATGGTGGTCTGCTCGATGAGGATCTGGGCCGAGCGAAGCAGTTCGTTCACACCAAGTACTGATCCTAGAGAACTCGCCTGTACCAGACCTGTAACGAGGCTGACATAGGGCGGCAGAATGATGGGCATAGCCTGTGGTAATACGACGAGGAGTAGCCCTTTCCAACTGCGTAAGCCGGAAGACAATGCCGCCTCTCGCTGTCCTATGGGCACGGAGAGCAATCCGGCACGGATGATGTGCGCCCCGTTCGCGCCGCCCCAAACGGAAACACTCAGAGCGCTCGACCAGAACGGGTTCAACGAAAGCCCTGCATGTGGAAGCACGAAGTAGACCATCAGTACGGTAACCATCAGCGGGATGTCTCGAAGGCACTCCACCAGACCGTAAATCGGGCGACTGACCCATCCGGTCTTCACGGAAAGTCCGGTCGCGAAGATGACGGCGAAGAAGGTGCCGCCCAAAATCATGACACCGGAGAGAAGCAGGGTGTTGAGAATACCGTCAAGCAGGAAGGACTTGAATTCGAGAAGCAGCATTTCTTACCACCCGCCAAAGGGTCTGTTGAGGCGGCGTTCGACCATGGAACCGACGCCGGATGCGGTAAAGACGCAAAGCAGGTAGATCACGCAGATCGAGGCAAACATCTCAATCGCCCGGAAATCATAGGCGATCCTGTCGACGGCGACGAAGGTGAGTTCCACGAGGCCGATTGCCTGCAGATAAGCGGAGTTCTTGATCGTAGCGACGATCGTATTCATCGAAGATGGCAGCGCGGCGCGCGCGGCCAGCGGCAGCACGATGAAAACGCCGTAGTGCCATCGTTTAAGGCCAAGCGATGCCGATGCATCCTGCATTCCCCTGTCTACCGCCGCCAAACCTGCGCGGAAATTCTCGATCTGGAATGCACTGGCCCAAGCCGTGAGCGCGATCACGCCGGACCAGAATATGCTGAAACGCAAGCCGAGGCTGGGTAGACCATAGAATACAAAGAAGATTTGAACGAGGAATGGCGTGCCGCGTATGAACTCCACATAGGCGGTGACGGTATATTCCAGTGCCTTCACGCCACTTGTCCTCATGATCGAGCCGATCACGCCGATGATGCAAGACAGCAGGATCGCGATGAAACTGACGAGCAGCGTCATCCTGAGGCCGGACATCAGATCCGGCAAGGCTTCGAGAATATAAGCAAAATCCATAGCCACCATCCGTATTCGCGTTAACGGTGAGCGTCGGCCCCGGCCGCGATGGCTGCCGGGACCTCATCAGGCGTTCACTTCGTGGCGGGCGGATCCGACTCGAAGGACTTGATCATTTCAGCGGCGACGACCGGATCCTTGACGTAGGTCGGAACGGTCTTCGAGTAGAACTTTTCATCCTTCAGCTTCTTCAGCACGCCGTTGACGAATGCCTTCAGCTCATCTTCTCCCTTGCGGATGCCGACGCCGTTGAAGCCGAGGTCAACAGGCTCTTCGAGCGCGCGGAACTGGGGATAGCTGCTGGCAAGCGTCGCGATGGTGATGGCATCCCCGACATAACCGTCGGCGCGTCCCTGCTGAAGGGCCTGAAGATTATCGGCATTGGTGTTGAGTTGAATAAATTCGAGCGTCGGTATGCGCTCCTTGAGCCATTTCAGCTGCGAACCGCCCTTGATGATGAGCATGGATTTGCCATCAAGATCGGCCAGCTTCTGGACCTTGCTTTCCTTCGGGACGATGACGCGGCTGCTGCCCCAATAATAGATGTTGGAATAATCGATGACCTGCTCGCGCGACGGCGTTTTGCCGAGTGTCGCGATGATGAGGTCGATCTTGCCGCCGGTCAGCGACGGGATACGGGCATCCGTCGCGACGCAGCTCAATTCCGCCTTGTTGGCTGAACCGAAAGCGGCAATTCCGATTTGCTTGGCAATATCGATCTCGATGCCGGCCGGCTTGCCATCGGTGCCGGATGCGCCGAACGGCGGCGAGTCGCATTTTACGCCGATGCGGATTATGCCGGCGTCCTTGATGGCCTTGGGCAGAGTTTGGGCGGAGGCAGGTGCTGAGGCAAGCATTAGGGCGGCAATGGTCCCTAGAGCTGTTGCCGTGCGCGAAATCATACTGATTGATTTGGTCATAGCTGCGGTTCCCTTTGTTTCATCGTTGTTGATCGAACGTTTCTCGTTCTTGTATTTTTGCCGCACCTTTCCTCGGATGGGGAAAAACCTGTTGCCGACACGGCTAGTGCAGAATTTGCTTCAAGAAAGCTCTTGTTCGGCTTTCCTTCGGAGCGCTGAAAAATTCTTCCGGGGATGCGACTTCGACGATCCGGCCCGCGTCCATGAAGACGACCCGATCCGCGACCTGGCGCGCAAAGCCCATTTCATGGGTCACGCACACCATGGTCATGCCGTCGTTAGCAAGCTGCGCCATCGTGTCCAGCACCTCGCGAACAAGTTCAGGGTCGAGCGCGGATGTCGGCTCATCGAAAAGCATGATCTTCGGATTCATGCAGAGCGAGCGGGCGATTGCTGCGCGCTGCTGCTGGCCGCCGGAAAGCTGGCTTGGGTAAAAGTCGGCCTTGTCAGGAATGCGCACCCGTTCCAGATAGGAGCGGGCGACGGCCTCCGCATCTTTTCTGGAAACGCCCTTCACCCAGCGTGGCGCCAGCGTGCAGTTTTCGAGCACGGTCAGGTGCGGATAAAGATTGAAGTTCTGAAAAACCATGCCGACATCCTGCCGGACGCGATCGATATTACGCCTGTTTTCCGTCAGCTCAATGCCATTGACGACGATGCGGCCCTTCTGATGCTTTTCCAGATGATTGATGCACCGGATCATGGTCGACTTGCCGGAGCCCGAAGGCCCACAGACCACCACCTTTTCCCTGCGACTGACTGTAAGGTTGATGTCGTACAGAACCTGCAGGATGGAGAACCATTTGTCGACGCCTGAAAGCTCGACAGCAACGTCCGTATCGTTCATGCCTGGAGCACCTCCTTTGCCGCCATCCATTGGTCTAATCCTTTGCCCTCAGGAAGGCAGCGCCCGATCCTGATCCGTGAAACGGGACGGGCGAAATTTTGCCAGTAGCGGACTTGACTGCCCTGTCACGATCTCACGGGCAATCAGCTCACCGGTAATCAGGCCGAGCGTCGCTCCGCTATGGCTGAAGGCGACGAAATAGCCCGGAATGCCCTCCAGAGCGCCGATGACCGCCTCACCGTCTCCCGGCACTGGCTTGGGTCCACAATGGTAGCTTTCAAGCTCCAGCTTCGGATTGCCTTCTAGAACGCGCGAAGCTTCGGACAGGAGACGGTCGATCATGTCCTGTTTTATTTCGTAGCTGCCATTGGAATTGCGGTTGAGCGCAGCTTCCGACCATGCAGAATCGCAAACGATAGAGCCGTCAGGCGTAGGTCGCAGCGCGACATTCGGCGTATTGAGCACGGCACGAACGGCATGACTGAAAGGCTTAGATTTAACGAGAAGCGCGGTCGGCGTGCCATCCGCGATAAAATGCCCGGCGTCCTTCACCATGCTGGGCACCGCCGAGCCAGTCGCAACCAGAATTGCATCTGCTTCGACAAGCAGGCCACTGGCCGTGGATACACCCGTTGCACGGCCGCCCTTCACATCAACACTCGCCTTGCCAGCATCAGTGATCACCTTACCACCGAGCGTCTGAAATTCCTGTAACATCAGTTCGATCAGCGAAGGCAGATCGACCCAGCCCTCCCCCGGATTGAAGATAGCACCCTGACGCGAGATCGCGCCGGCATCGATGCCGGGCGTGACCTTGGCCACATCGGCTGGATCGAGAAGCTGGCAGTCGTAACCGATCGACTGTTCATATGCGAAGGCTTCGGCAATGCGGTTCGACGCATCGTCCGCATCCCACGTCAAACCGCCTTCGAAGCGCAGCCACGGAGCGCCTTCGTTGCGGCTTGCAAGAGTACGGTAACGGTCCATGCCGATGATCCGCAAACGGTGATAGTCCGCGGACCGGAACCGCGCCGAATTGAGCCAAGATAGCGAGCGCCCGGAAGCTTGGCTCGCAAAGCTCGCCTCGGTCACGAGCGTTACTCGAACGCCAAGCCGCGCAAGATGCACTGCTGAAGATACGCCGAAAATGCCACCACCTATTACGGTGACGTGTTGGCTAGAGGACAAGGCTGCCATCCGCATGTTCCTTCAACTGAGTCTTGAGACCGGTTTCATTTGTCAATGCGCGATTCTTGACGCTCATTGGCATTTTGCTTATGTGTGAGAGCATGGCGGGAAAAGTGATTTCGAAACGGCTTGTAACTGTTTCTGACGTGGCGCGGAGCGCGGGCGTCTCCAAAGCGACGGCAGCCCGGGTTCTCGGCAACTACAGCACCGTGAGTACGGAAGTTAAAGACAAGGTTCTCGAAGCTGCGAAGAAGCTCGGTTACCAGCCGAATGAACTTGCGCGCAGTATGACGACGGGTAAATCGAACACGATCGGCGTCATCGTCGGAGACATTGAGAACCCGTATTTCGGTCTGGCCGTGCGCGGCATTAGCGACGCGGCCGCCAGCGCGGGGTTCGATGTGGTCCTTTCCAATTCGGGAGAGGATCTGACGCGGGAAAAGGCTGCGGTGCGTGTGTTGCTCGGCAAGCGGGTAGACGGTCTGATCGTGGCGCCGTCGTCCTTCAAGGATGTTGAACATTTGCATGAAGTACAACAGTCCGGCAGGCCGCTTGTGCTTCTCGACAGGACCGTTCAGGGTCTCAGTGTAGATGCCGTCGTCGCTGACGATCGCCAGGCTGCTTTGACCGCTACTCGTACTCTCATTGATGCAGGGCACCGCAGGATTGCCTATATCTCAGCTACAGTTTCAGACGATCCTGTCTATCGCGGACTGCATCAAATCCATCTCAGCACCGTCATGGAGCGAATTGAGGGCGTCCTCGAGGCAAGCCGTGCGGCGGGCATTGAAAGTCCTGAGCAGTACATTCGCCTGAGTGTGGGCCGCCGTGGGAAGGGCGAAGCTATCATAGCCGACCTCCTCCAAGGTAAACAACGGCCAACCGCTATCATAGCTTCCGACAATCTGGTGGCGTTGCAGGTCTTCAAGACGTTGCATCAGCTTGGGATGAACATTCCTGACGACGTTTCACTCATCGCGTTTCACGATGCCGACTGGACGAGTGTTACCAGTCCGCCAATCACGGTCGTGTCTCAACCGGTCTACGAATTGGGCTTTGAGAGTGCCCAGGTTCTTCTGCAACGAATTACCGACCCGAGCGAGTCACCACGCTGCCGCGTTCTCTCAACCCATCTGATAATCCGGAAGTCCGTTGCAGCACCGCCATATGTCTGATTGGGACGATCGATGCTTGCGCGATTTGCAATAATCGACAAAATGATGGAGTGACCGCGCTCCAAGGACAGGGGGGCGGTCGCTCCATTTGGCATCAATTTTATTCGACTTCGACGTTCTCGACGGTGAACCCTGATTGGAATGTCAGGAAGCCAGGAATGTTGGTGAAGCCCTTAACCTTCTTGTTGAGACCAAAACTCTGGTCACGCCACATCAGGTAAACGAACGGCGACTGTTCGAGCGCACGATCGACGAACTGGCTGTAGATTTTCTCACGCTCGACGGGGTCAAGTGTAACGCGGCCTTTATCGAGCAGATTGTTGATAACCTCGTCGTCGAAATAGGCCGAATTATTGAGCCGCACAAGTTGTTGGCCACCGTAGAAGAAGTTACTTAGCCAATCTGGATCGGCGATATCGCCTGCAGTGCCGGCGACAAGGAAATCGTAGTCCCCCGCGTTGTTCTTGGCGATGCGGCCGGACCAGTCCGGCAGGTCAAGCTTGGTCTTGATCCCGATCTTTGCGAGTTCGGCCTGAACCGCAATCGCCGTGTTGTTGTGGAAGCCGTACTGCGATGTGGAAAGCAGCCTAGCTTCGAAACCGTTCGGATAGCCCGCCTTTGCCAACATCTCTTTCGCCTTGGCGGGGTCGTATTTGAAGAAGTTTGCCTTATCCTTGGAATAGCCCATGTAGCCTTCCGGAATTGCGATGCCATAGAGTGGTGTGCCGCGACCGTTGAAGGCGGTGTTGATCACCGTGGCACGGTCGATTGCATAGGAAATTGCTTGGCGCACTTCCGGCTTGGAGAACGGCTCGAACTTGGTATTGAACTGAAGCATCATAAACGGGCCGGTGGTGCTCGCCAGCTTCAAGTCGGAGCTTCCCTCGATCGATGCGGCATCCTTCCACGGAACATAGTCGATGATGTCGACGTCGCCGGATTTCAGCGCGTTCACACGTGTATTCTCGTCACCGTAGAAGACGTAGTGGACGTCATCGAGATGCGGCTTGCCCTTCTTGTAATAACTGTCGAACTTCTCAACGGTCAGTTCACGACCGCGTTCCCAGTTGACGAACTTGAAAGGACCGGCGCCAATTGGCGCGGCATTCGGATCGCTGCCATGCGCCTTGATCCAGGCGGCCGGAATAATCGCAGATTCCGGAAGAGCCAGGTAATGGACCAGCGGCACAAAGGGCTTCGAGAGCACAAGCTTAACTGTCTTGGGATCCGGCGTCTCAATCGACTGGATGACGCCGAGCTCATTTCTATAGGTCGCCTTGCTGTCCTTGGCAGTCACGCGCTCGATGGACGCCTTGACATCCGCTGACGTGACCGGAGAACCGTCGTGAAACTTTGCGTCTCGGAGCTTGAACGTATAGGTCAGCGCATCCGGGGAGACGTCATAGCTTTCCGCCAGTTCGGACGAGAGCTTTCCATCCGGACCATAGTTGAAGAGGCCGCGATGGATTGCTAGCCTTATCGTGCGCGCCGGCGCGCCGGCATTGATCGTGCTTTCAAGCGTCGACGGTTCGCCGGATAGGCCGAAATACAGCGAACCGCCATCTGCGGCAAACGCCTGTTGAGCGAAGACGCCCGATGCAAGGGCCAAAGCGACCCCGAATATCTTCCCTTTCATGCTGTACCCCTTTTTTACTTGTCTTGGTTGATGCGAGATTTCCATGTCCGTTACTCCTCCCTGAGTCGTGGATCGAGAATGTCGCGCAGCCGGTCGCCGACCACATTGATGGCGAGAACCGTCATTGCGAGAAGAAGGGAAGGCCAGATGACGTACATCGGGTTCTGGCTAAGGTAACCGCGCGCCGTCCCAATCATCTGGCCCCAGGAGGGCTCAGGAGGCACGATGCCAAGGCCGAGGAAGCTTAGGCCGGATTCCAACAGGATGGCGGCTGCTACGGTCAAAGTTGCCTGCACGACCAACGGAGACAGGATGTTTGGCAAGATCGCGGTCAAGACTACCCGCCGGGTGGAGGCGCCCATCGCGTGCTCCGCCTCCATGAACGCCATCCGTGAGACCTGGAGGGTTGCGGCATGTGCAACGCGGGCGAAATGTGGAATGTAGAGGACACCGATCACCACGGCGAGGCTCAGGACGCCGCTTTTCCAGAAACCGACCGCAAGCAGCGCGAGCAGGATCGGCGGAAAGCTCAGCATGATATCGACGCCGCGCATGATCAGAAAGGCGGTCAGGGGCCGGCCATAAGCGCCAGCGATGCCGATGAAGGTCCCAAAAAATCCGGCGATCAACGTAGCGCCAAGCGCGACCATCAGCGTCGGTTGGACACCGATGAGAAGGCGGCTCAAGAGATCGCGGCCAAATTCGTCGGTGCCCAACCAATGAGCCACCGAACTGCCTTGATTGACGCTCTCTGGATTGAGAAGGAACGGGTCTTGCGGCGCAAGCCAGTTGCCGAAGATGCCAATGAACATGACAACAACGAGAAGCAGAATACTGGCAAGGAAGGCCGGCTCGCTGCGGGTGGCGCGGAGAATTACCTCGGGGATCAAGAGCTTTTCCTCCGTATGCGGGGATCGAGCAAACTGTAGAGCAGTTCCACGATCAGGTTGATCAGTATGAAGGCAGCGGCGATGGCGAGCATCGAACCCTGAACAAGCGGATAGTTGCGGGCCGACACCGCTCCAACAAGAAGCGTGCTCAGCCCCGGCCAATTGAACATGGCCTCGACAAGAACCGTTCCGCCCATCAGGTTGCCGAGCTGCAGGCCGATGATCGTGACGATCGGAATCGCTGCATTTCGCAAAACGTGCTGCCAGATGATCCGCCGCTCCGGCATGCCCTTGGCGCGCAACGCTCGCACGAAGTCGCGGCCGAGAATTTCCAGCACCGAAGAACGCGTCATACGGGCAATCGACGCGGCGAGGCCAAAGCCCAGGGCGAAGGCCGGCAAGGCCAACTTACGAAAATGTTCAAGTACGTTTCGCGAGATATCCGTGTAACCGCTAGCCGGAAGCCAGCCGAGCTTGACGCTGAAGAACAACACCAGAAGCGTGCCAACGATGTAAACGGGCACCGAAATGCCGATCGTTGCGATCGAAGTCAGCACCGTGTCGCGCGTGCTTCCGCGCTTCAGGGCTGCTGCAATGCCAATTGGAACGCCGATTAGCGCTGCAATGATGATCGCCGCGAAGGCGAGTTCCAGCGTGCGCGGCAGATTCTGCATCACATAGTTGGCGACCGGATATCCATTTGTCAGCGATTTGCCGAAATCGAGATGCAGCGCATTCCGCAGCCAAACGAAATACTGCGATATGACCGGCTGGTCGAGGCCAAGCTGAGCTCGCATCGAGGCGATCGCCTCTGGCGACGGGTTGCTATCAGCGCCGAGCAGCAGGAGCACAGGGTCGCCGGGCATGATGTACATGACGGAGAAAATGAGGGTGGCGACGACAAGAAGCTGAATGAAAGCCGTCAGCAACTTTCGTGCGACCAGGAGCAGAGCTCCGACCGAGGCACTCATGCGCCCTCCTTTCCACCGAGTGTCGAACCGACAGTTGGTACGGCCTCGAGCAACATGCGGGTGTAGGCATCCTGGGGATCACTGAAGACTGCGGACGTCTCGCCGGATTCGACGATCCTGCCTTTCCGCATCACCGCGACTGTATCGCTGACATATTTCACGACAGAAAGATCGTGGGAGATGAAGAGATAGGTCAGGTCGAATTCTGCCTGCAGATCTTTGAGGAGATTGAGCACCTGGGCCTGGACGGATACGTCGAGCGCGGAGACAGCTTCGTCGCAGATTACGAGCGATGGGTTGAGAGCAAGCGCACGCGCGATGGCAATTCTCTGCCGCTGGCCGCCAGAGAATTCATGGGGGTACTTTTGAGCAGCGGTTGCAGGCAAGCCAACGGCTTCGAGCAACGTCCGAACTCGCGCTTGACGCTCCGACGCATCACCGTTGGCGAATATCACCATTGGCGCCTCCACCAATTGGGCGACCGTCTGGCGCGGGTTAAGCGAACCGTACGGGTTCTGGAATACCATGGCGATCTCGCGCCGGAACGGCAGCATGTCCCTGTCAGAAAGCCCTGCTATGTCTTTTCCCTTGAACAGGATCTTCCCGGAATCAGGCTTAAAGAGCCGGATAACGGCGCGGGAGAGTGTGCTCTTTCCGCAGCCGGATTCCCCGACGAGGCCAAGCGTCGTTCGCGGCGCGACCGATAGGCTCACTCGATCGACGGCACGCATCTCGACGGGCATGGCAAGAGGCGAAGGTTTCAGCCAATAGGACTTGCAGAGATCACGGATTTCAAGAAGGGGGCGGTCAGCCTCGATCGGGATTGGTCCAGAAGATGCAGGACGGCGACGCGGTTCCGGCCGGACACTGCGCGCCTTGCCCGTTGAGTCGCGCTCGATCACTGGCAGCCGTTCGGCATCGCCACCAAGCGACGGCATAGAATCGATCAGCGCCCGGGAATAGTCGCTTTGAGGCCTGGAGAAGAGATCGGCGGTCGTCGCCTCCTCCATCTTGTCGCCTGCATACATGACGACGACACGGTCAGCCACTTCGTAGATGACACCGAGATCATGCGTGATCAACAGGATGGCAGCGCCTACATCTGCATTCAATTCGCGAAGTAGTTCGAGCACCTGCTTTTGGACCGTTACGTCGAGCGCTGTTGTCGGCTCGTCGGCGATAATGATGTGTGGCCGGCAAGCGACAGCCATCGCGATCATGATGCGCTGGCACTGACCGCCGGACAGCTCGTGAGGATAGGAGCGCATGGCGCGATCGGGATCGGGGATCAGCACTTTTTCCAGAAGTTCGCGGGCCTTGCGGCGCGCATTCCCGCGACCGATCGGCTCATGCAAAAGAATCGCCTCAACGATTTGGTCGCCGCAGGTGAAGATCGGATCGAGCGACGCTATTGGATCCTGGAAGATCATAGCAATATGGCTGCCACGCAGCCTGCGCAGCTCTGCCGACGACAGTTTCAGGATATCGACGCCGTCGACCAGAACCTCGCCACCGGTGACCGCCGCGTTCGGTGGCAGAAGGCCCATGACTGCGAGCGATGTGATGGTCTTTCCGCTGCCGCTCTCGCCCACCAGGCCGAGGATTTCGCCCGGTCGGATGGTGAAATCCATATTGCGTACGGCCGACCTCAGCCCCGTACCGGTCTTGAAAGCGATTGAGAGGTTCTTGACTTCGAGCATCCGACCTCCTCTCACACGTGTTCGTTGGTTGCGATGGGAGCGGCATGACCGAATGCTCCCTCGATCCCGCAGATCTCGGCTGCAAACTGGCTGCCTTTGTTCATCGCAATCGAGATGGCATCCGCAGAAGGTCGGACGCCTCGCGTCCAGCCGGACGCGAGTAAAGAAAGAAGTGTTGCCGTGATGAAGGCGTCGCCAGCGCCAAGTGTATCAACGATAGCGGCAGGCTTTGGCAGAACCGAAACGAATGCCTCGCCATTGTAGGCCGTGGCGCCGTCCGGCCCGAAGGTAGCCAAGGCTAGGCTGCATCCGTTGGAAACGGCTTCGCGAAGAGCTGCAATTCCGCGTTCGCGGCCTACATCGCCGGCAGAGATTGCTGCAAAATCGAGATGCGGCGTCAAGGTGCCGATCAGCTCATCCACCTGCCAGCGATAGGAAAAGTCATACGAGAGCAGAGCGCTGGCGCCATTCAATGCTCCGAGATGTGCATTCAGGTAGCTGTAACAGCTCGTATGCACGAGGTCGAAATGGGACACATAGTTGAGGTCAGTATCACACGGCGTGAAAGGGTTTTCACGCGCGACACCGCCCTTGTTTGAGAAAATGAATTCACGATTTCCGTCAACGACGTGGACGTCCGCATGCCCGTTCTCACGTTCGACAATCCGGCAGAATGACGTCTGTATCGCAAGGCCTTGAAGTGTGGCGCGAACATGCCTTCCGGCGGCGTCCGTGCCGAACGTTCCAAGAAAAGCCGCTTCGGCGCCGAGCCCGAGGACCTTGAGGCTTGAATATTTTTTCTCTTCTTTCATCTTTCCCCGACCGCCTTTTCTGTCATGCGGTTTGATTTGGATGAGACGTCCGCCGATGCATTGCTTTACTGATGCGGATTCTCGCATCGGGATCGAGCACGACATGGACGGACATCTTCGTCATCAGTAATCGACTTTCCACATGTAGCGACGAACGCTGAGCGGATGCTCGCGCAGCACCGAAAGCGTGTGGGCAAACCAGTACCAGGTGACGCCGATCACGAAAGGCGAGAGGAGCGGCGAAACGTCTTCGTAGCGGCCGGCATCGAACGTGATGATCTTGTCGGTCACGCGGCGAGTGAATTTCAACGCTCGCTGGTCGATCTTGCGGTTCTCGCCATTGTCCATCAGGAAGACGTAGGCCATGTCGGCATCCGCCACCTCGTAGGGGCCATGACGGAATTCGCCCGAATGGATGTCGGAAGCATCGAGCCACAGCATCTCGTTAAAGATACAGATCGAATACTGGTAATTGAGCGCCGAAAGAATGCCGCTGGATAGCACGTAGTAGATGTTCTCGTCCTTGTAACGGCGGGCGAGTTCCATGCCGCGCTCGCGCTCGGCATCCTTGATTTCGTGCAGCCTGGCAGGCATCGCTTCGAGATCGCGGACGAGCTGCGCGCCGACCGGATTGCCGAGATGCTGAAGTAGATGCGCGGCGAAGAGATATGCCACCAGCGTCTTCGGCATGCCCGGCAGTTCCTTGCTGTAGGGCAGCAGATAATCGCAAATCTTGGCCAATCCGCTTTCGGTTCCCGAAGTCAGCGCGACCGTGACTGCGCCTGTCGTCTTCGCCCAGCGTGCGGCAACCAGCGCGTCTTCGGTTTCGCCGTTATGCGAGGTGATCAGCACCACCGCCGTCTCATTGACAGGCTTGGGACGGCGCGTTTCGAGCTCGGTGGAGTTGATGCGCTCGATGCGCAGGTCGCAATACTTGTCGAGGATGTATTTGACCGGTTCGATGTAGGAGTTCGAACCGCCTGAGCCTACAAGATAAACGGATTCGATCTGGCGCGCGGAAAAAACGTCCTTCACCAGCTTTTCCGCGACCGGATTGCCATCCCGGAACGCCATTTCAAGGACGCCCTTCAGATAGTCCCCTTCCAAGTAATTCGGGTTGGGAGCGGACTTGATCTGTTCGTCGCTCGGCGTCAGGTTTTCGAGAGCCATAATGTTCATTCTCCGTGTGAATTCAGGACGCGCTGCCGAAGCCGCCGCCGCCCGGTGTCTGCAGGAACAGGCTGTCCCCGCGGTTCATGAGGATGTTGGTGATCGAGATGTCGTATTCCTTGACGGCGCCATCGGCCGTCGCGAACTTCAGCCGAGCGACCTCTCCCTGGCCGCCGCCGAACACGCCGTCCGCGGGGGTGCGAAGACCTTCGCAGGACGCGTTTGCCCGCACGCCGTCGGTCATGGCGACCACTTCCCGGACGATGCCCATGCCGCCGGTTTGCTGACCTTCGCCGCCGGAGCCGGTGGCAAGCGCGTAGCGACGGACCATCAGTGGATATTCGATTTCGAGCGCTTCGGCAGGCAGGTTGGAAGTGTTTGTAATGTGGACCTGAATGCCGTTCATGCCGTCGTGCTCGAGGCTGGCACCGGCACCACCGCCGACAGTTTCGAGATAT
The DNA here is from genome assembly GCF_013322225.1 of Agrobacterium larrymoorei. GTDB lineage: Bacteria > Pseudomonadota > Alphaproteobacteria > Rhizobiales > Rhizobiaceae > Agrobacterium > Agrobacterium larrymoorei_A. The sequence goes on from NZ_JAAMFB010000043.1 coordinate 195,087, forward strand.
ACGAAGTTGCCTTCGCGTGTCTTGTGCGGACCAAAAAAGATCATCGTCGCGTTCATGTCGGCGGAAGAGGCAAAGACCTTTTCCTTCGGCAGGACATCGGCGAATGCCTGGAAGATGGCGCGCACGACACGCTGGCAGCTCGTCGAGCGGATGCCGACCGCGGCCGGGAATTTCGGGCGAACCAGAGTGCCCTCTTCCGCGATGATCGAGACCGGAAGGGCCATGCCTTCGTTCGGCGGCAGAGACGGATCGAGCAACGCCTTGATCGTGTAGTAGCAGGTGGCGTCGAGGGCGGTCTTCGGGATGTTGACCGCGCCCCGCGCCTGAACGTCCGTGTCGGTGAAATCGAAGGTGATGCCGTCGCCTTCCACCTTGATGGCAACCTGGATGCGGCAGGGATCGAAACCGACCCCGTCGCCGTCGATGAACGCCTCACCGGTATAGATCCCATCCGGCATTTCCTGGATTCGCTTGCGCAGGCGGCTTTCCGAATAAGCGATCAGATCGTCGATCGCTTTCTCGATCGTGGCAATGCCGAACTGATCGGCGAGCGCTACTAACTTGCGCTCGCCGATCTCGTTGGTGGCGATCTGTACCTTCAGGTCCAGAATGCGCTCCAGCGGGTCGCGGCTGTTGGTGCTGATCAACCTGACGATCTGCTCGTCCAACACGCCCTCACGAGCGATTTTCAGCACCGGAATACGGATGCCCTCAGCGAAGATGCTCGTCTGGCTCGGATCGCAGGAGCCCGGAACACCGCCGCCGACATCCGAATGGTGGCCGAGATTGGCGGCGAAGAAGCAGAGCCGGCCTTGGTAGAAGACGGGTGTCAGGATCGAGATATCCGGCGTGTGCGAACCACCGGCAAGATAGGGGTCGTTGCAGATGAATGCGTCACCCGGCTTGATATCCTCGAGCCTGTAGTTTTCGAGAACCGCCGCGACGCCTCCCTGCAGGGAGCCCAGATGCACCGGGATATGCGAGGCCTGGACGATGAGGCGGCCACGGCCGTCGAAGAGGCCGACGGAGCAGTCCTTGCGCTCCTTGATATTGGTCGAGAAGGATGAGCGCACGAGGCTCAAGCCCATTTCATCCGTAATCGACATGAACCGATTGGAGTAGACCTCCATTTCGATGGTGTCGAATTCGCGCGGTGGTTTGACGTGCTGCTGCATCACGCACGGTCCTTCACAAAGCTAAGAATGATGTTGCCATAGGCATCGACGACGCCGGACTGGCCTGGGAGGATGTAGGTCGTGGAGGTGAGTTCCTCGACGATCGCCGGACCTGTGAAAGTCTCGCCCTGCGGCATGGCCGGACGTTTATAGACCGGCACAGTCTGCCATCCCGCCTGCGGATCGATATAGACCTCGCGCTCACCGACGATGGCGTCCTTCATGGAGCCTGCGGCGCCGTCGACTGTCTGGAGCGGCCGGCCGGCATGGCCAATCGCCTGGACGCGCAGGTTGACGATCTCTACCGGATGGTTTTCCAGCGCGTACCCATAAACGACACGATGGGCTTCGGCGAAACGAGTGGTGAAATCTTCCGCAGTGGACAGAATGCCCTCGACGCGGATTTCGTGGTTCTGTCCAGCATAACGGGCTTCGGCAATATGCTGGAGCGCACGCTTCTCGTCAGGGATGGTTTCTGCTTCCAGCCATTCTTTCGCCTGCAGCTCCAGGCCCTGGAGAGCCGATGCGATATCGAGCCAAGCCTCGCCCTGTGCCCACTTGATCTGCGTCGAGACGAAGTCGCGCGTTACATCCGACAGAAGCACGCCGCGGGCGCACATCGTGCCGGGAGATTCCGGGATGATGACGGTTTTCAGGCCAGTTTCCGCGGCCACGAGTGAGGAATGGAGCGGGCCAGCACCGCCGAATGCCATCAGCGCGAAGGATTTGAGGTCATGCCCCTTATCCATCGAAACCGCGCGGATCGCGCGGGCCATATTGGCGACCGCGATGCGGATGATGCCCCAGGCCGTGTCCTCGACCGACCGCCCGATCTGCGTTGCGACTGCACCGATGGCCCTGAGAGCCGCCTCGCGATCGACCGGCATGGCACCGTCGAGAAGTGCGACTGGGTTGAGCCGCTGCAGGACGATATTGGCATCCGAGATCGTCGCGTCCGTGCCCCCCTTACCATATGCGGCAGGTCCCGGCACGGCAGCCGCGCTCTGCGGGCCGACTTTCAGGCCGCCGGCATCATCGAGCCAGGCGATCGAGCCGCCGCCAGCGCCGATCACATGCACGTCGACCATCGGGCAGCGGATAGAGTAACCAGCAACATCGCGGTCGGTGGAATAGGCCGGCTTGCCATTGGCGATCAGCGCGACGTCGGTCGAGGTGCCGCCGACGTCATAGGTGATGATGTTGGGGAATGAGGCTGCCTTGCCCACCAGCGATGCACCGACGACGCCCGCGGCCGGACCGGAAAGGCAGGTACGGACCGGATAATTGCGGGCAGTCTCGGTGGACATCAGGCCACCGTTGGAATGGATGGTATAAGGCTTGGCTTTCACGCCCGCCTTGCGCGACCGGGCCATGAACCGTTCGAGATAGCCGTCCATGCGCGGCATGAGATAAGCGTTCATGACCGTGGTGGAGATGCGCTCATACTCCCGGAACTCCGGCAGAACATCGCTTGAAAGAGAGATGAAGACATCCGGAAGGTGCTGGCGAATGATCTCGGCGGCGCGTTGTTCGTGAGCTGGGTTGCGGTAAGAGTGGAGGAAGCCGATCGCGACCGCCTCTACGCCCTCTTCCTTGAACCGTTTGGCGGCCGCTTCAACACCGGCATCGTCAAGGGGCACGATGACCTCGCCGGCAGGACCGAGACGTTCGGCGACTTCAAGACGCAGCGGGCGCACGACCAGCGGATCGGGCTTGCGAACGCTCATGTCGAAAAGGTCCGGGCGGGTCTGGCGGCCGATCTCAAGCACGTCGCGAAAACCTTCGGTTGTCAACAGGCCGGTTTTGCCGCCGCGACGCTCGATAACCATGTTTGTCGCGACCGTGGTGCCATGACCGAAATGCACCACGTCGGACGATTGAAGCCCACGTTTGCCGAAACCGGTAATGCCGATCTCGATCGCTTCCGACGGATCATGCGGTGTCGAGGACACTTTGAAGTGACGCATGCCGCCCGTTTCGTCGTCGAGGACCGTAAAGTCTGTGAAGGTTCCGCCGACATCAATGCCGACCCTGATATTGCCCATGATGCTCTGGTCTTTGCGCTGTGGCCTTGGCTTCATGCCGCTGCCTTGCCTCTCATGACCACGATCTAAAAACACCTATCGCATCTAGTAAAATTCAATTATTCAAGCTTTCCATTCCAAAATGGAATATGCGAGGAGAGCGATATGAGACGGATCAAACTCAGACATCTCGACACTCTTGCCGCCTTCATGAAAACCGGCTCGGTGACGGAGGCGGCGCTCGTACTTCATACCACCCAGCCCAACGCCAGCAAGTCGCTGAAACAGCTTGAGGATTTCGCGGGTGTACGACTTTTCGAGCGGAGCGCTGGACGGCTTCGACCCACTCCCGAGGCGGAACTGCTTTTTTCACACGCAGCACGTCTCATGGACGAGCTGACCGTGTTCGAAAACCTGTCGCTTGATCTGACGGCGATGACGCAGGGCTATGTCAACATAGGTATTTTGTCGGCTTTCAGCACCGCCCTCATCCCCATGGCGATCGAGCGTTTCAACGATCTCTATCCTGGAATTCAGGTACAGGTGGACCTGCTCGATTCCGACAAGATCCACACCTATGTCAGTCGCGGGAATTACGATTTCGGTCTGGTACACCATCCCGAGCACGAATCCGACTTGATGACTCAGACGCTTAAAACCTCATCCATGGTCTGCATCATGCCGCCGGACCATCCGCTTGCGAAACACCGGATCGTTCTGTCGAGCGACATTGCCGACCAGCCATTTGTGACGTACCCACGGTCGGTACCGTTCGGCGCAGCGATCTTCCGCTCTCTGTCCGACGAGGGCGTCAAGCCATCAAATACCCTGATCTCGAACCAGAGCCAGCTCATTCGCCGCCTTGTGGAGCGTGGCCGGGGCGTGGCCCTCGTTGATCATTTCTCTGTGTGGGATGCCAACGAGCTGGACCATATCGTGGTGCGTCAGTTCGAGCCGCGCATTCCAGTCTCAGTCGGCATGATTATCCCCAAGCGCCGGCCTCTCTCGCTGGCAGCGCAAACCTTCGTTGGAATGTTAAAGGAAGTGCTGGAACAGGATCCCGGCTGAACCAGGCAGCTCTATTCTCAAACAGAATAGCCCCGCCGCCTCATGCAGCATTCATGAGCCCCACTGGCGTAGTCGGCAGAGAAACCTGTTACTGCCTGCCCATCATTTTTGCCGCCCAGTCTAAATCTCCTGCGCGAGCCAACGAACCATGTTGACCATCAGCGCGTCGTAACCGTCCCAACGCATGAATTCATCGGAAAGCCAATGCGGTGCAATGTCGGTCGTCCAAGCCAGTGTTCTTCCTGATTCATATTGGCGGACCGACAGCAGCGGAAGTTTCTGCCCACGGCTTTCGCAATGGACCAAATTTATCGAGCCATCATCCGACCGAAGCTGAACGCGGTTGAGCCCGAGAACATAGGGAATGCTTGCTGGTACCCCGGAAAGAATCGGGTGTTCGCCTTTCTCAATAATCGGGTCGAGACCTTCTGGCGCCTCCAGTCCGTCAGGGCCGGCGTGGAGCGTAACGGGAAGAGCCTCTTCAATCGGGGTACCGTGAAACATAGCCGAGCCGTCGATGCCTTGATAGGAGGTGTATCCTCCAGCCATCATTAGGCCGCCACCACGCGCAGCCCACTCGCGGAGCAGTTCCAGGCGATTGACCGATCTTTTGCCGATGCGTGTTTCGGGAGTGTATAGCAGCGAAAGCGCCCCAACATCGGAAATTATAACGGCGGCATATTTTTCGAGCTCAGAGAAAGTTTTCGGGAACTCCGCTTCGCAGCGTTCTCCTCCGATTTGAACAACCGTTATTCCGTTGTTCGTGAGGGCTTCGACAAACCTCACCGCGCCGTTCGAATAGCGGGCGGAGGCTCGCACTTCCAGCCCTTTCGATGAAAGAAAGGTTGTGTGGAATGATTCGCCGGCAAGCAACACTGGCTTCATGAGGAGGTTATCCTTAACTGGAAAGGGCGCGGGATGCTGCCCAAGTGAAGATTTGAATTGTTCTGAGAGCGGTCTCAGATTCGGGTGAAGGTGTCAAGAATCTTTGTTGACTGCAACATGATCGCACGCGGGATCACCGTCTGGTTGTCAGGCGAGGCTTGACGGCGATCTAGACCCCGAAGACGATGCCCACACCAACTACCGATATGCTCCTGGAAACACGATATCCTGATCGACAAGGACATTGAATTTGTAGCCAGGCCGGATTTCCAGTGTCGGCTGCACATCCATGTTTTTCTGTATGGTCCGATCAGCAACCCGCCCGAAGGTCTCCGCGAAATTCCGCCTCGCTGCATCTGACGCCGTGTCTTGCGTTGCGAGCGTCGAACTCTGTGGCACGGACATGTCGATCCCGGTCCCGATCAGCGCAATCATCACCGCCGAGCCGAAGGTTTTCAGATAGTGATTGTTCACCTTGTCCTTGAAGCCGCCATAGCCTTCAGCATCGGTCCCTGCCATGCCGCCGATCTGCAGTGTCGATCCATCAGGGAAGATAATATCGGACCAAACGACGAGAATGCGGCTCTGGCCAAACGAGACCTTGCTGTCGTAGCGGCCGAATAGCTTCGTGCCCTGCGGGATCAGCAGGCGATGTCCGGTCGCGCTGTCATAGACGTTCTGGCTGACCTGAGCAGTGATGCGGCCGGGCAGGTCGGAATTAATACCAGTAATCAAGGTCGCCGGGATAACCGAGCCCCGTTTGAGCTCATAGAGTGACTGCTGCGGGACAACACGGTTCGGCAGATAGCCGAGGTCCTTGAGGTCCGTGTTGAAGAAATCCTCCTTGCTCTTCTGCCCATTGGGATCAATGTTCTGGCCGCCGAGGCCGGCACGCAAGGCGGCGGCATAGAGATCGGAAGCGCCTGCCGTCGTCGAGATCGCAGTCGATGTATTGGCGGCCGAAGTATCGTCTGTTGCCGTACGTGCCTCCAGCTTGCCGCGATCGATGGTGAGCGGCGCGTCATAGGCAGCATCGTTCGCCTGGAGCCTTGCCATGCGCTGGCGCTGTCTCTCCCTGAGATATTGCTCCTGTTGCTCGCGCTCGAGACGCGCCCGCCAAACCGCCTCCGGCTCCAGTTCCTGTCCGCGACGCTGTTCCTGCCGCTGCTCCGGCGTCGGGGTGAGCGGATTGCTGACGTTTTCGTCCACCTGCTTCGTCTCGACAGGTGTCGGCTGAAACGTCGTCTGCTGCTGCGGTTCGCCGATAATACCGTCGGTGACGCCGCGCTTGATCTGATCGGCAAAGGTCGAGGCGGGATCGCCGGAACTGGTGTCCGGGCCGGCATCCTTCCCAAAATAAAGCCCGCGCGACGCGAGCCCATAAAAGATGATGCCGAGGAAGGCGAGTGCCAGCACGATGACGACGACGATCGGCAGGCGATTGATCCGGCGGATGCCCGATGCCGCCTGACTGTTCTGCGCGCCGCCGAGTTTGAGGGATTGCACCATGATCTTCTCCCTCACCCGCGCCGCAGCAGCGAAAGCGCGCTCATCGGCGTCGCTCCGGTCGACGTCACCGTGTAAGCGCGGCCGAGTTCGACGCTGTTGGTCGAAAGGCGCGCCAGCACTTGGCCCTCGAATGGCATGATCACATAGGCAAGTGGGACGACGGTCGTTCCGCTATCCGTCTTCTGGTCGGTGACGACGGCATAGCCCCATCCCTTCAGGGCCGCCTCCAGTGCCTGCCCGAAGGGTGAGGTATCCGCCTTCAGGGCAACGGTTGCCTTGCCCGGCCCGATCTGTTCGGCAAGGCGGCTGACCATGTCGCCTGCAATGGCGCTCGCCGCCGGGCTCAAGATTTCGGGCGGCGCGTTGCTGGTGACAAGACCTTCTGTGTCGATCGATTGGCACCCGGAAAGGAGGATGGCGAGGATGCAGGCGGCAGCAAGGCCGGGTATACGGTTCAGGGGGCGTCGAATGAAGGCAAGAATCTTCATCACCGCCCTCCCCTGCTGATCGTCACCTTTTGTTGTTTCCAGCCGACGCCCGAGACGAGCACGGCGCGGTCGATATTGTAATCCACCACCATCACATTGTTTTTCATGCGGTAGTTGACGATACGGTTCTGGCCGCCGGAAACGACAAAGAGAACCGGCGCGTCCTGACCCGAGATCGACCGCGGGAACTGGATGTAGGTTTTCAATCCGTCCGAATAGACCCGTGTCGGCCGCCAGCCGACACTGCCCGATATGGAATAGGAAAAGCTTAAGTGCTCCGCTGGTACCCCGGCGCCGGGGATCGTACTTGCTTCAAGCCGCGCGTTGACGTCGGCAAGTTTCGAGGAAACATCCTCGGGATATTCGAAGCCGACGCGGGCCATATATTGCGTTGGATGCGACTTGAGCTGGATATGATATGTCCGCCGGGATGTGGTCACCACCATTGAGGTGACAAGACCGGGCTCTGAGGGTTTGACGATCAGATGGATCGCCTGACCACCGGCAGCACCCGAGGTCGCCGTCTCGACCTTCCAGCGCACCGTATCGCCGACCAGCACATCGCGCACCACCTCGCCGCCCTGAAGTTCGATATCGCAGACCTGCAACGGTGAGCAGACGACCGATGGCTGGATCTCGCCGTAAAGAAAGATCACCTTGCCATCGGCGCCTTTGGTGACCAGGCCTTTCGACCCGCGCCATTGGGTCGACAGCCCAATGCCTTTCGCCTCGTTGGCGGTGACACCATCTGCGGCAAGCGCAGTCAGCGGGCCGAGGACGGTAAAGGGGGCGATCGCCAAAACCAGGAGGCCGATGGCCAGGGCAGCCCGTTGTCTTCTGTGTCTGATATTCATGCTCGGGCCATGCCTTTCAAAGCTGTGCTGTCCAGTCGAAGTCGCGGAGATAGAGACCGATTGGATTGAGACGGATGACGCCCTCATCCTGGGGCGGCGTCAGCGTCACAGTGGCGATGCCGCGGAAGCGGCGTGTCGCCGTTTCCTTGCCTCGCCGATCGCGCTCGAATTCGGTCCAGTCAACCTGATAACTCTGGTTCGATAGCGCGACGATATTGTTGACCTCGATGGCCACGGTCGCGGTCTTCGCCTTTTCGAACGGCGAGTTCGAGCGGAACCAGGCATTGACTTTTTCGGTAGCCGGATCGGATGTCCGCAGCAGCCCGTAGGTCCGGTCGATATATTGTTTCTGGACGACGGCGTCGGGCGTGACGGAGCGGAAGTTCGAGACGAAACTGCCGAGCGTGGCGCGCACCACGCGCGGATCAGCATATTCGATCTGTTGCGGAAAGCCGGCATTGACGGCTGTCCCGAGCTTGTCGACCTCGACGATATAGGGGATCAGCTTCACCTGCGTGCTCTGATAGAGGGCATAGCCGAAACCGATGACGGCCACGGTCATGCCGGTGATGCCGACGATGCGCCAGGCGGCGGCCGCTTTTACGTATGAGCCGTAGCGTTCGTTCCATTCGTTGCGCGCAGCGATATAGGGGTTGTCTGGTGGAGTGGTTCCAGCCATGCGCTGTCAGCCTCTTATTTCTTGTCATTGATCGGCGGTGGTGGCGGCGGTGTACCGGGCCGGCCGGATTGCTGGTCGAGCTTGGCGTTGGCGAGGCCGAGCATCGAACCGGCATAGGCGCCGGGCGAGCCGATGGCCTTGTCCTTAGCAGCCGAGCCAACTGCGCCGGCCGCTCCCCCAATGCCGGCTTCCAACCCGCGCATGGCGGCACCTGCCAGTGACGCTCCCCCTGCCCTAGCCGCACTTGCTGCCTCAAAGCCCCGGTTGGCCGCGCCGATCGTGAGGAACCCGGCGCCGAGTGCGGCAGAGGCAGCTTGCCCACCGTGACGAATGGCTTCCATGCCGCCGCCCACCGATGCGCCCTGGACTGCGCCTTGCAGGATGGGCGGCACATACATGGCGATGACGAACACCACGACGGAGATACCCGCAATGGCAAGCGTCGTGATGAACTGTTCGGAGGTCGCCGTCGGCGCTTCGGCAAGACCGAGCAAAATATCGGAGCCGATCTTGGCGATCATCACCAGCGCCATCAGTTTCATGCCGACCGAGAAGGCATAGACCAGATATTTGACGGCAAAATCCTTGGTGTAGGATGAGCCGCCAAGCCCGAGCATGATCATGCCGGCAAGCAGACCGACATACATCTCCACCATGACGGCGACGAAGATTGCCGCAACGAGCGAGAAGGACACGACGACGACGACCATGGCGAAGACGGCGGCGATCGCCAGTGCATTGTCCTCGAAGATGCCGAACTTCGCCAGCTCCGACATTTTCGTCGCAACGCGGATTCCGGCATCAAAGATATTGGCCGGTGAGGCTGAACCGCCGCCGGCGCCGATCTGATAGAGGCTGTCGACCACGGCCTTGGCGAACGCTGGCCCTTCGTTGAGGACAAAGGCGAAGAGACCGATGAACATGATGCGCTTGACGAGTTCCGCGAACCAGCTGTCGAGCGAGGCTGCATTGATCGCCAGCCACACAGCGGCAATCCCGACCTCAATCCCGGCGAGGATCCAGAACAGCGACCGCGCCGCGTTCATCACGGTCGTTTCCCAGCCCTTGGCAGCGGTGACGACGGAGTTTTCTAGGGTGGTCAGTACCTGACCCTGTTGCGCGAGGGCGGGGGTGGTTGCGATCAGCGCAACGCCGATCACTATCAAAGCAAGTTCAAACTTGCGGGAAGGAGGCGCCGCTACCATCGTGGCTTCATCTCCTGGCCGCCGCGAATATCGCGGGTGGTATCACCGCCAAAGAACTGTTCGCGATGTTGGCGCTTTTGTGCATTGGAAGAGGGACCGGTTGCGCCTGCACCTGAACCGGATACCGAGGTGGGCTGGGGCTGGATCAGCGTCCAGCTCACGGTGCCACCAGCAGCCAGGATTACTGCCACCACGAGGATTATGATCAGACGCGGGCTCACCACCGAGGCTCCATCGTTTGTCCACCGCGGATATCCCGCTCGCTACCACCGAAGAACTGTTCACGTCGGGCCTGCGCCAGGTCTTGTCTCGCCTGTTCCGACTGGAACCAGGTGCCCATCATGGTCATCTGCTGGGAAACGAGACCGCGAAGCTTTTGCATCTGCGCTACCTGCTGGGCGGCAATCTGGTGGCCGACCTGCAGCGCCTTCATCTGGCCGTCCGATGATTTCGACATGGAGCGCAGAGACGACATCGTGCTTTCCTCGCTGGAGAACTGCTCTGCCGTCAGGTTCGCGGCCTTCAGCGTCCCGGCGATCGTGTCGCGATTGGTGTCGGACCAGGTCTGGTAGGTCGAGGAAAAGCTCGCGCCATCCGGCAGGTTACCCTTCATCTCGGAAAAACTCTGGAAGCGCTGCTTCAGCACATCATCGATGTTGCCCATCGAGAAGGCGACGCCCTGCCCCTGGGTAACGACGTTTTGCAGGTTCTGCAGGTCGCTTTCGACCTGGCCCCAGATATGGTTGGGCAGCTGCGCCGTGTTCTGCAACATGTTCTGGTAGATCTTGAGTTGGTTCTGGATCTGCTCGGCCAGCTGTGAGATCTGCGTGATTTGGTTGTTGACTTGGTCCGCCGATTTGCCGACCAACGAGATGAGTTCGGCGTTGTTGGCGAGCTGCGTCCATTCGGTCGCCTGACCGGTCACGCCACCGGCATGGACGGGAACAGGGAGAGTCCAGGAGAACGTAGCGACCGCACTGAGTGCGACGCGCAATATCCTATTCAACCGGGAAGAGCTTATCGGCATGGGCGATCCCCCTTTGCTGGAGCCAATGAAGAGGCCAATTTGCCCCGTGTTCGGAATGCAGGGAGCGGATCCGTTTCAGGTCTTCCTTCCCGGATGCTCCGACGAAGGAGAGCGCTACCGGTCCGAGCGCCATGTCGAACAGGCGGCGGCCTTCGGGCGAGACGACATAATAGTCCCGCTTCGGAATGGCGGTTGCGACGATCTCGATCTGCCGCTCGTTGAAGCCGATGCGCTCGTAGAATTCTCGCGTGCCGGGCTCGCGGGCCGCCCCGTTCGGCAGGCAGATTTTCGTTGGGCACGACTCTTTCAGGACATCGATGATGCCGGAGCGCTCGGCATCCGAGATCGACTGTGTGGCGAGCACCACGGCGCAGTTGGCCTTGCGCAGCACTTTCAGCCATTCCCGGATCTTGTCGCGAAACACCGGATGGCCCAGCATCAGCCAGGCCTCATCGAGGATGATCAGGCTGGGCGCACCGGTCAGGCGTTTTTCGATACGGCGGAACAGATAGGTGAGAACGGGAACGAGATTGCGCTCGCCCATGTTCATCAATTCCTCGATCTCGAAGCACTGGAAGGTGCCCAGCGCCAGACCGTCCTCCTCGCCGTCGAGAAGCTGGCCCATTGGGCCATCGACGGTGTAGTGATGCAGAGCATCCTTAATCTCGCGCATCTGCACGCCCGACACGAAGTCCGATAGCGACCGCCCGCGTGATTCCGCCATCAACCCGACCTGTCGAGAGATGGCGTTGCGATAATCCGGTGTGATCGTCACACCCTGCAGCGCCACAAGCATCTCGATCCATTCGGATGCAAAGGCGCGGTCGCCGTCGGTAGACAGTTCGGACAGCGGGCAGAAGGAAAGTACCCTCCCCTCCCCGTCTCCGGAGGCATCGCCGCCGATCTGGTAATGATCGCCATCGATCCCGAGCGTCAGCGGCAGCATCGAGCCGCCCTTGTCGAAGGCGAAGATTTGCGCACCGGCATAACGCCGGAACTGCGCGGCGATTAGCGATAACAAGGTGGATTTGCCGGATCCGGTCGGACCGAAGATCAGCGTGTGACCGACATCGTCGACATGCAGGTTGAGGCGGAACGGGGTCGAACCCGACGCCACCTGCATCAGTGGCGGTGAGGCTGGCGGATAAAAGGGGCACGGTGCGACCGCGCTTCCGGACCAGACCGAATTGAGCGGGATGAGGTCGGCGAGATTGCGCGTATTGATCAGCGGCTCGCGGATATTCGCGTAGGAGACGCCGGGCAGGCTGCCGAGAAAGGCGTCGGTCGCATTCAATGTCTCGATCCGGGCACCAAACCCTTCGGCCTGAATTAAGCGACGGATCGCTTCGCACTTTTCCTGAAGCCGGGCCTGGTCCTCTTCGAACAGGACGATGACCGGCGTGTAATAGCCATAGGCCACGAGCTGCGACGATGCTTCGGCAATCGCGTCCTCGGTTTCCGCCACCATCAGCATTGCGTCCTGGTCAAGCGAGCGGGACTGGGTTTGAAACAACTGGTCGAAGAAGGGCCTCACCTTCTGCTGCCACTTCTTGCGCGTACGCTCGAGCTTCGCCCGCGCTTGCTCCGCATCGAGGAAGACGAAACGCGACGACCATCGATAGGTCAGCGGCATCAGATCGAGCGCGTTGAGAATGCCGGGCCAGCTTTCCGCAGGCAGGCCGTCGATCGCGACGACGCCAAGAAAGCGATTCTCGATGAGCGGCGTCAGCCCGTGCTGGAGTTCCGCCGTCACCAGCCAGTCGAGATACATGGGGATTTCCGGCAGGCGAACCGGATGGTTCTCACCGGTGACGCAAAAGCGGATGAACTGGAAGAGCTCGTCATATCGGGCAACACGAAAGCCACCGCGCTCCGACGTCTCGCGTGTCATCATCCGGCGGATGGATACGACATTGGCGAGATACTGCTCAACCTCCCGGATTGAGGAGAGAAAGCTGTCCAGCGCCTTGTCGGCGTGAGTTGCGGACCGGCTGGCGGTGTCCGAATAGATATAGCGGGTCAGGCCAGAGCGGCGTGGCTCCGGCGGCCGCCAGGTCAGGATCAAGGCATGCCGGCTCTCGAAATGCCCTCTTTCCTTCTGGAAATGTGCCCGTCGTTCCGCATCGATAGCGCGGGTGACGAGATCAGGAAAATGGCAGTCGGGCCGTTGCGGGTAATCCGCGGTCGGCACCCGGACGGCCTCGACCTGAATCATCCAGCCGGAGCCAAGCCGCGACAGGATCGCATTGATCTGGCGAGAGACATCGTTGCGCTCAGCGTCCGTCGAGCTTTCGCTGTCAGGGCCGGCAAAGTACCAGCCGGCCATCAGCGAGCCGTCCTTCAGCAGGATGACGCCGTTATCGACCAGACCAGCA